>NZ_JACJST010000049.1 GCF_014698305.1 Anabaena lutea FACHB-196 | reverse complement strand
CTGTTGCGGCAACGATAGTCTGGGGGTTGCCCCACGCCAAAATAGCTCGATGCCAGGTCTATTCTTACCACAAACCCCCCTCCCCCTTCACACCGGGGGGGGTTTTGTTTTTTTAAGATTCTAACTACTTACAAAACAAGCAAAGTCTACCCACGTGGACTACAAGTTCAAGTATGTTAAAGTACATCACTTTTCCAACCCGGAAAACATGGGAGTGAGATATGAGAACAAACCCCTGTGCTTCTAAGCTATTCTAAACACATTGGATAAAGTTGGCATGATCAGGATATGATACCAGGGTCTTAATAATTTTGTTTGGCAACCTTATCTATTTACTCATACAATTTTAGACTAGGTGAAGTTTGTAAAAACAGAGTCCTAAATTAATGAGTCAGTTAACAGGTCAGGGTGTAAGAGCTATCACTAAACCACAAATGGTAGATCGGATAAATGATATCGCTTGGCAAGCTCACCAGGGTAGCGTTGCTGCGATTATTCAACTATTGAACGAAAAGCTAGTTATGTCTGGTGTCAGAACTAGAGCGATTTTTGCTGATGGTGTATTACAACTTTTGTGTGAGGCTGCTACAGTAGAACAACTTGAGCAATCTCTTCTGGTACAGCAAATTCAGCAAATTCTTGATTCAACTGCACCACGTAACATTCGTAAAGTCAATATTAACAGTCGCATTGTTAGGGAAGAGCAATTATTGTGGCTAGAAGAAATTAACCGTGGTCGGGAAAATCAATTACTTTGGTCACAGGAAATTACACTATCTCCGCCTGGTTTTGTCAAACAATTCATTCAAGATTTTACAGGAGCCTATGCTGAATCAGGAAAACAGATTCTACCTCAAGCTCAATCTTTACTGACTAACAAATATAAGCACAAACATTCAGCAAAGAAGGGGATAATAGGGACGGCTGGTTTATGCACAATGCTTTTGCTGGCTTGGCTGGTTAATTCCGGTTTAGGAAATACAATCAAGAATTTCATCCCGCTAGACTTTTTGCCATCTTTTAAAACAGCAAACGAGATTAAATCACAAGTATCATCCCGTACTGTTAACAAAGGCCTTTCTAACGCCTCTAATAATTCATCAGATGACGCATTTGCAGATGCTGTGAGATTTGCCAACCAAGCTTCTGCTTCTGGTAAAACAGCTACAACTTCAACTCAGTGGTTGGAATTAGCTGCTACATGGCAACGGGCTTCTGATTTAATGGGTAAGGTTCCCCCTAATCATAGCCGCTATAAAGAGGCAAAAATTCGGACTAAGTTATACAGGGAATATAGTGAGGCAGCGCAGAAAGAAGTGGAGAAGATTAAGTCAACTCCTGCGGGAAATTAAACATCCCAAAATGGACTACACATCAAAATCTAAAATCTATGTAGAGACTGTTCCTGAAAAGTCTCTACAATCTATGACATTCTACCTAAACACTCATTTCTAACATCCGTTGCATGGGACGCAATGCAGCGAGACGGATATCCTCTGACATGGTGATTTCAGGGGTGCGATTTTTCATGGCTAAATACAGCTTTTCTAAGGTATTTAACCGCATAAACGGACATTCGTTACAATCGCAATTATTCTGTGGGGGCGCGGGAATAAAATGTTTATCAGGTGCTAGTTTTTGCATCTGGTGGATGATTCCTGGCTCTGTAGCCACGATAAACTCCTGTGTAGGACTTTTTTGACAATAATTAAGTAAAGCGGCTGTAGAGCCAATAAAGCTGGCATGACGCAAAACGCTGGTTTCACATTCTGGGTGTGCGATCGCTTCAGCTTGAGGATGTGTAATTTTTAATTGAACTATTTTCTTTTCGGAAAAAGTCTCATGGACAATACAGCTACCTTGCCATAACAGCATCTCCCGTCCTGTTTGTTCCATCACATACCGTCCTAAGTTCCGATCTGGAGCGAAAATAATCGGCTGTTCTTTGGGTATTTGCTGGACGATTTTGACAGCGTTGGAACTGGTGCAGATGATATCGCTCATGGCCTTAATTTCGGCAGAGCAGTTAATGTAAGAAATTACCAAATGCTCTGGGTGTACGGCTTTGAAAGCGGCAAACTCGTCTGGAGGACAACTATCTGCTAAAGAGCAACCAGCATTTAAATCTGGTAACAACACTAATTTATCAGGATTAAGAATTTTGGCTGTTTCAGCCATGAAGTGAACACCGGCAAAAATAATTACATCTGCATTGGTATTTGCTGCGGCTTTGGCTAATTGTAAAGAATCGCCAATAAAGTCGGCAATATCTTGAATATCGGGGTCTTGATAGTAGTGCGCTAATATCACCGCGTTGAGTTCTGTTTTCAGATCCTCAATGGCAGCAAATAAATCTAGTGGTAGTGTACCTTGTGGTCGAGCAAGTGTAGTTGTAAACACAATTAAGAACTGCTTTTTTGTACAAATTATTATCTTGTGGATTCAATTATAGTAGTTTTTACCAAAAATAGTAGGCGGTTGATGTTGGCAATTTATGCCCAAATCGAGTGGAGTTTCATATGCTGGAGATATACGGCTTTTTAAAGTGGCATGACCAGTCAGAAAACTCAATCAATAACCCTCAAAATTGCTGTAATTGGCGATGTTCACGACCAATGGGAAGTAGAAGACGGCATAGCACTCAAGCAGCTTGGTGTTGACTTAGTGTTATTTGTTGGAGATTTTGGGAATGAGTCGGTGGAAGTGGTAAGAGCGATCGCTTCCCTGGATATTCCCAAAGCAGCGGTAATGGGCAATCACGATGCCTGGTACTCGGCCACTGAATGGGGACGCAAAAAATGTCCTTATGACCGCACCAAGGAAGACTGGGTGCAGGAACAACTAGATTTATTGGGAGTGTCCCAAGTCGGTTATGGTAAGTTGGATTTTCCCCATTGGAATTTAACTGTGGTGGGTGGTCGTCCTTTTACCTGGGGTGGACCAGAATGGAGATTTGCGGAAATCTGTCAGGAACGGTATGGTGTCTCTAGTCTAGAAGAGTCCGCAGATAAAATCGTCAAAGTAGTGAAAAGTGCTGCTTATGACAATATTATTTTTTTAGGACATAATGGGCCGAGTGGTTTAGGTGATCGCCCTGAAGACCCCTGTGGTAAAGATTGGCATCCTATAGGTGGTGATTTTGGTGATCCTGATTTAGCGGAAGCGATTTCTCAAAGTCTCAACATGAAGAAAACAGTTTCTCTAGTCGCTTTTGGTCATATGCACCGCACCCTACGCCATACTAAGAAGCTGCAAAGAAAAGCTGTGTTTAGAAGTCCAGAGGGAACAATTTACTTAAATGCCGCTACTGTACCCCGGATTATTGAGGAAGATGGTATAAAGTTACGGAATTTTTCTCTGGTTTCTTTAGAGAATGGTGTGGTAACAAAAGCTTCTCTCGTTTGGGTCGGTAAAGACTTCCAGGTGGCTGCTGAGGAAATTTTTTATAATTCTTCGGCTTCAGTAGTGCCAATTGCGTAATTATAGGTTATAGTATTATTTGTCAGTTTTTGTGTTCCACAATCTGACAAATAATTTGGAGAGGTGGCAGAGTGGTCGATTGCGCCTGACTTGAAATCAGGTGAAGTGAAAGCTTCCGGGAGTTCGAATCTCCCCCTCTCCGTTGAATGGATTTTTATCTCACGCTCCAGACGCAGAGTCACTCCAGAAGAGCGCAAGAGTATGATCTGAAAGCGTTAATTTTGCTGTGAGCGCTATTACTTACGCAAACATACTCAAGTATCATAGGTCTATCCTATAATCCCACATCAGTATATTCTCACTGGTTCACTACCCATCAGCAATGATACCTTGACGGCATTAACCATTTTAGGCACATAAGAAAATGGCTGTAGGCATCGAAGAACAGGGTAGCAAATTTATCACCACTGAAGCAATCAAGAATCAAGATGGAGAACAAAAAGTTTGGGATGCTATTCGCAGTGCTTTTGCTGATAGAAACTGTATTGGCTATTGGCGTTATCCCATTTTTTCCAAAGCTGGAGAAATTAGAAAAGAGCCAGATATCTTAATAGTTGATAGAGAATTTGGTGTAGTCGTAATTGAAGTCAAATCTATTAATATTGACCAAATTGCCGCTATTAATGGTCAACAATGGCAATTAGAGAACAGTGATATCACGGAAACCAATCCTTATCAACAAGCAGAACACCAACTGCGAGCCTTAATATCATATAGTGATAGAGAAACAGCACTTTGGCGGAAAGTTAATGGTAGAAATATAGTTGCACTACCGCAAATTACCGCAGAACAATGGCAACAAAAAGGCTTTGATAAATTACCAGATATTCCACCAATTATATTTCAAGACCAATTAGGAAAAGTTGGTTTATTGGAACGCATTCAACAAGCTAATATTGTCATTCCTGGAACAGAATTAGAAGATAAAGATTGGGAATTATTGCTATCGGTGATTGGCGGTACACCTGTACTTCGTAAACAACCCCGTAATCAAGTTACTACTACAGGTAAAACCCGTTCTAGTGTCATTGATAGTTTACGAGAAAAACTCTATGAAATAGATTTACAGCAAGAACATATTGGTAAAGAAATTCCTGCGGGACCCCAACGTATTCGCGGTATTGCAGGTTCTGGAAAAACCGTGTTGCTATGTCAAAAAGCCGCACATATGCACCTTAAGCATCCAGACTGGGATATTGCTTTAGTCTTTTTCACTCGTTCTCTCTATGATTTAATGATTGGTTTACTCGACCAATGGATCAAGCGTTTTAGTTGTGGTGAAATGCACTATGATCCAAAAACTAACTTTAAATTACAAGTATTTCATGCTTGGGGAGCAAGAGAACAACCAGGTTTATATAGAACTATTTGCGAATATCATGGTAAAAGACCGGGAACTGTGCAAAATACTAATGAAAGACAGCCAAATCGAGGTTTAATAGATTTAAGTAAACGGCTATTGGAAGAAATTACTATTGAACCGATGTTCGATGCTATTCTCATCGATGAAGGTCAAGATTTAGTAGCTGAAGATGATTTGAAATATGAAGATAAACAAGCTATTTATTGGTTAGCTTATCAATCTTTACGTCCTGTAAATGAAGACAAGCCAGAAGAAAGACGCTTGATTTGGGCTTATGATGAAGCGCAAAGTTTGGATAATTTAGTAGTACCGAAAGCCAAAGAAGTATTTGGCGAAAAATTAGGTAATTTACTGAATAAACAACCCCAATATCCAGGGGGAATTAAACGTTCTGAAGTCATGCGCCGTTGTTACAGGACTCCGGGGCCAATTCTCACATCTGCTCATGCTATTGGTATGGGTTTGTTACGTCCAGAAGGGATGCTGACTGGTATTACTAATAAAGATGATTGGAATAGAATTGGTTATGAAGTGAAAGGAGATTTTCGACGAGTTGGTAAACCGATAACTGTTAATCGACAACCACAATTTTCACCAAATCCTATTCCTGAACTTTGGGGAAAACCTGTTTTAGAGTTTGAAACCTATGGTTCTCGTGAAGCGGAAATGACGGCTTTAGCTGAGAACATTATGCACAATATTGTCCATGATGGACTCAACCCCAGTCGTGATATTTTAGTTTTGGTTTTGGGTTCAACTTATGAAGCAATGGAATTAGAAACTTATGTCGCTAGTTTCTTAATGGAATACGATATTGATGTTTATATTCCCACTGCTTTAAAGTTAAATGATTTAGTTCCCCAATATCCTCAGAATGACCCTGATAAATTTTGGTGTGATGGTGGTGTGACGGTATCACGTATCACTCGTGCTAAGGGACACGAAGCGGATATGGTTTATGTAGTAGGTTTTGATAATGTGGCGCGAAATGAAAGTGATGTTAATTTCCGTAACCAGTTATTTGTGGCTTTAACGAGGGCGCGAGGTTGGGCGAATCTCAGTGGTGTTGGTAGTTATCCTATGTATGATGAAATGCGAAAGGTAATTGCTAGTGGGGAAAGTTTTACTTTTACTTACAAGCGTCCGCCTAAGCGGGATATTGGGGATGGTGATTAGGTTCAAATTTGGTAAAGTAAAAAAATTAGGTGGTAAAAAACCACGAAATAAAAGGATTTTCTTCCCCCTAATGCGCGAGGGGGTGGGTGTAAAAAATCCGGTTTCTCAAAAAATGGCTGAAATCAAATCTAGATAAGGCTTTGATTGATTTTTTCTGTCTACACCCTCGCGCACCTTACACAGTAAGGTTTTCAGCGTTTTTCACTCTTGACACTTTTGCTGGAATGGACTATTATTATCTCATCCGCGCAATCGAACCTTGAAAACTACATATATATAGGCTTTCAGACTGCCGCTATTGCAATTTAAACTAATCCCTATTAGGGATTGAAACCGGTGCTAGATCCATTCATCAACACTTGGGTCAGAATTGCAATTTAAACTAATCCCTATTAGGGATTGAAACTCTGATTTTCCAGCACGCCAATTCATTTCCCCCATCTCGTATTGCAATTTAAACTAATCCCTATTAGGGATTGAAACAGCGTAGCTATCGCTCAATCACTGCTTTGTAGTATTTTAAAATTGCAATTTAAACTAATCCCTATTAGGGATTGAAACGGCTAAGTGGGTGTATATCCTAAATGCGTAAATCGTTATTGCAATTTAAACTAATCCCTATTAGGGATTGAAACAACTGGTAAACTCAATTCAGCAAAAGCCAAATTTTTAATTGCAATTTAAACTAATCCCTATTAGGGATTGAAACTCGCTAACAGTTAGGGGGGACAGTAAAAATATTCTCCAAGAATTGCAATTTAAACTAATCCCTATTAGGGATTGAAACTAAATCCCGCAACCTCTGTATTAAAGACAGAAAAATTATTGCAATTTAAACTAATCCCTATTAGGGATTGAAACTATGAGGGCGTTCTTTATGCAGCAGGTCACAAAACAAATTGCAATTTAAACTAATCCCTATTAGGGATTGAAACGTGGCAGTAATTGCGCTATATACACAAACGGAATTGCAATTTAAACTAATCCCTATTAGGGATTGAAACTTTGATGGCATCAATAATAAATCCGGTTGGGTTCTATTGCAATTTAAACTAATCCCTATTAGGGATTGAAACTTTTGCATCTTTTATCTCAAAAGAAGAAGCAAGGAATATTGCAATTTAAACTAATCCCTATTAGGGATTGAAACTCAATCGCACAAATCATCTTTGGTTGCTGGCATATTGCAATTTAAACTAATCCCTATTAGGGATTGAAACATTATAGCTTTCATGAGTTGAGAAACTTATGGGTAAAATAATTGCAATTTAAACTAATCCCTATTAGGGATTGAAACTCAGAACAAAAAGGAATTACAAAATCACACGGTTATTGCAATTTAAACTAATCCCTATTAGGGATTGAAACATTGAATTCCTCCTAAACAATAAAACAATTCTTGTATTGCAATTTAAACTAATCCCTATTAGGGATTGAAACGTTTATTCTTTCATCAGGCGTTCCAGCGTCTAAATAAGTATTGCAATTTAAACTAATCCCTATTAGGGATTGAAACCGTATGACTGATGTGGAGGTGTAACTAGTGGCCTATTGCAATTTAAACTAATCCCTATTAGGGATTGAAACACTCCAGTTTTTGGTACTGAAGAGGTAATCACTAATTGCAATTTAAACTAATCCCTATTAGGGATTGAAACTCCTCTCGATGAAATAATGGAAGAAACTATCCAAAAAAATTGCAATTTAAACTAATCCCTATTAGGGATTGAAACTGCCCCCAAATTACCAGCTGGGGACAAGATGAAATTGCAATTTAAACTAATCCCTATTAGGGATTGAAACAGGGTAGAAAGACTCTATTTTGAGATAGTCTTTATTGCAATTTAAACTAATCCCTATTAGGGATTGAAACAATTGGCTTCTAGTTTCGTAGTGCTTATACTTGCCTATCAGATTGCAATTTAAACTAATCCCTATTAGGGATTGAAACTACACAGTCAACCATCATAAAAACCAAAGGTGAATGACACCATTGCAATTTAAACTAATCCCTATTAGGGATTGAAACGACCTTAAACCCTACATCGGTAGTTATGGCGTGGGAGATTGCAATTTAAACTAATCCCTATTAGGGATTGAAACTTGACAATCAATAACGGTGAGGCAACCGTTAGCGTTCCAAATTGCAATTTAAACTAATCCCTATTAGGGATTGAAACTCAGTATCAAAGGGTAAATCTATTGGCGTGGATATATTGCAATTTAAACTAATCCCTATTAGGGATTGAAACTAGTATCTCAAGAAATGAGGCGAGAGACGTTAACTAATTGCAATTTAAACTAATCCCTATTAGGGATTGAAACAAATAAAATTTGCATTTTTCTAAAAACTCATAGATTGCAATTTAAACTAATCCCTATTAGGGATTGAAACAAACGGAACATCTATTCCTGAATAATTATAATCTTGATTAAATTGCAATTTAAACTAATCCCTATTAGGGATTGAAACCTGCCCAATTAGCGGCGATCGCCACCGGGATTTTAATTGCAATTTAAACTAATCCCTATTAGGGATTGAAACTTTTAAAGAAGTACCAATACTGCCAACGGCAGATTGCAATTTAAACTAATCCCTATTAGGGATTGAAACACGCTGTAAACAGCGTAACAGGTAAAGTAAAATGAATTGCAATTTAAACTAATCCCTATTAGGGATTGAAACCTATCAACAAAACTAATAATCCCAAACGCAAGCTTGATTGCAATTTAAACTAATCCCTATTAGGGATTGAAACATGACAATTACAGCAGTTTTGGGTGAAATTGGCTCTATTGCAATTTAAACTAATCCCTATTAGGGATTGAAACCCCTAACTGATAGTGGAAAACAATTAACTATCAGCAAAATTGCAATTTAAACTAATCCCTATTAGGGATTGAAACTCTTTGCTTTCTACTTGGATTCAGCTTTACAAATTGCAATTTAAACTAATCCCTATTAGGGATTGAAACTATTTTTTGGGGTTGAATATCACTCTTAAGTTGATTAATTGCAATTTAAACTAATCCCTATTAGGGATTGAAACTGAGTTCGGGCAGAGATGCCAAGTAGCGCTTCGCATTGCAATTTAAACTAATCCCTATTAGGGATTGAAACCCTAATAAAGGAGTAATCATTGAATTAAGAAAAGGATACATTGCAATTTAAACTAATCCCTATTAGGGATTGAAACTACAAAAATGTAATAGACTGGATAAAGAATAATCCATTGCAATTTAAACTAATCCCTATTAGGGATTGAAACCATTTGAGCGCTGGATTCCAACCGAGTCTAGTGAATTGCAATTTAAACTAATCCCTATTAGGGATTGAAACTTTTTGGTGGTACAATTTGATCCATCGTAGATTGCCATAAAATTGCAATTTAAACTAATCCCTATTAGGGATTGAAACTATCCCAATTAATGAAGCCAGCAAATCTATCTCATTGCAATTTAAACTAATCCCTATTAGGGATTGAAACTCTAAATCTATTTATAATAACCCGGTAGGAGAACAATTTTAATTGCAATTTAAACTAATCCCTATTAGGGATTGAAACAACAAAAATTATTTTCTCTGACTGGAACAGCAAATTGCAATTTAAACTAATCCCTATTAGGGATTGAAACTTCTAATTCTCTGTAGCTCCTTTTGCTCAGGTGATAAATATTGCAATTTAAACTAATCCCTATTAGGGATTGAAACAGAAGTTTTGAAAATAAATTAAGTAATGAAAAATGGAAATTGCAATTTAAACTAATCCCTATTAGGGATTGAAACTAGCTCAACACTGCCTATAAGCCAATTAAGAAGATTATTGCAATTTAAACTAATCCCTATTAGGGATTGAAACTGCATTTTCAAGCATGGATTCAAAATTAGAAAATTGCAATTTAAACTAATCCCTATTAGGGATTGAAACTTCTAATTGCGATCGCTTTATCAGCATTTTCAATAATTGCAATTTAAACTAATCCCTATTAGGGATTGAAACAACTCTCGTAGTCAACTTCCTATCTTAGAAACAGTTGAATATTGCAATTTAAACTAATCCCTATTAGGGATTGAAACTTGACCTTACATTTAATACTTGGGAATGGCAGCTTAATTGCAATTTAAACTAATCCCTATTAGGGATTGAAACCAAAAATAATTAGGCGTTAGCCTTGTAACATTAAAATTGCAATTTAAACTAATCCCTATTAGGGATTGAAACGCTCCTAAATGGCATGGTGATGACATTACTCTTCTTTATGTTGCAATTTCACATAATCCCTATTAGGGATTTTCTCGTTCCCATACTCTGTATGGGAATGAATTTTAGAAGGCTCTGCCTTCTTTGTAAAGTGGAGTCAGAGACTCCTGATAGCATTCCCAGTCTGAGACTGGGAACGAGATAACCTACATTTTGCTATAAACAAAAACTGGAACTCTTTTATAAGCAGGTGTACCACTTTGCGGATCAATTTCCGCTTTAAATAAAACATTAGTTTCAGGATAAAACATAAAAGCTACACCTTCACGAATTCCCCCACAAATAATTTCAATATTGTTTAATTCTCCCGCATTCCCTTTAACTGTAATTCGTTGATGTTCCTGAAATCCTGCTTTTTTGACATCCAAACTATTCATTAAAATACAATAACGATGGGGCATATTTCGATATTTATCTTCACTGCGATAAACTACAGTATTATGTTGTCCATAACTGCGTCCTGTTCCCAATATGACTATAATTCCTGACTGATTTTCTGAAACTCCAAAATCAGATTTATTCGGTAAAGATAATTGCGGTAAAGGTGTGACAAACATCTGCGCTTTACCATCAGATGTGGGAAATTTAGGTTCTTCTAAAATCCGTCCTGCAATGATAAATTCTTCTTTAGTTTGATCAATTTCACCTATTTTTTCATAACCAGGAATGGTTTTAGCAATTAAGTCTCTCACATAAACTGTATCTTGTAATTTACGCCAATTTATCGGTGTTTCTCCATGTAAACGATGAGCAATTTCTGTAATTAATTCTATTTCCGAAATTAAATCAGAATTGTGTGGTTGTAAATGACTTTTACCTTCATCATTTAAACGCACAAAGTTATTACCTGATTCTGTTGTGGTTTTATGGGGATTTTCAAATCTATTGAAGACTGGTAATATCAAAGTTTGCGTTTTAGCTAATCCGTGAAAATGTCCTAAATTCGGTTTTGTAGCTACATAAAAAATAGTTTCTATTTGCGATAATGCCTGTTTTGCTTGCTGTAAATCTGGGTTAGCTGCATACAAATTTCCCCCTAAACAAAATAGTGTATCTATCTTTCCTATTTCTGCTGCTTCTATTAAATCACGGGTATGATAACCAGGAGTTTCGCTGATGGGTTTTCCTAATAGTTGCGATAGTGCTTGTTTGATTTCTTCTCGCAAATTGACGGTGACACCCATTGAACCAAATCCTTGGACGTTGGAATGTCCACGAATTGGCATTGTTCCTGCACCAATTTTACCAGCATTACCTGTAATTAAGGCTGTATTTGCTATACTTAAAATATTATCAACTCCGTTTGCTTGTTGAGTTACTCCCATAGCCCAAGCAAAAACTATACGCTCTGATTGACCTATTAAATAAGCTGTAGCTGTGATTTCTTCTTGAGATAAACCACAGATTTTAGTAATATTTTCCCAAGGAGTATTTTGGGCATAATTTATAATTTGTTGCCAGTTTTCTGTATAAGAATTGAGATATTCTGTTTTTATCAAATTCTGTTCAATTAGGGATTTTTGCAACCCGACAAATAATGCGACATCACTACCAGGAATCGGTTGCAAATATAATGATGATATATCTGAACCTCCTGTCAGTAATGATTTAATGGGAAATGCAGGAGAGGCAAATTTAACTAAACCGATTTCTATTTGGGGGTTGATAATAATTACTTTACCGCCTCTTTCTCGCAATTTGATTAATTCGTTCATCAATCGCGGATGGTTTGCAGGTGCGTTAGAACCAATTAAAACAACACAATCACTATGTTTGAGGCTCAGGGTAAGAGCATCTCAATTAGGCTTGACATAAGGGATGAGAGGAATCTAATGTAGAGTCAATGAAACAGGAACTGAGAACTCGAATCATATAATTGTTA
>NZ_JACJST010000048.1 GCF_014698305.1 Anabaena lutea FACHB-196 | reverse complement strand
TGAATATTTAGAGAAGATTTTAGAATGTATCTGATAAAAATCAGAATATTTAGATAAACATAAATAATTTATTCTCACCAGATTCTCAAAACAATCTAGATATTCAGAGAATTAATATATAGAAATGAACAAAATTAACTCATTATTGAAAATAACTAATTACTCTAAATTTATGAAAATTTTAGGATATTAATAAAGGACTTAATAAGCATTTCAATTCCATTATTATGTTTTTCTCTGTTTAGATACACTAATATGACATTTTGTCAACATAATTTAGATGCGTTTCCCCTGATTATCACCTTTAATTAAATCAATGAATGAACTATTAACTAGAATTACACAAATACCTGGTCAATGTGGAGGTCGTCCTTGCATTGTCAATGAAATTTTAGAAGATTTTCCCGATTTAGAAATAGAGGATATTCAAGCTTGTTTGATATTTGCTGCTAGACGCACTGATTTTGTGAGATTAACAGCATGAAAATTTGGATTGATGCACAATTACCTCCAACATTGATTGGTGAAAAGAATAAAAAAGAGCGATCGCTATCATATAATTAAAATCCCAAAATAGCGATCATTTCTATCTATTATGAAGATGTATTATCACCAATCACCAATTAACAATCTACTGTTGTTATCAATAGCGGTAGGATGACCAGTATGACTAACTGCACCATATTTTTGAATGTAGCGACGTACTTCTAGGGGAAATTCAGGGTAGTCTAAGACTCCATCTCCATCGGCTATAGTTGCCCAAAAGTCTCGCAAATTAGGGGCTAGTTCTTTTGCTTGCGCCAATGGTAGGTTTAAGGGTGGTAAAGTTAGTAACTTGATCAGGAAGGGAAAAGAGCGATCGCCCATCCATTCTTTTGATGACTGCTGTAAGTTGGGAAAATCGGGAACTGATTCTACTCGATGAGATACAATTTGTAACCATTCCTTACCGACTTGATCCCGTTGAAACTCGAGAACACGATAAGGATGAGGATAGCTGACTAAGGAACCAGTAGTAATATCATATACTCCATCTGCACAAGCTACATCTTGAACGTGCAAATGCCCTGTAAAGACTAATCTAACTTCATGTTTACGTAATAAATCTAATAGCTCTGGTGCATTTTCTAACATATAGCGATTTGCCATGGGGTGGTTTGATTGATTAGGCAAATGCTCAACCACATTATGATGCACCATTACCAAAACCAATTCATCCCCAATCGCTGCTAGTTCTGATTCTAGCCATTTGAGTTGTTTTTCATCCAAACGTCCGATCTGCTTACCCTGGTCATCAAATGAGTTAGAATTTAGACCTATCAGCCGCACTCCTGGCAATAATTGACAATTGTAGTAAGGTTGCTCTGGGTTTTCATAGCCAAACTTGCGGTAATAGTGAGGGAAATCAGCGAAAGCAATTGATTGCTCATTTGCCATTAACACGGGAACGTCATGATTACCAGGAACAACATACACAGGAAAAGGAAGTTGAGATAACTTTGTTTGCAACCAAGCGTGGTTCTCTGGTTCACCGTGTTGGGTTAAGTCTCCGGGAATCAAGAGAAAATCTAAATCGAGTTGGATTAAATGTTCTAGTACACTTTCAAAGGCTGGAATACTGACTTCAACAAGATGAAAGCGGCTAGGATGATCCCAAATTGTATGGGGAAGCCCAATGTGTAAGTCACTAACTATGGCAAAACGAAAATTGATATTATTCATTGATTTAAGAAAATGTTAAAAAGCAGAAGAGCAAATACTCTTTTTCCCAAAGTATAACTCTTGCTTTGGCTGGCTGGGGATCAGCAGTCAGACTTAATATTTGTACACATTTATGTTGAATTTTTTTACATCAAGGAGATTTGATTTTGGCAGTTGTTCGAGTTCGTCAACACGTTAACCCACTTGCTAACAAGTATCAGATACCAGCGAATCCCCTAGAGTGGGAGAAGGTTTATCCACAGCCAAATCAGCCCCTACACCTAGATATTGGTTGTGCTAGGGGCAGGTTTTTACTAGAGATGGCAAAAGTAGAACCAAACTGGAATTTTTTAGGTTTGGAAATTCGGGAACCTTTGGTTGTAGATGCCAATAGGTTGCGTTGTGAGTTGGGTTTAACAAATTTGCATTATTTATTTTGCAATGTTAATAACTCATTAACACCTCTTTTATCGACTTTAACACCAGGAATTTTACAGCGTGTAACCATTCAATTCCCTGATCCTTGGTTTAAAAACCGCCATGCTAAAAGACGTGTAGTGCAACCAGAGTTAGTTGCAGAATTAGCCGGTTATTTGGCGGTGGGAGGAGTTGTATTTGTCCAATCTGATCAAAAATTTATTGCTGTGGAAATGTGCGATCGCTTTTCTGAACACCCAGCATTTGAGAAAATGGGTACAGAGGAATGGTTAGCAGAAAACCCTCTCCCAGTTCCCACAGAACGGGAAATAGCCACACAAAAGAAAGGTGAACCTGTGTATCGGGCTTTATTTGTGAAACGATAAGTAGTTGCACTCAGTAATTAATTGCAGTTATAATTATTTTATACTGTATTTTACTAACAAAAGGGTTAATCAGATGGACGCATTAAATCATGGGGAAATCGTTGGTAATAATCATTTCCCGGATGAGGTCATTGATCATGCAGCGCAAAATTTCAGTGATCTCAATCACGATTTAAATTCAAATTATTCCAGTCATGTTGAATCAATCTCTCAGGGACTTGATCAACATTCTCACAATTTTTTAACCGATTTACATCCAAGCACAATTTTACATTCTGATTGCGTTTCTTTTTCTGGTGCTGATTTCCAGTCGAACTTTGATAATTTGCATAATTCTGTTTATATTGAAACGCCTAGTTTTGAAAGTCATTTATCCACAAGCAATTTTCATACTGACGTGATACCTCGTGAGGCGACACCAGATTATGCAGAAGCGGCTAATAATGAAGCTTGGGCAAAACATTACGAGGATAGAGCCGCAAGTTGGGCAAATGATGGGTCTTTTGATATGGCTGATTCATTGCAAAAAGAGGCGGACTATTACCATCAAAAAGCGGCTGAAAATTTGAATCAATCATGAGATTTTTTCTGATTTTAGTATCTGCTGAATTTGATAAATTAGAGTTATTTTGATAATGTCAAAATTAGCAGATTTTTTAATAGGTTTAAAGACATAAATCTTATTACTTTCTATAACCTTACTATATGTCAGATTTACCAATTCCAACACAACCCAATCAACCGGAAAAATCACCTATGACAGATATATCTATTTTTTCCAGCTTAATTTCTGGTGGCTGTCAAGTATGGGCAAGTAAGATTAATCAGCAGACTCAATTACAAGTAGCCGATAAAAATCAGGAAACACAATTAAAATTAGAGCAGCTTAGAAACGAACTAAAAAAAGCATTTGAGTTAGAACAATTTGACAGACAGAAACAACTGCAACTAGAGTTAGCAGAGTTTACCCGTGAAACTCAATTAAAAATAGCTGCTCAACAGCGAGAGACAACCCTAGCATTACCAGAAGTTAATAAACTTTTTGAGCATTGGCCGCTGAGAATTGTTCCGTCTTTAATTCTCAACTCTCCTGTCAGTAATAATCGCCCTCCTTTGAAAGTAATTATTGCCCCTCCAGAGGTGAACTTTGATAAATTTGGCAGTGCAACTCAAGTACCCAAAATGGAGAATACTTTGGCTCAGGGTTTACGACAATTTTTAGATAAAAACTATTCTCACCATAGTCCAATCAGACCTGTTGAATTTTTAGATGGGGCTTGGGATAGTAATAAATATCATGGTGGCTCTAGTATTAAAGTGCTTTTTGAGATGCTAAAATCTGAGCCTCTTGTGATTTTGGAATCGGAAATTGAAGGGGATTATCTTAATTTTCGGGTTGCTTATTGGGGTTATGGAGACACTACCTATAAATATGGAACGGCTTTAGCTCGATTACCTTATACAAATATTCTTTATGACTCTGCTAAATCGCGTGCTATTAAGTGGAAACCAGATCGAGATCGGCTTATTCAAATGGGAAAAAATCCTAAGTTAATTAATGAATTGGATACTCACAATTTAGAAATATTAGAAGAGGAGGAACAACTAAAAATCTTTGGTATTGATACTAGCGATTTATCGCGTCGCTACAAGATAAACAATAAAGATTTTGATGTTTTTTATCAGTTTTTGATTACAGTTCATGCTTTATTTGCAGGTCTCACAATTGATATTCATTATCTCATTCATTATGATGAGACCCCCTTATTACCTCAATTATTATCTGATTTGGTAGTGGGGGATAAGCAGATAATTGGCGGAATTTTTTCTAATTATCAAGGGGTTTATCAATCTCTTGCTAATGAGCGATCGGCTTTGATTCCTGAATTATTTTTAGATTTAGCTCATAGTTTAAGTCATTTGTCTGATCAGTCTTGGGCTAGGGAACAATTAAATTCTTCTGTTCGGTATTGGTTATCTTTACGAGGTGTTACAAAAGACAGCAATACTTTCCTTGATTTACTGGAAGCTACGCGGTCATTTTTGACATTACAAGATAAGGATTATTTAGAAAAATTAAAACAGTTTTTAGCCAGATTGGGAGATACAGAAGGAGTGAGAAAAGTAGCGAGTTTATTGAGCGAAACTGTGGAACTTCAGAAGAAAGCTGATGATTTCTATAATGGTGGAATTTATCATTTAGAAAATGGTAATTATGAGCGTTCCATTGCTGATTTTGAACAAGCTCAAAGTTATAGACATCCTGATGCTAGTCGTATGCTTGTTGAAGTGAGAAAGCAGCAGGATATGGCGGTTCTAGCTAAACAACTAGAAGAACTGGAACGTCAACGTTTAGAACAAGAAAAACGACAACAAGAACAACAAGCAGCGGAGCAAGCTAAATTACAAGCTCAAAAACAGCAGGAAGTTAAACCAGCCGCTAGTTCCTTGGTATCACTAAAGTCAGCCGTAGGAATGGACTATAGGAAACTGCAAGATTTACTTGCTGCGGGGAAGTGGAAAGAAGCAGACGAGGAAACAAACCGAGTGATGTTAGCGATTGCGAAGCGGGAATTCTGGGGTTTTTTAGATGTTGAAAGTATTGATCATTTTCCCTGTGAAGACCTCCGCACCATTGACCAGTTGTGGGTAAAATACAGTAATGGTAGATTCGGGTTTTCTGTGCAGAAACGGATTTATCAAGGTTTGGGTGGAACATTATTGACATACAACAAACAAATCTGGGAGAAGTTTGGAGACAAAGTAGGATGGAGGTTGTTCTGGTCGTGGTTGGGCTACAAAGATATTACTTTTGATAAAGCAGCACCAGAAGGCCACCTCCCCGTAGCCCCGGTCGAGGCTCCTGGCGGCACTAGGTTGGTGTCCGGGTGGGGGGTTGTGTTTGTTCGGGGTGGGAGGTTTAGGGGACTCTCTTCTCTCACTCTTATCTCACGTCGAAACTTTTAAACTGTAACATTTAAAGGTTACAGAAAATTATTAAGTCTGAATCAGGATATCCAGGATTTAAGGATTTACAGGATGTTAGTTTAGTGTGATTTATTGAAGATTAATTTTTAGAAATTTTCATGAGTTAGAATTTTAATTGTCAGAATCAGGATTTACAGAATGTGAGTTTTGTATTTAAAGCATGGACTTATGAGAGCATTAATCTAAATGATAAATAATATCCAAAAATTCTCAAATTTAAAATATGCTTAAATGCAATAAATCTGAAGCAAAATAAACATCCTGTAAATCCTTAAATCCTGGATATCCTGATTCAGACAAATAGCCAAAATACCAAAAAATAATTAATGTCCTATGAATTGGAGTGCTGCATTACCGACTTTTTTCATTACTTTACGCGAAGGTGTAGAAGCCGCTTTAGTGGTAGGCATTGTCTTTGCTTGTTTACAGCAAGCTCAACAACAAAAATTACATCGCTGGATATATTTAGGTGTTATCACTGCGGTAATAGCTAGTTTTGTAGTTGGGTTAATTCTCAATTTAACTATCCAAGGATTGCAAACGTCTGATTTACTCTATGCACCAGTTTTCAAGCAATTGTTTGAAATGGGATTAGGGTTAATAGCAATTTCTATGCTCAGTTGGATGTTAATTTGGATGACACAACAGGCAAGATTCCTCAAAGCTGAAATTCAAACTTCTGTAACCAGTGCTTTGAATGAAGATCAAAAAGCAGCTTGGGCAATTTTTAGCTTAATCTTTATTGCTGTCTTTCGAGAAGGTTTAGAGACAGCATTATTTATTGTTGCTCAATTTCAATCGGGTTTAATACCTGTACTGGGAGCAATAGGAGGATTAACTATAGCAGTGTTAATTGGAATGCTCTTATTTAAGTGGAGTATCCGCATTAACCTCAGTCAATTTTTTCAATGGATGGGGATATTACTATTAATCATAGTCTCCGGTTTAGTAATTTCTGCTCTTCGTCATTTTGATGCCGCAGTTATGGCTTTTAACCAAATTAATGCGCTGAATATTTGTCAAGGAGGAAGTAATGCTTGTGTTTTAGGTTTTCAGATTTGGGATTTTTCAGACATCTTACCTGATAAACAATTTCCGGGAATTTTGCTAAAAACTCTATTTGGTTATAACCAAAAATTGTATCTAGCGCAGGCTGTAGCATATATCCTGTTTTGGCTGGTAATTGGTGGTTTATATTTCCGCAGTCTTAACCAATCTGCACCATTAAAACCAGCAAACAAACTTAATTAAATGCAGCGGTAACGGAAAATTATAAAATGTTGGGTTTGTTGGGTTTGTTGGGTTGCACTTTCGCTTAACCCAACCTACGTTTTTTAGGAGTAGAATTAACAATGCCAGCCAATTTTTTACGTCAAATTCATCAAAAAAATTCGGCTGAGTTTGAATTTCCAACTTCAGCTTTTCTATGATTACAAAATCTTACATTTTTATCAATGGTAACGTCACAGTAAATGTTGTCCCGATACCAACTTGACTATCAACATAAATTTCACCACCATGTGCTTCAACACATTTTTTGACAATTGCTAAACCCATACCTGTTCCAGAAATACTGCCGACATTTTCTCCCCGAATAAAGGGTTGAAATAATCGTTTTTGGTCATTTTGGGCGATGCCAATTCCCGAATCTTGAATCCGAAAAGTGACTACTTTCTCTTGACTAATTACTTCAAATTTGACTTTGCTGCCAGGGTGAGAATACTTAATGGCATTACTGAGCAAATTTTCTAAAATATGCCGTAATAAGCTTTCATCCCAAAGGGTGTCCTTAAAATCGCCAAAACTGGTGAACTCTATAGTAACTTGCTTATCTAAAGCAGTTAAATGTAATTCTTCTAGGGTTTGATGGCAAAAAGCTTCTAAATCTAGGCGGCTGAGTTGACTGTGTAATTTACCAGAATCAGCTTTACCCATGAAAGAAACTTCATCTAATAACTGTGCCATATTTTTGATGGCAGAGCGAATCATCCGCAAATGATTTACTTTTTTCTCTTTAGTTAATTTTTCATCACTGTTTTGTAGCAATCCAGCAGCTAAGAGAATAGTATTTAAAGGATTACGAATGTCATGAGAAAGCATGGAGACAAATTCAGATTTGAATTGATTAATTTCTTTCGCCTTTACCAGTTCAGCAGTTCGTTCTTCAACCCTATTTTCTAATGCTTGATTGACTGTACGTAATTGTTCTAAAACCTGTTTTCTTTCTATTGCATATCGGACTGAACGCACTAATACATCTGGATTTACTTGCCTTTTAACTAAATAATCTTGCGCTCCCTGTCGCACTGCCTCAATTGCGAGTTCTTCATCGTTGGTGTTTGTGAGAACAACAATTGGTGTACTAGGAGCGTGACTTATCAACAGTGGTAAAGATGATAATCCTTGACTATCTGGTAAGGTTAAATCCAACAAAATTACATCATAGATTTGCTGACTTAGTTCTGCAAATGCGTCTCGTAATCTTTGGACATGAACTAAACTAAACTCTTTGGTTTGGGCTTGCTTGAGAAACTCTTGTAACAACCTAGCTTCTGCCAAGTTGTCCTCAATCAACAAGATTTTTACTGAGTAGCTCGCAGCCATAATTTCCTGGTTTAATCCCCCTCTAATTTCTGATTGCTGAGTCCTGAACAATAATTTTTCTCTCCTGCTTCTCTGTCTTACTCTAATGGTAACGTAGCGGTAGAAAACCAAAATTCCTCAATCCCTTTGACGATTTGAAATAGTTGGCTGAGGTTACGAGATTTGGTGATGTAGCAGTTTACGTGCAAGTCGTAGCTGTGGTAGATGTCATCTTCGTTTTTGGAAGTTGTTAACACTACCACAGGAATGCGTTTGAGTTTGGGATCTGATTTAATTTCCGCTAGTACCTCTCGTCCATCTTTTCTGGGTAAGTTCAAATCTAGTAAGATCAGGTCTGGGCGTGGTGCATCCGCATATTCGCCTTCTTGACGGAGATAAGCCATAGCGTCTATGCCATCTCTGACTGTCACTACCTGATGGGGTAATGTACTAGTTTTTAATGCTTCTTGAATCAGACGGATGTCAGCTTTATTATCCTCAACTAAAAAGATTATTTTGTGTGTTTCTTCCGTTTCTACGCTCACGCTCACGTCCTCCGGCTGGAATGGTAAAGTAGAAGGTTGCGCCCTGTCCGAGTTGGGACTCAACCCAGATCCGCCCCCGATGACATTCGACAATTTTCTTACAAATTGCCAAGCCCATACCCGTGCCGGGATATTCATCCCTTGTGTGTAGGCGTTGAAAGATAATAAAAATGCGATCGCTAAATCGCGGATCTATGCCAATGCCATTATCGCGCACTGAGAATAACCATTCATCTTCTAGTCTCTCTGCACCTATATGAATTTGCGGTGGTTCTTCACTACGGAATTTGATGGCATTACCTATCAGGTTCAGAAATAGCTGCATTAGTTGTGTACTGTCAGCCATGACTGTGGGTAAGGGGTCATGGGTAATAATAGTACCTGTTTCGGAAATGCGTTTGCGTAGATTGCTGAGAGCGCGTTCTAAGGCTGTGTCTACTTCTGTAACTTGAAATGCGATCGCTTGGGTATCAACTTTAGAATATGCTAGTACGTCATCAATTAACGTCTGCATCAAGCTCACTCCCTCGACTGCATAATTGATAAACTCTTTCGCATCTTCATCTAGTTCTGCCTCATAGCGCATCTCTAATAGTTGCACATAATTGGCTACTTGATTGAGTGGTTCTTGCAAATCATGGGAAGCGACATAGGCAAATTTTTTCAACTCTGCATTAGAACGTTCTAAATCTTGCGCCAATTGAGCTAATTCATCAGCTTGACGCAGGACAATATTTACAATTGCCTTTCGCAGTTCTAAAGCTGCTCTAATTTCTACATATTTCCAGGGTAAAGATGTTAATCTGACTGTTTCTTTCCACAATTCAAATGATTTACGTGGACACAAACGTAAATTTCCATGTGATTGACTAACTTCAAATGCCTTATGAGGATCACCACCCCAATTCACAGTTTGAATCACTTCCGGTCGGAACCACAAAACATAATTCCGCTGGGAAATAGGAATAGCTAACAAACCACTAGCGACATTTTTGAAGCTCACAGCATCTGGATATAGACTAGGAAGAGAATCTGTATAAAATACCTCGTCTTCTATATTATTCTTGAGCCATTCCACTAAAAAGTTTAAGTCTTCTTCTTTGGGAGTTTCACCAATCAAGGTGTAATTTCCCCCAAAACAAACTGCGGCTCCTTTAGCACCAGTTAAATCCAGAAGATTGGGCTGTTTTTTTACCAAGCCATCAATAAAGTTATCCTCTTGGGACATATATTCAACTAAGAGTGATTGAATAGATGTCAAATTCATCCGATAGTCATAATCTTCTGTTTCTTCTCTGGCAGAAATTTCCGAAAATATCAATCTTCCCAAGAATTCGCAAGCTTTCCGCAATTCATAAGAAACATATTTGGGTGTTTGATGATGACAAGCTATCAATCCCCAAAGTTTTTGGTCTTTAATCAAAGAGATGGTCAAAGAAGCGCCCACACCCATATTATGTAAATATTCTGTATGGCAAGATGCTGCACTTCTGAGACTAGATTGCGTTAAATCAACCGGACGCTCAGTTAAAGGATTATTGACAGGAAATATTTCTATAGGTTGAGAATGAGCATCTGGGATTAATCTAATTGAATTGGAAATAAATAATTTTCTGGCCGGTTTGGGAATATCTGACTCTGGAAAGTGTAAACCCAAGTAAGGTTCTAAACTTTCTATTTTTTCTTCAGCGATAACAGAACCATGTCCGTCATCATCGAATTTATATAACATTATTCTGTCAAATCCTGTCACTTTATGGACTTCCTGGACGATGATTTGACCAAATTCTCGGAGATTTTTAGTAGTTTCTAGTTGATTTATGGATGCTCTTGCTAAATGATAAAAGCTTAAAAATGGAATATTTTCTTGGGAAATAGCAGGTTCTAATTCCAGGATTAAAAACCCTTCAGTGTTACGGTGAAATACTGCATCAAATACGGTATATTCATCACCTTTTCTTCTAACCCAAATTTTGGTAGGATTAATAAAATCTAGATTTTCTTCTGATAAACCCGATTTAATTCTTTCTATTTGGAACGGATCTACTAAATCTTCTAATTTTTTACCCAGCATATTTTCCGGAGAAATTCCGAAAATATTTAAGGTGTTATTGCTAACTTGCAATACTTTTAACTCTGGTTCTTCTAAAACTAACAAAATACCATGAGGTTGAATTTTGCTCGAAATATGAATTGGTGCTTCTTTCAAGCTGGTAACATTCACATTCTGCACTTGTAACCCTATATCCATCTCGATTACCCTCTATTATCTAGGTGCGTCAAGATTAGAGTTAGCGATAGATTTTCTCACCTGTCAGGGTTAGTATTCTACCTAAATGTAACTCTCTTAGCGCTTTTAATTAAATTAATTTGCAGATTATTCAGAAAGATGCCGACGCTGTAATAATTTTCCTATTTGTCTCGGCAAGAAATTAAATGAGCTATTTAGCTAATTCGCCATTTCCACTAAGCTTAATTTTTTTGTCTTGCTTAATATCATTTTACTTCTCATTTGTCATTGGGTATAGTTACCCTCATCTGCCAACTGGTTTCAGTGTAACAGGCAGTTTTACTGAATACCGATAAGAAATGTAAAATACAGGCGATTAAATAAACAGTTTTTATGTAGCTATGTTAAGTAAAAATTAAATCCAAGAGTTAAACCACATCCGCATTCTATAACCATCAGCAGAGATGGGTAAACCCAAATATATAGGCATCCAGAAAATAAAAGCAGCGATAATGATGAATGTAATTGTAACACCAAGCGCACGCAGTTCTCGATGATAACTACGAAGACATTGATCAACAAACCAAGCGATCGCTATAAACACAAATACCACCGCACACATATAATGATAGATAAACACGCAGCGATTTACCTTCACCCAAGGTAAGAAATTAGCTGCATAGTTAATAACTAAATATAAAGCAATCCAAGTATCAACACCGAGATTTTTAGAAATAAAAACACGTTTTTGCTGTATCCCTGGTAAAACTATTTTTACAAACAGCATTCCTATTAAAAATATAATTGCTGCCAAGCCAAACCACCATAAACAAGGATTACCCATGGCATGGACATCATAAACTATTTTCCCAGCACCAGCAGGTAAAGGAGGCCCAAATACAGGGAGGGGATCTTTAATACTTTGAGTAGTTTGGTAATAATAAGCCATTGGTCGAGTTAATAATGGCCATTTGTACCAAGCTGCACAATAAGGATGTACACTAGCGCTATTACCACCTAACTGAAGATGAAACTTCAAAATCTCTTGATGAACCGCTATAAATCCATACCTGGTATCTAGTTGGAGGTGAGGAATCCAAATCAGACTGTAGATGATTGCGGGGATAATTCCTAAATAGGATATCATCTGGAAAATATTAATTTGAGTGAGATTTTGCAGTGGGGTTTGAATAGTAATATCGTCTGTTTTAACTTGAGATTCAGCAGTAGAATTTAAGGGATACAAATAAAAGAATAAGGGAACGCGGGGTGACGGTGAAAAAGATTGCAGCCAACGAATTATCCAAGCTGCTATCCACATTCCATAAGCACCTGCAAGAAACCATAAGCCATTCCACTTAGTACCGACTGATGCACCAAAACTAACTCCAGTCAAAACTAACCAAAACCAACGCTGTTTATTTTGCTTTTCCAAAGCTAATAATAAAAACCATTGCCCGATTAAACCAAAGATAACTATATAGATATTACTGAGAGCATAACGAGATTCTACCAAAAACAAGCCGTCACAAGCTGTAAATAATCCGGCTAATAAAGCAAAGCTACGACGATAACTTAATTGATAAGTTAATAAAATAACTATTAAGGGAATAAATGAACCTGTAAACGCATTTGCCCAACGATAACTCCAAGGGGATAATAAAGAACCTGTCAACCCATTGACTGTATCGTGCCAAAAGGGTATATGATTACCAATCCAAATACCAATACCAATGATATATTGACTTAGCGGTGGGTGAGCATTAAAAAATGGGGTACGAGTAAGATAGTTATTGCCAAATTGGGCAAAGTAAACTTCATCAAATACCAAAGTGTTAAATCGATTCAGTCCCCAAAAACGTAAGGCAACTGAGAGGATAAAAATCCCTGCTATTCCCATTCTGAACCATTTTTTAGTCATTAGTCATTAGTAATTAGTCATTGGTGATTTTATCAGAAATAAACGGGTTTAATACTCCTACTCTAGGGTAATGCCAAAGGCATATGTCTACACGTAGGTTGTGTTAACCAATTCACAACTGGTTAACTTTTTGCTTCTTTAAGAAAAATTAACAATTATTCGAGATAATAACTGTACAGAGAATAGTAAATCTAATACACCATGTCACAACTAGAACGATTGCTAAAAATGGCAGAAGATGAGCTAACTGAGTACAGCACCGATGCCCGGAAGATGGAAAAGATGCGGCGGAAAATCGGTTTATCAGTCTCATTAGCAGAACAGCGGCAAATTAAAGCAGAATTATTAGCTACTATGCAATCTAGTAAAATTGCAGAAATAGTGGAGGAACAAAGACAAGCCGCAGCTTTACCGTTTTGGGGAATTGCTGGATTGGGTTTGTTATTTGGGATTTCTCTCAATCAACCGATATGCTTATTAGCCGCCATACTGGGAACGGTGGCAGCTTTTAGAATTCAGAAATGGGGTTGGCAATTGCAAGCAACTCGTCTATTGTTACGCACATTGGAAGATATTGAAGCGCGTATTTCTCAACCAAATAAGTAATGAAACAGATACATACCTGATTTAGTTTACAAAAAAAATTTAGTCAACCTGATCTGGAGAATGTCCCGTGGGTTGCTAAACTAACAATTGTTACTTGTGTGTTATCGGTTATTACTAAAAAGCCCTTGATGGAGATAGAAATTATGACAAAGTATGATCAGGTGTTTAGCTCAAAAGAAACCACAGAAGAATCACTAAGTCCAGAAGAGGCAGTAGCAGCGATCGCAGTTATTACTGCCATAGTTGATTCTTCCATTGAAGACATAGATGCGGACAGTTTAGCAGATATTCTCTGGGAATTCGAGGTTTTCGACGAATACTCAGAAGAGGATATGACAGAGTTAGTTGATAGACTAATAGCGATCGCAGCAGAAGAAGGACTCGGACCTCTGTTTAATACCGCTAATGCTAGTCTGGCAGATGATGTAGTGCTGGATGGCTTTGCTGCTGGGGTAATTATGCTGTTAGACGAGGATCTGAGTATCCCCACACAAAAGCAGTCTTACCTGAAAAAACTACAGATAGCTTTAGAGATGGAAGATGAAGAAGCGGAGGAAATTACCAAAGAGGTGATAGCCGCTATTCAAGAAGCCGAAGAAGATGAAGAATACGCAGAAGACGAATATCAAACAATCATAGTTGATGACCTGGGTCAGCAGGTGTATGAGTCACCCTTGGGTAATTTTATCGTTCCCATACCGGTTAACCCAGATCAAGGGGGAAAAATTCAAAGTCAAGAAGGAATAGTTGGCTTTTCTGATGATGTCGGAACTTTGCTAAGAATTGATTATTACCCTCTCCCTTCAGAATATGTAGAGGAAATCGAGGCTAAAGGACAGGAAAAATATTTGCACTCAATTCTTGTAGATAAGTATTTACCCCAGGCGATTTTTGCCAATGTCCCAGGTGCTAAGGTCAAGTATACCGAATATTTGCAAGATATAGCGGAGGGGTCTTACTATACCTTAGTCGATATGCCTAAAGGTTCAACAATTTCTAAACAAGAAAATAACGGAAATGCCATCAGATTAGATGCTTATCGAGGGCTTTTAGCCTTTGTCAATGGGGAATTTTTGTATATAGTTAGCAGCCAGCGCAGCTTTTTTAATGGTGACACTCCCGGTTCTGTTGAGGAGGAAGCTGAGGACATTAAGCAGCATATTTTAGTGTTTGTGGATACTATCGAGTTTAGTTAATTGGGAATTTTTGCAGTTGTAATTAGGGGTGATGTCTGTGGACAAAACCCTTTTTTAATTTTTTTCCGTGATCCAAATACAGTATCTTTAATCTTTAACCGCTGCTAACCAACCCTGTAAATCAGCCAAATTGGTAAAATCTAACAATGCTTCGCTCAAATTTTCTAGCACAGGTAATGGTAAAGCAGAAATTGCAGCGCGTATTTCTCCCGATAGTTCTCCAAACCGCTTAGTCAATAGTCGGATAACCAGATTAACTGTTGCTTCTTCTACTCCTTCTTCCCGTCCTTCTTCTTTGATTTCCCGGTAAACTCGCGTTTCTTTGAGTGTAATTCCTAGCATAGATTCTACCTCCCTGCGGCTGAGTTGTTCAAACTTGTACACCATTATTGTCGTGATCATCTCTATTATGGCGCGACTTGATGGCGATGGTATTTCCTGATTAGTTCTTGTTAACAAATAGCGGGCTTCTTCTGGTGCTTGACTTTCTTCTAAGGTAGTTAGTACCATCAATGCTACCCATACAGGTAATTGCCGAATATCTCCCAATTCATCTAAATATACCCGATGTACTTGGTCACTGTTGAGAAATCCCCGATGAGGATAAATATCACTTTGTTCTGTATTGCGAGATGGATAAATTATCACTGCTTGCCAATCGCTAAATCTAGCACGGTTGCGGTAGAAATATAGCGAAGATTCGGCAAATACTCTTTCGTAGAGTATTTCATCTTTTTGGAATTGGACTTCGCAGAAATATACAATTCCTGCACCTTCTGTTTCTGGTGGTAAAAATACGCCGTCAATTTCAAATAAATCAATTATTCCAGAATAAAGCCCAAAAAAAGTTACGTGAGAAATATGCAATATGTCCAATTGATTCAACAATTATTACATTGACAAGTAAGTTGTTATGGGTGTTAGGTCATCATCAAGTAAAACTGTTTAGTTCTTTAAATCTTGCTACAGGAAGTCC
>NZ_JACJST010000047.1 GCF_014698305.1 Anabaena lutea FACHB-196 | reverse complement strand
TAACAATTATATGATTCGAGTTCTCAGTTCCTGTTTCATTGACTCTACATTAGATTCCTCTCATCCCTTATGTCAAGCCTAATTGAGATGCTCTTACCCTGTGACTTGACGCAGGACTTCATTACCAGTATTTTTTCCCAAGGCTTGGCGTTCTGGGAAGAACTTGGGCTGATGTAAGTAACGATCAATCGCCTCGCCCACTTGCTGAGAAATCAATTCGTGAAGTTCGGTTTTGGCGCGGTTGCGTTGGTAGTTTGCACCTTCTTCTGTAGTAGCATACAAGGGTGGAAGACGATTGAGAGCATAAGCAGTGATATCCCCAACATCGAGAGAGCTTTCACAGGTCGCTTCAATTTCTGCTACTTTAGCGATGACCTCAGTCAGTACCAACTCTTCCATCACGTTAATAAATTGTTTGCGAGGTACTGCTATTACCTCACCAGTTAACAATGAACCCATGAGTCGATCCAGTGCCATGTACTCTTCAATTGAGAGATCCGACGCATTATCACAGATTCGCCCGACTTCTGCTTCCATAGCTGGTGTTAGATAACCATCCTGGAGAGCTTGTTCCACAATTTTTTCAATACTCATAACTCTCACCATTTAATTTAAGCCAGGTAGGTAAAGTAGTAACCATAGCCAGTTATCACTGATTTACTCTGTCCTTATTAATCAATCACCTTTATCAGCCAGGGTCTTGGATCAATAGATTGTCCATTGACATATAGACCCCAGTGCAGATGTGGTCCGGTAGAAGCACCTGTTGAACCTACTGCGCCAATTACTTGACCGGCTTTCACAAAATCGCCTTCTTTAACATTAATGCGACTAAGATGCATATAAATGCTAGTTACTCCTTGACCGTGGTCAATGCCAACTATGTTACCGTGAACTCGGAACCCTTCGGTTACTTTACCTACCAAAGCAACTTGCCCATCAGCTGGGGCAATTACGGCTGAACCTGCTGCTCCAGCGTAGTCAAGACCACGATGATAGTAATCATTGGCAAATTTACCATTATAGTAGCGACGTACACCATAGGTTGTCGTCATCCTGCCAGCATTTGGTTTACGGAAGACACCATTCCAATATTTTTGCGGTGTTTGTAGGGCTTTGAAAGCAGCTACGCGGTTCAGTTCAAGCTCTGTGGCTTGTACTCCCGCTTTCCCAGGGGGTAAATTAATCCGTTGGACGGGAAATTTGCGATCGCGCACTTGCACAGCTAGGTTTCTCTCCTGACCATCCCCGAAAACTTTTAATGTTCTGACTCCAGGTTTCTCTAGTGGAGTTGTGGGAATAAAAGAACGGTATTTATTAGGAGCAATTTCAAATGCTGGATATCTTTTCTCGCCAACTGTCACCGTGGGATTGCTAATATTTTCTTGACTATCTACATCAATTACTACTGACAGTGTGTCTCCCAATTGAGGATTGGTGGGTGTTACCTGTACTTGTAAAGCCTCTGCGGGTAATGCTAAAGCAATAGGGACAGCTGCAACTATTCCCATTAAAATCTTGTTTGCACGGTTGGTGATGCTAACACTCTGCAACCAATTCTGCGGATTGATAGGGTGAGCTTTTGTAGTCATAGAGTTATGAAAAAATCTGTTGCTGCTGTTCCTCAACAGACTAACTTATTCCCGCTACTGTTTCCGCAGCTTGATCAAAAAAATCAGCTTGATGTTGTCCGAAGAGGACTCGGAGAGTGGGAGACGCGGTGAGGAAGTCGGAGTCGCCTGTGTCCGACGTTTGACGCAAATGGTTTCAAGCCCCCGACTACAGTCGTGGAGAAGAAAAAAGACATTCCTTGCTGGAATCCCCTGGCTTTAGACATGGGGTGTAAGAGCGTCTCCATGTCTCCGTACTCAGTACTCGGTACTCGGTACTCGTTACTGAGTACTCATTACTGTTTCTTAAAACATATCCGCAGGGTCAGCAGCTTGAAGTTTGCGAGTAGCGATCGCACCGGAAATTGCACACATAATAATCGTCAACACTAACACCTGTAAGGCACGAAGTATGGTCATATACATAGGTAAATTTGTGGCTTTTCGGGTCAATTGATAAAGTCCCAAGGACACTGCTAACCCTGGCATAAAGCCCAATAGAGCTAAAATCAGCGCTTCTTCAAATATCACAGTTAATAAATAGTAATTAGGATAACCAATAGCTTTTAAAGTCGCATATTCCCGCAAATGGGCATTAACATCGGTGAAAAGGACTTGATAGACAATAATCACCCCGACCACAAACCCCATGGAAACACCTAAGCTGAAAATAAAGCCGATGGGGGAATTAGTTCGCCAAAAGTTATTCTCAAATTCAATAAATTCTGCATGAGTCAGCACTCTGATATCGTCTTTCAGGTAAAGTCTCAAATTTGCGGCTACTTTTTGCGAGTCGTAGCCTGGTTTTACCTTCACTAAACCGAGACTAACACTACTTGCTGGGCGGTTGGCAACTAGCCTCAATAAATTCTGATCGCTAGTAATCAAGCTACCATCAGTTCCAAAGGAAGCACCAATTTTAAATAAACCACTAACAGTGATTGTTCGACCGTCGATTTCGGTAGTCACAATTTTACCTTGATCAATTTGTGCGATCGCTTGTTGATAATCTCCTCTTGCACCCCGGTCAAATAGGACTGTATCTGGCAGTTTAATAGACTGTAATTGTTGATTGACTTCCGGTAAATCAAAAGCTGGCTTATTAGGATTAAAGCCGATTGCTAACACTGCTGTCTCTCTACGAGTTTGGGGATTCTTCCAGGTGATGACATTGAAATATATTGCTTCAGCCGATTCAACCCCTGGTATATCCATTGCTTGGTATAGTCGCCTTCGCGAAAAGGTAGACATACTTTGCAGGTTACGAGTTTGGGGACTAGTTAAAATAATGTCTGCTTGTAAACTACGATGCAGTCTAGTATTGCTGTCATACAGTGCAGTTTGAAAGCCTAGCTGCATGAACATCAGCACATCAGCAAAAGCAATACCTGATAATGCTACCAGCAAGCGACTTTTTTCATGACTTAGTTGGAACCACCCCAGAGGTGTCCGTCGTCGCAGTTGTTGGAGTATGCCAATCATAAATTACTTTTTAAATTTCGATGACTACTTTGACTTGCATATTGGTTAAGTTGGCGGCTTTCTGACTGGAAGTTGAATCTAGTCGGATATGAACTTTGACAATTCTGTTATCAATATTGGTAGAGGGATCTGTATTAATCGCATTTTGCCGCTGTACTTGCAAGCCTATCCGCTCAACTGTTCCCTGTAATTGCACAGGTAGGACATCACCAAATACCTGCACTTTTTGCCCTGAATGCACTTTGCTAATATCGCTTTCGTAGACTTCGGCAACTGCGTACATTTGGTTAGTTTGTCCAATATCGACAATTCCGTTATTTGAGATTAATTCTCCTGGACGGGTATGGATTTCAAATACTCGGCCATTTTGGGGTGATTGTACGTAAGCTTGTTGGAGATTAGCTGTTGCCTTTTTTACGGTAGCTTCAGCACGACTAATTTCGGCTTTAGCTGCTACCAAATCCACTGGGCGTATTTCGGAAATTTGCTCTAGAGTTGCGGTGGCTTCTTTCAGTCGTTGCTGTCCAGTTAACTGGATACGATTTAAAGAAGCTTGTGCTGCTTGCAAAGTTTTTTGGGCAGTTTTTACGGTTAAACGTTTACTGTCTCGTTGGGAAGCAGAAATTGCCCCTTCTGTATAGAGTTGCTGATAACGTTTGTCTTCTGCTTGAGCATTGATTAATTCTGCTTCTAAGCGGTCGATGGTGGCTGTTTGGGTATCAAGATCACCTTGACGTTCTGCTACTATGCGGGCAATGGTGGCTTTTTGGGTGACAATTTGTCCATGTTTTGCACCAGCTTGAATGCGGGATAAGTTAGCTTTGGCTACTTTGACTTCTTCCTGGGCTTCTTGTAATTCTGCTTGCAAGCGATCGCGATTGTCTAAAATGGCTATCACTTGACCTGCTTTTACACTATCTCCCTCTTGCACCAGTAACTTTTCTACCCGACTTCCTTCACCAGATACAGCAGCAGAAAGTTTAATTACTTTTCCTTGCGGTTCAATTCTTCCTAGGGCTGTAACTGTTTTTATTTCTGGCATGATCACCACGGGTGCTATTGCTTTTTGGGCTGTCTCCCGCAGTCGTAGCACAGTAAAAATACTGGCGCTGATCACAGTTAATAATGCAATTGTAGATATAGTAATCAGTAACCAAATAATAGACTGAGAAGATAATGAACCTTGTAGCTTGGGGTTTTGCACAATAGCAGACCTTTGAAGCGATGCAAAATTCGTTTGTTGAAAATGTATAGCAGGAGTCAGGAGTAAAACCCTCATCAATTGATGTCCTAAGCACCCTGTCCACGGCTGTAAATGTAGAGAAAAGCAATATGAGCAAATTCAACTGTAGATTTTTAACACTCTGGTAGTTTTCTGTCCGTTGTACTGTAACTTGAAACTCTAATAACCAGTCTTGATGGGAAGATTAAAAGTTTGAAGTGATGTTTAAACTAAACGGTTTAGTCTTAAAATGTAAACTAAACGGACTAGTTTAGTCAACTGTGTAGTCCTCTTATTTATAGAGAATCGTTGACAAAAAGGATATTGACAAAATGGCACGCCCAAAAATTGGGGAAATACAGCGATCAAATTCAGATAAAGTAGAAAAAATTCTCCAAGGAGCGATGCAGGAGTTTTTGAAACATGGATATGCAGCGACTAGTATGGATCGGGTAGCTGAAGCGGCGGGAGTTTCTAAAGCGACAGTTTATAGCCACTTTCAAGATAAAGTCGGACTTTTTAGCGCTCTGATAGAGCAACTAGCAAGAAAACGGTTTCAGTCGATTTTTGGAGAACATCTCCTAGTGGGAGAACCTTACATAGTTTTGCGGGGATTGGCTAAAACAGCCTTAGAGCAGATGACAAAAGATCCAGAATATTTAGCTTTTGAGCGAGTGCTAATTGGTGAGTCAGTGCGGTTTCCAGAACTAGCTCAAGTTTTTGTACGCAGCATTGCCAAACCAGCAGTTGAGACTATCAGTAAATATTTAGCATCACATCCAGAACTAAAGATACCTGATCCAGAGGCAACAGCGAGGATTTTGATTGGTTCTTTAGCGCATTTTGCCATGACGCAGCAAATTTTACATGGGAAGGAGATTATGCCTATGGAGAGCGATCGCTTGATTGATGCTTTGACACATTTGATTGTAAATTGTGCCGAATCGTGATCTATAAAAAACCTCGTTTTCCATTGGGGCGCACTGTCAGCCAATTAGTTTTGGCTAGTAATAGTTGTTCATCAGTCACCTTAGCACCAGTGAGATTAGCACCGCACAAATTAGCACCGCGAAGATTAGCCTGACTCAGATAAGCATAGCTGAGATCAGCCCCTCTGAGATCTGCCCCTTCTAAATCTGCATGACTGAGGTAAGCTTTGGTCAAATTAGCATCTTTCAGATTCGCGTACATGAGACTAGCTCTACCAAAATCACTATTGTTGAGATTAGTGCCTTGGAGGTTAGTTTTTTGTAATTGAGCTTGATGAAAATTAGTTCCCGATAAATCGGCACCTTGTAAGTTTAATAAACTGATGTTGTACGAAGCGAAATCTCGTCTTCCCTTCAGATAAGCTGTGAGCAAACTTTGGGAATCTAATTTGCGCGTTTCTTGAGAACTATTACTATTACTAGCAGTCACATCTGGAGATTTGGAGATTAAGTGCCTGTGCTGGATGCTTCCAGCCTGAAATCCAGATGTTTCTGGTGACTTAGCCCGTCTAGCACGAATTGCTGCCGCTACATTATTGGTACCAGGATTATTGGATAAAACACCGGAATTATCTGGGCGTTTGTTGATTCGTTCTTTAACACTAACATCAGATTTGACGAGTAGTCCCTTTGCTAAACTGTCTAAATATGGTTCTATGTCTAGCGCTCTGAGTACATCTGGGGCTGATTGGTAGCGATTGCGGACTGAAACATCTAACATTTTTCTTAATACACTTGTTAAATGATCACTCACGTCAACAAGCTGCTCCCACATCATTTCACCTGTTGTGGGATTGTATGGCAAATCTTTAGGAGTTTTACCAGTTAGTAAATAAATACAAGTTACCCCTAAAGCGTAGATATCGCTGGCATAAACTGGACGCATAGCCATTTGTTCGGGAGGGGCAAAACCGGGAGTACCAATGGCGTAAGCCGTTAAAGCTGTCTGTCCCGATTGATTCGCAGCCACTTGGCCGACTTGGTTTTTTACAGCACCAAAATCAATCAGTACCAGTCTTGCGTCTTGAGCGCGACGAATTAAGTTAGCTGGTTTGATATCACGATGAATTACCTTTAACTCATGGATGTATTGCAGTAATGGCAGAATTTCGCTTAAGAACTGCTTCACTCCAGCTTCGCTATAGAGTCCGGTTTTTTTGACTTCTTGTTGGAGAGTTGCACCACTTACGTACTCCTGAACCAAGTAAAATTGCTTTTGCTCTTCAAAATAATCAAGTAGCCGTGGTATTTGCGGATGATTGCCAATTTTACCCAAGGTTTTGGCTTCTCTCTCAAACAGTTCCCGCGCCATATGTAATATGTGGGGGGCTGTTCCTGAGGGACGTAGTTGCTTAATTACACAACTTGGCTCTCCTGGTAAGGCTTGATCGAGTGCTACAAAGGTTGCTCCGAAGCCCCCCTGACCTAAAGGTTTGATGACCCGATAGCGATCGCGCAAAAGTAGCGGCTCACCACAAGACTGACATCTTTGGCTAGATGCCAAATTTTTTGGATGGGAACAGGTAGGATTGAAGCAGTAGCTCATGCACTGTTAACTCGCTGCACGAAAAATAACGGAGAAAGTGACACTCTGATTACATTATTGAGAGCAAATTTGAATTTTGCCAGGTCATTTCTGCTGGAAATCTCTTAAAGAGTTTCTAAAGTTATTGTGAAGTTAATTCAAGCAATAGTAATTGTTCACTATATAACTATCCCCAGGATGAAAATCATTTTCTCCATTATTATCTCATTAAAATTATGGCAGAACAGCTACTTTTTTTGGGTAAAAATACTGGAAAAACTAATTATTGTTTATACTTCTAAAAAATTGTATAATTAGATTATTAATATTTCAGTATTCTTTCTAGTCAAATTCCAGCTTACCAAAAAACTACTGTGTCCTGAAGGTTAGGGAATTATCTAAGGCTATTAAGTAGTGCGGAGTTTTGAGAGGGACGACGACGCTACTCAAAACTTCGCACTCAGCACTTTTTTGGTTACAGACTGGACATCACATCTCGTACAGCAGCTAAAGTCTGTTCAATATCTTCGTCAGTATGAGCTAAAGAAGTGAACCCAGCTTCAAACTGAGATGGTGCTAAGTAGATACCACGCTCTAACATCCCACGATGGAACCGCCCAAACTTTGCGGTATCTGACTTTTTAGCATCTTCATAATTATGGACTGGTCCATCTGTAAAAAATAAGCCAAACATAGCGCTGAGATTACCACCGCAAGCGGGGTGACCAGTTTCTTGAGCAATTTGTACTAGACCATCGGCAAGTTTCTGAGTAATCCGTGCCAAGTATTCGTAAGTACCCGGTTTTTGCAGCAATTCCAGGGTCTTAATCCCAGCAGTCATTGCCAAGGGATTACCAGAAAGAGTTCCAGCTTGATACACTGGTCCTGCGGGGGCAATCATTGACATGATATCGCGGCGACCACCATAGGCTCCCACTGGCAAGCCTCCACCGATCACTTTACCGAGTGTGGTTAAATCTGGAGTGATGCCAAATTTTTCTTGAGCGCCACCATAGGCAATACGGAAGCCAGTCATAACTTCGTCAAATACTAATAAAGCCCCATGTTCGTGGGTAAGCTCCCGTAAGCCTTCTAAGAATCCAGCATCGGGAGTAATAAAGCCAGCATTACCAACCACTGGTTCGAGAATTACGCCAGCAATTTCGTCCCGGTTTTCCTCAAACAAGGCTTTGACGGCTTCCAAATCATTGAAAGGCGCAGTGAGAGTACTGATAGTGGCAGCTTTGGGTACTCCTGGTGAATCAGGTAAACCAAGTGTTGCCACACCAGAACCAGCTTTTACCAGGAACATATCAGCGTGTCCATGATAGCAGCCTTCAAACTTGATGATTTTTTCCCGGTTTGTAAAAGCTCGCATCAGGCGCAGCACAGCCATACAAGCTTCAGTACCGGAATTAACAAATCTCACCATTTCGATGCTCTTAACTGCATCTATTACCATTTCGGCTAAGACATTTTCCAGTACGCAGGGAGCGCCAAAGCTAGTGCCTTTTTCCAAAGCTGTATGCAGTGCTGTGATGACTTCGGGATGGGCATGACCACAGATAGCAGGCCCCCAAGACCCTACATAGTCGATGTATTGGTTGCCGTCTACATCCCAAATATAGGCTCCGTTAACGCGATCGAAAACTATAGGTTGTCCACCGACAGATTTGAAAGCGCGAACTGGAGAACTGACTCCTCCAGGCATCAGATTTTGAGCAGCAGCAAAGGTTTCTTGTGATTTGGTGGTTTTAATGGTTGTGTTTACCAAGGTTTCCTCCCAGTCGTGGGGAATAAATAAGGGTCTATCTTAGGATAGGGTTAAAATTTGCTCAGATTTTCTATCCTATAGAATTAACTGAACTAAAAAAATAACAATATGTTATACAAGTCTAATCAAGATTTACCTTTGGATATTCGGACTCAATTATCTGAGGCTTATCAGGATCTTTACAGAGTAGCTTTTAATTCAGCAAGTCATTGGTATGGGGAAGCGGCAAAGGCTCACAAAGTAGCTTGGAGTGCAGTGAAGATGCAGTCGGCGATGGATAGAACTTTTCCTGGTTTAGGGCTAAGTTGCCAAAAAGAGGGTAGTTACTCTATTGATAGTGGTATTGTGAATCCATAAATCATTCTTCATTAGAGCAAATTATCTGGTATGTCTTCTCTTGAACTGCGCGCGCTACAATCTGCTATTCCTGTTGAAAAAATTCGCTACGATGACAGGGGTTTGGTAGCGACAATTATCCAAGATTATCTGGATGGTACGGTTTTGATGATGGCTTGGATGAATCAGGAGTCGTTACACAAGACTTTAGAAACTGGAGAAACTTGGTTTTGGAGTCGTTCGCGTCAGGAATTGTGGCATAAAGGAGCAACGTCTGGACATATTCAAAAGGTGCAGAGTATTCGTTATGACTGTGATAGTGATGCCCTACTGATTGGGGTGGAGCAATTGGGAGATATTGCTTGTCATACTGGGGAACGCAGTTGCTTTCATCAAGTAGAAGGTAAAATTGCCGCACCACCTGGGGATATGTTGTCGCAATTGTTTGAGGTCATATGCGATCGCCGTGATCATCCCCATGAAAGTTCTTATACTTGTAAGTTGTTAGCCGGTGGTGATAATAAAATTTTGAAAAAGATCGGTGAGGAAAGCGCCGAGGTAGTTATGGCTTGTAAAGATGATGAAGCGGATGCGATCGCAGGCGAAGTTGCAGACCTGTTTTATCATACCCTCGTCGCTCTTGCACATCATCAAGTTGATTTAAAAGCTGTATATCGCAAATTACAAGAACGCCGGAAATAGGCACTGGGGACTGGGAACTGGGTAAGAGTTTTTCCCAATTACCAATCACCCATCATCTAGAAAGTAAAGGTGGTACGGAGTACACCTACAGCGGTGGTTTGATTGGTGCTATTACCTTCAGGATTAAACAGCACAAATGCACCAGGGGTAATACTCACATTGTCATTAATGCGAAAACGGTAATAACCTTCTAGATGGTAAGGTGTTGCTCTATTTGTACCTAGTGTGGCTGCACCACTAGCCTCAGTACGATAAAGAGGTTGTCCAAAAAGCAAACCTGCATTATTGCCTTTTTTGAGTAAATCATTAAAATGCAAGCCTACCATCCAACTGGTGAAAGTTGTGGAAGCATCAACAGCAGGAGAAGAATCATCTACAAATATTGCTGCTCCATAGCCAGATAAAGCCACTTTGGGTGAAAATCGCCAGGTTAAAGTCCCACCAAAAGAGTTCATTTTCACAGGTGTTCCCAAATCAACTCCAGACAAAGCACCAATGTCACTACTGGTTAAACCCGTGCCTAAAATATTGATCTCGTGATAACTATTGGCGTAGTTTAATCCCACATCTATAGATTGGGTGGGTTTAAAAGTCAGTTGGGCTGCAACTACGCTACTACCACTAAATACACCGACTCCCAAGGGTGTACTACCGTTGCTTTGAGGGAGATTGGCATTTACACTACCATACAAAGCTCTCAAATCTAGTTTTGGGGAAAAACTATAAATAAAACCAGCTGCAGATGCTAAACCAGAACCAGAAGTACCACCAGAAACGCGAACAACAGGGTTTAAATTACCAAAACGGGAAATAGATTCTTGTCCTTCCCCATAAAAAGGAGTGATAGCAGGAAAAGCATCAGAAACTTCGGCCGCAGTCCCCGCAAACAAGGTTAATTTCTCAGCAACAGGAAAGATATACAGTAGTTTATAAAGTTCCAGTGAGTTTGCACCGACAGCATTTAAAGTTTTTACGTCAACTCCTGGAAATTGCGGTTCAAAGCTAGTCCGCGCACTACTAGCACTCAATAATGATGAGGATAATCCTAAACTATTTTGCAGACTACCAGAACCATTTACACCACCCTGAAAATTATGAGCTTGTAAACCTGTAATCAGTAAGTCTTTACCTGTAAAGCTGGTGGTAAGGTTTAATCGGACTCTGTTAGTGAGGATGATATTTGGATCTGATCCTCCTTTTACGCCTCCTGTAGCACCAATAGCGGAGATAATAGCTTCACCACTCAATTTGGTTGTTGTGGAAAATCTATTGGCTTCTATTTCAGCAGTACGAGCTTCTACTGCATCAACTCTACCCCTGAGTGTTGCCATTTCAGCAGAAAATTCTTCTTGCAGTTTTTGCAGGGTAGCTAAATCTTGTTTTGTTAATGAATCTCTTGTACCAGCAGCAATTAATTCGTTAACTTTGTCTAAACAAGCATTTAAACCAGCTGCAAATTCATAACGAGTCATGGCACGATTACCCCGGAATGTACCATTAGGATAACCTGCAATACAACCATATCGCTCAACTAAAGATTGTAATGCACCAAAAGCCCAATCTTGAGGCTGTACGTCTGATAGTTGGGAGACAGATGTGACTTGTTCTATCCCATCTGAAGCTACAACTTGAGGTGATGATGTGGATAAATCAGCACTTTGTTGTTTTTCACTGACAGCAGGTGAATCTGTTTGCAGGCTATCAGCAGCCATAGCTTGTACTGGGAACAATCCAGACAGTAAGCAGAGTAAACCTACTCTACCAAAGTTATTGGGCAAATTTACTTTCATGATGACTCCTCACAGCTAAATTTGAATGCAATATTTTTAGATCAAGAGCTACTGTGGCTCTTGACAAGTCAAATATATTACTACAGATGCAGTAATATATTTGACTCTATCTCTGATATGCGTTTCTCCTGAGACTACTGGGTTAAGCCCAGGAAATTCTCGCCTATATCCCTTGATTTAGAAAAATATATTGTTTTTTTCAGCAATATATTTCTGAAATATCACTGGATTATTTTAAGTACAATTATTGAGGGAATTGTAATTCTCAGAACGAACGATATTATTCGTAAATTTATTTATATCAGAAATCTACACAAACAATCTTTAAAAATTTTTATACCTGTTATTAACCAAAGAATATTTGGAACCGGAAGAATAATTAAAGACAATAACTAGTACCGCTTTCTCGGAATTAGAAATAGTGCCGACCGCAGGAAATTTTGACAAACTTTAAAATTCCCAAAAACTTGTATGGTAATCTTTTAGAGATTTTTAATGGTTAGTTTGCTTACGCATTTATGTACTACAAATAATAGTATGATGCTCCTATTTGATTTTTGAAATATAGGTAGTATACGTATTATCTACCTAAAAGATTTAAGATTTTTCAGATATCGTTTATGATTACTATAGAATTTTAGATATGTATTAATTTGCTTAACATATCACCAAAGTTTGATACTTTTGTAATTCTTATCATTAGCTTCAGTTATCCTCATAAAACTAAAATATTATGAACGCAACAGTTAATATCTTTACAGATATTCCCGAAACACTTCATAATTCTCTACAAAAACTATTGAGAAACCCATCCTGATTGCGATCAAGAATAAGTCTTGACTGCGGCGCTATCGTTGTTTTTGCTGCAAAATAGACATGGCGATCGCCACGCTGCTCGTATCTATTTAAAAACTTTGTTCCATCAGTGCTAAATTGAAATGCTTTGGGAGAATGGGGTGATGGGGAATAAAGAGAAAATTCTTACCCTACACCCTACATCCTATTACCGGTCTTCTTGTGGATGAGTAGTAGATTCAAACTTATAACCTACACCACGCACAGTCTGAATTAAAGCTGGCTGAGTAGTATCAATTTCAATTTTCTTGCGAATTTGACCGATGTGGACATCCACAACCCGCTGGTCTCCCACATATTCATAGTCCCAGACCTCTTGGATAAGCTCTGCTCGCCGCCAAACTCGACCTGGATGACTGGCTAAAAAATGCAACAAGTCAAATTCTAGAGCCGTTAAGGGTACTGGTTGATTATTAAGCGTCACTTCCCTCCGTACTGGATCAATCATCAACTTTTCAAAAATGAGGCGTTTTTGCTCTGCGTTAGTCACAACCCGCTGACGTCTCAAAATCGCTGCAACTCTAACTTCTAGCTCTCCCAGACCAAATGGTTTGGTGAGATAGTCATCAGCACCTTTAGAAAAACCGCGAATTTTATCGGCTTCGTCTGTCCGGCTAGTGAGCAAGAGTACAAAAACGCCATTTCGACTTTGCATCTCTTGACAGAGATTGAAACCAATTACATCTGGTAGATTTACATCTAGAATTACCAAGTCTGGGTTAAATTGCTCAAATAGAGCTAGAGCTGCCTTACCATCTTCGGCAGCTTCCACTTGATAGTTCTGTTTGATCAAAAAGCGTTGGATTAAATTCCGAACCGCAGGGTCGTCATCAACTACAAGAATCTTGGCAGGAGCCATGACCATCACTTTGCACAAAAATTCATAGGATTAACATGGGTGTTGCGTAAAAACGCAGTTTCCGCTTTGGCAGTAATTAAGAATCTACAAGGCTAAGGTAGGAGTATCCTGATTATTCAAATAAACTGTAATCACAATTATGAACTATGTAGGTACACTAACCTTCTCATCAGCAGATAGACAGTCTAGTATATCTACTAAACCGATTTTCTAACCCTCAGCCGTAGTTACGTATCAAAAATGATACTGTCTATTTAGTAAGATAGGAATTTAAAACCTTCTAATCTTAGACGTATATGTAAATTTATACCATAAATTATAGTGTTCCTAATTCCTCATTTAGAAAAACACTGTCAAGCGAAGATAACTTACTAAACAAGTAAGTAAGTTGGAACAATAAAACAAAACTCTGTAAAGAAAGGTAACAAAGGCTAAAACCCTGTTTCCTCCTGCCTTATGCCAACGATAATTATTGACGGTGACTAATTAAGCTTATTCTGTATTTTATTGCTCACTCACAAAAGATAAAAAAATGTATCCCCTTGAAAAATAGCTAAACTGACATCTTGCACCAGCAAAGTTGATGTAATTTTATTACTCCGTATGATTCCGGAGCCGTTGATTTACCGTTTAAAACTAATAAAAACAAAGTATTATGCAGCATATTTTTAGATTATCTGGGTTTGTACGGAGTGGTGTAAGATTTGAGTAAAAGCCTATTTAAATAAAGGTTTTAGATTTTTGTTTAGCCTAGAGTAATGAAAGCAATCGCATTACCTATGGATGTAAAGAAACATTTCTGTTTCTTGAAAGAGGGTTAAACAAAAAATATTATCCTCTCATAGTCACCATAGTTTAAATACTAGGGTAAAAACCTAGCCAGCAAACAACATAACCGTATACAGGGTGTTATAGCAATATGTTAAACTAGCTATAGTTAAAATTCTTGGGTCAAACAAACTAACCAACCCGTGCTAATATCCTGGTAGAGGATTAAAATCTGTTAGTATGTTTGTTTCAAGTTAGATAAAACATAAGGTTGTTTTTTCCTCAACAAAAGACTGCCGCTTACTAAGGCTGAACTAATAAACTGCCATGAGCGATCAAAATCCCTACGAAAAACTTGGGGTATCAGAAGATGCTAGCTTCGATGAAATTCAGGATGCTCGCAATCGCCTATTGGAGCATCCTGGTAGTGGTGATGGTCTAGAAATAATTGAAGCGGCTTATGATGCTATTTTAATGGAGCGTTTACGGATGCGCCAAGAAGGTAAAATTAAAGTACCTGAGCGTATCCGGTTTCCGGAGATGCGAGTCCAATCTCCTCAGAAAGAAAGTCCTAGCCCTCGTGAGTATTCACCAGCATGGCTGCAAGGAATGTTGGATAAACCAACACTATCAGATGTGCTATTACCAGGAGTTTGGTATCTAGGTTTAAGTGCTATCAGTGTGTTTTATACCGCTGGTAATGACCAGATTTTACAGATGGCTTTAGTAGTGGGCGTAGGAATCAGCATTTACTTTCTCAATCGCAAGGAAAGTAAATTTGGTCGAGCAGTTTTGTTAACACTGTTCGGTTTAGTTATTGGCTTAATTGTCGGCGGACTAATTTCCACCTCGTTATTGCTGCAACAAATACCATTCATCAACTTGATGCCAAATCAGTTTTCTACGGTACTAACGTTTATATTGATGTGGTTAATTAGCAGTTTTTTCCGTTAAAAATATTGGAGACTAAGATATGGCTCAACCCAAGGGATCGCAGAATAAAATAATGTACATAATTTTGAGAATAACTTTAGCCAAATACCCGCAAGGCATCTAACCATAATCCGAATTTTATTTTTTTGGATTTCTTCCTGTTTTTCTATATGCCTTTGCTATCCCAAAACGACCAATGCTACAAACTGTTATGATTAGTTTTGCTTCTTGGAGATGTGATTCAATTCTTGCCTAAGGACTTGTCATTATCTCGATTTTTAATTAGATTTGGTTATTTACTACACCAGAATATTTCTATAGAACGTTTGGGTGCTGTGGTTGTACTGCATGAGGCAGTTGATGAATTATCTAAATTGGAAGTTGTTTGGGTAGTAGATCAAGGCTATTCAGGTGAAAACTTTGCTTAACTCGTTCTGCTAAAGCTCGTACATTCGATGCTTTTGATGAAGCTATTACCTTAGCTATTAATGCTATTACTGATGAAAATGCTCTCAACTGGTTTAATCATTGTGGCTTATTTTTTGAGCCTATTTAGATAGCTCTTTTTGTGGCGGGTTTGATCGGAAACTGCTGTAATATTTTGTTTACAAATCAGCTCTGAGATCGAATAAAAGTAAGAATGTTAAAAAACAAAACCCCCCCCCGGTGTGAAGGGGGAGGGGGGTTTGTGGTAAGAATAGACCTGGCATCGAGCTATTTTGGCGTGGGGCAACCCCCAGACTATCGTTGCCGCAACAG
>NZ_JACJST010000046.1 GCF_014698305.1 Anabaena lutea FACHB-196 | reverse complement strand
AGTTCGCTTTGCGGCGTTCTCTCTCCGGCACTTATTTAATATATCGAACCTCCTTTACAATGTCAACTCTTTTTCCAACTTTTTTCTGGGAATTTTTTTAAGCGGTCTAAATCCTTATGGGATAAGACTTGGGTGGGATAAAAGTAGGGAATGGGCATAAATCCAGATGGACTTATAAGCCTGGACGAACGATTTTTCTGCGACTTGGGGCAAAAACCGTTGCAATAAATAAAGCAGTTTAGATTTACCAAGTAGAATATATCGCTGAGTTTGTTGATTTCTGACTCTGTCTGGAATTTCTGTGATCGCTCGCAGGACATGAAACAATTGTTGATAGGGTTGAGTAGACATAGAAGAATTTGAACTCAATTCCAGAGGTAAGAAATTAGATGAAAGGTTCCGTGGCTGTACTTCCAACGTTTTTGGTACTGGATCAGTTGTTGCAAAGTTGGTTGTTGGAGGATATTGGTAGAGGCGATCGCACTACTCAATCTCTTTTATCCCAAAATGCGACGTTAGGACAAGCGAAATGGGTAGCAAAAGCACCTGGAATAATTGCTGGCTTACCAGTTGCAGCCAGGGTGTTTGAGTTGCTGAATCCTAAAGTGGGCTTTGTAGCTGTAAAGTCTGAAGGTGCAAAGTGTGAACCGGGAGAAGTGGTAGCAGAAATTAATGGTGCTTTGGATGCGCTGTTGATGGGGGAACGGGTGGCGCTAAATTTGGCGATGCGGTTAAGTGGAATTGCAACTCTGACTAATATATATGTAGAGAAAATAGCAGATTTACCTGCCCAGTTGGTGGATACACGCAAAACTACACCGGGATTGAGAATCTTGGAAAAGTACGCTACGGCTCTAGGTGGTGCGATTAACCACCGGATGGGGTTAGATGATGCGGTAATGATTAAGGATAATCACATTGTAGCTGCTGGTGGAATTGGGCAAGCTATTATCCGTGTTCGTTCCCAAATTCCTTATCCTCTAACAATTGAGGTGGAAACGGAAAGTTTGGTACAGGTGCAAGAAGCATTAGAGCATAAAGCCGACATTATTATGTTGGATAATATGCCTTTGGAGATGATGGGTGAAGCAGTGCAGTTGATTCGTAAGCAGGATAGTCGAGTGAAGATTGAGGCTTCGGGAAATGTGACTTTGGAGACTATTCACGCTGTGGCAGAAACGGGTATTGATTATATTTCTAGTAGTGCGCCGATTACGCAATCAAGGTGGTTGGATTTGAGTATGAGAATAGATTGAAAATTGAGAGGAGTAGGAGTGATTAGTGGAAAAAAGTCACTCCTAGTTGCTAAAACTTAACTATCTAAACTTTCCTGAGAGAACTTCTTAGAGATAGTTCTTTGTTGTCCTCCGTTAGCAGACGTTGCTGTTATCAGATAGTTGAGTAAGTTATCTGAAAAGGGAACACGGAAATGGAAAGTACCATCAGATTTGAGTTTAATGCTGTTACCATTGATAGTAACAGTTGTACCAGGCTCTGTTGCTCCCTGAATAACTAGCTCAGTATCTGTAACAAACCAGAAATCTGCACTAGAACGACTGAAAACGCGAACAACACCAGAACGAGCTATACACAACCAGCTATCAGCATAAGTAACATAACCAATTTCTGTCATGTAGTCACGATTTCCTTGGGGAATAGCCAGGTAACGATCATGTGTTGCTTCTTCACATTCATACTGTTGCACTAGCTGGGGAATCTGGTAACTGAGGTCAATATCAGTGACATCATACAGTCGCACTGCTAAGAAATTACCGCCTTTGTTTTGCAGCGCTTGTTTCTGAGTTTCCGAAACATACCAAGAAACATAAGCCCATTTAGGAGTGCGGGGTGTGAAGACGATACTACCATCACCAATTGCATCTGACCAATTAGTAACTTCTTCTGTCAAATTAGCCTTGAGTTCAGCCTCGTCAGTCAAGGTATTCAATACCTCTCTGAAGTCATCTGATAAATCAGGTAGTGAATTTTTTATCTCATCTGTTGGTAGTTCCACATCTAATGATCCTGGTGACAAACCCAGTAATTCTGAAAGTGAAGTTGTGGAATCTTGATCAGATGTTGCTGTGGGTACAGTCAGTAATTTTAAAAGTGAGGTGTTAGACTCTCCATCGCTTGATGTTGTTAGCACACCAAGTAACTCTAACAGTGAAGTATTGGAACCGTCATTAGCTGAGGTTGCTAGTACACCGAGTAATTCTAACAGTGAAGTTGTGGAATGTTGATTAGATGTCTCTGCTGGTTCATTTAGTAATTCTGAAAGCGAAGTTGTGGAATGTTGATTAGATGTCTCTGCTGGTTCATTTAGTAATTCTAAGAGGGAATTGGTGAGATCATCTGTTGGCAGTTCTAGATCAAATGGTAGTTCTGAAATATTTGGGACTGAGGGATAGGGACTCTTGACAACAGCCACTGGTGCTTCTGTGTCCCAGACAACTTCACCACAATCAAGAGCAATTGTCTCAGCAGAAATTTCCACCTGATTTTTATCTTCTGCTGGGGTGTTTTTTTCTTTGACAGCTATGGCTGTTAAACCAGATCCTAAACTTTCAGTATCAGTGAGAATGAAATTCTCTTCTGTGTTGGATAGGGTTGATGTGGTGTTTTGAGTGTGGTGAGATGTTCCGTTAGTGGGGGTAGTGTTGTTGTTAATAGAGGGGATAAAGTTGTATTCGTCAGATGTTGTGTCTGAAACTGATTTTATAGAAGTATCAACTTCCAAGCCATTTGTGTTTTCACTGATGGATTGCCGTCTTCCCCGTAACCACCAAGTTAAGAAGCCACCTAAGCCAACAATTGGCAACAAAGATAAGACCATCCAAAGTACTATATTCCTTTGCCCATTAGGATTATTGTCCCAAGGAGTCACAAACTGTTGCTCGTTAGCTGAATTAACGGTAGATGATGAAGTTTCTGATTGTGAAGCAATTGCTGTGGGTGTAGCCGCTGGTATAGAACTTGTGGTAGTTTCTGTACTAAAACTTTGTAATGCACGGGCTGCGATCGCAGATGCTTCAGCATTTATAGCCTCTTCTATCGCTTTTTTTCCGGGGTTTGCAGTTGTAAAGCCGAGAAAATTAGCTACTCCGGGGCTGGGATTTTGCTTGTAAACGTAAACTAAAGGCTGGGAAAAGGGATATCTAGAATTATCTGGGGAAATTTCCTGTATTTTCAGTTTTCGCACATCTGGCAGCATTGATACCTGATTATTCATCACATAGGTGATACCGTCTGTGCCTAATTCTTTGATGATTTGGGCAATGTTATCATTAGTAACTTGGATGGCATTAGTACCTGTGGCAAATTCACGGGATTTAAAGGCTGGGTAGTTGCGAAAGGAATTACGAGTATCGCTAGTTGGAGGATGATCGATAAACCGAATCTTACCAGCAGATCCTCCTAGTTCTGACCAGTCTGTGATTTCTCCCCGAAAAATCTTGGCGAACTGCTCACTTGTCAAACCGCCTTTGAACGGATTGTTTGCACCCACTACAATAGCAATCTTTTCTCGACGTAAATTGATTTGTTCTAAACCTTGGGCTTGTTCTGCTGGTGTTAGTCTACGAGCGATCGCAGCTATATCTATTTTGCCATCTAGCAAACCTTGCAGTGCGGCATCAGTCCCATTAACACTCACTTCTACCTTTGTTCCAGAGAACTTTTTTTCAAAGTCATCTTTGAGGTTTTGGTTAATCATCACCAAGCTATTGGAACCATCAATCCGCACTGTAGTTCCATTTTCCACTGTTTGTGGCAGTGGGAAAGTGGCCGCATCAGTTGTAGATTCTGCCAATACAGGTCTGGAAATTAAGAAATTTGCTGCCATGGGAATGGTAGCCAAGCTCAACGATAAAGCCAAACTAACAATGAAACTATCTTTTTTTTCTTGTTGCCACATATGCCCCTTATTAAGGTATAAAAAATAGTAAAGTGGGCTAATTGTCAAGATGTTTTTGTATAGAGGAGACGCGTTAATTATACATCTTTAGTTATGTTTATCCCCAGTAACCGAATTTACTAAAAATTAATCCATACTACGTTTTGTTGATCTAGTAAAAACTGTAAGCTTTTGGGTATAGTTTATACGAGGGTTTCTTTGAGATAACAATGACAATTCGGCTTATCAATCAGCGACTCTACCAAGGAATTCAGAACTGTGGTAGCTAATAATCCACCACCTAAAGATCCTTCAATAGTAATAAAAGGCACATTTTGTTCCATAAGTTTTCGCTTGGCTGCGGGTGCATGACTAAAGCCGATAGGCATTCCTATCACTAGTGCTGGCTGAATTTTCTGGTTTTCAAGGGCTGTACAGATTTCCAGCAATACTGAAGGGGCATAACCAACCACCAGTATAGCCCCCGTATTTAGTTGCAGCAATGTTTCTCGCCATTTTTGATCTTGCCAAAATGATTGTTCCGCTTCTGTGACAGTGGTAATGTGGGGATTATCAATTAAAGTTGTGACTAGACATCCCAAATGGGCTAATCGCGTTTGGTCTAAAACAGCTGCAACTGTGGGAAGATCAACAATAATCTCACAACCAGATTTTAGGGCTTTTCGACTGGCTGCTATAGCTTCCCGACTCAACCGCAAAAAAGATACCAAACTTACATCACCGCAAGCTAAAACTAATTGGGAAATTAGATGTTGTTCAATTTCTGAACGATTGGATAAATCAGGTAATAAGCGTTTGAGGGATTCTGGGAATACTTCTGAATGGTTGTGAACTTCAGTGTCTAACCGACTCCACAGTTTTTCTAGTCCCCCTAAACCTGCTTGGGTGTCAACTTCCAGTAACTTAATTTGGGCTAAAACTTCAGCTTGTATGATTTGACAATGTTCATCTCTCCCTAACAAACCTTCTAAAGCTGAAGCTGTTTGTCGCAACTGAGAAATTTGTTGTGTTATTGCCTGATACTGTTGTTGTAGTTGCGCCATCAGGTTATGATTTGTGTCTGCTTCGTTCACTTCCAAAATGTGACGAATGTGGTTGAGTTGAAATCCTTGCTGTTTAAGTGCAACAATTCTTTGTAATCGGATGACATCTTTTTGGCTGTATAGGCGATAATTACTGTGCGATCGCACCGCTTGTGGTAATAGTCCTAATTGATGATAATGTCTCACCATTCGCGGTGTAATTCCACCACCTACCGCTTCCGTAAATTCTTTGATAGTTAAACAACCTGCATTCATATTTTATTTAATATCGATTTGAGTCTAAGGTTGAAAATACACAAAACCTACTTGAGCTTTTTCTGTAAAGCATACAAAACAAAAAAAAGAGTGTAGATTATTGAATTAATAAAATTCAAAATATGTAATTTTTTGAAAAATAAATATGTCTTATTTTATCAATATTTTGGTTAAGTGGTCAAACGAAGTTTGGTTTTTGAGGATAGCAATCTTGGCGCTTAGTCCCATGATTGTGGGACAACCTGTTGTCCTTGCTCAAATTAAACCTGATACTACATTGGGCAATGAAGCATCTCTGGTAAAACCGAAAGTTGATATTAAAGGAGCAATAGGTGATCTAATTGATGGTGGTGCAGTGAGAGGTGCAAACCTATTTCACAGCTTTCGTGAATTTAGCATTGGTGATGGGCAACGGGTTTATTTCTCCAACCCCACAGGTGTAGAAAATATCCTCACACGAGTCACAGGGAACAACCGTGCTGATATTTTGGGGACCTTGGGAGTTTTAGGTAATGCCAACTTATTTTTAATTAATCCCAAAGGGATCTTTTTTGGAGAAAATGCCAAATTAGATATTGCAGGTTCTTTTGTAGCGAGTACAGCAAATGGTGTTCAATTTGGTAATCAGGGTTTTTTCAGCGCTTCAAACCCTGAGAAAATCCCCTTGCTGAGTGTCAATCCTTCAGCATTATTTTTCAACCAAATTAGGGCAGCAAGTATTGAAAGTAGATCAGTCGCACCTACAGGTTTAGATCGCTCAGGACAGCAGACGTTTGGTTTACGGGTTGCCGATGGTCGAAGTTTATTGCTGTTGGGAGGCGACATCAACCTGAGTGGAGGGAGCTTGAATGCCTTGGGGGGTAGAATTAATTTGGGTGGGTTAGCAGCACCGGGAAGTGTCGAGTTGACGTTTGCGGGTAACAATTTGAGTATGAGCTTACCTGAGAGTGTACCCAGAGCAGATGTTTCACTTAGCGATCATGCCAAGCTCAATGTTACAGCCGAAAATGGTGGTAGTATCGCAATTTCCTCTCGAAACATCGATATTGCAGGAGGAAGTAACATTCAAGCCGGCATCGGGTCTGGTTTAGGAACTTTTGGCAATCAAGCTGGAGATATTACCCTCAATGCCACCGATTTAATCAGATTAAGGCAGTCGAGTACAATCAAAAACACAGTTGGGCAGAATGCTACAGGTAATAGTGGTGATATTAAGGTAGGGACAGGCTCATTTTTGATGAGTGATGGCTCTCAAGTGATTGTTAGTACTCTTGGACAGGGAAATGCAGGTAACGTCACAATTCAAGCTCGTGACACGGTGACAATTGATGGACTCAATGGTGAAAATTACTCTACCAAAATAGTTAGCGACATAGCCCCAAAAGCCGTAGGTCAAGCCGGAAATATTAACATCCAAGCCGGGTCTCTCTCAATGATTAATACTGCTTTCTTAGATTCCGGTACTGCTGGTCAAGGAAGTGCAGGTAATATTACTATTCAAGTCCGTGAAGCGGTCTTACTGGATCAAAGTGATATGGCAAGTCAGGTATCAAGCCGTGCAATATTCGGTAAAGGAGGAAATATTGAAATCACGGCAGATTCCCTTGCAGTTGTTAACGGATCTCAACTGAGTTCTAGCACTTTTGGCAACGGCGATGCAGGCAATGTCACAATTCAAACTCGTGGGGTAAATGGGGTTGCTTTTGATGGCGTAAGTAGTGAAGATGAATTTCCCAGTGGAGCATTCAGCACAGTGTCTGAAAATGCAGTGGGTAAGGGAGGAAATATCCAAATCACAGCAGAGTCGCTTTTTGTTAGTAATGGCGCTCAACTACAGGTGGCGACAATTGGACAAGGAGATGCAGGCAATATCACTATTAAAACTCGCGATCAAGTTTCTTTTAAGGGTACTGCTAGTTATGGATTACCCAGTGGAGCTATCAGTGCCGTGGAACCAAGTGCAGTAGGTAAGGGAGGAAATATTCATATTACTACAGGCTCACTTTCGGTTACCAATGGTGCTGCGTTAAGCTCTCAAACTCGTGGCCAGGGAGATGCGGGGAGTATTTTGATTCAAGCGCAGGATATGGTTTCATTTGATGGAGTCAGTTTATTGGACTTCAGCAGTGGAGCATTTAGCACAGTATCTTTGGGTGCAGAAGGCAAAGGTGGAGATATCCAGATTATTGCCGGGTCACTCTCAATTAGTAACCGTGCGCGTTTAAATGCTCAAAGCAACGGCATGGGTAAAGCAGGCAATATTACAGTGACAGCAAATACTTTTGATGCTGTTAGTGGTGGAAAACTTCTCACATCAACAAGCAGCACGAATCCGGCAGGAGACATTAGTTTAAGAGTAAGCGATCGCGTGACCATAACAGGTACTAACAGTGGAATTTTTGCTAATACAACCCTTGATGCTACGGGCAACAGTGGTAATATCTTCATTAATCCCCAAGTCATGATCCTTCGTGATGGTGCTAAAATTGCTGTCGATAATCAAGGTAGTGGAATAGGCGGTATTATTCATATCCAAGCCGGAACCTTAACCCTTGATAACGATGCTGTGATTTCTGCGGAAACAGCGAGTAATACTGGCGGTAATATTCAACTCCAACTACAAGACCTGTTGTTATTAAGGCGCAATAGTCTGATTTCCACCACTGCTGGAACTGCTCAGGCAGGAGGTAATGGAGGTAACATTACCATCAATACCCCATTTATCGTTGCTTTTCCTTCAGAAAATAACGATATTACCGCCAATGCTTTTATTGGCAATGGTGGAAGAGTAGATATTACTGCTCAAAGTATTTTTGGACTAACACCACGTACTCGTGCAGATTTAGAGAGGTTATTGGGAACAAACGACCCTACCCAGCTAAATTCCGTATCTTTGCCCACGAGTGACATCACAGCTATTTCCCAAGCCAATCCTTCATTAAATGGTCAAGTGAATCTCAACACACTTGATACCGACCCCAATAATGGACTAGTAGCATTACCTACAAATATAGTAGATGCTGCCAAATTAATTTCCCAAACCTGTAGAGGTGCTGGAGGAACAACAGCCAGTCAAGAAAGTGAATTTATAGTTACTGGACGGGGTGGTTTACCAGCTAACCCCAGTGAACTTCTCAGTAGTGATGCAGTCTGGTACGACTTACAACCCCATGCTTTGCTGAATGAAAAATTGACCAACTCTCAAAAAGAAGACAAAAGCCTTTCTCAACGACCTGCTGCAATTGTAGAAGCTCAAGGCTGGGTAATTGGTGCTGATGGTAGTATCACCCTCGTAGCTCAAGCACCCACTACTACCCTTCACAATTCTTTTGTTACACCTGTTAGTTGTGCAAATAGCAAAAGGGAATAGGGAATAGAGAATAGGGAATAGGAAAAAACTTAATTATGAGTAATTAGCTAGTTATGATGTTAGACTCGCAAATCACAAAAAAACAGCAGAGATTTTGGCGTAAAGCTCTAGCTTTTCTGCTTTGTATGCTAATAGGGATGAGTCTAACGCTGATGCCAGAATTTAGACCAGTTACAGCCTCTTCTGTCCCACCTTTCTCTTTTATTTTTCCGCTTTTACAAGCCAAGGAAATCGGGGATAATTCTACACAATACTTATCTAACTCAAATTTAATTCAGCAAGGTAGAGAACTGTACCAAGCAGAACGATATGCAGAAGCTGTAAATATTTGGCAACAGGCACTCAAAGCAGAAAATAATCTATCGTCTCAAGCTATGGTGCTAAATTATCTTGCCTTAGCTTATCAGCAGTTGGGACAGTGGCAGCAGGCAAAGGAAGCAATTACTTCCAGTTTGAAACTATTGGGGAATAAAGAACAAAAAACTCCACAAACAAAGCTAATTTTAGCCCAAGCTCTTAATACTCAAGGAAGTTTAGAATTAGCTCAAGGTCAAGCCGAACCAGCTTTGAATACTTGGCAACAAGCAGATGCTATTTATACTGAAGCTGGGTATACACAAGGCAAAATTGGCAGTTTAATTAATCAGGCACAAGCTCAACAAGCTTTAGGGCTTTACCTCCAAGCTCGTAAAACCCTAGCCGATGTGGAACAATTACTGGTAAATCAGCCAAACCGGCAATTGAAAAGTACAGGTTTGCGTAGTTTGGGCAATGTTCTCAGATTAGTGGGGGCTTTTGGTGATTCTCGGCAAGTTTTGCAGCAAAGTTTGCAAGTATTACAGAGTGCAGATGTATTAACACCAGAACTGAGCGCCACTTTACTCAGTTTGGGTAACACAGCTTATGCCCAAGGCGATACAGAATCTGCATTAAAATACTATGAAGAGGCAGCTACTACTTCACCTGCAAACATTACACAAATTCAGGCTCAAATTAATCAAATTTACTTATTAATATCCACTGGACAAGCACAAAAAGCTGAAAATCTGTGGATACAAATCCAGCCTAATCTGGCCAACTTATCTCCCAGTCGGTCTTCAATTTATGCTCGCATTAACCTTGCTAAAAGTTTGGTAAAACTGGGAATTAAAAAAACTGAATCTGCTCAGTTATTGGTAACAGCAGTTAAACAAGCCAAAAGTTTAAATGACCAAAAAGCCCAATCCTATGCTTTAGGTTATTTAGGTGGACTTTATGAACAAATTCCGCAATGGTCAAATGCTCAAGAGTTAACCGAACAAGCTTTACAACTAGCCCAAGCTATTAATGCTCCAGATGTTGCCTATCAATGGCAGTGGCAATTAGGACGCATCTTAAAAGCTCAAGGGGCAATCAAACTAGCGACGGATGCTTATAAAATAGCCTTCACAACGTTAAAATCTCTGCGGAGTGATTTGGTGGCAATCAACACAGATATCCAATTTTCCTTTCGGGAAACTGTAGAACCTGTGTATCGTGAATATGTAGAACTACTTTTAAATCCAGGAACAAGCACAGAACCTAGTCAAGAGCAGCTAAAACAAGCCCGTCAAGTAATTGAATCATTACAATTAGCAGAACTTGATAACTTTTTTCGTTCCGCTTGTCTAGAAGGACAGATAGTACCAATTGAACAGATTCAACAATCAAAAGCAGCAGTAATTTATCCAATTATTCTCCAAGACAAACTAGAAGTAATTCTAAGTTTACCCCAACAAGCATTACGTCACTACGCTGCCAAAGTATCTCAACATGAAGTTGAAGAAGTTGCAGAACAACTCAGACTCAATTTAGAAAAACCTTACACAACTCCCGAAGGAAAACTATTATCTGCCAAGGTTTATGATTGGTTGATTCGTCCCGTACAAACAGAACTATCTCAAAGTCAGGTGAAAACATTAGTTTTTATTTTGGATGGTGCTTTGCGGAATATCCCAATGGCTGCTTTATATGATGGCAAACAATATTTATTAGAAAAATACAGTGTGGCACTTACGCCCGGTTTAGAGTTATTGGGTCCTCGTCCTTTACAGCAAAGTAGGCTGAAAACATTGGTAGCTGGACTGGCAGAAGCACGACATGGATTTAGTTCTTTACCGAATGTCAATGAAGAATTAAAAGCAGTTGAGTCAGAAGTTCCTAGCGAAGTTCTCCTGAATCAAACATTTACGAGTGCAGCTTTACGCCAACAAATTGACTCTCTTCCCTTTTCTGTGGTGCATTTAGCAACTCACGGTCAATTTAGTTCTAATGCTGATGAAACCTTTGTGTTGGCTTGGGATAAACCCATGAAGGTGAATGAATTAAAAGACTTACTTCGCAGCAGAGAAAAAACTAGACCTGAACCCATTGAATTACTCGTTTTGAGTGCTTGCGAAACTGCCGAAGGAGACAAACGAGCGGCTTTAGGATTAGCTGGGGTAGCAATTCAAGCCGGCGCACGTAGTACCTTAGCTTCTCTTTGGAGTCTTGATGATGAATCTGGGGCGCTTCTCATTGGTCAATTTTATAAAGAGTTAGCAACTAAGCAAGTGACGAAGGCAGAAGCACTGCGACTAGCTCAACTTTCACTATTAAAAGACCCTGATTATCGACATCCTGTGCATTGGGCATCTTATGTCTTGCTGGGAAATTGGCTGTAGGTTGCTGGCATTGTGATCTCAATCAATTCCGGTTTCTAAGCAAATTCACATCTTGCACCTAATTCACCTTTTTTACCCTTGAATCCCTTGATTTATCTAGGTTTTACATTTATATGCCTAACGGCACGCTCCGCGAACAGCAAGCCCTAATAAGGGTTGGTGGGCATTGCCCACCCTACGAAATAATAATCAAGTTTGCGTCCAGTAAAGCCACAATACTTACCAAGACTGACTTTTGATCAAGTCAGCAAATTTTCCTTTTTTATTTTTCCAAATAGCTGCATAAAACTCAAAACCCCAGCGTGTAAATCAGCAGGGAGTTCAAAAGCTAAGGCCAAACTCCATTACGCAAAAAACGAGGTTAATCACCTCAGATGTGACAACACTTTTACTTTGAAAAATATAAGGACAAACTCAAATGCCTACATACACTGGTGACGATAACAATAATGTTTTTACTGCTCCTAATGACGGTTTATCTTGGGTATTTTCTGGAAAGGGCGGTAATGACGTTCTCACGGGTGGAGTTAAAGATGACAAAATAGATGGCGGGGCTGGTAACGATACCCTTAATGGCGGTGCTGGTAACGATACCCTCATAGGTGGGGCTGGTTATGACACGCTCAATGGTGGTGATGGTGATGATATCTTGATTGATATCGACGGTATTGTTGATGGTGGTGCAGGCATTGACACTCTCAGAGCAGACTACAGCCTGTTTAATAATGGCGTTGGGATTGAAGTGGGATACAACGGAGAAAATGCCATCTATAGCGATGATAACAGCATAACTCCTGGCAGTGGTTTGGGTTACAACGCTTCTGTCTTACTTAGATACAGCAATGTTGAGAAGTTTGAGATTACAGGTACACAATATGCCGATGTTTTGCGAGGTGGTGCTAACAATGACATCCTCAAAGGTGGTGCAGGCAATGACATCTTAGATGGCGGGGCTGGCAATGATATCTTGGATGGTGGTGCTGGTAACGATACCCTTAATGGCGGTGCTGGTAACGATACCATCACAGGTGGGGCTGGTTATGACACGCTCAATGGTGGAGATGGTAATGATATTTTGATTGATACAGAAGGTACTGTTGATGGTGGTGCAGGCACTGACACTCTCAGGGCAGACTACAGCCTACTTAACAATGGTGCTGGTGTTCATGTAGGATATTTGGGACAAAATCAGATTTTCAGCCGCTTTAGTGGTCAGGGCATACTTGGTTACAGCAATATTGAGAAGTTTGAGATCACAGGCTCAAAATATGCAGATATTCTACAGGGTGGCGCTAACAATGACATCCTCAGTGGTGGTGCTGGCAATGATGATATCCGTGGCGGGGCTGGCAATGATATCCTGGATGGTGGGACTGGTAATGACTACCTTTTTGGTGGAGATGGTAATGATATTTTGATTGATACAGAAGGTACTGTTGATGGTGGTGTAGGCACTGACACTCTCAGGGCAGACTACAGCCTACTTAACAATGGTGCTGGTGTTCATGTGGGATATTTGGGACAAAATCAGATTTTCAGCCGCTTTAGTGGTCAGGGCATACTTGGTTACAGCAATATTGAGAAGTTTGAGATCACAGGTTCAAAATATGCAGATATTCTACAGGGTGGCATTAGCAATGACATCCTCAAAGGTGGTGCTGGCAATGATACCCTCACTGGTGGTCTTGGTGCAGATAACTTTGTTTTCAACTCCAAGCTAGAAGGAATTGATGTTATCAAAGATTTTAGTCGGGTGGAAGGTGACAAAATTCAGATTTCTAAAGTTGGATTTGGGATTACTGATGTCAATAGTTTCAGCTATAATAATGTTACTGGAGGCTTGTCATTCCAAGGAACTCAATTTGCTACTCTTGAGAACAAACCTGCTAGTTTCAGCGTTACTTTAGACATTCAGCTTGTTTAGAACTCTGCGGAAATTGGTCTGATAAATTCATAATTTTAAGTCTACTATAACAGGTGAAAAATTTGAACTCCTTGTAATGTATGAGTTGGATGATAACTGAATTTTCTCATCTAACTGACAACCTCTATAGCTACACCCAGAGATGATTTTGAATTCTTGGGTGTAGTTTTTTATGAACATAAAAATTTTTTAGCTTTGTTCTTTCAAAATTGCATAAACCTCAAAAGTGAACCGTGTAACTCAGCAAGGAGTTCAAAGGCTAATGCCAAACTCCATGACACATAAAACCGGGGTTAATCACCTCACGGAAAACATCACTTTTACTTTGAAAAATAAAGGACAAACTAAAATGCCTAGATATACAGGTGACAATCACAATAATATCTTTACCGCACCTAATGACGGTTTATCTTGGGTAATTTCTGGAAAAGGCGGCGATGATTTCCTCACTGGTGGAAATAACGACGATGTCATAAATGGTGATGAAGGAAATGATACCATCTACGGTGGTGGTGGCAACGATAATATCAATGGTGGGGAAGGCTACGATTATATCTATGGTGGAGATGGTGATGATATTTTAGTTGATACCCAAGGTAATGTTGATGGTGGTGCTGGTATTGATTTTCTAAAGGCAGACTATAGCCAGTTCGATAATGGTGCTGGTATTCATGTGGGATGGTTGGGATACAACATCATCTTTAGTCGCGTTGATGGTAGTGGTTTACTGACTTTCAACAATGTTGAGAGGTTTGAAATCACAGGTACAAAATATAACGATGTTTTGCAAGGTTACGCTTATAATGACAACCTCAATGGTGGTGATGGTGATGATCAAATCAGTGGTGGAGGTGGTAATGATAACCTCAATGGTGGTGCTGGTTTTGACTACCTGAATGGTGGAGATGGTAATGATACTTTAATTGATATTCAAGGTATTGTTGATGGTGGTGCTGGTACTGATACTCTTAGAGCAGACTACAGCCTGTTTAATAATGGTGTTGGCATTGAAGTGGGATACAACGGGGAAAGTGCTATCTATAGCAATTACAACCTTAATCCCTATGGTGCAAATTCTTCTGTCCCTGCTTCTGTGTTGCTTAGATATAGCAATGTTGAGAAGTTTGAGATTACTGGTACACAATATAACGATATTTTGCGGGGTGGCGCTAATAATGACATCCTCAATGGTGGTGGTGGTTATAACTACCTCTTTGGTGGGGCTGGCAATGATATTTTGATTAACATTCAAGGAAATGTGGATGGTGGTGCTGGTACTGACACTCTAAAAGCGGACTACAGCCAGTTTAATAATGGTTATGGAATTGAGGTGCAGTATTACGGACAAAATGCCATCTATAGTAATAACAACAGCATACCTCCTGGTAGTCCCTTGGGTTATAACGCTTTCCCCTTGCTTACATATAGCAATATTGAGAAGTTTGAAATCACGGGTACACAATATGCCGATAAGCTGCGGGGTGGTGCTAGTAATGACATCCTCAACGGTGGGGCTGGTGATGATGAAATCAGTGGTGGGGCTGGTTTTGATATCTTAAATGGTGGTGATGGGAATGATGTTTTCATTGATATAGATGGAACTGTAGATGGTGGTGCTGGTATTGATACTCTCAGAGCTGACTACAGTCAGTTTAATAATGGTATTGGTATTAATCTTGGCTTTTGGTATCGGACGGAAATTTACAGCAACTCAAGTACAATTCCTCTACTTGATTACACCAATATTGAGCAATTTCAAGTTACTGGAACACAGTATGGAGATTTGCTGTTTGGTAGCGATCGCAATGATATCCTCAATGGTGCTGGTGGTAATGATGCTCTCGTTGGTGGCGCTGGTTATGATTACCTCAATGGTGGTGACGGTGATGATATTTTAGTTGACATAGATGGAACTGTAGATGGTGGTGCTGGTATTGACACTCTCAAAGCAGACTATAGTCAGTTTAATAATGGTGTTGGGATTGAGGTGCAGTATTACGGACAAAATGCCATTTACAGTAATGACAACAGCATACCTCCTGGTAGCTCTAATGGTTACAACGCTTTTCCCTTGCTTACATACAGCAATGTTGAAAAGTTTGAGATTACTGGTACGCAATATGTTGATAAACTGCGGGGTGGCGCTGACAATGATATTCTCAATGGTGGCGCTGGAAATGATCAAATCAGTGGCGGCGCGGGCAATGATATTTTAAATGGTGGTGATGGTACTGATACTGTATTTTATGCAGGATACTATGCAGATTATGGTATTTCTTTCCTAAACAATGGCGATTTGCAAATAATTGATCAAAATATCGCTGATGGTAATGAAGGTACTGACACTGTTAGCAATGCAGAATTTATCAGCTTTGCACAAGGTGGAACTTATGCAGTTGTTACAGGCGGTATAAGTGATGATACACTCACTGCATCTAACGACTACTCGTCTTTTGTATTTGGTGGTGATGGCAATGATAGCCTCACTGGTGGAATTGGCAATGATAATTTAGTAGGGGGATTAGGTAATGATACCTTAGTAGGTGGATTTGGCTATGATACCCTCGTAGGTGGGGCTGGGGCTGATAAATTTGTTTTCAACTCTCTTTTGGACAGTTCAGACGTTATCAAAGATTTCAATAGTGCCGAAGGTGACAAAATTCAAGTTTCTCGACTTGGATTTAGTTTTTCAATATCTCTTGGTAGTTCTGGAATAGTTGACCACAATAGTTTTAGTTACAATAATGCTACTGGCGGCTTGTTCTACCAAGGAACTCAATTTGCTAATCTGGAAAATAAACCTACTGATTTTGTGGTTAATCAAGATATTTTGATTGTTTAAGAATTTATAAATCAAAATTATTTTCACAAGTTCATAATTTCAGTTTATTAACTACACTCAGAAATTTTTAATTCCTGGGTGTTGCTTTTTTCCCACATTTGGGAATGTGGGTTTAACTATTGTAGGGCTTGCTGAATAAACCCTGAAGGGGAGACAAAGAAGGCTGGAAACAGTACAGTGTAAAGAATGTGACGATTTATGGTAGAAAAAGATAGGTCAGGTATTGTCAATAAGACCTATCTA
>NZ_JACJST010000045.1 GCF_014698305.1 Anabaena lutea FACHB-196 | reverse complement strand
CTTTTGCTGTCATGTCAAGTAAAATTTTTCTCTGCTTCCTGCTGCTTATCTTGTTTCTTTTGTCAAGTTCATACTATACCAAATTAGATGAGCTTACCCTGCTTCCTGGATTAAATTCTTCCAAATCAGAACCAAAGACTGAGATTTTTTCTCTACCCATAACCAAAAAAAATTTATGAAGGATCAAAATTTAATAAAGCGCAAAGTCCTGATTGCCGAAGATGACAAAGATTGTCGAGAGATGCTCTCTTTTTTGCTGCATCAAGAAGGGTGGGATGTCAGAGAAGCAAAAGATGGTAAAGAAGCTTTAGAAAAAGTATTTAAGTGTCAACCAGATTTATTGATTTTAGATAATAGAATGCCTGAACTCACAGGAGTTGAAGTTTACCAACACCTTCAGACCCTGGGTATAAATTTAGCTATTGTATTCGCTACGGCTTATGGCTATCCAGAGGAATTAGTTTCAACTTTGGGTATTTCCTATTGGGTAACTAAACCCTATGATATTCCCAAGTTACTGGAGACTATGGAGTTGGCTTACGAAAATTCAGTTACTCTAATGTAGGTAATTACCTCAGGAAAATTAATTATACATTTTGCCAAAAAATAAAAATCTCTGTATTCTTTGACTATTCCTATTCCCTCCCCTAACTAGATAATTTATTTTGCACGACTACTTATGTAAGCAACTGACACCTAAAACCCTTAAAATGATGAGGGTGTATGAACCTCTGTAACAAATTCACAAATATTTATTATTTATGCCTCCTCGTTGGCCTCGCAAACCTGATCGCAAAGACCCAGATTTTCGCAAATTAGATGACCGGATGAATTTTGCTTTTCATGTAGCTGTTGCTGCTACTGTCAATTCGGGGTTGTGGTTTTTCCACATCTTGAAAGCCACATCCTGGGAGTGGTTAACACCTTTAACAATCGGTTGGGTAGGTGTAGTACTGCTGCATCTAATTTATATTAGTGCGATCGCTAATTACGATCAAACACCCCCTAAATCTACCTAAAGAATGACTGCTGAAGCTGGGGTAATTGTAACCTGTGGTAGTAGAGATATTTTAGCTAATTGCGTAATAATGTGAGATAAGCTAAAGGTTCAGGCTATTATTTCCCATAAGGTTATTTCAATGGCTAAAACTAATACCACAGAATTACTAGAAGCCCTAGCAGCTGAAATTGGCGAAACTGTCTATATAGATGTTGCTAAGTGGCATCTTTATTTATCTAATGCCAAACTTCATACCGTTGTTGCTGAACAGTTATATCCTTTAATTACTTCCAAGACTGTCAATGAAGATCAAGTTATTCAAGTCTTGGAATCTATCCCAGTTAAAATTGGCGGTGGTAGAAAGGAACTAGCTTTAATTGATTTATTACCCTTGCAATGCCAAGTTGCCTTAGTAGATATTTTGGAAAAATATCAAAGAGAAATCTAAACTATCTCTTAATCTCTTCCTCTGTGTACCTCTGCGCTAACCTCCGCGTACCTCTGCGTTTAAAATTCACACATCAACACTACACGAAATAATTAATGGAGGGTCTCGTACTATGCTTTTACAACTCAAAGATAGCCAGAATTTAGTTAAAATAGTCGATATTCAGGAACTACTTGATCCCAATAGTGAAATTGTCCACGCCCAAGACCAAGAAGGACAAGAAGAACAGGAAACAGACATCTATAAAAAGGAAGAGTTAGTTTTTCCATCTGGTGAGGAACTACCACTCTGTTGGTTAGATTCTCAATATAGGATAGCTACAGCTGCTTAATAAATTTAATCTTCTGGATGTTATAAATCACATTGAGACGTTTCATTAAATATCTCTAAACATAAAATTTTTAGGGTTTAGCAATGCTAAACCCTGTTTTCTTAATTCTCAACTGTCAATTTAATTAGCAGCAGTTTTTTCTTCTAGCTTCGCACTGTCAGAACCTTTAGAAAAAGCTTTTGTAATCCAATAGGTGAAAATATGAGAAAGTACACCTAAAGGGCCAGCAAATAAACACAAAGCCAAAGAGTGAATTGTCCAAATCCCAGTTTTTTGTCCTTCCCAATAAATCCATCTTCCGACAAATAAATCCATTACCAAAAAGTGAATCCAACCTGTAGCAGCGACTTTTTCATCAGCAAATAATTTTGCTATATCTGCTAATTGAGGATTTGACCATGCTTCGGAATTTTCTGGAGTAATGCTGACGACAAATAAATAGGAATATGCACCAGCTAAAACTACAAAAGGTAAATAAGATTCCATTACCTTGCGCGTAACTTTCCAGTTGGGTAAGAAAATCATTAAAGCCCAAAAAGGCAAAACAAAAAGATTGGCTACATTAAACAAATCTGTGATATTCATATTACAAAGCTACTAATTGAGATTCTATTTCTGAAGATTGTAAATTACGACCGATAAAAACTAAACTGGTTTGTTTTGCTTCTTCTAGTTTCCAAGGACGATCATAAAATTTATCAAATCTATTTCCTACACCTTGCATAACTAACCGCATGGGTTTATTAGCAACAGCCACAAAACCTTTAATGCGGTAAATTTCTTGTTCTTGTACCAGTTTCTCTAATTTTGCTTGTAGCTTTTCGGGGTCAAATGTCCGGTCTAAAATCACGTGAGTTGAGTTAATTTCATCATCATGATCATGGTCTTCTTCTGTGTCATGATGGCTAGGACGAGAATCTAAATTATCTTCAACTGCGGATTCAAATCCTAATAATATAGATGCGTCTAATTTACCATAATCACTAGAGACAATTTTCACAACTCTAGGTAATTCATTCTTGACTAATTCTAGAACTTGTGCTTGAGTTTCACTATCAACTAAATCAGTTTTATTCAAAATCACTAAATCAGCACAAGCAAGTTGATCTTCAAACAATTCTTGTAATGGTGTTTCATGTTCTAGACTATCATCTTCTTGGCGTTGTGCTGCTATTGCTTCTAAATCACTTGCAAATGTTCCCGCAGCAACTGCGGCACAATCTACTACTGTAATTACTGCATCTACTGTAGCTGCATTGCGGATTTCTTGCCAACGAAAGGCTTTAATTAAAGGTTTTGGTAAGGCTAAACCAGAGGTTTCAATGATAATATAATCTATACTATCTCGGCGTTTAATTAATTCCCTCATTGTGGGGTAAAATTCTTCTTGAACGGTACAGCATAAACAGCCGTTTGTCAGTTCAAATATGTTAGTTTCTTGATTTTCTGCTGTTTCATTTTCTGGGCAAATTTGACAAGATTTTAATAATTCTCCATCTATCCCCAGTTCGCCAAATTCGTTGACTAATACTGCTATGCGTCGTCCTTGGTTGTTTTGGAGGAGGTGACGGATAATGCTGGTTTTACCGCTTCCTAAGAAGCCTGTGATCACGGTAACGGGGATTTTTGTAGCCATGTTTTGTGTGTGGTTTTGAATTCAATTTTACCATATATTGTATAACCCCTGTCCAAACCTCTCCCTAACCCTCTCCTAAGAGGAGAGGGAAAAGGAATAACATTTAATAATGGAGAGGCTTAAATACTTAATTTAATATTACTAATTATTTAGTTTAAAAGCCCCTCTCCGTGTCGGAGAGGGGTTGGGGTGAGGTCAGATTATTTTAAGAATATCCAATTTCTATCATGTTGAAAAATTCCTGGACTACTTCATCAGGATTGTTATAACATCTTTCAGAATCAAATCTTTCTACAACTTTGATACCATTTTTTTTGAAAATGCGTTCTCTTTCTTGTTCTTCTACTCTGCGTTCTGCGGTGTGAAAAGGTCCATCAACTTCTAAAACTCCCCATTTACCTTTATAACAAATGAGGAAATCAGCTTCTTTATTTTCTCTACCTTTGGTTGTAGTGAGTCGTGCTAAGGAGTTGGGTACAAATAAAACTCCAGTTCTGTCTAATGCTTCAGCAATTTTGATTTCTGTTTTTGAGCGAAAGCGTAGATTTTCCCAAGTGTGAATTGTTGAGTTTGAATAAAATTGAACTCCTTGGTTATTGATATTATTATCTTTTTCAAGAGTTGTGCTGATAATTAAATCTGTATTTTCTATAATCTTTTTATATAAACTGGCAAATTCTCTAGGCTCAAAATTACCATTGATAGGTCGTCTTTCTTTTTTATTCCAATCAAGATATATATATTCACAAATTACGCCATCTAAGTTTGTTCTATTGTTAATTAGCCAATCTTTTATATAAGCACCTGTAATATTAGCCAAGCGGAAATTTACATCAATAATCCTAGAATTAATTAAAAAAGCACCAGATAGGTTAGCTGCTGTAAAATCACATTTACGCAAATCAGCCATAAAGAGGTTAGCTTCGCGGATATCAGCATTACGTAGGTCAGCTATGTAAAGGTCAGCGCCACTAAGGTCAGCCCTGTAAAGTTTAGTATTACGTAGGTCAGCTTTCAATAGCGTACAGTTACTGAGGGTTGCGCCACAAATATCTGCATCTCTAAGGTTAAAACTTGACAGATCACCTCCCCAAAAATCATTTTCTCTCAGGTCAGGTGTGATATTTGGATTTTCTAACCTCCACTTATTCCAAACCTCTACACCTTTGCTCAATATTGCCAAATGCTCATCATTTGCCATAATCTAGTTTTTATACCTAAAATTGCCAATATTCGGATTTTAACCTAATTTCATTAAGTTTAATCAAAATAGCGATCGCATTTGGCAGTAACTAGGTTTTTTTTAGTGTTTTATATGAAACAATAATTTATGTTGTGTTTTTTTGGCTACTGATGTTGATTCAAGCAGAATTTGAGGAATTGATAAATGATACAACAAAACAAATTGATGTTGATATTTTATGGAGTGAAGATGAAGACCATTCTCCTACCGTAGAATTTAGTGTTAAGCTTACCTCAAATGCTGGTTATCCCATTGTTGTCAAAGGTAGTTATAACCCGCTCATAGAAAAACTGACCTATGCACTCATCCATAAGGCTGCTGGTAGAATATATGCTTTGGATTTAGGACAAGATCATAAAAATCCTGATGGAAACCTAGTAGGAGAAAAACACAAGCATCGCTGGAAAGAGTCGTATCGAGATAAAGAAGCTTATGTTCCACCGGATATAACTGCTCCTGTCACCGATCCAGTCAAAGTATGGCAACAATTTTGTCTAGAGTCAAAAATAAAGCATAATGGAATTATGCAAGATCCACCGCCATTACAGCTAGATTTATTCATCTAATGTTAAGCCCTTGTGAAGAAATTGCCAAAACGATTGGAAAGTTGTTTACCTGTTCAACGGTAAACGACTATATCCGTATACGTACCCCATTTCTTTATCCTGACGGTGACGTTATTGATATATATCTGAAGGAAAAAGATGGGCAATATATCTTGACAGATTTAGGTGAAACTTTACGCTGGCTACGGATGCAAACTATATCTGAGAAAAGGTCAGAAAAGCAAGAAACGCTCATTCAAGATACACTATTAACTCATGGTGTCGAAAAATACAGAGGAATGTTAATAATTAGAATACAAGGAAATGAAAACTTAGCTTCTGCCGTCACAACTTTATCGCAAGCAGCATTTAGAGTTTCTGATATTTGGTTTACATTTAAGACTAGAGCTTTTGAGTCAATTATAGAAGAAGTAGCAGAATTTTTAACAGAGAAACAAATACCTTTTGAACAAAATAAGAAATTTGCAGGGCGTTCTGGGCGTTCTCGAAAAGTAGATTTTTTCACCGAATATCGCCACCAAATATCATTAATTGATGTATTAAGTACAGCAAGCGTGGCAGCAGGTAATAGTAGGGCTGATAATGTTTTTACTGTTTGGTCAGACCTTAGCTACCTTCAAGAGAGAAATTACAAATTTATTTCATTATTTGACGATACTATAGACATTTGGAAACTTGAAAATATTACTCTTCTAGAACAAGTCTCTAATGTAGCATACTGGTCGCGCAAAGCTGAATTTCAAGAAATGCTCCTTACAAACAATACCCCATCACTTCCTCAAACCTAAATCCAAAAGAGGGATAGGAGGAGATAGTACAATGGATACCAAATTAAAATATCAAGAAATTATCAAAATAATATTAACAGAAACTGCCGAATATCGCGCTTCTATACCTGATGGTTATAACTCCCAAGTTTTATTTGATGATGAACATGGACGTTATCTAGTTTTAGATATCGGTTGGAATGATGATCAATATCTACATACCACACCAATTCATGTAGATTTAATTGATCAGAAAATTTGGATTCAATATGATGACACAGAAGAAGGTATTGCTAATGATTTCATAGCAGCAGGTGTTCCTGCACAGGATATTGTACTTGGTTTTCGTCATCCTCAAATCAGACCATATACAAACTTTGCTGTTAGTTAATATCTCATGTTTTTATAAGCAAATTAATGAAATTTGTACAACCATATCTAGAATACTATTTAAACCTGCAATATCCCGTCACTTTTTACCCTGACGCAGAAGTGGGATATGTAGCAGAAATTAAAGACTTACCTGGATGTTTCACTCAAGGAGAAACTCTAGAAGAAACAATGACAAATATCAATGAAGCGCGGGAATTGTGGATAGAAACAGCTTATGAAGCGGGGGATAATATTCCTTTACCCAGTACAGATGATAGTTATAGTGGTAAGTTAATGTTAAGAATGCCTAAATCATTACATCGACGTTTATCTGAAACTGCGGAAAGAGAAGGAGTGAGTTTAAATCAATATATTGTGTATTTAGTGAGTACAGCACGGTAATAATGGTAGTTTAGCCCAGAATATAGATCAAGAATTATTAGATTAATTTACTTAATTTGATATTCGTACAAAAAATCTTTTGCTGTCTTAATTGCAATTCCTTGATATTCAACTAAAACGAGTAAATTTTGATCACCTGTAATAATCACATCAACTTCAGCGGCAATAGCAGTAGCTAAAATAATATTATCATCTATATCTCTGAGTTCAGGAACGTTTAATTCCTGAATAGAATAAAAAATCACTGACTCTCTAATAAGATTAATAATTGTAGGAACTGTTAAATTTAAAGCTTGTAATTTAGGTGCTAGTTTTCTTTTATTGAATGTGCTTTCTAATTCATCTAACAATTGTTGTGACATAGCAATTGTTAGTTTTTCTTGTTCGCGTAAAAGCAAAATTTGGTCAGGAATACCACCCCAAATGATAGCAGATATCCAAATATTCGTATCCAAAACTACTTTCATTATTGTGTATTGCCTTGGCGAACTTCTCGCACAAGGTCACAAATTTCTTCTGTTGTCAAGGGATGAGGATCAATTACTTCTCCTCTTCTGTTCCTTAATTCTTGCCAATTAAATTTAGGAGCTTTTTTAAAAAAAATACCATCTTCAGTTATGGTAACTGAATATTTTTCACCATTAACAAATTGTTCTCGAATTTCTGGAGGAAGTTCTAAATTTCCTTCTGGTGTAAAAGTAATAGTAATTGTTTTTTCCATAATTACCTCATTGGGAATAATTCAGGAGTCAGAAGTAAAAGTGAGGTTAATTGAACTTGAACTGACTTTATTTTACAGGACTGACGCAAAATCTCTCTAAAACTCTCTTTCCTTCGTGTCCTTCGTCCCTACCCTTCGGGAACTGCTGAGTGCTACGCACCGCTACGCGAACGCAGAACGTGGTTCATTCTTGTATGACTTGTGCGTAAGTCCTAATATAGATGATTTTAAAATTTAGGGGTAATCTCCCTCCGGTTGCTTTCATGCACAGAAAACAATCACAGGGAAATTACCCCTATATAATTCGACATTCGTTAGTTATAGCCGCAGACAGAGTAGTTAGGACATCAATTGATGATGAAAATCTTACTATGAGAGGGTTTTACTCCTGACTCCTGACTCCTGACTCCTGCTATATTACTCCGCAGTAACCAATTCAGTGCTACCCTTGGTGCGTTTCCGGGTTAAGGCATTGTAAACCATGATGCCGATCGCTTTAATTAAGTTACCTTCCAACTCTTGGAACATCTTCATGTTGATACCAAAAGCGGCATTTGCTTCTTCGACAATGCGATCAGCTACGCTGGGCGTTTCGCCATCGCCTGTGGCATCATCTATAGGCATAGCATCCAAATTTTGCCGATACTCCGCTTTAAATGCCTTCTCATCGGTAATATCTGCAAACTCATAAAAGGCAGTTCCTTCACCTTCACCCAGCTTCATCGCTGTTTGGGCAATACCTTTGAGAATTTGTCCACCCGATAAATCACCTAGATAACGGGTATAAGAATGAGCAACTAATAACTCTGGTTCTGTAGCCGAGATTTCCCGAATCCGGTTTACATAAGCCTCACCCGCAGGGGATAATTTGATTTGCTCCCGCCAGTTGTAACCGTAATAGTAAGTTAAGTCTTGCTCTAAAGTATGTTTGCGGTTGAGTTGAGGAAAATAAATTTTGCCGACAATGGGGTGATTGCGGTGCTTTTCCATCTCCTCTTCCATAGCCGAGTAGATGAAATAAAAGTTAGCAACTAATTTGCGGTAGGAATTTTTCTCTACCACTCCTTTTAAAAAGCACTTGACAAAACCCACATTCTCTGCCATTGTGTGGGCTTTTTTTGTACCTACACGTAATTTGCTTGCTAAATTGCTGCTCATACTAAATTTATCAACCTTAAAAAGTCAACTGGCGGAATTCTGAATCTACCAATGGCTAAAAAGCGCCATTAAAACGTAACATTAGAACTATTTGATGAGAATTTATATTAAAATTCTTTAAGATACAGAAAATATGTGTTAAATTATACAAGATTTGAATAAATTTAGATAGATTTTTTTGTCTTTATGATTTAAGCAGCTATGATTTACACAATATTCATCGTTAATGATCTATAACTATATGTAAATTTACGTAATGTAGGATCGTTAAACTTAATTGTCATTAAGAAAAGCAATTACGGGCGTACTGTTGAAAAGCGATTTCGTCAGAATTGTTGAACAAAGTCTAACGTGTTATTCTCCGGTGTGATTGTGTGGAGTGTTTAAAAGTATGGTTTCTTCTATAACTCGGACTCAAGGCTGGATTTCTGAGGGTTCTGTTGCCAAATCTGAAGAATTGAGAACAGGAATTGAAAATAGTTGTGCGCTTAACCTCATTCCCCTACCTGCAAATCCCTTATTTGGTACAGATGGGATTCGCGGGAAAGTGGGAGAATTGCTGAGTGCGCCCTTAGCGTTGCAAGTGGGTTTTTGGGCGGGTATTGTATTAAGCAATCATGGGGCTGAAGTTGGGCCAGTGATTGTAGGACAAGACTCTAGAAACTCCAGCGATATGTTAGCCATGGCCTTGAGTGCAGGTTTAACAGCAGCAGGGTTAGAAGTTTGGTATTTAGGGTTATGTCCTACTCCCTGCGTGGCCTATCTTGCCAGCATGAGTGATGCTATCGGTGGAATCATGATTTCTGCCAGCCACAACCCACCAGAAGATAACGGCATTAAACTTTTTGGTGCCAATGGTGCGAAATTGTCCCCAGGATTACAGGCAGAAATTGAAGCAGGATTGCGCGGTAAGATATCACCTGGGGCGGTTGTGGATCAATGCGGACGGCATTATTCTCGTAAAGAGTTAATAGGGCATTATAGTGAAGCGTTGCAACAACCTTTACACCGGGCGGTGAATCTTCAGGGGATGAAGATTGTTTTAGACTTAGCTTGGGGGGCAGCAGTTGGGTTAGCGCCGTCGGTATTTCAACAAATGGGTGCAGAGGTGATTTGTCTGCATAATCAAGCAGATGGCGATCGCATTAATGTTAATTGTGGTTCCACTCATTTAGATATTCTCCAAGCCACAGTTAAGCAACATAACGCCGATATCGGTTTTGCCTTTGATGGTGATGCTGATCGGGTTTTAGCTGTGGATAATACGGGCAGAGAAATTAATGGTGATTATATTCTTTACCTCTGGGGTTGTCACTTGCAACAAAAGCAACAGTTACCAGATAATCTAATTATTTCTACTGTCATGGCTAACTTAGGCTTTGAGAAAGCTTGGCAGCAATTGGGTGGTAAATTAATTCGTACCGCTGTAGGTGATCAGTATGTGCAAGCCGAAATGCTGAAAACTGGGGGAATGCTAGGTGGTGAACAATCAGGTCACATTCTCTGCCGTCATTATGGCATTACCGGTGATGGCTTGTTAACAGCTTTGCATATAGCCACTGTCGTCAAGGAAGCAGGTGTTTCCCTGAGTGAAATGGTAGATCAAAGCTTTCAAACCTATCCGCAACTATTACGGAATGTGCGAGTCTTAGATCGTGAGCGCCGTTTAGGATGGCAAAATTGTCAACCCGTACAAAATGCGATCGCACAAGCTGAAGCCGCAATGGGTGATACAGGAAGAATCTTAGTCCGTGCCTCTGGTACAGAACCATTAATCAGAGTCATGGTTGAAGCTGCTAATGCTGAACTTGCTAACCATTGGACAAATGAATTAGTCTCACAAGTCCAGCAACATTTAGCATAATCAAGTGCTAAGTAATATCGTGCTTGGTTAAAGACTTATCATTAGGGAACCGCAGGACGAGTTTTTTTGATAAGTAATTAAGCGAACATATAATCATTGCTTAATTATGCTCTCTGGTTGATTGTCCTCAATGTAGTCAGTAATAAGTCAAAGTAATTCGTAATTGATAATAGTGCCTCCCCTACGCTAACGTAATTCGTAGTTGCAATCATTGGGGGCTTCTACCCTCTTAATTACGTTGGCGGTAGCCTGCCGTAGGCATTATTACGAATTACGAATTACGAATTACGAATTACGAATTAGTAATTATTGGTCATGGCAAAAACAAAGCGGAAATCTCAGGGAAAAAAAAAGCAGTCAAAAGCCGAGACTTCCACCCTCAGCCTGAAAGAAGAGTTAGCCCAAAAGCGCAAAGCCGCCCAAGCACGTAAAGAATTTACCAGCTTAATCAGTAAACTTTTAGGAAGCGGTTTATTTTTAGGAATGCTGCTGTTTTTCGTCGGTGGAGTTAAAATCGCAATTCCAGGCGCATTAGGCATCTTGGTGATCTCCCTTTCCTACAAATATCCCCGCCAAGCTCTATTTGCCTTCGTGATGTACGTACCTTTTGCAGGTACAATTATTTATATGTTGGGTAACAGTCCCATACTCCAATTAGCCAAAGATGCTTTTTATGTTCCAGCTGCGATCGCACTGTGGCAAACTTGCAAAAAACAAAATCAACCCTTCATCGTTCCTAAAGTCATTAAAACCCCACTTTTGATTCTCTTCGGTTGCTCTTTGCTAACCCTGATGTTTATCAATGGTGGACAGCAGTTAAGCCCATCTGATGGCGACATACCTATAGGAGTGGGAATTCTCGGTTTAAAAGTGTTCTTAGGCTATGTACCCTTAATCAGTTGTGTCTACTATTTAATTCGCAATAAACAAGATTTTATACTGTTATCGCGCCTTCAGATTGTCCTGATACTAGTCTGCGGTATCTTGGGAGTTATCCAATATATCCTACTCACAATTGGAGTATGTAAAGGGACTGTGGGTGTGGAAGGAGATGCCTTATTTAAAGCATCCCTAGAAGCTCGTTGCTTTTTTGGGGGGTCATTATTATATACTCCTGAACAAGGAGTAATTCGCTTGCCAGGAACCTTTGTCGCCCCTTGGCAATGGGCATGGTTCTTAATCTCCAGTACCTTTTTTACCTTTGCCACCACTTTTAGTGACAAATCCATTATTTGGCGGCTGATCAGTTTGGTGGCTTTAGCATTCGTTTTTGTTAACGCTGTTGTCTCTGGACAGAGAATTGCCCTAGCTTTAGTACCAACTTGCTTCGTACTTTTGCTATTATTGACTGGTCAAATTGGCAACCTCAAACGGTTTATTCCACTAGGAGGAGGGTTTGCACTGATTTTAGTAGTTGCCATGGCAGCTAACCCCGTTGTTGTACAAGACAGAATGGATAGTTTCGTTAGTCGGTGGAATGCAGCACCACCTCAAGCATTTATTGTTAACCAATTTGAGGAAAACTGGAAAGATGTTGATACTCCTATAGGTAGTGGCTTAGGTCGAGCTACCAACTCCGCTCGTGTCATGGGTTCAACCAAGTTAGTGGAAACCTACTACCCCAAAGTACTCTATGAAGTGGGAATTGTCGGAATGCTGGCTTTTTTAGGCTTTGTTACCAGTATAACAATTGCGGCTTTTAAGACACATCGCTCAATCAAAAACCCAGAATTACGGACTTATGGTGCTAGTATGTGGGTGTTTATACTATTTATTAGCTATAACACTTATTACTACCCTCTAGATGTCGATCCAGTCGCTGTCTATTATTGGTTATGTGCAGGAATAGCATTCAAATTGCCAGCAATCGATAAACAACAAAATACCGAAGAGGTAGAAATCAAACCAACAGGCAGGAAAAAACGTCGGGCTTAAAAATACAACAGGGAACAGGGAATAGGAGAGGTAGATATGTACAGAATTTTATAAGCGCAAAGCGCAGGCTGCGCCAACAAAAATCGAATAGGAGTCCTATATATAATCCGAATACTCAAAATAAAATACAAAAAAACAGATTTCATTAGATTGATATAACAAAAAAATTAGCAATATTTGCAAGTAGAAATAAATTATTCTCATCATGATTTTAATACCAGGAGATGAAAATGGTAAAAGTAGTCATAACAGGTCAAAAACACATCACCGCTCACAACTTACCCCGTAATTCTCGACATACTCTAATTTATCCGAAAAATTTTCCCACAGGCAGATATCCCATCGGGAAACTTTGGGGACCTTTAAGTAGCTTTTTGCCTTGGCAACCTGTATGGAGTGGGTATGATGTAATTCACTCTTTTAATAGAATTATATATACAAATAAACCTTGGTTTGCCACATTTGAAGACCAACGTTCTTTATATAGAAATCCCAGAAATCGGCAAGAATCTCTAGTTTATTCCTTCTTAAATAATCGTCTAATACTAGACAATTGCCAAAAAATTATCGCTATGTCAGATTTTGCTAAACACAGAATTATCAAGAGGATAGAAGGTTGGGATATATCAGAAAAAATTAAGCAAAAACTAACTGTAATTCATCCTAACGTCCCTGTTAGGGTTAATCATCCTAAAACTTACGACGACAAACAACAACTCCAATTTATTTTTGTAGGTAGTCATATTGCTAGAAAAGGTGGAATTGTTGCCCTAAGATTTGCTAAAAAAGCCGAAAAGTTAGGTTTACCCATTCAAGTAAATATTGTATCTGGACTGGCAATGGGTCAAGGTGTACCAACGGACTTTCCTAATCGAGATAAATATGCTGAAGACTTAAAACTACTGGATTTAAATAATGTTATTTATCATAAAAGTCTTCCCAATCAACAAGTAATGGATTTACTCTCACAAAGTCATTTTCAATTAATGGCAACCTTACAAGATACCTATGGATTTAGCCTGATTGAGGGATTTTCTGTGGCTACACCTGCAATTACAACTAATATATGTGCATTACCAGAATTAATTATTCCAGGGAAAAATGGATATTTTTTAGAATTACCACTCAATGAATCTAGACAATGGAAAAATTGGGTACATGGAGAAAAATTGAAAACTGAGGAATATTGGGAAGTTTTGAATGGTACTTATGATTATTTAGCAGAAGCAGCTTTAGAACAAATTATCAAGTTTTTAGATAGGGCAGATAAACAAGAACATTACGAATCATTAAGCGCAGGAGCATTAGCACAAGCGCAAAACGTAAATAATGCGGAAAAGCAAAATGAGTTATTTGATCATCTTTATGCAGCCGCAGCAGGGTTATACTGAAGTTGGGCAATCTTAATTAATACAATTTAAACTATCAAAACCTATGGATAATTACCCGTTAATTTCAGTTGTTATTCCCACATATAGAAGGGAAAAACTTTTGCAAGATAGCATTGTCGATGTTTTAAAGCAAGAGTATCCACATTTTGAAGTTTTGGTAGTAGACCAAACCCAAACTCACGAACCAGAAACTCAAGCTTTTTTGGAGGAAATGTCGGCAGCAGGTAAAATTAAATTGATGCGTTTGGATTGGGCGAGTTTACCAGGGGCGCGAAATTATGCGGTGAGAAGATCACAGGGTGAAATCATCTTATTTATTGATGATGATGTGGAGTTAGAACCTGGATTTTTAAGCGCCCATGTCAAAAACTATTTGCAAAATCCAGAGATAGGGGCGGTTGCGGGGCGGGTTTTTGACAGAATGAAATTAGGCGATTCTGGGGGAAAACTGGAGATTGAATATCTACCCCCGGAAGCAATGGACCCTGGTATTGCTTGGTATCACATTGATTTAGTCCATACTACCAAACCCCAACAGGTACTGACAGCGCGGGGTTGTAATATGTCTTTTCGCAGGGAAATTTTTACTAAGTATGGGCTGAGGTTTGATGAGAGGTTTCGCGGTAGTGCGGTGCGGGAAGAGTCAGATTTCTGTTTGCGGGTGAGAAAGACTGGGTATAAAATTTGGTATGACCCGGAGGCGCATTTGGTGCATTTAGGGGAAGAGACGGGAGGCTGTCATGATATTAGTATGCGATCGCTAAATTATCAAATCACTTTCTATCACAACCATTTTTTATTGGGGTTGAAAAATCTCACTTTTACCCAGGCTTTACGTCTCTATGGACGTTTGTTTGATTGTCACGTTCTGGGAAATCCACCTTGTTATAAAAGTGGTTCTCCGATTAAAGTTGCAACTCGTGGGGTTTTCTATGTTTTGGGTTTTCTGAAAGCTGTGGGTAGTATGATTCAATCTCTCTGGAATGATGGGCAAATTTACAGTCGTTTAGATCAACAAGTTTAGATTTTGGTAATTACATAATCACAAAATAACTCTTGTGGGATGGGCATCTTGCCCGTCCAAATAAAAAGATAGGCTTCTATTTAGTTTTAGTTCAAAATTTTAACTCTTATTCAAAAATAGTCATGAGAATTTTAGTTGCTAGTCATACCTATATTGTAGATTTGAATTGTGAGAAGTTACGGGCTTTATCACGACTACAACCGGGAATTGAAGTTACAGTTGTAGTCCCCAAACGTTGGAAACCAGGTGGAGTACAAAACAAAATTATTGAATCTCAATATCGTGATGAAGGTGCATTTAAAATAGTACCTGTATCTAATTTTAGTCAAAATCATCAAGGACTGCTGACTTTTGGGGCTGATTTAATCACTTTGTTGCGAAAATTTCGCCCCCAAATTATCCATGTAGAACAAGGTTCTAGGGGTTTGGCTTATACACAAATGATTATTTTAAATCAGCTATTAGGGCTTAAAGCCAAAAATGTATTTTTTACTTGGTGGAATTTACCTTATGAATTAAAGTTACCAATTGCTTTATTAGAAAAATATAACCTTAACAACAGTCACGGTATTATTTCTGGGAATCAAGATGGTGCGGAAATATTGCGTCAAAAAGGATACAAGGGAGCAATTAAGGTTATGCCACAATTAGGTGTAGATGAAACTCTTTTTATTCCTCAATCACAACCAGAATTAGCAGCTACATTAGGTATCAATCAAGGAGATTTTGTTGTTGGTTTTGTGGGTAGATTTGTACCAGAAAAGGGTTTATTAACTCTATTGCAAGCATTGATAAGTTTAAAAAATCAATCTTGGAAATTATTACTCTTAGGACGAGGAGAATTAAAAGATGAATTAATTAAAATATCAGCAGAAAATAATATCCAAGATAGACTAATTATGGTGGAAAGTGTTCCCCATGATGAAGTCGCTAAATATATCAATTTAATGAGTACTTTAATTTTGCCTTCAGAAACTACTTACAAGTTTAAAACCCTAACTGCTGTAGGTTGGAAAGAACAATTTGGTCATGTTTTAATTGAAGCTATGGCTTGCAAAGTTCCTGTAATTGGTTCTGATTCTGGGGAAATTCCTTATGTAATCGATGATGCTGGTTTGATTTTTCCTGAAGGTGATTTTCAAGCTTTGGCTAATTGTTTGTTGCAATTAATGGAAAAACCTGATTTAGCTAAAAATTTGGGTGAATTGGGTTATCAAAAAGCAATGGTTAAATATACAAATAAGGCTTTAGCACAGCAACAATTTGAATTTTATAAAGAATTGGTTATTAGTCATTAGTCATTAGTCATTATTATGAAAATATTGCATATTGTTCCGTCGATTTCTTTAATTTATGGCGGTCCTAGTCAAATGGTAATAGGATTAGCCTCAGCTTTAGCAAAAGCAGGTGAAGAAGTTACCATTCTCACTACTGATAGTAATGGTGATTTTGGTCAAGCACCTCTGAATGTACCTTTAAATCAACCAATTAAACAAGATGGTTATGAATTTGAAATAATTTATTTTCACTGTGCGCCTTTTCGTAGATATAAGTTTTCTCTGGATTTATTAAAATGGTTAAAAACTCACGCTAAAGAGTTTGATATTGCCCATATTCATGCTTTATTTTCTCCTGTGACTAGTGCGGCGGCTACTGTGTGTCGTCAACAAAATCTACCTTATATTTTACGTCCTTTAGGAACTCTTGATCCTGCTGATTTACAAAAGAAAAAACAATTAAAACAGCTTTATGTTGAACTGATAGAACGTCGTAATTTAGCGGGTGCAGCAGCTGTTCATTTCACTAGCGAACAAGAAGCGAAAATATCAGAAAGATTTGGCGTAAAAACAAAAGATTTAGTGATTCCTTTGGGTGTTATCCCACCGCAACTAAATACTGAAGAGGTGTGGAGTAAGCTGGGTATTCCTAGTGATAAACCTGTAGTTTTATTTATGTCCCGCATTGACCCCAAAAAGGGTTTAGATTTATTACTTCCAGCCTTAGAAAAATTATTAAATGATGGTTTGCAATTTCACTTTGTTTTAGCGGGAACAAATCCCCAAGATCCAATTTATGAGGCTAAAATTCAATCAGAAATCGAAAATTCACCATTAAATTTACACACGACAATTACAGGCTTTGTCACTGGAAAAGTCAAAACTACTTTATTAAAAGCCGCAGATTTATTTGTGTTACCTTCTTACTATGAAAATTTTGGAATTGCGGTAGTTGAAGCAATGGTAGCAGGAACACCAGTGATAATTTCTGACCAAGTGCATATATATCAGCAGGTTGTAGATAGTGAGTCTGGTTGGGTGGGGACAACTGATGTAGAATCACTGGTGGAGTTATTAAAAGCAGCTTTGTCAAATCCCCAAGAATGTCAGCGACGGGGGTTAAATGCACAAAAATACGCCTTACAGAATTTTAGCTGGGATGCGATCGCACAACAAGTGATTCAAGCTTATCAAAAAATTGTGGTTGGTCAAAAAAATCCCCAAACTTGAAATTTTGTTACAAACCTCGACAGCCCGATGGGATAATCGGTGTTTTATGGCATTATTTCAAAGTAGAATATATATGTTTTTCTAACTACAGGGAATCTCGCATGACTCTCCGTCTTGGTGATACAGTACCCAACTTTACTCAAGCCTCAACACACGGTGACATAGATTTTTACGCATGGGCAGGTGATAGCTGGGTAGTGCTATTCTCCCACCCTGCTGACTTTACACCAGTTTGCACCACTGAATTAGGTACAGTAGCTAAACTGAAACCAGAATTTGACAAACGCAACGTAAAAGCGATCGCACTCAGCGTCGATGATGTAGACTCCCATAATGGCTGGGTGGGAGATATCGAAGAAACCCAAGGAACCGCCCTCAACTATCCCATTCTCGCAGACGCAGACAAAAAGGTTTCCGACCTTTATGACATGATTCACCCCAACGCAGCTGCAAACATCACAGTGCGTTCCGTCTTCGTTATTGACCCCAACAAAAAACTGCGTCTTAGCTTCACCTACCCCCCCAGCACAGGACGCAACTTTGATGAACTATTGCGAGTCATTGACTCTCTGCAATTGACTGATCATTACAGCGTCGCTACCCCCGCCGACTGGAAAGATGGAGAAGATTGCGTAATTGTTCCATCATTAAAAGATCCCGAAGTTCTCAAAGAGAAATTCCCCAAAGGTTACAAAGAAATCAAACCTTATTTGCGAATGACTCCCCAACCTAACAAATAATTTCCAGTAACATCAACATTCTTCGTAGGGTGGGTTAGCGACAGCGTAACCCACCATTTTTTATATATAGTTGGAATTCGTAGGTTAGCGACAGCGTAACCCACCATTTTTTATATATAGTTGGAATTCGTAG
>NZ_JACJST010000044.1 GCF_014698305.1 Anabaena lutea FACHB-196 | reverse complement strand
TAACAATTATATGATTCGAGTTCTCAGTTCCTGTTTCATTGACTCTACATTAGATTCCTCTCATCCCTTATGTCAAGCCTAATTGAGATGCTCTTACCCTGACAACAAAACCACTGCGTGAATATGGCGAATATCTTAATCTTTGAGGATTAACCGCAGCAATACGTTGAATGTTTGAATCTATTTTATTCAGTGCTTGTTCAATAATTTTTTCATCAGGTGTTAGTACCACTTGATTAAATAACTCTATCATTTGATCTGTTTTTAAAGATGATGATGTAATAAATAGTGTTTTTGGTCGTGGGTTTTTAGCATTTGTACGAAATTTACGTATATGAAATACAGGAAGTCCACCATTAGATGATAAAGGTAATATGAAAGTTTCATCTGCTAATTCAGGAGTCCAAGAAACTCTAAATTGAAGTTCTTGTAGTTCATCTGGTATTTTTTCATCACTAGGAGATAATTCTATGGATAAAGTCAGTTGATTTTGGTTATGATCTATAATAGATAATTGACTTCCTGGTTCAATTTCGTGACCATAAAACAAGTGACGAATATCAAGTTCTCCATCTCTTCCAATTGCACCTTCTCTCCTCAGTTCATCATCATAAAAATATTCACTGCGGTTATTCATTCTTTCACGCAGTATTTCTAAATTACAACGTGAACATAAAAGCTGAATAGCTTCGAGTATTGATGTTTTACCGCTATTATTTTCACCAACTAGTAAGTTAATTCTTCCTAGTTGTTGAAGTTCAAAAGATTTGAAGCAGCGAAAGTTCTCTATTTTTATACTTTTTAGCATGGTTTATCAATGAAGATAATAGAGAAATAATGACCAAGTTTATTATATCAGATCCCTGAGTTATTCCAACAGTTGCTTATCTATCCAATTACATTGTTCACAATGATATCTTAGCGTATCCTGTTGTTTAGCAGCATCTTCACCAGTTAAAGAACTGGCTATTTTTATTCCTCTAATATCTTGATAGTCTTTCGCTATTTGTTCAGATATTAATACTTCTCTAGTTGTTGGATGAATAGCTAATAGGTGTGCATCAAAAAGTCTATGCAAATCTACTCTCAAAAGTAAGCCATTAGCTACATCATGAGAATTAAGATCCCGATAGGGAATAATATGTGCTGCTTCAATAATTTGTTCAATGTGACAACCACTAATTAAACATTTATAACCATATCTTTTTGTTAGTTCTTCTTTAAATTTTTGTTGTCCTTCTCTTGGTGGTGGAGATTTTGCTGTTTTAACTTTTTTCTTGGTTAATAATTCTATCCATTGGGAATTATGATATTTTTTAGTTTTAATATCATCTTCATGGATCATTTGTGTAAATTTGGGATTAAATCCTTCAGGGAATTTAGTGTCATCATTATAAATTGCTCCTCTTAAATCTGCTTTTGTTAAATCTGCTCCTATCAGATTTGCACCTATTAATTTTGCTTTTTTTAAGTCTGCTTCTGTTAAATCTGCTCCTATCAGATTTGTATTTTCTAAATTTGCATATATTAATTTTGCTTTTTTTAATTCTGCTTGTGTTAAATTTACTCCTATCAGATTTGTATTTTCTAAATTTGCATATATTAATTTTGCATTTTCTAAATTTGCTTCTGTTAAATCAGCACCATCTAGAAAAGCATTTACTAAAAAAGCATCTTTCAAATCAATCCCAGCTAGATTTATTCCTATTAGTTTATTATTAATAATTTCCCAAATTAAATAATATTTTTCACTAATCTTAGTATGTTCATCAAAAATAACATATTTCAACCCAGCACCTTCTAAACAAGCATTTGTTAAATCAGTACCAGATAGATTTGCATGATTTAACCATACATTACGAAGATTTGTACCACTAAGATTTGCACTACTAAAATTTGCTTCTCTTAAACAGGAATGTTCTAAATTTGCATTAGTCAGGTTGAATCCAGCTAAGTTAGCACCATCTAAAAGAGAATTAGTTAAATTAACTCCAAAGAGATTTCTTCCTATTGCTTTATTATTAAAAATTTCCCAAAGTAAATAATATTTTTCAAGGATTTTAGTTTGCTCATCAAAAATTGCATTTTTTAAAAGAGCATAATCTAAACAAGCATCTGTAAAATCAGCCCCAGATAGGTTTGCATCAGTAAAATTTGCAGCAGTCAGGTTTGCACCAGTAAAATTTGCACCAGTCAGGTTTGCACCGATAAAATTTGCTTCTGTTAAAGTTGAATAACTTAAATTAATTTCTGTCAATATTTCATAGCTAAAATTTGGATTACTATTCACTGATCTTTTACAGGTTCTCGAATAAAATGTTGTGTATAATGCTAGATTACTAAAATCTCTCTCACCTTTTTTATAGCGTTTTAAAAGTTCTCTATCTTTCATTTCTACTTGACTAGAAATCATACAAATCCTTAAACTAACTTAATAAATAACATTCTCTATTCTGTAGGTTGGATATATTATACTTAATATATTAGTGTTTTTACGAAAAATTTATCAAATTACTAATCACGCTATGATAGTAAACAATGAAAGTTAAAGAAGTTCTCAAAATCCTAGAAGATGATGGTTGGTATATAGATCGCATTAGAGGTAGTCACCGTATCCTCAAAAATGAAAATAAATCAGGTATTGTAGTTGTACCTGGAAAACCAAGTGATGACATTCCAACAGGTACACTTTCATCAATCTGGAAGCAAGCAAAATTAGGAGAAATATAATGATTGAATACACAGTAATTTATGAACGTGGTGAAACAAACTGGGGTGCTTATGTTCCTGACTTACCCGGTTGTGTAAGCATTGGGGATACTTTAGCAGAAGTACAGGAAAATATTAAAGAAGCTATAGAATTGTATTTGGAAGTATTGAAAGAAGATGGAAAACCTATACCCAAACCTTCTACAGAAGTTGGTAAAGTTGCAGTGACAATATAAATTGAAATCCCCGACTTCTGTTAAAAAATCGGGGATCTAAATCCTATTTCAACCCTGCTAATAAATCATTCTTCGCAGTTTCCAAAGCTTGCGGTAACTTACTTGCGTCTCTTCCCCCAGCTTGGGCTAAGTTGGGTTTTCCACCACCACCACCACCACAAATTTTAGCTACATTACCAACAAATTTTCCTGCTTGTATTCCTTTTTTATTCACTTCAGAACTAAAAGCAGCAACGATACTCACTTTCCCGGCTTCGGGAATAGAACCTAAAACTACTGCACCGTTACCGATTTTTTGCAGTAATCTTTCCGCAGCAGCTTTTAATGATTCTGCGTCCACGTCTTCCATTTGGGCGATAATTATCTTATGTTCACCTACTATTTCCGCAGTCTGTAATAAGCTGTCAGATTTGACTATGGCTATCTGTGCTTTCAGACTTTCGATTTGTTTTTCGCTGTTGCGGAGTTCGGTTTGCAGAGTGGTGATTCTGTCTGGTATTTCTTCGGGTTTAACTTTAAAGCGATCGCTCAAATCTTTAACCACTTTATCACGTACATTCAAATAATCCAATATCGCCGCACCAGAAACAGCTTCTATTCTTCTGACTCCAGAAGCCACTCCCGCTTCTGAAATAATCTTGAAAACGCCAATTTCCGCAGTATTGCTAACGTGAGTTCCCCCACATAATTCCATTGACACACCAGGGAAATCAATCACGCGCACATCATCACCGTACTTTTCCCCAAACATCGCTACTGCACCTTTAGCTTTTGCTTCCGCTATAGGCAGCACTTCTATTTTAGCAGCATGAGCTTCGGAAATCCAAGTATTTACTAATTCTTCTATTTGTTGAACTTCTTCAGCAGTTAAAGCGCGGGGACAGTTAAAATCAAACCGCAATCTATCAAAAGAAACTAAAGAACCAGCTTGAGAAATTCCTTCATCAACAACTTTTTTTAATGCAGCTTGTAATAAATGAGTTGCTGTATGATTAGCTTGAGCGCGACGACGACAAGCGGTGTCAATTTGTGCATTTACATTGTCGCCAATTCTAATTGTACCACGTTCAATGCGTCCGAAATGAATAAAGAAATCAGATTCTTTTTTCACATCTTCTATTCTGATTAAAATTCCATCACCGGAAATATATCCCTTATCTCCGATTTGTCCACCTGATTCAGCATAAAATGGAGTTTTATCTAAAACAATTTGTACTTCTGTTCCTGCTTCTGCTGCTTCTTCAGAAACACCATTAACTAACAAAACTTCGATTTTTGCTGTTGTTGCTGTTGCGGTATAACCGATAAAATCTGTGGAGTGGATATGTTCTGCAAGTTTATCTAAAGAACCTTGTACAGTTAAATCAATGGTTTCGTGTGCTGCTTTTGCGCGTTCTACCTGTTTTTGCATTTCTGCATTGAAACCTTCAACGTCAACTGTTAGATTCTGTTCTTCTGCGACTTCTTGAGTTAATTCCAATGGAAATCCGTAGGTATCATAGAGAGTAAAAGCACTTTCACCAGTAATAGAATTTTGTCCTTGCTGTTTCACAGTTTCGATAATTTCAGATAACAGCTTTTCACCTCTATCTAAAGTTTTCAAGAAATTGACTTCTTCCCGTTGCAATTCTGCTTTAATCGCAGCTTCTCTTTTTCGCAAATTTGGGTAAACTGATTCAGAAAGAGAAATTGCTGTTTCTGCAACTTGGTTAATAAATTCTCCAGAAATTCCAATTAATCTCCCATGTCTAACAACGCGACGAATGAGACGACGTAAAATGTAACCTCTACCAACATTAGAAGCGCGAATTTCATCAGCGATCATGTGAACAACAGAACGGACATGATCACCAATTACTTTTAATGAAACTTTGGTATTTTCATCACTTTGATGATAATCAATTTTGGCAATTTTTGCCGCTGTTTCAATAATCGGGAAAATCAAATCTGTTTCATAATTATTTGGCTTCTTTTGCAGGATTTGTGCCATTCTGTCCAAACCCATGCCGGTGTCAATATTTTTATTTTGCAACGGCGTTAAATTTCCCGAAGCGTCCCGATTATATTGCATAAATACCAAGTTATAAAACTCGATAAATCGGGAATCATCTTCTAAATCAATGTTATCATCACCTCTTTCTGGGTGAAAATCGTAATAAATTTCTGAACAAGGGCCACAGGGGCCAGTGATTCCTGATACCCAGAAGTTATCATCTGCACCCATGCGTTTGATGCGTTTTTCCGTTACACCAATATTATCTCGCCAAATTGCAAAAGCTTCGTCGTCTTCCTCAAAGACGCTGACAACCAGATTTTGAGGAGAGAAACCAAAGACTTGAGTTGATAATTCCCAACCCCAAGCGATCGCTTGTGGTTTAAAATAATCACCAAAGCTAAAATTACCCAACATCTCAAAAAATGTATGATGGCGCTTTGTCCGTCCCACATTTTCGATATCATTGGTACGAATACATTTCTGTGAAGTCGTAGCGCGTTTAAAATCCGGTGTCCGCTGTCCCAGGAATATCGGTTTAAATGGTAACATCCCTGCAATAGTCAGCAGCACAGTAGGATCTTCTGGAACCAGGGAAGCACTCGGAAGCGGTTGGTGTCCCCGTTGGGTGTAGAAGTCGAGGAACAATTGACGAATTTCGTTACCGCTAAGATACTGGGAAGTTGAAGACATGAGTAATTACAAAAATAGTTTTAATCAAGAGTTACACAATCCAAACGCTAAACTTGCAAAAGCAGCGTCATTCTATTTTTGCATTTTGTTTTCAGAACTGGCTATTTTCCTTCTCTCTGCACTTCTGCGCCTCTGCGTGAGATAATTCCTATACACTCCTCAACCGCAACCCTTTCTCGCATAGCTTCTACCAAAGCTTGATAACCTTCCCAATTTTCCTGAATCAAATTTTTAGCTTGAAGCAAATAAAAACGCTGTTTTTGTTCAAAAACCTTCTCTTCAAAACCCAAAGCTGCTAAGAATTGATTTAACTTAGCTTTATCATCACCACCACCTTCAGCAGAGTTAAAAACCAACATTTCCGCTGCAATTCCCGCCATCCAAATATTACAATAGCGGTCGCACATCGAGACTGTAATCTTTCCCTTTTCCAACTGTTTGGCAATTTCGCTATCTTCTAAAATCACCCCACCTTGTCCCGGTTGTCCTAGTTTCCAAGCTTCCCACGCGCTGAGAGTATAGCCAGTGACAGGAATTCCCAACAAGTGAGCAACGAGAAAATGGCCAGCTTCATGATGTATAATCCGTTCTCGATATCCTGGAGAAAATCGCGCTAACCAATCTAAAACTATCGTCCCTCCCTTCCCTTGTAAACTGAAATTGTCCAAAGTCGCAATACCCAAAAACGCCACAGTCACTAAAGCTGGTATTGTCGGTGACAGATGTACCAAAGGTCCCAACAGAGTTGAGAGAGTCATAAGAAAGACAGAAATAGCAATTAGATTGATCGCAGTTTGGCTCATTTTCAGGTTGATGAATACAGATTAATCTTCCTTCATTTTAAATACTTTACAAAAGTCTGAGCTTGCGCTGATAGCCTGTGGTTTTGATACCAAGCATAAGCATGATCTGCAACCGTCTGTCCTACTGATAGGTTCATACTATTTTGATACTTATCTGCCAGCCAGTAATGTTTACCTGCTTCCAGACCATCTACATCTTTACCTTTATACCATATACCTATGGGCAACAATTTGTGAGCGCAGTAAGCAGCAAAGATTGTTGATTTTGTCAAGTATTCAATTGAGTAATTAAAAAAACCTACCAAGGAAGTTGATAATATATCACTGATTTCTTGAGCAGACTTAACTCCCAAGCAAGTAACCGGAATATTATTCACTGGCTCAATTTCAAACTTTAGCTTCGGGCCAATATCTAATATTGCCTCAATTTCCAACTCTTGACAAGTCCGTTGTAATGCTAATAATGATTGTTGATAAACACGAGAACGAGGTCCAACACCACCAAAAACTACCAAATGTTTGTGACGTTCTGACAAAGAGGTGAGATATTCAGGTTCACCCACATTAGAAAAAACTGGTAAAGCCGGAATATCAAAATGCTTACCCTGACTGAATTTACTGATTATATCAGCATAACCTTGTTTACTAGTCAGAGTGCGATCGCTCAAACAAACTAAACGCGCTGCTAAATTTCTTTGGAGTGGTGATGTCCAAAACTGACTAGTCCAAATTGCACCAAAAGCATAGAGTTCGTGGAACATCGTCACCAAACGGCGATTATTACCCTGTTTTCGCCACTGTTCTAAACCTTCCACCAACCAAACCGGACAGCCTCTTTTTGCGTAACCATAGCCCACATAATGCAACAGTACAGTGTATTTTGAGTTCTGGTCATGAGGTAATAATTCTAACAAAGCAGAATAGGAGCAATCTGCCACCTGCTTAACTACAAATCCTTCTACAACCGCTTCACCAGACCAATTTGCATCTCCAATGATAAATTCTGTTACTACTCCCAAATCCTGACGCATTTGTTTGGCTAAATTCAGTCCATAGTCTCCTACTCCATCTACCGCAGGGGGTAGACGGGGAACAATTACAGTAATTACCATAGTTTAGCTATATTAATTTTTACCACAATCTTAAATTATTTCTAGGCGACAAGATTCAAAATATCATACTTTAGGTTTAAGTACTGATGATGATATTGAATAAACAATACTATTAATCTCTTCACTAACCTATGCCAAATACCAGAAAACTTCTCTCTATTGGTCACTCCTATGTAGTTAACCTCAACCGCCGATTAGTCAATGAAATGTCACTTTTGGGACAAGACGAATGGGAAGTAACAGCCGTTGCTCCATCATTTATGCACGGCGATTTGCGATCTATGCACCTAGAAACCGACCCTAGTGAAATTTGTCATCTCGAACCAGTCCCAGTGTATAATAGCCAACGCATTCACATCATGACCTACGGTTGGCGACTGCGGGAAATTATGCAACAAGGATGGGATTTAATTCATTGTTGGGAGGAGCCATATATATTTGCAGGCGCACAAGTTGCTTGGTGGAAAACAGAAAAAACTCCACTTGTTTACTCTACATTTCAAAACCAATCTAAGCAATATCCACCACCATTTAACTGGATTGAGCAATATGCCATGAATCGTGCTACGGGATGGATTGCCTTTGGACAAACCGTTACCGAAGCTTTAAAATCTCGTCAAGGCTATTCACGTCCTATGCGAGTGATTACCCCTGGTGTGGATATCAATCATTTCTATCCCTCTATTGATGCCAAACATCACATTCGTCACCTTTTGAGTTGGGAAGAACAAGAAACCCCTGTTATCGGCTATTTAGGGCGCTTTGTTCCTGACAAAGGATTAGATTTACTGATGAAGATTTTGGATAAATTAGAAACTCCTTGGCGAGCTTTATTCGTTGGTAGTGGTGTCCTAGAATCATCATTACGAAATTGGGCAAAACGTTATCCTTCACAGGTGCGAATTTGCACAGATGTTAAACATAACCAAGTTCCTCAATACCTCAATGCGATGGATATGCTTGTTGCTCCCAGCCAAACTATGCCTAACTGGAAAGAACAGTTTGGAAGGATGCTAATTGAAGCCTTTGCTTGCGGTGTTCCTGTGATTGGTAGCGACAGTGGCGAAATTCCTTATGTAATTGATGATGCGGGGGTGGTAGTTGGCGAAAAAGATGAAAATGGTTGGGTGACAGCTATTTCCAACTTGCTTAATAGTCTATCTCTTCGTCAAGAATTAGGAAAAAAGGGTTTAGAGCGATCGCATAAATTGTACACTTGGCCTTCTGTTGCTCAACAACATTTGCAATTTTTTAACGAACTGTCAGATGCTAGTTGTCTATAAACTTGACAACGGTTTTTGCCAAATAGCCGCAGTCTTTATCCCATTAGTCGATTGATCAATAACTTTCCAATCTTGAGGAATACTCAAAGCATCTAATGAACTCCACAGATTAGTATCATCAACAAGCAGGTATCCTCCAGCCTTAATCTTCTTGAGGCATTTCCTGACACAGTTAGTTCGATAATGACCATCAACAATGACCAAATCTAAACTTTCATCGGCAAATTCGTCCAGAACTGCCACATAACTAGGACATATTTGGTAAGCATCTTGTTCAGGTTCTGATACAGGATGATCCAGCAGAATCAATCGCAGATTCACATTAGCAATATTTTCTTTTTCTAGTTTGTTTTTTACCGCTTTATACCAATTTTTATCAGATTCTATACTAGTTATTTTACTTACCCGCCGAGCAAACCAGGCGGAACTGCGACCGCTGCCAAATTCCAGCACTGACATGGAAGCAGCAAGATGTTTTTTGCAAAATTCTACGGTTCCTGGACACATCCAAGGTTCATCTGGATGAAGTTTTTCCCATACCCAATACCTCATACGATATACCATTAACTGAGGCCGTTGCAGCCAGAAAAAAAAGCTTTTTAGTGAAATTAACAACATTTAAGCTTTCCCCTTTGTTTGGAGGTATTTGCCTTATTTTATAGTTTTTAATGTAAAATTACTTAGAAAGTAAGTAAAATTTTGTAATAGCCAATCCATAATCATCAATTGATTAAGTAGAAAGGCACAAAAAAACCGTACTATGTAACTAAACGTAAAGTTGCCCAAAAACCTCTTTCCTTCTGCCTCCTGCCTCCTGCTTTGTCATAACGACAATTTTTAACGCCAACCTACTTATATTGATGAGTTAACTCCTGAAAGATTAGAGAATATTCACAATATGACTCCAATGCGTCTGGCTATTATCTGTGATTACCTGGAAGAAAACTGGCATAGCATGGATTTATGCGCTCAGATGCTAATTAAGCAATTGCAAGCTGAACACACTGCATCTATTCAAGCTATAAAAGTTCTGCCAAAATTTAATAGTCGTTGTCAACAAATTCCCTGGATTGGTAAAAAGCATTTTGCCTATAATGCAGACCGTCTACTTAATCGATTTGGTGACTATCCCCAGTATCTCAAACCAAGGGTAACAGATTTCGATTTTTATCACATATCTGACCACTCCTACGCCCATTTAGCCCATGTTTTACCACCAGAACGGACGGGAGTATATTGTCATGATATTGATGCCTTTCGCTCTCTTATAGAGCCAAAAAAACAACCTAGACCTGCTTGGTATCAAGCCATGTCTCAAAAAATTCTACGCGGGTTACAGTCATGTGCCGTTGTCTTTTATTCTACCGCAGCAGTTAGAAAACAAATTGAGCATTACCAACTCGTAGAACCATCACGTCTAGTTCACGCTCCCTATGGTATTGCCTCAGAATTTAGTATTACTACTGAGAAAGCAAGTAATACTGACCATAAAATCTTAGAAATAGAAAAAATAGGTACTGCACCTTTTCTTTTACACGTTGGTAGTTGCATTCCCCGGAAACGCATTGATATTCTCTTAGAGATATTTGCACAAGTCCAACTTATTTATCCAGAGTTGCAACTAGTCAAAGTTAGTGGTGAGTGGACACAAAGCCAACAAGAGCAAATTGCTCAGTTGAATCTCAGCAACTCGATAATTCACCTCCAGGGTTTACAACGCTCTACTATAGCCGCCCTTTACCAACGAGCCTCAGCAGTGTTATTAACAAGTGAAGCAGAGGGTTTTGGATTACCTGTGATTGAAGCCTTAGCTTGTGGGGCGATAGTAGTTGCTAGTGATATTCCTGTGTTGCGTGAAGTTGGTGGAGAAGGGGTGATATACTGTCCAACTGCGGATGTATCAGCGTGGGTAGAAAAGATAGCGCAACTATTATCAAACCCAACTAGCGCACCTGTGATCAATGTCCGTCTCAATCAAGCACAGAAATATTCTTGGTCTCATCATACTCGGATTATTGCCCAATCTTATATGAAGTTAGCGGGTGTTGAAAATATATGAAAATTGTATTTATCAACCCAGTAGGAGCAATTGGTGGCGCTGAAAGAGTTTTACTAACTATTTTTGCTGCACTTTTGAATACAAAGCCCGATATTCAACTACATCTAATTGTAGGTACTGATGGATTATTGATAGAACAAGCCGAAAAATTGGGAGTGCAAGTCAAATTACTGAAACTACCAGAAGAATTAAATCAACTGGGAGATAGTGCTTTCAAAGGTAGTAATCAAGCCATAGCCGGATTGATATTATTATTACGACTAGTAAAAATTTTACCAAGTATCGGCGAATATCTGGGAGAATTCAAGCGATCGCTCCGGGAACTCAAACCAGACTTAATTCACTCCAACGGCATTAAAACTCATCTACTAACCGCATTGGCTGGAATCAAGGATATACCCGTAGTTTGGCACATCCATGACTTCTATGGCTCACGCCCATTCATGGCAAAGATTTTAAACTTAAAACGGGTGAGCTATAGTGCTAAACAAGGAATTGCTATTTCCCAAGCTGTCGCCCAAGATGCTAAAATCACAATTCCAAACTTACCAATAGAAGTAATTTATAATGCCGTAGATATCAATTACTTTTCCCCAACTCCTTCAACTTCCCATTTTTCCCTGCGAGTAGGACTAGTTGCGACTTTTGCACGTTGGAAAGGGCATGATATCTTTCTAGAAGCAGCATCAGAAATTATCAAAAAGCATCCTCATTTAAACGTGCGTTTTTGTATTGTTGGTGGAGCAATTTATAAAACTCGTGGTTCCCAATTTTCTGAACAGGAATTAAAAGACAAAGCCGCAGATTTAGATATTGTAGACAAAGTTGATTTTCTCGGTTTCCAAGAGAATATAGCCGAAATTTACCGCTCTTTGGATATTGTAGTTCACGCCAGTACCCAACCAGAACCATTTGGTTTAGCAATAGTCGAAGCAATGGCTTGTGGTAAACCAGTGATAGTATCTCAAGCAGGTGGTGCGGCTGAATTATTTACTCATAATTATGATGCAGTTGGTGTCCCACCAGGAGAACCAAAGGCTTTAGCCGCAGCTATTCTAGACTTGCTCAACAACCCAGAAAAACGTCAAATCATCTCAGAAAATGCAAGGCATACAATTACAGAGCGTTTCAGTCACAAACGTTTAGGTGAGCAACTTATGAAAGTCTATATGATGAATATATGGCACTGATGATTAGACATTAACAAAATTTCGAGATGCATGATCCAGAACCCTTGTAGAGACGTTGTATGCAACATCTCTACAATTTTTGTCGGAGATGAGTTATATCATGTTCGTTTAATTACTGATTAAAAAAACTCTCCGCGTCCCCGCATCCCCGCGTCAGTCCTAACTATAAGTCTGTAAGCGAACACGATATTAATTATGCTCTACTAACAGCATAATAACTAGAATCTGGCTGATTAGCATTGACACCATTCATCGCTACACCTAAAACATTTTGGTCAGCTTTCTCCAACATTTCTTTAGAGAGAGAAACACTATTAGAATCAGCTACACCTGGACGGACTACAAACAAAATTCCATTCACCAGTTTACCTAAAATCGTTGCATCCGCAGCTACAGTTAATGGTGAAGTGTCAATAATCACAAAATCATATTTTTGTGCCACTTGCGCCACAAACACAGCCATTTGACTAGAATCAAGTAGTGAAGCTGGGTTATGATTGAGTTCACCAGCTGTGAGAACTTCTAAATTCGGGACAATTTCAGTCACAGCTTGGTCCAAATCCGACTGACGTTTGAGAACATTGCTTAAACCCACTTCATTGGGAATTTCCCAGATTTTGTGTTGACTGGGATTACGCAAATCGGCATCTACTAGTAATACATTGCGCCCTAATTGAGATATCGAGAAGGCTAAATTGGCAGCAATTGTTGATTTACCTTCTTTAGGTACAGAACTTGAGACGACAATCACCTTAATTGATTGTTCTGAATTAAAAAACCTCAAGTTAGTTTGCAGCATCCGAAAAGCTTCACTGACCGGGGAATCAGGTTGGTTTTTGACAATTACTTCAGGGATAAAATTGCCATTGGGAAAAGGTGGAATATAGCCTAATAAATTGTAACCCAATAAGTCTTTGGCAGATTTGGAGGTTTTGATAGTCTTGTCCAATCTTTCTAAAACAAAGGCAGTAGCTACCCCTAACACAATCCCACCAATTAATCCTTGCAGCAAGTTTATATACTGACGGCTTCTAATTGGCACACCTGGAATTAAGGCAGGTGTAACAATCCTAGCATTACTGACTTGGAGATTTTCCGCCACTTGCAGTTCCTGATACCGAGCCAACAGATTTTGATAGCTCAAATCAGTTGCAGATATTTCCCGTTCTAGCTGGCGTTGCTGCAATTCTAGCTGCGGTAAGCTATTGGCTCTTTGTCTATAAGATTCAATGACTTGACCTAAAGATTTCAGTCGTACCTGCAAACTCAGTCTCTCTGCTTCAATATTGGCATAGTTGCCCAGAAGTCCTTGTTGTAAACCTTGAGGTCTGAGTTGGACGATTTTTTCAGGTTCTACGCTTTGATTCAAACGCCCTGATTTACCTATAAAGCTTTGTTCTATTCGCTTCTTCAGTTCTTGCCTGAGAATCACTTCCTCTTTTTTCAAGTCCATTATTGTTGGGTGAGTATCAGTCAAGCGCAAACCTATAACTTGTATCTTTTGCTGAACATCTTGCAACTGTCCCAAAACTGCCACTGTTGATGGAGATTCACCCACAAACCCAGCAACCACAGCATCTTGAGAAGCAACACCAAACAGTTTCTGGATTGATTGCATTCGGGCTGTTTGCGAAGATAGATCCGATCTAGTTGCAGCTACTTGTCTATCTAAATCAGTCAAAATTGCCACACTGGCTGAGGCTTCTGCTTTCAAGTCTAAAACTCGATTCTGCTGTTTAAAAAATTGTAGTCTGCGTTCAGATGCTTGTAATGCAGCTTTCCTCAAGGGCAACTGTTGGGCAATAAAGTCTCTAGCCGACCTGGTTTGTGCGCGGTTCGCATTGATATCATTTTCTATATAGACTTTCATTAAAGTGTTCACAACTGAAGCCGCTGTTCTGGGATCTGTACTTGTATAATATACTTCCATAATATCTGTGTTTTCAATATTTTTGACTTCCAGGTCTTTCAAAAACACTAGCGGGTTAATATTAAGGCGAAGGACATTGATTGTCTTTTCAGCTAAGGGCAGAGAACGCAAAACTGCTACCTCTGTTCCTAATGGTCTACCACTGACGGAATTCTCTAATTGCCCTAATTGGTTACCTACTCCTGTGAGGGTAGAGGTAGAGTTCTTTTTCAGTACTAACTGGCCTCCTGCCTGATAAATGGGCGTTTCTAGTACAGTTTTAACTATACTCAAGGCTAAAAGGCTTAGAAAAACTATAGAAGTGGGCAACCAACGCCGCTTAAGTATTGACCAATAGCGCAAATATTCTTCCATATTCTTATTTATCGACTTTGAATTTTATTTTCTTGGTTGTCAGATTTTGATTTCTGTATTCTTATCGACTCAGCAAAGACTATCTTTTACAGAGTTGCATATTGAATCTTAGTCTAGAAAAGTGCTTTGATTATACAAATTATGCCAACTTTACATTAAAAAGAAGGCTTAGTAAAAAATATTACAGATTTTTAATAGATACATTTCGTGGCATAGATGTTTAGTTTGCCTAAAATCGATGTGTTTGTCAATACACTAGTCAAGATTACTCCATTAAACTTTACAAGGGGATTTAGGCGGAAATTTGTGAACTATTTCTTTATTATCAGGATAAATACGTAAAATTTAGATAAAGATCATTGACATGGATTGTCTCAAATGTAAAATTAAAAACTAAGATAACACTTGGTTGTATCAAGTTTTTTCTTCTTTAGTTGTTTTTATAAACTTGTTTCTAAGTGAATACCCGCTTATGAATTAGTTAGCCTCAGTAACTACGTGCTTTAAAAACAATAAATTCAAGAAAATCAGATATTACCTCCAAACTAGAAGTTCTAATATCAACAACAGGAAATGACAAAACAAAAACAAGAAAGACTGCCAAAAAAGCCCATAGAAATAACAGACGGGATTGAAAATCTGTCTTTCTCATTGTTGCAGTTGCTTGGCTATATTCTGCTCATATTTTCTCTAATTGACTACCTGGCTATCCTCATACCCCCACGCTTGACAAATCCAGCATGGGAATTTCAAGCCATTGGACAAATGGTAGATCACGTCTGGTCTATCTTGCTGGGTTTAACATTTATATTTTTGCATAACAAAGGTAGTATCCTGAAACCAAGACAACTCCCAATTCTCAAATTTTTATCTTGGGTTAGTTTAATAATCGGAATATTTTATCTGCTGATGTTGCCTTTAGGAATTAATAATAGCTTAACACTCTATAGAAATATTAATAATCAATTTCTCACTCAACAAGGACAACAACAAGAGCAACTACAAAAAGTAACTGAAAAACTGAAAACAACCAACTCTCCTCAAGAATTAAATAACTTAGCCAGAATTTTAAATCTGCCTAATGAAAACGGAGTTAGTCAATCTCCTCAAGAATTGAAAAATAAAATATCTCAACAAATTCAAACAGTTGCTCAAAACTCTGCCGCTACTGCTAATGCTGCCAAGCGAGAACAGATTAAAAATCTACTTAAAAGTGCTGTGAGAATAAATTTAGGAACAATCATTTCAGGTGTTTGCTTGATTATGTTGTGGAATTGGACTCGTTGGATACGCATTATCGATAAAAATCTTGGATAAGAATGGAATATAAAAATGTTCATCAGTAGCCAAAAACTGAACCAAGCCAAACAAGCATTTTTGCTCAAATTCAAACCCTTAATGCAAACCCAGCGATTTTACTTGCTGGGGATTTTTACAACATTGGCTGTATTACATTTAGATATAATTAGAAACCACCGGACTGAAGGTGAACAAATTACATTTTATGCAATTTACTGGGTAGGTATTTTATATTTACTTTGGCAAAATCAGCGACAAGAGCATAATCCGGGCTTGTTTTCTAGCTGCGTAGGTTTAGGATTACTATTTATAGTCATAATTAGACCGCTAAATCTATGGCATTTAGACCTAATGCTATTTAGATTTGGTCCTATTATGGCTGGGTTGGGTTTAGGTTTATTATCTTTTGGCTTTTTAGGAATCAGGCATTATTGGCGCTTATTTTTGTTATTGTGCTTAATGCTTTTTCCTTTTAATTTTATCAATGGAATTTTCGATTCTCGGTTACATTTTAATGAAGTAACTGCAACCATAGCTGCTTTCTTACTCCACTATCTAGGTTTTGGTGCGACTCACTCTGGAACTTTGGTAAAACTGCCGACAGGTCAAGTTGAAGTTCTTTATGCCTGTACTGGTGGAGCGTTAATTTTGTGGCTACTACAGCTAACCCTACTGATTATGGTAATGGTTGTTACCCTAACTTGGAAACAGAAATGGGGATTAGTTATATCTGCTGTCGCTACAGGATTTTTAGTTGGCTGTATTCGTGTAGCTTTGTTAGCACTAGTAGTGAATAACCGCAACCAGTTTGACTATTGGCACGGACCGTCAGGGGGAACAATTTTTATAGCGATCGCAACTATTACTTTTGCAGCCTTATGTAACTGGATACTGCCAGTGGAAGTTTTAGCTTCGACAGAAACCTCATTACCAACTACCACAGTCACCCTAGAACCAAAGAGACGCTTTCTGCTTGCTGCTACCTGGGTGGGAATTATCTTGACTGCTATCTATTTAATAGCCAGTAAAAGACCCCTAAGTACTGCTATTTTTCCAAATGCAATTCCTCTGAATAACTGGCAACAAGTCAAATTCAAGCCTCTGGGTCAGCAAAAATATAAAATCCCGATGACTGATAAGTTCGTATTGGTGGAATCTGGAACAGACTACAGCTATCTCAAAAATGATCAGAAACTGGAATTGCAGATGCGTTATGTGATCAATACAAGAGGTGATCAAAACCCCTTTTTGCTCCAGCCAAGTAAAGACTTAATTAAAGATAGCCAGAACAACCTGAGACAGCTAAAAGGAGTTGGTTACTATGCACTTTATAGTGACAGCAAACAAGCTTATCTGACAGCCTGTATTAATCCCCGTGGAGGTAGTACTTTGACTTCATCTCAATTTATGCAAAATCGATATAAATACGACCTTACCTTAAATCGGTTACTACCTTGGGTTTTGGGTCAGGACGTACTCAGAGATGACCGCTGTATATGGACTCAATTATCTGTTCCCTTGAATGGATTACTTGCCACTGATATTTATACGGTGTTAGAATCAGTATGGAATGATAATTATGCTACTTGGCAAACCCTATTTTTGACAAAATACCGATCATAACATTTACGTAGGCTAGTCTATCTACCTGTACGTCAGATCAGCATTTTCAAATTCATAAATTGTCAGATTGTGTAAATTTCAGGGTGGAAAGTCGATACTTTATCAAAGTACGATAATCTTATTATACTTTTCCAAAAAAATTAACTGCTCAGAGAACCATTTCAAGCAATACAGAAGAGTATAAATCAGTTTATTTAGACTCGCCTAGAGTAACTCGTGATCGTTTTTTCTTAATTAACCAGGTGTTTTGCTTTTTATCTTAAAACCATGTCGAAAACATTAAATTATAGAATTATCCATTTGTCTAAATATTATCCTCCAGACCGAGGTGGGATAGAAACACACGTACAAACTCTAGCGCAAACTCAGGCTGCTTTAGGTGCAGAAGTCCATGTAGTTTGTGTAAATGCTTTTAATGAGCAAGGACAGTTATCTAGCAGCACCCAAACTGTAAAGGAAATGGATGGAAATGTCAGTGTGACAAGGATGGGAAGGCTTTTATCATTAGCCAGATTTGATGTCTGTCCAGAACTTCCCAAAAAAGTATGTCAACTAGCTAAACAATCAAATACATTATTGCATCTGCATACGCCTAATCCGACAATGCTGATAGCTTTAACAATGTTGCATAGGCGTGTACCTTTGATAATTACCCACCACAGCGACGTTATTAAACAGAAAGTTTTGAAATATGGATTACGTCCATTTGAACATCTAGTTTACAGTAGAAGCTCACAGGTTTTAACCACGAGTTCACCGTATATTCAAGGCTCAAAATTTTTACGTTTTTATCGTGATAAATTGAGTTATCTACCACTTGGTTTAGATGCTTCTAATTACAGTCAACCAAATAAAAGAGCTATTGCTTTCAGTCACAGTCTCAAAAATAAATATCCAGGACCAATTTGGTTGGCAGTGGGTAGATTAGTCTATTACAAAGCATTGCACGTAGCAATTGAAGCTCTCACTATGGTGAAAGGAACACTGGTAATAATTGGTGTTGGTTCTTTAGAGCAAGAACTAAAAACTCTGGCTAAGAAATTGGGAGTAGACAAGCGCATTGTTTGGTTAGGTCATGTGAACGAGGATGAACTTGTCGGTGCTTATCATGCAGCAACCAGTCTTTGGTTTCCTTCTAATATCCGTAGCGAGGGTTTTGGATTAGTGCAAGTAGAAGCAATGGCTAGTGGGTGTCCGGTAATTAATGCCAATATTCCCTGTAGTGGAGTACCTTGGGTAAGCAGACATGAACAAGAAGGTTTAACTGTACCCATTAACAACCCAGTAGCTTTGGCTGAAGCTTCACAACGTCTGCTTAGGGAACCTGGTTTGCGTAATCGATTAGCAGCAGCAAGCCGCAAACGAGCAGAATATTTTAACCACACAACTATGGCGCAACGCAGTTTTAAATTCTATGAAGAAGTTTTGCATCAAGAACGCAACTATGCAGGTATACCAAAACCAGTGGATTTGTTATGAAAGTTCTGCACGTTTATGCGGGAAATTTGTTTGGTGGGATAGAAACGCTGCTGGTAACATTAGCAAAAGAACAAAGTTTATGTTCACAGATGCAGCCTCACTTTGCACTATGCTTTGAAGGGAGATTGGCAAAGGAATTGCGAAATTTAGGTGCAAGAGTGCATCTGTTGGGTAAAGTACGGATAAGTCGTCCTTGGACAGTGTGGAGAGCTAGAAAGCTACTCCAGCAACTATTGAAACAAGAAAGATTTGATCTAGTTATTGGTCATTCTTGCTGGCCGCAAGCTATTTTTGGCTCAGTTGTCCGAGCTAACAATTTACCATTAGTCTTTTGGTGTCATGATGTGCCTAATGGTGAACACCCTCTGGAACGTTGGGCTAAGTTAGTCCCGCCAGATTTAGTAATTGCGAATAGTCGTTATACCCAAGCAGCTATACCAAAACTCTATTCGACCTATAGCGAAACTCTTTATCTACCTGTAGCTTCTCCAAATATTGATAATCATGCCTCAAATCGCCATGCTGTCAGAGCCGAACTCAATACACCTGAAGATGCGATAGTGATTATCCAGGCATCGCGTCTGGAGCGCTGGAAGGGACAAAGTATGGGGAGCAACGCGATTTTGTGAGGTGGGGCAAAAAAAGTGCGATCGCCAAGTTAAAAACAGGCATCGCTAAAATATTTTTCTGAAATTAATGTTAAATAAAT
>NZ_JACJST010000043.1 GCF_014698305.1 Anabaena lutea FACHB-196 | reverse complement strand
TTTTCTCGGTTCAGTTGTTTGGGCGCTTGCCCTCACTCAATCAATATAGCAATCTCTCTTCTTTCTTGTCAAGGGGTTCGATAAACTTTTTTTGGACTTCTATGGATGATATCTAGTAACTGAAGGGTCAGAGGGGGTAAAGTTCAGTCCAGCACAGAGGTCTGGGTAAAACGAATAAAAAGCTGATGAGGCAATTTAGAGTATTTCCATTTAAAAAATTTCTAAGTTTAGAAGGTGATGCCCAGTTAAAAACATAACGCGACAGCTAGGCAGCTAGGTAGATTGGGTAGAACTTAGAGGAACCCAACAAAAGCAATTTGGTGTTGAGTTGCGTTCCTTAACCCGACCTTGGTCAGAAAAGACTGCTTTGTAGCAAGGATCATCACAACAAGCTTTATAACAGAACTCAAACAGTCACTAGGGAGAGAACTACGAATTTAGACGTAGATATAGCAATTACCATTCAAATGAGGTACAAGCTGTAATAATTAAACGCAGATGGACGCAGATAAACGCAAATGATTTTGTACTTCACCAGACTAGGAAACGCAATAATACAGCCCGCATAGTGCAAATCAGTTGTTTGTCACTTCAGATATTTTGATAGTGGATAAAACCAGTGAGGGCGATACTTCTTCATCAAATACTGCCAAGTCAAACCAAAAAGTAGTACCAACACCAACTTCACTAACCAAATTAACTTTACTGTGATGCCTGTCAATAATATTTCTGACAATAGATAGACCCAATCCGGTACCTTCGAGGGTGTGAACCCGGTTTTCTACCCGGAAGAAGCGGTCAAAGATTGCCTGTTGGTCTTCCGGTGCAATGCCAATTCCTGTATCACTAATTTCTAGCCGTACCTTACTAGACTGATTGTGTGAACCTTCGCTCTGTGTAGCGTTCGCAAATTGTTCAGTTGGCGTAGAGTTTAGGGAAGGGAAAGAGGAGTTGGGTTGAGGATTTAGCTGGTAGGCACGGATTGCAACTTTTCCACCAGAAGGAGTGAATTTGAGAGCATTACCAATTAAGTTACCAAATACTTGTAACAACAAATCATAATTACCCAGAACTAAGGGTAAGTTAGGGGCAACTTCCTGAACTAGTTCAATGCCTTTATCTCTAGCATTGAGTTGGTAGGTACGCAATGTCTGTTCCAGTGCTTGCGCCAAATCGACACCATCAAAATTGTAGGTACGCCCAGATTCGAGTTTTGATAAATCCAAAACATCATTGACTAGGCGAGTAAGTCTATCGGTTTCATGATTAACGGTTTCCAGAAATTCTTGGCGTTCTTCTAAACCCAAGTCTTCGCCATAATCATGTAGGGTTTCAATATAGGTTTTGATGTTAAACAGGGGTGTTCGCAGTTCGTGGGAGACATTACTGATAAATTGGCTTTTGGCTTCATTCAGTTCTACCTCACGGGTGATATCTTGCACAGTGATGGCAATGCCTTTAATACTTTCCCTTTGTAGGTTAAGCACTGTAGTCAAAAGAATACGGATTGTCCGCTTGGTGGGTTCGTTAAGTGGGATACGAAACTCAGCACTTTCGCATTCTCCGGCTGCCATTTCGTACAAGGTGTGGCTAATTTCCATTTGTACGCTTATGGGCAAGTTATGCAATACGTTGCTACCCACGACATCACTACTTTCCCAACCAAAAATTCGCCGTGCTGTAGGGTTGACTAGAATGACCTGCATATTATTGTCAATCAGCACAGCACCATCGGCAATGGTAGAAACCAAAGTTTCTAATTTGGCTTTTTCTGCGGTTAGTTCTTCAATATTCTGTTCTTCGTAGCGCTCTAGGCGCTCTGCCATTTCATTAAAGCTTAAAATTAGCTCTCCTAGTTCACCACCTAGGGGTAAGTCAATTCGCTGTTTAAAATTCCCAGTGGCAATCTGTTTTACCCCTACGAGTAGTTCTTTAATGGGTTTAGTAATTGTTAAGGCGTTGATTACTCCTGCCAAAATTACCATAACCCAAATAGTGATAAACACCGCAATGGTGACATCACGAGTGAAATTAGTGGATATGACTGCTGTTTGGTTGGGGTTGATGCCAACTGCTAAAACACCTAAATATTGTTTATTAACTATGAGGGGAATGAATACATCAGTGACGACACCATCTGGGGATATGTGTTGACGCACCATTGGTTGGTCATTATCACCTGGGTAATCTTCTGGTAGTTGTATCCGCCGCTTAATGGTGAGGGAGTTTTCTACCTCTGGTTCCCAAAAAGGAATGCCAAAAAAGATTTTCCCTGTTTCATCAGCGTATAGCATATAACGCACACTGGAGGTGCTGCTGTAGAAACGTTGGGAAAATTGGGCAACTTCTGTGAGATTGTGATCTGCAATTAGGGGCGCGACATTTGATGCAAGTAGAAGTCCGAGGTCACGACCGAAGCGAGTGTCATTCAGACGTGCATCTTGCTGAATTGTATTCACTGCCCAGAAAGTTAGACCACTCATCACCAGGGAAACCACTAAAGTAGCTACAGCTAGTAGTTTGGTCTGAAGGGTGAAATCAGACCACCAATGAGCGAGTGTCTTTGATACGCCTTGGGCGAAAGCATCTCGGATTGTTGTTAAAGGAGCCAGCATCTTAAATACAGTTGTTAGTAGTTCTTGGTTTTCTACCCCAACAACTTAAAAATTAACAGTTAATTTGCCAAAAATGGTAGGGAGAAGTTGGGGAGATGAGTAGACAGGGAGGTGGGGATGTGGGGAAAACTACTAACTGCTAACTCAGCATTCCGCACTTAGGACTTAGGACTCAGCACTCTATGACCAATATCCCTACGGTAATACACCCCTGAAAAATGGATGTGTTTGATGCCAGCATATGCTTGAGCGATCGCTTGCTGAAAATTTTCGCCCAGCCCGGTGACATTTAAAACTCTACCACCGTCTGTCAATATTTGTTGCGGCTCGTTCAACTTTGTGCCAGCATGAAATACCTTTGCACCTGATGCTTCTGCCTCCTGAATACCCGCTATTACCTGGCCTTTTTCATATTCTCCTGGATAACCTCCTGAGGCAGCTACTACAGTGGCAGCAGCCCCTTTTTTCCAAGCAATAGGCGGCATTTCTGCTAAACGCTGCTGAATGCAAGCCAAAATTAAATCTTCTAGGGGTGTTTCTAGCAATGGCAAAATAACTTGGGTTTCTGGATCACCGAAACGACAGTTAAATTCTAAAACTTTAAAATCACCATCTGCTGAAACCATTAATCCAGCGTATAGCACCCCTCGGTAGTCGATACCTTTTGTTCTTAAAAGAGCGATCGCACTTTCTAAAACTTCTGTTTGCACCCTTGCCATCAACTCTGGTGTCGCAATCGGTGCAGGAGCATAAGCGCCCATCCCCCCAGTATTGTCTCCCGTATCACCCTCACCAATCCGCTTATGATCTTGAGCAGGAAGTAAGGGACGAATCGTTAACCCATCAGTCAAGGCTAAAACAGACACCTCTTGCCCCAGCAAACATTCTTCAATCACTACAAAATTACCCGCACTGCCAAACTGCCCCTGAAAAATGGCATCAATGGCATCTTCTGCTTCTCCAAGGGTTTGGGCAACTGTCACACCCTTACCAGCAGCTAAACCGTCAGCTTTAACAACAATTGGCGCTCCCTGTGATTTTACGTAGAATTTAGCTGCTGTTGCTTCCGTAAATACTGCTGCTTTAGCTGTGGGAATTCCTGCTTCTTGCATTAATGCCTTAGCCCAAGCCTTACTAGCTTCAATTTGCGCGCCCGCTTTACTTGGCCCAAATACCATCAGTCCTTTGCTTTGGAGATAGTCGGTAATTCCCATTGCTAAAGGTACTTCTGGACCTACTACAACTACAGAAATATCATTTTCTAAAGCAAGTTGGCTGATACCCTCAAAGTCATCTACCGCAAGTGGGATGTTTTGGCAGCATTCCATACTTGCTGTACCTCCATTTCCCGGTACACAGACAATTTGCTCAATTTTCTTTGATTGTAGAAGTTTCCACGCTAGAGCGTGTTCACGTCCCCCATTACCTACAACTAAAACCTTCACTTATTTCCTCGTGTGTCCCTTGTAAAATAACAATGCCTTCAGGCTACTCGTTGATCATATAGACTTCTTGCCGAAGCCCAATTTTTTCACTAATTATCCTACTAATCAAGGGCTGATGGTGACTCTTAAGTAGAAAAAACTCTTTTAAACCAGATTTTGGTGGGATTTTTTGCTATTATGCGACTGAGTTAATTAATAAACATCTGTGAAAATGAACCTCAAAGCTTTATAAATCAAGGGTCAAAATCTAATTTACGCCTAAGTCTACGTAGATCGAGAATTTTTGTTCAACAGCAAAATTAATTACAATAAATTTAAAAATTGCAAAATTTGTAAAATCTCCTAATTTTTTACATAAAAGAAAATAAATAATTAAAAACATATCACAGGTTAGTCTAAATTTCTGAGTAGTTACTATTGCGCTCCTCAAAAAATTCCCAAAATCTCAAAAAATAAGCAACATGGCTAAAACTATTGTGACTGGAGTAGCTGGCTTTATAGGTTCTCACCTTGTCGATACATTATTGCAAAGAGGAGAAGAAGTAATCGGCATTGATGAATTCAATGATTACTATGATCCCCTGTTGAAGCGGAAAAATATTGCTACCTTTCAACAGTCACCCAACTTTACATTAATTGAAGGCGATATTCAATTCTTAGATTTACCAAAACTTTTCCAAAATGTAGAAGTAGTTTATCATCAGGCGGCGCAAGCAGGGGTAAGAAACTCATGGGGTAAAGGCTTTCGCGCCTATACTGAACGCAATATTAATGCTACACAAGTTTTGCTAGAAGCCGCAAAAGATGCTCAACACCTGAAAAGATTAGTATTTGCTTCTTCATCTAGTGTATATGGTGATGCAGAAACTTTACCGACTAATGAAGAAATTAAGCCTTTGCCAGTTTCACCTTACGGTATTACTAAATTAGCAGCTGAAAGATTGTGTGGACTATATCACAAAAACTTTGCGGTACCTTTTGTATCCTTGCGCTATTTTACAGTTTATGGACCTCGACAGCGGCCAGATATGGCATTTCATAAGTTTTTTAAAGCTGTTTTGCAAGATGAAGCAATTCCCGTTTATGGTGATGGACAGCAAACACGGGATTTTACATTTGTAACTGATGCCATTGCTGCAAATTTAGCAGCAGCTACCATACCAGAAGCAGTAGGGGAAACTTTTAATATTGGTGGTGGTAGCAGAGTAGTTTTAGCAGAAGTATTAGATACTATGGAAGATATAGTTGGTCAGTCCATCAAACGTAACCACATTGAAAAGGCTATGGGAGATGCGCGTCACACTGCTGCGGATGTATCTAAAGCACAAAAAATTCTTGGATATCAGCCACAAGTAGCTTTGCGGGAAGGTCTAAGACGGGAATGGGAGTGGGTTAAAGCGCTGTATGATTAATAGTCCCATATCCCCATAAGTAGGTCGGCGTTAAAAATTGTCGTTATGACAAGGCAGGAGGCAGGGGGCAGAAGGCAGAAGAAAAGAGGTTTTTAGGCAAGTTAACATTTTGTTATATACTTCTGTTTTTTTGCACCTTTCTACTTAGATGTTTTTCAGCCTAGGGAACATCAAAAAATAAATTACCCTGAAATTTATGGTCGGTTATGCTGCGTTCTAGCGAAGCCATACCCGCAGTGCTACACCTACCCTACAAATTGGGGATTTTTTATTTGCAAGTCCCTGAAAAGATTTCAACTACCCAAAAATTGCTGTAATTTACTCCCAAGGGTTGATACAACTATAGCAGTCCTACCCTAAACATGAGAAAATACGTAGATAAAAATCCTTGTTTTATAAGCATTTGAGGCTTTTTGAACTCTCACATATCATTTAGGATTGCTATATTAGTAGTTAATTTCTTAATGATTTCTATAAACACAGAAGTGTTGATATTGGAAGATGTGATAAAAATACAGCGCAAAAAAATCTCCAAAATTTAGCTAATACTTCGCACAACATCCAAAAAAAGGTGGTTTTGGTATACAAAATTAGTGATAATTAAAGGAGAAGAGTAAATTTTTAATCTAAGTATTTGCCTTGTTAAAAAATATTGTGAAACTGAGGATAGACATATTTCAAGGTGTCAAAAACTTCTCGGTTGTGCTTTTACCACAGAAGAATATTACTACTTGGGAAAGGTCTATTTATTTTCTTTGGTAGAGGTGGACATAAGAGCCAGGATTTATAATGAAAACTAATACAGAATCAAAACTGAAGGGTTAAGCTTCCAAGTTTATTATTGCTAGATTTTGTTAAATATGGAGACAAAAAACAAATTTTGGAGGCGATTTGTTGGTTTTTTAGCAATTCACTAGTCCAATTTGTAATAAATTGCATTAAAAATCTATGGCAAGCGAAAAAACTCAACGTAAAAAGAACGGTGTTAGTCATATTGCGTCTTCAAAACTGAGTAAAACTAAGCAATCTGAACTAGACGAATCCCCATCAGTAGGTGCATCGTCATTAAATTTATCCACATTAAATAAAGACTTCCAACCAAAAGAAGCATTCACAAATACGGCTGATATTGTCTGTCTATCTCATTTGCGTTGGCATTTCGTTTATCAAAGACCGCAACATCTTCTGAGTCGCTGTGCTAAGGGAAAGCGGGTATTTTTTATTGAAGAACCAATTTTTAACCAAGAAGATTTACGGCGGTTGGAAATTAGCGAAGATACAAGTGGAGTGGTGGTAGTTGTTCCGAATCTACCAGAAAGTTTAAGTGAAGAATCTATCAACGCAAATTTGCAAATTTTAATTGATGGTTTTTTAGCAGAGCATAACATCAGCAAATATATTTGTTGGTACTATACACCAATGGCGATCGCATTTACACGCCATTTGCAACCCCAAGCAGTAGTCTATGATTGCATGGATGAGTTATCTAGTTTTCAGGGATCGCCACCAACTTTAAAAAATTACGAAGCGGAACTATTTCGCCGTGCAGACTTAGTATTTACAGGGGGACAAAGCCTTTACGAAAATAAAGTTAACCAACACCCCAATGTCTATGCGTTTCCTAGCAGTGTAGATATAGCCCACTTTGGACAAGCTAGAAACCTAACCCCCCAACCCCCTTCCCTACCTCTCCCTAACCCTCTCCTCCTAGGAGAGGGAAGCGGAAAAACTTTTGTTACTGGGAAAGAGGAGAAAAGTTCGGGGTTAAAGGAGAGGTCAGAACCAGCAGATCAAGCTCATATCCCTCATCCTCGTCTGGGTTTCTTTGGTGTCATTGATGAACGGATGGATTTGGAACTGCTGCAAGGTATAGCTGAGACACGTCCTGACTGGCATTTAGTCATAGTTGGGCCAGTTGTGAAAATTGATCCAGCAAGGCTACCACAGTCCGAGAATATCCATTATCTCGGTGCTAAAACCTATCAACAACTACCTGAATATTTAGCAGGATGGGATTTGGCCATGTTGCCATTTGCCCACAATGCAGCAACGCGCTTTATTAGCCCCACGAAAACTCCTGAGTATCTGGCAGCCGGCAAACCTGTAGTATCTACAAGTATTCGGGATGTGGTGCGTCCCTATGGAGAATCAAAACTGGTACGCATTGCAGACACGGTTTCTGAGTTCGTCACTGCTGCTGAACAAGCAATGCAGGAAGATACCCCAAATTCAGGATGGTTGAGTCGAGTAGATGCCTTTTTAGAACAGATTTCTTGGGATCGGACTTGGGCATCAATGATAAAATTGATAGACTCAGCGATCGCTACCCGTGATGCCCAAGAAAAAAATAATCTTGGTGTCATTACCAGAAAACAAGCACCAAATACTATTACCAGAGATTTTGTTTTTGATTACCTGATTGTTGGTGCTGGCTTTTCTGGTAGCGTCATCGCTGAACGGTTAGCAACTCAGTTGGGAAAGAAAGTGCTGGTTGTAGACAAGCGTAATCACATTGGCGGTAACGCCTACGATCATTACAATGAGCATGGTATTCTCGTCCACAAATACGGCCCCCACATCTTTCACACCAACTCCCGCGAAATCTTTGAATATCTGTCCCGCTTTACTCAATGGCGTTCTTACGAACATCGTGTCCTTGCTAGTGTAGATGGTCAATTAGTTCCCATACCGATCAACCTGGACACCATCAACAAACTCTATGGCATGGATCTTAATTCATTTGAGGTCGAGGATTTCTTCAAAGCACTGGCTGAACCAAAGGAATATATTTACACCTCAGAAGATGTGGTAGTCAGCAAAGTCGGACGAGTATTGTATGAAAAGTTCTTTCGCGGTTATACCCGTAAACAATGGGGACTTGACCCGTCAGAACTGGATAAATCAGTAATTGCTCGCATTCCCACTCGCAACAACCGCGACAACCGATATTTTACCGATACTTACCAAGCGATGCCATTGCATGGGTTTACGCGGTTGTTCGAGAATATGTTAAATCACCCCAATATCAAGGTAATGCTCAACACCGATTACCAGGAAATTGAAAAAGCCATACCTTGTCGGGAAATGGTTTACACAGGCCCTGTGGACGCATTCTTTGATTATCGTTACGGTAAGTTACCCTATCGCTCCCTTGATTTCCAGCACGAAACCCACAACATCCCAGTATTTCAACCTGTACCAGTAATCAACTATCCTAATGAACACCTTTATACTCGTGTGACAGAATTTAAATATTTAACTGGTCAGGAACACGCTAAAACTAGCATCGTTTACGAATTTCCCCAAGCTGAGGGAGATCCCTATTACCCTGTACCCCGCCCAGAAAATCAAGATATTTACAAGAAATATAAGGTTTTGGCAGATGAAACGCCAGGAGTCTATTTTGTAGGGCGCTTGGCAACCTACAAGTATTACAACATGGATCAATGTGTGGGTCAAGCTCTTTCTGTATATAAACAAATCGCCGTCAAGACTTGAGTTTTGAGAAACTTGACATTTTTATGCAGTCATGAAGAACCCCACCCGCTTTTGCTAAAGCAAAATCTCCCCTGCCCTCATGAGGGGACTAAGGGGTGAGGTCAAACGGTTGTGGGATAACGGTTTGAACCTAAGTGAATACCAATGTACAACCTCTCTGCACTCTTGTGTTTACCTGTTTTTTCGACAGAAAACATTGTTTTAAGTTGCAAATTATGACTTCTATTTTCAACGCGAAACTTCAACTTCCTTTAGAAGTATGGGCTGGTGTGGAGTGTACGGTGAATCGGGTGGGTGAGGAGTATTTTGATCAGTTAGAACGTAATGGTCATGGAACGCGCTTAGAGGATTTAGAATTATTTGCACAATTGGGTATACAGGCAATTCGTTATCCTGTATTGTGGGAACGAATCGCACCCAATGGGTTAGAAAATGCAGATTGGTCTTGGGCGGATGTGCGGTTGGGGAGATTAAGAGAACTGGGTATTTGTCCGATTGTGGGATTGGTGCATCATGGTAGCGGTCCACGTCACACAAGTTTAATAGACCCAGAATTTCCAGAGAAATTAGCAGAGTTTGCCCGTGCGGTGGCACAACGCTATCCTTGGGTAAAGTATTACACACCTGTCAATGAACCTTTAACAACGGCTCGATTTAGTGGATTGTACGGTCATTGGTATCCTCACGGACAGGATGATTTAACTTTTGGTCGGGCTTTGCTGTCGGAATGTCGCGGGGTCTGTTTGGCAATGGAGGCTATCCGAGAAGTTAATCCTCATGCCCAACTTGTGCAAACGGATGATTTGGGTAAGACTTACAGTACACCGAAATTGGCTTATCAAGCTCTGCTTGAAAATGAGCGCCGCTGGTTGACTTTTGATCTATTATGCGGTCGAATTTCTCAACCTCATCCTATTTGGGGTTATCTGCGCGACTGCGGGATTAGTGAAAGTGAACTTGAGTTTTTTACACAACATCCCTGCCCACCGGATATTATCGGTATTAATCATTATCTGACGAGCGATCGCTTTTTAGATGAACATTTAGAAAATTATCCCACTTGGACACATGGCGGTAACGGACAGGATGAATATGCAGATATCGAGGCGGTGCGAGTTTGTGCTGAAGGTATAGCAGGTCATTGTACTTTACTAAAGGAGGCATGGGAACGCTATCAAATCCCCTTGGCTGTAACTGAAGTTCACCTTCACTGTACCCGTGAGGAGCAACTACGCTGGCTGTGTGAGGTGTGGAATGCCGCCCAGGAATTACGATCACAGGGCGTAGATGTCCGTGCTGTCACAGCTTGGGCGCTGCTGGGTACTTATGATTGGAATAGTTTGGTAACTCGTTGGGTGGGTAACTATGAGTCAGGTGTATTTGATTTGCGTTCTCCCCAACCAAGAGAAACTGCGATCGCTAAAACTATACGTGATTTAGCCGCAGGACGCAAACCAGATCACCCAATCCTTGATATACCTGGTTGGTGGCATCGTCCAGAGCGTTTAGTTTACCCAGCAGTCAGTTGTGGACTAGATCAGAGAAGTACACAAAAATCTGAATCTATACTCTCTCCTGCTTCCTATCGTCCTCTCGCCATCATTGGAGCAACAGGTACTCTAGGAAAAGCTTTTGCTCGGTTGTGTGAAGTCCGGGGAATTCCTTACCATCTACTAACACGGCAAAAAATGAATATTGCCAATCCTGTAGCTGTTGATGCGGTGCTAACTGAGTTACAACCTTGGGCTGTGATCAATACTGCGGGCTATGTGCGGGTGGATGATGCCGAACGAGACCCGGCAAATTGCTTGCGTGTAAATACAGTAGGTGCAGAAATTTTAGCTACTGTTTGCGCTCAACATAATTTGCCGTTGGTGACTTTTTCTTCAGATTTAGTGTTTAATGGTGCTGTGACTCAACCTTATGTAGAAACTGATGCCATCTCTCCTTTGAATGTCTATGGATGTAGTAAAGCTTTGGCAGAAAAGCGGGTATTGCAAGCTTGTCCTTCATCCCTGATAATTCGCACTAGTGCCTTTTTTAGCCCCTGGGATGAGTATAACTTTGTGACTATTGCCTTGCGTGAACTCAGCGCCGGAGAAGATTTTCTAGCAGCCCAAGATACCATTATTTCGCCTACTTATGTCCCAGATCTAGTTCATGCCAGTCTTGATCTATTAATAGATGGTGAAACTGGGTTGTGGCATTTAGCAAATAAATGTGAGATTTCTTGGGCAAACTTGGCACGGTTGGCAGCAAAAACAGCAGGTGTAAGTATTAAAAGTTTAATTGCCTTACCTGCTCGACATCTCAATTTAGTTGCACCTCGTCCGACTTATAGCGTTCTTGGTAGTAAGCGAGGTGGGTTAATGCCTGGTCTTGAAGATGCTCTTTCTCGCTACTGCGGAGAATGCTAATAAAAGCGGGCAGATGTATGTGATTGATGTCAATTTCCGCATCAACGGCTCAACACCGCTTTGCTTGCAACGCCATACCCTATTAGGGCTGGGAAAAGAGGTAGCTAAATATTCTAGTGATTACCGTCTGGTTGGTTCATTAGAATCTATTCTCGTGACCTTGAAGCCAGAACTAGACCGCAAAGACTTGATAATTTTATCTGCTCTAGAAAAAAGCGAATCTGAACAAACTTATACAGAAATATCCGGTATTATTTGAGGAATAACAATGGAAGAAATGCAGCAGATCGAGCAGAATTTACAAAATAAAGAATTGGAGAGGCTGGATTAAATGGCACAGTCCTTCAGCTATGAATTAGGCAAGGTAGGTTATGGGGAACTTCCAAAACCTGCGATCATGTAAAAACTCCGCCCTCTAAGCTGTCTTCGTAGGGCGGGGTAGTTCATCGAGACTCTGTTCCTTGATTGGGAAGACCTGGCCTTGTCACAGTACCTCCTGCTGCTTCTGCTTCAGCACCTGGACGAGTCTCTGTACCTGATTCTTGACCAGTCATGCGATATCTTTCATCGAGAGGTGTATCACCCTCTTCTGTAGTTGGTACAGTCGTTTCCGTACCAGGATTATCTTCAGGGTTATATTTACCTTCTTCTTGTCGATTGTCTGGAGGGGTCTTGGATGTCATGGATTTGTACCTTTTGAACAGGTGATTCCATAACACTAGCTTTTAGTTTCTCGTAAATTTTCTATCTTCTGATAGGACTTTTGACACTCCCCAGACATAAAGCCAGGGGCTTCCACGCCGCAGGGCATTTGGTCAATGTCAACAGTCTGTGGTGTCCAACTAGGACCCTGACAACGGGGTCCTTCTGTTGTCCAAACAATCTTATCTAAACACATTTGCCGTGCATCTGCTGTCCAGGCATGATAGGCTATATACTCAGTTTGACCATCTGGAGCAAAAACGATTGAGTTGTGGCCTGGGCCTTTAACATAACCAGGAAGCGATCGCAGCACCCTCGGTCCGGTTTCGTTACCCGCATCAGAATAAAGCCCCATGACACTATCAGCAACTCCATAATCGACACCGTAGTTCTCAGTTTCCCAACACCCACCACTATAAAAGCAATAGTAGCGCCCTTGGTGTTTGCGGACACAGGGACCTTCCAACGTATGCCAATCATAGAATTCACCATACATCAAACGGTTGGCTAGAAACCGCTGCCAATCACAACGCGATCGCAAGACAACTGTCTCCACACCAGCCAGTTTTGTCATGTTTTCGAGTCTGTCAACTGCGATCGCTGTCCCCGCACGCACACCTCCCTCTGTATCCAGGAAATCGCGGGCATAAAACAAATACCACTGTCCATCATCATCACGAAACGGATGCGGATCTATCGCAAAAGGGCAATTATTCAGGTCTGTAAGTGGCTCACCAATATCCTCATAAGGACCTAACGGACTATCACTTTGGGCAACGCGCAATTGATGATTCTTATCCTCATGTCCCACCGAATAATAGAGGTAAAACTTACCATCAGAGTAAGCAACTTCTGGAGCCCAAAAATTATTTCCCAGTGCGGGATCTGGTCGCGGTAGTGCATTACCAACATAATGCCAATTCACAAAATCGAAGGAGCGTAACAGAGGAAAAACTCGTTCAGATATCTCATCTACTGTTCCTGCTGCCTCTGCTGCACCAGTTCCAATCGCATAATATACCCCCAGGTGTTGCCAAACAAAAGGGTCAGCAAAATAGCCTTTGTAGACCGGATTAGTATAAGTTAGCATCTTGATAAAACTTGTAAGTTAAGAGAAATAATTTATGAAAAATTTTAAGTAATGTAGGTTGGGTTAAGCGATAGCGCAAACTAAAAAAAATTGATAATGTTGGGTAACATCCATCAACCCAACCTACTTTTTTAACTGAATATCATTGATTTAAAAAACCTTGTTTTCCGTTTTCTTAGTATTTGAAATTTATGTAAGTTTCAACTTTTTCTGTTGGTAGTTGTTCCACAACCTGACACCGCAGCATTTGCTGTAATTCTTCTGGTAGGCTTTCGTAGTAGTCTCGTGGCAAAGTCAAATCTACCTTTGGTGTGTGTAACCAGTGCATAGCATAGCCCATAACTACCATAGGTCTTGGTTGGTTTGTCTGATTCGGTGAACCTCGGTGTAGTCCTAAAGGGGAGCGAATCATTACATCTCCAGGCTGCATATAAAAAGATTCCATCGGGATTTCACCTGTGGCAATCTTATTTAATCCCACCTCACGCGGTAAAACATGAGTGCCACGAGCCATTTGAAAAGGACCATTCTCAGAGGTTACTTCCACGAGTGGGAAGTTAACGGCTAGGGCATAGAGTGGGGTTACGATCTCGTCACAGAACAGAGGACGAAAATCTCTATGGGTTTCCTGATAATCTGAACCCTGAAACGGCACATCAACGCCTAACTGAGCCATTACGTATTCTTGGAAAAATACACGCTCTAGGATACTCATAATCACCGGGTTAGCGAAAACATTTGGATTAGCAAATGGAGTCACCCAAGGCAATGTGAGATAGTAGCGGGAAATTTCACGGGGAGCTAACCCACCTGGTTGATTTTGACGTTCTTCAAATAAGTTTTTGAAAGCTTCTGCCCACTCTTTAATCAATTTTTGCTCAAAAAGACCACGAATCACACAAATTCCGTCTCTATTCAATTCTTCTGCTAATTTATTTAAATCATTAGCTGTGTAGTGAGTTAGTGCGTCTATACTTTGAACCATATGTGTTATTTTCTCCAATTACTGATGATTAGAGTCAGATTTATATCATCTACCAACAACATATTTTTATCACTGTTGGTCGATGTCGATAATATCGCACCATCTCTAAAAATAGCCTGTTAATTTTTGTGAAAAATCGCCATCAGGGATTTTTATTCAAACATATTCATGAGAATTAAAGCATTTCTATATAATCAATAAATAACATGAGCAAGTGTTAGTTAAAATAGATAAAAATTGGCTATTTATAGCTTTAATACTTCACAAGTACTAAATATTAGACATTAAGAAATGTGTAGAGTGCAGGGAACCCCCGCACCCTAATTTCGATGAACTACTACACAGAAGAATGAGATTCTCGGATGTTTAGAGTTTGTACAGCTACTTTAGCCAAAATTTGATGAGCAAAAGTTGTCGGATGAATACCGTCCCAGAACAAAAATTTGCTGGGATTATCACAGGTGTTAATATTAGATAGGCAAGCACTAGTCACATTAGTGAAACCAAATTTGGCTGGGTTTTGAATGGATTCATGGTAAAGAGAATTGACATCCAACTGGATGAGTTGGGTATCCGAATTTAGCTTCTGCTTCAGTACATCAAGTTCCTTAGATAAGTTGAGATTATGGGCAGTAGTGATAGAAGTGAAGGTAGTGGTATTTACAGTATTGCGTGTGGCTGGAAGATTACCTAAATCTGGTAAATTAGGAACCATAATTTTTTGAGCGCCAGCCTTCGAGAGAGACTGAATAGCCCTCGATAAATTTCCAATTGGCAATGTATTATTAGTGGCACCATAGAGATAATCATTAGCACCAGCCCAGAGAACATAAAGCGCCTTTGGATTTACCTGATGATGAGTTTTTGTAAAGCTATCAACTTGTGCTAATAAGTTTGGTACTACCTGAAGATCACTGCTTCCCATAGTTGCACCACCATAGGCAAAATTGGTGTTTTGCTGAGGAGTTAATGCTAACTGAGAGGCAAGATATTCTACCCAAACAGGGCCATTAGAATAACGTCCTTGAAAGTAGGGAGGACTAGAGGGATAATTTCCACCTGTAGCGCGGAATACGTTGCCTACATCGGAAAGGCTATCACCAAAAACATAGAGTTCATTAATGTTTTGAGCGCCCTGTATCGTAGTTGAGAAAACAACCATAATAAAAGATAATAGAGTTAGTCCTATTATGAGAATCTTTTTTTTCACTGTTTCAATTATTTTTATTCTTCACCAAAAACTCATCAATTTTAAAACCCTATCGGGCGATTATTTCTCTCCAATCAATAAATGCTTTTGAAGGAATATTGGATGTTTTATTTGGCTTTAAAACTATTTTTTATTGTTTTTCTTTTTCAAACACTATTCGCTTGACACTTTTTTAATTTAACGTAACAAATTTATTTTGTGAGTAGTATCAACCGTACTTTTTCTTGGGGTGGTTGCACTATTTTTTCTGGAGTTTAAACACGCTGATTATTACTGAATTTCGTGCCTTTATTGATACTTTATTTGGCAACAGTTCTCAAACTTTGAATGGTGAATAGTTATAGTGTGAGAGTGAAAAATTTAACCCACTTTTTTATAGCTTGAATAGTAAAGATGAAAAAAGTTTTATTATACTAGTAATAGACAGTAAATTAGAGCGAGTTTTAGGTGGTAATAAAAAGGACTTGAATAACAATACTGGTATTTATCCATTAAGTGCTAAATAATTGTTTTTTTTATACGGATTAATACTTGTTATTTCATCTATTGCCACTACAATATACTCAATGATCAAACTGTTACATTAGCCCAGTCTACAAGCTAGGTAAGCTAGTATCTTGAATCCTGATTAATAAAACCTTAACCGCCGAATTTATGAACAGCTAATTAGTGGGTTCAGGTTAAAAGAGGAGAATTAAATCATTTTTGGCTACTTTACTCAAAATTGCTAGTTGGCAATAACTATTACATTAGTTTTTGAACGAGTTTATTTAACATAATACAATTTTGAAATAAAGGTATATCTAATAACACTTAGTTTTTGGATATACTCCATAATTAGTAGCCAAAATTTTCACTAAAATTTTCATGGGACTGGATAAATATTTAGTTTATTTGTGCCATAATGTCACGAACCAGGATGTCAATAAATAATTTGTAATACCGCCAACACGCTTGAGTGATGGAGGCTATTTCAGCTTGCCAGTTAGAGTTAGTCTTATGGGAGTAAATAATACTGCATTGAGGCTAGGAAGGATAATTCAATTCCCAACTCCTGTAATTTCTGTAAATAGGCTAGTACAGCACACAAAGATAACTACTTAGAAACAGAAAAACAGTAGATGAGATGAATATTAAAGCTTTATGACTCCTGCCTTGTGCTTTCTAAATTCTTAGACTAGGTTGTTTTCAACCAAAAATACGAAAATACTTTGTTCTTTTGCAGTTAGGGAAGAGGTTTTAGATGAAAGCGTTAACTATCGGAAATCCTGAAGTTAAATTCACCTCTGGGGTTGATAATAAGCAAATTTTTAGTTTTAGAGAAACAACCCATCCGCGACCGCAATTACAACGCTCGCACTGTCAAAGTCTGGACGGGCAATGGAAGTTTGCATTTGATGATGAAGGAAAATGCGCTCAACCCGGCGACCTTAAACAATGGACTCATCATATAGAAGTTCCCTTCGCTCCCGAATCTATCAAAAGTGGGATTGGTGATACGGGATTTCATGCCAACTGTTGGTATGAAAGAGAATTTGAGACACCACCGGGAGAAGGAAGATTACTGCTGCATTTTGGGGCTGTAGATTATCGGGCGCGGGTTTGGGTAAACGACCAATATCTGGCTGAACATGAAGGCGGCCATACCCCTTTCAGCATTGATATTACTCACGTTTTGAATGAAAGTGGCACAACCAAGGTAACAGTATGGGCGCAAGATAATCCACACGAACTAGCTAAACCCCGTGGTAAACAAGATTGGCAGTTGGAACCCCACAGTATTTGGTATCCACGCACTACTGGTATTTGGCAGACTGTGTGGGTTGAGCGTGTAGGGACAACATATATAGATCACATTCGCTGGACTCCAGACTTTGAGCGGTGGGAAATCGGCTGTTGTGCGTCGCTGGCTGGAGATGTGCCTGTTTGTGGCATTCAAATGAAAGTCAAATTGAGTGCTGGTGGTAAAGTATTAGCTAACGATAGTTATGAAGTATTCGATGGGGAAGTTAGCCGCCGCATTACCTTGGCTGATCCTGGTATTGATGACTACCGTAACGAATTACTTTGGAGTCCAGAAAGACCAAGTTTGATTGATGCAGAAATTCAGTTGGTATATAAAAACCAAGTGGTAGATGCGGTAAAATCCTATACTGCATTGCGGACGGTGAGTATTCAGCGCGATCGCTTTATGCTTAATGGTCGTCCCTATTATTTACGGCTGGTTCTCGACCAAGGTTACTGGCCAGAGTCGCTGATGACTGCACCTGATGATGATGCTTTGCGGCGTGATGTGGAACTAGCTAAAGCAATGGGTTTCAACGGAGTTCGCAAACACCAAAAAATTGAAGATCCCCGATTTTTATATTGGGCTGATGTCTTAGGCTTGCTAGTATGGGAAGAGATGCCCAGTGCCTATCGCTTTAGCCATAAAGCTGTAGAACGTATGACCCATGAGTGGACTGAGGTCATCAACCGTGATATTAACCATCCGTGTATTGTCGCCTGGGTTCCCTTTAATGAATCTTGGGGAGTTCCTAACTTGGTTGAGACGGCTGCCCATAGAAATTATGTTTTGGCAATGTATTATTTGACCAAAACCCTTGATCCTTCTCGTCCGGTAATTGGTAATGATGGTTGGGAAAGTACAGATACAGACATTCTTGCTATTCATGACTACGACACCCAACCGCAACAATTGGTTCATCGTTATGGCCCAGAAGTGAAATTATCAGATTTGTTTGAGCGTAAGCGTCCTGGTGGACGTATCCTCACCTTGGACAATTATCCACACCAAGGACAACCGATTATGCTGACAGAGTTTGGTGGTATTGCTTATGCACCTGCTACTCAACTTCAAGCAGATAAAGCTTGGGGATATGAGCGTTGCTGGAATATCACCGAGCTAGAAATGAAGTACGCTGCTCTACTGGAAACTGTGAATAATATCGAGATATTCAGTGGCTTCTGTTACACGCAATTCACGGATACATTCCAAGAAGCTAACGGTTTATTGTACGGCGATCGCACCCCGAAATTTCCCATTGAAGCAATCCGTGCTGCTACTCTTTCAGGACAAGGATTATGTACTCCCACAGCTTGTTAAAGCCTGACGGACGGCAAATGACATTGTACAGCCGTTGCCCAATTTCTGAAGCAATTATAGCCACTAGCCCCAGCAAGGAGCCAGTGCGGGCAAATCCCCACTTGCGTTGGCATCCCCTGCGAGGTGAATGGGTGGCTTATGCTAGTCATCGTCAAGGACGGACTTTTTTACCACCCCCAGAATATAACCCCCTCGCCCCTAGCCGCAACCCTGATTTCCCTACTGAATTACCAGTCGGTAAGTATGATGTGGCAGTATTCCAGAACCGTTTCCCCTCGATGGTAACGACGGCAAACAATCCGCCTGATTGCATTGTGGAAACTCTACCGGCGAATGGAGCCTGTGAGGTAGTAGTATTTACTCAGGATGCCCGTGCTTCGCTGTCATCTTTGACAGTGGAACATTTGGATTTAATTTTGCAAGTTTGGAGCGATCGCACGGAAGTTTTGGGAAAAAATCCCCAAATTCAATATGTGCTACCATTTGAAAATAAAGGTGTGGAAGTTGGTGTGACTTTACACCATCCACATGGGCAAATTTACGCCTATCCCTTTATTCCACCTGTGCCAGCGCAGATGTTAGAACAACAGCAACGGTATTATCAGGAACACAAACGCGGGTTGTTAGCGGATTTGATTGAGAAAGAAATTGCTGACAACCAACGGATAATTTATGAAGATGAGGATGCGATCGCTTTCGTTCCTGTCTGCGCGCGTTACCCCTATGAAGTTTGGGTAGCACCAAAACAAGCAGTTGCCACTTTCTCTGACTTAAGCTTAGAACAACGTTGGGGAATTGCCAAAGCCTTAAAAACCGTCACTCTCAAATATGACGGCTTGTGGAATCGTCCTTTCCCTTACTTAATGTCTTGGTTTCAAGCACCAACGGATGGTTTAGCACATCCAGAGGCACATTTACACGCCCAGTTTTATCCACCATACCGCACGAGCGATCGCTTGAAGTATTTGGCAGGAACAGAACTTGCTGCGGGGATGTTTGCTAATGACGCTTTACCAGAAGAGAAAGCCAAGGAATTGCAAGCAGTGAATGTAAATCTCAGAATGCCAGTTTCTGCATAAAGGGAAAATAGGTAAATTGAAAAAGGCGCATTTCATAAAAGATGCGCCTCTGATTAAGAATTGATGTCCAATCGTTTGTAAAAACATAGAGCAAGGTTTTGTATTAGCATAGATAAAACTATGGCGTTAGAGTAATCCAAGGAACAAGCTCTCCTGTTTGTAATCCAATAGTATAATTTTTCTGTGTCCAGTCAAAGTGATACCCTTGGTACTTAAACATTCCCAGTAATACAAGCTCCAAATATAATTTACCTAGTTCCCAGGTTTCTCTTGTTTCTTCAGTAGATAAAGCTAGTAATTTATAACGATTCTTAAAATTTCCATGAATGACTTTGTTTCGTACCCAGGTAATTACATGAGGACCACTAGATAGTGTATATGAAGTGGATAAACCAACTAAATGTGATAGGTGAGAAGGTATACAAATTGGAATACCATAAAATTTCAAAAGCTCTTCAATTTTTTTCTGTGCATTAAAATTTCTTGTGTTATTAAAATCAGCTTCCGTAAATCTAGATTCACACTCTACTAAAACAACCCATGAAAGCATTTCTAAGGCTATTTGCTGTAAAGCAATAGATCCTTCTATAGAAGCAACTTTCTTAGAGCTTTCTACATACCAATGAATTGCCAGCTTAATGGGCTGTTGTAAATCTGAATCTTGCCATAAATCCCAAAAACCAGGAAACAAATTAGAAAGACTTTCGCCATCTCCATTAAACCATGACCTAGTAGAGCGCCAATAATCAATATTCGGAGCTTCCCACTTTTCCCAAACTTTATTATCTTCAGCATCAAGGCCTATTGGTAGTATTGGACTACTCCAAGCACCCTTAACAAAGGAAAAGAAGTAATGTAGGGCATCCAAGAGTTCTTCTGCTTCTTCCGGTGGAAAAGAACTTTTATCAATTTTTTCAAGTTTGCCTATTGCCGTAATAGCATACCCTCCTAAACTAAAAAGTTCTTCATCTAATTCCTTAAAATCATGAATACGTTCAATGATTACACGCCAGTTATTTGCTTCAAGTATTTGCCTCCCATCCCATGATTTTTGGGTATTTTCTGCTCTGAGCCAGAGTCCATTGAACTTACAGAAATTCACCAGATGAAATAAGACATGATCCAGATTCAGATTAGTAGGCTCAGGAATAATAATGATGGGATTTTTTACGATACCTGTACAGGTTTCGGTGATTTCATTATCTATAACAGTTGTTTTGTTTTCAGTTAAGGAAACTAGAATAGATCCTTGTTTACTACCAATACTAATGCGTTTACTTGTTTGATCGAATGAGTTAATTATTCTTAAATTACGTGAAGATTCAAATTGAATCATTGGAGTTGGAAACCAATCAAACGATATCTTACCTTCCTGGTTTGTTCGATTATTTTCATCGCTTATATTGTCATCGCTTATATTTATTGAACCTTCATATAAAATAATTTTTTCATTCGGGTGATTAGTGATAAAATGAGGGGTTAATGCCTTTGGAAAATTGTCTTTCATGGTAAATAATGTGAGTTTATTGTTACTTTAGTATCCCACATTCCGCACCCTTAGCTGTCACGCGGGGAAATTACGGAAATAAGAAAGAGAACTGAGGCTAAAAAATCACATATTAGCGAAAAAATACATTGTC
>NZ_JACJST010000042.1 GCF_014698305.1 Anabaena lutea FACHB-196 | reverse complement strand
AATAATAATATTCCTGACCAACCTACGAATACGAAGCGATCGCGCTTCAACCAGTCGTCTAATACGTCAAACCACCCTCTACTCGGGGCGCGTCCAACTGCTATGGTCATTAGAAAGAATCTCCAAATGTTTTATAAGTTCAGGTTTTATCTGTATATAGATGGCTATGACATAACCGTCTATAAGCAGAAAGTTAACCGGGTTGTTAATCCAGTTTACAATTTTTTACGCTCTTTAATCATAATAGGTGCAAATCTCTAATTTTTCCAGGGGACTATGGATAAATTTTCAGATGTAAGACCCCTGAAATACCTGTAGAAGCAGGAAAAAAACCATATAAAACTAAATAACACTAAATCTCATAATTCTCCTTCCTTTCTGAGTCCGCACCGAATCAGCCAGGTAACGCTAGAATTAGTCCTACAGTGAAATGTGATTAATTCTAAATGTTTACCATCGACTTAAGCATCAAAAATACTGCTTTCCCGATATCAGTACAACGTAAGTCTACTGAGGATGCTGAAGCTGTCTATCAGCTGATTTTGGCAGCTATGCGCTCTGGCAACCCTGATATTGTGGAACTCAAGTGCGAAGGCAAAACAGAGAAGAAAATTGCTGTCCGTGCCAGTGAAATTTCAGGGGTACAGATTGTGCAGAAAGATGGTACAGCCGTTGGTGGTACTAGAGCGCCTGGCTTTTTTGCCCTAGCTACTGAGTAAGCAAGGTGTACAAATGTCGGCAGTAGGCATCGAAGTTAAGGATTTAAACTTCATTTGGCCTAATGGGGAGCAAGTAATTACATCTTGCTCTCTCAAAGTACCCAAAGGAGAATTTTGGATGCTGTTGGGTACAAATGGTAGTGGTAAATCAACTCTCCTGAGATTGATAGCCGGTCTATTGGCTCCTCAGTCTGGTGTAATTGGTATTTTACCTCCCGTTGGCTTTGTGTTCCAAAATCCTGACCATCAATTAGTTATGCCAACTGTTGGTGCTGATGTTGCTTTTGGATTGGTGGAAGAAAAATTACCTCCTGCTGTGGTGAGAAGTAGGGTTGAGGAGGCTTTAGAGGCAGTAAATTTGCTGTCTCTACAACGTCGTCCTATCTATGCTCTTTCTGGAGGACAAAAACAGCGTGTGGCAATTGCTGGTGCGATCGCTCGTCACTGTGAAGTCTTATTATTAGATGAACCCACTGCTTTACTAGATCCAGATAGTCAACTAGACTTGGTGGCTAGTGTTCGTCGTCTGGTTAAAAGTCGAGGAATTACGGCTTTGTGGGTCACTCATCGCTTAGATGAGTTAAATTACTGTGATGGTGCTTTCTTATTAGAAAAAGGTTCTCTAGTGGATTCCGGTGAAGCCGAGCGTCTCAAACAGCGTCTCATGAAAGCAGACAACCAAGCTGCTTAATATCAAAGCTAAATAGTTAATCATCCGCTAGGATAACGGTTCTGACAATAATATTGTCCAAATTTTTTATTTGCAAGTTCTTAATATAGCAATCCTAAATGATACGTGAGAGTTCAAGAAGCCTCAAATGCTTATAAAACAAGGATTTTTATCTACGTATTTTCTCATGTTTAGGGTAGGACTGCTATATCAATATTTTCTCACCATATTTACCCCAAACTCCATTATCAGGAATGACTCGATGCCAGAAAACAGCTTGCTGTCAAGGTATCGGGTTTTTTAATCTGAGATTTTGAGGAAGAGAAAAAATTATTTATTCGATTCTCAAAAACTCGGAAAAGCCCGATTTTTAAGGGCAAATTATAATCTGTCGCTTCTGCCTTGAGGTGTAATTTTGCCATACACTGGCATTTTTTATCTTATGTAACATAGTGTTACAGCGAATGCTTCAATTACTATAAGTCTTATGAATGATTTTTGTTAACTCTAGATAATTGTGATTAAAAACCATGCCCCGTTCTATCATTCCATCCATTTTGTTAGTGGATGGCTACAACATTATAGGCGCTTGGCCTTGCTTAAAAAAAACCCGTGATGATGCCGGACTGGAGGCAGCACGTGGGGAATTAGTGGAAGCCATAACAAATTACAGCGCTTTTCAAGGTTATGAAGCTCAAATAGTCTTTGATGCTCAATATCAAAATACTGCCAGCAGTAGAGAAACTATTACGGACTTTCTCACAGTTCATTACACAGATTTTGGGCAGACCGCAGACACATATATTGAAAAATCCTGTGCGTCCTTGCGCCACAAAATAGCGCAGTGTTTAATTTCTCGCGTAATTGTTGCTACATCAGATCGGGCGCAGCAGTTAATGGTACAGGGGTATGGTGCTGAATGGTTGTCTGCACACCAACTATGTGGCGAAGTAGAAACGACTGTTTGTCGGATGCGCCATAAGTACCAAACACGCAAACAGTCAAAGAGCCGATTTTTAGCCAATGCTATTGATGCTAAGGCAAGGCAGCGTCTGGCGGAGTTGCGAATGGGATTATAAAAAAGATTATTCTCTAAATCTATCAATTGCTCTCCTGGAGCGACTTCAGGCTGTAAAAAATTAGGGATTTCAGCAACCACAAAACAAAATCAAAAAAATTTTGCTAAAACCTCTTGCATTAATCTGAATTTGGGTTTAATATAGAAAACGTTGAGAGCGTTCCTCAGTAGCTCAGTGGTAGAGCGATCGACTGTTAATCGATTGGTCGCTGGTTCGAATCCGGCCTGGGGAGTTTAAATGAATAAAACATAAGGCATGAAAAAAGAAAGCTACTATTTCAATTTTTATGCTTTTGACTTTTATAGAGATTTGTGGCGAGATATTTGTCTTCATGGTTATTGATCATTGGTCATTGTTTAAGAAGACATGGGGTGTCCCTGTGTCCCCGTGTCTTCTTCAATCCCGGTGGTCAAATCTGCCGTAACGTTGACCGGGAAGTCGAATTAATCGAAGCCCTGGCAAAACGCTTGAATACCCACATGATTCACTTCGTACCTCGTGACAACGGTGTTTTTTGCTTTAACCTGATATGGTTCCCGAATCTAGTTTCCATTCATGCTTTAGCAATTCCTGGTAAGTCGTTTCCTGAATCATCATCTGCTCGTACAGGTTGAGTAAAAATTCTACGGCCTGTTCACGAGACATTTGCTGTACTTGGTCAGCAAAGATTCTGAGGCTAAATTCTTGTTCTAAAGATAATTTTAACGGTTGATTCACTGCTGACTCCTATGCCCAATTTGGGCAAAAAATAGAGGTTAGTATTAGCTGTATTGGTCTAAAAATAATTACTTAACTGATGTCCGTAGTCATACATCCATAAAGCTTGAGGGCATTGCCGGATTGAGCGACGTAGCCCATGAATATTATCATTTAAGAAGTTATGTTAACAAGTATAACAAAGGATTTACAAATCTGACGTAATGAGATCTGTCCAATGAACATGGAAGAGAATAACTAACTAGAGATAAACCACATTAGTCCTGACGTGAGACAGTTGATTAAGGTATATGCGGCTGTTAATAACTGTACGCAGGCTGAGATGTTGGAGCGCATTGTTTTGGAGTGGCACGCGCAACAAAGCCTAAGCGAAAGACTTCCAGGTGATGAGGATGAGTAGGTTTATTCAACGGACTACTCTCCCCACTGTTCCGTAAAGGGGAAATAATTTAAGTATGGAACACGACAGTTAATAATGGCAGGAAGGCAAATAGAAAAATATGCCAGGACTGCAATTGCGATTCTGATGTTGGTTCTGTTGGTGTTAATAAAGCTTCTATTCTCTGTTCTAACCGATCTGAAGCACCCAAAGCAGCACAGCAAATGTTGGATGTGATTGGGTTATTACTCACCACTAACAGCAATGATTCGGCCAATACCAATGGATCTACTTGAGAAGCAGCGTAACTGTCAGCCCGTAGTTCTCGCAAAACTAACAATTCTTGCCACAAAGGTTCTGTATGGGGCAACCAAGCTGTACAGGAACGCACCCAACCCAGCCAAAAAAACCAAAATGTATCCCTATAGTGGTAATGGCCTTGTTCATGTGCCAAGACGCTTTCTAGATGGGCAGGTGAGAGTGTTTGTAGTAGTCCCTGACTAATTACTAATTCAGGCTGCCAAAAACCCATTTGACCGGCAAATAAAGCGTTTGTTTGCAGGAGTCGGGCTTGTTTACCCGCTAAGTTAACGAAAGGACATTCACGGGCAGATTTAATGGATTTCCAGCCTTGGAAGGCGAGTGTGATGCCCAAGATGTTAAAAAAGGCTAGAAAAATTAATGCTAGTACATAGCTGAAGGAATCGGTATATATGCCGCCCATTTTCCCCTGAGTACCCATGCAGACTACAGATATTGCTGTCATGAAAATGAGTAAGGGGGGAAATAGGAATAAAAATAGCGATCGCTGCCATCGTAAATTCCAATTACCTTGGGGGATATAGCCAGAGAATCTTAACCAGCAAGCAATGGTTACAGCAGAGACTATCATGAATAGATGCATAATTCTATTTTTCCCCTCTGGCTTCCCGTGCGGCTTGAATGCGTTTAGCGATCGCTTCTATTTGCTCACTGGTTGCTTGATCTAGGCTATCTGCAAAAGCAGCGACAACATCAGGATTTCCCACTGCCAAAAATCGCTGTAACTGATCATGGGCTTTAAACATCTGAGCCTGTTGCTGTGTTAACAATGGCCGCCAATAAAATGCTTTTCCTTTTTTATCACAGGCCAGCCAGCCTTTTTCAGTGAGGCGACGCAGAACAGTAGTTACAGAAGTATAAGCTAATTCGCGGTTGGGGTCAGTCAGAATGCGATCGTGTACATCCTTGACTGTAGCTGAACCAAGTTCCCAAAGGATGCCGAGAATTTCAGCTTCTAAAGGGCCTACAGACAGTTGTTTAGGACGGTAATCGGGTAAAGGAGCCATATAAATTGAGGTTGAGGATCAAGAAATGGATGTTTTCTATATTTGAGATTACAAGATACAATGATGATTTTCACAGCCCAGAAGCAAGGATAATAGGCTTTTTTAGGGTTTTTTAGGATTTATTTCTTTATTTTATAGATATCTTTGAGCAGAAATATTGAGTGTAGTTAGTGACATCAAGTGGGTAGAATATTACCGCAGTAATATAGAGCAGGTATATCCAGCGCGTGAAGCTATTTGTATATCACACTCCGGAATTGACCCCAACTGAAGAAGCGCCAGAATGCGCGATCGCTGTCGATGTCCTGCGAGCCACTAGCACAATGGCGACAGTCTTAGCCGCTGGAGGCGAAGCTGTGCAAGTCTTCAGTGATTTAGACCAACTGATAGAAGTTAGCGAAAAATGGCCAGCCCAAAAACGATTACGTGCTGGAGAACGTGGTGGCGCGAAAGTAGCAGGCTTTGAATTGGGTAACTCTCCCCTAGACTGCACAGCAGAACTAGTGGCAGGGCGGCGCTTGTTTATTAGTACGACTAATGGTACTCGTGCCTTACAACGGATACAGGATGCCCCAATTGTCCTGGCAGCAGCTTTAATTAACCGGGCTGCGGTGGTGAAATTTCTCTTAGAAAAGCAACCGGAAACGGTCTGGATTGTCGGTTCTGGTTGGGAGGGAAGTTTTTCTTTAGAAGATACAGTTTGTGCGGGTGCGATCGCTCATAGCATTTGCCAACAAAGTAATTCTTCTCTAGAGGAAATAACCGGTAATGATGAAGTTACCAGTGCGATCGCTCTTTATTCTCAGTGGCAAAATGACTTATTGGGATTATTCCACCAAGCTAGTCACGGTAAGCGGTTGTTACGCCTGGAATGTTTAGAAGACCTAAAATATTGTTCCCAAACTGATATTTTAGATGTTTTACCTATTCAGCAAGAACCAGGTGTTTTAAAAAGTCAAACTAAATAACCAAAAGATTCTTTTTTCTGGAGGATTAATCGTCAGAATCAGGATTTATAAGATTTGAGGATTTGCAAGATTTAATTTAATGATCTGTATTTTTTATTCTGTTAATCCTTTCATCCCGATCATCCTGATTCTGACATTTTTATCTTTGATATTACCAAATATTTGTCAAGGGTACACCTAACCAACCTGCAAAATTTGCTTGCTGAGTAGGATCAGGATTTTGTACAGCTACCAAATGATAACGAGTCGGATGTGTTGGTTCTAAAATCACTGAATAGGTACGTAATTCATCTTGGTGGAAAACTGTAACTTTAATAGTATCATTGGCTTGGTAATCTGTGAGACGTTCCCTCAATTGACTTGCTCCTAGCTTAATTCCATCAATTGCTAATAACTCATCACCAGCATCAATTCCTGCTGTATTTGCAGGTGAACCCATCTCAACAAATTTAATGATTTCCCGCCCATTTTCAGTCTTTATCTGCACACCCAAATAAGGTTCATCATCTTTTTCTCCTATCAATTGCAAACCAAAAGGTTGTAAATAGTGATTAAAGGGCAAATCATCCAATCCATCAATGTAGCATTTAAAGAAATCAGATAAATCTACTCCTGCTACAGATTCAATCACTGTCTGTAATTGTTCTGGAGTATAACCAATTTCTGCTTTACCAAATTGCTCCCACATTTTCACCATGACATCATCAAGAGAAAGCTGATTATGATGACGTTCACGAATTAATAAATCCAGCAACAGCGATACCATTTCTCCTTTTAAATAATAAGAAATTTGGGAATTACCACTATTAGCATCTGGACGGTAAAGTTTAATCCAAGCATCAAAACTCGACTCGGAAAGGGGTTGTACTTTCCGCCCTGGTGTTTTTAGATATTTGGTAATTTCCTGATTCAAATGATTTAAATATGATTTAACATCATAAATTTTTGCTCGCAAAGGAATCAGCAAATCATAGTAACTTGTAGTTCCTTCACAAAACCACAAACAAGGAGTATAACTTTCTTGATCGTAATCAAAAACTTCTAATGCTTTGGGGCGAATTCGCTTCACATTCCACAAATGAAAGAATTCGTGGGCAACTAATTGGATAAAGCGCTCATATTTATCTTGATTGCGAAAACCAAATCGGTGGTAAATTAATGAACAGGAATTTTTATGTTCCAAACCGCCATAAGCTTGGTTAAATAAATGTAGTAAAAACAAAAATCGTTCATATGGCAAACCACCAAACATTTTTGCTTCGACTTCAATAATTTTTTGGAAATCTGAAACCATCTGCTCTGGGTCAAAATTTCCCTTTCCCCAGATTGCCAATTCATGAGGTTTATCTAATACCTGAAAGTGAAATAACTGATGGCTACCAATCTCAAAAGGACTATCAACAAGAGTATCAAAATCAGCAGCTAAAAAAGTATTAGCTTCCTCAGCAATTGTTGGTAAACCAGTGCTTACCTGCCACTCTGGATGTGGTGGCACAATGGTAACGTAAATTGGTAGCTCCTCCCAACCTGGAATTCTCAAAAACAGGGCTGCACCATTGAAATAACCGTGAGTAGCATCCAAGTGATTTGTGCGTACCGATAACTCGTTTGCAAAAATACGGTAACGCACCGTTATTTCTGAAACATTACCCTTTTCTATCTGCCAATGATTTTTACTAATTTTGCGCCACGGCAAAGGTTGATGCCCTGTAAAGGCGGCAAAATCTTGTAAATTCTTGGCATATTCCCGCACCAAATAAGAACCTGGTGTCCAAACTGGCATTTTCAAATCGAGAATTGGTGATAGGTGGTCTACAAGGTGTAAAGTCACCTCAAATAAATGATTTTCTGGTTGGGACATTGCCACCCAGTAATGAATTTGCCTACCTGCTGGCTGAACTTGAGTATTAAGAAGAGGTACTATTGCTTCAGTCATTTTATGTGCCGAATCCTGAGTTATTAGTCAATCTAAAATTGGCATGGTCAACATAATTCGTAATTGATAATAATACCGACCGCAGGCTTACCGCCAAGGTAATTCGTAGTTACAATCAATGGGGGGCTTTGAACCCACCACTAATTGAAGACCACCAAATCAAAGATTTTGTGGGGGCTTATACCCTCTTTAATTACGAATTACGAATTACGAATTACGAATTAGTAATTATTTGATCAATAGGTCAATTAACAATACTAGCTCCTCAATATTCAGCACTGATTATAATTTATTAGCTAAATTCTGTAGCTGTTTGAGGTTGACTAGATAAATGAAGTTATTGGCAGGATCAATTTTTATCCATCCTTTTTCATGGAGCTTTTCCATAATTGTGGTGGTTTCTTCAATGCCGATTTCGGTTACTTCTGCCAAATCTTTAAAGGGAATATAAAAAATTTCCTTACCTTCGGCTGACTCCTGACCATAGTTCTCACCCAAGTTCATTAAAGTATAGGCGAGTTTAACCGCAGGTGGTGAAGAGCGCATTTGTAAGCGCACATTAACTTGTCGCAATCTTTTTACCATCAGTTGTAGCATCCGGTGATGTAACTGTGGGTCTTTAAACAGAATTTGGATAAAACGTTCTCTAGAGACAGTTAGTAATGATACAGGGGAAAGGGCAATGACATCGGTTGACCGTGGAGATTCATCTAAAACTGCCATTTCTCCAAAGAAATCGCCCCGGCCTAAAATTGCGATTGTCACCGAATTATCGCCGTTGGTACGTCGAATTTTTACCCAACCAGAAACTAAGAAGTACACTGCATTACCCCAAGCATCTTCCATCAAAACGGCTCGTCCGGTGGGGTATTCATGTTCAACTGCTATGTTGAGTAACCATTCCAACGTTTGTGGATTGGCTGTACTCAGCAAGGGAAAAATATCGCTAAAAACCTGGGTTTGCATGAAATATTCACAAGAAATGAACTCAAAAGCGGAAAATTGAGTTTGTAACTTTTCAATTTTTGGATCGTGTCATACTTAAGCTCATTCAAGCAGCAAAGCTTGCACGCAAATTACAATTTTGTCTCAATGCCTTAATTACAACATAACAATTATGTATTGGGATCAAAAACACTAGTTTCACTGACAGATATATTATTGGCTATTTTGTGATAAATGACTATGGTTTATCAGTCTTTTTAGCTTTTGGTCTCAATTTGTGCCTAGTCAATTTCCGGTAACTCTAGTTCATAACTGCATCGTATTAGTAACAGCTATTCTCAATTACTTACAAATGTAATAATAACCGTTTATATTGGTCTAGGCATGATTTGTTTACTTGCTGGTTCTGTGTGTAGCTAATCTTGAGTTCTTAAGGTTTGGGCTGCAAGATAGACTTTAGTCCATTCGCCCATTACTTGATGGGTTTTGAGTTGTAACTGTTGGGCTGTTGCTTCTATTGAGTTACCTGCTCTTCGCAAATTCAGGATCTGCTTTTCTAGAGGAGTTAATTTTTCATCTAGTTGTTGCCATTGATGTTGTGTTAGCCCCAAGTTGTTTTCTTGTAAGGAAATTGAGAGCCAGTTATCTACAAGTTCTGGTTTACCTTTGATGGCAAAAACTCGTACAGCATGGTAGCTAATTTTTTCACGCAGTCGATATACTTCCTTAATTGGCTTATTCAGTTTTTTGGCAATTTCTTCTTGGGATTTGCCCTGTAGATACAGTTGCAGCCAGTCTACTGCCTGTTGTCCTAAATTTTGGAGCAAGTATTTTTCAAATTCTTGGTATACAGCTTGACGTAGTGTCTGTTGCTCTTCTAATTTTTGTGCTTCTTGATATTGTGCGATCGCTTGACTATCAACTAAGTTCAGGGGATTGTCAGTATCTTCTGTGAGTACTTCGTCTGAAACTAGTCTAATTAAGTCACTGGCTGGAACTTGTGTTAACCCACCTCGCTGGGTGCGACGCAGATAGTTAACAAAGCGATAAACCAAAAGGGGTTGATTGCGTACTGGTCGCAAACAATACTCTTCTATAGTAGCAAAAAGTAACGTATCCTGTAATCTTCTATCAGTTGTAAATTCGGCAATACAAGACATTTGCTGCTGCATATATGAATCACTTTGCAGTAGTTCTTGTAGTATTTCTTGCAATACATCAATGACGCTACGCTGACGATCACGACTTAGGGAAACCCAAGTCTGAATTTTATTTCTCAATGTCATTACACTTCCTAAGCGGGTAATGAGGTGACGATAAGCTCGTTCTCGCCCCATTCCTAAGTAGCGTTGGTGTAAAATCCGCCATCGATATTCCATTGCTTGCTTGGCAATTTCTAATTCTTTTGGGTTGAGTAAATCAAATCGGTTTAAATCTACTCCCAAAAGCCAAAGCACAATACTTTGTCTAGCAGCCTCACTTTGTTCTGGACATTCCGTAGCTAGTCGCTGTTGCCAATATTGTGCCAGGTTTGTCGCATCTTCTTTCATAATGAGATTGCATTCCTCGAAACTCTGTTTTAAAGTCTGCATCACAACCCCTATACTGACTTAAATTATGAACTGGTAATTGTCTCTGACTTCACAATCTTGAACTAGAAATTTTTAGGTTTCTCGTGTAATTACGTCTTGATACACTGAATTTATGCAGGTTTTTTTTGTTTAGGTATTTGGCTTTCCCATCCAATTCTTGCTAATCGTACTCTCTTCATGATTTTCATCAATTTTGTCAGTTTACAAATGCTCTTAATTTATGCTCTCTTAATTAAGAAAAGAATGCCTTTGAGAGTAGATAAATATCGGGTGTTTATCGTGCATCGGTTTAAGCAAGAGGTGAAAATGATTCAACATAATCTCAGACGCATATTCACCTGTATAAGTTTCAACTTTCTGTAGTTGTTTGTGATTGAATGTCTTTACACTTTTTGAGATTTGGTAGACAATAAAGAAACTGAAGTTGTTTGGCAATATTAACCAACTATTAAAAAGATTTCTTTTGCAGGTTAAAGTACAATTATCAAAACATTGATGGAATCAATGTGATGGACAACTGTGGATAAGCCTGAAGAGTGATATTCAGTAGTGCAATTAAATAAAATTTAAGATTTTTCAATCCAATAAATCACTCCATAGTAGTCAGAAATCATTTTGGTAAAACAGGAAAGCTCCTTATTAATTCAGTATATGAATATTACTATAAGTAGGTCGTAAGTGTATTGTGATTGAGATCACTATATTTAAGTAATTCTTTTTGGGTGCAGTAGTAACAAAACTATACATTTGTTAAATTTGTCAACAAATTTAGAGTCCATAGTCAAGATGAGATATTGACTATGGACTCTGGATTTTTCAATTTCAGCAAATTACTAAGTTTTTGCTGAAGACTAGGTTGTAGGTTCGAGAATATATTGAGATTTTTTGGGCATATATTCCGGTTAATTAGGTAAAAAAGCTTTTTGATCTACAAAATTAACTTTAAACACTCTAAATAACTATTAAATGCATTTACCAATTTTCTTTTCTCTACACCGGACACGCCCTAATTAGCTTCAACAAATAACTTTGTGATTCACCGAATTTATCGTTAGTTCGATGATCTAACGATAGGATTTTCTACCGATTCCCGATACTGTTGAACATCTGCGGTGTAAGCGATGGGAAGAACAGCTTCAACGTTCTCATGGGGACGAGGAATAATCACCCACGATTCTAGAGTACCGCCATAAACGTTCTCTGCGGCTTCTACGCCAGCTGCCATAGCTGCTTTAACTTCAGAAACATCACCCCGAATATTGACTGTAAAACGGGCGCTACCAACTCTGATATAACCAACGAGGGTTACTCTTCCAGCTTTTACCATTGCATCTGCGGCTGCGAGTACTGCGGGAAAACCCTTGGTTTCAAGTGCGCCGACTGCCTGTAGTGACATTATTGTTCTCCTGTATGAATAAAAGTTATGTGAGGGCTACAAATTATTTTTAAGAAGTTATGCTGCCAACTTTGATAGCGAACTTGCTTAGAACATCCGAAAAGGTTCGGATTTTGAGGTGAAGTGAATGGGTAGAATTGTTTCCACATTTTCCGGGGGATTGGGAACAATGTAATGGGTAATTACTTGCCCACCATAAACTTCTTCTCCTGCGGCAATTCCGGCTTCAACTGCTGTTCTGACTTCTGCAACGTGTCCCCTGACGGCCACTAATAAGCGACCGCTTTCCGCTATACCATAATATACGATTGTGACAGCGGCAGATTTTACCATTGCATCGGCTGATGCGAGTACTGCTGGAAAACCTAAAGTTTCAATTACGCCAACCGCCATTGGCATGGCTTCACTCTCCTAAGTCAGGGATAAGCAATATTTATTGTACGAGGCAATGGTGACAGGTTTAACATTTAGGAAAATTTTCTTTTTTGATTCTCAGTGGTCAATTGTCAGGTAAACTGATGTTTATGTTTCCAAGTTTTTTACCTGCCGCAGTTGGGCAACTGAGTGAACCAACATCTATTGCTTTGGCTCAAAATATCCAAAGTCAAGGTATGCTTACTTCTCTAAGCAAAGAACCAATCACCACCACTTATGTAAATAAGGGTAGTGGTGGTACACCGATTTTATTAATTCACGGTTTCGATAGTTCTATTCTGGAATTTCGGCGGCTTTTACCCTTGTTAGCCCAAGAGAATGAAACTTGGGCGGTAGATTTATTGGGGTTTGGCTTTACAGATAGAGTTCCAGGGCTTGATTATAGCCCGATGGCCATTAAAACTCATCTATATTATTTTTGGAAAACCCTGATTAACCAACCTGTAATTTTGGTTGGCGCTTCTATGGGGGGTGCAGCCGCGATTGATTTTACCCTGACTTACCCGGAAGTGGTGCAAAAACTGGTGTTAATCGACAGTGCAGGGTTGAAGGGTGGTTCAGCTTTGAGTAAATTGATGTTTGCGCCTTTGTATTCTTTAGCAGCTGAGTTTTTACGAAATCCGAAAGTGCGCGATCGCATTTGTCGTAGTGCTTACAAGAACCCTAATCTTATCTCCCTAGATGCTTTACGCTGTGGGGATTTACACTTAAAAATGCCTAATTGGAATCAGGCGTTGATTGCTTTTACTAAAAGTGGTGGTTACAGTGCTGTTAAATTGCAGCAACTCTCGCAAATTGAGCAATCAACGCTAATTTTGTGGGGTGATAGTGATAAAATTTTGGGGATTGGGGATGCTCAGAAATTTAAAAAGGCAATTCCCCAAAGTCAACTGATTTGGATTCAAGATTGTGGTCATATTCCCCACTTAGAAAAACCCGAAATCACAGCCCAACACATTTTAGAATTTCGAGGTTAGATTTTAATCGTACAACCAAGTATTGTCGGCAAAATTATCATTTGATTGGTTGGGTTTTTCTTGGAGTCTTTCAGGTGATCTGTGTGATTTTTTGGGGTTAATGGATAAAGATTTGGAAGTTTCTTTGTAAGTTTCTTTTACAGATTCTTTGTAAGTTTCTTTTACAGGTTCCTTGGCTTTTTTTAATCCCTGAATTTCTTCTATTAACTGAGAATTAGATTCTGCTAATTGCAGGGCTGTTTTTTTAGTTTCATAAAGTTCAGTTGTCAACTTTTCTCCCAAAGCTTTCTGTACAGATAAATCTGTTTTCAATTCACTAATTTGCTCCTTGAGATAAACTTCTTTATTATGGGCTTTTTCCAAGTTTGCAGTTAATTCTTTAATTATGACTTCTAAATCTGCTTTAGTAGGAATGGTGCGCTTGGTAGAAGTTGGTGTTGACTCTTCTTGCACGGGTAAAGAGTTTTCTTCAATAACTTCTTGTGCAGTGACTTCAATTGCAGAGTCTCCAACTTGGGGTGTAAATTTTTGTGCTTCTTCTTGTAATAAATCAGAAAGATTTTTCTTAGCCATTATTTCCTCCAATCATGCAGTAATTCATCAGCCAGACGACGGTAATCAGATTTTGCGTCCCGTGCGTTTTTTCTTCACTATTGATTAATCGTTACTACTGCCGCTAAAGCTTCAGATCTTTTACTGACTGCTGATCGCTGTTGGCATAGCCTACCGTTAAGCATAGGCTGAGTACTTACCATTAATGTAGCGTTTTTTGGGGACTAGTAATACAAAAAAATTGCCAGAGTTAAAATTTAGAAGATATTAATATGGAATTGTGCAAATGACTATGATAGCAACCAACAACTTACCACAGCCTATTAAAATGCCGCTTTGGCTCAGAAGAATCAAGTTTATAATGCAGCCAGTTAAGTATGTGGAAGATTTTGCCAAAATCTATGGTGATAGCTTTACATTATCAGGTTCTGGCGATAGCCGATTGGTATACTTTAGCCAACCAGAAGCATTAGAGCAGATTTTTACTGCTGATCCTAGTCATTTTGAAGTGGGGAGAGGGAATAGGGGTTTAAGATTTTTGTTAGGCGATCGCTCTTTAATGTTAATGGATGGAGAACCCCACCAACGCCAACGACAATTATTAACCCCCCCTTTTAATGGTGAACGAATGCGGGCTTATGGTCAAGATATCCAGGAAATTACCCGACAAGTAAGTGATAATTGGCAGATGGGTAAGCCCTTCAATATCCGAGAATCCATGCAAGAAATCACCTTGCGGGTAATATTACGGGTAATATTTGGCTTAGATGAAGGAGAAATGTTTGAAGAATTGAGGCGATCGCTCTGTTCCCTGCTAGACTTCATGACATCACCGATTATGTCCAGCGCCTTCTTTTTTAGGTTCATGCAAAAAGACTTTGGTGCTTGGAGTCCTTGGGGTTGGATTGTGCGCCAACAGCAACATATCGACAAACTAATTTATACTTTAATTCAGCAACGTCGAGCAGAACCTGATCAAAACCGCCAAGATATCCTCAGTTTAATGATGACTGCTCGTGACCAAGAAGGTCAAGAAATGTCAGACCAAGAATTACACGATGAATTAATGACTGTTTTAGTAGCGGGACATGAAACCACCGCTTCCGCGTTAACCTGGGCATTTTACTGGTTAGATAGATTACCAGAAGTTCAGGAAAAACTCTTACAGGAACTCAACGACTTGGGAGTCAACCCAGAACCGAGTCAAATTGCTAAAATGCCCTATTTAACAGCAGTTTGTCAAGAAACCCTGAGAATTTACCCCATTGCAATGGCGTGTTTCGTGCGAGTTGTCAAAAATCCCATTGAGATTATGGGTTATAAATTACCAGAGGGAACCATCATCTCTCCAAGTATTTACTTAGCACATCATCGAGAATCAGTTTATCCCCAACCCAAGAAATTTAAACCAGAACGCTTTTTAGAAAGACAATTTTCACCTTATGAATATTTACCCTTTGGTGGTGGAAATCGTCGTTGTATTGGTTTAGCATTTGCTCAGTATGAAATGAAAATAGTATTAGCAACAATTCTTTCACATTTTCAACTTTCCCTATTAAATAAGCATCCTGTTAATCCTGTGCGTCGGGGTTTAACCTTAGCTGCACCTGGGGGAATGAAAATGATTGCAAATCATCAAATTAAGAATCCTCATACAGCCGTAGCCGTGTAAAAATGTGGAGACGTTATATCCAACGTCTCTCTAATCAATCCTCCACGCACCTCCGCGCTTACCTCAGCGAACCTCTGCGTTAAAAAACAATTTCCTTAATCATCCTCTCTTCCAGCAATTCCAACAAGCCATCCACATCTTTCTCAACTTGCTCAAAACAAACTTGCGGTTTTGGTTCTGGTGCAAATTGAATTAACTTAATTTCCCCCTTCCCAATACCAATCATGACAACTTCCGTTTCGGGTTTATTATTCTCAATAATTCCTAAAAGTTCTTGCAGACGATTTTCAACCCTATCATTTAGTTTTTCTATTTCGGCTTGGGGACAATAAACAAAATGAGGCTTTGGTTGTAAATCAATACCAATAGTACCTTGAGTATCACCATTTTCTAACCTCAATCCCCAAAATAATGCAGCCAATTCTTGCTGATTTGCTTTGACAAATCTATCCAATTGTCGCCGCCATTTGTTATCTTCTGTTTCCGGTTGAGTACTACCAAACATCATAGGTAATTCGTAATTCGTAATTCGTAATTTGTAATTGAAGACTTTTATTTTAAACCTGATTGTACACGCCAGAGGCTTGTATAAATGCCATCTTTCTCTAAAAGTTGTTCATGGGTTCCCGACTCTACTAATTGTCCGTGTTCCATGACATAAATGCAATCAGCATTGCGGATAGTAGAAAGACGGTGTGCGATTACCTAGGGTACACTACGTGAACGCTATTGTAGTCCGATTGACGGTAATCCGTTCTAGAGAACGCTGAATAGCTGCTTATGCCTCATTATCCACTGCTAAGGTAGCTTCGTCTAAGATGAAAATTGGTGGATCTTTAAACACTTCGCGTGCTATGGCAATCCCGCTCTCCCCCACAATTGTCTCATAACCTTGGGGCAAACGCATAATAAAATCATCTGCTTCTGCCACTTTTGCAGCCATGATGATATTTTCATTTTTAGTATCAAAAGTCCCATAGGCAATATTTTCAGCTACCGTACCATGAAATAAAAACACATCCTAACTTACCAAACCAATACAACGGCGTAAATCTCGTAAATTTAAACTTTGTAAATTAATGCCATCGCCACACTAAGAGCTAAAATAAAAAATGCACTGCCAATGATGATAATAGTTGTAACTACTTGAATAATATCGTTTGCACCTACATCTAAAAAAACGCTCTAGTTTGGTTAACATCATCACTGAGGAACATCGTAGACTTTGAACGTTTTTGAGTTAAATGTGTTACTTAACTCAAAAATAAGCACTCAATACTAACCTGGAGATAGAAATTTGAACACTAAACAACTAGGGAATTGGCAAACTACCGTTTTCGGAATTGTATTAGCAATATTAGTACTTTTCGGACTTAATTCGTTTGTGATTATTAACCCAGGACAAGCTGGAGTCATCAGCATTTTGGGTAAAGCTACAGATGGGGCATTGTTAGAAGGTATTCATATAAAACCACCATTTATTTCCGTGATAGATGTGTATGATTTAACGGTTCAAAAATTTGAAGTTCCAGCAGAAAGTTCTACCAAAGACTTGCAAAATTTATCAGCAAGATTTGCTATTAACTTTCGTCTTGATCCTAGCCAAGTAGTGCAGGTGAGAAGGAAACAAGGTACTTTAGAAAATATCGTTTCCAAAATCATTGCCCCCCAAACACAAGAGGCATTTAAAATTGCAGCAGCGAGAAGAACAGTAGAAGAAGCAATTACAAAAAGAAGTGAATTAAAAGAAGATTTTGATACTGCCTTAGGCAATCGCTTAGATAAATATGGAATAATTGTCTTAGATACAAGTGTAGTAGATTTGGCTTTTTCCCCAGAATTTGCCAGAGCAGTTGAAGAAAAACAAATTGCGGAACAGCGAGCGCAAAGAGCCGTCTATATAGCACGAGAAGCTGAACAAGAAGCCCAAGCAGATATTAATCGCGCCAAAGGTAGAGCCGAAGCACAAAGACTCTTAGCCGAAACTCTCAAAGCCCAAGGAGGACAATTGGTTTTGCAAAAAGAAGCAATTGAAGCTTGGAAAAGTGGGGGCGCACAAATGCCAAATGTACTAGTTATGGGTGAAGGTTCCCAAGGTAGCATTCCATTCATTTTCAACTTAGGAAAGTTATCAAATCAATCTTGATTTCAGTCAGAAATACTAGTAAGGTGGGCAAATCCCATCTTCACAACCACAGCAAAACCACAGCAACACTTCTGAGACGAAATATATGCCTAATCCTAAAAATCATAACCTCACAGTGGAAGAAGCCAAAAAAATCCTCAACAAGTTTAACTGTTTAGATATTGCGCCTGTTCTTAAACCCTCTGAAAAAGTTTTAACTCGTCAGGCATTAATTTTCATGGCCAGCCTTTCAGATTACCAGATTTTAGGAATTTGTGCTGATACAGCAGAGGAAGGAATTTTGGCTATGAAAACCTATTCTCATGCTTTTCACTATGAAGCACCAAGTGATTTGCAAACACCTGATGGGCCAGTTTATATCAAATTGAATGGTAAAAATGGACTGTGTTATCTCGATTCTTATTTTGGGCATCATCGGGGAGTATTAGTTTCTTTTCAATCTTATGAAGAAACAGGAATCAACGAAATGTATGGACATTTACCCCTTGATTTATTTGTATAGCATTGATCACAAATCAACTGCTTCATATAGTGGGCAATGCCCACAAAATAACTAACAACTAATTACTAAAAATCCCAATTTTATGAGCATTATTACATTACAGTCAGTTAAGAAAGATTTTGGTATTAAAGAAATCTTAAAAGATGCCAATTTCAGCCTTGATATCTCTGATAAAGTGGGATTAATTGGTACTAACGGTTCTGGTAAATCAACATTATTAAAAATGATCGCTGGGCTAGAATCAATTGATAGCGGTCAAATTTTAGTTAACTCTGGTTCTAAAATTATCTACTTACCCCAACAACCAGATGTAGATGAAAACCGTACAGTTTTAGAGCAAATATTTGCTGACAGTGGTGAACATATGGCTTTGGTACGGGAGTATGAAGAACTTTCCGATAAATTAGCTCATTATCCCGAAGATAGTCTACTCATGTCTCGTCTTTCTGCGGTAATACAAAAAATGGACGAAACTGGTGCATGGGAACTAGAAACCAATGCCAAAATCATTCTCACTAAATTAGGAATTGCTGATTTTGATGTGAAAGTGGGTACTTTATCTGGAGGGTATCGCAAGCGCATTGCACTAGCAACAGCATTATTAGCAGAACCAGATGTATTGCTGATGGATGAACCAACAAACCATCTTGATGCACTGTCAGTAGAATGGTTACAAACTTATTTAAGTCGCTATCGTGGTGCGCTTTTCTTAATTACCCACGACCGTTATTTTTTAGATAAAGTTACTAATAAAATCATTGAGATTGATAGAGGTGATATTTACACTTATACAGGTAACTATTCCTATTATCTCGAAAAGAAAGCTTTAGCTGAAGAATCTGCTCTTAGTAGTCAACGTAAGCATCAAGGTGTATTGCGGCGTGAATTAGAATGGCTTAAACGTGGTCCCAAAGCTAGAAGTACAAAACAAAAAGCCAGAATTGATCGCGCTCATGCATTGCGTGATACAGAGTTTAAACAAGCTCAAGGTAAAGTAGATATTTCTACAGTTAGTCGTCGTATTGGTAAAAAAGTTATTGAACTCAATAACATTAGTAAATCTTACGATGACCGAATTTTGATTAAGAATTTTACCTATGAATTTAGCCCAGAAGACCGCATTGGGATTATTGGTGCTAATGGTGCAGGTAAATCTACCTTAATGAATATTATCACCGGAAGGATTCAGCCTGATTCTGGAACTGTGGAAATTGGTAGTACAATTCACATTGGTTATTTTGACCAACATTCTGAAGAATTACTCACAGAGATAAATGAAAATCAACGGGTAATTGACTACATCAAAGAAGAAGGGGAATTTATTCAAATCGCTGACGGTACGAAAATTACTGCTTCCCAAATGTTAGAGAGGTTTTTGTTTCCTGGAAGTCAGCAATATGCGCCAATTAATAAACTTTCTGGTGGTGAAAAACGGCGGTTATTTCTGTTACGCTTACTGATTAGTGCGCCTAATGTCTTGATTTTAGATGAACCAACGAATGATTTAGATGTACAAACATTAGCGGTGTTAGAAGAATATTTAGAAGATTTTTCTGGATGTGTAATTGTTGTTTCCCATGATCGTTACTTTTTAGACCGTACGATAGACACTGTATTTTCTCTTGAAGACGGTGGAAATTTAAAGCAATATCCTGGTAACTACTCAGTCTATTTAGATTACAAAAAAGCTGAAGAAGCAGCACAACAAGAAATAGCTAACGCTACAGAAAAGCCCAAAAATACTACAGAACCAACACCTGTATCTCCAGAACCAGAAACTAAAAAGCGGCGCAGATTATCTAATTGGGAAATAAAAGAATTTGAACAGTTAGAAGGTAAAATTGCTAAATTGGAAGATGAAAAAGCCGCCGCAGAAAAAGCCTTAGTCACTGTTTCTCCTGGCAATTATACCCAAGTTCAAAAGCTTTATGAACAGGTAGAAACACTAAAAAAAGCGATTGATGTAGCGACAGAACGCTGGTTAGAATTAGCGGAGATGGATGCTTAACAATCCAAAATTCAACATTATTCGAGTTGGGATCTACATCGGGCGTATTGATCTGCACATCTCCAGCTAATCCAAATTCAGAAGATGCCGTAATATCACTTCTTGTGGTTATTTGTGGTTGATATTTTAATCCAAAAATGGCAACTGACAGCAGATTTACAGGTTATCTCATGATAACCTGTGGTTTCCAGCACATCCATGAATTCATAAAACCGTGATCAAGTTTTATGTCAATGTATAAGTTCTGGTAACTTAAGGCGGAATTATTCATGACTTACAGCGATTTTCAGGTAAATGAACCACACAACAGAAGTTCTAATTTCTGTAAATACAGCAGATTGCAGATCAATGAGGTACAGAATCAAAATTGAAACCTAGACACCAAGCCAGTTTTATTCCTGAACCGGAGGTCTGCGAAGCGTCTCCTGAACCGGAGGTCTGCGAAGCGTCTCCTGACTCCTGAATTCTGCTGTAAGTAGTCTAAATACGTGAAAACTGCTGTAAACAAGTACATAGAGAGAATACTATTGTGAATCTGAATATTTAGTTAATCTCTTGTCATGTACTAGGCAAGTCATCTTCTGATAATGTCTCATCTATGATCATTATCCAAGGTATACCGTTATTAACTGGTGAACTAATACTAATTTTGGCTTGATTCGCAAACCGTTTTAACGTTTCGACTAAGTAGGGAACGGTAGTCATGATATTCTGGTAACTTTCAATATTATGACAAACCATGATTAACATCAAAATACCGCTATTGACTTTGAAATACCAATGGCAACTAGATAATAAAATACGTACCACACTATTACAAGCTAGGAAAAATCGCTTTTTAGTTACTTCTTCCAGTTGACTGAGTAATAATTCACTGATTTGTGTGGTTTTATAAGAAGGCAAATCATCTGGAGATAGATATGGTTTAGTCATAATATTTCGTCCTTTCTCACAAGAATAGGAGACTGACGTAATCTAAATAATTCCGCATGATCAATTAGTGAGTTACGTCAGATGTTAAGATATTTCCAAGTGACAACCGTTCACTCCCATACGAATGTTTATATAATTCGTATGTCCTGCACCTCAGTTTTCCACATATTTTCTTTAGCAATTAAGATACAAAACTATATTAAGTTTTGTAGTTATTACCAATAGATTTAAGAACTATGTTCTTGTGCTTCTGTGGTAATCCAAATAAGTTCTAACCACAAATGAGGATAATCTTTTTTCACCCTTGATAAGGGATCACGCAGTAGTTTGGTAGCGTTTAAACAAACAACTTCACCTAGTCCTAAATATTTTGCGACTTCTCTGAGTAAATTTTTTTCAACTACTAGAGATGCAAAAATTTCATGAGGACAGTAAATCCCAATATACTGCACCGGGGAAACACAAGAACGCATTAAGCAAGGAGTTATTACTTTCACATAACAACGACTGAGTAATTCCCATACTCGCGGGTGCATTTCTTCGATAATGGTGTTGAAGTTAGCCGCTAATTTTTCTTCAGTAATCATAATTCTCTCCATTACTGGTGCATAATAGTGCAACCAGGATAAAGAACTTTTGCAGTTCCACTAACCATTAATTGTTAGAAATCTTTTCACTTGCACCTGAAAACTCTTCATTGTTAACGGTGCGTTATAGAAATCATCAAAACCGAATTTTCTGGAGAAAACTGTATTTTTTACTACTATTTACCAAAATAATTGGTAAAAATATAAATTTTAGCTAATTTAAAATCCTGAAAAGCCATTATTTGCAGGTATTACAGCTATTACCAACTAATGAGAATTTACTTTTTTGCAAAATATTTTGCGTTTCGCAAGCAAATTAGCTCAATGTTGTGATATTCTTTGTTTATGGGGAATCAAGAGAGCGAAAGCACAAAAATCATCGAAGTAGAAATGATATATATTAACCGTGCTTTTGCCTTGGCCGATTTTAGTTAAATCCGCTACGGCTTTTAAAAACCAAGAGATAAAGCCAATGAAGCAGGATAGTAGCCTCCGCAATAACTTGAAGTCAATCAGAACCCGTTTAGCCATGAGTCAACAAGACTTAGCAAACATAGCGGGTGTAACTCGTCAAACTATTAGTGGTGTAGAGTCGGGACAATATGCTCCCTCAGTTGAGATTACACTGCGTTTGGCTAAAGCATTGGGCTGTCAAGTTGAGCATCTATTCTGGCTAGAGCGAGATTTACCGGAAATTGAAGCCGTTCTTGCCAAACCTGTTGGCGATGTACAACAACTAAGAGTTAGTCTAGCGCGGGTAGGGGGTCAATGGATAGCTTATCCTTTGATCGGTAAAGATGCCTTTCGCCAAGATATGATTCCGGCTGACGGTGAGGCTCACAGAGAGAGTAACACAAATAAACTGCGTGTCCGACTCTTGGACGATAATATGGACTTTCTTTATAATACCGTCGTGATCGCTGGATGTTCCCCTGTGATTTCTCTGTGGGCTAGGGCTACCGAACGTTGGCATCCTCAACTGCGAGTCCAATATAACTTCGCTAATAGTATGGCTGCATTACAAAGTCTATGCAGAGGTGAAGCGCACATTGCCGGAATGCACCTATATGACTCGATTACAGGAGAGTATAATACTCCGTTTGTCCGGGATGCTTTGGCTGGAAGAGAAGCTGTTCTGATTACTTTAGGCGTTTGGGAAGAGGGACTGATGGTGCAATCTGGGAATCCCAAGGGAATCAGCACTTTAAGCGATTTAGTAGAAATGGGAGCAACCATTGTTAACCGAGAAGTAGGTTCTGGTAGTCGGTTGCTTTTAGAACAAACTTTAGAAAAGGAACAAGTTCCATTTCATGCTCTCCAAGGCTTTGATCGGATTATAACCAGTCACCAAGATGTTGCTCAAGCGATCGCTTCTGGATTTGCGGATGCAGGTATCAGTACGGCATCTGTAGCAGCAGCTTTTGGGTTAGGATTTATCCCTCTACGTCAATCAAGATACGATTTAGTAATTCTCAAAGAATATCTGGAAGAATCCCCAGTCCAGCAATTACTCAGTACCTTGGGACATCCTCTAGTTCACTCCCAATTACAAATTCTCGGCGGCTATGACATCAGTAAAATTGGGGAAGTTGTAGCAACAGTTTAAGTTTTTCCTAGAATTTTGAACCTCTGCATAAATCTGAATCCTTATGTAGCCATTTTTCGATTCTTGTAGAGGCGGGTTAACTCGCATCAATATAGTTCAACCCGTCTTTACTTTACTTATTAGTCATTGGTACGAATAACCAACAAAAACTTACCAAAACTGTAAATATGTTCAGGATTTTTACCCTGTATGCGGTGGAACGCGCACCTCCTGCGAAGTTCTGCAAGCGATCGCGAAGCGCTCCGAAGGAATCGCAACTGTAACTCTACAGTGTGAATTTTTCATCATCACAAACTCACCAAATAGGAGATATCATGTCCGACCCAAAAATTAGACAAATAGCTTTTTACGGTAAAGGCGGTATCGGTAAATCTACTACCTCCCAAAATACTTTGGCTGCTATGGCGGAAGTTGGTCAACGCATCTTGATTGTCGGATGTGACCCCAAAGCTGACTCTACCCGTTTGATTCTCCACTGTAAAGCCCAAACCACTGTCCTACACTTAGCTGCGGAACGAGGTGCAGTGGAAGATTTGGAACTCGAAGAAGTCGTAATCACAGGCTTTCGGGGGATCAGATGCGTCGAATCTGGTGGTCCTGAACCTGGTGTCGGTTGTGCTGGTCGGGGTATCATTACCGCTATTAACTTCTTGGAAGAAAACGGTGCTTACCAAGATGTAGATTTCGTATCTTACGACGTATTAGGCGACGTTGTGTGTGGTGGTTTCGCCATGCCAATTCGGGAGGGGAAAGCCCAAGAAATCTACATTGTTACCTCTGGGGAAATGATGGCGATGTTTGCAGCTAATAACATTGCTCGCGGTGTTCTCAAATATGCTCATACTGGCGGTGTGCGCTTGGGTGGCTTGATTTGTAATAGTCGCAAAACTGACCGGGAAGACGAACTGATTAGCACACTTGCAGCCAGATTGAGTACCCAAATGATTCACTTTGTGCCTCGTGACAACATTGTCCAACACGCTGAATTGCGTCGGATGACTGTTAACGAGTACGCACCTGATAGCAACCAAGCTAATGAATACCGGACATTAGCAGACAAGATTATTAACAACACAAATCTTGCTGTTCCTACACCTATTGAAATGGACGAGTTAGAAGATTTGTTGATTGAATTTGGTATTCTCGAAAGTGAAGAAAATGCAGCCAAACTGACAAGTGCTGCTATTACTCAATCCGATGCTACCAAAAAGCAAGAAGACGCTGAAGGAGAAGCACTAGAAGCACTGAAAAAAGGTGATGTAGAAATTGTTTCTGGGAGCAAGAACAAGAAGTAAGGCGCTTGCTTTCATGCTTTTGTTAAGAGTGGATTGGAATAAATCCACTTTCCCTACCATTATCTCCCTTCTGTACCTGATTCATAAATAACTCTATATACTTTAGTCTCTGGTTTCCGCTTTGTATTGGTTGGTTGTTAGGGGATGGAAAATTTCTCACTCGTTTCCCATTCCCTTTTATCTTCTGCATTTCGGCTGAAGGGGGGACAAGATCAACTAAAAGACAGACTGTATAAGATTCATAGCTCTTAGACCTTGTTGATAATACTTACGCTTATTGGGATTAAGTCTCATTA
>NZ_JACJST010000041.1 GCF_014698305.1 Anabaena lutea FACHB-196 | reverse complement strand
CTTTTGCTGTCATGTCAAGTAAAATTTTTCTCTGCTTCCTGCTGCTTATCTTGTTTCTTTTGTCAAGTTCATACTATACCAAATTAGATGAGCTTACCCTGCAACCTTATCAAGTCTTTGTTACAGATCAACGTCTTTGGATTCCTGACAAAAAAATTCACACTTATCCTGATGTTATGGTTGTGAAAAATCCCTTAATTTATGAAGAAGGAAGAAAAGACACTTTAGTAAATCCTGTGATGATTGCAGAAGTTTTATCCAAATCTACCAGAAGCAAGGATAGAGATGAAAAGTTTGCAGCTTATCGCACAATTCCTACTTTGCAAGAATATATTTTAATTGATCAATATACAATGCACGTTGAGCAATATTTTAGAACAGATAATAACAAATGGATATTTTCAGAATTTGTAGATGCAGATATCAACTTAGATTTAGCCTCTATTCCCTGCCAAATCACTCTCGCAGATATTTATGATAAAGTTGAATTTAATACAGAAGAATAAAAAACTCCCGACTCAATCTTCATCTTTGCGTCTGGAGTGCCTCTGTGTGAGACTATAATAATTACAAATACCAAAGGAGTCAAAAAAATGGGACGCATCAATCCTTACACATTACAAATGCAAATTACTCAAATGTTTGCCCAAGGACAATCATTTTTTGCACTTACCAAAGTTCAAGATTGGTTAAAAGAACATAATCAAAACCCCCTCGAGTATGAGATCATTTTCCATCAAAAACCCGCACCTCCAGGTTCTAAAGAAGTGATGGTAATAGAAATAGAACTCAAACGCAAAGATGGACAACCTGTGGATTCTTGGTTACAAGAACAAGCCAACCTTCATGCTTAATATTACCAAAAATAAATCTATACTAACTTTAGTATAGTGACAAAATAGCAATTCATTGCCTCTTTACCAACAAAGAAGGAAAGAAATTTTCTTTCCTGGGTTGTCGCTGTTGCAGAAGCTTTGCTAATTTGCTGCTAGGTGATTAGCTACTTCTTCTAATGTTTTAACCAAGTGTTCTAAAGTATAGATATGTTGAACTTGTTGGCTAGAATTATTGGTATTGGTAGAAACTTGAGTTGATTCTTTAGTCAAATTACGATTGCTTTGCATTTCTTTTCATCCCTGAGTAGCTAACATCATTTCTTCCTGGTTACTAATATATAGCTTATCCTGATAAAAATACTTAAGTACTGAGATTTTTCATGTACTCTTTAAAATGTAACCAACGTTCTTCATTCTTGCTTGACATCAGGTTGATATTAATTCATTAGTACTAAAGTTTCTAGAATTTATGATTGAGAGTCTAAGAAAATAAAAAATCTATTCCTAGACAAATTGCGTATATATACTTATAATATTTAGTTTTGGATAAATAAAAGTACTACTAATATTAGCTAATATTAGGTTTGGTTAATTACTTATAGCCATTTTCAATTCAGTGAGGTGCAGGTATGAACAAATACCTAATATCGTGTCCGGTTGACTACTTATCATTAGGGAAGCGGGTGGGGACGCGTCAGCCCTAATTACAAGTCTTTAAGCGAACACGACATAAAGCACCTGAAAAAATAGGAGATTTTCAGTAACTGCCACTAGTATATGCACTTAGTTAACTTGGGCTATTGTTAACTTACGTAAGCAATTACCGCTGATTTAGCAACATCTTTACCCCATATTTAGGACGCAGTGTAAAAGCTGTCCAAGGGACAATTTCTTGATTTGGGACTAGTGTTAATTTAAATTGCTGGAGGATAGTTGCTAACAATAATACAGCTTCCATTTTCGCAAAAGATTGACCAATACAAACCCTAGGACCACCACTAAAGGGAAAATACGCAAAAGTTGGTATTTTTTTGACAAAATCATTTGCCCATCTATCAGGATTGAAAACTTCCGGTTGTTCAAAATACCTTGAATCACGGTGCATTACCCATGGACTGATAACAACTCCATCACCAGTACGTATAGGATATCCAGCAATTTCACAGTCTTGCAAAGCTTGGCGACTCATAGCCCAAACAGGTGGGTATAATCGCATTACTTCCATAATTACCCTTTCTGTGTAAATTAACTTGGGTAAATCAGCAAACGTTGGTGTTCTTCCAGCTAAAACAGTCTGTAATTCTGTTAATAACTTTTGCTCAACTTCGGGATGTTGAGATAATAAATACCAAGTCCAAGACAATGCTAAAGCAGTAGTTTCATGACCTGCAATTAATAAAGTTATCAATTCATCGCGGATTTGTTTGTCACTCATGCGAGTTCCATCTTCATCTTGAATATGTAACAGCATGGAAAGCAAATCATGGGAATTTTTACCACTTTCTCTTTTTTTTTGAATGATTCGATAAATCAATTGATCAAACTGTTGTACTGCCTTTTTAAATCGCAAGTTGATAGGAATAGGAAGCCACTCAGGAGTTAAATATAACAACATATTATTGTTGCGGGCTTCAAAATATTCTATGCTGACCTGCATAGCCTTTTCTACCTGTGTTACATCCTCTAACAATTCAGTTCCAAATAAAGTTTTGGCAACAATTTCTAAAGTGAGGTGCATCATGTCTTCATGAACATCTCGAATTTCGTCCTCATGCCAATTTTTTAATAACCGCTTGGTGTAATCAACCATCACTTCACCATAGGCAAAAATTTGTTCTCGGTGGAAAGCTGGTTGCATTAATCGTCTTTGACGCTGCCAAAATTCTCCGTCACTTACTAATAGTCCATTCCCCCAAATTTTCCGCAAAATGTGAAAAGTTTGATGTTTGGTAAATAGACTATTCTTTTTAACCAGCAATTCTTCAATATAATCAGGGTGATTAAGTTGATAAAATGACAATGTCGGACTTTTCCAATGGACAATATCACCATATTCTTGAGCCGAACGACTCATAAACCCAATGGGGTCTGCTGCATATTCTGGTAAGATACCCAATAAAGGATGTGTTTTGGGTCCTGGGGGATAATTTGCTTTCTTCTTTGGAGATACTGTAACCATGAATATTTCTCCCTACTAATTTTTAAAAAAATCGATATTTATAGTTATCAGACAGGATATATCTAATTACGGAAAATTAGTTAGATTTAAATATTTTCTTAATCCGAGATTCCCCTGTAACCCACCTGTATGCACTAAAAGCAAAGATTCCGACTTTAAAAAACCTTTTGCTATTAAATCCATAACTCCATAAAAGATTTTTCCTGTATATACATAATCTAAAGGTATGTTATATTGTTGTTGAAAATTTTGACAAAATAGCTTTAATTGATTATTTACCTTAGCGTAACCACCAAAGTGATAATTACAAATTAATTCCCAAGGTGCAGGAGAATCCACTGGTGTTGGTAATCCAGAATTAAGATAATTTGTTAATAGGTTATTGATATCTTCTTTGAGAAAATCACCACCTTTTAATACAGGAAAACCAATCACTTTTTGTTGTTGATTTAATGATAGTGTCATACCTGCTAGTGTTGTTCCTGTACCGCAAGCTAAACAGATAGTGTTAAATTGTTTAACCGTTTGTAATATCTCTATACAACCCCGGACACCATTCAAGTTACAACCACCTTCAGGAATAATAAATATTTCCCCAAACCTTCGTTGTAAATCCTCATGAAATTCAGCTGTATTCTTTTGTTTGTAGGTTTGACGATCAATATATACTAATTGCATTCCCTGCGCTAATGCAAATTGTAAAGTAGGATTTAGAGGTCTATTTTCTTCTCCACGAATTACGCCAATCGTGCGAAAACCAAATATTTTCCCTGCGGCTGCGGTAGCATAAATATGGTTAGAATAAGCACCACCAAAGGTAAGGATGGTTGAGATATTTTTCTCTTTAGCTTCCGCCAAGTTATACTTCAGCTTAAACCATTTATTACCGTTAACTTCGGGATGCATGAGATCAAGACGCAAAATAGATAACTTAACACCTGCATTAGCCGCTATTTCACTATTAATTTTTTGAATAGGTGGAGGCAAAAAAATTGACGACATATCAAGTAGAAGTTAAACTTTAATATAATAAAATCCAAAATCTGCTAAAACTATCACATCAGTTATGTCTAAACTTTTTGATTGTATTACAGAAGAACTGCAAAACTTTATTGCAGCCCAACACCTGTTTTTTGTAGGTTCTGCACCTTTGAGTTCTACTGGTCATGTTAACCTTTCTCCCAAAGGTTTAGAAAGCTTTCGCATCCTTTCACCTAACCGAGTCGGTTATTTGGATGTCACAGGTAGTGGTAATGAAACATCCGCTCATTTGCAGGAAAATGGACGCATAACCTTTATGTTTTGCGCTTTTCAAGAACCTGCTTCTATTCTCCGTCTTTATGGTCAGGGAAAAACAATTTTACCAGATTCTCCTGAATGGAATTCTCTGTATCCTCTATTTTCTTCTGTTCCTGGAACTCGACAAATTATTGTTGCAGATATTGAACGAGTACAAACTTCTTGTGGTTTTGGTGTGCCGCTGTATGAATATCAAGGACAAAGAGAAACTTTAGTTAAATGGGCTAGTAAAAAAGGGGAAGAGGGAATTAGAGAATATCAACAGCAGAAAAATTTAGTTAGTATCGATGGTTTATCAACGCCATTGAGTAAAATGCAGAATTCGGTTGATTAATCAAATATGATTCTGCTTCAACAACTTCGATAAATCTAAAACTCAAACTTGGAAATAATTTCAGTCTCTAATTTTGCTGCTGTGATCCACTCTTGTATTGCAGGTAATGATAAAATAGCTTCTACATAATCCCTGGAAACTGAATCTATCTGTACATCATAGGTGACAAATCGCAATGCAACTGGAGCAAACATTGCATCGGCAATTGTAAAATCACCAAACAAAAAATCACCATCTATGCTAAATCTTTGCCGACATTCTCGCCAAATATTGATGATGCGATCAATATCTTGTTGCACACCTGAAACTAAACCTTTACCAGGGTATTTAGTACGGCAGTTCATCGACATATTTTGACGCAAAGTTTGAAAACCAGAGTGCATTTCTGCACTGATAGAACGAGCTAATGTTCTGGTGGATTTATCCTCTGGCCAGCAGTGTAAATGGGGAAATGTTTCCGCTAGATATTCACAAATAGCTAAAGAATCCCACACAGTTATATTATCATGTAACAACACTGGTACTTTTCCAGATGGAGAATATTTCTGAAGTTGTGATGATGAGTCTGGAGTATATAGAGGAACGCGAATTTCTTGAAATTGTAAGTTAAATTGCTTCATCACCAGCCAAGGACGCAGTGACCAAGATGAATAATTTTTATTACCAATTACTAAAGTTAGTTGCGTCATATCACTAGATTTAATAGAATTGTTTGATTAATATAAATTGTATATTATATTTGTGCAAATTGCATCTTTGACAATTTGATTAATATTAAAATTATTGTAAAAATTAAAATTATTCAAAATTAACCATGAATTACAAAGTCGTTAACCAGTTAACTGAAACCCAAATTTATCAACTTGTGGAATTATATAAAAATGAATTCTGGAGCAAAGACCGGACTTATGAGCGAGTAGTCAAAATGTTAAAGGCATCAGATATAATAATTGCTTTGGTAGGTGATAACGAAGAATTAATTGGTTTTTGTCGCGTCCTAACAGATTTTGTTTATCGAGGAACTCTTTATGACGTAATTATTAAACCTAACTATAGAGAAATGGGTTTTGGTGCTAAATTGTTAGATGAAGTAATTAATCATCCTCAGTTGCAAGAAGTAGAAAATATGGCTCTTTACTGTTTAGCAGAAATGATTCCTTTTTATGAGCGTTGGGGTTTTACATATGATGTAAATGGTCTTAAATTAATGCGCCGTCATTATCAATTATCTGAGGAATAGTAAAATGATTATTAATCCAGACAATGTACCTCGTCGAACAAGTTCCGTTTATCCAGATGTATTTAAATCTCAAATTGCAGGACGAATCAAACAAGCTTTAGGAAATGCAGCCGGACTGAAAAATTTTGGTGTTAACTTAGTCACTCTGACTCCAGGAAGCTGTTCAGCTTTGAGACATTGGCATACTCAGCAAGATGAGTTTATTTATATTATTCAAGGAGAAGCAACTTTAATTACTAATGCAGGTGAGCAAATTCTCACGGCGGGAATGATGGCAGGTTTCCCCGCAGGAGAAGCAAATGGACATCAACTTTTGAATAAATCTCAAGCTATCGTAATTTATTTGGAAGTTGGAGATAGAAGCCTTGGAGAAGAAGTGTACTATCCAGATGATGATTTAATTGCTAAATCCAGTGATGATGGCGGATGGATTTTCACACACAAAAATGGTGATTTGTATGAGATTTAAACCTAAATATAAGTTATAAAAACTTGCATTATGTCTATCAATAGTATTAAAGATATATACAACTTTCTGCAAATCTCCAATTTAATTGCTACTTCTGGACAACCGACAAAAGAACAATTTATAGCAATTAAACAAGCCGGATATCAATTAATTATCAATTTAGCACTGCCAACATCACCGAATGCTTTACCTGATGAACAAGAAATGGTGGAAGCTCAAGGTATGAAATATATAAACATTCCTGTAGTTTGGGAAAATCCCACTATTGAGAATGTGACGGAATTTTTTAAAATCATGGAAGCGAATGCTAATCAAAAAATATTTGTTCACTGTATTGCTAATAAAAGAGTTTCTGCTTTTATGTATCTTTATCATCGGTTATGTAAAGGTAGTAGCGATACAGAAGCAAAAATAGCTTTACATCAAGTTTGGCTTCCAAATCAAATTTGGCATGATTTTATAAAACAAGTTATGGAAAATTATAAATAATGAATTTGTGTGGATAGATCAACCGGAAGTAATTTTGGCAGCAGTTATAAAAATTTTAAACAAAGTTGAAAAAGCTGATTATTAACTATAATAACCTGAATATTATTGACCAAAACTTGTCACTAATTACTTTTTTGTTCGTGTCCTTTGCAGCTTAATACTTCTACTATGTCCACCCAACCTATAATTCAAAGCATATATACAGATGGTGCTTGCACTGGCAACCCTGGACCTGGTGGTTGGGCTGTTGTTGTCTACTTCAATGATGGCTCAATTCACGAAATGGGCGATGCCTCACGCCATACCACCAATAATAAAATGGAAATGCAAGCAGCGATCGCAGCCCTGCAATTCCTAAAAACATCTGGACAAACCGAACCTATTACCCTCTACACCGATAGCGAATATCTGATCAACTCCGTTACCAAATGGATGCAAGGCTGGAAAAAGAAAGGCTGGAAAAAGTCAGATGGGAACCCAGTCCAAAACCAAGACCTTTTAGAAACTCTTGATGAACTCAACAGCCGACTCGTAAAATGGCAACACGTGCGCGGACATTCTGGTAACATAGGTAACGAACGTTGTGATGTGATTGCTCGCTCCTTTGCCAGCGGCAAAATCCCATCTCTTCAACAATTATCGTCTGGAAATGCTGACCAAACCTTACCCAATACAAATGCAATAAATGTAGCAAAAGTATCTGATTCTCCACTAAACTCTACAAAAATTAACGAAAACATCCCGGAAAGCAGTACTTTTCCATTAGAGATAACCACTATGGAACCATCTACAGCGTCCGCTGCGACGACAAACGACGAAAAACCACCTGAGATGAGGGTTTCACAACTCCGTAACTTGGTTGAAACTCTGCGGGTTGCTGACGAAATTGCTGAAAAAGGTTACTTAATAACTAGTTCAGAACTAGCAGACCTCATGGATGTCCACGCTAGTGCTGTCACCAGTCGGGGAGACCAATGGCGTTGGCGAAACTGGATAGTTTCACGGGTACGAAGAGAAGGTAATCAAATTCTCTGGGAATTAGAACGAGGTGATCAAGTAGGAACTGAAACTGACTGAAAATAAATCATTACCATTGCGGTGCAGACGCAAGCAGATCCAAAACTGATTTGGGTGCTAATATCGTGTTCGGTTAAAGACTTATAATTATGACTGACGCGGAGACGCGGGGACTCGGAGACGCGGGGACTCGGAGACGCGGAGAGTTTTTTTTAAATAAGTAATTAAACGAACATGATATAACGATCTAGAAAACAGATAACCCTGACCAAAATCACAGCATTTCGCAGTTTCTCTAGCTGAACTGGGGTTTCTATCCCTTCAGCTATTGCTTTTATCTCACTTGTATAGCCGTGGACAGGGTGGTTAGGACATCCATTGATAATCAAACTCCCACTACAAGAGGATTTTACTCCTGAACCGGAGGTCTGCGAAGCGTCTCCTGAACCGATAGCGCAGCGTGGCGTAAGCCATAGGTCTGCAAAGCGTCTCCTGACTCCTGACTCCTGACTCCTGCTATATGAGGCTAATACTTTCTTCCGCGCCACTCTCGCGGAGTATGAAACGCAGATAAGAAGATTCGTAGCACAGCCAAGGGATCAGCCAAGGGGGAAAGCCAGAATAACCAGCCACCTTTAGCACTGTTGCGATCATAGGATGGAGCGATCGCTAATAATAAAGCAAAGCGAATTATCAATAAAAATATATTTAGTCCCCATAACAGGTGCAGGGGGAGCAGGGGCGGCAGTGGCAGCAAGGGCAGAAAACCAAGTAAGATCAATATGGGCAAACCTTGAACAGCTGACAGCAGCCATAAATCTCCCCAAATCTGAGCGCGGGAAGAAGCATCCTTCAAATCCAGACTGCGCCCCCACTCTTTCCAAGTTTCCATTGCGCCCTCATACATCCGCACCTTCAGCACTTTTGCGCCATCCAAAAAGCCCACCTTAAAGCCTTGAGCCGCAATATGCCGTGCCAAAGTCACATCATCACAAAAAGAACCCTTAGCGCTGCTATAACCACTCACAGCCCCTAAAACCGAGCGCCGACACAAAAAACACTGACCATTAGCCATCACTCTTTCTGGTTGTTCTGTGTAAATGCCAGTGGGATCAAATCTATATAGCAGCGTCATCAACAAAGCCGGTTGTAACCAGCACTCCCCTGGATACTTGAGAATAAATTGAGGCGAAAGAGAAACCAAATCATAACCTTCGGCATTGGCTGTGTTCACTAAACTCGCTACCAAGCCAGGATGGGGCTGAATATCCGCATCCATTCCCAAAAACCACTCACTCCCCTCAGAACTAAATAAAAAGCCGTTATGTAACGCCCAAGGACGACCAACCCATCCAGAGGGTAAAGGATCATCTGTCATCAGACGAAAACGGGGATCTTTTTGCTGTGCAGCTTTTACTAAGTCGGGAGTTCCATCTTGGGACTTACTGTCAACCACAATAATTTCTCGGACTTCGTAGCTTTGCCGACTTAAACCAGCCAACAGAGGACTAATTCGCAGTGCTTCATTGAGTGTGGGAACAACAACACTTACACTACCCAAAATATCCAGGGTCGGTTGTTCAGGTTGAATCGGGGGATGTCGTCTTGGCCCTTTCAGCAGACGTGAAAGTAGAATGGCTGTTGCTGGGACTTGGATAAGTAGTAATAGTAGGGAAATAGCGCTTTGTATAATCAAAATTCTTAGTAGTTGCTCTGTATAACTATAAATTATTGAATTTTCCCACAGTTTATGTAAACTAGTACCGCCGTGAATTAAAAATTAAAATAATTCGTAATTCCTAATTCGTAATTCCTATTTAAATTTTAAATTTTAAATTTTGAATCTTTCAATCCAAAATTCAAAATTTAAAATCTCAAATTCGGTCAGCTTACTTGAAAGCGACTTTAACGCTGGCAACGGAAACTTCCTTAGTGGTTGGTTCAACAGCAGCAGATGCATTTGGACCTCTTAACCAAAGTGCCACAGCGGGAGCAACACCAAGTGCCAAGCCTAGCAATACAGGAATGGAGAAACCAGCAGCCAAACTCATAACTGTGGCAAAACCAAAGTTAGCCAAATATACAACCAAAGGAATATTGAGTTGCGATCGCTCTAACTTCAGAGGGTTGTTTCTCCATAACAGTGCCGCTACAGTCATAAATAAGGAACCTGTACCCATCCAACCAGCAAAGTTTTGGTAAGGCATCCCAAAGAAAGCCCCTGGTTGTTGCCAATACCAGAAGGGAAGAGAAGTTTGGCTCATGGCCGGATCAAGCACAAAATCCCAAGATGTCAGCAGTAAAGCACCGAGTGCGATCGCACTAAGATGACGTAATAAGCTTGGTTTTTTGTCTACTTCTAAACCGACACGCGCCAACAGGTAAGACACACATCCCACATAAAACCAGGACAAGGGAATTGTGAATGGTACTAAACCCGCAATTTTATAACCCAAACCACTCAGGTAGCTGTAGTGACCAAAAGGAAAGCCTGTGCTAGTTCCCAGTAATTCGCTGGTCAAAGAAATTCCCAGTGATGGAATCAGAAACCCCAAGGTGCGACCTAAACCCAAAGTCCGGTAAGCATACAGGAAAACACCTACCGCACCCAAAATCATATAAGCTACGCCCCCACCAGCCATACTCCACTGCATGACTGTCTGTCCAACCTCAGATAAATTCAAAATTACTTCAGCATTAGGAACAACTAGTAATATCCCTACTAGTCCAAATACCATAGACACGATATGTCCAATCAGGCATACGCGCTCAACGATAGCAAGTTTTCTCATGATTCAGTCCTTAATCTTAATAAAATGTGACACGCGGCTACTCGACTGCTAACAGTTTACAAATGTTTAAGATCATAATTTAACTAATTTTTACAAAAAAAGTCCGGGAAGGTTGATACTTTACTAATTGACTTTGTTGGTGACAGCATAAGCGCCTATTGATTGGGGCTGCAAAAAACAGGATTATAGACTTAGAGTCTAAAGGAAGATATTCAAAAAATAAATACAAGCTCAACTTTTTTTGAATATCCCTGGAATTTTCAGCCTGCTATTTTATAAGATAAAGCCTTTGGTTTTTCTACATAATCTTGGTAATAATATCTGCACCCAGAACTGGGAATACCAATCTATGTTAAGTTTGAAACAGGTTCCTTGGTTTTCCCTGGCACTAGTACTACTGAGTTACAGTACTTTGGGCTGGGTAATATCCCAAACAAAAGCACCTTGGTTTGTGTGGTTAATTATTGTAGTTGCTATCTTACTCTTACTACTTAGCTTGACTACTCCTTGGTCAAAACTCACAGAGTATTACAATATCTTGTTTCAATCAAATGCGAGGTCTTTTGGTGTAGCTGTTTTAGCAGCTTTGCTATTCTTCATTATGATCGCTTGGTTTCGGATATTTCTTGATACGTTACTTATTCTTTCCGCAAGTATCTTGGTCAAGATAGACTTTCAAGCCTCTGGTTTCCAGGAAAGTCTAGCTTTTTGGTTCACCTCTGTTTTTTCACTGGCAGGTTTAGCAATAGGTGTCCTATTTGACAGGTTAATTTAAATTATTAGTCAGTAGTAAATTTAAAACCAAATCACTAATAGACATAGACCTTTCTTTAAAGAAGCATTATTCAGAAACATTGTAGAAACGTTCCAGGGAACGTCTCTACATTTTTTTACTGCTATGTCTAATGACAACTGACCAATATTTAACTTGCCACTGCTTCAGCCGCAACCGCTGGATAAACGCTGACTTTTTTCCGAGTTTTATCCTTTCTTTCAAAAGTAACTACGCCATCAACTAAAGCAAACAAGGTGTCATCGTTGCCAATACCAACATTGTTACCAGGATGGAATTTTGTACCACGTTGACGCACTAGAATGTTTCCTGCACGTACAACTTGACCACCAAAGCGTTTTACGCCCAGGCGTTGAGCATTAGAATCGCGTCCGTTACGCGTACTACCCGTACCTTTCTTATGAGCCATAATTTCCTCTTATGTATTTACTTGTTGTTTATTATTCAGCAGCGATTTCTTCAACGACAGAGCTATCAACCACATTAGGAGTTTCAATAGTAGTTGGGGCTTCTTCATAAGCCAAAACTTCACCATTGAGGTTAATAGAGTTAATCAAAAGTCTGGTGATTTCCTGGCGATGTCCCCGTTTTTTGCGGGTTTTCTTTTTCGGCTTCATTTTGTAAACCAGGACTTTACGACCTCTAAAGTGTCGCATCACCGTCCCTTCTACAGTCGCACCTGCCACTAGTGGCTGCCCAATAGAGACTCCACCCTCGTGCTGTACCAGTAATACTTCGTCTATTGTAACTTTTTCGTCTGGTTCGGCAGTCAACAGTTCAATGTCATAGAATCGACCTGCCTCGACTTTTATTTGTTTGCCACCAGTTTCAATAATTGCGTAAGTCATCAAATTGTCCTTGAAGTTGCCGTACAGGTAGCTGGCTTTTATCTCCTGTAGAGACACGATTTATAGCTTTTGCCAGCTTTTGCAGTATGTCTACCTGATCCGAGCAGGAATTAGACAGACAATCCAAAATTATAATTTATTCATTGTCTTTAAGTCAACAAGATGACCTGGGGACATCGGGGCGCGGAGGGAATGTGTCGCCAAAGGGTCTGAGTCCCCACAAAATATGCATCCTTACGAGTCTTTGTGACTTTCTCCGCAGATTGAAAATTTGGTCTGAGAAAATTGGACTTGATTACCGGAATGGCGATGCTTGTTTGTGTAGTTAACCCAGACACAGACAGAACTAAACTAAATCGATCTGGGCAGCAGTTAGAGTTGCTCAGATTTTTTACTGATTAGGCTATTTTTTGCCTTAAAACAAGATCCCCCTAGCTGCTTTTTACTCCAAGCTAGGGGGATCACATATTTGGTAGTCTATAAATCTTTCGGTATAAGGCGTTGAATAAAATATATAACATTTATTTTTTTTTGCCTAGTCTTACGATTATAATTTACAGAATTTTTATATTTTCTTCATCAAATTGCCAACAGAACGCGAGTATGGGGACGCGGTGAGTCTTTTTACTCAGCACTTAGCCGGACTTGTTCTCATTCACAAATAAATGGACTAATAACAAAAATGCTCGCTTTAACTTTTATCTTCAAAGTCTCAGCGAGCGTCTTTTGCTTAAAAATGGGTCGCCCGGGATTCGAACCCGGAACTAATCGGTTAAAAGCCGAGTACTCTACCGTTGAGTTAGCGACCCTTTTGCTGCAATTTGCAACTTTCCCAATATACCATCAACAACTGTGGTTTTGTCAAGGGTTTTTAGAAAAAATTTCCCGTTAACCGGAAAGAAGCAGTGCAACTAGCTCCAGGTGCTAACACAGTCAGGTTTTCACCAGTATTGAAAGCGTTACGGGTGGCGCTCCAAGGCTCTAGACAATAGAATTCTTTGCCCTTCACCGTCCAGAAAACCAGCCAGGTGGAGAAATCATCATAATCTAAGGTCAGCTTTAACCTGCGGCTGTTGTCTGTCACAGAGGCAGATTGACTAGTTAGCCCTCCAAAGGCAAAATCAATTTCATCTTGGTTAAAGTCAAATTTGCCGTTAAAGATGTGAAATTCCTTGGTTTTATTGTCTTGATACTGTCCAGAGGGAATTTCCACCTCTAGCTGATTTTTATCACCACAGAGAAAATAGGGATGGAAACCAGCCGAAAATGGCATTGGTGTCGATGAGAGGTTTTTATACTCCTGACGCACTACTAAGGTATTACCCTGTAATTCGTAGGTGAAAGCCAGTTCAAAGTCAAAAGGATAAACTGCCTTGGTTTCCTCATTATTCTTGAGAACAACAGTCAGACTAGCTTTACCATCAGTTTTTTGCTCAGTTGCTTGCCAAGGTAAGTCACGAGCAAAACCGTGTTGTTTGATAGTGTACTGTTTACCGCTAACTGTATAAGTATTATCCGGTAAATTACCGCAAAGAGGAAACAAAATCGGATTTCCACCTCTGACGCTCAAATCAGGATGGGTAAAGCGTTCAGTATCTAAATAAAAGACTTCTTGACCTTGAATAGTCCAACGGGTAATGATACCACCACGTTCTGGTACTACTTCTATTTGTGTACCAGCATTATCATCGGTAAGGATGTAGGTTTTGTATTGTTGCTGTTGTTGGGTAATGGTATACACAGGTTTATTCCTAAAGTTATGGTTAATCTTGAGTACTAGTGAGTACTAAATACTGAATTTTGAAGTTTCTCTACTCAATACTCAATACTCGGTACTCAATACTCGGTACTCGGTACTCGGTACTCGGTACTCGGTACTCAATACTCGGTACTCAATACTCAATGCTCGGTACTCGGTACTCTTTAAACGTCTTCAGCAAAAATGAAGCGATATAACTCGCTTGGGTCTGGTTCGGGGCTGCTTTCGGCGAATTTCACAGCCTCGTCGATGATATCCTGAATTTTCTTCTCAATGGCTTTTAATTCTGATTCATCTGCTAGATTTTTCTCCAGCAAATAAGCAGCTAATTTTTTGATGGGGTCACGGGCAAACCAGAATTCTTTTTCGGCTTTGCTGCGGAGTTCGTCTGGGTCGGCGAGGGAATGACCACGGAAGCGATAGGTCATAGCTTCGATTAAGGTGGGGCCTTCTCCGGCACGGGCGCGGGCTACGGCTTCTTGAGCCACTTGTCGCACTGCTAAAACATCCATTCCGTCTACTTCCACGCCCACCATGTTAAACACACTGGCTTTTTTGTAAATCTCTGGCTGGGAGGTGGCGCGGTCGTGAGCCATACCAATCGCCCATTTATTATTTTCTACCACAAACAGAATTGGCAGTTTCCATAAAGCTGCCATATTCAAGGTTTCAAAAAATTGACCGTTGTTGGAAGCACCGTCACCAAAAAAGCAAGCAGTTACTTGGTCGGCATTTTTGTCTCCTAAGACTTCCCGACGATATTTAGTTTGGAAAGCTGCCCCAGAGGCAACGGGAATACCTTCAGCTACGAAAGCATAGCCACCTAATAAACGGTGTTCAGCAGAAAACATATGCATGGAACCACCGCGCCCTTTGCTGCAACCTGTGGCTTTACCAAATAATTCTGCCATTACCTCTTTTGCTGGAACTCCAGCGCTCAAAGCATGAACGTGGTCGCGGTAGGTGCTGGAAACGTAGTCTTCACCCGGTCGCATTGCTCCTCTGATAATACCGCTAGAAACAGCTTCTTGACCGTTGTACAGGTGGACAAAACCAAACATTTTGCCTCTGTAATACATTTCGGCACATTTATCTTCAAAGAAGCGACCTAATGTCATGTCTTCGTATAAGGCCAAGCCTTCTTCTTTAGAAATCTGGACTGTGGCAGCATCAAATGGGGGTAACGTGCGTTCTTGAAGCATTATTGTCAAATATCCCTGTCGTACAAATTAAAGCTACGGTTTTTAATCTAAGTTGGTCTTATATTACGTCAGCTATTAACAAGCCAACGTTGACAAGAATCAACATCCCACAATCAAATCTTAATTTATGCACTAAAACAGTGTCTTAGGGAATGGGTAAGTGGCAATTTTTCCATTTTTAATCTTTCTGGCCTATTCTTGCTCCTCAAGGCAAATAGCTGTTTTTAATTTTCCCTACTCATTTTCTTAATTATTAAGGTAGCAATCTGAATAGCTGGCTTTCTGCATAGCTATTAACAGTTTTCGAGAATTTAGATGAAATTACGCAAAAATACTTATATTTGATAAAATGGTTGTCATTAAAGTCTAACTATGGTATTGTTTATTTCCTAGTTATCAGGATCAAATAATGCTAGGGCGTGTTAATATCACACATTAACTGGGAATAGCCCAATTTGATATTAAAGAAGAGACACGGAAACAGGGGGAGAAGGTGACGGTTGCAGCAAATATACTAAGGATAAAAATAGAAGGCTAAGGCTCGCTAGGCAAGTGCATACGGTACTCCGCTGAGTGAGATATCTTCGGTGGGCTACACCAAAGCCCAAAATAAATTCTTAGGATATGAATTAATTCTCCGAAAGGAACAAAAATAACTGTGGCAATATACACTTTAAGTGTATATTTGACACGGTATTACTAAAGCTATTATTATGGCACGGTTTTACATACCTGGAATAATCTGGGTGAACTATGTCGATCTCTAGTAGAGACTACGCGAACACGGTGCAGGGGAAGTAGGCTGTGCGAATTCCGCTCGATTACTACCGGATTTTAGGATTACCGTTAGCGGCAAGTGAGGAACAATTGCGGCAAGCGTATAGCGATCGCATTGTTCAATTGCCACGACGGGAGTATTCGATTACAGCCATATCTTCTCGTAAACAACTCATAGAAGAAGCTTACGTGGTTTTATCAGATTCCAAAGAACGCAGCGCCTACAATCATCAGTATCTTGCCCACGCCTATGATCCTGATAGGTCATCTGTGACATTGGCATCGGACAATCGCGCCCAAAGCAACAACAGCCAAGCCGATACCCAAAGTCTCAGTATCGAAATTGTTCCAGAGGAATTAGTTGGGGCTTTATTAATCCTCCAAGAGTTAGGAGAATACGAACTGGTACTCAAACTAGGTCGCCCGTACCTAGTCAATAAAAATCGTAACGTCGGTGTAAAAGTAGGTAATCGTCTGACCAGTGAGGAATTTTCTACAAGTCCTGAACTACCAGATATTATTCTCACTGTAGCCTTAGCTTGCCTAGAACTAGGACGGGAACAATGGCAGCAAGGTCATTATGAAAATGCGGCCATATCTCTAGAAACTGGCGAAGAATTACTATTACGCGAAGGGATATTTCCCAGCGTGCAAGGGGAAATTGCCGCTGATTTGTGTAAGCTGCGACCATATCGAATCTTAGAATTACTAGCACTACCTCTAGAAAAAACCAAAGAACGCCGGCAAGGATTGGAATTATTGCAGGGGATTTTAGATGATCGGGGCGGCATGGATGGAAATGGCAATGATCAATCTGGTTTAAACATAGACGACTTTCTCAGATTTATCCAGCAGTTACGCAACCACTTAACCGTTGCAGAACAGCACAAACTATTTGAAGCCGAAAGCAAGCGACCCTCTGCCGTGGCCACATATTTAGCAGTTTATGCCTTGATAGCCAGGGGTTTTACCCAACGCCAACCTGCTTTAATTCGTCAAGCCAAGCAAATGTTGATCCGTCTGGGTAAGCGCCAAGATGTGCATTTAGAACAGTCTTTATGTGCTTTGTTATTAGGACAAACTGAAGAAGCAACCCGCGTTTTGGAACTGAGTCAGGAATATGAGGCTTTAGCTATTATTCGAGAAAAATCTCAAGACTCACCAGACTTGCTGCCAGGATTGTGTTTATATGGTGAATTGTGGTTACAACAAGAGGTATTTCCCCACTTTCGTGATTTGGCAAGACAAAAAGCTTCTTTGAAAGATTACTTTGCTGATGCACAGGTACAAGCTTATTTAGAAGCTTTACCAACAGATGCCCAAACCACTAATGAATGGGACACAACTCACCGTCAGCCTTTTCCCGCACCCCAAATAAATAATCTCCATCATCGTAGCCATGAGACTGGTAATGGTCGCCATGTCAATCACAACCGTACACCTGATGTAGAGTCCCCAGCAACACCAGCTAGAGAAATATCTGAATCTCCTCAGTTCTCCTCACCTCAAGTACCTATTTCCGAAAGTCACACACCAGCGATACCTATACAGTCGCCACTAGATGAAATAGGGACAGGAGGAAATTACCAGCAAATGAATAGTGCTGCTCATTCTACTGCACCCAGTCACACCAAAAAGCGTCGCCGACGCAAGCCAACTTCCGCTAACAGCCGGGAGCGTGTTTGGGAATATCGCCCGTCTCATGCTCGACAACGGCGGACTTTTGCTAACACCTTAGATGCAAAAACCCGTGTAGTGTGGATGGTTTTCTTATCTTTGGGGGGTTTATTAGTTTTTTGGTTATTAGCTTCTACAGCTTGGGGATGGTTAAACAATATGTTTTTCCCGAAAGCAACTTTACAGGGAGAACCTTTGGCGATAGAACTGAATCAACCCGTAATCAAGATCCCTGACCCCCAAAGCAAACCAGAAGTAGGGTTTGGTCAACTAACAACCGCGACAGCAGAGGACGTGATTGAAACTTGGTTATCTACTAAGGCCGTAGCTTTAGGCCCAAATCATGAAATTAATCGTTTAAATGAGATTTTGACTGGTTCAGCATTATCACAATGGCGGTTAATTGTCAAGCAAGATATGACAGACAGCCGTTATCGCAAGTACGAGCATGATGTGAAGGTGGAATTTGTCAATCAGAAGGAGACGGTTGCTGATAACGCTGTGGTAGAAGCTACAGTTAAGGAAGTTACCCACTTTTATGAACAGGGTGAGAGTAAAAAGTCTTCTGAAGATCGGTTACGGGTTCGTTATGATTTGATTCGCAAACAAGGTGTGTGGCGAATTCAAAGTATGACAGTTGTTAAATAATTCGTAATAGTGCCTCCGGCAGGCTGCGCCAACGTAATTCGTAATTCGTAATTCGTAGTTAACTGTTATGACGCTAGAATGATCAAGCGTTTGGAAATATCCCAACTTTCAGCAGCCCATAGCATCTTCGACACATATAATATTTGAATATGAACGCTACACAAGAACAACTTAAACTGAAATTAGCACAGGCTTTGGTGGCTGCGTTTGGCGCTGACTACACCGGGGTAGATCCGATTTTGGTGACTGCGAGTAATCCTAAATTTGGTGATTTTCAAGCGAATGTGGCTTTATCCCTGAGTAAGAAATTGGGAATGCAACCGCGTGCGATCGCATCTGCTATTGTAGAAAAACTAGATATATCTGATATTTGCGAACCACCAGAAATCGCTGGGCCTGGTTTTATTAATTTAAAATTGCAAACATCCTACCTGGAAGCACAACTAAACGCAATTAAAGCAGATTCTCGGTTAGGAGTTCCCACAGCGAAAAATCCCCAAAAGGAAATTGTCGATTTTTCTAGTCCGAATATTGCTAAAGAAATGCACGTCGGACATTTGCGTTCTACAATTATTGGTGATTGTATTGCCCGAATTTTAGAATTTCGCGGTCATGATGTATTGCGGTTAAATCATGTTGGTGATTGGGGTACGCAATTTGGAATGTTAATCACCTACTTGCGGGAAGTTTACCCAGAAGCACTCACCACCGCTAACGCTTTAGATATTGGGGATTTAGTCAGTTTTTATCGTCAAGCCAAACAACGGTTTGATGCAGATGCAGCTTTTCAAGAAACAGCACGTCAAGAAGTTGTGAGATTACAAGCAGGTGCAGAAGATACCCTTCATGCTTGGAAGCTTTTGTGTGAACAGTCACGGAAAGAATTTCAGATAATTTATGATTTGCTGGATATCAAATTAATTGAACGGGGAGAATCTTTTTACAACTCATTTCTTCCAGTAGTAGTAGAAGATTTAGAAACAGCAGGATTAGTAAAAGAAAATCAAGGTGCAAAATGTGTTTTCTTAGATGGTTTTACAAATAGAGAAGGTGAACCTTTACCATTAATTGTCCAAAAATCTGATGGTGGTTATAACTACGCTACTACAGATTTAGCAGCACTGCGTTACCGGATTCAAGAAGATCAAGCCAAGCGGATAATTTATGTTACAGATGAAGGACAAGCTAACCACTTTTCTCAATTTCTCCAAGTAGCAAAAAAAGCCAATTGGATACCTGATGATGTAAAAATTGTTCACGTTCCTTTTGGTTTGGTTTTAGGTGAAGATGGGAAGAAATTCAAAACTCGTTCTGGGGATACTGTACGATTAAGAGATTTATTAGATGAAGCAGTTTCTCGCACTCGTGCAGATTTGGAAGCGAGATTAAAAGAAGAAGGTAGAGAAGAAACTGAAGAATTTATTAATAACGTTGCTAATGTAGTTGGTATTAGTGCGGTAAAATATGCCGACTTAAGCCAAAACCGCACTAGTAATTATGTTTTTAGTTATGATAAGATGCTTTCTCTCAAAGGGAATACAGCACCTTATATGATATATGCTTATGTGCGGACTCAAGGTATTAGTCGAGAAGGTAATATTGACTTTGCTAATTTGGGAGATAATGCCGAAATTGTTCTGAGAGAAGAGACAGAATTCACTTTAGCAAAGCATTTGTTACAACTCGATGAAGTGATTGGTGAAGTTGAACAGGATTTATTACCAAATCGTTTGTGTGATTATTTATATAATCTCAGCGATAAGTTTAATAAGTTTTATGAAAATTGTCCGGTGCTGAAATCTGAGGAACCTGTAAGAACATCGCGGTTGATGTTATGTGATTTAACTGCGAGAACACTAAAGTTGGGATTAGATTTGTTGGGAATTAATGTATTAGAGAGGATGTAAAAGGGAAATAATTCTACAAAATGGCGCTTTTGTACAATAATCTGTCTAACCTTTTTTAAGAGGATGTTTGGTTCTTCAGTACTTAATATGCAAAAGTTAGCCTAAAAAATCTCAGAAAGAGAGGCGATTATCTTTTTCAAACTATAATGTAGGATAAATACACCTATTGCACAAAGTGAAAATGTTATCTATCAACCTAGATCAAGAAACAGAAAGCTACTTAGCAGAAATCATTACTCAAGAGAATATTACCTCTGAAGAACTGCTAAAAAAACTGATTTACCAACATTGGCAAACCTTAAAACCTCGTCAAACCTTAGCTCAAAGACGAGGAAGCCACCCTAAATACCTATTACAGGATGCTTCACCTGATTTATCATTACGAGAAAATCGTAAAAGAACCGTTGCAGAATATATCCAAAATCGTCACCAAAAACATAATTAATGAAGGACTATCCTCCCATTATTCTGACAGATAGCAGTATTTTATTCGCTTACTACAGCGTCAAAGATAATTATCATGAGTCCGTTTGTAACTTTTTTGAACAATGTTCGAGTGAACTAATTACCACCACTGCTTGTGTAACTGAAGTCATGTACCTTTTAAGTAGGGATTATCGTACACAAAATGAATTTCTCAAAGATTTAGCCCAAAAGCTTTATCAATGTATTCCTCTGACATCACAAGACTTTACAAGGATTAGAGAACTCAACGAACAATATGCTGACTTACCAGGCGATTTTGCTGACTTATCCTTAATTACTTTATCGGAAAGACTCAATATTGCTGCAATCGTTACATTAGATACTGATTTTGATATTTACCGTCGTTATCGAAAACAACCTTTTGAAAGAGTGTATTTAGATTCGTAAGGCGAGAAGATGATTATTTATTGTGGTTTGAGATACTGATACCGAAAATATTCAGGCACTTAGTTGAGGTAAAATACGTTCTGATTATTTATTATGGCAAATAGTAATATTGTAGGGTACGCTATAGGATGCAAGCTGTAATGCACCACTACGCAAAAATTATAAATTACCTTGGATAAAACCCACGTAACTTGATCTAGAATCTATTGAAAAATTAAAAGATAATATCCATCCATCATTTACATATTTTTGAATAACAGAAATAATATTAGCTTGGTAATTGTTGAGTAACATATTCAATTGCTTCTAACTTTTGCAGAGAAAATGAAAGACTATCCTCACCTTATTCTGATAGATAGCAGAATTTTCTAAATCATCTTTACAATGTTCAGGCACTTAGTTTAGGTGAAATGCGTCATGATTGTTTATTGTGCCAAATAATAAGGAGGAAGAAATGAAACCAGTAGTTATTCTCAAAACTATTATCACTTCTCTGGGTTTATTAGTTTTATTTACCCCTAGTCAAGCATCTGCACAAATTGTACCCCAACCTTGGATTTCTGTGGGTGAAAAAGATGGTGAAGTTACTTATGCTATCGGTGCTAGGGCGTTGAGTTTAGGGGTTGAAATCGGCACTGGTGCTGATAGTTCTACAGGTGTAGATGTGTTAAAATTTGTGAATTTACCTGTGATTTCTCCTTATTTAGGTGTTGGATTATATTCAAAAGATCAGGGTGTTGCTTTTTCGGGTGGTGTGCAAGCAAACGCTACTAAAAACGTGTTTATCGGTGCTGGATATCATTCTATACGTGGTTTCAATGGACAGTTAGGGGTAAAATTCTGATTTGGGATTTGTGATAATAATCAAGAGGAAAAATAGCAGCTAAAATCAGGGTGTTTAAATTTAATGGAACAATACGGTCCAAGTCCTTACCATCCTTATCCAATACCTGAACATCGTCGGGTTTGCTTTATTAAAAGTTGTATTAAATCCCCAAATATCATTGTTGGGGATTACACTTATTATGATGATCCGGTGAACCCGGAGGAGTTTGAGAAGAATGTCCTTTACAACTATGGTAGTGATTCTTTAATTATCGGTAAGTTTTGTGCCATCGCTACTCATGTTAAGTTCATCATGAATGGTGCAAATCATAAAATTGATGGCATCTCTACTTACCCATTTCCCATTTTTGGTCATGGTTGGGAATCAGCAATGTCAAATTTGATGAATTTACCTAGCAAAGGTGACATCATCATTGGTAATGATGTTTGGATTGGTTATGATTCTCTCATTATGCCGGGGGTGAAAATTGGTGATGGTGCTATAATTGCAGCGCGTTCTGTGGTGGTAAAAGATATTCCTCCCTATACAATTGCTGGTGGTAATCCCGCAGTTCCCATTAAGCAGCGTTTTAGTGATGAAGAAATAGAAATTCTGCTTTCTATTGGTTGGTGGGATTGGGATATTGAGAAAATTACTCGCAATATTGATGTGATTATGAATGGTGATATTCAGAAATTACGCAGTTGTTTATAACTCAATATCTTTGGTGTTAAAGATACAGCTGCTATATTAGCCAATTGGATAAACTAACTCTCTGACGCTGGTTGCGGAATCTTGTTGTAATGCTACAGATGCGATCGCTTGGGCTTCAGTTATAGTTAAATGTGAGATTGCCTGTTTGAGTGGGGCTATAGCTTGGGGATTGACACTCAATTCATCCAAACCTAAACCTAATAAAATGGGTGCAACGAAAACGTCTGCTGCGACTTCTCCACATAATCCTACCCAAATACTCTCCCCATGAGCAGCTTGTACTGTTTGCTGAATCATTCGCAAAACAGCGGGGTGCATGGCATCAGCTAAAGTTGCTACTCTAGGATTAGTGCGATCGCCTGCCATGACATACTGGCTTAAATCATTTGTGCCAATACTGAAGAAATCAACTTCCCTGGCTAATTGATCAGCGATAGCGACTGCTGCGGGTGTTTCAATCATCATTCCCACTTCCATTTTCTCATCAAAAGCTATCCCCGCTTTCCGCAGTTCCCCTTGTACCTCAGTCAAAATTGCCTTTGCGGCTCTGACTTCTGTTAAAGTGACAATCATCGGCCACATGACTTTGATTATATTGTCGGCACTGGCACGTAAAATTGCCCGTAATTGGGTTTTTAATAATTGCGGATTTGCTAAACAGAAACGAATTCCCCGCACACCTAAAAAGGGATTAGCTTCTGCAACTCCTGTATTTAGATAAGGGAGTGGTTTATCTCCACCTACATCTAAAGTGCGAATAATTAAAGGTCGATTTTCGAGAACTTGAGCGATCGCTTGATAAACTGCTAATTGTTCCTCTTCCCCAGGCGCACTTGTCCGATCAAGATACAAAAATTCAGTGCGTAATAATCCCACTCCCTCTGCACCATTAGCGACAGCGATTTGAACATCTGCAAGACTACCAATATTCGCCAAAACCTGAATTTGTCGCCCATCACGGGTAATTGCTGGCTGGTGTGCCTTTTTTCTTGCTTCTTCCTGGGCTGTTCGCCAGACTCGCTGCTTGGTTTCTAATCTAGCCAAGGTAGCCGCTTTTGGTGCTATCCAAGCCCTGCCAGTCTCCCCATCCAGTCCGAGCAAAGTGCCACTTTCCAAGTTTAACACTTGAGCATCGATACCCAAAACCGCCGGAATCCCCAATGTCCGGGCGATAATTGCTGTGTGGGAAGTAGCACTACCCGAAGTCATACAAATACCCAAAACCTTTGTGGGATCAAGCTTGGCGGTATCTGAAGGAGTTAAATCGGTGGCAATGATAATTGATGGTTCTGTTAATTCTAAGTCAGAGGGTGAGTTTCCAAGTAATATTCTTAACACCCTACGTCCCACATCGACAACATCATCCACTCGTTCTTGCAAATAAGCATCTTCAAGTCTGCGATAGGAATTTGCTACCTCATCTACTACAGCTTGCCAAGCTGCTTCTGCATTGAGACGTTGTTTAAAAATACCCTGGTGAACGGCTTCTAGTAATACAGGATCTGCTAAAAATAACAAATGGGCATCAAAAATAGCTGCGTCTGCGTCCCCAATTTGAATAGAGGCGTGGGAGAGCAAAGTTTGAATTTCCTGTTTAGCTATTTGCATAGCTGATTGTAATCTTTGCCACTCTATTTCTACATTTTCTATATGATATTCGGTAATTGCAATAGCGGCAGATTGATAATGAACAATTGGTGCGATCGCTATTCCTGGAGAAGCCGCAATACCGATAATTTCCCCTTGCTGAGGCGGTGTCACTTCTGGCGGTACAGCGGGTGGTAATTCGACAACGGTATTATCTTCGCCAAAGTTGTTGATAATTAAAGCTTGCAACGCCGTCAGCACTTCTTGGGCATCAATACCAGTAGCAGTAATCAGCAATTCATGTCCTTGACGCACTCCCAAAGTTGCGACCTGATTTATACTGTCACCTCGAACTGCTTCCGTATTTCTAGTTAGATTCTGAACTCTAATTTGGGATTTAAACCGGGATGCAGTTCCTACAAACTGAGCCGCAGGACGGGCGTGTAAACCTAAGCGATTATTAACTGTAAGTCTAATTTCTCTGGTGGGAATTTCTTCATTGAGGATAGGTTGGCTACTTACTGATAAGGGAATTGCTGGTTTCCCGTCTATTGATTGGTTAAATCCAGCCCTACTAATAAAACCTAACTGCGTGGCTTTTGATACTAATGCTCCTTGTGCTTCGGCGATAACTTGGTGTATATCTTTTCCCGCAGCCGCAGCTACAGCAGCCACCACAGCGCCTTCTACCAGAGGTGCGGCACACAAATATACTTTTTCTCGCTGTTCTGGGGATATAAACTCTAGCGCCATTTCCGCGCTCATCAAAGCACTACCCAAATCCATCAGCACTAGAACACCATCATCACACAATACAGATGCGATCGCTTCATAAACCTGGATTGCATCTGTACCTAGTGGATTTGCAGGATCATCAATCCCCGCTGCGATAGCAAGGGGAACTTTTCCTTGAACCATCTGTGCGGCCAGTTCCCGCACTCCCAGCGCTAATTGTTTACTGTGAGAAACGATAACAATGCTAACCACTGTAATACCTTAGCCAGTTAGTTACCCATTCTATTATTCCTTGCCAACATCCTAAAACCGGCATTTATTTAGCTTGTATTTAGGTTGTCAGATGTCCCCCCATCTCCCCATCTCCCCATCTCCCCATCTCCCCATCTCCCCATCTCCCCATCTCCCCATCTCCCCATCTCCC
>NZ_JACJST010000040.1 GCF_014698305.1 Anabaena lutea FACHB-196 | reverse complement strand
TGGAATACTACTAGTTGGTAAGGACCACCGTTGTACAACCACTCATCTAAGGATGCTGCTTCCCAGATTGGGTAGAAGTGTAATCCAATTGCGTTGGAGGAAGGAACAACTGCACCGGAGATGATGTTGTTTCCGTAAATCAAGGAACCTGCTACTGGCTCACGGATACCGTCGATGTCAACGGGGGGAGCAGCGATGAAGGCGATGATGAAGCAGGTGGTAGCAGCTAACAGGGTGGGGATCATTAGTACGCCGAACCAACCGATGTAGATGCGGTTTTCGGTGCTGGTGATCCATTCGCAGAAGCGATCCCATACGTTAGCGGTTGAACGCTGTTGTAAGGTTGTGGTCATTTTATGAGTGCTTTATTTTCGTATGATGTCGATAGGTTGTTTTGCCTATCTGTATTCAACATTAAAGCCTAAGTTGAGTTTTGTAAAGATAATTAAAATTAGTATTGGTTATATCAGTTATATGTTTTTCTAATGTATTTAGGTTAACAGAATTCAGGAGTCAGGTTGCAGAGGAGAAGATTTTCCCCCTTGCTGCCTGCTTGCTATCTGAACCGTAGCAACATCAAAAATTAGAGTCTAAACGATTGGCAAAGGATGCTACTGCAATCATTGGCAATCCGACAAGTAGACAAATTAACCATTGATTCAAGTTCAAGGGGGCTGTATAAAATAATTGATTCATTACACTCCATTGGCTGAAAATGATCTGCAAAATAATAGTGCTGGCGATTCCTACATACATTGCCGTTGGATCACCGATTTCTCGATTAATTCCGCGAATTTTATCGACCATAGTAATACCTAATTGGGTGATGCTTAACAGGTAAAAAATTCTGCCTACTACTAAAGCTTGAATTGCCATAGTCCTGGCAACAGCAATATCTCCAGTTGTTTGTCGCATCCATTCAAAGACACCGAAAATTAAAATCCAGTTAAAGATAGAAATGAGGACAATACGTTTGACTAGATGAGGAGAAAGTAATTTTTCATTGGGATTGCGAGGTGGTTGTTGCATTACCCGATCAGACTTGGGTTCAAATGCCAAAGGAACTGTCATAGCAATGGAATTCACCATATTTAACCAGAGAACTTGTAAAGAGAGAATTGGTAAATCTCTGGCTAACAAAACGCTAATTAAAATCGTCATAGATTCACCACCATTCACGGGGAGAATAAAGGCGATCGCTTTCAATAAATTTTGATATACTGTTCTGCCTTCCTCAACGGCAGCTTCTATAGACGCAAAGTTATCATCTGTCAAAATCATATCAGCGGCTTCTTTGGCTACTTCTGTACCCGCCCCACCCATGGCAATACCAATATCTGCTTGTTTGAGGGCTGGTGCATCATTGACACCATCCCCCGTCATGGCAACTATTTCACCTTTAGATTGTAGTGCTTCTACAATTCGCAATTTCTGTTCTGGTGCAACACGGGCAAATACTACCCCATCTTCTATGGCTGTGGCCAGTTCTGGTTTTTCCATGTTCGCCAGTTCTGCACCTGTAAAAGCGCGAATTTCCCGATGATGATTAAAACCCATGCGAGAGGCGATCGCAGCCGCAGTTACAGCATGATCACCTGTAATCATCTTCACTTGAATACCAGCTTGTTGACAGGCTTGCACCGCCTTGATAGCTTCGGCACGGGGCGGATCTATCATCCCCTGTAAACCTAAGAAAATCAAATCATTTTCGATATCTGCGTGATCTATTGAGACTAGATTTTCTGATACTGGTTTTTTCGCAAAAGCTAACACCCGTAAACCTTGATGTGCCATTGTATCAACTTGCTGATTTACGGAGTCCGCATCTACAGGGACAAGCTGTCCAGAGGAATTTAACATCTGTTGACAACGCTTGAGAATTGCTTCTACCGAACCCTTAACATAAATAATTCGTTCTTGTTGTTCAATTTCATGCAGAGTTGCCATGTACTGAAACTCTGACTCAAAGGGTATGACATCAAGCTTAGATATACTAGTGCGTAGGTGGTCACGGGTTAACCCGACTTTATTGGCTGTAGTTATTAATGCGCCCTCGGTGGGATCGCCGACTACTATCCATTGTCCATCTTTATTTTCCAAGTGGGAATCATTACACAACAAGCCGGCTTTTAAACATTCCGCTAGAGGAGGAACATCATTAAAATCTAGAGGATTTTCATTGAGTAAAATTTCTCCGCTTGGTGCGTAACCTGTACCTGTGACTGTATACTGTTGATCACCTGCATAGATGGCTTGTACAGTCATCTGGTTTTCAGTCAGAGTCCCAGTTTTATCAGAACAAATAACTGTCGCACCCCCCAAGGTTTCCACTGCGGGCAACTTGCGAACAATAGCGTGACGGCGTGCCATGCGGGAAACACCAATAGCTAAGGTGACAGTGACTACAGCAGGTAATCCTTCAGGAATGGCACTCACAGCAAAAGCCACCGCAGGTTCAAACATTTGTACCCAGGTGTTACCGTATCCTAGTCCGACGGCAAAGGTGAGGGCGGCTATGCCTAAAATAATGTAAAGTAGGGTGCGACTAAATTTGTCAAATTTCCGAGTTAATGGGGTTTTGAGGATGTTTCCCTGTTCCATTAATTGAGAAATGCGCCCGGTTTCTGTGGCTGTACCAATGGCAACTACAACACCTTTAGCAGTCCCAAAAGTGACAAAACTGCCAGCATAAGCCATATTAGTGCGTTCTGCTAAGGCTGCATCTGCATTTACGGGTTGGGTATTTTTTTCTACAGCGACAGATTCCCCGGTTAATCCCGATTCGTTGATTTGTAAATTGCGTGTTTGTACAAGTCGTAAATCGGCTGGTACTTTATCACCAGATGTTAATAATACTATGTCTCCGGGAATTAATTCGGTGGAGGAAACTTGGAGTTTATTACCGTTGCGGATAATGGTGCTGTTGGTTGTGACTGATGAGGCTAAGGCAGCGATCGCACTTTCTGCTTTCGATTCTTGCACAAAACCAATAATAGCGTTAATCAGAGTTACGCCCCAAATTACTCCAGCATTTACCCATTGTCCCAAAAATGCTTTAATTGCACCGGCAATTAACAAAATATAAAGTAGTGGCTGATGAAATTGCAGCAAAAACCTTAATAAAGCACTTTTTCCGCGTTTGGCTTTCAGTTCGTTAGTACCAAAAGTTTCTTTGCGTTTAGCTACTTCAGCAGCATTTAAACCTGTTTCAATATTACTATTTAAATATCTACTTACTTCCTGTACGGGTAGATTATGCCATTGATGTTCTGTTAATTGATTTTTAACTGATGCTGTCATATTTTTTGCTCCCATATCATCCCCTGACAAGTTAACAATTTCAAATTAATTTACAAGTCAGTTTTGCTTTCCTATAACTTACGCGAAATATCTAAAATTCTTATTTCTCCCTGTTATCTGCTAGGTTTTTATCTTATTGGTGTGTACGTCATATTTAAAATTTTAACAAATATGTAAAATTTAAATTAAATATCCTTAATCTTCTCATTATTCTATATAAGTAAAACAAGTTTAAATTGGGCATCCTGCTCTGATTATCAAAGAATTTTATTTACCTATATTAAGAGAAAAAAGAATGATGCTGCCATTTATCTAAAATATCTTTAAATAAAACTTCCTCTAACCAAGTTTTAGTAATTACAGTTAAGGGTATTGCCATTAATAATCCTAAAGTTCCAAAAAAAGTAGCAAAAACTATTTGAGAAGTTAAGGTAATAGCAGGTAATAAAGCTACTTGTTGAGCCATAACAGTGGGAGTTAACCAATAACTTTCAATATTCTGAATCACAATATAAACAATCAAAACTGCTACAGCTTTCCAAGGGGCATCTATAAGAGCGATTGCCATAGGAAATACTACACTTAACGTCGGTCCAATATTGGGAATAAAATTAAGTAATCCTGCTAAAACAGCATGAGCTAATGCTAGAGGTACTTGCAAAATCCATAAACTAATCCCACTCAAAGCCGCAATAAATACCATTTCTATCAAAGCACCTATTGTCCAATTTCCCAACCCAGTTGCACAGCGCGAAAGAATTTCATCAACTCTTCGGCGGTAAAAAGAGGGAAATATCCGTATAAATGATTGGCGATATGGTTGAGGATCTGCCAATAACATGAGAGTCAAAACTAAAACAAGTAACAATTCTAAAGTAGCGTTAATAGAAGTTGTTAATATTGTAAATGATCTCTCAAATACCTGCCTAACTAAGGGTTGAATTTGCTGAATGAAGTCATTAAAATTAGGTATATATTCGGTTTCTCCTCCAAAGCGGTTTTCTAAATAGTTGAGCCAATCTTGAATCCTGGATATCCCTGCTGGTAGAAGTTTTGAAAGCTCTTGAAACTGAGAAATAAAAGGAGGTACAATCAAAAAAAACAAGCTGATAAACAGTAAGAGAAATCCAACAACACTGAGTAATACAGACCAAGAACGCTTGATGTGTAATTTTTGAATTTGTAAAACCAACTGATTTAAAGCTGTGGCTAGGACTACTGCTGTAAAAAACAGTAACATCAAACGTCGAATCTGCCAAAGAATATATAGAGAAACGATTAAGCTTAGTAAGCCCAACAATTTACCAAATTTCACGTCTGTAGTACCTCCGCATTAAATGATAAACTGGAGCAAATTGGCTCACAAGCATTATTATTGATTTTACTGATCATCTTTGAACTTAAAATATATAAAAAATCTGTCTTTTAGATGAAATTTACCACAAATATTGATGATTATAATGTCACTTTAGATAGATGCATTATGCAACTGTATCAGTTATTTCTTGAGAGACTACATTTGGTTTTTTAGTTTTCGCAATGAGTCAGAAATTACTCTTTGTGGAGATTTTAAGGACTAAAGTCCTGACTACGAGTCTTCTTTTAATTTAACAAGTGCAGCGGAATTCCGCCGAACTCGTTAAAAATCAAAGTATATATAAGGCAAGCCACCTTTGGGAGCTAGTAAGCCCACAGCGTAAAAGCATAAAGGTACGAAGACAAGTTTAATAGGCCAGCTAAACTCTAATTTCAGACCACGCTTAAATACATAAGATATGGTCATTAAAACCCATAGGGCTGCGAGTAAGTAAGAGATTTGATATTGGCTGATATTGAGGACTTCCACATAGACTTTTTGGGCAAATTGTTCATCAGCAGTATGACCCCAAAGATGTTGAAAGACCAAAGTAGAGTCTTGGAGGTTGGGGAGACGGAACCAAATCCAAGATGTAAAAACCATCAGCTGTGTTAAAACCCAAGCGAAAATTATCCCCAGAGGGTTTTGCCAGAATAGTTCTAGAATTTTCAAGCGATCGCTCATAGCATCTGTGAGACGATGAACTCCTAAAGCTATGCCATGAACAGCGCCCCAAACCACAAAACCCCAAGCGGAACCGTGCCAGATTCCTGCAACTAGCATCACAATTAATAAATTGCCGCAGGTGCGAATCAACCCACGACGGGAACCCCCCAAAGGAAAGTAGAGGTAATTCCGCAACCAATCCCCCAAAGTTATGTGCCAGCGTCGCCAAAAATCAGCAATATTGGTACTGAAGTAGGGAAAGTTAAAATTTTCAGGTAGCACGAAACCGAAAAGTAAAGCACTCCCACGGGCAATATCTACGTAACCGTTAAAATCTAAATACAACTGTAATCCGTAAGCAAAGGTAGCTAACCACAAATCAGCGCTACCTGCCCGTTGTAAATTCCCAAAACATAAATCCACAAAAATTCCCAGATTGTCGGCGAGAATGCCTTTTTTAACTGCACCTCTAGCAATTAACCATAAACCCTCTGCCACTCTATCAACATTAGGAAATCTGACAGTATTGAATTGAACTGCTAAATTATGGTAACGAGTAATCGGCCCAGAAATTAACTTAAGAAACAGCAATTTATATACAGCAAAGTTCAAAAGTTTTTCCGTAGCAGGCGCACCACGATAGACATCTATTAGATAAGAAATGCACTCAAATGTAAAAAAGGAAATTCCTAGAGGGGCAATGAATTTAAATGTCGCATCTGGTGAGTTCGTGGGCAGATTAAATAGCAATTTAAATAAAATAGGCAAATACTTAAAACTTAGCAAAATTGCCGCATTTAAAATTATGCCCAACCATAAAATTTTCAGCCGCCTCAAATTCCAGTCAGCTTGAGAAAATTGCCAATCTTCCTGAGAAATTTGCCAGCTTTGGGAATGTTTACCTGGTGATGTATTTTTGCCAATTTCTAGCCCCAGACGAAAGTTAATAAAAGTGAGTACTAATAGTAATGGTAGATATTGAATGTGCCAAGATGCATAAAATACAAGACTAGCTATTAACAAAGTCCACAGTTTTAACTTTTGTTCAGATACAGTCCAGTAAATGCCCAAAACACTCAGCAAAAAAATCCCGTAAAAAATTGATATAAACTTCATTTTTTAGTCATTACTTATTAATTGTTGGCAGAGAAAGATAACAGTAAACCGTCAAACTTGATCACTGTTAGCTGATATGAAGTCACTTAATTAAAGATCCAAATTAATCTTCGCCTCAACCGTCAGTCCACTTTTATAAACCTGAAAATGAAACGGTATGATTCACCTTCTTACTTCACGATCCAGGGAATCATGGGGTCACTTGCCAGCTTTTGCGATACTTCATATGCTCCATAGCGGTTTAGGTGACTAGGATCTGAAAAGTAATCATTTGCTTTTAGCCAAATTTTACTGAAATCCCGGTATATAAAGTTGGTATTAGTAGTAGATGAATTTAACATATATTGTTGAAATTCTTGCTCATATTTTAGCCGTATTGGATCTAGGTATTCTTCTGTAAGAGGCATATTCACAAACACTATAGGGATTTGATTAGTTTTTGTAAACTCCAAAACCGATTGCAAAGCTGCATCTTGTTTACCTTGTAGTAAAAAAGATTTATAGTCGTTATCGTAATTTCCAGTTACTCTAGGGTGTTTTTGATAGTATGTGGCGGGATTGAATCGAATGGGTAAGGGTAAAAAACCATCAAAATCTACTGATTGGGTGGTATTATCTGCGTTGGTATCGGGCATCAGTTGAATTTTTGCTGTCATTTGCTGATTGCTAAAAGGCAAATGATTGAGTTGTTTGTGCAATAAGTTTTTAATTTGATCACGATTTTTGTAGCTAAAAGATAGCCCTAAGAAAGACTGATTTAACCACTCATCTGCGGCTTGATAGCTGTTATTCTCTGTTTTTAAAACAGGAAGTTTTTCGTCATTTGTAACATTTGTTTTAGACTTGAGTAATTTATTGCTATTAATCTTGATTGCCGCTTTATTTAAAACTTCTTTATAACCTGGTGATGCAGCAATGGAATTAAAAGTTATATCTTCTCTGCCACTGTTAAAAGCTCTAGCACCATCTGCCCAAAGAATTAGTCTGGGTAATTCCGAAGGTTCCAAAACTTGGCGAATGATAAAATCTACAACTTGCGCTGTCGCACCATTAATGCCAAAGTTAAATACATCAACCTTTGGATAACCCTGAGTTGCTAAAGCTTTAGAAAGGGCTACCGGATCGATTCCTCTAAGGGCGCGAGAAGAACCAATAATTAATACATCTGGAGGATGGCCAGTTGTGACTATACGGTGTTTATACAGTGCTAATTGTTCATCTAATTGTCGAGCATTAAAACTTGGTATTTGGGATCGTGCGGCTAAAAGAATAGCAGTAGCGTTGGCTTTTTCTTTCAATGGTGCAGCTGGCAATTTTTCTGATGGATCATGATTTTGGATGAATCCAGAAGCATTAAATGCAGAATTCTCAGTCTGAGAAGATTTGGTGTTTTCAGTGCTACTAAAAAATGCTGTTCTCTGACCCTGATCTTCTCCTGATTTCAAAGGCGACTGTGACGAGGATAAAATACCAGCAACTTTGGTAGAACTTAATCCAGTCCGAGTAACGACATAACCCAACATCCAATCGCTTTGGATTGTAAGAATTAATCCTAAGGCCATCCAAATTATTACACCCCAAATGCCTTCTTCATCATGGTTAGGTTCGATTGACGGGGTTGCTTCTGTAAATAGTTGAGTTCCCACTAGCAACTTTTTCAGTTTGTGGTTAGCAGTTTCTACCCAATTCTGTGCTACTTCAGTCACAAAACTTTGAACGTCCTGTGGTGTTAAATCAGGACGCAAAATTGGCTCATTATTTTCACTACTGAGTAAATCACTTAGATATTCAGCAGTTGCCGCAAATTCTGGCGTAGCTTCAGGCACTAAGCGTTGACGATGTCCTAAATCAACACCGTGACTCCAAGCTGGTTCTTTATCGCCGGCACGACGACCATAAACACGTACACCAATAATACCGGCAATGTTGAGTTGGCGAATAAATTGAACAACTTTAGTGGCTACCTGTGGTCGTGTCGGACAAATTGGCGCATCACACATAATGTGTAACAAATCACCTTTACGAAGCAGCATCACGCGGATACCACCTGTTTTTAAGCGCCAATCCATGTCAAAATTGAGTAAGCGCTCTAGTGAAAAAATGATTGCTGGTTCATCACCAGAAATACTGAGATCCAGTGTGGATGTTGCCAAAGCGGGATGCTTGGCTGCTGGTAAAGACAACCAATCTACCCAGGCGGGTTGCTTGTCGCCTGTTTTTTGACCGTAGATGGCAGCAGCGAGAATACCTTGGGGAGCGATCGCTTCTAGCTGGGATAAAATTACCTGTAAGCAGGTTTCCTGATCTGGTGCTGAGGCTGTTTCTAAGGGATCAAAGGCTGGGGTGCAAAATATGTGCAGGGTAAATTCTTTTAGAGAAGCTTGAATAGAAATTTTAAATTCTGACAACGCTTCTGTTAACAGTCTAGCGATCGCTTGCAAATCTCCCCACCGCGCCCACTCTTTCAACATCGTTTCTGGAGGCGTTAAATCCACTCTTAGCCGCCAATCAGCATCAGTTTCTCCTTTGACTTGAGAAACGATAACTGCATCGTCATAGCCCAACAGTTTGAGATGTCGCAACCTCTGAGCTATGGGTTCCCCTAATAAAGAGGCATCAGGGCTATAACTTGACTGACAAAATATCCACAGACGATGACCTGGAGTTTTAGATTCAGCGTGAGACTGATGGGGCTTAATTTTAACTTGTACTGCCACACCCAAAGTACTCAAATTTTCGCTGAGATAGCGAGCAATAGCATCTGGGTTGCCTTGACGCGCCAAACTCTCATTCGAGACAATGAGCGCCCCATTAACTTGTCTCGATTTGGCTGCATCTGCTAACAGTTCTTGCTGTACCTGCTCTAGATGCCGCTCTAATTGATTCAGGTACACCCGGTGACACCATTCAGGATGGTGTACCCCTTTCTTTCGACCATAGACCAATACTTGGTATATTGGGGATTGTTCTTCACTTGTGAGGCTATCCAAGTCCGTTTGCTGTAGTGCTTGCAGCAAATCAGACAGAGTATGCCAACGTTGCGGACAGTCTGTACCTTCGCAAAGTATATGCAGGTCATTTCCTAGCAACCGGACTTTCACCCCGAAAGTGCTGATCCCTGTTGCTTGGCTTACCCACTGCACTAAAGTTTGCTGACGATCAAGTAATACTGTTTTCATGGGAAGTTAACTTTAACAGGAAGCGAGTATGGGGAGATTTGGCCTGTACTTGTAAACTAAAAACATAGATTTATCACATTTTGCAGTTTTTTTTTAACAATTTTGTTACCTTTGTAGCTGGCAAAATGGGCAAAGATAGTTTTATAAGGTTACACATCCTCTGAAGATTGAGTTTTGCGTTTATTTTACTCATCTGTCAATCACAAAAAATTAGCAATGTTATCTGTAACCCAAAACACCTCAACTAATTCTGGACTAAATTTGATTTTTTGTAACATTTCTCCATCTTGTCTTCTCCCCATCAGTACAGCCGCTCTGCTGATGCTGCTCATAGCAGATAAAGCCACTGGTAAAGCACTAGAAGCTTTAGGTGAAGCTAGTGAAGAAGTGTTTCGGGGCGATCGCCTCCCCAACCTCACTTTCCCAGATGAATAGGAATTAAACCAACCCTAACTATATATAAGCATTTATTGGCTCCAGGTAGTCCTATGCAGCCGAAGCGAAAAAACTAGAATTGTAAACAGTATTGGCTTTACGAGAGCGGAGAATATGGGTTCCCTTTTATACTCTTCATCGCAAACAGCGAATGTCTACCCCATGTCGGAATTATTCTTGCGTCATCGTCTACAGGTAGTAGAGGAATTGTGGGAGTCGGTTCTTCGACAAGAATGCGGCCAAAAAATGGTGGACTTATTACGACAGTTACGCGATTTATGTTCGCCGGAAGGACAAGCTACACATGACCAAGCTTCTTCAGCTGTCGAATTGATTGAACAATTGAATATCAACGAAGCAATTCGTGCGGCTCGCGCCTTTGCTCTGTATTTCCAGTTAATTAATATAATTGAGCAGGAATACGAACAAAAGCAGCAACTAACCCGCTATTCGGATACAGAAACAACTGATCAGGAATATCTGGCCAATATTATTTATTCAACTAATCAAAGAGAAGACGACTTACCTGTCACCAAGGCATTAGGTGCAGACGCAGGAACACAAAGTTGGATAGATAACACCCAAGTCAGCCAAAAAGGGACATTTTCTGCCTTATTTCCCCTGTTATTCAAACTGAATGTACCACCGCAGCAAATTCAACGCCTGATTTCCCAGTTGGATATCCGCTTAGTGTTTACTGCACACCCAACGGAAATTGTCCGTCATACTATTCGGGATAAACAGAGACAGGTAGTAGATCTGTTACAAAAATTAGATGAATTAGAAAATCGTTCTGGTGGTTATCCTTGGGAAGCTGCGGAAGTTAAAGAGCGATTACTAGAAGAAATTCGTCTTTGGTGGCGTACAGATGAACTTCATCAATTTAAACCTACAGTCCTCGATGAAGTAGATTATGCCTTGCACTACTTCCAAGAAGTCTTATTTGACGGCATTCCCCAACTATATAAACGCCTCAAATACTCCCTAGAGCAAACATTTCCTTGGTTAGAACCACCTAGTAAAAATTTCTGCTCCTTTGGTTCCTGGGTAGGCTCAGACAGAGATGGAAATCCATCGGTGACACCAGAAGTGACTTGGAAAACCGCTTGCTATCAGCGGAAAATGGTGTTGGAAAGATATATCAAATCAGTGAAACAACTGATCGAATTATTGAGTGTGTCCATGCACTGGAGTGATGTACTACCCGATTTGCTGGAATCTCTAGAGTTAGATCAATCTACCTTAAGTGATGTATATGATGCTCTAGCGCTGCGTTATCGCCAAGAACCCTATCGCCTGAAACTGGCTTATGTGCTAAGACGACTGGAAAATACACGCGATCGCAATTTGGCTTTATATAATCGGGAAGTTCCCCAAAATGAAAACGCCTCAATGTACCGTTCGGGAGCAGAGTTCTTAGCAGAACTGCGGTTGATTCAACGGAATTTGACAGAAACTGGCTTAGGCTGTCGAGAACTAGAAAACTTGATCTGTCAAGTGGAAATTTTTGATTTTAATCTCACCCAGCTAGATATTCGCCAAGAATCATCCCGTCATTCCGATGCGCTGAATGAGATTCTCGAATACTTGCAAGTTTTACCCCAACCATATAACGAACTGTCCGAGTCACAAAGGGTAGCTTGGTTAACTGGGGAATTGCAAACCCGACGGCCGTTGATTCCTAGCGAATTACCATTTTCCGAAAAAACCAACGATGTCATTGAAACTTTCCGCATTTTGCGATCGCTACAACAAGAATTTGGCATCAGCATCTGCCAAACTTACATCATCAGTATGTGCCGGGAAGTTAGCGATGTTTTGGAAGTTCTCATCTTAGCCAAAGAAGCCAGATTATTTGATCCCGCCATTGCTGTAGGTTCAATTCGAGTCGTACCTCTATTTGAGACAGTAGAAGACTTACAACGCTCCAACAGCGTCATGAGTCAACTATTTCAACTCCCCCTCTATCGCGCCTTATTAGCAGGGGGCTATGAAGCAATTAATCCAGAAACAGCCGGATTAACTCCCCAAATCCCCAACTCCCCATCATCTTCTATTCTCAACCCCAACTTACAAGAAGTGATGCTGGGGTATTCTGATAGCAACAAAGATTCTGGTTTTTTAAGCAGCAACTGGGAAATACATAAAGCCCAAAAATCACTTCAGAAAATCGCCGAAAAGTATGGCGTTAACCTGCGTATTTTTCACGGACGTGGTGGTTCGGTGGGACGGGGTGGCGGCCCTGCTTATGAAGCAATTTTGGCTCAACCAGGAAACAGTATTAATGGCAGAATCAAAATTACTGAACAAGGGGAAGTTTTAGCTTCCAAATATTCCTTAGTAGATTTGGCATTATACCATGTAGAAACTATTACTACTGCGGTAGTGCAAGCTAGTTTATTGCGGACTGGGTTTGATGATATTGAACCCTGGAATGAGATCATGGAAGAGTTATCAGTGCGATCGCGCCAACATTATCGCGCCCTGATTTACGAACAACCTGATTTTATCGACTTTTTCCACCAAGTCACTCCCATAGAAGAAATTAGCCAACTCCAAATTAGCTCTCGTCCAGCCCGACGACCATCTGGGAAGAAAGATTTAAGCAGCTTACGGGCTATACCTTGGGTATTTAGTTGGACACAAACCCGGATTTTGCTACCTTCTTGGTATGGCATGGGTACGGCTTTACAAGAATTTTTAGATGCAGAACCGGAAGAACATCTAAAATTGCTGCGCTACTTTTATATGAAGTGGCCGTTCTTCAAAATGGTAATTTCTAAAGCTGAGATGACCTTAGCCAAAGTAGACATTGAAATGGCACGTCATTACGTCCAAGAATTGTCCAACCCTGAAGATACATCCCGGTTTGAGCAAGTTTTCGAGCAAATTGCTAGTGAATTTTATCTGACTAGAGATTTAGTCCTAAATATTACCGGACACAAACGACTTTTGGATGGTGATCCGATTTTGCAGCGTTCTGTACAGTTACGGAATGGGACAATTGTACCTTTAGGATTTATTCAAGTTTCTCTACTCAAGCGTCTACGTCAATACAAAAACACCAGCACCTCTGGAGTAATTCACTCCCGTTACAGCAAAGGTGAATTACTAAGAGGAGCATTGTTAACTATTAACGGTATTGCAGCAGGTATGAGAAATACAGGTTGATGGGTAATTCGTAATTCGTAATTCGTAATTCGTAATTCGTAATTACGGATTCCCACCTACCTAATTAACAATTACCATGACCAATAAACGCATCCTAATTTGTACTTGTTTAGCGCTATCTTCTGGCTTTTTTGGTGGTTACATTGGCGGACAAATCACGTCAATGCTGCACAATCAGAAATGTCAAAATCAAGCTTGGGGCTGGCAACAAATGTGTAATGCTTGGGTAACACCAAAAGCAATATGGCAAGGTAGCACAGCCGGAATTTGGACAGGTACAATATTAGGAGCGTTTGTTGGCGGTTCAGTAACACGCAAATCTAGTCATTAGTCAATTCAACCATCAGTTGAAGTCGGAGAAGATTGTAAATTACTTAAAGATTGCCAACTGTTAGTGCTGGTATCAAAACAGCGCCAATATCCTTTACGTTCGTCTTTATAACAAAATAAGGTGCGATCGCGATCATCAAAATTATCAGTTAGAAAGTATACCATTCCCCGAAACGGATAAGTTTTACGACTCAGGCGTTTTGCTACAGCTTGATTCGGACATTCGACGATAAAAACAGATTCTCCATTGATATTAGCCAAGGAGAAAATACACATCCGCAAAATTGCTCTCAGCCAGCTTTCAGAATTCTCGAAATAATCGTCGATAATTTTGTTAGTCAGGGCTTGTTCGAGGCTGCGGTCTTTGTTACGAGGAGTGTGGGCTTCAGACATAGCATCACCTAAAATGGCTACACCGCTGGTTAGAGATTAAACTAAAATTTCCAAAACTGACAAGTCTAGACTCACAAAGCTCATCAATCAAGCAACACAGCCAGAGGTGGCAGAAAGACTGGTACAGTATACTTAATATCCTTAAGAGCTAATTGCCATGACTACTGAAACTACTACAGGTGCTGATGCTATCGATGTAGCGATCGCTAAAGGCATTGATTTTGATGGTTCTCCCATTCCCGAAGCTAAATTAGAATTATACAGCCAAGTTATGGGACTAGAAGCAGGTAGACAGCGTAGTGGCGTATCCAATACCATGCGTTCCCGAATCGTCCGCATTGGTGCAAAACACATTCCCCAAGCAGAACTAGACCAAAAGCTTGTTGATGCAGGTTTTGCACCTCTGAAAGAAAAAGAAGTTGCCTTCTTCTACGGCGGTAAATAAGATAGGGAAAACTCCCACCGTCTTTACCTCATTTTTTTAAAGTTCTCACCGTTAAAACCTGGGGTGGAGTGGAATCGGGTGGATAAATCAAATCTAGCTGCACCATGCGCCTCATTCCAGGTTGTAACACAATTTCTGTCAAAGGTTCCAACACCTGACCAGTGCGATGCCATAAATGCACATAGCGCGTCTTTTGTTCCCCCTTCTCATCAGCATAACGCAACCGCACTGTCCCCCGAAAGAAAGGAAAATCTAAGGATGGTTTTCGGAAGCGGACACCACCTTGAGTTAATTTATCTTCTTTTAAAGGTGTTTCTAAAGTTACAGCAACAGCTTGAGCTTTATCAGTTTTATTACTTAAAGGCAAACTGAGACTATATTCTACGCCATAATTTCCATGTGCTTCATAAGCTGTGTCGGGATAACGCACCAACATCTTCGCCGTTTGGTTTTGTTCAGTACCCAATCTACCAGCGCGTAAACTAGCTATAGGATAGGAAATTGCTTGACCTGGTTCGGGAATAGTGAAAATTTCTGTTTTCGGACTATCTACTAATTTTGCTTCCCAGCGCGAACCCTCAGAAACACCCGCTACACGCCCATAAATTAATTGACCCCCTTTAGCATCTGGTGCGGTGGGTATTTTATCTCTTGGCCCAGCAAAATTACCGTTATTTAGTAAATCTTGCCATTCCGCCATAGTTGGCGCACGGTCAGAACCATCAGCATTTTTCTTAGCATACATTGCTAAACTAGCTGTATAAACTTTGCTATTACTACGCAACCGGAAAAAGCTAGACCGACCATTGACAGGTTTTTCCAAATTTCGCACTGGAATAGGATGATTTAGCAACATCCGACTTTTTCCCGCAGGAATTACCAATTTAGCCGGAAAATCAGCTTGACGAACTCCCCGTAGCACATCAGCTACCGCCCTAGCACCTGGGCCTGAAAACACTTTACCATCATTATTTTCAATGTATGGAGCTAAAGTTACAAAAGGCGCATCTTGCATTAAATAACTCGCACCCTGTAACACATCTACCGTTACAGATTTTTTACCAGGATTATGCAAAATTATACCCAGGTAAAGGGTTTGCAAATCCTTGGGAGTGTGGCTATAGTGGTGAGCAAATAAATCAAACCGTCCTTGAAAGGGAAAATTCAGATGTGCTGCTGGAACTTTTTTCCCATTTGCGGGAAAGGTAGAAAGTAAAACGCCTTCAGTTTTCACCCATTCTGGGCTATTACTATTAAACACAGGTATGGTATCTAATTTCCCAGGTAAAGCACGCACTTTTCCAGCGGTGATAATTTCTTGAGGTGCAGGTTTGGGTGGAGTTTGAGCATTTGCTAAGTCTTTGGTATGATTGGCGTTGAATGTTGTACATCCAATGCTTTGAGTAACAGCAAGTCCTGATAGAAGTATGAAGAGAGTTACAGGTATTTTATTTTTTGGCTGTAGAACTGGCATAATGCTTTTTTGAAAAAAGATGTATTCTCAAAGATGAACAATTTTAATTACAGTTTCTTCGTAGCATATTTCTGAGACTAGTTATTTTTTTGAAAAAATATCTGACGCACTTATACTTATAACTATACAATTATCTGTAAGTTTAGGGTAAATTTGAATTAACCTGGAAATTTCGACTCAGGAGTTAAATTGATGGATATACTCATTGAATCGACCAAGGATTTTGAGAAAGATTTAGAACAATTTACCGATACGGAAAAGTTTAGAATTATTAAAGAAATGAATCGCTATTTTGAACTTTTGTCATCTGAAAACAATTCTTTTTACCAAAATAGCGAACAACTTAGAAATATAAAACTTAATCATTCCTATGATTCCACTATATATTCTCTCAAAATTAACGATGAACAAAGAATAATTTTAACTATTGATGATGATCCAATTTTTGGTTGTATATTAGTCACTTTATTTAGAATAGTTGACGCAGAAGACGCACAAAAGGCATATAACGCTATTGCAGAGTTTATTTATCAAGATTTTACAGTAAATGAAGATATAGAAGTTAAAGTTACTTCTTTCTAATGCCACAAATTAAACCTCTTCTAGATGAATATGGCGTTATCTATGAAGCGATGAAGATTTTGCCAGAGGATTTAAAAATTGATTTTCTGGAAGCTTTAGCGGAACTAGAAGATAATGAATGTCACAGAACTAGAACTTTTCCCAAAACGAGATTACATAAAGTAACGGGTATTAAACAAGCAATATACCGTGCTGATATTGATAAAATATCAGGGTGGAGGATACATTTACAATATATTGAAGGTAAAATACATTTAAAAGACATTATCGGTGGTCAACATCATGATAATGTGATTGAAGTAATTAAATTAAAAAAAGATAGATATGATTAAGATAATTCGTAATTCGTAATAATGCCTCCGGCAGGCTACCGCCAACGTAATTCATAATTTAGTTTTGTAAAGGAGATTTAGACACCGCTACAAAACTTGCCGCTTGTTAGTTGCGGGGGACTTAAAGTCCAGAATTAATTAGTTAATTAACAATGTTATCCTAAAACGGCATCTACATTTAACTGAATTTCGGGAAATATTTGTAAATCGAGAATATCACCACGTTGAAAAGTTTTAATTTCGCTATAACCATTTGCGGTAGGGTAGCGATAAACTGTAATTACTTGTTCTTCAATATCGACTAACCAAATTTCCGAAATTCCGCTACTCGCATAAAGAGGAATTTTAACTTCTCTGTCATATTCAATGCTACTATCTGCAACTTCAACTAATAGTAAGATATCCTGTGGTTGCGGGTGTCCAGTTTCATAAAAATCGGCACGGGGTTTGAGTAATGCTATATCAGGTTGTGGTTCTGAAAGATTATTTAATATAATTGGATTTTGTACAGCAACTATTACTTTTTTAGCCAGTAATTGTGAAAAAAGAGAATTTAAACGATTTACACAAGCAGTATGTCTTGTTCCAATTGGTGACATTTCAATAATTTCTCCATTAATTAATTCTACTCTGTCATCTTCTTTCAAAATGCCAGCTTTATTCATTTGGTGGTACTGAGAAATGTTAAAGCGTCGTTTGGCTAATTGTACAACCATGAGGAATCTCCTAGTTTGACTCTATAGCTTGACTATAGCAATCCTGTTGAAAGTTTAGGATTGCTATCAGATATTCTTACATTACAAATAATCAAAAAAGACTTCTGGTACTAGTCTTAATTCTCCTGATTTAAATTTAGAAATATCTATCCATAAAGCGCGGTGTTTACGTTCTGGTGTTTCGGAAAAAGTGATACTTTCGATTTGGTAAAATTTGGAATCTGCAAAATCACATTCATAAAGTTGAATGATTTCATGTCCTTGTTTACCATCGAAAGTAAATAGGTTTTCTATACAATTCAAGTAGCGAATATTGGTTAAATCTGCTTGAATTTCTTCTTGAAACTCTCTTTCTAAAGCTACACGACTAGTTTCGCCAAATTCTACACCACCACCTAAAGCCCGATAAAATGTTGATTGTTTTGTGGGGTCATAACCTTCAGATACAAATATTCTATCACCGTCTCGAATTAGTGCTAGAACTATAACGCGAATTTGACCTGGTTTATTCATTGTTTTGACTAATTATCGTAAATTGAGTAAGCGCGACTTTCACTATCTTCAACAGGCCAATCTGAGTTTTCGCCGCCGATATATAATTCTTCAAGAGTGACGTATTCTTCGCTTAATTGGGTGAGAGAATTGATTAAAATATCGAGTGCGATCGCATCACTAGTTCCTAAATCAAACCAACAACGCCCCCATTCTCCTTCATACTCAAACTCACCCATGTTGTGCATTAAGGATAATAGGCTTTTATCATAACCTTTAGCATCATAATTCATGTAGCTAATATCAAATCCGGTATCTTGAACTTGGAGATTTTCGGCATTAAATGCCCCTAATTTACCCAAATAAAACCAGGAATTAAAAACTTCTTCTACATATTGTTTTTCACGTTGGGAGGGTACAGTGCTGAATCTCAACCAAATCCAGACATCAAAAGCATTAAACTCGCGGAATTGAATGTTCATTTTGGTAATGGGTAATAGCTAATTATGAATTACGAAACATCATAAATTTTGCAACCGTTGTGTAGCTTGTTTACGTTCGTATTCAATTTGTTTGACTAAACTAGCGGGGAGTTGGGATTTTTTGGTTAAGGCTTTATCAAAATTAGCGATCGCTTCCTTAATCAGATTCTGGCTTTTTTCATTTCTTCCCTGTGCTTGGAGGATTTGGGCTTTGAGGTAATAGATTTCTGGGTTATCCGCAGTTGTTTTTAAGGCGCGATTGACATAATCTAAAGCTTGAGGGTATTTTTTCAAATCCCGGTAGGCTAAAGCAATACCCCGATCTACCAAATACCCAGGGGCGGCATTTTTTTCTAGCCGTTCAATTGCTTGATCTGGGTTTGTAAAAGGTAAATTTACCGCCAACAATAAATCCATGTAGCCTCGGATTAAGTTTAACTCTGGATCATTGGGAGCGATCGCTTCGGCATTACCTAAATATTCATAGACTTTGCGTAATCGACTCAATGCTTGAGAAGCACCATTGACAGTTCCTTCACGAGTGATAATTACTGCACCTTCCAAAAAATTCCCCACTGCACTGTATAAATTACCACGTAATGGGTCACTACTAATCAACTTTTGTCCAGTTATCAGAGTTTGACGACTGTATTTGTTGAGACTAGCCCAATCTTGATTTCCATAAGCTAAAGATGCTTTCATCGCATAAGCTAGAGGTTCATCAGGTTCACTAGAGAGGGCTTTTTCCAGAAAATCGGCTGCTGCTGGATAATTTCCCTGTTGAAAAATCGCCTTAAAAGCAGCTTCTGTGCGATCGCCAATTTTACGCGGTTCACTACTCCGAAACGGATCACCAGCCAAAGAAGGATTTACCCATAGATTTAGGGTAATAGCAGTAACAAAAGTCACTTTAGCAAGTACAGGAAATCGAAGCGAGGTTATTAATTGAGGAATCAAAAACTTTTTAAACATAAAACCTCTCAGAAAAATTGCGGTTAAAATTGTCTTATCTATTACTTAAAATGCAAAAAATAGTCAATTCTCAACTTAAGTTATTACCGTCAAAACTTTTTACACCCTTAAACACTCAGTTATTTGGTGCAAGATGTCAGTTAGTCTAGTTCGGGGACTTTATAGTCGTTCAGACTTGGTGGTTTGCTAACTTTTTGGTAATCTTAACAAATGCTCTATCTTAGAAATTTAACCTATCACCCCACAGCTTGCCCAACAGCCATTCTCAAATCAATCAACTTAGACTTACCACCCCAACAACTAGGTCTAATTATCGGTCCCAGTGGTTCTGGTAAAAGCACCTTACTAGAAATTTTATCTGGACTGGCTGAACCCACATCTGGCGCAGCTTTCTGGCGGGAACAACAACTCATAGCCGAACAGTTACAGCAATTAGCTGGGATAGTGTTTCAGTTTCCAGAAAGGCACTTTTGCGGTGGTACAATTTTAGAAGAATTGCGTTTAGGGCATCCAGAGTTAGGCTCAGAGCGAGTTCACCAGGCATTAAGCGAAGTAGGATTAGACCATTTATCACTCTCTACCTCTCCCCATGCTTTAAGCGGTGGACAGCAGAGGCGTTTAGCTTTAGCAGTGCAATTGATTCGCCAACCGAATTTACTCTTATTAGATGAACCCACAGCCGGTTTAGATTGGTCAATGCGTCGCCAGTTAGTAAATTTATTAGCGAAACTGAAAAAAGATTGGACACTGTTAGTTGTAACACATGACGCTGGGGATATGTTGCCAATAGCTGACAAGTGCTGGACACTCAATCATGGTGTACTAGAAGCCGTTGACCCAGCGAACTTGGCAAATAAAGAAAAAGAAGCAATAGTAAATTGTAAGAATTCAGGAGTCAGGAGTCAGGAGTCAGAATGCTTATGAAATGAAGAATAGAGAGAAGCAAGATTTTATCAAAATCATTAAATTTGACTCGAAAAGTCTTTATTCTCCTGACTTAGAGAAGTCTCTATCCTGAATACTTACAGTAAATTAACAATTACAACAGTAATAATGACTCTAGAATCTCTACCTATAGCCAGTTTACCAACAATGGCAGAAGTCTGGCAGCAAACTCTAAATTGGCAACCAACAGACCAACAACAAAAACAATTTCAACAGCTTTATGAGTTAATTGTAGAAGGGAATCGGCAACTTAATTTAACTCGCATCACTGAACCTGAAGAATTTTGGGAAAAGCATCTTTGGGATTCTCTGCGAGGTATTGCACCAAAACAGCAATTTTTTTCTTCTCTCCCAGATGGAATATCTGTAATTGATATTGGTACAGGCGCTGGTTTTCCGGGTTTACCAATTTCTATAATTTTTCCCAATTGTCAAATAACTCTGTTAGATTCAACGCGTAAAAAAATTAATTTTATTGATTCAATATTAAGTAATCTTTCTCTAACTAATACTAAAACAATTGTAGGAAGGGCAGAAGAAATTGGTCAGGAAAATAAACATCGCCAAAGGTATGATTTAGCTTTAATTCGGGCGGTAGGTACAGCTTCCGCCTGTGCTGAATATAGCCTACCGTTGGTAAAACAGGGCGGTTTAGCTGTAATTTATCGGGGAAGCTGGACACCAGAAGAAAGCAAAAGTCTAAAAAATGCTGCTAATCAATTGGGTGGAGTAATTGAATTAATTGAAGAATTTACCACGCCTTTTACTAACAGCATTCGTCATTGTATTTATTTGCGAAAAGTGGTAAACACACCAATTCAATTTCCCCGTGCTGTTGGGATACCGAGTCAAAAACCTTTGTAAGGTTACTAAAGGGAAATTGATAAAAAATCAATTACTAATTATCCTAATTTAGTTGCATCTGCAAAGCGTTGATTAATTTCATCCCAATTAACTACATTCCACCAAGCTTCTAAATAATCAGGACGACGGTTTTGATATTTAAGATAATAGGCGTGTTCCCAAACATCATTACCAAAAATGGGATATTTGCCTTTGCTTAAAGGATTATCTTGATTTGCGGTGGTTGTGATTTCTAATTTACCATTTTTGCTACGAACTAACCAAACCCAACCACTACCAAAACGACCAGCACCAGCTGCATTAAACTGTTTTTTGAAATCTGTAAAACTACCAAAATTATCTTTAATTGCGGTTGCTATTTCTCCAGTGGGTTGACCACCGCCATTCGGTTTCATGATTCTCCAAAACATGGAATGGTTAACATGACCACCGCCATTATTTCTAACTGTAGTTCTAATATCTGCCGGCACATTATCGAGATTTTGCAACAGTGCTTCAACTGATTTGCTTTTCAGTTTTGGGTGTTTATCTAATGCCTGATTTAAGTTGTTCACATATGCTGCATGATGTTTATCATGATGAAACTGCATTGTTCTAGCGTCGATATGTGGTTCTAGCGCGTCGTAAGCATAGGGTAAGGGGGGTAGTTGAATAGCAGGTACTGAAGGGGTAGATGTTTCTGCTGAAGCAAAGCTATCTAAAAGAAAAGCACCCGTACTAGCACTCAGTAAAACCAAGAAATGACGACGATTTAAAGCCATAAATCTTTTTGCTGTTGGTAGATTTGCACACTTTCCACTGTTTTAGATCATAACTGCAAAAGCTGATTAAGGGATTGTGATTCACACCCCTCAACATGATGAGGTGAGTTAGCAATGCTGTAACCCACCATAAAATTATCATTTGACTTGAGAATTATTCGTAGGTTGATTGATTTGAATGAGAGATAGTTTGAAAGCAACAATAGGTATTGCAGTAGCTACAATCACCACAGTTCTGAATCAGGATTTCCAGGATGAAAGGATGAACAGGATTTATGATTGACTTTAGGTTGATCAAATTTGGTAATTTTTTATCTCAACTATTTTTTTATCATCCTGTAAATCCTCAAATCCTATCCATCCTGATTCTGACGATTTCTTTGTAAGTACGTTATCATCAAAATAAAAACAATCAGAGAGGTTAACCAAAATGACACAAGAACTAACCGACCTCAGAAATAGTATTTTAGAAGCACGTTATCAAGATGCCTTGGCAATTGTGGATGAGTTAGAAGGAATGAGTAAAAAAGCTAACCTTAGACAAATTAAATCATTTTTGAAAATTCTTCTAATTCATTTAATTAAAAATCAAATAGAACAGCGATTAACAAATTCTTGGGCTGCTTCTATCCGTAACTCAATTAGAGAAATTCAAGAAATCAATATCAAAGAAAATAAAAAGTCTTATTATGTCAATCAAGATGAATGGGAAGATTTAATAGAAGAGGAAGTAGTTGAAGATGCGATTGCTGATGCGAGTTTAGAAGTCATGAACGGTAAATATACTCGTTCTCAATTGGCAGCAATTTTAGATAGAAACCAGATTTTAACTACTGCAAATACATTTCTATCTTTAACTTATACTTATTCGCCAAAAGAATTACCTGCAATTATGGATGATTATTTTAGTCAGTTGGCTGGTGGTGAAAATCGAGTATTTTAATAAAAATTTAAACTCAAACTAAATCCTGGTAATATCTCTTCACCTAATAATTCTGTAGGCAAATTTCGCAATTCCACATCTTTTCCTATTTGAGTTTTTGTTCAGGGGTGAGTGCTTCCCAACGTTCTTTTTGAATCCAAGCTGCATCTGGAGAACGGTCGCCGCCATTTGGTAATTTAAATATAGTGGAAGAACTAAAAGTGTAACCGAGTTTTGTTTGACGATTCCAGATGACTAAATCAGCAATCATATCTGCTTCTCGATTACCGCTTTCTCCTCCCACTGGTGGCATAATAATTAATTCTCCGGCAGATGTGCGCTCAAATTTTAAATCACTATTTTTTTGACATAGTTGATAAAACTGTTCATCGGTGAAATGAACGGTGTCTAAGTTTAGTTTCAAAGGACTGATAACCATAAAAATATTTATTCTCCTGACTAGGATATATTAATATTATGACTCAGATATGATTTATAGCCGTGGACAGGGTGGTTAGGACATCAATTGATAATGAAACTCTCACTACAAGAGGGTTTTACTCCTGAACCGATAGCGCAGCTTGGCGTAAGCCATAGGTCTGCGAAGCGTCTCCTGACTCCTGCTATATATACATACAATTTCTCAATCCTGTTCATCCTCAAATCCTGTAAATCCTGATTCTGACAATTAATAGGGCGGGGAAACCCCGCCCCTACAGGTAATCTAAATTAACCGAAATGTTTGATGATTGCGTCAGCAAATTCAGAACACTTTAATGGTTCTACAGGTGGTTCCATTAACCGCGCTAGGTCGTAGGTAACTTGGGAATTTGCGATCGCATCCCCCAATCCTTTTTTAACCAAATCTGCGGCTTCTTGCCAACCCATAAATTCCAACATCATCACACCGGAAAGAATCACCGAACCGGGGTTAATCTTGTCTAACCCAGCGTGTTTGGGTGCTGTACCGTGGGTAGCTTCAAAAATAGCACAGGAGTCCCCAATATTCGCCCCAGGACCCATGCCTAAACCGCCAACTATCGCCGCAGCAGCATCAGACAAATAATCACCGTTAAGGTTCATTGTCGCCAAAATCGAATACTCATCTGGTCGAGTTTGGATTTGTTGAAAAATACTATCAGCAATCCGGTCATTAACCATGATTTTCTCTTTCCATTTGCCGTTTCCGTGACTTTCCCAAATTGTGTTAAGAACTGTTTCTACTTCCTTGACAATTTGCGCTTTCTTCTCTGGAGTCAAGGAATCAAAACCAGGATCGATCATGCGGGCGTTTTCTTCTGAGGAGAGATTGGCGTTTTTCTCCTTGTTACCCAAAATCCAAGATTCCCGTTCTGTCACTGTTTCGTTACGAAATTCCGTAGTTGCTAATTCATAACCCCAATCACGGAAAGCGCCTTCGGTGTATTTCATAATATTGCCTTTATGCACCAAAGTCACTTGTTGCTTATTTTTGGGCAATAACAAGGCGTGTTTGATAGCCCGACGGACAAGACGCTGAGAACCGGTTTTACTGATGGGTTTGATGCCAATTCCTGCATCCAGAGGAATTTGCTTTTTACCATGTTCTGGAGTAGCGGGTATCAATTCCTCATTCAGGAATTTTATCAAGCGATCGCCAATTTCACTTCCCTGTTTCCACTCAATCCCCAAATATATATCTTCCGTATTTTCCCGATATATAATTACATCCAGTTTTTCTGGAGTTTTGTGTGGAGATGGTGTACCAGCGTAATATCGGCAAGGACGCACGCAACTATAAAGGTCAAAAATTTGTCGTAGTGCTACATTTAAAGAACGAATTCCCCCACCTACTGGAGTAGTCAAAGGACCCTTAATAGCAACTCCATATTCTTCAATAGCTGTTAATGTATCCTGGGGTAAATACTGATAAGTTCCGTATAAATCACAAGCTTCATCACCAGCATAAACCCTAAACCAGCTAATTTTTCGTTTGCCTTTGTATGCCTTAGCTACCGCAGCATCAAGCACTTTTTCGGTTGCTGGCCAAATATCTATACCCGTCCCATCACCTTGAATAAAAGGGATAATGGGATTTTCAGGGACAACTGGTTCACCATTTTTGAAGGTAATTTTTGCTCCAGTTGTCGGGGGGGTAATCTTATCGTACATAGTTAACACACTCCAAATTCATACGCTGCCACACAAAGTGAGAAAATATCCGTTGGGCAGGTTAACAGATTTCGCTATTGTTGTCTTCACTCGGACATGAGGCGCAGATTATCCCCGGCTTTAACTGATACAGTATTGGTAGCTCAGGTGTAGGTTTCAGTTAAGCGATCGCTATTTTGTCCGTTCGCGTAGCGTGCCGGAGGCAATCAAAAATAGTAAACTACTTTTCGCTATCTGTGCTTCATTTTGTAGAATGCCCAATAGCTGATTCGTTTTTCCACTGAACCCTAACACGAGTAATGGCATGACAGACCCAATGATTTTATCAGGCACTGCTAATGACATCGACTCCCTGCGCCAAAAGTTAATCGCTGGGTCTGAAAAAGTCCAACAACAAATCATCCCACAGTTAGCTGACTTGGGTAATGAGGGGTTAGATGTATTGCAGGAATTTTTACTGAAACGTCGTGACACCCCAGCAACTTGGATTGATGGTAAAGCCTACAAAGTAGTCTACAACTCCGATGCACCAAAAGCCAAGGAATTTCTACAAACTTATTTTCCTGAGGGAATTGTACCTCTAAAATCAGACTGTGGGATCAATTACAATTCTTTGCACAAACTGTTGGTCTCGTCAGATTTCCAAGCTGCTGATCTATTGACAATTCAAACAATGTGTGAAGTGGCAGGACCCCAAGCAGTACAAAGAAAATGGTTATATTTTACCGAAGTAGAAAATTTTCCCATTCAAGACCTACAAACCATTAATCATCTCTGGGTAGTTCACTCAGAAGGTAAATTTGGTTTTTCTGTACAGCGAGAAATTTGGTTGGGGTTGGGGAAAAACTGGGAAAACTTATGGCCGAAAATTGGCTGGAAGAGTGGTAATAAATGGACACGCTATCCCCACGAGTTTACATGGGATTTAACCGCCCCCAGAGGTCATCTACCCCTCTCTAATCAACTACGGGGTGTGCGGGTGATGTCTTCTCTTCTCAAGCATCCAGCTTGGAGTTAGGTCACTGGGGAGATGGGGAGATGGGGAGATGGGGAGATGGGGAGATGGGGAGATGGGGATGGAGAGATGGGGAGAT
>NZ_JACJST010000004.1 GCF_014698305.1 Anabaena lutea FACHB-196 | reverse complement strand
TGGAATACTACTAGTTGGTAAGGACCACCGTTGTACAACCACTCATCTAAGGATGCTGCTTCCCAGATTGGGTAGAAGTGTAATCCAATTGCGTTGGAGGAGGGAACAACTGCACCGGAGATGATGTTGTTTCCGTATAGTAATGAACCTGCTACTGGCTCACGGATACCGTCGATGTCTACGGGAGGAGCGGCGATGAATGCAATTACGAAGCAAGCGATCGCAGATAGGAGGGTAGGAATCATCAAGACTCCGAACCAACCGATGTAGATGCGATTTTCGGTGCTGGTGATCCATTCGCAGAATCTATCCCAGACGTTGGCGCTTTGGCGCTGTTGAATGGCTGTAGTCATGTGTTTATAATTGCGTTTTGGGTATGTATGTTTTGGTAGGTGTTTCTACCTCATGAATTTATATTAGGACGTTTATTGAGATTTGTAAAGAGGTTTTCGTAATATTTTTTAATATATTTGAAAAATAGAATGATAAAGCAGACACAGCAAGGGTTTTAGGCGTTAATTCTTTTGTAACAATTTCTATAATAATTTTCTTGTAGGGTGGGTAAAGCCCTTGCATGGCTACGCTAAAGCCCAGAAAGTAAGCTACTAACCACATCAGACACTCGAAGTGAAAACCATTGGTACGTTAGCCTTTGGCATAACACTCCCCACGAAAAATCCGTTACTTATATATATGTCCTCATTTAGTCAAAATATTGTTACATATAGCCCTGCTTACACCATCGTCCCGACTTATGAATGCTTTAACCGCTGTTCCTACTGCAATTTCCGCACAGATCCAGGTCAAAGACCTTGGCTAACTCTTGCAGAAGCAAAGAGTATTTTACAACAACTGCAAAGTCAGAATGTATGTGAAATCCTCATCCTCAGTGGTGAAGTACATCCTCATTCACCAAAGCGTAAGGCATGGTTAGAGCGAATTTATGATTTGTGTGCATTAGCACTAAAGATGGGATTTTTACCACATACCAATGTCGGTCCCCTCAGCTTTGAAGAAATGCAGAAGCTGAAAAATGTAAATGTGTCGATGGGGTTGATGTTGGAACAGTTAACACCACAACTACTAGATACAGTCCATCGCCACGCACCGAGTAAAATACCAGAAGTGAGGCTGCAACAGTTGCAATGGGCAGGAGAGTTGCAAATTCCTTTTACTACCGGACTACTTTTGGGAATAGGTGAGACTGAAAATGATTGGTGGGAAACTTTAGTAGCTATCTCAGATTTGCATCAACGCTACCAGCATATACAAGAAGTCATACTGCAACCCCACAGTCCGGGAAGTCAGCAAACCTTCGATGCACCGCCTTTTGACCCCCATCAACTACCGTCCGTCATCGCCAAAGCAAGGCAGATTTTACCAATAGATATTACAATTCAAATCCCGCCCAATTTAATTCAAGATCAAGAATGGTTACTTGCTTGTATCGCTGCGGGTGCGAGAGATTTAGGAGGAATTAGCCCCAAAGATGAAGTTAATCCTGATTATCCTCATTTGCAAGAACAGACATTGAGAGAAATTTTACAGCCTAGAGGGTGGGAGTTAATACCAAGGTTGCCAGTATATCCCCAGTTTGCGAGTTGGTTGAGTGAGGAGTTGGGGGAGGGAGTGAAAAAATATCACCTGAAAATGAATTCCAAAGAAAATAGCAGGACTTAAACATTCAAGGAGAGTGCTTAAAACTGTATCTCATCCAAATGCACACAGCTATATATTGGATGCTATTTTATCGGTGTTTTTTGTCTAAGTCCTGATAAATGATCTAGTTTGTCCGAGAGATAAACCTTCATCTTCCTTAATTTTTCTATTCGTTCATCAATCTGTTCAAGCTTGCGTCCCAGAATATTTTGTTTTTGATCAACAGTCAGGCGATCGCATTGTTGCTACAAATTTCCAGTCTTGCTGAAGAAAATACATACCCCAAATGACCAGCCAGCGCATATCTACCGCTAGGCATTCCCCAAAAGATAGACCTTGCAACTTACTCGCTGTTGTAAAATAGACAATAGAACTATTCGGGGGGGCCAGTGAACTGGTCATAAACGTCTATAGAGACCATCTTCGGTAATCTCCAAGGTTTAAAGTCCAGCCAGCTGAAACAACTACAGCGGCTGTACCACCAGCGCATATCTGGCAATCTCATCACAACATCGGAGTTTGCCCAGCGTCTGGCCGCAATTAGCACAGAACTAAATCAGCCTGTATGTGCTTATCTCAATCGTCGCGGACAAGTGATTCGGGTGGGAGTAGGCAGTCCACGTCAAACTCAAATCCCACCACTAGAACTACCCCGTTACGGTGCAGAACGTCTGAGTGGTATTCGTTGTATAGCTACCCATCTCAAGCCAGAACCACCAAATGAGGCAGCACTGACAGCGATGGCACTACAACGCTTAGATGCTTTGGTAGTGTTAAACATTACTGGAACGGGATTTACAAGGCGGGGTGGTGGTGCGGCTGGTTACGTGAAAGAAGCTTATTTGGCGCATTTAGTAGCCAATAACAGTAAACAGCTAGTTTTAACTCAGTCTTCAGGAATTACTACCCCAGACGCAACCCTATATTCCAGCGTGTCGCCACCTCAGAGTTTAGATGCGATCGCCGAACAGGATTTTCTGGACTTAGTGGAAGGTCTAGAAGAAGAATTCCGCCGGGAATATATTGCTCAAGAAGTAGGCGCTGACAATGATCGTGTGGTCATAGTCGGGGTAATAACTGATAGCACCACTCCTCAACAATTCCAAGACACCATAGCGGAATTGGTGCGGTTAGTGGATACAGCTGGGGGAGATGTATTGCAGATACTCCAACAAAAGCGATCGCGCATTCATCCCCAAACCGTCATTGGTGAAGGTAAAGTTCAAGAAGTTGCCCTCACCGCCCAAACCTTGGGAGCCAATCTTGTCGTCTTTGACCGAGACCTCTCACCCGCTCAAGTCCGTAACCTAGAAGCACAAATTGGGGTCAGAGTAGTTGACCGTACAGAAGTTATATTAGATATCTTTGCTCAACGCGCCCAATCTGGTGCAGGGAAATTACAAGTCGAACTGGCACAGTTAGAATATATGATGCCACGACTCACAGGTCGAGGTCGTACCATGTCCCGACTAGGGGGCGGTATTGGGACTCGCGGACCTGGTGAAACAAAACTGGAAACTGAACGCCGAGCGATTCAGCAGCGAATTTCCCGACTACAACACGAAGTTAACCAGTTGCAAGCTCATCGCTCACGCTTACGTCAACGACGACAACATCGTGAAGTTCCTTCGGTGGCCTTAGTGGGTTATACCAACGCGGGTAAGTCTACCTTACTTAACGCCCTCACTAACGCCGAAGTTTACACAGCCGACCAACTTTTTGCCACACTCGACCCCACGACACGTCGCTTGGTCATTCCCAACGCAGATACCAATGAACCTCAGGAAACCTTAATCACAGATACTGTAGGGTTTATTCACGAGTTACCCCCCTCCTTAATGGATGCCTTCCGCGCCACTTTGGAAGAAGTCACAGAAGCTGATGCTCTACTGCATTTGGTAGATTTGTCTCATCCTGCCTGGTTGAGTCATATTCGCGCAGTTAGGGAAATTCTCGCCCAAATGCCCATAACTCCTGGCCCAGCTTTGGTTGCTTTTAACAAAATTGACCAAGTTAGTAGCGAGACACTAGCTTTAGCGAAGGAAGAGTTTCCTCTAGCGATATTTATCTCCGCTAGTCAGCGTTTAGGTTTAGAAAACCTCCGCTATCGCTTATCCCAGTTGATTGAATATGCGGTTGATGGTGGGTAAATACTCATAATTTAGATGAAGCTATGATCAGAAAAACCGTATTCCCAAAGAGTACGGATTTTTTGTGTAGAGTAAAAATATTTTATAGCCGTGGACAGGGTAGTTAGGACATCAATTGATAATGAAACTCTCACTACAAGAGGGTTTTACTCCTGAACCGGAGGTCTGCGAAGCGTCTCCTGACTCTTGCCATACAACCCACATTCCGCTTACGTACTTACATAACGAGTCTATTTACTATCACCAGAATCATTAATCAAAAGTAGGTAAGCACAATAAAACCAAACTGTGTAAAGAAAAGTAAACAAGGCTAAAACCCTCTCTCCCCCTGCACCCTGCACCCTGCCCCCTGCCTTATCCCAACGACAATTTTTAACGCCAACCTACTAAATTTATAACGGACTATAGCAATCCGGGTTCATTTATGAGAAAATACTTAATTAAAGATAATTATAATACCAAAATATCATGCGATTTTGTGGCTGAAATTTTATATTTAGCGTAATTAATGGTTTTAGTTTTAGTTATAAAAATTACGAGTGTGAGAAAAGTATTGTCTCAAGAGTCATTCTAGGATTGCTATATTTTGGCAACAAACAAAATACCATGATTAATTTGCAGAGTGCGTATACATAGGAAATCGGTGTGATATATTCCGTAAATATACACTGAGTTTAAAGGTTAATTAAATCTTTCATGAAGTTGTCTTTGCAACATAGACTTTGGAACGCACTTGTGCCACAGTATATTCAGTAGTCATAAACTTTACGAAATATAAAAGTACTCTTAATTAATGGAGTTTATTTTAAATGTTAACAACATCCTCTCAAAAAATACTAGGTTATATAGCCCTTGGAGTTTCATCCTTAACGGTGGTGATGGCTTCCCAAATACCTCAAGCCTACGCAGCTAGTATGACCTTTTCCGCTACAGGCACTAACTCAGCAACTAGCAGCAGTCTAGAATCATCAGTTATTTTTAATGACTCGTTAAACCCAGGTAAATTAACTATCACCCTTACTAATCTTGGGGCAGGTGCAAAAGCTCCCTCTGATGTTCTGACTTCACTTTTCTGGGACTACAATGGTTCTTCGCCTTTAAACTTATCGTTAGCCTCGGCTACAGCGGCAACAGTAACTCAAAAGAATACTAACACCACTACAAGTAATGTCAATCTTCTTAACACTCCAAATGGTAAAGAATGGGCATTTGCCTCTACTACCAAGGCCTCTGGATTAGGTGGAGATGTTAGTGCTGCTGGTGCTGTAGCAGTAACTCAACAGTATGGTCTTGGTACTGCTGGTTTAGGTATTTTTCAGGGCATAGGAGGCTCAAGCCAACAAAAGTATGGCATAATAAACGGCTACGGCAGCGGTGCGAATAACCCAATCAAAACCAATCCTTTTGTTAACAACTCTGCAACGTTTGTTTTATCAGGGCTAACCGCTGGCTTTGATATCAAAAAGATTAGCAATATTCGTTTTCAATACGGGACTAATTTAAACGAAGCTGCCACTTATTACGTTGCACCACCACCACCACCACAAAAAGTACCTGAACCCAGTGCAGCAGTTGCACTTGGTTTATTTGCTATAGGTGGGGTGAGAGTGGTAAAGAAAAAGTCTTTACTAGCAGTTTAGATTCTAGCTCTGAGAGATTATTCTCGGTTATCAATATTCACTGACAGCAAAAGGGCGGCTTGAATTCCTTCTTTAGGTGGGATCAGCCTCCCTTTTCTTTAGACTAGAGTAGCAACAGTTTAAAATTAAGAAGTATTTGATTAAGTATTGGATATTTATGACGGCAAAAGTAGAAATTTACACTTGGAGTACTTGCCCATTTTGCATACGTGCTAAAAGCTTGCTGAAAAACAAGGAAGTTGATTTCATCGAATACAGTATCGATGGAGATGAAACTGCACGGAATAAAATGGCTCAAAGGGCAAATGGTAGACGCTCTTTACCACAAATTTTTATCAATGATGATCATATTGGTGGTTGTGACGATATTCACGCTTTAGACCGTCAAGGCAAGTTAGATGAACTGCTTGCTGCTGATAGCATTTAAAGCAAATCCACAGCAGTAATCTCAGGGACAAGAAGTTTAGCTTCTACGTCAATCAGTGAGATCATCTAAATTGACCCATTACATTCTTGGTGATTGAGGTAAAGAGGGTGAAACTGGCTTTTATTATAGATCCCATCCATCAGCTTGATCCATGCCATGACACAAGTGTTGCGCTCATGGAAGCCGCGCAAATTTTAGGTCATGAAGTTTGGATAACTCAAGCTAACCTACTGAATGTTGTGGATAGCAAAGCTTGGGCTTTGCTACAACAGGTAGAACTTGTACCAGTGGAGTTGGTAGAGGGACGTTGGATAGCAGCGAATCCTTGGTATAAGTTAAGTTCTAGTGTCTTAACTCCCTTGGAATCAATGGATGCTGTATTTATGCGAACAGATCCACCTGTAAATGATTCCTACCTCTATGCTACTTACATTTTGGATTACGTTGACCAAAATAAAACTTTGGTAATTAACAGTCCTAGTGGTATCAGAAGTGCAAATGAGAAAATGTATGCCCTTCAGTTTACCGAATGCATTCCTGAAACGATTGTCAGTGCTGACAAGGAAGTTATCCGCTCCTTTGTGGAAGCCAAGGGAGCAACTGTTCTCAAACCACTAGGTAACAAAGCTGGGGAGGGGATTTTATTTTTGCAATCAGGCGATCGCAATTTCAATTCTATTGTTGAACTCAGTACTGTCCAAGGTCGAGTACCTGTGATGGTACAAAACTATTTACCAGCGGCTAAAGAGGGAGACAAGCGGATTATTTTGCTAAATGGTGAACCTATTGGAGCGCTCAATCGCCTTTCCAATGGCAGTGATTTTCGCAATAATATGGCTACAGGCGGCACTGTGGCTCAAACCCAAATTACCCCATCAGAGCAGAAAATTTGCGCCTTATTAGCCGAAAAACTCCGTCAAGACGGTTTAATTTTTGTCGGTATTGATGTGATTGGTGGCTACCTGACGGAAGTAAACGTTACCAGTCCCACGGGAATTCGTGAGATTGACCGTTTAGATGGAACTCATCTTGGTCATCAGGTTATTGAATGGGTTGAGCAGAAGCTAAACAACCCCAATTATGCAGTTTCTAGTTGAGGCTGGGAAAAAGGTAATTGGTAATTGGTAAACTACGTACCAGTCACCTTTGCCCTAACTAGCAACTTCCGTTAAACAGAAAAAAACTCAAATAAAATTTTGGGGTAGCAACCGGATTGCTGACCCCTTCCTCGTGAATAAACCCTAAAACTAGTAAATTTTATACAGCACTCAGCCGCAACTGAGACTGCAAATTTAATCTAAAATCTCAAATCCAAATCCACAATCACTTAATTTTTGGGTGGTGTGCGTCGTCGTTGGAGAAAATCAGGAATATCTAATGCGGGCTTTTCTTTAGGCTCAGGAATTGGATTGGGTTGATTAACAGTTGGTTGTGGTGTAGGTTTTCTAGTATTGGTTGGAGTTACTATTCTTGCGTTAGCTACATTTTGTTGTGGTGCAACTTGGATTTCGCCTGTAAACCCAGTAGCAATGACAGTAATTCTGACTTCTCCTTGGAGTCTGTCATCAATTACTGCGCCAAAAATAATATTAGCGTTGGGATCAACCACTTCATAGATTGTTTCAGCCGCAGCATTGACTTCATGTAGGGTGAGGTCACTTCCACCAGTGATGTTGAAGACAACTCCTCTAGCTCCTTCAATAGAACATTCTAACAAAGGTGAAGAAATTGCAGCGATCGCAGCTTCTCTAGCTCTAGATTTGCCAGAACTCACACCAATACCCATCAATGCTGATCCTGCATCTGCCATAACTGCTCGCACATCAGCAAAGTCAACGTTGACTAACCCAGGAATCGTAATGATATCAGAAATACCTTGCACCCCTTGACGCAACACATCATCAGCATAGCGAAAAGCTTCTTGTACAGGCGTTTGTTCGGGAATCACCTCCAACAGCTTATTATTAGGGATAATTATTAAGGTATCGACCCGACTTTTCAATCCTTCAATGCCTTGCTCGGCTTGGCTGGTGCGTCGCCGTCCCTCGAATACAAATGGACGTGTCACTACACCAACAGTAAGAGCGCCCATTTCTTTAGCCACTTCTGCCACAATTGGCGCTGCACCCGTACCAGTTCCTCCGCCCATACCAGCGGTGATAAACACTAGGTCTGCACCTTCTAAAGCCGTAGCAATCTCATCACGAGATTCCTCTGCTGCCTTTTGACCAATAGCAGGATTACCCCCTGCACCTAAACCCCTTGTCAGTTTCTGTCCGATTTGCAACCGACTAGGAGCGCCAGCTAAGGTAAGAGCTTGAGCATCGGTGTTAATTGACCAAAATTCCACCCCTGAGACATCAGACTCTATCATGCGGTTAACAGCATTGCCACCGCCACCACCGACACCAATCACTTTAATGTTGGCGACTCGTCCGGGAACAATTTCACCAATGCGGCTATTTTCAGTAATTTTCTTATTATCGTGATTTTGTCCGTAGTTCAACCCAGAACTATTAAAGGGATTGCTGGCGTTAACTGCTACAGAGAAACCTGGCTGTCCGACAGATTGGGAATTTTTATAGGTAAGCTCTTGGTTATTATCGAGTGTCATTGGATTTTTGAAAGGTAGATAAACGACTTTTTCCGGTGTTATTCACCTAAGAGTCAACTATAGTTTGACCATGCCCTAGATTGTGGCAGTGTTTTTTATTGTTCTCCACACGAACAAACCTAACCGGAGTGGACGTGCGATAATTTAGCTATAGGATAAGCTTTAAACATAGGCTATCGCACCACTAAATTTTAGAGAAGTATACTTACGTTGTTTGACAATTGGTCTATATAACTTGATCTAGACATTACTATTTTCAATGATATATTGCTGATCTGTCCCGGTATGCGTGTGGTATGTCCAATATCCTTCTCCTATTTCTGCTAAAAGTTTTATTTTGTGAGCATTCCTACAACTTTCGTGGATAATTTGCGTGTTTTTTCTTAAAAAATACTCTAAACTATTGTATGATTTTAAACGCTTTTTTGAGTAAAATACGTTTAAAAGTCACTCTGCTTAATTTTTGGAGTTGATTTCCCTAGAGAGTTTAAAGTAGTTCTTATACACCTTAGCAGAGTAAAAGCAACTCCACACTCCAAATTCTCACCAGACCATAAAACTTGTAAATATGGTTCACAAACAATTTTCTCTGCGTTAATCACATGATCAATAGATTTGACAATCAGAGATAGTCGCAACTTTAGACACAAACATTGCTTGCTTCATCAGTAGCGTTAATAAACCAGCATAACCAGATACACAATGCTACTCAAGAGAAGTTACCGCGCAGAAAAATCTGAACTAATCATGTCACAGGAGCAACACATAAAAAATTAGCGCGGTATTTCCCCCTTACCGCTCTTAATTTCGAGAACCCCGATGTTAAGCTAACAATTGAGTATCTGTTAATCTCAAACGAGTTTCTATCATTTATCCTGTCATTTTAATAAAACTTAATGCCAATTTTTGTTTTGGTAGTGAAAACAGTATTATTGACTAATATCTTAATCACTAGAAAAGTTGTTTATTTACCAAGGCTTGCTGAATCAAACAGATTAAATGTTCTTAGGGGTCTTGAGACTTAATATTGGTTTTTTGGTTCACTTGTACTGATGGAAAATCGGGATTTTTGAGATCAATATACTCGATTTGACCAGGACTAAATTTTTTAGGTAAATGGCGCATTTGCACAAGTACCTTGATTTGTTCAGGTAACTGGTTACTAGGTACGCCGAGATGCACATTTCCTAGTTCTGTTTTCAAAATCAAATTAGTGGGATCTTGGTAATCAATTTCCGTGACTTTGACAGAACTCTGACTGAGAGCTTGATACAGTTGAGTCCAGTAGGGGCGGTATTGTTGAGGTGAGCCAATAACTTTGAGACTAGGCAGTTTTCCGGTGGGATTAAGTGAAGTGTATTTTTCTAAGGGCATCCAAACCCCATTAGCATCTATTAAGCCCAATTTACCCTGTTTGTTGGCAGTACTGCTATTTCGTGGACAGTTCTGTGGCTGTTCTGAGGATTGAGGGTTACTCCTACAATCAATCGTTTTTTGCTGTTTACTCGTTTGTGCTATTGCTACTGGTACGCGTTCTTGAATTTCGATAATTAACCCAGGGGGAAACAACCGCCGACTGACAGTGGCTTGGGCAATAGTTGGTTGCTGCTTCAAAGATTCTGCGATCGCATTTGGTTGTATTCGCCACAGAGACTGAGGATAGGATAACACCAACATTGACCGAATCGTTCGCTCTGACAATAATTGGTTACCTGATCTCATCACTATTTGTGCAGGAGCCTTTAGCATCCACATGGGTTGGATTGTTGCCCATAGCAATCCACCTGCTAGACCACACACCGCGAAGGTTCGCCAAATAGCCTGAATAATTTTTATTTGCCGTTGCTGACGTAATTTTTTACGACGCTGGGCTAAATCCTTACGGGAAACTGAGAGTATACCAGCCATTCCAACCCCTTTTTGGTTTCAGTCTAATTCATTAGTTACGCTGTTGTGATCAATTAATTTATCAGAAAGATGCCTAAAAACCCTTGAGGATATATCAGGCTGAGGTGATCATCTTCAGGCCACTAGAAAAAAACTATAAAAGATAACTATGTCAAGAAAATGGCATCAACCTCAAGTACCTAACTTGAGAGTTGATTGCAGAGTTATAAATTTAGTAATTTAAAACTCAAAAGTGCTGCCTATATTACCATTCCAAGGAGTCCTCGCTGAGGAAAACATCATGAGTGCTTTTGGGCGCAGTATTTTCTGGACTAGCTGCTGCTGGCAAATTCACTAAAAAGGCTTTTAGTTGCATCCGTTCTATATAAGGCCAACCACCCTCAGCCTGAATATCTTTGAGCAGAGAGTAGAGTCTCTGTCGGTTATCAGGTAGACTATCTTGAAAAATTCCATCACGAATTTCTCTATGTAATTTCTCCAACTGTCGCAGCAAAGCCAACAGAGCTATGACATCGCCTTGACAGGTTTGTGCTGCATCTTCTACCGCTGTAGCAATTACTTGTAGCTGATCAGAAATTTTTTCTAATTCAGAATTTTTATCGTTATTCATGTCAATCTCTCCGCGCATACAAGGTAAACTCAAATTTACCGAAGATTTTGAATTTTTAATTGTTTCTAGAGGTTTTTAGCGCTGCTTGTCAGCGTTAGACATTGCTTTGTCAAGCGCTTGATTCAGATTAAGCTAAAGCCCAATCTAGATGAGAAAGGTAATTACCATGCCTGCGACTCAGGGAATGGCGATCGCTTCTAAAACAGAGGAGAGAAGTGTCAGACAACCTTTAGTGGCGCTAAATGGAATCAAGAAGTTCTTATTTCCCACTGGAGAGCTTTGATTTTGAGTTTAAAAAATCGTATGATCTGGCTGATTTCCCCCATCCAAACAATAGGACAAGCTGTATGTATTAACAATACATACATATTACAAAAACTTGGGTAACACTGCTTTTGCCACCAGTCAAAGCAAAACTCCCCTGATGCTCTTGAAAGTAGGCGCTTCAGTCCGCTCTATTTCTTGAGCTTCGGCCATGGCGACTCCAGAATCCTATCGCTACAAAGAACTTCAGGTTATCCAGAAATTTAAAAGAATTATGTAGCTTGCTGCCCAGCAGCGGCACTCCTGAACTCCTGATAGCGTAGCGTTAGCCATACTCCTGTATTCTTTTTGTAGACAACTTTAGATATTAATTTTTGACATTGAGGTTGACCATGAGGTATCGCGCTTTAATTGTGGCTTTCTTGGCCTTATGTTTAGGGCTAATCACTGCTTGTAGTGATGCTCCTGCTTCGAGTGGTAAAGATCTACTTACCTACGAACAAATTCGAGGTACTGGCTTGGCTAACAAGTGTCCTCAACTGACGGAAACAAGCCGTGGTTCCATTGCGCTTGATTCTAGCCAGTCCTACGCCATCAAAGAACTTTGCTTAGAACCAACCAATTTCTTTGTCAAAGAAGAACCTGCTAACAAACGTCTAGAGGCAGAATTCGTTCCCGGTCGCTTATTGACTAGGTACACATCTACCATTGACCAAGTACAAGGTAACCTAAAAATCAATTCCGACAACAGCTTGACTTTTGTAGAATCAGACGGTCTGGATTTCCAAGCCATCACTGTCAAACTTCCTGGTGGTGAACTAGTTCCCTTCCTGTTTACCATCAAAAATTTGGTTGCTCAAACACAACCTAATTCAACCAATATCAACACCTCCACGGACTTTGAAGGCTCTTTTAAAGTTCCTTCCTATCGTGGTGCTGCTTTCCTAGATCCTAAAGGTCGTGGTGTGGTTTCTGGTTACGATAATGCGGTAGCTCTTCCCGCTCAAGCGGACGCTGAAGATTTAACTCGTACTAACGTTAAACGTGCAGAAATCCTGAGCGGCAAAATTTCTTTACGAGTAGCTAAAGTAGATAGCGCTAGTGGTGAAATAGCTGGTACGTTCGAGAGTGAACAGCCATCTGATACAGATTTAGGTGCTGGTGAACCTAAAGAAGTCAAGATTCGCGGTTTATTCTACGGTCGGGTTGAAGGTAATCGCGTCTAAATCTTCTTGTTGATAAGAGTTCTATTCTGCGGCATATCGGTTTTTGCGGTATCGTCCTGCCGAGGTAAATGTATTAGTTGAACCAGATGCTCTCTTTTTTAAGGGGGTATCTGGTTTTTTAAATAATTCGTAATAGTGCCTACGGCAGGCTACCGCCAACGTAATTCGTAATTAAGTTTTGTAATGGGAATTTAACCCCAACACAAAACTTACCGGTTATAGAACCGGGGGACTTAAACCCATGGTATTTGGTTAAAGGGGTTGAAACACCTGTCTGATGCCAAGCTTTTTTATGGTTTCAGTGAATAAACGTAAATTACATTTTTATTTAAAAATTTGATGAATCTAAACGTGTTGAATCCGTATTATCACTAAAGGAAACTTTTACAAATCTAAAATAATCCAGAATATTCTCGCCGGATACTTATAAGTAAATCTCATATTGAATTTGTTAAATTAAGTACGATCTCCGTTTGACATTGGCGAAGTAATTGTATATTTTGATTCTATGGTAATTATTTTATAAGCTACAAAGCATACCAGATTCAGTTTGATAAAAAACAAACATAAATTTCGCTAAAAATCACGGTGGACTCTGAACCTACAGATGAAATGCTTTCTAGCAAAAACTTCTCTCTGTTATCGGGTTCTGTGGGTTCTGCACAAACGGTATGGATCTGGATATCGTGCCATAGATTCCCTCGTACCGGGCATCAGAGCAAGATTTAAAAGCGACTACTCAACTCAATTATTTGCTTAATACCTAATGTGCCATGCATACTACCGCCACAAACGAACTAAAACATGAGATTTCGCAGTTATTGCGAGAGTATGAGCAAAATCCCTCAGAACGGCTTCGCAATCAACTGGTGAAACTAAATTTTGGACTAGTGAGAAAAGAAGCTCACTACTGGATCAATCAATGCCATGAAAGCTATGACGATTTGCTCCAGGTAGGCTGCTTAGGTTTAATCAGGGCTATTGAAAGATTTGAACTTTCTAAAGGACACGCCTTTAGTTCTTATGCAATGCCATACATTCGCGGGGAAATTCAACACTATTTGAGAGATAAGGGTGTGACTATGCGAATACCCCGACGGTGGTTGGCACTGCAACAGCAAGCGATTGGAGTTTCCCGTTCTTTACGCGAAAAATATAACCGCCAACCAACTGATTCAGAAATAGCCGCAGCACTAGAAATTTCTGTGAGTGAATGGCAAGAGATTAAATTAGCATGGGTCAACCGCTCTCCTCTGAGTTTGGATGTACCAATACAAGATGGAGAAGAAGGGGCTACTTGTTTGGGTGAATTGGTTCCTGATCCTCATTACCGTAGCTTTCAACTAGCCCAAGAAGACCAAATGCGTCTGCAACAAGCATTAGTGCAACTAGAGAACCGCACCCGCGAAGTTTTAGAGTGCGTATTTTTGCAGGATTTGACACAGAAGCAAGTGGCAGCGCATTTAGGTATTAGCGTGGTTACTGTGTCTCGTAGAGTCAAAAAAGGACTGGATTTATTGAAAAATCTGATGGGTGCAGCAGAAGATTAACAATTCAAAATTCAAATCAAAATTTAAATCAAATTTCAGCTTTTTCGCGGCAGCTTCGGATAGTGAAGAGGATTGTGGGTACTGGTTCGGTAAAAGATACATTCGGGCATTCAAACTCTTCAATTTCCAATCAACAGGCTCAAACTGTAGTTATGCGGGACTGACAGTGTTAAAAACAACCCTAAAAGTGTAAAAATGTAGGCTATAAAGGAAACAGACTTCGCCTTCAATACCAATTTCGGGCGTGCTAATTTCCACAAGTAAACCTTCCTATAGCTTTCGAGAACGGCTAATGGGTATAAAATCACAAATTACAGCTACAGCTATTTTCATGTTGGCGATCGCTGGATGTAGTTCAGGAGACACACCACAAGCTACTAATACTCCCAGCCCTGTGCCTACTCCCCAAGTAGAAGCCCAGAAACCACCCACAAATCCCACTTTTCCGAATCCTGTAGTGCCTCCTGGTGCTATTCGGTCTGTGGCTTCAAGTAATGGTGGCATCATTCAATCTACTAACGGCGATTTGCAACCAGGTCTGATACCAAAAGGACGACCTGATCCCTTTGCCGAAATTGTTAAGCCGACAGTTTCCCAAATACCCGGTGATGGAAGCACAAAACTAGAAGTTCCAAAAATACCTCGTCTGCCAACTACAATCAACAATCCACAACAGACGCTAACAGCACAAAATAGAACTCCCAGAACACAAACAAATCCAGCGTTGGTAAAAAAGGGCAATCTTAATCCAAAACTGACTGCCACTCTACCTAAGCCCAAACCTCAAGTAAATTCACCTCTGCCTAAGGTTTTACCTCAAATTGTCGCCAACCAGCCCATAAAGCCTGTATTACCACCACAACCACAACCTGAAGCGGCCAAAGCAGTTTTGGTGAGCGGTGTAGTTTTAATTGGGAGACAACCCCAGGCAATTATCAAAGTACCTGAGGAAAAAACTAGTCGCTATGTACAAGCAGGGCAACTATTAGGTAATGGTGTTTTGATTAAACGGATTGAAATGAACCGAGGTTCTAACCCTATTGTAATTTTGGAACAATACGGTATTGAAGTAGGCAAAGCAGTAGGTGAAAAACCTGTTAATTCTCAGCCATCAACGACTGCTTCCGCTGGCAATCCTATTTCGATGGTAACACCGCTTTAGAATTTTGTTATACTCTCAAACCTAACAGTGATTTGAAGGCAGCTATCAATCGTTTAGATCTAGTTTGGGAGTGTCTAGAACGGGTTCACAAACAACAGGAAATAAAGTTTAATGACCGGAGATTTCCGGTTTTATATTAGTTGTATGGAGCAGATTAAAGAAAAAGTTGAATTCCCGAATTTACCTTTGGCTGTATATCGAGAGATAGCGGCTCATTTGCGTCAAGTGGAAGGAATAGAGGTGGATCTAATTTCTCAGACTTCTTCGCAGTTTGACTACAATCAAAGTCAAGTTGATGGTTTGCAGATTTCCTGGACAGTAAATGCTAATGGGGAAAGCCGACAGAGAGTCAAACAGATTTTAGCTTACTATCAAAATCGCTATGGTGTTTGATTTTTTAATATTTTTGTGAAATTTAATTTCAGTTTTAACCCTAGTTTAGGGTTTTTTTGTGCCTAATATGAAGTTGTAAGTTATTAGTGTTGAGGTTGGAGATATTTTTTTCTCACCCAGAGACGCAGAGAACGCAAATGAAGAGAAGTGTTATAAAACATATATAGGATAAATAGCAGAATAAACTATGAATGCTTATTGTTGTAGATAGTCCTATGAATGCCTTAATGTTTTACCGTCTATTGCTATAACCTCGCCGACTTACTTTCGGAGATTCTTTTAATAATGTTTTGATATCTTCAGACATTTCAAATTTTCCTTTTTGCAAATTAATACTATGTGTTTAATTATATATCTTAACTTGTGTCCAATTCTGGTGCTTTTATCCCAACTCCATGTAAAATACAGATTCCAGACTGTATTTCCTCAACATCATGGGCAGCACTTTTGGTCATCTTTTCCGAATTACGACTTTTGGCGAATCTCACGGCGGCGGTGTGGGCGTTATCATTGATGGTTGTCCCCCACGACTGGAAATTTCATCTGAGGAAATTCAATTTGAGTTAGACAGAAGACGGCCGGGACAAAGTAAAATTACTACGCCCCGCAAAGAAGCAGACACCTGTGAGATTCTATCTGGAGTGTTTGAGGGGAAAACTCTGGGAACACCAATTTCAATTTTGGTACGGAATAAAGATACTCGTTCCCAAGATTATGATGAGATGGCGCAAAAGTATCGTCCTTCTCACGCAGATGCTACCTATGATGCTAAATACGGATTTAGAAATTGGCAAGGTGGCGGTAGGTCGTCAGCGCGTGAGACAATAGGTAGGGTAGCAGCTGGTGCGATCGCTAAAAAGATTCTTCGTCAAGTTGCAAATGTAGAAGTTATCGCTTATGTCAAGCGCATCAAAGATTTAGAAGGCGTTGTCGATACCAATACCGTCACATTAGAAGATGTAGAAAGCAATATCGTCCGCTGTCCCGATGGCGAAATTGCCAACCGCATGATTTCATTAATAGAACAAACTGGTAGAGATGGTAACTCTATTGGTGGTGTGGTTGAATGTGTGGTGCGGAATGTTCCCAAGGGTTTAGGTGAGCCGGTTTTTGATAAATTGGAAGCAGATTTAGCAAAAGCGGTGATGTCTCTTCCTGCAAGTAAAGGCTTTGAAATTGGTTCTGGTTTTGAAGGAACTTTACTAACAGGTTTTGAACATAACGACGAATTTTATATTGATGAAAATGGCGAAATTAGAACAGTAACTAATCGTTCTGGAGGAATTCAAGGAGGAATTTCTAACGGAGAAAATATCATTTTACGAGTTGCATTTAAACCAACTGCAACTATTAGAAAAGAACAAAAAACTGTAACTAAGGAAGGTGAAGAAACCCTTTTAGCAGGAAAGGGAAGACATGATCCTTGTGTTTTACCCCGTGCTGTACCTATGGTTGATGCGATGGTGGCTTTGGTTTTATGTGACCATCTTTTAAGGCATCATGGGCAGTGTCAGGTGTTGTAAGAATTTTGGTGGGGTGTTTTTCTGGAATACCCATTTTGATTGATGTAGTCATACTTAATCAAGTCTAACTGCATCAATATTTATTATGACTACCATCAATACAAATCAAGACTACCAAAATCGCGTTAAACATTTTACTACTTTAAAATCTAAATACCAAGCAACTCAGCATCAAGATTCATCTCCCTCTAGTCTGCTATATCTGATTTTGAGAAAAGTTGATTTAGAATTAGAACTCAGTGAATTAGAGTTAAATTGGTTACGAGAAAATCAACTAACACAAACAATTGAAATCATTTGGGTACAGAAATTTAGAAATGGTGAACTCAAAAGGCTAGAAGATGAATTTTCTCAATTAAAAGCTAAGTATAAAGTTACTAAATCTTGGGAATCATCATTAAATAGTTTCTTATATCCTATACTTTGGAAACTTGATCAAGAAGGTAATTTAGATCATCATGAAATTCAATTACTTCGAGATAATAATTTATCTCAACTAGTTGAAATAGCTCAAGATATGAATAATTTTGCTATTCTAAAACAGAAGTATCAAGCTACTAAATATCAAGATTCATTTCCTGATAAGGTACTCTATCCAATACTCAAAAAATTAGACGCAGCCAAACGTCTAGATGATTCTGAATATGAATGGTTGATAGATCATGAATTGTTTGAAACTATAGAGATATTTGAACAACAAGAGTCAAAGAGAGAAGAAGAGTTAAATAGACAAAAAGAGTTAGAAATACAAAAGGAGTTGGAGAGACAAGAAGAGTTAGCAAAACAAGCGAAATTTACTCAACTAAAAGAAAAATACAAAGCTAATAAATACTTTGAGCCATCGGTCGCTAGTAGATTACATGAAATATTGCAAAAATTGGAGGAAAATAAAAAGCTAGCTTATTATGATGAAGATTGGTTGAAAAATAGAGGGCTAAAACAAACAATTAAGATTGCTAAAGAGCTTGAATTCAAAAGAGAATTTATTCAACTAAAAGGAAAATACAACGCAGATAAATATGCAGATTTATCACCTGATAGTGATTTGTATATTATTCTCAAAAAACTTGAATCAGAGAACACGTTAAGTAAGGATGAGTTGGAATTTCTGCAAAAACATCAATTGACAGATACATTAGTTATAGCTAATCAACAATATGCTGCCAGTTTAAAACACAAAGCAGAATTAGGGCAGTTTTTAAATGATTCGGAAATTGAATGGTTGCAAAATAATAAACATGAAGATATTATTACTTTTGCGAAACAGAAGCATTTTTCAGCACTAAAAAGAAAGTATGGATTAATAGATCCTACATTACCTCTAGAACCATTGTATACGATTATGGTCAAATTAGATAAAAAAGAACGGCTAGATCCTGTGTTAGTTGTTCAGCTTATAGAAGAAAAGCTTTTATCTCGTGATGGAAAAATTACTGTTGCACATTACAGACTAGAAGCTGAATTTTTAGAACAAGAAATTAAACGCACCGGACACAAATGGCATATCCCCACAGCGAGTAGTTATTGGCGCAAAGCCAATGAAGCTGAACAGGCTTTAAAACTTACTAATTTAGATTTAGGTAAAATCAAAGAAAATAATCTCAAATCAGCTATTTCAGTTACTAGAGGTGCAGCATTTCGAGATATTGAGCAATTAGACGATGCAGAAAGTTGTGCAATAAAAGCTATGGAGTATCAGCCTGATAGTCATCAACCTTACACATTAATGGGTGCTATCTGTTATGACAGATATGACTATGAAGAAGGTAATGACTGGTTTGAACAAGCCATTAATCGTGGGGCTGATATTGAAGATATAGATTCTGAAATTAAGCGAGTAATTAAAAATACAAAAGACGAACAAAAACGACATGAAGCAGCAGAATATCTCTTGAAAAAAGATTCAAAACGCTATGCTTGGGCTAAAGCTTATCTGAAAAAGCAGAACGAAAAAAATAAAATCTGCGTATGATATATTCCCGACTTGTTGAATAAGGAAATACAAAAAATAAATTATCTTATCTTGTGGGGCGGGCATATTACCCGCCCTCATTTTGAAAATAGACTGTATTATATTAATATGTAATAATATACTCTTTTATAAAAATATCAAACATGGATTTCATCACGCTTTTAGGATTCGCAGCCGGGTTATTAACAACTATCGCTTTCTTTCCCCAGATGTTTAAAACATGGAAGACAAAATCAGCAAAAGATGTTTCTTTTGTCATGCTGATTACTTTTATGTCTGGTTTATTTCTATGGTTAATTTATGGAATCATTCTCGGTGCATTACCGATTATTTTAGCTAATGGTATAACTTTATTTTTGAATTTTATTATTCTCTGGCTGAAAATAAAATACAAGTAAGATTATCTCGTATCGTTAGGGGTTCAGCAATGCTGAACCATTACAGAATGTAATAATGTGTCGGTGTCGTTACTCAAACCAACCTGCAAATTTATGATTATCTGGTTTACAATTAGATATAGATAACGCATTAGATAAACCTGTGACATCCTCTGTATTTGACTCTGAACGCCTTCTATTTATCCCTGCAAACCCCAACACTGACGCTATTCCCTTGATTTTCGCTTTTCCCAATGAGTACACTGTGGGGATAACTAGCCTTGGCTATCAGGTGGTTTGGGCGACTTTGGCTATGCGTAATGATTTGCAGGTAAGTCGTTTATTTACTGATACTCAAGAACAACTTCCTAGACAGCCGGAAATATTAGGTTTTTCTATGTCTTGGGAATTAGATTATGTGAATATTTTCAATCTTTTGGAATCTTTAGGAATTCCCCTGCGGACTAGTTTTCGTAATAAACAACATCCCTTAGTTTTTGGTGGTGGACCAGTTCTCACAGCGAATCCAGAACCATTTGCTGAGTTTTTTGATGTGATTTTATTGGGAGACGGGGAAACTCTGTTGGGTAATTTTATTGATACTTATAAAGAAGTTAGAAATGCCGATAGAGAAACTCAATTAAAAAGATTAGCACAAGTTCCAGGAATTTATATTCCTAGTTTATATTATGTTGAATATAAAACAAAAGATGGAGAAATAAAATCTATTAATCCCATTGCGGCAGAAATTCCCGAAGTTATCCAAAAACAAACTTACCGAGGAAATACTCTCTCTGCTTCTACTGTTGTTACCGAAAAAGCAGCATGGGAAAATATTTTTATGGTAGAAGTAGTGCGAAGTTGTCCTGAAATGTGCCGCTTTTGTTTAGCGAGTTATTTAACTTTACCTTTTAGAACTGCGAGTTTAGAAGCTTCTTTGATTCCTGCTATTGAACGGGGTTTAAAAGTTACAAATCGTCTGGGTTTATTAGGTGCTTCAGTTACTCAACATCCTGAATTTACAGAGTTATTAGATTATATTAGTCAGCCAAAATATGATGATGTTCGTTTGAGTGTTGCGTCAGTCAGAACAAATACGGTAACGGTTAAATTAGCTCAAACTTTAGCGAAACGAGACACGCGATCGCTTACTATTGCTATAGAAAGTGGTTCGGACAAATTACGCCAAATCATCAATAAAAAGTTATATAACGATGAAATTATCCAAGCAGCTATAAATGCAAAAGCTGGTGGTTTATCGAGTTTGAAGTTATACGGAATGGCGGGAATTCCAGGAGAAGAAGCGGAAGATTTAGAAGAAACGGTAGCGATGATGCAAACTGTTAAAAAAGCTGCTCCTGGGTTACGGTTAACACTGGGATGTAGCACCTTTGTACCCAAGTCTCACACACCTTTTCAATGGTTTGGGGTAAATAAACAAGCTGAGAAGCGGTTACAGTTTTTACAAAAAAACCTCAAACCCCAAGGAATAGATTTTCGTCCAGAAAGCTATAATTGGTCAATTATACAAGCTTTGTTATCGAGAGGCGATCGCAGACTCTCTCATCTGCTAGAGTTAACTCGTGACTTTGGTGATTCTTTGGGAAGCTATAAACGCGCTTTTAAGCAACTTAAAGGACAAATTCCCGATTTAGATTTCTATGTTTACGCTAATTGGTCAACTGAGCAAGTTTTACCTTGGAATCACTTGCAAGGTCCGTTGCCTCAGTCTACACTAATAAAGCATTTGAGTGAAGCTACCAGTTATTTTCGTTCATCCTCTCAGCAATTAGAAATGGTAAATTTATAAACGCAGAGGGACAATGAGGAAAACGCAGAGGTACGCAGAGTTATGAAATTAAGGATCATCTCTAAAGATGCAAAACACATCGGAATTTTATTGTGCTTATTGTGGGGAACCAAATTTAACTTTTATTGATTTTAGTGCTGGAATGCAGCAAAGTTATATAGAAGATTGTCAAGTTTGCTGTCGTCCTAATATCTTGTATGTCAGGATTGATGAAGATACCCTAGATATTGAAATTGATAGTGAATACGAAGGCTAAGTTTTAGGTTTTTATTTCTATGCTGCAATTTAAACATTCCTCCATTATTAACGCACCAGTAGAAGTAGTTTGGAAATTTCATGAAAGGCCAGACATTTTACAACTACTCACCCCACCTTGGCAACCAATCCAGGTAATTCGTCGTGAGGGGGGACTAAATGAGGGTGCAATTACAGAATTTCGCTTGTTTCTTGGCCTATTACCTTTGACTTGGTTAGCGCGTCATACTGAATATGAACAATATAAACTGTTTACCGATGAACAGATATCCGGGCTTTTTGAGTCTTGGGTACATCGCCATGAATTTGAGCTAGAAAATGGCAAAACTAGATTAACTGATAATATCGCTTTTTCTATGCCCGGTGGCGATAGTGTGGAATTTGTCAGTGGTTGGTTAGTACAAGTTCAATTAGAAGCTATGTTCCGTTATCGTCATTATGTGACTAAGCGGGAATGCGAATCACAATATTTAGATAAAATATATACTAATTACTAGTAAGTATTTGATTCAGTAAAGTCTTTCAAAACACTTATATTAGCAATAATATCACTCTATTCATCCAGCATAGAGCCTTAATATTATTTGCTTTAATATTACCAAAACACTAAATAATATCACGTATATAACCCAACTTCCAACCGGAAAACAATTTTTGGTCTGGCAGTATTGTGCAATAATACTTAAAGTGTCTTAATATTTCTACATATTTTAGATTATTAACATTAGCCCCAGCGAAAGCACTAACTATTTGTAGGCTTTTATGTTCAGTAATTGGACTATTCCACTGTGAATATATTTTTAGCATTTTTACTGCAATCAGACCAGGTATAAAAGCATGATTCATTTCAAACAACTACTTAGGTTTTCCACCAAATTAAACCCAGCCCAAGGGATGTTTATTGCTATTGTCATTATTAGCATCTGGGCTATTAGCCTAATTTTTTTAATGTCTATTGATATCTCCAATGTCAAATTTTTCATGTTATCCCCGATCATCCTTTGGCAAACATTTTTATACACGGGATTATTTATTACAGCCCATGATGCTATGCATGGAATAGTGTTTCCGCAAAATCCTAAAATTAATCATTTTATGGGTTCTTTGTGCCTATTTCTTTATGGTCTTTTACCATATCAAAAACTTTTAAAAAAGCATTGGTTACACCACCATAATCCAGCTAGTGAAATAGATCCTGATTTTCATGATGGTAAACACAAAAATTTCTTTGCTTGGTATTTTTATTTTATGATGCGTTACTGGAATTGGTTGCAAATTATTACTTTAATGGTTATCTATAACACTATAGTTTACACTCTCCATATACCCCGTAATAATCTCACTTATTTTTGGGTAATTCCTTCGCTGTTAAGTTCATTACAATTATTTTATTTTGGTACTTTCTTACCTCATACAGAACCAATTAATGGTTATAATGAACCTCATCGCGCCCAAACTATTAACCGTCCTATTTGGTGGTCTTTTATAACTTGCTATCACTTTGGTTATCACGAAGAACATCATCAATATCCCCATGCAGCTTGGTGGCAGCTACCTGATATTTATAAGCAATATAGGAATCCTAAATGATTTCTGATAGCTTGCGTGGCGTAGCCATAAAATATCCGAGTATTGTAGGTAGGGCTATGCCTTACAAAACCCGCATATTGTGGGCAATGCCCACCCTACGTATATGTTCAAAAATCAAATAGTACCCCTATACAAATAATGTCTTTATGTATTAATTTTGTGCCGACATTCTCTGGGGTGCGGCACAACAATAAAATCTACAAAAGCTAGCTTTTCTTGTGTATTGCCAAACTTTAATGTGTGGGTGAATTTTCTAGTAACGGTGGACGCACACACAAATATATCAAAGGACCGAATAGGGGAATCATAGCAAATAACCAAAATAATTGATTGTGCTGCCAACCTCGTCGCGTCATATCATCTCCTAATAAAGCGGGAAATAATAGACTTAACATACAAAAATCTAAACTCATGACATGAATAAAACGGCTAGTTTGCCATTGCTGAACAAAGTTACCCCAGTCTCCTTGTAAAGCATAGGCAAATAAAAACCCTGCGCCCAAAGTTAATAAAATTCCATTTATGCGTGAATCTAAAAGTTTGATAAATAGATTTTTTTTACCTATAAACTCTTGATTTGATCCTCTTAAAGCTAAATATGGTAAAAGAGCAAATGCACCAACAGCAAAGGAAGCAGTAGCAAATGGCCAAGCGCGGATTTTTTGCCCTCTACCATCAATAAATAAAACAGTGCTGTAGATTAAAGGCCATACACCCATGATATTAAATAAGGCGATAACTAAAGGGTTAATGCCTTGCCATTGACCAGTAGAAAGATTTTTAATTAACTCTAAACTCTCTGGGAAATTGTCAGGAGGAGCAAATAAAAAGGCGTAGGAAATAAATCCTAGCCATAACAAACCAAAAGAAATTTTTCTGAACATGATTTAAGTAATTTAACTGAAAGCTTCTGAGAGGTAATCTGCGGCTGCGGCTACAACAGCGATCGCACTTTCATAGTCTAACCGAGTCGGTCCCAAAACTCCCACACTTCCCACTGGGACAGAACCCCGACGATAGGTAGAAGAAATCAAACTACAAGTGCGAATTGGTTCTAATGGATTTTCTGCACCAATACGAACTGTCACCCTTGACTTACCCAAATCCTCTGTTTCTGGCTCCTCACAAATTAACCGCCATAGCTGTTCTTGTTCTTCTTCCAGCAGATGGATAATTGTTTGTACTTGCTGTACTTGGGAAAATTCTGGTTGACGCAAAACCTCTCCTACACCCCGCACCATAATTTGTGTAGCAGCTGGTGCAAAAGTCCGACGAGTCAATTCTACCAATGAATTTTTCAAGAATTCGCCATAGCGTTGAAAATCTTGATCTAATTCACTCCAGTCCAGATTAGCTAATTCCAACAGACTGCGGCCTCTTAAGTGGCTATTCAGAAAATTAGATACAATCTGCAACTCGTGATCAATCACCTCTGGCTCTGGTTTGGTTTCTGATGAAGCAGTGAATAAATCCATCACCTTGGAATGTGTCTCATAACCCTCAGTCACCACAATCAGCATAATCTTATCCGATTCAATTTGCACTAATTGCAAATGTCGTAACTGTGCTGTGTTAGTTTGCGGCATAGTAATTAAGGTAATACAGCCACTTAAAGTTGCCAAAATTTGGGCTGCTCCTTGTAATAGCGCTTCCAAACCCCAATCTTCCCAAGGTCGAAGTTGTTGTAATGCTGCTTCCACCTCTTTACCTACAACTTCCGTACTCCTTTCTTGGGGAACGCTACGCGCTCGGTGAACCAAAGTACGTGTAGCATCTTGTAGAGACGGTGTAATCAGTTGGTCAACATAAATGCGATAACCAGAATCAGAAGGTATTCTCCCAGCAGAAGTGTGCGGTTGGTAAACTAACCCAGATTTTTCTAAAACTCCCATGACATTGCGAATGGTAGCGGAGCTAACACCCAGGTCAAACTCCTCAATTAGAGCTTTTGAACCAACAGGTTCTGCCGTAGCGATATAGTGGCGTATAATTGCCCATAGTATATGCTGTTGTCGATTTGTTAGCTGAACTTGCATAGGAGATGTTTTACTGAAGGCAAATTTTATTCAAAGGTTGAAAAAACTTGTGGCTTTTACCACCAAAAAATTTTAAGTATTAATTAATTTAAGATAGCAAATTATATGGTTATGTAATGATAATTTAGAGCAAAACTCTACTTAAGCGTATTTACTACACTAGTTTGCTGATTGCTACAGTCTCTATCTTGAGAGTATCATCTCATCTTTTCCCGTATACTCTCACAGTACATTAACAAAAGCAGTATTTTAAGTTACAAATATAATCTTTGCCTTTTGTCGCTTTCATAGCTGTAGGAATCCTGAGAGGATGTTTTAAAAGTATTTTATGAAACCAATAAAACCTAGATACTTAACTCCCTTCCCTAAAAGGGTATAGGCATTTTCAAGCCTTTATCCTACAAGGAGAGAGGTTCTTTGGTAAAGTTTATAACTTTCCAAACATCCTCTCCAGGACTTGCAAATAAAAATCTCCCGTTTGTAGGCTGTGTTATGACGGTAGTCTTTAACACACTATGGATTTAGTAATTTATTTTTGGGGAAATCCCCCCATCTTTTCCCTAATATTGGGGAATCGAAGGATCAACTAATATAGAGTAGGCAGCAATACCACCACCAATATTTTTAACATTTGTGAATCCTTGCGCCACTAACCATTGGCACATTTGAGCAGAACGAATACCGTGATGACACAGCACCAGGGTTTCCGCTTCCGAATCAAAGCGAGTAGAAATCTCTTCGTTCCATTCAGCAAATTCGCTGAGAGGAAGGTTAACGAAACCCTCAATGCTGGCTATTTCCACTTCTTGGGGTTCTCGGACATCCACTAACTGTAGTCCAGAATCACCAGCAGCTAGACGTTGTGCTAGTTCCTCTACGCTAATTTGGATAAAAGATTGACCTGTCATGTAGTTTTTCTAAACAATCCTAATATTATTTATGTTGGCAGAAAAAATCAGAAAAATCCTCTTTTTCAATGCATAGAAGTTGCGCTTCTAGCCTAAAATCAAAAACGGAGCATTTACTAGGTCTAATGTGAACAGTCAAAGCTCATTTTTCAAGTTTCTAGTGGCTGGTGCGATCGCCCTGCTACTGTTTAGTATTGCTGGTTTTTACTGGTTTTTTCCCAAAAGTCCGATTGGCCTACTGACTTCTCGCTCTCAACCTGGTGCTGCTGTATTTGTATCAAAGCTGTCACCTGTGATCGTGTCATTGCTGGTAAATCCTGATGGATTACAGGGATTGGAGCAAAAAGGGGAAATTTCCCAGATAAAAACTAATTTATTGGCTAAAACTAGCATAAATTATCAAGAAGATATTAAACCCTGGCTGGGAAATGAAATTACATTGGCTGTAACTAGCCAAGACATAGACCGCGATCCAGAAAATGGACTACAATCAGGGTATCTGATGGCACTGGCAACAGAGAACCCAGCCCAAAGCCACGAGTTTGTCGAGTTGTTGTTTTCCAAACGGTCTTTAGCTGGGGCTAATTTAGCTGTTGAACAATACAAAGGTGTGAAGTTACTTTATGACTCCCCAGAAACACCAGCACCCGCCAAAATCCAAACCGCTTTAGCTGGTGCGGTTGTTGATAACTTTGTTTTGTTGGCGAATGATGCCAAAGTGCTACGAGAAGCTATTAATAATGTCCAAGCACCGGATTTGAATTTAACCAGTTTTCCCCAATATCAAAAAGCTACTCAAGAAATAGCTAAAGATGCTGTTGCGGTAGCTTTCCTCAATCTGCCCGAAGTTGCTAATTGGCAAGGGTTTGAACTGGCAGAATCTACTTATAATAGCCAAATTCTGTCTTTGGTATTAAATCCCCAGGGATTACTGGCAGAAAGTACGTTTTTAACATCTACTTTAACATCTACAGAAGTTACGCCTCCATCCGCATCACTATCTAAACCTGTAGGAGCTTTGCATTATATTCCCGCATCAGCAAGTTTGGCAATTAGTGGCGCGAATTTGAGTAATTTAGCTGAGAGTAATTTAGCAAAACTCTGGAAACAAGGAACAGCAACAATATACGGTTCATCAGCAGAGGCGATTTCTCGCTGGATACAACCTTTGGTAGATGTGCAGAAAGATTGGGGTTTAAATTTTAGAGAGGATATTTTTAGTTGGGTAGTGGGAGAATATGCGATCGCTATGCTAACTGAAAATAACGCACTTTTACCCAATCAAGGAAATACAACCCCCAATTGGGTGTTTGTGGTGGAAACAACACCGCAGTTAGTAGAAGGTATAGCCCGTTTAGATAAAATTGCCAGTAGCAAAGGCTTAAATGTCAGTTCCCTCACTCTCAATCAGCAAACAGTCTCCGCTTGGACAGAGTTAACAGCTGTTACTGAGGATAAATCAGCCCTCAGCGTCGCAGCTAAAATTCAGGGGGTGCATACAACCCAGGGTAATTATGAGATTTTTACCTCAGACTTAAAAACGATGGATAAAGTCTTAAGTAGTAAGGAAAAATCCTTAATTGACAATCCCAATTTTCAAGATGTGATCGCCCCTATTCCCCAACTCAACCAAGGCTACATCTATGTTGACTGGAAAAAGAGCCAAAAACTTCTCGAACGTCAACTACCCTTGCTGAAATTTGTGGAAGTTTTAGGCAAACCACTGTTTAACAATCTGCGATCGCTTACAGTTAGTAGTTATAGTCGTGAGCCAGGAACTCTAAAAGGCGGTGTGTTCTTCCAGTTTCATCGCTCTTAATTTCTCTATTTTTCTCTTCAAATCACACTTGATTGAGAAGCACAGTTTGCAAAATCCACCAAATCAAGGAAACAGTACTCTTTGTGTCACATTTCCAGATCATGTAATTAGTACTAAATAGCGCTGTTTACAAATAAAATTAGTACATATAGCAGAGAACAGGAAACAGGGAACTTTTAACAGGGTGGAAAGTCCCTTGGTGTCTGACTTATATTTACTGCCTGTCCTCACCGATCTGGCAGCTGCTATACAGTCCTGCTACGCTAAGGATGGGGTACTCCCCCTAAAAAAAATGAAAGATTTTCGTTTCTGGCTTCAATTTCGAGGTGGCTGGTTGCTGGCTACGATTACCGCTATGATAGCGATACCAGCAGCAGCCCAGACAGCAAATTTTGGTACTCTTAAGCTATCACCAGGTTTTGAACCTGCACAAGGAATGGGAACTGGCTATACAGGAGGTTCTTATTCATTATCTGCCATGAGCAAACGCGATCGCGATAAAAAAGCTTGTATCGGTTTTGCAGATCCAAATCCTGACCACATCCTCGTTTTAGAAAAAGACTTTGACAGTCTGAAAATATTAGTCAACAGCGGTGGTGATACGACTTTGTTTATTAAAGGCCCAGACGATGGGACAATCCGTTGTGGAGATGACACAGGTAAAAGTAAAGATGCGAGTGTGCTTGATCAGCAATGGAAAAGTGGCACTTATCGCATTTGGGTAGGTACATTTAATTCCGGTGTCAAACGTAACTACACTTTGACAGTAACGCAGTAATAGAGAATAGGGAATTCCTCATTATCTCCCCATCTCCCCATCTCCCCATCTCCCCATCTCCCCATCTCCGCGTCACCGTGTCCTCCCATCTCCCCATCTTCCTAGTTCCCAAGTAACGATAAAATGGGAAAGTAGCTCGCAATGCTGTCCAAGGGTACTATCTCGATGCTCTCTATACTACGTGCCGATTTTCGCATCATCTTTGAACGTGACCCAGCTGCTCGAAATTGGTTGGAGGTCTTGTTTTGCTATCCAGGTTTACAAGCCCTCATGTTCCACCGCTTTGCTCACTGGTTGCGTAGTATTGGTCTTCCATTTTTCCCCCGGCTCATTTCTCACATAGCTCGGTTTTTAACCGGGATTGAAATTCACCCAGGGGCTGTAATTGGTCAAGGAGTATTTATTGACCACGGTATGGGAGTAGTAATTGGTGAAACAGCCATTATCGGCAACTATGCCCTGATTTATCAAGGTGTCACCCTGGGGGGAACAGGTAAAGAAAGCGGCAAACGTCACCCCACATTAGGCGAAAATGTCGTTGTTGGCGCGGGAGCAAAAGTTTTGGGAAATATCCAAATTGGTGATAATGTCCGCATTGGTGCTGGTTCTGTAGTGTTGAGAGATGTTCCTTCTAGCTGCACAGTTGTAGGTGTACCAGGTCGCATTATCTATCGTGCTGGAGTTCGGGTTTCACCTCTAGAACACAACAATTTACCAGATTCAGAAGCTCAAATAATTCGCACCTTAGTTGACCGCATTGAAGCACTTGAAGAACAAATTCAAGCTCTCCAAAATCCCGCAAAAACTCCAGTTTTGGTAGGTAAATTCACTCAAGAAGATGAACTACCAAAAGAACACAACTTCTGTAATCTCAGAGATAAACAGATTCAGGAATTCTTTGATGGTGCAGGAATATAGAAAATCAAAAATTAACAACTTAACAAAATAAAACTATGGGTTTATTGCTTCAGTTAACCATTCCTGGTTTTTATTGCGGTGATAAACTGATCTATTTTGTGGTTCACCTCGCAATTCTAAATGATCTACTTGTGTAGGTTCAAGCAATAATAAACAAAAATTTTCTCCTGGTTGAATAGGATCTGGTACAGGTGGTGTAAATGCTTCCGGTGTTGTTATTCTCATTTGACCAGGAGTAGGCCAAGCAAATTGTAACCTAGCTGCATCACTCAATTCTTGCCACATTTTTATTCTCGCTGGTTGTAAATGTGGGTGAGAATCAGCACTTACTAATATTAATTCTCCAGTAATACGAAATTGTTCTCTGGTGTTGGGAAAATACCAACAAATTTCTGCTGCTGCTTGTTTTGCTATTTGTTCAGCTTTTGCACTGCGAATATCGGTGATAAATTTTAGTTGGTTGGTATCGTCTAGAAAGCCGCGAAAAACTACGGTGCGGTTAGCAGGACAACCATTTTCTCGCACCGTTGCAAGTTGTAGATAACGGGCATAAACGAGGCTGCGATTGCGATGTAGTGCGCGGGTAATAAGACTTCGCCAAGGTGCTAGTGACATTTTTTATTTTGTGTTGTCATTAATATTTCCAAAATTGTACGGTAATCCGTACCTAAGAATTCTTTGTCTACTAAAATTACCTTTCTAAGTTGGGTATATCAACAAAAAAACAGAACTTATCCCCAATTTAAGGAGGAAAAAATGAATAGTGCTGAAAAATCAGCCTTACTTGCTGAACTTGCCCAACTTAGTATTAAACATAACCCTGAAAAAATAGTGAAGATTGCTAAACAAGCAGATGGCAAAATCGTATTTTTAGAACAAGGAAACATTGAAGCAGGACTCCAGCATATATTAGAAGAACATTCTTCACAATTTGCAGATCAGGGCATAGAACCAGACCAGATACCGGATGCAATTATTACTGCACTAACCGAAGGGAAAATAATTGGGTATCAAGGAAGAAAAAAAACTCGTACTATTTATGAAGTTAACTTTAATAGCAAAACTCACTACATCTCTGTCACTGTAAGCGATAATGGGTATATAGTGGGGGCTAACCCCAGAACTTCCCCATAACTTGGTAAAGTGACTATGGCAGAAAAAATCAAACTCATGGCTGATTATGGATGCTACCCATTATGGTGGGATAGTTCTGATAAAGCTGGAGATATTGATCCAGAAACGATGCCATTAAGTAAAGAAACTATTAGCCGTTTGGAAAAATGGGCAGATATTTATGATGCAAAGTTGAATTGGGAAGATCCTAATTCATCTGGTTTTCCCACTTTAGAAGCTAAAGCAGCTTTTGAAAAACAAGGTATTAGTTTATGGAAACAACTACAAAAAGAACTTGCACCTAATTATGAAGTTATATATTTCAGTGAAACTTTACGTAAAGTTGTAACTAATATAAATGAATTAGAATCTTTGCTGACTATCAATGCTTAATGGATAGTCAACGAAAAAAGTAAACAAATAACAATCACACTGATAGCCTATTCCGCAAAAACTGATAGGTAAAACTTTGATAAGTTACAACCCTGGCACATAGTCAGGGTTTTATACTTACACTAAAATATAGTCATAATTTACACAAAATCAGACATAGCGCAAAGTGGTAAATTTATCAATCTTCCATCCTCTAACTACTTGGCGTTATAGTCTTAATTTGTTAGTCAGCACAAAGACATTATTTATGGTTCAAGAACTGGAACGTAAACGCCAGAGTACATCTTTTCCCGAATCTGCTCCAGCAGCCAATCCTGTGTTTTTTAGAACCTACAGCCGTCGTACAGAGGCCGGTTTAAGAGAAACTTATGATCAGGTGTGCGATCGCACTTTACGCGGTTTAGTCGAACTGGGAAAACTCACCCGTGAAGAAGCTGCCCTTTTGGATAAGATGCAGCGCAACATGAAAGCCCTCCCCAGTGGACGCTGGATGTGGGTAGGTGGCACAGATTGGTTAACCAAACCCAAAAACTTCTCCGGTGCTTATAACTGCACTTCTACCAACTTGGTAGACTGGAAAGCCTTCGGTTTAATGATGGACTTGGCCATGATGGGCTGCGGTACAGGTGCTATCATCGAACCCCAGTATATTAATCAACTGCCCCCTATCCGTAATCGCCTAAATATCACCATTAAAGGCGAAATTGGCAGCACTCCTCAAGAACAGCGTCATGAATTTACACAAATCCATATAGAAGCTAACACCGCTACTATCCATGTTGGAGACAGTCGAGAAGGTTGGGTAAAATCCTATCAAACCCTTTTAGAACTTTCCACCGATGAACGCTTTACAGGTGACGTTGAAGTAATTGTAGATATTAGCGACGTGCGCCAATCTGGGGAAACCCTCAAAGGCTTTGGCGGTATGGCTAATCCTGTGAAGTTGCCTGGATTATATCAGCGTTGCGCCTCTATTCTCAATAAGGCTTTAGGTAGACAATTAAACTCAGTGGAATGCTGCTTATTAATTGATGAAGCTGCTGTCACAATTGTTGCTGGCAATATAAGAAGATGTCTTCCTGAAGATGCCTTAGTTCATACCTCCAAAGGTCTTGTCCCCATTTGTGATGTGCAAGTGGGTGACTTGGTACAAACTCCTTTAGGATTTCGTCGAGTAGTTGATAAATTCGACCAAGGATTTCAGGATGTCTACGAAATTGAAACTAATGCAACTTACCCTAGAGCAACTTTAAACCACAAACAAGCAATTTTAGCAGATGCTAAAGGTGGAGTGAACTGGAAATCAGTTGCAAGTTTAGTGGAAGGCGATCGCCTGTTTCATAACACACAAATTTTACCTGGTACAGTTACCCATCTTCCGGCTGACTTTACAGGATCTAGACCTTCCCAAAGCCGAACCAGCAAGGACTTAATTGTTCCTGATCTCACACCTGAAGTAGCTTGGTTAATTGGATTAACTCATGGTGATGGCTATGTTGCCCTTGGTCGTAATAAGCATGATAAGCCCTATGGCCGTGTTGAATGGTCAATGAACAGCTTACAAATTGAGCAAACGGCAAGAATTCAAGCCAAAATAGATTCTGCTTTAGCTTTATTTGGATTGACTGCTACTCACAGCGTTACCAAAGGTGAAAATACTGCCAAGTCAATTTGTTCTTCTATTCGACTAACTGAATACTTCCATAGCTATATTAAACAGCCTAATGTCCCCTTAAAAATTCCTAGTTTTATTTTGCAGGGTTCAGTAGATATTAGGTCTGCATACTTAGCTGGACTAATGGACAGTGATGGAGCAGTTAATAATCGGCCGCCCCATCTAGTTACATCAGTCTATCAATCATTTGTTCGACAAGTTGGTGTAGTTTTATCAAGCTTGGGTATCGCTGGTAGAATTACCACTACTCGTCCCCAACAGCAAGGATGGCAAATTAAATACCACCTCACGATTCCAGCCCTTAAAGAACGTTATAACGCCATCATCGCGCCTCACTCAGTTAAGGGAGAACTGCGTCAGGGACTGAAAATGTATGGTTTTACTGTTCCTGGTGCAATTATGCGCGAGGCTTACACCTATAGCGAAATGCGAGAAATGGGTTTCCAGGGTTCTCGCACGGTCGATGCCAATTATGAACGCTACATAGCTGAGGCTGATATCTCACTAGATATTCCTGTCACAGTCAAAGGTTTAGGCAGTTACGATCATGTTCAAACCTATGACATTGAAGTAGAAGAAGCTCATTGTTTTTACTGCGACGGTTATCTGACGCATAACTCAGCAGGGATGCGACAGTTCGTTTCTGAGGATGAACAAGGCGCAACTGCCAAAGATAACTTATGGCAACAGGACGCAGAAGGCAACTGGCGCATAGACCCAGAGCGCGATTCTTTGCGGATGGCCAATCATACAAGGGTATTTCACCGCAAACCAACCTTAGAAGAATCCATTGCTGCTGTACGTAAACAATATTACAGTGGTGAAGGGGCAATTCAATGGGCAGGTGAAGCTGTAGCTAGAGCTAACATTGATTTACTAAATACACCTGAATTGAAAAAAGACTTCTTACAAGCTTATGAGCAAGGAAAAGCTAAGTATTGGATAAAAGAATACTATCCTGAAATTGATGCTGATGAGCTAGAACATAGAATAGGTAGGTTTGGTCTAAATCCGTGCGGAGAAATCACGGGTAGCAATTTTCACTGTAATTTGTCTGAGGTACACTTAAACCAACTTGATCCCGACAACTACAAAGAACAAGAAGAAGCATTTACAGCAGGTGCTTTGTCAGTGGCTGCACTGTTAAATCACCAATTCCTTGAACCACGCTATCAATACAGTCGGGAATTAGATCCCATAGTTGGTGTTTCTTTCACCGGTTTATTTGACTTCTTTGTTCATGCTTTTGGTGTGGATTGGTTACGCTGGTGGGAAGCAGGAAGACCAGAAACCACCGAAGGACTGGTTTTCAAACGCGGTGAGCAAAAATATCTCAGCTTCTGGAAAGATGTAGTCCATAAAGTTGTGTGGGAATATTGCGATCGCCATCACATCAAACGCCCCAACCGTTGTACCACAGTGCAGCCATCAGGGACAAAATCCCTCTTAACAGGTGCTAGTTCCGGTTGGCATCCCCCCAAAGCCCAAAGATTTATTCGCCGGATCACCTTCCGTAAAAATGACCCCGTAGCCTTAGCTTGTATAGACTATGGTTACAACGTCATCCCGTCCCAATCTGACAAAGACGAAAACGGCAACTTACTTAATGATCCTTTTGATCCTCGTTGTACAGAATGGTTAGTAGAAATACCTGTGGCTGTATCCTGGGCTGATTTACCCGGTGCTGATGTAATTGATGTGTCTAAGTTCTCAGCCTTAGCCCAATTAGATTTTGTCATGCAAGTGCAGCGTCATTATGTCACTCATAACACCTCAGCTACCCTAGAACTACGTTCTGAGGAAGTAGAACCCTTGGGAACACGCATCTATGAGGCTATCCAAAATGATGAAGGATATATTTCTGCGGCTTTATTAGCGCGATTTGACGATTTGCAATCATTCCCACGTCTACCTTTTGAACCAATAGACAAAGCCACTTATGAACGCTTGTCAGCAGAAGTGAAAGCAAGACGTACAACAGATGATTTCTGTGGAGCCTTAAGTCGTTACGATTTAGGGGAATTATCAGAAGCAGGCCCCAGTGGTTGCGACTCTGACAAATGTATGTTTCCAGACCAAGCACCAACTTCATAAGGATTGGGAATGGGGTATTGGGGATGAGGAAAAATTCTTCCCCATTACCCAATAATCACCCCGAAATTGCTTTCCGAGTTACGATTGATTAAGAAATAGTAATTTTTACGCCAATACCTGGAGATATTTAAATGTTCACTGATGAATTGTCACCCATCTTTAAACAAGCTACCCAGCATCCAGTCTCATTTTTTGGTGGGTTATTCTCTGGAGTGCTGCGACTCAACCTAGCTGATGATCCTGTGAAAAGTTGGTTAGATAAACATATTAGTTCTAGCAGTTCCCCTACTTGCGGGGTTCAGAATGGCAAAGCCACTGGCCCGCAACAAATTTCAATTGATTAATCTTTTATTAACCGTTAACTGTTAAACGTTAACGGTTAATAATACAACTAATAAATCATGCGAACAGACGATTACCGGAAAAATAAAGTCTAGAACATTTAGGTTTTTATAGTAGCTTAAGTCTCAATGGAAGAACTTATAGAATTGCGCGAATTATTACAAAGAGGCAACATATCCAGTGCGCTATTGATGATTGATGAAATCGAAGAGATGAGCAAAAAGGATATTCTCAATAAAATTCGTAGATATGGCATCATTCTTCTGTTGCACTTAATCAAGCAAGAAATAGAGAAACGCACAACCCGCTCTTGGGATGTATCTATCCGCAATGCGATTTTAGAAATTCAAAACTTAAACGCTCGTCCCAAATCTAAAGGCACATACAGCAGAATTCAGGAGTCAGGAGACGCTTCGCAGACCTCCGGTTCAGGAGTAAAACTGGCTTGGTGTCTAGGTTTCAATTTTGATTCTGTACCTCATTGATCTGCAATCTGCTGTATTTAGATGATAGCGAACTTTGCGAATCTCTAGAAAGCGCCTACCGTCAAGCAATTAACCAAGCATCTTTAGAGATTAATGAAGGACAATACGATTCATCTGAGCTTCAGCAAATGGTAAACAAACAAGATATCTGCAACCGAGCAATGGCAGCAATCTCAGTATTTACCGATGATGTCTAAATCAGGATTCTCAGGATTAAAGGATTAACAAGATGAAAAATACAGCGGATTCCTTTGTTATAAGGTACATCATAGTCCCCTCCCCGCAAGCAAAGCTAGCTACAGCAATGGTTTTAGCGATTATGGGGGGGGTAGAAATATTCATTTTTACCATGAGTGTAAAATCCTTAAAAGATAGTTTATACATAACATAAAATATTTTTTTGTAGTGTCTATAATTACTAATAAATAGATTTGTTAGCTAGAGAAAATACGTAAAGCCACAAATCCCCAGTAAAATTTTAGCATCCTAAAATACAGCAGTTTCCATGTATTTAGACGACGTTCTTGATTTCTCTTAGCGACTCTGCGCCTCTGCGTGAGATAAAAAAGATGTTGTAGAGACATTGCATACAACGTCTCTACAACGAAAAATAAAGTGCATCTATCTATGGCTACGCCACGCAAGCTATCATCCAGAAATGGTATTACACCCTCAAATTTGAATTCTGTAGTTTATCTAAAAACAATCTTTAGTTATCAAAATACCTTTCTAAGATAAAGACAGCGACCAAAAATCGCCATTGATAAAACTGACCCAACTGCAAAACGCTAGGGAGTAACAAAAATGGCTCAAGCCTCAGAATCTTTAGATTTGTCGATCAACTACGCTACAGACAAAGCCCTAGATCGTGATTGTACAACCTTATCCCGTCATGTACTTCAGCAATTGCAAAGTTTTTCCGCAGATGCACAGGATTTAAGTGCGCTGATGAATCGCATCGCTTTAGCGGGTAAACTAGTGGCGCGTCGCATGAGCAACGCTGGGTTAATGGAAGGCGTTCTCGGATTTACTGGGGAAGTTAACGTCCAGGGAGAATCTGTAAAAAATTTGGATGTTTACGCTAACGACGTATTTATCTCAGTATTTAAGCAAAGTGGCTTAGTTTGTCGTCTTGCTTCCGAGGAAATGGAAGACCCCTACTACATCCCGGAAAACTGCCCTATTGGTCGTTATACCTTGCTCTATGACCCGATAGATGGTTCATCTAACACAGATACTAATCTCAGCTTAGGTTCGATTTTCTCCATCCGTCAACAGGAAGGAAACGATAGCGATGGTAAAGCTACTGACCTGTTAACCAACGGACACAAGCAAATTGCCGCTGGATACATACTGTACGGCCCCTGCACGATGCTGGTCTATACTATAGGTAAGGGAGTTCACTCCTTTACCCTTGATCCCAGTTTAGGGGAGTTTATTCTCACAGAAGAAAATATCAAGATTCCTGACCACGGTTCAGTTTACAGCGTTAATGAGGGGAACTTCTGGCAGTGGGATGAATCCATTAGGGAATACATTCGCTATGTTCATCGTACCGAAGGTTATACCGCTCGTTATAGTGGCGCGATGGTGAGTGATATTCATAGAATTTTAGTACAAGGTGGTGTGTTTCTCTATCCAGGCACACTGCAAAAACCAGAAGGTAAATTGCGCCTACTTTATGAATCTGCACCTTTAGCATTTGTGATTGAACAAGCTGGAGGTAAAGCAACTACAGGATTAGTGGATATTTTGGACGTAGTTCCGAAGAAACTACATCAACGCACACCTCTAATTATTGGTAGTAAACAGGATGTAGCTAAAGTCGAATCTTTTATTCAAAACGGTCATTAGACGAAGTTGAAAAAAAGCGTCTAGCTGATGCCAGTAATGAAGCTGAAGATGGGTAATTTGGGATTGGAATGCAGCACTAGCAATGTTTGTATGTGAATTGAAAAATTCATCTCAGTTGTTTGATGTCACATTGAAAAACCACCATCAACTGAGGAAATTTATGAACTTCACCAAAAAACACTGTGAATAGGAGTTAAAAAATAGCTATGGCAACCAATCATTTATTAGAGATAAAAGAATACGGTCAAAGTATCTGGATGGATAATTTGAGCCGTGACATTATTCAATCAGGGGAACTCGAAAACTTGGTGAAAAATCAAGGAATCTCTGGTATTACCTCCAACCCCGCCATCTTTGAAAAAGCAATTACTGGTAATGCCATTTATGATGCCGATATTGAAGTTGGAATTCGTGAGGGTTTACCGACATACAAAATTTATGAATCCCTAGTTTTTGCAGATATCCGCAATGCTTGTGATATTTTGCGCCCTGTTTATGAAGCCACGAATGGTCTAGATGGTTATGTGAGTATAGAAGTCCCACCAACTATAGCTCATGATACCCAAGCGACAATAGCTGAAGCTCGTCGATATTTCCAGGAAATTGGGCGAGAAAATGTGATGATTAAAATTCCTGGGACTGAAGCTGGTTTACCAGCTGTAGAACAAGCAATAGCTGAAGGAATTAATATCAACGTGACGCTGTTGTTTGCAGTCCAAAGTTACATTAATGCAGCTTGGGCGTATATTCGGGGCTTAGAAAAACGGGTGAGTGAAGGTAGGGATATTAGCAAAATTGCTTCTGTAGCCAGCTTTTTCCTCAGCCGGATTGATAGCAACATCGACAGTACGATAGATGCGAAATTGCAGCTTGGCGTTGATGACATTAACCATGAAGCTGTGTTGCGAGCTATCAAAGGGAAAATTGCGATCGCTAACGCCAAGATAGCTTACCAAGAATACAAGAAAATCACCAGCACTGATGCTTGGCAAGCCTTAGCAGCAAAAGGCGCAAAAGTACAGCGGTTACTATGGGCCAGCACCAGCACCAAAGATCCCAGTTACAACGATGTCATGTATGTCAACGAACTAATTGGCAAAGACACAGTTAACACCCTACCACCAGCAACAATAAAAGCTTGTGCCGACCATTGCGATGTGAGCGATCGCCTGGAAACAAGGGTAGAAGAAGCGTACACCCTCATCGAAAGCTTGAAAGAAGCGGACATCAACATTGACATCAATACCGTAATGGACGAATTACTCGTTGAAGGTATTGACAAATTTGTCCAGCCCTTCCAGTCACTAATGAACTCTTTAGAAGGCAAAATCAAGCTATTGTCACCAGTATAGGGGAGATGGGGAGATGGGGAGATGGGAAGATGGGGAGATGGGGAGGAATTACCTGTCACCTGTCACCTGTCACCTGTCACCTGTCACCTTTCCCTAAATCCAAAATCCAAAATCCAAAATCTAAAATTCTATGGTCAGTCTGCTAGAAAATCCCCTACGCGTTGGTCTACAACAGCAAGGGATGCCCGAACCCCAAATTATAGTTATCTTTGGCGCTTCCGGGGATCTTACCTGGCGCAAACTAGTACCAGCACTGTACAAATTACGGAGAGAAAGACGTATTCCGCCAGAAACCACCATTGTCGGTGTAGCACGTCGAGAATGGAGCCATGAATACTTCCGTGAACAAATGCAGAAGGGCATGGAAGAAGCTCATAGTAGTGTCGAACTAGGGGAACTGTGGCAAGACTTTTCTCAAGGTCTATTCTACTGTCCTGGGAATATAGACGACCCGGAAAGTTACCAAAAACTAAAAACCTTATTAAGTGAATTAGACGAGAAACGGGGAACAAGGGGAAACCGAATGTTCTACCTTTCCGTTGCCCCCAACTTCTTTCCTGAAGCTATCAAACAGCTAGGGGGAGGGGGAATGCTAGAAGATCCTTACAAACATCGACTGGTAATTGAAAAACCCTTTGGTCGGGACTTGGCTTCTGCCCAAAGTCTTAACCAAATAGTGCAGAAATATTGTAAAGAAAACCAAGTCTACCGCATTGACCATTACTTAGGTAAAGAAACAGTTCAAAACTTGCTGGTGTTCCGTTTTGCTAACGCCATTTTTGAACCTTTGTGGAATCGACAATTTGTTGACCACGTACAAATTACCGTAGCGGAAACCGTCGGAGTAGAAGACCGGGCTGGTTACTATGAAAGCGCCGGCGCACTGCGGGATATGTTGCAAAATCACCTGATGCAACTTTATTGCTTAACAGCAATGGAAGCACCCAATTCAATGGATGCTGACAGTATCCGCACAGAAAAAGTTAAAGTACTACAGGCTACTCGTCTAGCTGATATTCATAATCTCTCACGTTCGGCAATTCGCGGGCAATATAGCGCCGGCTGGATGAAAGGACAACCAGTTGAGGGGTATCGGCAAGAACCGGGAGTTGATCCTAACTCAACAACACCCACCTATGTAGCAATGAAGTTCATGGTGGATAACTGGCGCTGGAAAGGTGTTCCTTTCTACCTCAGAACAGGGAAGCGGATGCCAAAAAAGGTGAGCGAAATTTCCATTCACTTCCGCGAAGTTCCTTCCAAAATGTTTACTTCCGCTGCTCAACAGACCAACGCCAACATTTTGACAATGCGAATTCAGCCGAATGAGGGCATTTCCCTGCGCTTTGATGTGAAAATGCCAGGGGCAGAATTCCGCACTCGTGCCGTTGATATGGACTTTAGTTATGGTTCCTTTGGTATCCAAGCTACTTCTGATGCCTATGATCGCCTGTTCCTCGATTGTATGATGGGCGACCAAACACTCTTCACACGGGCAGACGAAGTGGAAGCAGCTTGGCAAGTAGTCACACCAGCCCTTTCCGTGTGGGACGCACCGGCAGATCCCACCACTGTTCCCCAGTACGAAGCTGGTACTTGGGAACCAGCAGAAGCAGAATTCTTGATTAACCAAGATGGTCGCCGCTGGCGCAGACTCTAGAAATTTTAGATCAAAATCCAAAATCCAAAATCCAAAATAGACTATGGCTACACAAGCTCCGACGATTTTTTCACTGCAAGCACCTAAGGATGTTTCGCTCACAGAAATAGAAGCGGAATTAACTCAAATCTGGCAAAGTTATGGTATCACCGGCGATGACGGTGGACTGCCTGCGGCAACCCGGGCTACGACATTTACTTTGGTGGTTTATGAACCGGAAGAAACCCAGTATTTGTTAGCGGCAACAGGCTTTTACAACGGTCCCATCGATGGCATTTTAGGGCCACAAACAGACGCAGCATTGCGGGAAGTACAAAAAAAGCATGAATTACCAGAAACTGGTACTGCTACACCGGAAACTCTCACGGTTTTACGGGAAGAATACTTCCAAAAGCAGCACAGCGGACCAAAGGGAGATAATCATGGCGCGGCTATGGGCTATACTTTCAGCGCCACTAGTCCTACCATTGCTGATGAAATCGCGCTCCGTAACCCTTGCCGCATTATTGCTTTGTGTCCCATTGCTGGGGAAGATGAGGGGGTAAAGGCGCAAGTTTCCGCCTATTGTCCAATTCAAAAGCAATCTTCTAGTACACTAGTTTGCTGTGAATACATTACTCTCACAGGGACAGTGGCAGCTTTGGAAAGAGTTGGAGGGATGATTCCCGCTTTGTTAATTGGTGGTTTGCCTAAGTTTTTGTGGTGGAAGGCTACACCAGATGCTCATAACCCTTTGTTTAAAAGGTTAGCGGCTGTTTGTAATAATGTGATTGTTGATTCTTGCAACTTTAATACTCCAGAAGATGATTTATTGACTTTGCAAGAATTGGTAGAAACGGGTGTACCTCTAGCTGATTTGAACTGGCGGCGTTTGGCTGCATGGCAAGAGTTAACTGCTGAAGCTTACGATGCACCTCAGCGTCGTGCTGGTTTGAGAGAAATTGACCGTGTAGCTATTGATTACGAAAAGGGCAACCCTGCTCAAGGTTTGCTGTTTTTGGGTTGGTTGGCAAGTCGGTTGGAATGGCAGGCTGTTTCTTATTCAAAGGAAACCGGTGATTATGATATCACTCGCGTTCGTTTCCTGGCTCAAGACCAAAAACAAATAGAAGCAGAATTAGCAGGTGTTCCCATTGCTGATATTGGTGACATTGTTGGTGATTTGATTGCTTTGCGTTTGAGTTCTACTAATCCTCAAGCTAATTGTGGAACTTTAATTTGCTCGGAAACGGGCGGTTGTATGCGGATGGAAACTCACGGTGGCGCTCAGTCTGCTGGTTTGTTTCAACAGGTAAGTTCTCTTTCGGAACAGAAAGCGGAAGTGCTGTTGAGTCAACAGGTACAACGCTGGGGTCGTGAGGCACTTTTTGAAGAAAGTTTGGCGGTGATAGCACAAACTTTGAAGTTGGAGAATCGCTAATTGATAATTTGTAATTGGGAATTTATTCCTCACTCTTTTACCCTCTTTCTGTGATGTAAGGGGGTATTTTTTATTTTTAATCGTTGGGTAATAGTGCAATGTGATATTCCAACGTATCTCCAAAACTCACTTAAAGATGCAATATTTACAATACAATCGAGGGCAGGGAAACCCAGCCCCTACAGGCTTGGTGATAAAACTGCTATAAAAATGTCAATGAAATAATTCTAATTACCAATGTCTATAATTATTGCTGGAGAACGTAGCGGGGTGGGTAAGACAACTGTGACACTTACCCTTTTAGCGTCTTTGTGCCGTCGTGGTGCAAAGGTACAATCTTTTAAAGTGGGGCCAGACTATATTGATCCGATGTTTCATCAGTATGTTACTGGTCGTGCTTGTCGGAATTTAGACGCTGTGCTGACTTCGGAAAGTTATGTAAAAGAATGTTTTCATCGTCATTCCCCAAGGTGCGAATATGCTCTAGTTGAGGGGGTAATGGGTTTATTTGATGGGGTGAAGGGGACTGGAGAAGAAAATCAATTACCAACTGATTTTGCGAGTACAGCGCACGTTGCACGGTTATTAGACATACCTGTGATTTTGGTGATTGATTGTAGTCGGTTGTCTGGTTCGGTGGCTGCGATCGCACATGGTTATTGTGCTTTGGATAGTAGAATTAAAATTGCTGGGTTAGTTCTGAATCGGGTGGGAAGCGATCGCCATTTATCCCTGCTCAAAGATTCTCTAAAACCCCTAAAATTACCGATTCTCGGCGTTTTACGAAGACAAGATAACATCACTATACCCGACCGTCATCTTGGTTTAGTCCCCACATCTGAATTACCAGAATTGAATGATGTAGTCAATCGCTTGGCAGATTTAGGCGATAATTGCTTTGATTGGCAAAGATTATTACCACTACTTCAAGTATCTCCAATTTCAGTTATTAATCCTCAATCTCCCCAATCCCAAATCCCCAATCTCAAATCTCAAATCAGAATCGCAGTTGCACTAGATAAAGCCTTTAATTTTTACTATCAAGATAATTTAGATTTACTGCAACAATTAGGTGCAGAATTAGTTTTTTGGAGTCCTTTAGAAAATACAGAATTCCCAAACAATATCCAAGGACTGTATTTTGGTGGTGGATTTCCCGAAGTATTTGCACAACAATTAGCTGCTAATACAAGCGTTATTAAAGAAGTAAAGAAGGCTATTTTAGCCGGAATTCCCACAATTGCTGAATGTGGAGGATTGATGTATTTATGTGAAAATATTATTGATTTTGAAGGTAAATCTTGGTCAATGGTGGGCATTTTACCAACATCAGCACAAATGGATAAAAAGTTAACTTTAGGATATCGTCGTGCAGTAGCTTTACAAAATAGTTTCTTATTCGATGCCGGAACAAATATATATGGACATGAGTTTCATCGTTCTCATTTAATTACTAATTCTCAACAACCTTTATTTGATACATATCGTTATGATTGTAAGGAAAATACAGGTTTTGAAGGTTGGTGTTTACCTAATGTTCATGCTTCATACATTCATCAACATTGGGGAGAAACTTTAGAAATTCCCCAAATGTTTCTGCAACAAGCTCAAAAATTTGGTGAATAAAATTTTTCTTTCAGGATAATTGAAGAGTTATTTATAATTAGCTAAAATTTCTATATGACTTAATGCTGCTGATATGGTCACAGGTGTATAATATCCACCTCCATGCCTGGAAATAACTGGACAGGATACTTTTTTAGCTAAATCTAAAACATATTTAGTTAATTCTTGAAAGTCTCTATTTGTCCAATCCGTAATGTCTTTACCACAATCATCTCGATGTGAGTCATACCCAGAAAAGATGAAAATTAAATCAGGATTCCAGGGTAAATTTTCTAAAGCATGACGGAAGGTTGATAAACTTTCATGACTTCGGTAAAACTTCCCATCTAATCCTATTTCTGCAATAATATCTGGTGTTATTCCCTCAGAAATAAGAGGAATATTACAATGTCCAATTTTTTCTGCCATTGTCGTTGTCCCATAGCTTAAATTAGAAGCTTTAGACATATATATATCAACGGCAGTATGGATACTAATGCAATAAACATTATCGTCACAGCTAAAAATTGATTGCGTACCATCTCCATGATGAATATCCCAATCTATAATTAATATTTTATGGAAACCTTGGGACTGAGCATATTTTGCTGCTGTTGCTAAAGGGTTAAGTAAACAATATCCATGTCCCCAGTTTCTATGTGCATGATGTCCTCCTAAACAAAAACAGTAGGCACGTTCTAAACGTCCTCTTTTTATTTCATCTATAGCAGCAAATATTCCCCCCAAGCCATATACATAACCGGGTAGGCAATATTCAAAACCTTCGCATTCAATACCCAGAAGTGGTAAGGAACGCATTGATTCATTAAGTGGTTTTCCTAATGCCTTGAAAACCAACTTTTGTAGATAATCATGACTATGAACTCGCAGATATTCACTATATTTAACTTTCTTAACAGGCAAAGTTGGATAAATAGTGATTTTTTTAGCAATTTCTTGTCTGATATGATTGTAATGAGGAAATGAATAACCTACAAAAGAAATCGAATTAATTGCTTTAGAGGTTTGGCAGGTGTGCGGATGAAAATAAGTGGCAAACATATTGAATTAAGGATTGACCAATGACTAATGACTAATGACTAATGATTAATACTTTCATTCAGTCGGCGAATTATCCGCGATAGTTCACGAATAATATTCACCGCAATTTCTGGAGTTTCTTCAATCGCATCATAAAGTTGCTCTTGGGTGAGTTCTAAACATTCACAAGGATCTACAGTCGTAGCGGTGGCGGAACGGGGTTGAGTATCAAATACAGCCATTTCTCCAAAGTATTTCCCTTGCTCAACTTCTGCTAATTTGGTTTCCCCAATATGCACTTTGACTTTACCAGATACAACAATATAAAGCGATCGCCCTTCTTCACCCTGTTTAAAGATGCTGTAATTAGCAGGATATGATAATTCATTCATCACTGAAGCCAGCCGAACCACAAAATCATCTCGCAATTCATTAAAAATAGGGACGCGCCGGACAAATAACAATCGATCAACGCTGGTGAGCATAATTACTAGTTATTAATCAAACAATCTTTACAAGTTTCAAATCTGAAGTGAGAAGGAGATTAGCCATATTAACAACGATTTTGACCTAACTCTTTGAGGGTAGATGTAGAGTCTGGAGAATATTATACCAGTTAATCAGTAAGTAGATAATGAGCATGAACACTTATATATTTCCTTGAGAAGTATATCTCTCAGTCTTAGCCATTGGCAGAAAACTGATCCCTAAACCTGTAGTGTTAAGTAACTTTCTTTTTACCTTGGTCATAAAACTGTCTAGAGTATTGATATAATAAATACCACTGTGGGGTATTTAAATAAAGGGTATTTATATCAAGTTCTGCTAATTGTTTATCAAAAAAACTCTCCGTGTCAACCCTTAATCATAAGTATTCAACTGGACAGGATATAATATCCTCTTTTAAGACTTATAGAACTTTAGCATCTCAACTCACGCACATCGGGTAGGATTATGTACTTTTTAGAGAATTATTCCCTCATAGAAATTTATAACAATGTACATAGCAAAATTATTCATGAGGATAAATTTACTCCTAGTCAAGTTACAGAGCTAAGTCCCATCAAACAATTTCCAACTTTAGGAAACATAGAACCAGAGGTTGTAACTCCAATCAGTCCCACAGCTATATCAATACCTTCTGATTATTTAACTCAGGCTCCTGAAATCAACATTGATCAAAATGGTAATCATTTAACAACAGAACCTAGCTACCCAGAGCAAAAGCCTTTTAAACCACAAAAGTTACCCTTAGTACTAGAAAATAATAAAGCGCGGCCGCTTTCAACTCCCAGTATTACTATGCTGACACCATCTGCTTATGGTAAATCTTGGGGAAGAGCCTCTATTGCGGTAGGATTACAATCTCGCGCTCGCTTTACTGACAAAGCTGATGGAGTTTTAGGTGTGGGTATAGGCTTAGGTGATGCTAACAAATCGGTTGGTTTAGATGTAAATGTAGGTATTGTTGATCTGGATTCTTTCCAAAATGGAAACATTAGTTTAAAATTACATCGCCGACTACCAAATGATATGGCCGTGGCTGTCGGTGTGAAAAATTTTGTAACGTTTGGTGACACCGATGGAGGTACATCTGGTTACGGTGTAGTTACTAAAATGTTTCGCTTACAAGATAGTGATAGCAAACCTTTTAGCCGCCTTTATGTATCCGCTGGTGTGGGTGGTGGACAGTTTCGTTCCGAATCGGATATTAACAAAAAGATTGATTCAGTTGGTGTTTTTGGTAGTGTAGCTGTACAAGTTGCAAAGCCAGTGAGTACAATCATTGAATGGTCAGGACAAGATTTAGCTTTGGGTTTATCTGTCGCACCATTTAAGAAAATTCCTGTGGTAATAACACCAGGAATTAGCGATATTACTGGCAATGCTGGTGATGGTACACGTTTTATATTAGGTATCGGTTATAGTCTTTCTTTTTAGCGTAATTTACATCAATATTTAGGATCAGATTGATGAAATTTAATCGTTTATTCTTGTCAATTTTTTTGTCGGTTATTTTAATTCTCAGTTTCTTGAAATCTGTTCAGGCACAATCAGAAAATCAGTCAGATATCACTAATCCTGACCCGCAAGAGGTTGTTAACCCTGGAAATCAGTCAGATATCACTAATCCTGATCCCCAAGAAGTTGTTAACCCTAATAATGATAATAAAGATACGGGAGTAATTGTCGTAGATAGGAACGAATTTGATAGAGCTTTTTCAGCAGCAACACCAGCAGAAGCTGTGACGCAGTTGGAAGAATTACAAGCTTTTCAATTTGGGGCATATTTAGGTACTGATTTTTTTGGAGATATTACTTCAGCAGAAGGGATCGCTAACAATTTAGCTATTCTTACTAAAAAGACAAATCGAAAAGCCGCAGTTATTTACGTAACTGCTTTAAAAGACAAATTGAGTCTAATTCTGATTCCACCAATTGAAGATCAAAAAAATATTTCTAGCAATTATAAAAGCTTACAAGTTACAACACCAATTCCTGTATATCAGCCTCAAATTCTCCGCAAAGATATCCAAGAAGCCAAAAACAGCAATATCCAAAAAGTTGCTAAAGAGTTTAGAGCTAAAATTACTAATAATAGACGTAACGATTACTTTACAAGCGCTCAACAACTCTATAATTGGATAATTGAGCCTCTGGAGCCAGCCTTAAAAGCCAATAAAATCAATACCTTAATCTTTTCCCTGGATAGCGGCTTGCGAACTATTCCTATTGCTGCTTTACATGATGGTAAAGAGTTCTTGATTGAAAAATATAGTATTGGTATTATCCCTAGTTTTAGCCTCACAGATACTCGTTATGTTCCTATTGTCAATTCGGACATCCTAGCTATGGGGATATCGCAAAGTACAGAAGGACAAGAGCCTTTACCTTCTGTACCCATAGAAATAGATGCCATAAGTAAACAAATTTGGCAAAGTCAGGCTCAGGTATTTTTAAATGAAGCATCTACCCTAAATAATCTCAAGGCTTTTAGTAATAAACAGAATTATGGGATTATTCACTTAGCAACTCATGGTGATTTTAAACCAGGAAAAATCAATAATTCTTATATTCAACTTTGGAACGAAAAAATCAACTTACAACAGTTGAGAAAGTTATCTCAAGAATTACAATGGAGTAAAAATCCTAAAGTAGAAATGTTAGTTTTGAGTGCCTGTAGAACTGCCTTGGGTAGTCAAGAAGTAGAATTAGGATTTTCTGGTTTAGCAGTGCAGGCAGGGGTAAAATCGGTATTAGGTAGCCTTTGGTATGTGAGTGATCAAGGTTCTCTGGCACTGATGACTAAATTTTACGAGCAGTTAAAGATGACTTCCTTGCGCTCTGAATCTCTCAGACAAGCTCAGTTAGCCATGCTGAAGGGCGAAGTTCGCATAGCTGATGAACAATTATATCTGTCACCAGAAAAACGCATTTCTCTACCTCCAGAACTGTCTAATTTAGGTAAGATCGATTTATCCCATCCTTATTTTTGGTCTGCTTTCACTATGATTGGTAACTGGAATTAAAATAATTCGTAATTCGTAATTCGTAATTCGGAATAAGTAGATTGGCGCAATTAAATATAAAACCTCTCTCCAAACCTCTCCCCTACAAGGGGAGAGGCTTTGACTCCCACTTCGCTGGTAGGGAAGGGGGCTGGGGGGTTAGGTCTATCTTATATTTTTTAACGCCCACCTACTTAATGCCTACGGTTCCGCTAGGGATACGTAATTCGTAATTACAGCGGTTTGCAGCAGGTATTTAAACCCACGGAATTTGTTAACAGTTACAGCAGGGAAAAGGGGTGTAAAAGGAATGTTCTGGAAATGGGGCTTGAGAGTTTTTATAATATGCTTAGGGTTGTTGTTAATATTAGCTTTGATTTCCCATTTGGGAGCGGAAATTTTTTGGTTTCAGGAAGTTGGCTATTTACAAACATTTCTGCTGCGTTTAATAACTCAGAGTGCTTTATGGGTGGGAGTTGTTAGCATTAATTTTGCCTATCTTTTAGGAAATCTTGCAGTAGCAAATCGACTGAAATATCCCTATTTTTTGAACATTGAGCCAGCTAGAAGTGGGGAAAAAAGATTTGGTAGGGAATTCACAAAGTTTCTTAGTCCCCAGTATGCCAAAGTTGATGAAACCGCCCAAATTGATTTAGGAAAGACAGAAATTAGATTACACTGGCTACTTCCTTTGAGTTTAGGACTAAGTTTTTTGGTGGGGTTTATTGTGGTGCATTATGGGGAAATTACCCTAAATTATTGGTATGGAGAGGTTAATCAGGTTAGTCTACTTCCCCCTTTATTCCAATTGGAGACAATTTGGAACTTAGCCAACAGGGTTATTTCACAAGCTTGGTATTTTGTCTTAGCTTTGGTAATAGCGATCGCACTTTTAGTATATGCCCAATTTTGCCTCAGAGCGATCGCAGTTATTCTCAGTCTCGTTTTTGGCTGGGTGCTGTCTCACAATTGGGAAAAGATAGTTCTCTATTCCCACTCCACACCCTTCAACAGCACAGAACCTTTACTGGGTAAGGATATCGGCTTTTATATTTTTTACCTCCCAGTCTGGGAACTATTGGCATTTTGGCTGGTGGGATTATGTTTATATGGCTTTATTGCCGTTCTTCTCACCTATCTTTTATCAGGAGATAGCCTCAGTCAAGGCATTTTTCCTGGCTTTTCACCATCACAAAAACGTCATTTATTCGGCTTGGGTGGCTGTTTAATGTTGGTAGTGGCTTTTAGTTATTGGCTGAGTCGCTATCAACTCGTTTATTCTCCTCGTGGTGTGAGTTTTGGCGCTAGTTATACCGATGCTAAGATACAGTTGCCCGCTGAAACCATGTTATGTGTTTTAGCTGTAGCGATCGCATTTTACCTGTTATGGCAAACTTTATTTTGGAAATCCAAATCTCGGCATCATCGCTGGATAATTTACGCGGTGAGTCTTTATCTAGGCTTAATAGTTATTGGTGATTTTATTGTACCTGCTGTTGTCCAGTATTTAATCGTTCAGCCGAATGAATTACAGCGAGAGCAACCTTACATACAACGTACTATTGCTCTAACTCGTCAAGCATTCAATTTAGAAGTAATTAATTCTCAAACCTTTAACCCCCAAGGAAAATTAACTCAAGCTGATCTCAAAGCCAATGATCTCACAATTCGCAATATCCGTCTTTGGGATCAAGAACCACTCTTAAAAACTAACCGTCAATTACAACAAATTCGTCCTTATTATCAGTTTCCTGATGCCGATATTGATCGCTACCAAATTACAACTCAATCACAATCAACAGAAAAACAGCAGGTATTAATTGCTGCCAGGGAATTAGACTATAATGCTGTACCACAACAAGCTCAGACATGGGTAAACCGTAATTTAATTTACACTCATGGTTACGGCTTTACTATGAGTCCCGTTAATAAAGTTGCTCCTGGTGGTTTACCAGAATATTTTGTTAAAGATATTAGCGGTAATGGTAGTGCATTGACTACTTCTAGTGAAGCCATTAGAGAAAGCATTCCTATTCAGGAACCACGAATTTATTACGGAGAAATTACTAACACTCATGTCATGACTGGCACGAAAGTCAAAGAATTAGACTATCCCAGTGGCAGTGAGAATATTTATAATACTTATGATGGCAAAGGTGGAATTAGAATTGGTTCTCTATGGAGACGCTGGTTATTTGCTACCTATTTAAAAGACTGGCAAATGGTCTTTACACGAAATTTTTTGCCAGAAACTAAAGTATTATTCCGGCGAAATATTAACCAACGAATTCGCGCCATTGCACCTTTTTTGAAATTTGATGGTGAGCCTTATTTAGTAGCTGCTGATGCAAATTCTAACAATAAAAATCTCCAATTTCCAGGAGCAAATAATTATCTTTATTGGATAGTGGATGCTTATACAATAAGCGATCACTATCCCTATTCTGACAGAGGTAGGGACGGTATCAACTATATTCGTAACTCCGTTAAAATCGTCATTGATGCTTACAATGGCACAGTGCGATTTTACATTGCTGAACCAAAAGATCCTCTCATTGTTTCTTGGTCAAAAATTTTTCCGCAAATGTTCCAACCGCTGGCAGCTATGCCTGCAAATCTCCGCAGTCATATCCGCTATCCGGTTGATTTTTTCAAAATTCAATCGGAACGGTTAATGATTTATCATATGACCGATACCCAAGTATTTTACAATCGGGAAGACCAATGGCAAATTCCCAATGAAATTTATGGAACCCAAACCCGTCCAGTTGAACCTTACTATTTAATTACTAGCCTTCCTAATGTTGCCTTTGAAGAATTTATATTGCTGATTCCCTACACACCCAAACAACGAACAAATTTAATTGCTTGGTTAGCGGCGCGTTCAGATGGCGAGAACTACGGTAAATTGCTATTATATAACTTTCCTAAAGAACGCTTGATTTATGGAACTGAGCAAATAGAAGCAAGAATTAACCAAGATCCCGTAATTTCTCAACAAATTTCTCTATGGAATCGTCAAGGTTCTAGTGTAATTCAGGGTAATCTTTTGATTGTTCCCATTGAGCAATCTTTATTGTACGTTGAGCCAATTTATTTAGAAGCGACACAAAATAGTTTGCCAACTTTGGTGCGGGTAGTTGTTGCTTATGAAAATCGGATTGTCATGGCGCAAACTTTGGAACAAGCTTTGCAGGGAATTTTTCAGTCAGACTTAACACCAGCACCGGCGATTATTCGTCCTGTGGAAGAAGAAGGAATACCACCAGGTTAGGGACTTCTAAATTTGTCCAACTACTTACAAAAGTTGCAAATTAGTTTTTTGGCGCAACTACATGGCATGATCTGTATTTTGAGATGATTCAAACAATACTATGACTGACCATACAGATTTTCGCATAGAACGGGATTCGATGGGCGATCGCTCAATTGCTAGTAATGTTTATTACGGTATTCAAACCCAAAGGGCTATCGAAAACTTCCCCATTAGCGGGATTAAACCTTTACCTACTTACGTTGATGCTTGTTTGTTTATTAAAAAAGCTACCGCAATTGTCAACGCTGAACTAAATTGCATTCCCGCAGATATCAGTAAAGCCATAATCCAAGCTACTGATGAAATCTTAGCAGGTAAATTACGAGATCAATTTGTTGTCGATGTTTACCAAGCAGGTGCGGGAACTTCTCACCACATGAATATTAACGAAGTTCTGGCAAATCGTGCTTTAGAACTTCTCGGTGATGAAAAAGGTAACTATAAACGAGTTAGTCCTAACGATCATGTCAACTATGGGCAGTCTACCAACGATGTTATCCCTACAGCAATTCGTATTGGTGGCTTATTGGCGCTTTCCCAAACTTTACACCCAGCTTTAGAGTTAGCGATATCTGCTTTGGAAGCAAAAGCTGTGGAATTTCAAGATATTGTCAAATCTGGAAGAACCCACCTACAAGATGCTGTCCCTGTGCGTTTGGGTGAAAATTTCCGGGCTTGGGCTTATATTCTCTCAGAACATCAAAACCGTCTCTATATCGCTTCTGGGGATTTGATGGTGTTGGGTTTAGGTGGTAGTGCTGCGGGTACGGGAATGAATACTCACCCAGAATATCGACGACGGGTGGTAGAAGTCCTTTCGCAGTTATTGGAATTTCCCCTAGAACCTGCACCCCATTTAATGGCTGCTATGCAAAGTATGGGGGCTTTTGTAAATGTTTCCGGTGCATTGCGAAATTTAGCCCAGGACTTGGTGAAAATCTCCCATGACTTGCGTTTAATGGATTCGGGACCCAAAACCGGATTTAAGGAAATTCAACTGCCTCCAGTCCAACCTGGTTCTTCCATTATGCCGGGGAAATATAACCCGGTAATGGCAGAGATGACATCAATGGTATGTTTTCAGGTAATGGGATACGATAGTGCGATCGCACTGGCTGCCCAAGCTGGACAATTAGAATTAAATGTGATGATGCCTCTCATTGCCTATAATCTAATTCACAGCATCGAAATTTTGGGTAATACCATTTCTGCTCTGACTGAAAGTTGTATTCAAGGTATTACCGCTCACAAAGAAAGATGTTTAGCTTATGCCGAAGGTAGTTTAGCATTAGTCACCGCCTTAAATCCCCATATCGGTTATTTGAATGCTGCGGCTGTGGCTAAAGAATCTTTAGAAACCGGAAAATCTCTGCGTCAAATAGTTCTAGAAAAAGAATTAATGACAGAAGCAGAATTAGCGACTGTATTAGATTTAGAGCAGATGAGTGCGATAGCTGCGCTGACCTCTGGTATCGTTCCTTTGACATAATTAGGAAACACCAAACAATAAATTATCCAATCTTGTGGGATGGGAATCCTGCCCGTCCTTGATAATTAGCGGGCTGTCTGTCCCGCACCACCAGAAATTTTGGGACATTTTTTTAATTGGAAGTCCCTTGGCAATCGCTTCTCTACGAGACGTTATATTACAGCTATTTTCAGGTAAATGAACCACACTTTCATAAAGGTTTCGCGCCCCAGCGAAGCGTATCCCTGACGGGAGCCGGAGGCTCTAGCACGAAGTGCTTTAGACGCAAAGGAGGAAAGGAAAAATTAAAGCTCTTCGCCACAAAACTGGAGTTTTTTGCACAAATTCAATAAAACTGACGCTCTCTTGCTTATTAAAGCCAGCTATGTCATACTCTATAAATACATCATAATCTCTATCGATTTACCGTAGTTTACCAAAAATGGCGATGGCACACCAAAACACAGCAATCAACGTTGACAATTCCCAAAAAGTCAATTTATTCCAACTATTACAATTACTTACATCTCAAATACAGAGATTATTGTGGCATTCTCATGCCTACGGCACAGTTTTTAGTGTCTTGATACTCAGCTTAGGAAGTTTGATTTTTCTGGGTATCCATTGGACTTACCGCAAATTATTTTTCACTCCTCCCGTTGTTGAGACAAATGAATGGGACATGAAAAGTAGTAATTAAACGCCAACTTTTTCCAAAGAAAAATAAAAGTAATTTAGAGCTAAAAGCCGAAACATTAACCCAATATACAACAGTCCCAGGTTATCAAATTGTCAAAACAGTAAAAGCCACCTGTACTAAGAACTTGGGTTATTACTTAATTGCTTTTCTAATTTTCGAGATGCTAAGGACATGGAGTAACAAAATACCCAATAAATAAAACCTATAAATATATAAACTTCTGCATAACGACCTAGAAACTGTGGTTGTGCCAAGATAGAACGGGCAATCCCTGTAAGTTCAACTAATCCCACTAAAGATAAAAGAGAAGTATCTTTAAATAAGCCGATAAACTGACCAAAGATCACAGGAATAACAGCACGTAAAGCTTGAGGTAATATAATTAATATTACTACTAATGGTGTATTAAAACCTAATGCTTTTGCAGCTTCAATTTGCCCTCGTGGGATTGATTGCAGTCCACCGCGTACATTTTCTGCCATGTAAGCAGCACTAAATAGTACCAGTCCAGCAATTCCTCGTAGTAAACGATCTAAACGTAAATTCGTTGGTAAAAATAAAGGAAGCATGAATTGAGCAAGGAATAAAAGTCCTATGAGTGGAACTCCCCTAATTATTTCAATATAGAGGATAGAAAACCAACGCACTACAGGTAAATTGCTAGTTCTTCCTAAAGCAAGTAAAACCCCAATGGGAAAGGAAAGTACAATACTGATTGTTGCCATTAATAAGGTAAGTAGCAAACCGTTCCACAAATTTGTAGATACAGATTCTAGCCCAAAGCCCCCACCAAGTAACCACAAAATTATTGGGAAAGATAATAACCAAACTAACGAAATCCAAGGTGTAATTAATTTAGATAATTTTTGGGAAATTAAAAAACCTGTAAATACACTCCAAGTTATCACACTGAGAGTTGTAACTATTGCTAAAATAATCCAAACTCGCCAATACAAACTTTTGGGAAATCTACCAACTAAGAATAAGTGCAAATTAACCTGAATTACTTGCCATTGCGCTTGAGTAATTGCCCAAGTTAATATTCCTTTAGTTACCCAAAAAAGAAATATTAAAGATAAAATAGTTAATAAACTGTTGTACCAAGTGTTAAATAAGTTTTTGCGTAACCAAGTTAATTTAGTCATTACATTGGCGATTAGACTTATTAAGGATGAGGTTCTATAGCGAAAATAGTAATTACGCCTTGACCAGGACCATAATACCAAAAAACTCTCCAAGCTCCTGGAGTGTTATTTTCGACGTAGGCTTCAAATACTTTCTCTCCGTTCAGACCAGATAAAGATTGGTATTCATGAGTTTTGAGGCTGGGGTGACGGAGGTTAGTTTGCATCAATCCCAGAATTTTTAATATTTTTTTGTATTTCTTGGGATTTTTTAGCTGAAGATAGACTAATTTCTCTTCTGCGTCAGGTTGAAATTCCAGCCTAAACATCACTAATCTTCAATCTCCAAATCTGCGTACTGCGAAAAATCTCCCAAGTAACGACCCTCTCCGGCTTGTGCTTGCTTGAGTCCGCGTTCTAAGGAAGCCCAAACTACAGGGTCTTGCCAAACCCATAATTCTTCTTGGGGTATATTATTAGTATCTTTCGCCATCACGCTTGTCTGGCGACGCAGTTGAAATAAAAATTGTCCAATTGGGCTGGATTCTGTGTATGCTTGATTCAGAGAATTAACGGAATCTTCGCTGCTGAAAATTTGCACTGCTAAATCAATCAGCTTTTCGTCACTCAAAACCACAGTTTCATTAACTGTCTGGACGCTAGATGAACGGAAGCGTTCCCCATCATTTTGTAAAATGCTACGAGCTTCTAAATATTCATCTTCTAAAGGTGGATAAATCTCGGTTAAGGCATCAAGTTTATCGACATCTGAAGGACAGGTTTTACTGATTTCCTTTAGCTGGTTCTGCAAATCATCAGGTAAGGGTTGTTCTAGCCGCATTAAAGCTGCAAGAAAGGCTTTGAGGGTAAGTTTGTCTATGTTGTTCATTTAATATTAGCTTGATAGTGGCTTACCTGTGATTGTGAACGCTCCCCAATAGTATATATCATTATACAGTAATTTGTCTGGCTTTTCTTTAGAAATTTTATAAATTTCTCCCTTTAATAATCCGTTAATTCCACCGGTTAATTTTTCTGGAGGTATTTGATTCTTTAGTTCTTTATACCATTTTTGCAGTTCACCCGCAGTTAGGTTTCTTAGCCATGTTGTAGCTTCTTTTAAGGCTTGGGCATCAGATTTATTTAGTTGTTGTCTGCGTCGGTAAAATTCAATCATAATTAAAGCACTAGCAGCAGATTTCACTGTCCATAGTGTACTCACTACCTGGGCAACTCCCCGACTCAAAAAACCACTGACTAAACCAACATATTCGGTGGTTATTGTTTGGTTGCCGGTAATGGCTGTTTCGCAAGCAGCAAGACTAACCAGTTTATAGGTTGTAAGATTTTTTTGGTAAATTTCTTGGAGAGTTAATTTGTCTTCGTTGGCTAATGCTAACTGTGATTTTTTAGGTTCGCTAAAGTTGTAATTTGCGTGTCCAGCAAAGTGAAATATTTCATAACCATTTTCTAATGCTGCTTCTAACTCTTCTTTAGTAGCTTCACCTTCTTGGATACGTTGTCTATGCTCAAACATCTGACTGATAATTTCAGCTTCCAGTGTCGCATAAAACAGATGTTCATCGTCTTGAGTTGGAGAAACTTCGACACTTAATAATTTATTGCTATGGTCTGGTTTGGTAAGTGTATTTGTAATACCAAGTTTGGTGCTAGGTAGATAAGTGATGATGAATTTTGATTTTTCTTCATCTGCGTTGAATAGAACATGAAGCGGAAATCTATGTAGGTCGCGGTGGGGAATTAAAATTAATTGATTAATACCTGAAAGTTGCTGTTTGATTGTGTCAATATCTAAAATATTTTTGAGTTGGTTGAGATTTGTTTGCATATCATTTCGCCAAGCATGATCATTTTTATCTACTTCATCTTTGCCTTTACCACGATAATCATTATATTGTTGATTCCAATTTTTTACCCAGTCTTCAAAGTGTTGTAAACGTTGTGAAAGAATTAATAATTCAGATTGTGTTAAAACAATGGGTGTTGGACTATCATATTTGAGGATGAAAGTGTGAAGGGCTGCGGGGCTAAGATGCCAATAAATTATAGCTGTTGTGGGATTTAGTAACTGTTGAATATCTTGCCATTTGGGTGAAGAAATTTCTTCACTCCATCCTTCTAAAAGCCAAGATAAACAGGCGTTTTTTCCTTGTTCTGCTAGTTCTAAGGCTTGAATTGAATTACCAGATTGCACTGCTAAATCAACAGTTATTTGTTGAAAACTGACAAATTTTAAGGCTAATTGTTGTTGTTTAGCTAGACTTTTAGTATCTTTGAGCAATTTTTGTAAAATATCTGAGCCACGTCTTTGCAATTCTATGGCTTCATTGATTTGTTCTAAACCTAACAAACAGCGAATTAAATCTTGTAAAACTTCTAAATGTGCTTTTGGATATGTTTTTTCTGTGAGAGTTGTTATGGCAATATTGTAGCTGTTAACAGCTTTACGCCAATAACTAAAAGGCTTATCATCTTTGCATCCTTGGAAATAGTAGGCTTGGCCTATAATTTGATGTAATCTACCCCAACCTTCTGTATCTTGGGGACAATGTTTTAAACCTTCTTCATAGCTGGCAAATAGACCTTCATAGCCAACCTTATTTAAGTCGGGATTTTTGAATATCAGAGCCAGGTCAGGATATGTTGTAATTACTGGTAAGATGAATCTTGACCTAAAATTTTTACGTTCTGTACTTAAGTTAAATACTGCATTACCTCTATCAATCCAAGCATAATGGTAATCATGTTTAATTTCTAAAGCTTTATCGTGGGATGCTAATGCTTCTTCATCTTGCATCAAGTTATGTAAAACTCTACCTCTTTCGTGCCAAGCTTGATAAAAGTCAGGATTGATTTCTATGGCTTTGTTGTAGGAAATAATTGCTTCTTCATGTCTTCCTAGTTCAGCCAGCGAAAAACCTCTACTCTGCCAAGAATATTCATCATTGGGATTGAGTTCAATCGCTTTGTTGTAGGAAATAATTGCTTCTTCATATCTTCCTAGTTCAGCTAGTACATTACCATGTTCGTACCAGCCACCAGAGCAAGTAGCTTCTAAATCTTGAGCTTGGTTCAAACTTTTAAGCGATTCTTCATAATTACCTAGTAACCTCAAGGCTGTACCCTTATTATGCCAAGCTTTATGATCTTCTGATTCAATTTCTATGGCTTTGTTGCAGGATACAAGAGCTTCTTCACAGCGTCTTAATTTAAGAAGCACTGAGCCTTTAGTAGCCCAAGCTTCGTGGTTATCAGATTTAATTTCTATAGCTGTGTTGCAGGATATGAGAGCTTCTTCATAGCGTTCTAAATTAGCAAGTGCAGTACCTCGATGATTCCAAGCCTCATCATAGTCTGGTTTTAATTCTATAGCTTTATCGAAAGATAGGAGAGATTCTTGACTACGCCCTAAATTAAGTAATGCTACTCCTTGATTGTTCCAAACCTCATTATGATATAGTTCTAATTCTATAGCTTTCTCATATGATGCGACAGCTTCTTCATATCTTTTCAAACCTAGCAATATTCCCCCTAACCAAGCCCAAGCCCTATTATATTCAGGATTTAATTCTATAGATTTTTGGCAAGATTCTAGAGCTTCTACAAAAAGATTTAAATTAGCCAAGGCTAATCCTTGATTCGCCCAAGCAATGTTATGTTTTGGATTCAATTCTATAGATTTTTTGGAAGATTCTAGAGCCTCTTTATAGCGTTTTAAGCCCAATAGAGCATAAGATTTGTTACTCCAAGTTATGTTATCTTCGGGGTTTAGTTCTAAAGCTTTTTCACAGGATATCAGAGCTTCTTCAAATTTTTGTAATCCTAATAATGCAGCCCCTTTATTACTCCAAGCAGTGTTATCTTCGGGGTTCAATTCTAGAGCTTTTTCGCAGGATATCAGAGCTTTTTCAAATTTTTGTAATCCTAATAATGCAGCCCCTTTGCTACTCCAAGCAATGTGATATTCTGGGTTTAATTCTATAATTTCCTCACAAAATATCAGAGCTTCTTCAAAGCGTTCTAATCTTAATAATCCCGATACTTTATTAATACAAGCACTTTTATTTTCTGGGTTCAGTTCTATGGCTTTATTTAAGCAAATCAGAGCTTCTTCAACACATCCTAATTCTAGTAGTGCTAACCCTTTATCACTCCAAGCAATTTTATTTTCTGGGTTCAGTTCTATGGCTTTATTTAAACATATCAGAGCTTCTTCAACACATCCTAATTCTAGTAGTGCTGACCCTTTATCACTCCAAGCAATTTTATTTTCTGGGTTCAGTTCTATGGCTTTATTATAAGCTGTAATAGCTTCTTCATAACGTTCTAGCCCTAATAATGCTTTCCCTTTGCATTCCCAAGCAAAGTATTCATAGGTATTAGGTTGAAGTTCTATAACTTTGTTGAAACACACGAGAGCTTCAGAAAATCGCTTGATTGTCAGGAGAAGTAACCCATGCAGAAGCCAAAAATCACTACTGTTTGGAGAGATTTCTGTGATTTTGCTAGACAATGCAAGAGCTTTTTCATAGCGACCTAAGTCATACAATTCTGACCATCGGTTTAACAAATATTGTCGAATTTTTTCAGATTCTTGAACCTGTCCTAAATTATGCAGTGCTACCCCCTTATTGTACCAGCTTAGATAATCATCAGGATTAATTTTTAGGGATTCCTCAAAAGATGCCAATGCTTCTTCATATCTTCCTAAATGATTGAGCAGCAATCCACGATTTTGCCAAACAAGATAGTGGTCATGAGGATTTATTTCTATAGCTTGATTATAAGATGCTAGAGCTTCTTCATATCTTCCTAAATTATGCAGTGCCAACCCCTGATTGTACCAAGTTAGATAATCATCATGGTTAATTTTTAGGGATTCCTCAAAAGATACTAACGCTTCTTCATATCGTCCTAAATTATTTAGCGAAAAACCTCTACTCCCCCAAACCTTATACTCATCAGTATTTATTTCTATAGCTTTGTTAAAGGATAAAATAGCTTCTTCATATTGTTCTAATTCATCCTCTGCCAGTCCCCTATAATACCAGGTTAAATTATCAGCATTATTTATTTCTATGGCTTTGTCTAAAGATACAAGTGCTTCTTTGTCTCGTTCTAATTTGTACAGTGCATAACCTCTTTGCCTCCAAGCTGCTTGGTAGTTTGATTCAATCTCTATAGCTTTGTCGTAACAAAAAATTGCCCCTTCAAAATCTTCGCTTGCAAATTTTTCTTCACCTTGAAGAAACCAGTTTTCTGCTTGAGTATCTAGAAAATCATCCTTAACCATCTCCCCATCTCCCCATCTCCTCATCTTTCTCTAATCTGCACGGTGCGGTTAAATAAATTCATTATTACAGAGATGCTTAAGCTGAGGGTGAGATAGGTGAGGATAATTAGTAACATCACTTCTACGGCTCTCCCTGTTTGGTTAAAGGTGGTAGAGGCGACAAAATAAATATCAGGGTAGCCGATAGCGATCGCTAAACTGGAGTTTTTTGTTAAATTGAGATACTGACTGGTGAGTGGGGGAATGATTACCCGCAAAGCTTGGGGAAAAATCACCAACCGCATTGCTAACCCTGGTTTTAGCCCCAGCGATTGCGCTGCTTCCCATTGTCCCTTATGTACTGATTGAATTCCACCCCGGACAATTTCTGCAATAAATGCACCCGTGTAAAAAGTTAACCCCAGCAGCAATGCTGAAAACTCTGGAGAAAAGCTCATTCCCAGAAGTTCTATCCCATTTTGACTAAAGTAAACCAAACCACCCAGGGAAATTTTATTTTCAACCTTGGGAAAAGCAAGGAAAACAGCAAAGTACCAAAATAGTAATTGCAGTAATAAGGGAGTGTTACGGAAAAACTCAACATAAACTGAGGTAATATTCCGCACTAACCAGTTATCTGATAGACGAGCAATTCCCGCAGTTAATCCCACAATTGTGGTCAGAATAATTCCTATTATTGCCACTCGCAAAGAGTTGATTAAACCCACCCACAAGGCACGGCTATAGGTATCTGTTGGGTTGTAAGCAATGAGTTTTTCACCGATATCAAAAGATGCTTGTTGCCCAAGAAAATCAAAGCCAAACTGAATACCTAATTGCTGGAAATTTCGGTTAAGATTACTCCACAGTATCGTTACCAAAACTGCTGCTAAAAACACGGCAATTAATTGTCCAGCAATTCGCCAAAAGTGGTTTTTAGTCATTAGTCATTGGTGATTGGTGATTGGTAAATTATTCTTCTCTACTTTTCCGACTCTCTATCATCTAAAAGGGGGAGAATAGAGTAAACCGCCTTTTGACCAAAGTTGATTTTGACCACGAGCTAAATTAAGCTTTGTCTTGGCTCCCAGATTGCGATCATAAATTTCACCGTAGTTACCAACGTGCTTAATTATTTTAGCTGCGAAGTCTTTTGTTAAGCCGAGTCCTTCCCCAAGGTTGCCTTCTGTACCTAAAAAACGCTTAATATCTGGGTCGGTACTAGTGGTAAATTGTGCCAGATTTTGAGAATTAATTCCCAATTCTTCAGCTTTGACCAGGGAATAAATAGTCCATTTGACAATATCAGCCCATTTAGTATCTCCTTTTACCACTGCTGGTGCAAGAGGTTCTGAGGACAGAACATCATCGAGAATGATGTTATCGTCTGGTTTGGGTAGAGTTGTGCGTCGAGAAACTAAGCCGGAACGGTCTGTAGTAATTGCGTCACAACGCCCTTGAGCATAGGTAGCAAAGGTAATATTAACGTCTTCAAAAACAACGGATTTATAGGTTATGTTGCGTTTCCGCATTTGGTCTGCTAAGTTCTGTTCGGTAGTAGTACCAGTTTGAATACAGATGGCTTTGTCTTTAAGGTCTGCTAGAGATTTGATAGAGCTATTTTTGCGAACCATTACGGCTTGACCGTCATAAAAAACTACAGGTGCAAAATCTAGACCTTGGGAAGTATCACGACTCAATGTCCAGGTAGTGTTACGACTGAGAATATCGACTTCCCCAGTTTGCAAAGCTGTAAATCGTTCTTTAGTATTGAGATTGCGGTATTCTACAGCTTCAGGATCATCGAATATAGCAGATGCGATCGCACGACAAACATCTACATCAATACCGCTATATTTACCATTAGTCTCCACAAAGCTAAATCCTGGTAATTCCCCACTCACACCACAGATGAGCTTACCACGGCTTTTAATGCTATTCCAGCGATCGCGTGTGACTTGTGCTTCAGGGGTACTGCCTGTTGTTGCTGATGGTTCAGACCCGCTACTACAAGCACTGAGAGCAAAGATCATGGGAGCAATGGCTAGAATTAAACCTGATTTACGCATAATTACTTACGGACTACTATTTAACTAGGTTTTGAACACGAATGAAATCGCTGCATTCTATCACTGTTCTTCATTAAAAGTTCCCCGTTCTGTCACCTGACTATCAATAAGAAACAGCGAACAATGTTAGATGTCTATTGGTGTCGGAGTTTTATCGCCCTCCGTAGGCATCGCTCTCCCAAATGTTCAGAAAGATCCGTGTAATGAATAGCCCTATGGAGGAGAGTTAAGATAGTATTTACTTTATGTAGTAAAACTTAATCTTTCAAAATAGAAAAATGTTGATAAAAATAGTAACCCCTCCATTCCTCATTATTGAGGGGAGATTTAGAAAGTCTTTATGAAATTGTTTCTGAGTAAGATATTCAGCCGTTGGGTGCCAGCTGGTGTCAGTCTCGATACTTATACCCATCAATTTACACAAAATAACTTGCGTATTAAAGGAATAATACTGTTCGTTATTATCAACATCATTTGGGGTTCAACCTTCCCACTCATCGAAAACACAGTCAATAGTCTTTCGCCCAGTGTATTAATTTCAATGAGATTCACTGTAGCAGCAATATTTTTTAGCGTCAACTTGCGTCGTCTAAATAAGCTGATGCTACGCGATGGTTTACTTCTGGGACTATTGTTTTTTGCCTATCTAGCTATTGAAACAATTGCTCTAGAAAGCATTCATGCAAACCGGGCAGCATTTATTATTAGCCTAAGTGCAATCTTAGTACCTTTACTGGGCTTGTTTTTGGGTCGGCACTTACCGTTAAAAACTTTCCTATCTGCTGGACTTGCTATTTTTGGTATCGGCGTAATATTTTGGGGAGAGGGAGTATTAGGAATTGGCGATTTGCTAATGTTAGTAGATGCCATTGTTTATGCAATTTATACTCTCATACTAGAACAAATAGCACCCCGTCATCCATCTTTATCGCTCACTAGCGTCCAATTAGTTGTAGTTGCCATACTAGGCGCACTGTGGAGTAACACACAATTAGTCGAAGAGTTTAATACCATATATGAGAACTGGAGCGTGATTCTTTACCTCGGGTTAGTGGCCACTGCCATTGTCACCTGGCTTCAGACATTAGCTCAACGATGGATTCGGTCTGAAGAAGCGGCTTTACTTTATACACTTGAGCCAATATTCGCAGCGATATTCTCGTTTTGGTTACTTGGTGAACAGCTTGGTATAAGCAGTCTCATTGGCGCGACTTTTGTTTTATCTGCAATAGTTCTCGGCCAAAACTCTCAAGATTTTGAGCCGTACACAGAGGTTGATGTCAGCGAACCAACATCAGCTGTGCTGGTTGTCTCGGAGGCTAATTGTGTAAAATCAAATAGTTTGGGATCTTAAATTAAACATCTCTGTGCTGAGTGTTGAGAGTAAACTAGTACCGCTTTCTCGGAATTAAAAATTAACAATTAAAAATTAAAAAAGTAGATTAAACAGGCTTTTTCAGTATTTTTAATGGTTGCTTAACTTACGCCGTGTTGTACTAGTTCCTTCAAAGCAAGAACTAAACATAAAAATTTCCCGTTTTTACCTTTAGCAACAACGGGAATGGATATTGTTAATTATTTACGAATTATCGGGACGCAACTTGTGGTTCAGCCCAAACTTGGGGATCTCTTTCACCAAAAGTCACAGGTTGATCCCCATCTGTGGAAACATTTACACTTTTACCATCACTAGACACTTGCACCAAAGGCCAATTTTCTGCACCTAATTCACCTGTACGGAACAACGCATGATCCGGTTGTTTTTTACTCCAACCTAATAATATTGCTATTTTTTCATGCTCATTTTCTTCTTGAGGTGGTGCAACTGTTTGAGTCTGATTTTGTTGACGATCCCAAATCAATGCATGATCTGTAACATCGGCTGTGTTAAATATACCTACAAACTTGCGGGCTAAAAAGCGATCGCCTTTTTCTGACCAGCTGACAGGAACTAATACCCCTATTTTGCCTTGATGATCGATTTCTTCTGATCCCACCCTCTGTTTTAAGAGTGGATCTATAGGCTGAGAAGTTGCAGCCATCACTCGCAAACTCTTGGTTTGCTTATCTTCTATAAACAACAAGCTAGTTACTCGGCTGTTGTACATTTCTGGGTTAACTTCTAGTTGCACACGGCTATAAACAGCATACCTGCCATCGGGAGAAACCACTGGCACACTGCGATAGTATCGCACTCCAGAACCCCCTTTTCCGCCAATAGCTTCCTGAGTCATCATAATCCATTTCCAGGGGATCGGATGTGGACTGCCCATGGGATCATCTGGTATTGCTTCCAAGTCATCTGGCTGACTATTTACAGGTATTTCTGTGATTGAGGATGGTTGTGATTCTCTGATGCTGGAAGTGATGTTAGTTGTTGCTAATGCTTGAGTCCCCATACTCTTGCTGACTAGAGAATCTCCTTCCCTTTGCAAAGCCTGAACTTTCGCGTCTTTTAATTTTTGGATTAAATCTGCTTGACTAACAGGAACTTTTGCTAAATTAGCTTTTTTGACTACTGCCAAAATATCACTAGCAGCCACATCACCGCTTGACAGATTATTTGCTTTAATAGCCCCAGAATCAATTTTATCAGCCAGTAATAGTTGCCTTTCCTCACTTATAGGCTTGTTGACTAGCATAGACTCTAATCTTGCACCCAATAAGTTGACTCGACCTACTTGTAAATTAGGTTCCTTTGCAACAACCTGCTCCTGGGTCATTGAATCTGATTGTTTAAGTCCTGAATTAATTTTTGCTACCTGTGATTGTTTCGCTGAGGTAGAGTAAACAGATACCCCTATAAAGGGTGCAATGAGTATCACAACAACAACGTACTTAAGAAATGGTTGTACGCGGAACCATCCTGACAGCAAAAGGGATTTAAGCATGAGTGGACTCTCTAGGGGGTGGGGCAGTTGCTATGTGAGGGGCAATGTCTATACAGCAAGGAAAAAGCTATGAATATTATATGTATAACAACAAACTACAAGCTCTAACGAGATAATCTCTTCAAATTTTGCATCACTTTACAAAAGTTTCAGTATCATCGTTCACACCTCTATAATCTTCAAACTCTGTAATTTTTCTGTACAATGTTGTGACGAACTACTGAATATGGATTAACTCAGTAATTAGTGCGTGACTATACATGAATTTTTAGCCTATACTCAAACCAAGCCGAATATAGATGACTCTAAAAAGAATATAAGTTGCGTCTTTGGACTACTAAAGATGGCGACTAAATTTAGGTAAACTTTTAACAGCAGCTTGAGCTAAAACTAATCAAACTTAGGTTTCCTTATTTATTAAGCTGCCATAACAGCGCTGACCCCGATAACACAAAAAGATGGTTTGTTCCTTGAGAATTTCGGATAGTCGGCGCAAAATTATCAACAAAAATATCATTATCATCCACCAAAACTCATAAATAGCAAATCTATTTGTAAATATTGCTATAGATTTTCTGCAAGGCGCTACGTGTAGCTTGCTTCCCCAGAGGGGTACGCTTGCCGCAGGCATCACGCAAATACAAGCAAAACTAATTTGGTAACTTATCAAGTTAATTGGATGATCAGGTGGCTAAATGGCCAGCCATAAGGCATGACCAAATATTGATGCTTGTAAACAGCAGAGACAGTTAATCTCAGCTGACCTGTTTGCTAAAATATTTTAGTCTATCAAGGAACTTTTTGTTGCACCGATAATAAACACTTTACCATCAAACAACTAAAATTTAATGTCCAAAAAGCAAAATTGCTTTGCGTTTTTTTCATCTCTCTTGAGATTTAGTCAGTTGTGGGCAGTCGGTTGTCAGTGATTCATGACGCACTTAATATTGACTAATGACTAATCACCAATGACTCATAACTAATGAAAGTCGTATTTTTTGGTACTCCCCAGTTTGCAGTTCCCACTCTCAAAAAATTACTGGATCACCCAGAATTTCAAGTCTTAGCAGTTGTCAGCCAACCCGATAAACGCCGAGAGCGAGGGAATAAATTGACACCATCTCCTGTAAAAGCACTCGCTACTGCTCACAATCTATCAGTATGGCAACCAGAGAAAGTGAAAAAAGATGTTGAAACTTTAAGCCAACTTCAACAATTAGAAGCAGATGTGTTTGTCGTAGTTGCTTACGGACAGATTTTGTCTAAGAAAATTTTAAAGATGCCCAAGTTGGGTTGTATCAACGTACATGGTTCGATTTTACCTCAGTATCGAGGAGCGGCTCCCATTCAGTGGTGTTTGTATCACGGGGAGAAAGAAACCGGGATTACAACTATGTTAATGGATGCTGGCATGGATACGGGAGATATGCTTTTAAAAGCAACTATACCTATTCAATTACTAGATAATGCTCAAATTTTAGCTGATCAGCTAGAGGTAATTGGTGCGGATTTGTTAGTAGAAACCCTGCTCAAGCTGGAACGTGGGGAAATTGAACCCATTCCTCAAGATAATTCCGCAGCTACTTACGCATCTTTGATTCAAAAGCAAGACTATAATTTGGACTGGTCAAAGACTGCTATCCAGTTACACAATCAAATTAGAGGCTTTTATCCTAATTGCATAACTACCTTTCGTAACCAAGCACTAAAAATCGCAGCCACTGTTCCCCTCGATTCTGCTTATATTCACGAATTACCACCTGAATTACAAGATAAAATACATAAAATACCTAATTTGTCAAGTACATCCGGCGCTCCTGGACAAGTCGTGAGTATTGCTAAGGGAATGGGTGCAATTGTACAAACTTGGGAAGGGTTGTTGCTTTTAAGAGAAGTTCAGCTAACTGGGAAACGCCCTCAATCAGGATGGGATTTCGTGAATGGAACTCGTTTAACAGTTGGAGAAATGATGGGTGATTGAGATCAATTAAAAATTTAAAATTTAAAATTTAAACTTAAAAACAGTTTCAGTCGGGGGTCTTGATTAATTTTCTCCCCGTCCCAGTGTCTTTAGCCCCCTGTCAAGAGTTCTCTATTTTCATAGAACCGACATGATTTACAGGGGCCTTCTGGGTTAACTGCACAGCGAATGATTTCCGAATGAGCATTATAGCTACAGGTGGCATCACCAATTACCCATCTTCCCTGCAATAAACTTTTTTCTGATGGTCGTTTAGCTTTTTGGACGTAAATAGCAATATTATGTAGGCGGTAGCGCCCTCCTTTATAGTGGTATCGATGACGACGCTCTAGGACTGCGTAAGTTATACCTTCCAAATCGAGATAGTTTCCCGGTTGGGGTGTCCAATCAAGTTGTAATCTACCGAGAGACTGACACGAATTGGTCAGAATTACCTCAGTTGGCAAAGAGTCTGACTCCATAATAAGTTTATACTATGTGATTTACATTATAAAAATGGTATCGCAATCGTCTACCATTGCTGACTGAGGTTGGATGATAATTAATGATTTACTATTATTTGCGAGCAATTTGCATTTCAGGAAGATATTGATCTTGGCGTTAACCAGATATCACATTTAACTCACCTGCTCCGCGAATATGCGACCATTTAGTCAGGAGATGATCAGATATCTGACCATTGGTTTACAATTCCAGATCATTTAAGATTGTGGCTAGTTAGTTAATGCTTCTTAACAAACTAATTGAACTTGAAAATTCCCTAGCGACCAATTTATAGGTACTATAGATAACCCTGAGAAATTGACTTGAGATTTACACATCTTTACAATCTGCCATGTTTGGAAAGAGTCTGTCGGGTAAATACTTGATGCCTATGTTGCTGATTAAAGCTGAATAGCAGCGATCTTGGCACATAAACTGTTCAGAGAGCTTATTAAATAGTTTGAAGTTATGTAGCCTTTTACTTACAGCCCATCCAGCACTGCGGTAAACTATGCCTTGATTATGATTCCTTCGCAGAGAAGAACACTCGAAAGGAGCAGTTTTTTCAATGTCTCATACCGTAAAAATCTACGATACCTGCATCGGCTGCACCCAATGCGTCCGCGCTTGCCCCACTGACGTTCTAGAGATGGTTCCTTGGGATGGCTGTAAAGCTGCTCAAGTGGCATCTTCACCCCGCACAGAAGACTGCGTAGGCTGCAAACGTTGTGAAACAGCTTGCCCCACCGACTTTTTGAGCATCCGGGTTTATCTGGGTGCTGAAACAACTCGCAGTATGGGTCTAGCGTACTGAGGATTTTAAAAAACTCAGTAAATTAGTGCTGAGGGCTGAGAACAGGAGAAATAAGAAGCAAGTCACCTAAAAGCATTCTTGTTTCTTCTCTCAGAACTCAGCACTCTTAAAATAATTCGTAATTCGTAATAGTGCCTACGGCAGGCTACCGCCAACGTAATTCGTAATTCGTAAACAGGTGACAGGTGACAGGTAATTCTTAATTTTCCGCGCGTCACCGCGTCTCTCAGTCCCCGCGTCCTCATCTCCCCGCGTCCCTCTCTCTGTGTCCCCGTGTCCCTCGCTGTGCGTCTCTTCGTGAATTTTGCCGATGACTACTCTGTGCTGACAACTATACTTAATTAAATTCGGTGAACAGTAAATCGTGAACAGTTATTAGGCTGATGGTGAGAGATTTCAACCAAATGAACTGATAACTGGTAAGTGGTAACTGGTAACTGGTTAAAATCCTGAAACCGGAGTGGTTTAAGCAATGTGCGGAATAGTTGGATATATAGGCACTCAAGCGGCAACAGATATTCTATTGGCTGGACTAGAAAAATTAGAGTATAGAGGTTATGACTCGGCAGGAATTGCCACTATTTGGGAAGGTGACGTTCATTGTGTGCGGGCTAAAGGAAAATTGCTCAACCTGCGTTCTAAACTAGAACAAATCGAAAATCCTGCCCAAATTGGCATTGGTCACACTCGCTGGGCAACTCATGGTAAACCAGAAGAACATAACGCCCATCCACATATGGATACGGCGCTGCGGATAGCAGTGGTGCAGAATGGCATTATTGAGAATTACCGCGAGTTGCGGGAACACCTTAAGGCGCTAGGACATAAATTTCGTTCAGAAACAGATACAGAGGTAATCCCCCATCTAATTGCTGAGTGTTTAAAGCATTCTCCTGAAAATTCCCTTTCCGCTTCGGTTTTTTTAGATGCAGTGCGGGAAGCTGTGAGTAAATTAGAGGGAGCATTTGCTGTTGCGGCTATTTCTGCTGACTACCCTGATGAATTGATTGTAGTTCGCCAACAAGCACCGTTAGTCATTGGTTTTGGACAAGGTGAGTTTTTCTGTGCTTCTGATACTCCGGCAATTGTCCCCTATACCCGCGCTATATTGCCCCTAGAAAACGGTGAAATTGCTCGTTTGACTCCTTTAGGGGTGGAGGTGTATAATTTTGCTGGACATCGCTTGAAAAAGAATCCTCGCACCCTGAATTGGAATCCCATCATGGTGGAAAAACAGGGATTCAAGCATTTTATGCTCAAGGAAATCTATGAGCAACCGGGAGTAGTGCGGGATTGTTTAGAAGCTTATTTCTCAACAGAAGATAATACCCAAATAACTGATCAATCACCGGTGAAATTGGGTTTACCAGCAAAATTGTACGCAGATTTAGAACAAATTCAAATTGTGGCCTGTGGTACAAGTTGGCACGCTGCATTAGTGGGTAAATACTTATTAGAACAATTGGCGGGAATTCCCACTCAGGTACAATATGCTTCTGAATTTCGTTATGCACCATCACCACTAACGGCTAATACTCTCACTATTGGCGTAACTCAATCTGGGGAAACTGCTGATACTTTAGCAGCTTTGGCGATGGAAAAAGAACGCCGACTAGGAAAAGAAGCTAAGTATCAAGCGCGACTTTTGGGAATTACTAACCGCCCAGAAAGTAGTTTAGGTAATATGGTTGCGAATATTATCAATACTCATGGGGGAATTGAAATTGGTGTCGCAGCGACGAAAACTTTTGTGGCGCAATTGATGGCGTTTTATGCTTTGGCGTTAGATTTGGCTTATCGTCGTCATGAGATTACTTCCCCAAGATTGGAGGAAATTATCACAGGTTTACGTCAGCTACCAGGGGAAATTGAAGCGATTTTAGAAACTCAAGAACGTTATATTGAGCATTTGGTACATGATTTTGCGGAAACGAAAGATTTTATCTTTATTGGGAGAGGAATTAATTTTCCGATTGCGTTAGAAGGGGCTTTGAAATTAAAAGAAATCAGTTATATTCACGCCGAAGGTTATCCGGCTGGGGAAATGAAACATGGCCCTATTGCTTTGTTAGATGCGAAAGTTCCTGTAGTTGCGATCGCAGTTCCTGGTACTGTATATGAAAAGGTGATTTCTAATGCTCAGGAAGCAAAAGCTAGAGATGCAAGGTTAATTGGTGTGACTTCTGTTAAAGATGGGGAAGCGGCGGAAATCTTTAATGATTTAATTCCTGTTTCGGAAGTTGAGGAAATTCTTTCCCCAATTCTCACGGTTATACCATTGCAATTGTTAGCTTATCACATTGCAGCGCGGCGGGGTTTGGATGTGGATCAACCGAGGAATTTAGCGAAGTCGGTAACTGTGGAATAAAAAAGTAGAATATTAACCTCTGAGGTAATAAGTAATTCTATTACCAATAGAGGTTATTTTTTATTATACCAGAAACAATAAAAATTTTACAGTTAGTTTCTTTTGACATCAGGGAAAATCTGATAAATTTCCTGCCAGTGCGGACTTACCCAACCAGCAATACGGATTACTTCTCTGAAAATTACAACAGATAAACCACTTTCAACTTCTTCAAAAGCAGTATCCCAGTCTGTTAATATACTTATAAAAGTATCCAGTTTTTGTAAAATTATCTTAGATAATCCATCTGCAAATTGTTTAATTTTAGCTAGTGCTGTACAAAGGTCTCCTAACTCTTCTTCATCTATATTTTTAGGTATTAAATCGCAATCTCGCTTGATTGTTGCCAAAATTTCTCTAGCTTCTTTTTCTTGTCCTCTTTCGGAAAATGCCGTTGCTAAACTGGTTAGAGCTATTATTCTGTCTGGTATATCTGTAATCAGATTAGAAATCTTTTGTGCTTTGCATAAAAATCCTATTTCGACTAATATTTCCGTTACTTGCCTTAATAATAATGGATCTAAATATTCATCTGTTTCAATAATTATTTTTTCTATCTCAGAAAATAAAATATCGGCTTTTTCTTTATATTTGACATCATAAATATTCCGTGCTAATATGACTAATTTTCTTAATCTAAATGATAAATATTGTTCTGTTCTTGCTATTTTTTCTGCTTTTAAAAATAGAACCTTAGATTTTTTTATATTTCCTATATGATTAAATGCAACTGCTAAATCATTGAGTATCCATAAGCGATGAGGATCATGTTGAACTAATTTTGCTGATTTTAAAGATTCAGTAATTAACCCATAGGCATCTTTATTTTTTCCTTGACTATACAGTGTTATAGCTAAATCTTTTAATGAACGAGAAAAATTATAATTATCTTTTATTTGTCTTGCAAACTTTTCTGCTTTTTCTAAATCACCTATTTGGATGAGACTTTTTACCAATGAATATAATGCGTATCCTTTCTCCTCATAATCATCATTGATAAATTTCATAACTTTTTGCGCCTCATCTAAAAAATTAGATTTGGCTAATACTTCTGTTAAAACTGCTAATGCTGATGGTAAATAGAAATCATCTTGTATAGAAAATGCTTCTTGTTTAATATCTCTTAGCAGTAAACTTGCCTTGTCTTGATATCCAGATTTTGCCAGTTCTGAAGCTAAAGCACTGAGCGCATTTTTTCTTACTTGTTTATCTTCAATGTCTTGAATAAATTCTTCAGCCTTTAAAAAATTACCACATTTAGCCACTGCTACTGACATTTCCATTAAGCCTTCTGAATAGAGGTCATCATTTTCTATCATTGATAAATATTCTTGAGCTTGCCTAATATCCCCAGCATAAGCAGTTACTGATACTAATTCTACAAGTGATTGCTCTGCTCGTATACTCCCATTTAATAACGGGACTATTTCCTGTACTTCAGCAAGATATAATTTAGCCTCTGATTGCATTCTCTTACTACATAATGTTTTAGCTAAATGACTTAGTACCTCTATTTTTACCCAACTTTCTTGAGTTATTTGGGATATCATGTAAGCCTCATTAAACCGATTACATTCAGCTATATTTACAACCAGATAAATCAAATTTTTATTATTATATAATTTATCTGATTCTATTAAAATTTGAATTGCTGTTTCAACTTCAATAAAAACTATATTTGAAAGTTCATGTTCTCCGATGACAAATAGTAATGATGCAAATTTGCTTAGAATTTGAATAAATTTGATTTTATCCCAGTCATGCTGGCAAGAATTTAATAGGTAATTTCTCTCTTTAAATAATTGTACAGTTTCAGATAAAATAGCTTTTATTTCGTCTAAACTTAAACTAACTTTTGTTTTACAAATTAAATTATATAAATCACAAAATGCTTCAAATTTACCTAATCCATCCAGTGATTTAGCAATTTCCCAGATTTCATCTAAAATTTCTGGTTTATGTTTTTTATTTTCATCAAGAGATTTATAAATGGTAATTAATCCATAAAATCTTTCTTCAATATCTAATCTTAAACGAGCATGATTTAAAGCCTCTTCTTCTCTATCCAACCAAACCAAAGTTATTAAATCATCATTATTATATAAACTAACTCTTTGGTTTACTATCTGCCGTGCTGTATGTAGTTGCACTAAAATTAATAATTCATCTGCGGTTAAAGGATCAGTAAAATCATTTATTGCCAATTGCAAATCAGCGACGTATGCTGCATCACCTATACAAGCAATATATTTTGCCTCCATCCAATCAGGTGATTTTATCAACAGTCTATAAAGTTCTTTTTTGCGTCCTGATTCTCTCAAATGGTAAGCCAAATTTTGAAAGAAATAACCATCATTTATTCCTGTATGCCAACCATGAGAACAATATTTAGAATAAGCAGCTAATAAACGATTATGTAATATGGATAAATCACCAGCTTGCTTACATACATAGTCATATTGAAGGTCATGTAAAGTTAAACAATTTTGATCATCACGACGAACTAGGGATCTTTCTACGAACAAATCAATATCATCTTGAGTATCAAATGTATTTAATCCTTCCGATTGCCAAAAAGGTTGTAAAACAGCTTCGGGAATTAGTGTATCTTCTGGGAAAACAGCAAAATCTAGATATCGTTTTTGTAAATCAGGTTCTAATGCTTCAACACTAACTTGTATTGCTTTGAGTAAGTTTGGATAAGGATAATCAGGAAAGTTAAATTTTATTTTCTCTAAATCAGCATTACGAAGTTTATATAATACGTTTTTCCAACGGTCTGGTTTATCTTTTAACATTGCCCCAATCATGGCTAATGCTAAAGGCAATTTACCACATTCTTCTACTATTTGATGTGCTTCTAGAGGTAAAGTTTCTGGATGTTGTTTTGCCCATAAAGCTAGTAATGCTAGTGATTCTGGAACTGTTAGCAAGTCTAGTTGATGATTAACAGTACCTAATTCTTCTAGTATCTTACTATCTCGTGTAGTAATCAACATCTTGCAACGCTGACCTAAAACATTAAATGCTTGCGCGTCTTTAGTTTTCCAAACATCATCAATAATTAGCAAGCAAGCTTTATTTGCTAACAATTCACCTAAATAGACTTTGCCTTGTTGCACATCTTGAAATATTTGCGAACTATCACCCAGCATTTTAGCTAAATCTGATTGTCTTAAGGTTAGTGCTGGTTGCTGTCCAAGTGTTACCCACAAAATACCATCAGGGAAAACACTCCTTATGTCTTCATCATGGGCTAAAATTGCGGCTAAAACTGATTTGCCAATTCCTCCCATACCTTGCAAACCCACACGATGAGAAATTCCTGTGACGGCTACTCTTTGGTTTTCATTCTCAAGTAATAAACTTTTGATTTTATTGAGTTCATCAGGACGTGGTAGGAAATTTAAAGGTTGTTCTGGTACGTGAGAAAGCTTTCCTAATATTTTGGATTTAGTTTGATGATTATCTAATTTTTTTGATTTCTCAAGTCTTTGAGATTCCCAAAGTTTATCAAATTCTATCAAATTTTTTTGTTTATCTTTACTCCAAAGTTTCAAGACAAAGTGCCAATTAGTGCTTCCCTGTGTGCTTGTGCGTCTATCTTCACATATATTTAAATATTTGAAATTTCTAATAATTTCGTAAAAGTAATCATTCTTGTCTAATTTGGCTAGTTTTACTAGCAATCTTAGTGGAGTTTCAAAAATAATTAATTTGGGATTATTACTATCTTCATCTTCCCATCTGTATTTTATTGCTAGATCATGGCGGTTATCCAAAACATAAGATAGTAATTCTTCTAAAAAGCGACTTGCAAGTTGTCTAGCCCTAGCACTGAAATTAGGTTCTTTCTTAGGTGTATTCATAAACTGAGTATAATAATTTTTTGTAAAAAAGTTTGGGAATTCCCAAAGACAAACAAGTTCCCAAAGTCTGTAATTCTTACTATACAAGACTTCTAGCTTTTATTAACTGATTCTTGCCTTGGGAAATTCCCAAATTATAACCTCTAACTAACGTTACCGAGGTTACATCAAATGACAGTGCAAACTCAATTCTTAACTCCCACAGAGATTGGTAGAGAATTAGAAAAACTCACTGGTAAGAAAATCAGTGCTATTAAGGTCAACAAATTACTACAAGAAATGCAGTTGCAGTATAAAACTACTAATCTGTGGCAACCTACGATATTGGGTAAGGGATTAAGTGTCATACTGCCCTACACAGGTACAAATAATCATTGTGGATTTCAAGTTAAATGGAGTACGGATATTATTGACTTGCTAAAAAATAAAATATATAGGACTTACGCAAGAGTTACGGAATAAGGTATCCCTGACGGGAGCCGTAAGGCATACCGCAGAGGCGCAGAGGACACAGAGAAATGAGGGTTTGAGAGATATTTTGCGTAAGTCCTAATATAAATAGACGAGTGCGATACCTTTCCTGCGGAACGCTACGCGAAGGCATTTTGGAAATGCTGCGATCGCTAATAGAGGTTATTTTTTATGGCTTGATGTAAATGTAAATAGACGCAAGCCAAGCTTTAGCGATATTCCCCTTAGGGAACTCCAAAAAATAAATTATCCAATTTCACAGAATCAAAACAACTTTTCCTCTCCCTGTCCTCAAAACGATGGGGTATTTTTTTACTTGGAAGTCCGTAAATGACGATTTTTGATTCTTTCCGCACTACCTGTAGGAATCGCCGCAATTAATTTTCGCGTATATTCTTCTTTGGCTTCGCGGTAAAGACTTTCGGCTGTACCTTCTTCCACAATTTTCCCCTGATTCATCACCAAAATGCGATCGCTCATAAATTTAACCACACTTAAATCATGGGAAATAAATATATAAGTAAGTTGAAACTCATCCTGTAATTCTTTTAACAAATTCAACACCTGGGCTTGTACTGACACATCCAGTGCCGAAACAGACTCATCGCAGATAATAAATTTAGGATTTAACGCCAAAGACCGCGCAATACAAACCCTTTGACGTTGACCACCAGAAAACTGATGAGGATAGCGTTTGAGATCATCTGCACTCAATCCTACCCGTTCTAACAGTTCCGCAGCCCGATCTCGCCGTTGTTGCTTTGTCTTCCCCACCGAGTGAATTAACAACGGTTCCATAACTGCATCCCCAATCTTCATCCGGGGATCAAGAGAACTAAAAGGATTTTGAAAGACTATTTGCATTTCTCGTCGCAATTTCTGCAACTTTTCGCCTTTCAGGGTAGTAATATCCTGCCCCTCAAACAAAATCTTCCCACTCATGGGTGCGATTAATCTCAGCAAAGTTCTGCCCAAAGTGGTTTTACCACAACCCGATTCTCCCACCAATCCCAGAGTTTCTCCTGGATACACATCAAAAGAAACAGAATTCACAGCCATATTGTAGGGTTTTGTCCCACTTAATACCCCCCGTGCCGGAAAACCAACTGTCAAATTGCGAATTTCCAGCAGGGGTTTTTGGGTGGTGAGATTTGTCAATCTTTGGTTAATCTCTTCACTGGTGATATCCCTTGGTTGTGCTGGTTCTTTGGCATGAATTACTACCTTGCCGATTGCATCTTCTTCTGCATTCATATAGTCAGAAACAGTCAGCAATTTTTGGGGACGGCGTTCCAAGTGAGGACGACAAGCTACAAGTCCCTTAGTATATGGATGTTGGGGACTAGTAAAAATTTGCGCCGCTGCCCCATATTCAACAATTTTACCTTTATACATCACCGCAACTTGGTCAGCGATTTCCGAAACTAACCCCAAGTCATGGCTGATAAAAATTATGCCCATATCGCGGCTTTGCTGCAATTCCCGCATCAAGTCAATAATTGTTGCTTGTACCGTCACATCCAAAGCTGTGGTAGGTTCATCAGCAATTAACAGTGATGGGTTACAGGAAATAGCCATTGCAATCATCACCCGTTGTAACTGTCCTCCCGAAAGTTGATGAGGATAGCGTTCCAGCATGGCTGCTTTATGTTCTTTTACCAACTGCGCTAGTTGAAAGCTATTTGGCTGCGACTTATGAAGATACCGCTGCTGAAGTTCTTCATCGCTAGATAAAAGTTTAACTTCTTGCAAAAGAGCGATCGCTATTCTTCGCGCTTCAGTTACACTCACATTCTGATGGCGCATAATCGCTTCTGTCAGCTGAAATCCAATATCATAAACCGGGTTGAGTGAAGTCATCGGTTCTTGAAAAATCATGGCGATATCACCACCCCGGTACAGCTGCATTTCCTGAGGAGGTAAAGCCAATAAATCGATGGGTTGGGCATTCTCCTGGGGACGAAACCAAATCTGTCCCCCACTCACCCTACCGGGATACTGCAACAAACCCATGACAGCTAGGGCTGTAACTGATTTACCACTCCCCGATTCTCCTACTATTCCTAGAGTCTCACCTCGATTTAACTCAAAGGTGATACCATCTACAGCATTAACTTTGCTGCCATCACCGGAAAATTCAACTTGTAGATTGCGAACCTCTAGGACAGTTTCTTTCATGAGTACGGGGGTAGTAAATTTGACTTAAAGTTAATAGATGTTTTGCTATTTTCTTAAGTTAACTCTATATTTTACAACTTAGGTAAAATTTCTGGAATTAAATTACCCGGAACTTTAGATAAAGCCAGATTTTGTCCTTGTATTCCTAATTCATTGTGGAAAGTCCGAATTGCTTTGACGATATGATTGAAGGTTGTTTGATAAGGTTCTGTTTGTTTAATGAAACCCTTTAATGCTTGCAGATGATTTTCTAAAGCTGCTTCTAAATGGTGAGAAATTATTTTTTTGTCCCCAGCAAAGGAGCCATCTATTGCTAGTTGATAATGAGCTAATCCCAAGTTATTATGTGTTGCTAACAAATCAAAACTTAAAGCTATGCCACTCAGGGAGTGCGCCAAATTAATTGTTTCTTCATAAGCATTGATGCATAATTGCAGAAAATTTTGTCGTTCATCTTTAGATATTTTCGGTAAATTTGCTATATGCCAATAAGCAGTACCAAGATTGTTTTGAGTAGCCGCACAGGCATTGGGAACATTAGCAGATGTGCGATATTTCAGCGCTTCACTGTAGACATCAATTGCTAACTGTAGGTATTCCATTGGTTTTTCATATTGGGAGAGATTCCAATAAGCAGTGCCAATATTGTTTTGAATCATGCCATACTTTAGCGGTTCCTCTGCGGGTTTGTAATGAACCAGTGCTAAATTATAAGCTGCGATCGCTTTTTGGAGATGCTCCACTGGTTGACTATATTGCCCTAAATGCCAGTAAGCAGTCCCCAAATTATTCTGACAAGCCGCATACTTTAAAGGATCAATTTCTTCTGTACGATAAAGAAGTGCTTGACTATAAGCCGCCACAGCTTGCTGCCAGTTCTCCACAGGCTGAGAAAACTTTGCTAAATCACCGTAAGCCGTTGCCAAATTATTCTGCACACGGGCGTAAATTTCCGGTTGGGTATCAGGTGCAATTAATTTGATTGCTAACTGATAAAATTCTATTCCCTGCTCTATATAAGTCTGTTCCTCCCCATTATTTCCCGGTGTGCGGTGTAGCATCCAGTAAAGTGTACCCAAATCATTCAAAATATCTGGAAGTTGTGGCGAAGAGTCGTCATAGCTAACTGCTTCCTGATAAGCAAGAATTGCCACCATTAAGTTTTCTAAACTTGACTGTCCTTGCTCAATGCGGAGGCGATATAAATTTCCTAAGTTTTCATAAGCTACTGCTATTTCTGCTCCAGAAGCTTTTTCCTGATGTAGTTGCTCAATTTCCCAGAGAAGTTGGTGTGGTTGCCAGTTATGATACGCATCTTTAGCAATATCCGTGTTCAATGTGGCTGTGACTAGCGACTTCAACTCGTCGCTAACATACAACAAAGATGATAGCTTTGGGATATCAGTTCCATTGGCAGATATTGCAGTCGTTTTATCTGATGTATATTCAACTTTTTCTGCAAATGGTTTTGTCTGAAAATTCTTAATGTCAGTAATCTGAAAATCTTGGACAGCCTGTTCTGAGAATTCTTCTAGGGTGTCAAAATTAGTTATATCTCCACTTCGCCAATTAGACAAATTGTCTGAATCTCGATTATCTATGGTTGGTGTCGGTTCACCGGCAAATATAAATATACCAGTCCGACAATGCCAAAATTTTGGTGCTGATTGCTGAATCGCATACAACCAAGGGCGAGGTAGCCAAAAAAGCAAGCTAGAGTCCAGAAATCGACTGGATTCTTGGTTAGTAAAATATTGCTCGCTTAAACGCAGATAGTGTAGAAACAAACGCTGTACTGCTACTGATTGTTTAGTTAGCAGTTCTACACCAACAATTTGAAATGCTGGTATTGGTAAAGGGCGACCAGGCGTATCCTTTGATTCTCCCACAATCGGTGGTGGATAATTAGCCAACCATTGATTTATTTGGGCGATAGGATTCGGGTCGCTTAGATTTAAACGCAATGTGACCAATCGTGGATAAGCTGGAGTACTGATTGCTCCTGCATCTGCTGGCTGATATAGCACTTGCCCGACTGGATAAGCCAACGTCGAGTGCAAGCGAGTAGCTACTTGATTCCTCAAGTGTAAATCATCACATATAGCAAAAAGAATTTGTCGCCGCAAGCCAAGGCTCAAGGCAAGTTTTAGGCGTTGATATACTTGCCTATTCCAAGCAAAAATATCTGTGGGTAAAGTTTCATTCACACTCATGGTGGCTACAGAGCCGAAAGATAGTATACATCCTGAAGGAATGCATTGGACATTACAGAAAAATCCCAATATTCTGATTTTCTAGTCAATGTTTTTTGCTCAGGATGAATCGAGTTTTAAAGATTTAATATGGTAAACTTTAGTATATATTTATACAATTACATTGCTATTATAACACAATATAAAAAATTAGGCTTCTCCTCACATTGGAATCTGAGAAGCCAAAAAATTGACCTGTTTAAATTTAGGAGTGAAGATTCAAAATCCAAAATCCAAAATCCAAAATTTAAAATCTTAAATTAGGTTATTTACTTAAAGTCCTTAATTCCTAACCGACTTGGGAAACAGAGAAGGCGACAAAAATTAAGCCACCAACCAAAAGCGCAGCCCCAATTCCTAAGATAATATAGGTACGCTTTTGTCCATCCGTGGGAGGTTCTGCTTGATAAACCTTGGGTTCACGGGCAAAATTATTGATAAGACCGCCTTCTTCGTTTGTATAGGGCATGAAGTGATTCCTTGTTATCTTCTTTAGATTTTATGTTACATAATTCTAGATTTACTCTCATAATTATAGACAAATCGTTACATTAATTAAAACTAAAAGTTAATCATTTTAGATTCAGGTTTAAGGATTGACAAAATCAATAATATGTGTATATCTTACACACATACTAAACTAAATAATTCTAAATTGAGCCAAAGGCGTAGGTAAAGAATACAAAATTAAAGGTTTGTAGTCAGGTCTTTAGACCTTCTATCTCCTGTGTTCGATGCTTCACTATCTTCGTAGCTCCTCTGCTGCAAGTCTTTGGCGATACAAATTAGGGCTTTAGCCCTAACTACGAGCCAGTTTAAAAACTCGTTACATTACTTAACGTATTTTGATTTATTTTCGCTTACCTACTTGTATCAGTTTTCTGGAATAGGATTCATTCCTAACTGAGCGCGAATTTTTATAACTGGAATATCCCAAAACTGATCCCATTTTTGGGCGATGAATTTGCCAGGAGTATGAGAACCTAGATAGTAGCCGCGAGATATTTCTGTCATTAAAGGTTTGAGTTTAGCAGGTTGGTAGAGACTAATTAAAACCATACCAAAACTGACAAGCATGATGCTGATAGGAATAGGAGTTTGTGCTAGAACAAAAGCTTGTAAACCCAGTTCTCCAAATACATCAGTCTCAAATCCGGCGACGACATGATAAATATCATGAGTAGTTCTCCAGAGCATTTTCAGATAAGAAATATCATCAACTACAGGAACTTTTTTGTAGAAGTTGGGATCGAAGCCTCTAGCTTTCATTTCCGTAGCATAAACATTTCCTAAAGTTCCTTCAGGAAGTTTACTTAATTCATCTAAATTTATCGGTGCAGGTAGCCAGCGTTCTGTAAATAAGGCGTTAATTTCGGAATTTTTCTTAAGTTCATCTACAGCTAATTGTGCGATTTGTGTTTGATCAAGTGCATCTTCAAAATTAAAAACTGGATCAGTTCCATCATATTCCGTTCTCAATGCTCTTGATGCGAGAAATTGAATGTAGGCTAGTAGTCCTTTATCGTTATTGTAGGTAATTACATTATCCATGATTATTCTCCGTTGTGAGAAATAGCAGTAGTTAGTTTTTGTGAACAATGAAAATATTTTTATATATTTAATTATTGGGGATATAAGAAGTGTTTTTCATATATCAAAAGGGAGATGTAATTATACAATTAAGTAGATAGGTTAAAATGCAGCAGATTTCATAATGGTGAAGTAGATAATGGCGGGCAAGATACCCGCACCACAGGATTGGTTAAAATTAACTAGTAATCGTTCCCGTCACAGGTGAACTAGCACTAGCGTAGTCTTTCCTCGGCATTCTTCCGGCTAAATAAGCCATGCGACCGGCGACAGTTGCTAAATTCATTGCATAAGCCATTGCTGGGGCATTTTCAGCCAGTGCGATCGCACTATTAATTAATAATGCATCAGCCCCCAATTCCATCGCCTCAGACGCTTCGGAAGGCGCACCAATGCCCGCATCTACTACCACAGGTATATTGGCATTTTCAATAATGATCTGAATATTGGCAGTAGTTTTTAGCCCTTGTCCAGAACCGATAGGCGCGGCTAAAGGCATGACTGTTGCACAGCCCACCTCTTCTAACCGCTTGGCTAACATGGGATCAGCATTAATATAAGGCAATACCGCAAAACCTTCTTTTACCAACTGTTCAGCAGCTTGCAAAGTGCCAATGGGATCAGGTAATAAATATTTAGCATCAGGAATGACTTCTAACTTGACAAAGTTATTATCTTCCTGTCCTAATAATTTCGCCATTTCTCGTCCCAAACGGGCTACGCGAATTGCATCTTCTGCGGTTTGACAACCAGCGGTATTCGGCAACATCCAAATTTTATTCCAATCCAGCGCTTCCGCTAAACCTTCATGTCCCGCTGCTTTAGTTTGGACTCGTCGCACTGCTACAGTCACGATTTGGCAACCACTAGCAACGACACTGCGCTGCATTTCCTCAATACTGCGATATTTACCAGTTCCCGTCATCAAGCGAGATTTAAAAGTTTTGCCAGCAATAATTAATCCTGAATCTTGAATGTGGAATTCTGATGATGGTAAAGATAAATTGGTGCGGTTGCCGTTAGTAAAATTAGCAGAATTAGTGAGCATGGATGTAGTGGTAGATGTCTGAGCTTGGAAGCGCGAATAATGAAAATTAGTCAATAGAGGATCAGCTGTTTGTGAACAAATTAAATCAGCAATTAATGTGGCTGTGACAGGTGCGAGTAAAATTCCATTCCGGTAATGACCTGTAGCCAAAGTTAAATTTGGACAATGGCTATTGCCCAAGATGGGTAATTCATCGGGTGTAGCTGGGCGAAATCCCCACCAAAGTTCTTGAATAGGATAATTCTCTAATTGGGGATAAAGACGAATTGCTGCTTGGAGTAAGCTTTGAATCCCACCTGGGGTGTTATGGGGAGTAAAGCCCACATCTTCACTAGTTGCACCCAGAATAATAGAACGATTACGGCGGGGAACAATGTAAATATTTTCACCGAATAAAACCCTTGTTAAGGGTAATTCCGGCAAGAATTCTGGTACTTGCAAACTGAGCATTTGTCCTTTGCGGGGACGTATAGGTAAGGGTAACAGTTCATTAGCCCAAGCACCAGCGGCTAAAAGATAATGTGCGGCGCGAATTAATCCAGTATTTGTTTGTACACCGATGACTTGTCCTTGCTGTTGTGCGATCGCTTCTACTTTAATCCCATCTTTGAGTTCTACGCCCAAAGACTGAGCCGCAGTACGTAAAACTTGGGCTAAGGCGCGATTGTCAACTTGACCATCTTCAGGATACCACCAGCCACCGATGACATCTGCTCCCAATCCTGGTTGATATAGTTCAATTGCTGATTTGTCTAACCAATAAGCAGGAGATTGATCATTAGTTCTCGTTTCTGGTTGTTGATAAACTGGTGCCAGGATGCCACAAGGCCAATAACCTGTGCTTAAACCAGTCAGTTTTTCGAGTTTAGCAGTCCATTCGGGATATAAGGCACGCGATCGCCAACATAAAGAAAGCATTGCCTCATTGGCGATATTTTCCGCATCAGATGCTAACATCCCGGCAGCGGCGTGGCTGGCAGCAGCTGAGAAATCACGACAAAGCACGGTAACATTCGCCCCGCGCGATTTGAGTTCAATGGCGCAAGCCAAGCCGATTACGCCACCACCAATAATTAAAACGTCACTAGTCATTAGTTATTAGTCATTAGTACATAACTAATAACTTATCAGGGGTCAACAAAGGGCTGGTGATTAGGGAAGAGGTGATTGGGTATTGGATTTCGGATTGTATTTAATTAACTCCAATCTAAAATCTCAAACCTAAAACTCATCTCCCCATCTTTACCTCCCTAGTCACCAGCTACCACAAAGCCCGAATAGGTTGTTTTTCTTGATTCGTGTCACCTGAACCACTGTCTGTTGAGACTGATTGAGTATCAGTGGTAGATATATCCGTATTGCTTGTACTGGGTGTATTGTCAGTGGTGGATGTTGGCTCCGTAGAAGCATTATTTTGAGCTACACTAGTGCGGCGGGTTTCACCATCAAAATCGTTACTAGTGGTGGTTTCCGAATTATTGCTAGTAGCGGTTTCCGAATTATTGCTAGTAGCAGTTTCAGGATCATTCCTGGTAGCAGTGCTATTAACATTAATATTAGCTGGGAGGACGCTAGACGCTCTGCGACCAGGGGGAACATTAGCGCTTTGTTGTCCGCCCATGGGAAAGTTAATACCTAGCAACGTACCCAGCAAAATCGCCACGCCTCCTGCCATCAAAATCAGAGGTGTCCATCTGCCCATCTTGTTTGTCTCCTTTTTAACCTTCTGGTGTCCAAACTAATTGAGAACCTTGACCCCAAAATCCATCAAATTTTGTGACTTTTACATCGCCTAAAACCTGAGTTTGACAAGCTAAACGCAAATCAGCTGTAGGAGAATGGGGCGGAAGCGAACGCCGTGTTTGATCACGCCAATTCGCTACTGATACTTCGCCTTCTACCTTAACCGCACAAGTACCACAACTGCCAAGTCCCCGACAGTTTATGACCTGAGAACCGCCATTATAGAGATCTACACAATTGTTTAACAGCACCTTGCGTAAGTTGGCTTTGCTTTCACACTCAATTAATTTACCTTGAGCTACTACCTGGGGCATATTTAAAATACCAAACTGGCTTTTTGTTGTATATTGGCACATCGCCACAAAGTTGTCTCTCATGTCTTAGTTTTATGACCACAAACCCCTCTCTTCAACTTTGGCTCTATGACACTACTCTACGAGATGGCACTCAACGGGAAGGACTATCAGTCTCTATAGAAGATAAATTACGCATTGCTCACAAACTTGATCAATTAGGGATTCCCTTTATAGAAGGTGGTTGGCCAGGAGCAAATCCTAAGGATGTACAATTTTTCTGGGAACTTCAAGAAAATCCCCTCAAACAAGCAGAAGTAGTTCCTTTTTGCTCTACTCGTCGCCCTCACACCATAGCCGCAGATGAACCCATGCTGCAAGCGATTTTAGCAGCAGGTACTCGCTGGGTGACAATTTTTGGTAAATCTTGGGATTTACACGTTACAGCCGGACTCAAGACCAGTCTGGAAGAAAATTTAGCCATGATTGGTGACACAATTGAGTATCTGCGTTCTCAAGGACGGCGTGTAATTTACGATGCTGAACATTGGTTTGATGGCTACAAGCAAAATCCTGATTATGCTTTACAAACATTAACAACAGCAATGACATCAGGTGCTGAATGGTTGGTTTTGTGTGATACCAATGGCGGAACTTTACCTCATGAAGTTTCTCAGATTGTTAAAGATGTAGTTAAGGAAATAGGGAACAGAGAACTCTTAACCAGGAATGAGGAAAAAGCTCTTACCCAATTCCCAATCACCAAAATTGGCATTCATACTCATAACGATTCAGAAATGGCTGTAGCTAACGCCTTAGCCGCAGTTATGGCTGGGGCAACGATGGTACAAGGTACAATCAACGGTTATGGGGAACGCTGCGGTAATGCTAATTTGTGTTCTCTGATTCCTAATTTACAACTAAAGCTTGGTTATAGCTGTATCGGTGAACACCAGCTAAATCAACTTACAGAAGCTAGTCGTTTTGTCAGCGAAGTTGTCAATCTCGCACCTGATGAACACGCGCCTTTTGTCGGTCTTTCGGCTTTTGCTCACAAAGGTGGTATTCATGTATCGGCGGTAGAACGTAATCCTTTAACCTATGAACATATTCAGCCGGAACTGGTGGGAAACCAACGTCGTATTGTTATTTCTGAACAGTCTGGTTTAAGCAATGTTTTAGCTAAAGCCCGAACTTGTGGAATTGAATTAGATAAGGATCATCCCCAAGCTAGACAAATTCTCCAACGCATGAAGGAATTGGAAAGTCAAGGATATCAATTTGAAGCCGCAGAAGCTAGTTTTGCATTGTTAATGTATGAAGCGTTGGGACTTCGACAATTATTTTTTGAGGTTAAAGGGTTTCAAGTACACTGTGATTTAGTGGAGGTGAAGGAAACTACTAATTCTTTAGCGACCGTGAAAGTAGCTGTTAATGGTAAAAATATTCTCGAAGCTGCGGAAGGAAATGGACCAGTTGCAGCTTTAGATGCTGCTTTGCGTAAAGCTTTGGTAAACTTTTATCCCCAAATTGCCGACTTTGAGTTGACTGATTATAAAGTCAGAATTCTCAATGGACATACAGGAACAGCCGCAAAAACTCGCGCTTTGGTAGAATCTGGGAATGGTCAACAACGTTGGACTACTGTAGGCGTTTCTACGAATATTTTGGAAGCTTCCTATCAAGCTGTCGTTGAAGGTTTGGAATATGGTTTGTTGTTGCATTTCCAAGCAGAAAAGGCGTTGAAGGTTTAGAAGTAATTAGATTTTGTAGAGATGTTTTATCAAATGTCTCTACGAAGATATTTTTCCTAAACCTATTGACAAGTTTCTGGCTTTGAATTATGCTTATTTTATAATGGGAATCTGTGCGCGCATATATACTATGATTTTGATTTCCCAAAGTTATTATTAATGTCTGAATTAGGATTTTCAGGTGAGTAAACTACACCTCTTTTCCTCACGCAGAGTCGCAGAGAGTAATTAAGAGTGTGGTCTAAATACATACAAAATCTTCACATCCAAAAAACCTCAACGCAAACCAACATCCTTTTCGCGTAGCTTGGCGTAAGCCATAAATCCCTAAATCCTCTAAATCCTGATTCTGACGTAATCAATTCTACCCCCAATATTCTCCCCCAACCAATTGACTAATATAATCATCCATAATTGCTGGTAATTCCTTAGCAGAATAAATATAAGTTAAAGATAGCAATTTATTTGCAGTAGTTAAAATCTCATCTTTATCTATAATTGCTGAAAGTTGTGAACGAGTATATTTACCATTCATCACTTCCAAACTAGCATCGGCTATAGCATCTTCAATCACCTCCTCCTCTATTAAATCTTTCCATTCATCTTCATTGACATAATAGGATTTTTTATTATCTTTCTGATTTACCTTCTTAATTTCTCTAATTGAATTACGAATAGAAGCAACCCAAGAAGAAGTTAATCTCCGTTCTACTTGGTTTTTAATCAAATGAATCAATAAAATTGTTAAATAAGATTGGATATTTCGCAGAATAGCTTGTTTATTCATTCCTTCCAATTCGTCCACGATTTCTAAAGCTTCTGCGTAACGTCCTTGTAAAATACTATTTCTGAGGTCTATTAATTCCTGAGTCATCTGTTTTAACCTCAAATTATCAAAAACTTAAAATCCCATTTATCCTTTAATATTACCAAATATTTCTAACTGATTTTTCTTTTCCCAGTTAAGAGTTAAGAGTTCCCTCTCTCAACGAGTGAATTTAATTTTGTCCGACTACTTATCTAGGGGCGAAAGTCCGCCCCACTATATCAATTACCAGCTTGTTGGATTAAATTATCCAATTCCTGCTGCATCTGACTTTTCACTAACTCATAGCATTCATTAACATAAGTGCGATCGCTTGCGGCTTCTTTTCCATAGCGTTCAAACACAATTGGTGGACATACTCTGGTGTGGATAGGCACAGGCAAGGGAATATTAGGCAGAGGCCCAAGGGCTAAACCCCAAGGTAGTCCCAGATAAATAGGAAAAACTAAGGGATCAACCCCAAACAGCCACGGCATACCCCACTTATGGAATTGCTCAACAACTTTGTACAAATCTGCCAAAATAAATAGGGTATCATGGGCCCCCCAAGAAATCGCCGGCACAATCGGCACATTTTCCCGTAACGCCAGCTTGATAAATCCACGTCGTTCAGCAAAGTAAATTTTGTCCCGCATTTCATGGGGACGGAACACATCTTCTGCACCACCAGGATAAACTAAAACACTAGCTCCAGACCGTAAAGCCTGATAAGCCATTTGCGGATGAGCGATAACAGCCCCACCCTTCATGGCTATTTCTGCTAAAGCAGGGAAAACTTGCCAAGCTTTGGGATGCATTAAACCGTAAATTGGTTTTTCAGCACCAAAGCGGCGTACCCAGTCGTACATCATCATCGACGTGTCGGGAGAAGCGAGTCCCCCATTATGCGAGCCGACAATGAGGATTTTTTCATCTGGGACATTTTCCCAACCACTAGTTTGAACTCGAAAATAGTAGTTATACAAAAAGCCTAAGAGGGGCATGATTGTTTCGATGAACTTTGGATCTCGCTCGTCCAAAGACCAACCGGGTTTTGTTTTTTGAGGATGTTTTATTTTTAACATCTAAACATTTTATCAGGATTATAAAAGAGCAACAATCTGATCTGTCATAGTTGGATAATAATATCAGTGGTAAAAATCGGCTATGTCCGTAGCTATCTTATGGAAGAATCATTTCAGATCAGAAAAAGTGTTTTCTCTTTCACTCTAAAAATTCCCTGTAATAGATTATGAATATTCAGACAAGCCTTAAAATCATTTTAGCTGATTCAATTATTGGCACGGTATTACCAGAAATAGCCTTACTGGACTTACCTAATTGGTGGTTGGCTGGGGGTGCAGTGCGAAATACCGTTTGGCATTCTATATTTGGAACAGAATGTGGGTTAGTCATCAACGATTTTGATATTGCATTCTTTGATGACGGGGGAAACCGTTCCCAAGAACTAGCAGCAAAGGCTACTCTCACAGCCCAATTTCCTGATTATGTGTTTGATATTAAAAATCAATCCAGTTTTGCTCGTTGGCGCGATGGTCGTAGAACTTATTCTAGTGTAGAGGATGGCATTAAAGATTGGCTACATACCGCCACTGCTGTAGGCGTAAAGATAGATACACAAGGAGAATGGCAATTTTTCACCCCCTATGGATTAGATGACCTATTTGCTGGGATTATTCGACCGACTCCAGCCCACACTCATAACCCAACTGCGGATAAAAAAGCATCTGGATTTCTAGAAAAGTGTTCCTGTCTGCGGTTGATACCGTGTTCTGTTAAAGACTTATAATTAGGGAACCGCGCGGAGATGGGGTGACGCGGAGACGCGGAGAATTTTTTTGATCAGAATTAGCTAGTCTTGATATTAGAGGTTGTTTAAAAAGTCTCACAATTTACTTAAAAACCTTTCTCCTTGTAGGAGAGAGACTTTAAAACCGCCATTTTATTGTATAGGAGGAGGATGAGGTTTTTAGGGTTTATCGGTTTCATATAAATCAACTTATTTGATTAATTCTTGAAACCTTGGTTCCTTTTTAATATCATCAAAATCTATATCACTCGCAGCATCTTCTCTATATTGAGGATTAAGTTGAATCGCCTTTTGGAGATTTTCTAAAGCTAATTCAATTTCTCTTTGTAGTGCATAACAAGCTGCTTTATTGTAAAAAGCACTAGCATAGTCTGATTTTATTTCTAGGGCTTTGTCAAAGTTGTTAATTGCTTCTTCATCTTCTCCTAACATGACCAAAGTGTAACCCCGTTTATCCCAGATTTTAGGGGAATTGGGTTGGAATTGCAACGCTTGATCAAAAGAAGTGATTGCATCTTCATAACGTTCTAATTCTACCAAAGATAAACCACGGTTTAACCAAGCAACTCCATCATCAGGTTTAATTTGGGTAGCTTTATCAAAACAGTTAAATGCTTCTTGATGTTTGCTTAAATTTCCACAAGCCACACCAATATCACACCAGGCTTGATGATAGTCAGGATTAATTTTAATGGCTTGATTATAGGAAGCGATAGCTTCTTTATAACGTTTTAATCTACTCAAAATTAGACCCCGCTTCAGCCAAATTCCAGCATCATCAGGTTGAACTTTTACCGCTTGTTCATAAACTGCAAATGCATCTGCATAACGTTTTTCTGAAAAAAGAATATCTCCTTCTTTGACATAATCATCAGCAGAAACTTGTGGTTGAGGTGGTTCTGGGACTTGTTCTGACTCAGGAATAGCTTTAGTTGTGATTTGGATTAATTCTTGTAACTGAGAATTTTGCCTCTGTTGAGCATCTAATTGTAATTCTGCAAGTTGATTAACAAATTCTGTTTCTAACTTTTCTAACTTCTTCAAAACCCGATTTTTTTGTTGTTGCACATTATTTTGTAATTCTGAAAATTGCGAAGTCAACTCACCACCAGATTTGTCTAAATTGGCAATTACTAACTGTTGGTAGTTTTGAGCATCTAATTGTAATTCTGAAAGTTGATTAGTAAATTCTATTTTTAATTTATCTAAACTCTCCAGCATCGTATATTTTTGAGTTTGAGCATCACTTTGTAATGCGGAAATTTCTGATTTCACTAAATTATTTAATTTTCCTAAGTCCGCTATTATTTTATCTTTTTGAGTTTGAGCATCTAACTGAAATTGAGATAATTGAACTGCAAAATCTGAATTTAATTTTACCAAACTTTCAATAGTCTTATCTTTTTGCTGTTCAGTTTCCGAATGTAAAACTTGAAATTGAGATATACAATCAGCACTATATGTTTCTATATTGCTAAGAGCTAAATCTTTTTCTTGTTTAGCGCTTAATTGAAATTCTCCTAATTTATCAGCTAAATCAGATTCTAATTTACGTAAATTTTTAGCTGTTATATCCCTTTGGAGTTGAGCGAATGAATTAAATTCATCTATTTGAGTATTTAATGTTGCTTGTAAAACCTTGATATGCTCTTGAGCCGTGTTTATTTCACTTTCTAATGTTAACAAAAATTCTTGTTTTGATAGAGATAAATCAGATAATAAGATAGATAAATTTTCTTCTTCTGCTTGGATTTTTTCTTTTAAAGATTTAACTTTTTGAGCTAATTCCTGAGTTATAATATTAGCATCTTGAATAATATTTTCTGCTTCTTGCTTGACCGTAGTTAGCTGAGTTTGTAACTTTTCCATTCCCTGTATTTGCTGCATTGCTCTGTCAACAATTTCCCGAATTGCTGCTCGGCGTAATAACCACAATACCGCAATTAAAGCCACGGGAAATAAACTTAAAATAGTTAACCAGACATTAAGCAAAGTATTTGTGCGAGTAAAAGCACGTTCAAAATTAGACTGCACTTGCTTTTGAATTCTGTTTTCTGCTCGCAGTCGGGTTAATTCTTCTCGTTCCTGATTTGATAATATCTGAGAAGATGGTGCAGATAGCGCAGGTTGTCCACTGACAAAACCAGTGGATAGCAGCAAGGGTGAAAATAAAATCGCGCTTTTCAAAGCTAAAGCTAAGATTATTGGGTTTTTGCTCTTCATGACAACCTTTCCTATCCGTTGATTAGTTTTGGAAGCGGCGTGCCTATATGCAATCTATAATAGATGATTGGTGTGAGATTACCGGACTCTATTAGTCTGTCAACTTCTATCTTACTCCCTTCCCAGTGTAAGATTACCTATCTTCTTCCTTATTTCTTTGCGTCCTACTATTTGCTACGCAACGCTACTGCGAACGAGATTGCAATAGTGTCTTAGCGGTTAATTTAATTGGTATTCTTCTGGTAGGAAGGTAATAATTTTATATTACACCACGCGGTTTGAACAAAAAGTCCTAAATCATATCTTGCATCATCATCTCATTACCAATATCAAAGTCTAGAACCGTGGTTATTTCCTACTCTTCATTTGTGATATAAATTTTAATAAAATTAAAAAATTAACCGTTTACATTAGCTGTCATGAAATTATCTTTTTTCGCGCAAAAAACCCAATTAATCCGCCAAAAATTTACAGAATATTGGCATTTATTTAATCAATGGTTTATAAATACTCCAGAAAGAGCTATTTTAGATGCTTATCAAGCGGCTGAAGCCATCCAAAAGATAGAAATAGAACAATTTAATGGGCAAAAAATTTCTCCTGAATTAGCCAATTACACAGAAAATGTGATGTCTTATTGGCAGGGAAATCTCAATAGAAATTTAACTACTATTAAAGTGAGATTAGCGGAATTTAATTTAGGAAGTACATTTATTAATACTTCAGATTCTAGTATTTTAGAAAAGCTCAAATTTATTGATGAAGTAATAGCTAGATATACGCCGCGAGATGGATCAATTTTTGAACCTCTGCCAATTAATCCTAATCCAGTTCAAAAATTATCCAATTTACCCGATAAAGATGTCACAAATTCCGCACCTACAATTCAAAAAACGGGGGTAATTCCTAGATCTATTGGCATAACAATTAATAAAATTACCCAAGATTTTGCCCCTAAGGCAGAAGAAGAATTTGTGAAAAAGTATCGAATTTCTAGAAATAGGACAAGAAGGGCAATCAAATTTTTGCTGTTGTTAATTATTGTACCACTATTAACTCAGCATTTTTCTAAAATTTTGTTAATTCATCCTCTAGTAGAAAACTTTAGAATCGAAAACAAAACACAAATTTTTCTAAATTCTGAAATGGAAGAAGCAGCTTTGAAAGAATTAACAAATTTTGAAAAACAATTAAAATTTGAAAGTCTTTTACTTCCAGCACCGGAAATTTTACCAGAAAAAATTGAAGCCAAGCTTAAGAATAAAGTTAGGGAAATAGCCGCAGAATTTACTTATAAAAGTAGCAATGCTATCAGTAATGTATTTGCTGATGTAATTTCACTGGTTGCTTTTGCTATAGTTATTGCTTTCAGCAAAAAAGATATTATCTTTGTAAAATATTTTCTAGATCAAATCATCTATGGTTTAAGTGATAGTGCTAAGGCATTTTTAATTATTTTATTTACAGATATATTTGTTGGTTTCCACTCCCCGCATGGGTGGGAAATTCTTTTAGAAGCAGTAGCAGAACATTTGGGTTTACCAGCAAGTAGAAACGGAATATTTCTATTTATTGCTACATTTCCTGTGATTCTAAATACTATATTTAAATACTGGATATTCCGCTATCTCAGCCGTTTATCTCCTTCAGCTTTAGCAACTTTGAAAGAAATGGATGAGTAAAGAAAGAATGTAGTACCGAGAATCCCTACCTATACTTATCTTTAGGGAACCGCACGGTGACAGGTCGAGTTTTTTTGATAAGCAATTAGCTGAATTTGATATGAAATGTCTCTACAAGGGTTCTGGATAAGGCATATTTAATTTAAATAAAATTCGATGTCTATTAAAGTATTTTTAGTAAAAAACATTTTTTTGTATTAATCAATTAACAAATTAAGATTTGAATAGCATAACGTAGTCAAAAATATAGTAACAAAAATACCAAAAATTCCAATTAAGAGTAATCCAATATTTTGCCGCTTAGATTTAGATTAATAAGTGAGAATTAACTACTTATTGATTTTGTCAAGATATCAATAATTTTTTATGAATATCTAGAAAGTGTTTGTGCAAAATCTAAGTTTATCTGTTACTAATTAAGATTGATAATTGCTTTTTATCTCCTATGAAAGTAATTATTAAGAGTACTGAGGTATAATAGCTTATCAAGGTTTTTTACTTCGGGCATACAAACAAATTTAGAAACTAATTTCCTGATTTAGACTTATGAGTATCTTCTTCAATCAAAAATTTCAAATCACAGCAGGTGTTGCCACGTTAATACTTGCTAATTTAGCTAATAACTATCTAGCTCCACAGTCTGTGAATAAGCAGCTAATTCAGCAACAACAAGTTACACCTAATTTAGCTTTTATTCAGCCGTCAAATACTGCTAAAACTCAAACCCCTCTGACTGAAGCGCCCATTAGTAATTTTATTAATCAGCAAATATCTGAACTAAATAGCAGCCAGAAGTCTAAAAGTACATCTGTATTCTATTCTGTTATTGATGAGTGGAAAAAATATCAATATAGTGTGAATGGTAATCATGTTTTAAAACCAGTAAAATTACCAGCTACCAAAGTTAGTTTTAATCAAGCAGATTTATTAACGGTTCTTACCAATACTAGAAAATATTTCCAAGATCATGCCCAAGAAGACCCTGATATTTCTCGAAATGGGCTGTTATTAAGCCAGGGAGTTACTCTAGAAGATATTCTCAAAACTTTAGATTTTATGATTACAGTTTTACAGGAGGATATTAGTAATAATCGCACCACTCGGTTACAAGATCCGAATTTTATTAACGCTAATTTTCGAGTAATTAAATGGTCTGCTTATAACCCTGAAAAGCCAAAACAGAAGCAATTACGAATTACAAAATATGCTGTTTTTACCCATTCTGGTTCTCGCAGCAAAACTTCTAAATATAATATACCAATTTATAGTTTAAAAGAAAATTCAGATGCAGATAAATTTTACATGAAATATACGAAGCAAGATGTTTTGTCAGGTATTTATGAACCTGGGGGTAAAGAATTTGGGAAAGTTGAACCTTTGGCATATTTAACTCGTGAAGGTTTAGAAGAAGCTTTAATGCAGGGAACAATCTTAATTAATTTTACAGACGGTTCTAAAGCATTTTTTAACGTTGATAAAAATAATGGCATATCTTATGTGAAGGGATTAAAAGCAACATCACAAAAACGTTATTGGTATTTTAGAAAAGTTGATCAAATTAAAGGTTACGGACACCAAATAGATGCAAAAATATCTATCAAACCAGGAGTAACTTTTGCCGGGGATGTATTAAACATGGGGTTAGGAAGGGTGATTATTATGGAGTATAATCAAGCTGGAAATAAACGCTTACAAATGGGAGTAATTGCAGATACAGGTGGAGCGTTTTTGCCAAATCTTGCTCAACTTGATTTTTTGGCGGGTATTTTTCAGAATCAAAGAGAATTTAGGCAGCATATTCAGCAATTACCAGAATATGCTACTGCATATATTTTGGTGAAAAAGTAACAAATTTCTAGCTCAAAGTCTTAGTTGTGGCTGAAATCAAAATAAAGCCATTACAGCCGCAGGAGAACCGGAACCACCCCGCAATCGGAGAATACCAATCACTAGAGTAGCGCCTTGAGGCGGTAGTTGATCTAAATTGGTTAGGTTTTCTAATACAATCAGCGATTGGCTTCGAGACTGCTCTCTATGCGATCGCTCTAACAACAACCGATTAGTAGTAAAATGAATATCTTGCCCTGAATCTACACCATGTGTATCAATTCCTACTCCAGCAATTTTTCTTTCAGTAATTAAAAACTGGGTTGCATCACTCCCAAAGCCTGGAAAATGCATATTTCCTTGTTCGTCGTGGTTCAAAAAGGCGCTTTTATCTAGCCATTTAGCTTGCCATCCTGTATAAAGTAGTACGGCACATTCAGCAGGAATAGTCCCAAATTCTGCTTCCCAAGTCAGAATATCAGCAATAGTGAGGAGATAATCAGCATTCACTGCTGCTTGCTTGCAGATATCTATAACTACCGCAGGTACTACCAGAGACTGGGCTGGGTATTCATCAATACTTGTAGCATTCGTATAAAAACTATTAGGGGCATTAATATGAGTAGCGCTATGTTCCCCTAAAGAAAAACGTCGCAGATAATAACCATCATCTTGCAGTTCGGCAACAGTAGTAAATGTTACGGGAGGATCACCCGGCCATTGAGGAATACCCGTGTCGATGACATGACTCAGATGAATGACACAGGAATAGGCGATACTATTTTGCTTCTGGGTATGTATAATAGCGTTCCTCTCTGATTTAGCTACTGCTATTATTTTAAACAATTCAAAAGTCAAAATTCAAACCTGTTTCAGTTGAGGTCTAATATCGTTTCACTTTAAAGTGGATACAAATGAACTGACGCTCTTAATCGGAGACTGTGAGATTCTTATGTAGCTTTAGGGACTTCCAAATAGAAAAATCCCCTAATTTTATGGTGGGTTACGGACTACCGTCCTAACCCACCCTACGATTTTTGGGTAATTTATTTTTTGATGTTCCCTTAATTAAGTGAATTGATATAAATCGCCGACTGTAACCCGCCCAGAGCAGGTTAACATAATTAAGTATAAATTACCGCTTTTATTGCTGCCGTCGAGTAGAAGTCTTTAACCCTTGAATTTCTAATAAATAATCCCCCAATTCCTGCAAATACCAGGTCTATGGGGGTTCTAAATGTTGCAGCAAAAAGTGAATATATTGTTAGTGAACAGCCAAAAGGTTAAGTTTTTAGTAATATAAGGTTAAAATTTGGTAAAAATATACGCATATTTAGCGATCAATAGTGCTTAAGATTTGTAAGACGATATTTGGAAAGTTATCAAATATACTCAACAATTTGTCATATCATGTTCGGTTGAAAACTGATAATTAGGGTTTGTACTGAGAATTTTGGTGACAAGTCATTTAGGAAACTTAGTATAAAACTACTCATGGAACGTTTCTATCAGGTTTCTGGATAAAGAATATTTAATTTCTAGAGATATCTAATAGATAGGTAGAAGTAGACACTACATTACCTGGAATATACTACTATATGAGTAAACCTATTTTTTAGCTCTATGAATCGTTCAGCCTGCCTGATATTTAATCCGGTTGCGGGTCAGGGGAATCCAGAATTAGAATTAGATCAAATTAGGGCATTATTAGAGCCAACAATTGACTTAGATATTTATTTCACAACTGAAGAAATAGATGCTGATCAACTAGCTCAAGCAGCGGTAGAAAGGGGAGTAGAGGAGATTATTGTTTCCGGGGGAGATGGAACTTTATCAGCTGCTGCTGCTGCGGTAATTAATACTAATATTCCCTTTGGGATTATTTCCAGGGGAACAGCAAACGCTTTTGCAGCAGCTTTAAATATTCCCAATACCATCGTCGCCGCTTGTGAAACAATTTTAGAAGGCAAAACCCGCACAGTAGATATAGCTTATTGTAATGATAGACCGATGGTCTTATTGGTCGGTATTGGCTTTGAAGCGGGAGCAGTCGAAAAAGCAGACAGGGAAGCCAAAAATCGTTTTGGAATGATAGCCTACATTTTAGCAGGCATCCAAGAACTACAAAATTTGCAGAAATTCGCTGTCGAAATTGAAACAGAAGACAAGATAGTGAGAACCATTGCGTCAGCGGTGACAGTGGCCAATGCTGCACCTCCCACATCAGTTTTAGCTCAGGGTCCAGCGGGTATTATTTTTGATGATGGATTGCTAGATTTAACAATTGTAGCTCCAGATAATAAAGCTGGTGCGATCGCAGCCACGTTCCATTTACTTCAAAGTGCTTCCACAGGTACCGCAACGGAACGTAATGATATTGGCTATCTGCGAAGTCAAAAGTTTAAAATCACAACTGACCCACCACAAAAGATAGTCATAGATGGGGAAATAGTGGGTACAACTCCTGTAGAAATTAACTGCATACCAGGTGGCTTGAGGATTTTTGTGCCATCAGTAGAGGAAGAAATAGTCACTGAAAAATTAGAAGGACTGCCGCATTTGAATGTGGAAATAAAACACTCAAATGAATAATGGGTGCAATCAAGTAATTACACCCAGAATACAGCATCTTCACTAAATAATGCCGGTTCCTTTACCTCGTTTATCGCCTTTTTCTGTCAATTCACCGGCTTTATCTTCTTTAACTTCTTGTAGTTCCTCAAGGCGTTCTGCGGCATCTCTGGCTATTTCTTTTCGCGCATCCCCTGGAACTTCATAATACATCTCTGGTTCAACTGGATAGTTATTTAAAAGACCTTCTTGATCAACAGTGTAACCATCAGTGGTGCGGATGCTTTCATCATTAGTTTGGTCATCTGTAGGCGCACTTGAGAGTTGTTCTTCCGTAGGAATTTTTTTATAATTTTCTCCTTCTCTGGCTATGCGCGCCGCTGTTTCTGCTGGAATGATGCCCCGATCATATGTATCTGAATCAATACGATGAGCCGAATCAATGGGTTTCTTCCCTGCTTCCTTAGCCATCAATTTTTTCCTCATTCTGTTTTCATAACTTCGAGACTAGATTATACTTATAAAAAACATAAATCTACTATCTCAAGAAGTAAAGAAATAGAAAATATCAACTAATATTCTCTATCGGAAGATTTATTCATCATGGAAAAACAACTAAATAACTGGTTTTTATCGTATTAATTATCAATAATGTGAGGTAATAACCACACAGTTAATTATTGGCAATTTTTTCCGAATCTCTTGTAAAGAAATCCTCTTCCTGTATCGTGTTTACTCTGCTTGTCACTCCTTAACTTCGGCAGACCGAGGATCTAGTTCCCATCGAGCTTCATCACGGTGTTCTAAAATATCCTTCGTATGGAGAAAGGTATCATCATTTATTTCTAAACCTACCGCTGCTTCTAATTCCTCCGTTATATTGTGTTCAGGAGTAGCCACAGTACCACCCACAGCTTCATCTCCTACAGTCTCTTGCCAATAAACATCAACTTCATCAGCAATAATATTATATTCCGCCGGAAATTCAGGACTGCTTTCTATATACTCTTGCCCATGATCTCGCCCTGAACGTTGACCAACATTATATCCCGGTAAGTCTTTTACTCCAGTTCCATAGGATTCAGTAATTTTCTGTGGCAGATCAACAGATTGATTTTCGTCTTCCTTTTTCTGTCGTTTTTTTGTCATAAAAATAACCTGGTGGTGCATCTCGATTATAACGGTTTCACACAGCAGGTTGATCTAACTAAAGATGTATAACTTTAGTCATAAACCAATATATCTCTTTATAACCAAGTGAACTAATTTCTTAAAGATTAATAGAGTAGATCTGTATTAAGTAAGGCGTTTTTGTTTAATTAATTTTTTCGTTATTATCTTTATTGATTTATTTTTTAATATTATTTAATTTCTCCTGATTTTTTGTAGTAATAAAACAGGTCATATGGCAATCTTATTTGAGTTGTAAATTGATGGTATGAGAATCCGATTTGATTCTTGAAAAAATCTCAGTTATTTCAAAAATCAAATATTAGTCCTATATAATTACACTACTAGAGTAAATACGGCTCAGAAAGATGAAAAATTTTTACTATAGCAGTCCTAATATTAGCCGTCATAGCGCAGCGTGACGTGTGCCTGCTGTTCTGATTCTTTTCGTGTTTATCAGAGGGCTTCTTTAGTAATCATGCTATTGCTTGCTGAAAACTAGTCTAGAAATAGCTTTGACGAATTCCAGAGATGTCAACCACATCTACTTGTAAATAATATACAACTATCCTAGGATGGACATTAACAAAGATTTTAAGCTAAAGTTGTTATGAGTTTGTTTTAGAGCTAGGATGTAAAAATGCAACTGTCAATAAGCAAAAGAGTTGCTACAGCCTGTGATAACTACAGTGCTAAATACCAACAAGATAGGTATAAGCAAAAAATGTGTCTAAGATCCTGACATCTATAAATCAACACTCAACATTGAACGGGAAAAATGTCCCAGTAGTTAAGAAATTGAAATATGCAAAAACCAGCTATTTCTAAAAAACCAATTCGTTCCTTAGAAGATGCTCTAGAACAGTGTCAAGCTCTGGGTATGCGCGTCAGCCGCCAGCGCCGCTTTATTCTGGAACTACTTTGGCAAGCAAATGAACATCTTTCTGCCAGAGAGATTTATGATCGTTTAAACCAACAAGGTAAAGATATCGGACATACGTCTGTTTATCAAAATTTAGAAGCCCTATCCAGTCAGGGTATCATTGAGTGTATTGAACATTGTGATGGACGTTTATACGGTAATATTAGTGATGCCCATAGCCACGTCAACTGTATAGATACAAATCAAATTCTCGATGTTCACGTGGAACTATCTGAAGAGTTTCTCCACCAAGTTGAGGTGCAAACAGGAGTGAACATTACTGGCTACACCATTAACTTTTATGGCTATCGTAACTCACCATCCGGTCAAGATAGTGATTAATTATGAGTTATTGGGCATAGGGCATAGGCATGAATAATAGATAACGATCAGATTTAATCAGCTAAGTATAAAATCTGGTTCCTAGTTGGGAAAAAAGTATTTGTATTTGAGTATACTATGCGCGATCGCCCTTTAAGATTATTGCTAATTGACCCAGATCCCATCTTTCGTCTAGGGCTAAGGGTGGCGCTGGAAAGCATATCCGATATACAAATAATAGCTGATGTCCCAACAGATATCGCCGCTTTGCAAATTTTAGCCCAAATTTTAGCCCAAGACCCTAACCAAGTGAATTTAATAGTTTTAGAGTTAGGTAATGGTTATTCTAGGGAATCTCAGCAACTAGGTTTGCAATTCTGTAAACAACTCAAAGCATTATACCCCCAGATACCTATATTGCTTTTGAGTGTTATCTCCACACAAGAACTGCTGTTAGCAGCCAAGTCTACTGGTGTCAATGGCTATTGTCCTAAAGGTATATCTATTTCTGAATTAGTCCCCATCATTCGAGAAGTAGCAGATGGTGGTCACTATTGGTCTATAGTCGCGTCTTTGTCATCCTCTTTGCCTTTTACTAGTCTGCGGAATAATGTTCGTTTGTCAGGAATTAACTACATTAACTCTACTCTCACCGCAGTCACAGGACAATTAAAAATTCCTGGACTACCACTATTAGATAAAGCTATTCTCGCAGGACAAAGACGTGAACTGTTAGCCGCTCGTTGGTTGGTTAATCATTTATTAGCTGCACCAAAGGAAGAACAACCAATACAGCCTTCTCAACAACTACCTTCACCTAATTATCCTACTAACGCTATTAGTCCATTAAACTCACAGCAGATGCCAACTTTTCTGCCGCCCTTACTGAGTCCAAGAGTGCTGCAATCTACAGTATTTACATCCTGCGTTACTAAACTTCAGTTTCCTCTACAGAATCTCACAGATATACCCTTAGAAATTGACATCTTTCGGGAAGAAAAAAAACGAGAATTACTTTATATCATCCTGCAAAAATTGTCGCAACAATTGGATGATTTACGCAATAATGATGTCAAATTAAACTTAATACAAGATTTAAAAAATAAAATACTCATTGATTTATGGCAAGAAGTAATTAGAGATTTTTTTGGAAAATTTTCCTGTATATATTTAGGCGATAACAAAATAGAAATAGCCGGTTTTATGCTGGATAACGCAGCAAGCATCGAAACACAAATTCTGAATAAAATTCCCTTAACCTTCGAGTTGTTTTCTTATTTAGTTTTGCAAACAGATTTGTATATTGATAACATATCCTATCGAGCAGGTAGTGAACAAGCAAATTCTCAAGCATCAATAATTTTAGAGAATTTGTTGATTCAGGTAGCTAATGCTGTAGTACAGCCATTACTAAACTTTTTAGCAGATATAGAAACGATTAAACAAGGTTATTATGATCGGCACATGATTTCCACCAGAGAAATTGAACGATTTAGAAATAACTTGTCGTGGAAATACCGACTGCGGAATTATGTGACTGAAGCCCAAGAAATTTTTGAAAGCCGCTATGAGCTATTTGTATTTGCGCCTCGTGGTATTGCTAAAATATCAATATATGCACCTCGCGGCCCAGAGTTAGCAAAACTTTCTGGTATTCCCCTAGTAGTGACATTAGTGCTAGAATTTCGTGATGCGATCGCACCCCGCATACAATCTATCTTATCCTTTTTAGGTAGTGGATTGGTTTTCATTCTTACCCAAGTAATTGGAAGAGGATTGGGTTTAATAGGGCGGGGAATCCTCCAAGGTATTGGTAGTGTCTCCTTAATAGAAAAAACCCCGAATCGCCATAAAGAACGGACTAAATAACTACAAAAAACCCTCCTCCTTCCTCCGCGCGTACTTTGCGTTCCTCTGCGTGAAAAAAACACTATAAATTCCAATTGCGGCGAAAATAGAAAAAGCTTTGCAAAAACTCTTGTAAAGCGTAATTTTTATGAAGTCTTTGCTTACCCCATTCCCTTGCAGTTTCTACCAATATTTCCGAGAAGCTGGGATAAACAGGAGCCAAATTTGCTAAATGCTTAACCTGAATATTTTGTGATATTGCTAACGCAATTAGATTAATTAACTCGGCTGCTTCCTCTCCTAATATAGAACATCCTAAAATTTCTCCATTATTTCGGACAATTAATTTACAAATACCAGTAATTTCGCCTTTTATTTGGGCTGCTGCTGATGTTTTAAAATACTGTTTTAAAACTAAAACTTCATTTTTACCATATTGGCGTTTAGCTTGGCTCTCTGTTAAACCAACTTGTGTTACCATTGGCTGAGAAAATATTCCCCAGGGAATAGGCCGATAATTAACTGCAAGGTTAGGAAAAAATAGAGCATTTTTCAGCGCTATGTTGGCTTCATAATTAGCAAGATTGGCAATATCAAAACCACCAATAACATCACCACAAGCGTAAATTCTGTGATTGGTGGTTTGTAGTTTTTCATTGACTACCAAGCGGTGGGGATAAAATTTCACACCTGCTGCTGCTAAATTGAGAGATGCTATATTTGGCTGTTGTCCCGTTGCGACTAAAATTTCATCAGTTTCAATGGCTATATCTCCAGCCTGAACCCATTTTTTACCTTCAATTTTCAAGACTTGAGTTACTACTGTTTGGGTGATAACACGCACACCATCAACTTCTAACTGTGCGAGTAGTAATTGGGCTATTTCTGGATCAAGATGAGACAGAAAATGGCGATGTTTAACTATTAAAATGACATTACAACCCAACCTTGCTAAAGTCTGGGCAATTTCAATGCTTTGAGGTAAACCACCAATAATTACCCAATTTTTTGGGGGGTTGGATTGATCTAAAGATTGCCAAATATTAGCTAGGGTTAGGTAGCCAGTGGCTTGTAGTCCTTCTATTTCTGGAATTGCTGGACGTGAACCGCAAGCAAGCAAATATGTCCGTCCGCGTAAAATTCGGTCTTTTACCGCAAAACCCAATTGGGGAGAAGATTGAAATTGACCACTGTCAAAGATCATATCCACCCCTTGGGCTGCTAAATTAGCGAGGGAATTGATATGTGAAAGATTTGCAGTCATACCACGAGCATATAACATTGCCTCTTTCACGGCTTTGGAAGAACCGAAATTAGACATTGCTGGTGGTGATTTTTCGGTTAATCCTGCTGTAGGAGGATTGTTTACGCTGTTGAAATAATTATCTGATGCCGTATTCACCTGCGGGGCAAAAATCCCCAGATTTACTAAATCAAGCGATTGCTGCGCCTTTTTCGCTAGTTCGCTGAGTGCATGATGATAATTCAAGTCATAGTTAACTTGAGGCTGTACTAAAGCCACTGTGGCGTGTAATTGAGTTGCAGCTAAGGCGGCTTGGTATCCGGCAAGACTACCGCCGATTATGACGATATCGTAATCAATCTTCATCGGGAACAGGGAAAAGAGGACGCGGGGACACGGAGACACGGAGATATAGAGATATGGGAAAAGAAAACACGGGGATAGGGGGAAAGAGTTGACTCTCAGAAGACAATCTCTCTTTCTCACCCTTCGGGTTCGGAAGTGATGCCTCCGGCACGTCCTTCGGACGAACGGACTCGACGGAAACCGCCAAGACTCCGACTTCCTCACCGCGTCTCCCCATCACCGCGTCACCGCGTCTTCTTCCCCATCTCCCATCTCTTAAGACTCAGCACTCAGCACTGATTTAAGGGCTGTTAGTAAGCGTTGGTTATCTGATTGAGAACGAACAGCAACTCGGAAAAAGCGATCGCCCAATTCTTTAAAACTAAGACAATCTCGAATTAAAATCTGGTACTGCTGGAGTAATTGTGATTGTAACTGGGAGGTAGATTGTTGAGACTCCACCAGTAAGTAGTTAGCAGCGCCTTCTAGGGGTTGTAATCCGGGAATTGAGGCTATACCTTGAAATAGTTGATTTCGGGCGGGTGGTAGCCATTTCCAGGTGTGTTCTTGAAATTCTGTATCTTGGAGGGCGGCAATAGCGGCGGCGGCGGCGAGGGTGTTGACAGGCCAGGGATCTCGCCATGATTGCCATTTAGCGAGACGGTGAGGGTGAGCGATCGCATATCCTAGTCTTAACCCAGGGAGACTGTAAAATTTGGTGAGCGATCGTAAAATCACCAAATTTTCATGTTCCTGCACCAATCCAATCAGGCTTTGTTCCTCATCAGGGGGCAGAAAATCCATAAACGCCTCATCTACCACCACCAAAGCAAACTCTTCCAGATAAGGCAAAATAGAATCCCGTGTAAATAACTTTCCCGTTGGGTTGTGGGGGTTATTCAGCAGTAAACCGCAATTGGGAGGTGGGGAGATGGGGAGGTGGGGAGATGGGGAGATGGGGAGATGGGGAGATGGGGAGATGGGGAGATGGGGAGAATAACCTTCTAGCTCCCTGTTGTCTGTTTTCAAATCAACCGGAAACTCCAGAACTTTAGCATTATAAGCCGCTAGAGTGCGGTAATAGTCGCCAAAGGCTGGAGTAATTAACATTGTTGCGGATAATTGCGCTAATTCCCTACCTAATAAAGTGAGTAATTCTGCGGAACCATTGCCCGGCAGAATCCACTCAGAAGCTATTTGATGGAAATGACCCAGAGCTAGTTTTAGTTCACTATAATCTGGGTCTGGATAGTGCCTAAGATTACCTAATTGGGACACAATCGCAGCAATAACGCTGTTTGGTGGTCCCAACGGGCTGATGCTGGCAGAAAAATCCACAATAGCATCAGGGGGACAGCCAGCCAGTGCTGCTGCCCAAGCTAAATTCCCCCCGTGCGCTTGTTGTTGCATCAAAAAACGATTTCCTAGAACAGAACTTACTCTTTTGGGGGTGCTACTCTTTCTCTAAATAGTTTCCCAGCAGAGAAGGCGGGAACCTTAGTAGCTGGGATTTCCATTTTTTCATTGGTTTTGGGGTTGCGGCCTTCACGAGCTTTGCGTTCCCGTGATTCAAAAGAGCCAAATCCTACCAAGGTGACCTTATCACCAGAGGAAACCGCTTCAATGATTGTTTCTATGGCAGCACTTAAAACAGCATCAGCTTGTTTTTTGGTGACACTAGCCTTTTCTGCCACTGCATCAACTAATTCGCCTTTGTTCATATCAAACTCCTTGAGGTTTACTGGAGATTCTTTGAGGATGCACTTTGTCGCATCTTTACGGAAATCTCTGTTTGCAGAATTACAAAAATCGTTCCTTAAGAGTATTTACACTCAAAATCTCTGTAAATCTGATTGGCGCGACTTTTCAATGAATCATTCTAAGGCGTTGTAGCCCGAAGTGAACAGATGAAAGCATTAATTTATATAGATTTCAGGATTTTTTGTGTTTTTTGGGTCATTGTTGTACTCGAAACACCCTCTTTTTAGGAATAAATACTTAGTGGGGATTGGGGCGGTGGGGTGGTGGGGTGGTGGGGTGGTGGGGAGATGGGGTGACTAGTTTTTGTGAGGTTTAATTACCCAAGAGGAGGAGTTATTGATCAAATTGACTAATTTACCGAGAATTTGGTTATACGTATGATAAAGTTTTCGTCCTGTCTCAATATCCAGATAATGACATTTAACTGCAAATTCTATCCAGGTTTGCGTCTCTGCCGCTTCTGCTTCTGAATCGCTAAGTTTGGATATAAATGCAGCTTGATAACGTCGCTTACGCCAAGCCTCCGCTAAATTAGCACAGACAGAGCGAGATGAACGACGGATTTGATCTGTCATTGAATACTTTTCTTCAACAGGGAATTTTTTTGAAGCCTCAAAAATAGTCATAGCTGCATCAAAAGCCATTTTATAAACTTCCAAATCTCTATGACTTTTAATGCCATCATTACCCATCTATTTATCACACCATTTATAGTTTCCAGGTAAGTAATAATTTAATTACAGCAGATTTCAGGTTGCAGGAGTTACACAATTTAAGAACAAAGCCATATAAAAAGCGAGTTTCAACCCTGTTCTCTGTTTCCTGTTCCCTGCTGCATTAACAAACCAGGGAGGATAAGTTAGAACTGGACTTTAGACTATTTTCAAAAATAAACCCGCAAAACCCTTATTCTAAAAGGCTTTCATCATTTATGGGCTTTTGAGGATGATAAAATCTAAAATCCTTGCTGGGTATGGGTTGTAGTCTTAAAAATGGAATTTAGTCTAAACTCCAGTTAGAAGGCAAGAAGCAAGAGACAGGAGGCAGAAAGCAGAAGGTTATTCTCCCCATCACCCCACCTTCCCATCTCCCTATCTCCCCAAACAGTCTATTGTCTACCAGGAACCTTCAAACCCCGACGCTCAAGGATTTGCCGCACCTGTGGACTAGGATTATAGTTATAACCATAGCTGGAACGCTCAGAGTCATCCATTACCTGTGGTGTGAGCAACACAATCACCTCTCTGCGTTCATTAGTTCTGTTTGATCTTCTAAACAGGGAACCAATAAAGGGAATATCACCCAAAATAGGAATCTTGGTGATACTTGTCCGGTCTTGGTCTTGAATAATACCGGAGAGAATTAGCGTTTGACCATCTCGCAGACGAATTGTGCCGGAATTAAGGGAGCGTTCAGATACCAAGAAGATTGTTTGAGAGCCTGTACCAACGTTAATGTCTGCGGGTGCCTGAGGTGCTTTAACTACAGGTGCAACTGATAAGGAAACAAAACCGTTATCGTCAATGCGATCTACTTTTACAGCCAGGGTCAAACCCACATCTGTTTTTTCTGCTGTTACAGTTTGTGTAGTAGCACCATCACCACGAGTGATTTCGTTCTTGATGTTTCCTACTACTTCCTGAGTAAGTTTGACATTAGCCGTTTGACCTTCTTGAACGATTAAGCTTGGATCGGTCAAAATTTTAGCATTGCCACTTGTAACCTGAGCTTGCAAACTAGCTAAAAGACGTTTGGGGAATTGGTACAACGTGGGTAGCTCGTATGTGTACTCAGCAGGAGTACCAGGAGTTACAGTAGTTTGAAAACCAAATTGAGTAGGCTCCCCAGTAACAGGATCAATCGCAGTCGGGACAATTGCAGTTGTAGTTGTTCCTGGAACGGCTGGGGTAAATTCTGTTAGACCTGGTCGTGTAGGGTCAGTTTGTATCCCAGCACGGGGATTTAATGCACTTGTGTCATTAAAAATATTAGCGCCACTAAGTGGATTAATGGTAGTAGGTGTGCTAGTTACACTGTTTCTTGCTTCAGTGCTAGTAGGAGGCCTGGAACCACCAAAATTGAGACTGGCTGCACCACCATCAACAGAGAAGTAATTATTACCAATCCCAAAAGAAAAGCTGGTATTGTAAAGTTGCTCTCCCGACAGGTTCACATCAATAATCTTGACATTCACCACCACTTGACGACGACGGATATCAAGTTGAGTTAATTGAGTTGTTGCCATCTCAACCATTTTAGGAGAACCAATCAAAGTAATGGAATTGGTACGCTCGTCTCCTAATGCCTGTAAACCCCTCAATAAAGGTGTTGAGTCTGTATAATTAATGCGTTGAGTTTCAACTCTTGTTTCCGTTGTTGTTTGAGTTTGGGTAATAGGTGCTACTCCCGTACCTACTGGCACAGCATTGACACTAGTAACTTGTCTTTCACGGCTGACAGCACTTTCTGCACCTAAAGCCACTAAAAAGTTCAAAGCGACTCCCACCGTGACCTGATTCAATCGCAGGCTACGCATGACATTATCACGGGTGGAATTAGGCAGTTTAGTGCCGACAAAAATCGTCCTGCCACTGCGGTTCGCTTCTAAACCACTCAAGCGCAAAACGTAATTAAATACATCTTGCACAGGCTCGTTTTCTATATCTAGGGAAATTGTCTTTTCATTCCCAGCCGCTGCACCAGGCTGACCAGGCTGACCAGGCTGACCCCCAGCAGGTTGCGCTCCTGCTGCTTCGCTACCTACATAAGCTAAGTTAAGACCCGCTGCACGAGCCAGCAGCGATAACACTTCCCTGACTGGTGCATCTCGCAATACTAAACGCGGAACTCGTTCTTGAGTGCCTAAATCAATAGTAGTGGGAGAAGTATCGATGTTAGCTTGGGTAATATCTCCCACTGGAGGAGCAACTGCTCTGGGTAGGAAAGGAGGTGCTTGATTGTAAGGTTGATTGGAACCGGCTGGTTGTGCTGGTTTACCATCAATTGTGATTTCTGGGTTAGGCACTAATACATTCGGTTTTTTGCCAGACTCGACAGGAGTATTAGCTTGTGTTGTGGGTGCTGGTGCTGTGGTGTTTGTACTCGGTGTTACGGGTACCGCTGCTGCCGCGTCTGTGGATTGTGTAAAGCCGAGAGTCAGACTGTTATCTTGTCGCACTATGGGCTTACTAGTAGGGACATTATCGCTACCAGTTACTGTCACCCGGACACTATTGGCATCTAACTGATTAACTTCTACAGATACAATTCCCGGTGCGGGGTTTTCTTGCCGGAAACTCTTACCTTGGGGTAAACGCAGTTGCGTATTGATGATATCTGCAACTAAAGATTTGTCTCTTTTAGTAGTGAAAACCTGGGGTCTGTTACCGGAAGAAGTCTTTAAAATTACACTAATTCCCCCATCGGCGGGATTTAGTTGCACGTCAGTAATTTGACTTGTTTGTGCTAACACTGGTTGTGTTGCCAAAAGTACAGAAGAAGCCACACTTGATATTAAAACATTACTATGAACCTGTTTCACAGTTCATTCCTCACATTAAATAAAACCTTGTTTGTATGTCTACTAGTACAGCTTGGCGGAAATAAAACTACTATTCAAAATACTTAAAAAGCTCATACTATAAACTTTTTAAATTTTGAATTTTGTATCCTGTATGGAATCAGTAGGTTATATTTGGAATTCACGGCAGTACTAGCCTCTAACCTCTTTTTCATCAGTTCTGATGTACGCAGTGGATGAAGGTTATTTAACCAATCATCTGTAATTAAACTTGTCGTACATTGGATTTGCATTTAAGTTACAAATCAGCACTCAGAACTTGGTAATTGTTACTTCTGGGCTGGTGGTGCTGAAGCGGCAGCTACTTCTGCTGCTTCCTCTGGAGTCAATGGCATCAAAGCCTCTAAATCAAAGGAAGTTGCCAGTTTTCCTGGGCCAACCTGCACTACCTTCTTGTTTTCCTCTGAGTTTTGTATTTCTGGGGGAACTAATTTTGAGTCATAGTTTTTGACTAGCAACAAAGGCTGTAAACGCTCAATGTTACGCATAATCGACTGCGTTTGTTCAAAAGTTCCTTCAATTTCTACCTTGATCTTGCTGCGTTTGAGCTTATTGTTGACTTCGGCTCCTAAGCTATCATCAATAATTATTTCTGGTTTATCTCCTGATGGTACAAATTTTTTCAGTGTGGCTCTGACAGAATTGGCGGTAAATTTACCATTGCTAGCATCTATCAAACGACTGGTATCCATCAGCAACGTGGACAAACTTTTTTCGTTAGCAAATAAAGCTAAAACTTGGACTTGTTGCTGCTTGGCTTGGGCTAACTCCGCCAGTACATTGTCAATTTGTTGAGCTTGGAGTCTCTTTTGGTCAACTTCTCCTTGCAGTTGCTGACTTTTTGTTTGTTGCTGCTGATAGGTATCCCAAGCGGGCATGACCATGTTAAGTATCATGTAACCAGCCGCAAGAAACCCTAGTCCTCCGACTATACCGCCAATGATTGGTGCTGTTAAAGTTACGCCAAAAACAACGGGGTTGGATGATGGGGCATCATCGAATCCGTTAGCGTGTTGTGAAAAACTTAAATCATCACTCAGCGTCATTTGGAAATGACTCCTGTTTTTTGGATACTACGAAGTCTAGTCACTAATCCGACTGTGCCTTTTTGTTCTAACTCACGAATTAATTCAGATGCTGGTGTGGTACTCAGACCTGCCTTAATTGTGTATTTAACCACTTGAATTGGTTTAATTTTCACACTACTTTCATTAGATTGACCATCAGGTTGAATAGCACCTGTTTCTGGAGGTGCATCGATTAACTCTGCTGTGCTAATTTTACTTTCTGAGGCATTGACGAACTTGGACTGTCCCAGACTCAGGACGAAGTCGTTAACATCCCGAAAAGAGCGAGCATAGCCATTAATTTCTAAGCCTCCAGCTGGATTGCTGGGGGGTTTTCCTGGGGTGGCTTGGGTTTGAATAACAGGGGCGATTTGCTTGATATTGTCAATTTGGACATTTTTGGGAATGCGATCGCGCAAATCTTGTAACATTGCTGACCAAGGACGAATCTGATCAAACACAGTTACTAAAGCTTGTGTTTGCACTTTAATCCCTGTTGTTTCAGCCTTGATTTTGTTAATATTGGCTATTTTTCCATCTAACTCCTTATTTTCTTGATCCAGTTTTCCTATGAGTTGCTCTAACTCAGCGGTTTTCATTTGCAAAAACCATAAGCTACAGAATGCCAACGCAGGTAAAAACAAACCTACTCCAACTCCCAAATACACTGGTCTTAAATTTCCGAGTTGTATAGGTTGTCTGATAGGCTTTCCTGGGTCGATATCAACAGGTAAGCGGTCTTTGAGAAAATTAATATCCAGACTATACACTTTGTTAAACCTCCCGCATTCCTAGACCAAGTACTATTCCCAAGCCTGGGCGTTGCACTGATGGGTATTTTTCAGCTTCTACTTCCAAAGACAAATCCCTGATGGGATCTATTTGGGTGGTGGGGAAACCTAAACGTTGGGTAAAGAACTCATCTAGCTGTTGGAGTCCCCCCCCTGTTCCAGCTAGTAAAATCTGCGCTACTTCTAAACCTTCACTTTGATTGATGTAAAAATCGATAGAACGGCGCAGTTCGTCTGATAATTCCCCCAGCACTTTCAGCATGGGAGCCATTCCCGGATTAATCCCAGTAGTTCCGCTTTTGATCGCATCATTAGAAGTTGCCGGAATAGTCATTCCCATCAACATATCCATATCTCGTGATGTGGGTAAATTCATTGCCCTGGATAGAGCCGATTGTAGCTGATATGTGCCTATTGGCACGGTGCGCGAAAATTGCGGTACACCATTGATAATGATGGCAATTTCCGTACTGTCAAACTCAATATCAACTAACACTGCTGCTTCTTGAGGACCAAATAGTCTCAACTGATCACGAATAGTCCGAATGAGTGCAAAACTGTTAATTTCTAAAACATCAATTTTTAATCCTGCTTCTGTAAACGTATTGATATAGGTATTAGTTACCTCCTTACGAGTGGCAACCAAAAGCACCTGTACTTTTTCAATTCCATCTTCATCTACAAAGTACCCAAGTTTCTGGTAATCTACATCAGCCTCTTCTCGTGGATAGGGCAAATACAAAGCTGCTTCATGGTTGAGTACCATCTCCCGTAACTCTTTGTTATCCAATTCTGCTGGCACAGGGATAACACGTACAATAGCATCTCGCCCAGGGACACAAGTAGCAACGCGAGAAGCCTTGATTTTATTTTCAGCCATTGTTTGCTGAATGAGTTCCGCCATTCTTGGGGAATCATTAATTTGACCGTCGGTAATTATTCCCTCTGGGACTGGTACTGTTGTTAACGACTCTATTTTTAAGCCTTGACGTTGCTTGCGTAGCTGAACTATGTTCATTCGTTCTGGTGCAAGCTCAATGCCAATCCCTCTATTAGATTTCCCAAAGAGATTACCGATGTTGACGATATTACTGAAACTATTGAGACTATTGAGGACTTTCACGACAGTCTTACCTGCTACATTGCTAAATGAAAAATTTAAATCCTGTTCAAAACTAATTTAGTACTAAGTAATCTATATAGCCTATAATCTCGACATTTCTGCATAAGCTTTTCACCCTTTTCAATCGTAAAAATATTAACACGATGATTCAATTACGAAAATTCCAACAAATGACGGTTTGGGCATTAATTGGCTTACTTAGCAGTTGGGTAGTAAGTTGTAGTACAAGTAATGTTAATACAGCTACAAAACCTGCTGCTTCAGAAGCCGCAACTATTGAGTTTTGGACTATGCAACTCCAACCTCAATTTACCAACTACTTCCAAAGCCTCATTGCGACTTTTGAATCGCAAAACCCCAGTATCAAAGTTAAATGGGTGGATGTGCCTTGGTCGGCGATGGAGAACAAGATTTTAACAGCTGTCTCCGCAAAAACGCCACCAGATGTTGTCAACCTTAATCCAGATTTTGCCTCCCAACTTGCAGGACGAAATGCGTGGTTAGATTTGGATGCAAAAGTCCCAAAAGAGGTTCGTTCCTCCTATTTACCCAATATTTGGCAAGCTAGTACCCTCAATAGTAAGACTTTTGGGATTCCTTGGTACCTCACAACGAGGTTAACTATTTATAACACTGATTTATTAAAACAAGCAGGTATCAAGAAACCACCTGCAACTTATGCAGAAATAGCGCAAGCAGCACAACAAATCAAAGATAAAACGGGTAAATACGCATTTTTTGCCACTTTTGTCCCCCAAGATTCTGGTGAAGTATTGGAATCATTTGTGCAAATGGGAGTCACCTTAATCAATGCTGAGGGTAAAGCCGGGTTTAATTCACCACAGGGAAAAGCTGCTTTTCAGTATTGGGTAGATTTGTATAAGAAAGGATTACTACCTAAAGAATCATTGACACAAGGACACCGTCATGCAATTGATTTATACCAATCCGGTGAAACTGCGTTTTTAGCTTCTGGGCCTGAATTTTTGAAGACGATATCTAATAATGCGCCAAAAATTGCTCAAGCTTCAGCTATCGCACCCCAAATTACAGGTGATACAGGTAAGAAAAATGTCGCTGTCATGAATATAGTCATTCCCCGTGCCACTAAATACCCTGACGCAGCGGTTAAATTTGGTTTATTTGTTACTAATGATGAAAATCAACTAGCTTTTGCTAAAGCTGCTAATGTTTTACCTTCAACAATCAAATCACTTGCTGACAGCTATTTTAAAGAAGTTCCTAATAATGCCTCAACTGTGGAAAAAGGACGTATTATCAGCGCCCAACAGATGCAACAAGCTGAGGTTTTAACCCCAAAAATCAAAGACTTCAAACTCTTGCAAAAGGCAATTTATGAAAATATCCAAGCTGCAATGTTGGGTGAAAAAACGGTGGATAAAGCTGTAGAAGATGCAGCACAACAATGGGATAATCGGTAATTCGTAATTCGTAATTCGTAATTCGTAATTACTAACTGTTCCCTATTCCCTATTCCCTATTCCCTATTTCCTAAAAAATGACCGAGTAAATAGAGAGAACCAGATAAAACTACTAAATTATCTGTAGAGGTAAATGCAGCATCTAAAGCGGAGAATACATCTGGATAGGTGCTGCAAAAACCTAAATCTGGGCAAGTTTCTAGGGCTAATTTTCTTAAGTGATCAAGATTGGCGGAATTACTATCGGGAACTGGTACTAAATATAATTTATCTCCTCTTTTGAGGAGTGCTTGAAAAATATCAGCATGATCTTTAGTAGCCAGCATTCCCATTACCCAAGTTATATTTTGAGTATTGAGACTATCTACATAATGACGTAAAACTTCTGCTGCGGCTGGATTGTGTGCGCCATCAATTAATAGTTTATGGTCTTTCCAGGTAATCCATTGCATTCGGCCTGGCCATTTAGTTTTTTCCATACCGTTGACTATGGCTGTTTCAGAAATTTTCCAACCTTTTTGTTGCAATATTTCCAAAGCGGCTAAAGCCAAAGCTGAATTAGTTAGTTGAATTTGTCCTTTTAATGGAAGAGGGTATTTTATTAATCCTGCACTTTGAATTTTTTGATATTCTGCCCAATCTGTAGCTATGGGAAATCCTGGCTGAGGCATGACTAGAGGGCATTGTAATACTACGGTAAGCGATCGCACGACTGTTTGTGCCTCTGCTGGTAATTGACCTACTACTACAGGACATCCAGGTTTGAGAATCCCAGCTTTTTCTCTGGCAATATCTCTAACAGTGGGGCCTAATTGCTGCCAGTGTTCCCGACTGATAGAAGTAATTACTGTCACCAAAGGCTCAGAACAGACATTAGTTGCATCTAAACGCCCACCTAATCCGACTTCTACCACCGCCACATCAACTTTTTCTTGTGCAAAATATAACCAAGCCGCTGCGGTAATTACTTCAAACTGAGTAGGTGATTCTTCTTCAAAGTCAATAGCAGCTTTGACTTCTAGTATTAATTGACAAAAAACGTCTGTATTAATTGATTGTTCATTTATACAAATGCGTTCTGTCCAATCTACTAAATGGGGAGAAGTGTAGCGTCCTGTCCGATAACCAGCTTCAGTCAGTACAGAGGAAAGGTAAGCACAAACAGAACCTTTGCCGTTAGTGCCAGCAACATGAATGACAGGAACTTGGTGATGAGGATTTCCCAGATTTGCCAATAATTTGACAATGCGGGAGAGTCCCAGATTGACACCAAAGTGTTGAAAGGGTTGCAGTAAAGAGTCAATGCTTACAACCATAGGCGACAGGTGACAGGTGACAGGTGACAGTATATATTTTTCTGTTCCCCTTCGGATGATGCCTCCGGCTCCCGTCAGGGATACGCCAGTCGCCACAAGTCGGGAAACCCGCCCAAGGCGCTGGACTCACCTGTTCCCTGTTCCCTGTTCCCTTGATTAGGCTTCTTTGTTTAAAAAGTTTTGCACTTGTCTTAAAGCCGCAGCACCGATATTAAACACAGCCCAACTAGCAGCAATCACTACTGGTGCTAAAACAATTACTACACGGGTATCGATGTCCATATTAGAAGCCCTCTGTTAATTAGAATTTAAAGTTTTGTCAACAGTTCTCAATTTTTATTTTTAGCTTAAGTGGGGTATTTTTCCAACCTTAAGTGTAAAGAATAGTTAAGTCATTCATTGGTCATTGGAGATGTCTATTGGTCATTGGTCAAACAGGTCATTGGTCAAACAGGTCATTGGTCATTGGGAATAGGTAATTAAGTTATTCTTCATTTTCCCCGCGTCCCCGCGTCTCCCCATCACCCCATCACCCCATCACCCCATCACCCCATCACCCCATCACCCAAATACTCAGTCACTTAACTAAAACCAATATCAGTCCCTTTACCGGCGTGAACTAGGGCTAATTTATGGTACTTTTCGGCGTGTTCGATGAGTTCTGTTGCTTCGGTATCTGTGAGTTGACGGACGATTTTAGCGGGGATGCCTACGACTAGTGAAAAGGGTGGTATATCTTTGGTGACTACTGCGCCAGCACCAATGATGCTACCTGTACCAACTCTAACTCCACCTAAAATTATTGCGCCTATACCAATTAAACTACCAGATTCGATATGGGCAGAATGTACCACAGCACGATGTCCGATGGTGACATGATCTTCTAAGATTGTGGGACAACCAGGATCACCATGTAGAATGGCTCCATCTTGAATGTTTGTGCATTCGCCAATTTCAATGCGTTCTACATCCCCTCTAACAACGGCTCCATACCAAATGCTTACTTTGGCTGCAATGCTGACTGAGCCGACAACAACGGCGTTGGTGGCGATAAAGGCAGCTTGAGAAAAATCGGGAGATGTCCAGTAGGAAACAGTAGACACGATAGAATATTGATATGGTACCCAGGAACACTGGAAAAACTCCAACTTTTGAGGCTGGTCGCACAACCAGGATATCACAGCCATTTGGCCTCTGGGCTGAGGAAGGAACTAGTACAGATTGGCGGAATTAAAGACTAAAAATTAAAAATTAAAAAAGCAGATTACACAAGCTTTTTAACAATTTTTAATAGTAGCTTTGTTTTCGTCGTGTTTTACTAGTTTGCTCAGGCAGTAACCCCCTGATTGTGTGGAACAGTGAGCAAGTAATTAAAAGTAGCGGAGTTGGAGTGTAAAATTAACCCCAATGGTGCTGGTGAAGAGAAAACTATGTTTGTACGCACTTCATGATGAATCCAGCCTTGCAGTACCCAATATTTGGCCCTGAAATACAGTGTCCCCACTGTCGCCAGACTATTCCCGCGCTGACACTGACCGATACCTATCTTTGTACGCGTCATGGCGCTTTTGAAGCAGATCCGAAAACTGGGGAGTTGGTACATCTCCAGTCGGGTCGTCATTGGCGCAGATGGGATGGAGAATGGTATCGACAACATACTCATCCTGATGGCATTCGGTTTGAAATTCACGAAGCGTTAGATAAGCTATATACCCAAGGCTATCGTGCTACAAAGGTGATTATTGCCCGACGTTATGAGGAGTTGATGACGGGCTATCTAGAACGCAGTAGTCCTTGGCGTGCTGGACAACCAGAAGGTGCTTCTGCTCGTTTGTATGGCTTACCAGTTGAGTTTAGTCCAGATACTGCTGATGAACCTTGCTGGGAAGTGATTAATTTTGATTTGGACAAGGAGCTAGGTGTGCCGGTGCGTTATCCTTATTTCCGGCTGTTTGAGTAAGGAGTAGCGAGTACCGAGTACCGAGTAAGCAGTACCGAGTCTGGAGTGCTGAATGATCATAATTAGTAGTTGCTCTTAGTCAAAGGTATTCACCTACTTGTTTACAAGGAGCATTACTTGGTTCAAAACTATAATAAGGTAATTTGTGTTACTCGTTACTCAGCACTCGGTACTCACTACTCACTACTCACTACTGAATTATGCATCACGTTTCTATTCGGACTGGGAATATTCACCATGCGATCGCTTTTTATGAGCAGTTAGGATTTACGGTTGGCGATCGCTTCACTACAGGTTATACTTTAGCTTGTTGGATGGAAGGCTTGGATAGCCGCATTGAATTAATCCAAATTCCCCAGCCAAAACCAGCCCCTGATGCTTTTGCAGATGAGCATTATGTGGGTTACTATCATCTTTCCTTTGATTTAACTGATGTTACGCCAGATTTGTATGGTTGGTTGGAAAATTTAAAGGCGCGAATAGCTACAGTCAGTGATTTACAGCCTTTGAAAATCCTTTTAGAACCAACACAACAGCAAATAGGCGATCGCATTTTGGAAGTCGCTTTTATCGCTGATGCTGATGGTTTACCTTTGGAGTTGATCCGGTTTTTGTCGAAGCTGGGTAACTCGTAAAGAGGGAACTCTTAACTTCCCTTGCGTCCTCATCTCCGTGTCAGTTCTAATTACAAGTATTCATGCGAACTTTATATTAACAGTTTTATACTGTTGACTGAATTTTTAACAAAGTGTGGGGGTTTAATTCCCCTGTCTCTAAAGGCAGCAAGTTTTGTGTCGGGGTCTAAATCCCCGTTGCAAAACTTAATTACGAATTACGAATTAATTTAGTCGCTAATTTTCCAGAAAGTTTAAGCCACAGATGTATAGGTAAAAAAGTGTAGTCTTATTTACTTATATCTAAAAACTATATGTTTGTTATTTCGGTCTTCCATAGATATCGTGTTCCCCTATTATTGTTCATATTATCGATAATTGCAGCGGTTTTGTGGAAGCATACTTCTTCAATTAGCCAAAAATTAGTCAGATCCAACTGGGAACATTCTCAGCAAATTTTCGTAGAAAAAAAAACAAATAATCTCACCTTGACAAAAAATATTCAGAAGACAGTGCTGGAAAATGGTCTAACTGTCTTAACAAAAGAAGTACATAATGCACCAGTCGTAACGGTGCAAGTTTGGTATAAAGTTGGTTCAGGTAATGAAGAACCTGGAATAAATGGTATTGCTCACCAATTGGAACACATGATGTTTAAAGGTACGAAAAATCGTCCTATTCAATTTGGACAATTATTTAGTGCTTTAGGTAGTGACTCCAACGCTTTTACTAGCTACGATCAAACTGCATATTACAATACTGCGGAACGAGACAAACTCAACGCGCTGCTGGTGCTGGAAGCTGACAGAATGCAAAATTTGCAGCTTGATAACCAGCAATTAGCAAGTGAGAAGCGAGTAGTCATTTCTGAGTTACAAGGTTATGAGAATAGTCCAGCATACCGCATCAGACGCGCTGTGATGCAGTCTGTTTTTCCTGATCATGCTTATGGTTTCCCTACTGGTGGTACTCAAGCTGATGTGGAAAAATTAACTATTGAGCAGGTGCGGGAGTACTACCACAAATTCTACAATCCTGATCACGCAGTGTTGACGATTGTGGGAGATTTTCAAACTCAACCAACTTTGGAAACTGTAAAAGAGGTTTTTGGTAAAATCCCCAAAAGTCAAAAGTCTTCCCGCCTCTCCACTTCTCCACTTCCTCACCGCTTTACCTCATCTCCCATTGTCTTGCGAGAACCTGGTGCAGGCAAACTGTTACAATTGATTTATCCAGTCCCAGATTTAACTCACCCGGATATCCCGATGCTGGGTGTGATGGACTATATTTTAACTGGGGGAAAAAGTTCTTATTTGTATAAAGTATTGGTGGAATCGGGTTTAGCTACTGATGTTTCGGCTCGTGTCGTAACTTTGCGGCAATCTGGTTGGTATCATGTTTTGGTGACTGCTGCTGCAAATCAGGATTTATCAAAAATTGATGGAGCGATCAAAAGCGCAATTGCTAATTTCCCTAAAACTGGGGTGACACAGGAACAAGTTGAAGGCGCTAAAACTCAATTAATTGCATCCGTAATCTTAAATAGTCGGGATATCACTAGTCAAGGAATGCAATTGGCTAATGATGAGCTAACATCTGGTGATTATCGTTATACAGAACGCTATTTGGAAAATGTTCGCAAGGTAAAAGCGGCAGATATTCTAGCTGTGATTGACAAATATCTGAAGTCAGAAATGGGAACTGTGGGATTTTTTGAGCCAGATCAAAAGTCTTCAAAAGCGGTTAATCATCAAAATAATTCCCCAGCAACTCAGGAAAATTTGACTTCTGGAGTTTTTCTGACTGCTTCTGAGGTGAGGAAGTATTTACCTTCTGAAAATACTGCAACTCAGATTATATCGAATCAAAAATTACCACATAAGTTGACTTTGGTCAATGGTTTGCAGGTATTATTATTACCAGATCAAAGTAGTCCGACGGTGACTTTGAGTGGCTATATCAAAGCAGGGAAAGAATTTGATCCACATGATCAAGCTGGATTAGCGGCTTTGGTAGCAGATAACTTGATGAATGGTACGAAAACTAAAGATACTTTAGATATTGCCAAAGTTTTAGCAGCACGGGGTGCAAGTCTGGATTTTACAGCGCAGCGTCAAGGTGTGCGGATTCGAGGTAAGAGTTTAGCGGAGGATTTCCCGATTTTGCTGGGTACTTTGGCTGATGTTCTGAAAAATAGTACATTTAATGCTGGGGATTTAGAACTAACTCGTCAACAAGCTTTAAGTAAGGTTGATGTGGAATTGGATGATCCTGATGAAGTGGCTAACAGAACTTTCATACAATCTATTTATCCGCCTCATCATCCTTTACATAGTTTTGCCACTAAAGAAAGTCTACAGAAAATTACACGTGATCATGTGATTGCTTTCAAGTCTCGACATTATCGCCCAGATACGACAATATTAGCACTGGTGGGAGATTTTGATTTCGAGAAAGCGCATTCGCTCATCGAAACTGAGTTTGGTGATTGGCACGTGAGCGGAAATCCACCAATATTACAATATCCGCAAGTGGTAATTCGGGATCAAGGAATGCGTGTTAATCCGTTTCTTCCTGGTAAAGCCCAAGCGGTGACTTATATGGGTTATACAAGTATTAAACGGGAAGATGCTAGATTTTATCAAGCTTTAGTGTTGAACCAAATTTTGGGAGGTGACACTTTATCTAGTAGACTGGGAGCAGAAGTGCGCGATCGCTTGGGTTTGACTTACGGAATTTACAGCAACTTCCAGACTGGAAAGAATGCGGGGACGTTTTTGATTGAAATGCAAACCAATCCAGAAGATACTAATAAAGCGATCGCTAGTACCCGTAAACTTCTTAAGCAACTACATCAACAAGGTGTGACTAAACTAGAAGTCGAAAACGCTCAACGCACCCTGATTAGTAACTATCATATTTCCCTCGCTAAACCAGAAGAATTAACAGATACGATTGTTATGAACGAGGTATATGGACTAGATACTGTAGAATTGCAGTCTTTTGCCCAAAAAATCCAGAAAGTTACCCAGGCTGAAGTTAATCAAGCAGCCCGTGAGTTAATTCAACCTGATAAAATCGTGGTAGTAACAGCGGGGCCAGCAATTATGGCAGAACAGAGATGAGGTGATTGGGAACTAGGGATTGAGAATATGCTCAGATAATGGATAATGGTAATAAGCTAATAATCATTCAAATTGCATCACCGTGTCTCCCCTTCTCCGCGTCACCGCGTCTTTCTGAGGCTAGGGATTATGCAACTTAAAGACGGATTAACTTAGGTGTTACTGATAGATAAGGCAAGAAATGAGTAGTTTACTGACAAAAATTTCCAAACATCTATATTCAGTCTCTTATTTATTGACATTCCTGGTTTGTATCAGCTTCATGAGTGCAACTCCAGCAAGAGCAGCAAATTTATCGGGTGATATACTGAAACAACCAGCTACAGAAATTAAAGTCAGTTTGGGTAATGCCGCTGGTGAACTTATATTTGAGCCAAATCTTCTAGAATTACAAGCTGGTAAACGCTACAATCTCTACCTGAATAATCCTAGCCCTGTAAAACATTATTTTACGAGTAAAGATTTTGCTGATGCTATTTGGACACAAAAAGTCGAAGCAGGTAATGTCGAAATTAAAGGTGCGATTCACGAACTAGAACTAAAACCTGGTGCAGAAGCAGAATGGGTGTTTGTTCCTCTCAAACCGGGTAAGTATGGTTTACGCTGTACCATAGCCGGACACACAGAAGCCGGAATGGTTGGAGAGATTGTGATTAAATAGGGTTTGCTGATAGCGTAGCGTAAGCCATAAAAATCTTTTGATGATGACTTTGAACGTGAACATCTCATAAATCAAAGAAAAATGGAGCTTCTTCTTTCCGTTTCACTCCAGTCAAAATAACAAAATTGTTGTTGATGGTTGCCAAAATTATGAAGTGAGAGTGTTGACTGCAACCTGGAAACCTGATATAGTTTATCTTGATAAGGAAGAACTATCTGACAATATATAGAAAAAATAACAAGGATTTTTAATAAGATTCTATTTATTTTCAATCTTGTTAATGCTGATTAAGAAGAGCATCTATATTAAAAATTAATATATTAATCCCTTGGATTTTACTTAAGATTATCAAAAAAAAGTCAATAGGTCAATATCAATCGCTGAAAAAACCTAAACTCGTCAAATTATTGATATTGTTGTCAATAATATTGAGAATAGAGGTAAGTTATTGCTAAAAATTTAATTTTGTACAACTTTGTCAAAATAGAGATTGGAAAAACTTATTTATGGCAACGTACCACCAACAGAGTAAAGTTGGGTTGAGATTCTTTCTTGTGCTATTTCCTGTTCTCTGTCACCTGTGACCTGTGTTTCTCCAGAGGCGCAAAATAAGTTAACTTAAATATAGATATTTTTCTCAACTAAGCTTGACAACTAAATTGATACTTAGGCAGTCAAGCAGCAGCAATTATTAATTTTCCCATGAACATTTTCAGTAACTTGCTTTCTAAACCAGCCCAGCCAAAACCCGAAAAAAGACAACGCCGAGGAATTGAAATTAAATCGCCGCGTGAAATTGAAATTATGCGGCAATCAGCTAAAATTGTGGCAACCGTTCTCAAGGAAATTTCTGATCTAGTCCAGCCAGGAATGACTACGGCTGATTTGGATGCTCATGCGGAAAAACGCATCCGAGAAATGGGTGCAACACCTAGCTTTAAAGGATATCACGGTTTTCCGGCTTCGATTTGTTCTAGTATTAATAATGAAGTTGTACATGGTATTCCTAGTCCGAAAAAAGTGATTCGGGCAGGAGATGTATTAAAAGTTGATACAGGAGCTTATTATCAAGGTTTTCATGGTGATTCCTGTATTACAATCGCTGTGGGTGATGTGACTCCAGAAGCTGCTAGACTGATTCGCGTCGCGGAAGAAGCTTTATTTAAAGGAATCGAACAGGTAAAAGCTGGTGTACACTTAGCAGAAATTGCAGGTGCGATTGAAGACCATGTAAAAGCTAATAATTTTTGTGTGGTAGAAGAATTTACTGGACATGGTGTTGGTCGGAATTTGCACGAGGAACCTGCGGTATTTAATTACAGAACTCGTGATATCCCTAATGTGAAATTGCGCTCAGGGATGACTTTAGCAATTGAGCCAATTTTAAATGCTGGTTCTAGATTCACGCGGATTTTATCTGATAGGTGGACGGCTGTAACTGTTGATAATGCTATATCTGCTCAGTTTGAGCATACGGTGTTGGTGACAGATACAGGTTATGAGATTTTGACTGATAGATCGCAAGTTTAATAACCTAATATCCAGATACCCGACTGCTCAAATAAATCGGGTATCTATCTCCTGAGAAATTAACTAAAAATTAAATAAGTTTAAGAATGCGATAGCGTAAGCGCTGACTTGTCAGTTTGCATTTTTTTGTGTCTTTAGACATAAGCATCTGCAAACGATAACTTGCTAAAAAGTAGAAGCGATATGAAAACTCTAAATTAATAATTATGAAATATACAAAATGTATGACTTCTGTCTAGATGTATTAAAACTTATATAGGAATCATAAATGATATTTGATAGCTTGCGTGGCGTAGCCATAAAATTTTAAGTAGTATAGGTAGGGCTATGCCTTACAGAACCAGGATATCGTGGGTAATGCCCACCCTACGTAAAATTTCAAAAATCAAATATTAGTCCTATAGTTGCTAAAAATGTAGCGGTTGTCAGTTGGATGAGAACAGACAGTGATCATAAAGCTTAGATACAGCAAGACTTTCAACCCTATTCCCTATTTCCTATTCCCTATTCCCTACAATAACAATGAATGAAATTGATTTAGCTTTTACTCCGGCTTTAGAGTTAGCGCAATTAATCCGTCGTCGGGAAGTGTCACCCCTGGATTTGGTAGAAATATATTTAGAACGGATTGAACGCTTAAATCCCCAACTGGGAAGTTATTTTACGGTAACGGCAGATTTAGCTGTTGCTGATGCTAAAGCCAAAACAGAATTACTCACAACCACCTCAGAATTACCACCATTTTTTGGTGTGCCGATTTCTATTAAAGACTTGAACGCCTTAGCAGGTGTTACTTGTACCTACGGAAATCCAGCATTAGTCAATAATATCGCTAACTACGATGATGGGGTGGTAACGCGGATTAAACAAGCTGGATTTACGATTCTTGGTAAAACTGCAACTTCCGAATTAGGTTCCTTTCCCTACAGTGAACCTGCGGGATTTCCCCCAGCGAGAAACCCTTGGAATTTGGAATATACTCCTGGTGGTTCTAGTGGTGGTGCAGCCTCATCGGTAGCAGCGGGATTAAGTGCGATCGCACAAGGTTCCGATGGTGGTGGTTCAATTCGTGGCCCTGCGGCTTGTTGTGGTGTGGTGGGCATCAAACCAGCGCGGGGAAGAGTCACCAAAGCACCTGTAGGCGATCGCTTGGGGGGAATCGCTGTTAATGGTCCAATCGCCCGCACAGTGGCTGATGCAGCGGCTATGTTAGACGTTATCTCTGGCTATTTTACCGGTGATCCTTATTGGTTGCCAGATCCTGAACCCTCATTTCTGGCTGCAACTCAACAAAAAACCGATAATTTAAAAATTGCTTTTAGTACCAGCATTCCTCCCTTGGGAACAGCAGACGCTAATTGTCAACAAGGGGTTTTGCAAACAATTAAGTTACTAGCACAATTTGGACATCAAATTGAAGAAAAATGCCCAGATTTCAGCGGTTTAGTTGAACCATTTCAAATTGTCTGGCAATCTGGAATAGCAGCAGCAGGTCTTCCAGCAGAAGCGTTGCAGCCAGTGAATCGCTGGTTATTAGCTAGAACCAGTTCTGTAGCTGAATATCTGCAAGCAGTTGCCAAGATGCAGATAGTTTCACGGCAAATTATCGCCTTTTTCGATACTTTTGATGTGCTGGTATTGCCAGTTTATTTGCATTCTCCAATTCGCGTCGGTGAATGGGCAAATTTGAGTCCAGAAGAGACATTTGAAAATATTATTAACTGGGTTGCACCTTGTCCTGTAGCCAATGCAACTGGATTACCAGCTATAGCCATTCCTGTCGGTTTTGATAATAATGGTTTACCTATAAGTGTGCAGTTAATGGGTAAACCAGCCGCTGAGTCTACTTTAATTAGTCTCGCAGCCCAATTAGAAGCCGCTAATCCTTGGATTCAAAATCGTCCCGCATTTGCCCTATAATGCAGGCTTCCTTAGCACAAATAGCCCAAATTCAAGTGTTTGCAGATTTAGAAACCACAGATCAACTAAATCTGCAACCTTATACTGTAGTGAAAAGTTATGAAAAAGGGGAGATAATTTTTCATGAAAGTGATTCCTTACCCGCTAAATTATATGCTGTTGCCAGTGGTGTAATTAAAGTTAGTAAAACAGCAACCACAGGTAAAGAAACAATACTTCGCAACTTAGGAACTGGGGAAATTTTCGCCGCACCTGCATTGTTAGGTAATGGCATTTCTCCAGCCACTGTCACCGCTGAAACTGATTGTGAAATTCTCACCGTCGAACGAAATGCTTTATTAACAGTGATTCAACAAAAGCCTGATATTGCTTTGCGAATGTTAGTCGTTTTCAATAACCGCATTCAGCAATTACATGAAACAGTTCACGGCTTAGTTTCCGAAAGGGCAATTATTCGACTTGCGAGATTAATTCAATATTTTGCAACTACATCGGGAACCGAAACCACGCCAAAAGGTGAAAGGTTAAAAGAAAGTTTATCTTATTATCGCATGGCGCGAAGTATTGGCATTACCTATGAAGAATGTGTGCGGTTAATTAAAAGTATCAACTCTACAATTGCCTATCATCGAGGTGGAGAAATCACAATAATTGATATTCATAAATTAAACGATATTGCAGATGGAAACATTGAGTAGGGTGGGCATTGCCCACCAAAACAATTATCATACTGTGGCAAGTTTTTCTTGTTCACGGGCATCAACAACTAAAACCAAACAAAGTGCAGCAACAGCCTTTTCCCATTCCTTACGTACTGTAATATCTTCCACACCATCAAATAAACCAACCAAACGAGGAACAGCCTGTTCTAAAGCTGCGTGTGGAACTGGACGATGTAACTCAACGAGGTGATTGATACTTTCTTGATTATTGAGAAAACCAACTACCCATTTTGTTGTATGATCAGGACTATCAGGAACACGCTGAACTCCTAATTCATTTTTTAGCCAGTTATAAAAAGGTGGTAAATGTGTAGCTAAAACTGCACCTGCTGTGGGTAAAGTTTCTCGCAGCAATTTAATATCTAAACTGTCTAATTCTTGTTTTAATTGTGGTGAATTCAGTACCTCATTTAAAGGTGTGGAAAGAATTGCTTCTATTTCTGGTGCAGAAAAAGCTAAATTTTGGGTAAAGGTAGAAATTAGTGATGACATTTTGCAACTCTCCAAAAATAATTAATTAATATCTGCTGCTTTTTCAGAAAGTGTCAGCAGGAATGATAGATTAGATTCAGCCTGTAAAGCATGAGGCGCGTTAGCAGGCATAAAAACAAAAACGCCGGGTTCTAATTTAATCTTTTCCCCTGATAAAGTTAGTAAACCTCTACCTTCTAAGACATTGACAGTAGCATTGCGCGTAGAGGTATGTTCAGATATTTCGGTGTTAGCTGCTAGACAAAAGAGTGTGTATTGACAAGCTGTATCTTTTACTAACACCTTGCTTAAAACTCCCGCACGGGGATATTCAATTTGTTTTCGTAGTTGGGTGACAGTAGAACTCATATCAATGTAAGAGTAAAATTTCCAAAGTGTCAAGATATTAATCAGTAACAGCACATATAAGGATGTAGCCTAGTTCTTGCTGATACTTATGGAAAACATAACGCATTTCTAAAACCCGTTGGCGGATAGCAGGCTGTGTTAAGATATTCCAGAAAATCTGCATAGTGTTGATAATGCCTTCATCTTGCAACATTCGCCACCAATTCAGTAAACTCATAGCACCGATTTCATGTGTCTGTACTTGTAACCCTGCTTGTGTAAAAACATGAATCCAGTTAGTTGCTGAAAGAGGTGTAGAATTAACTCGAATTACTTTGGCTAAATCTGCACTAATTTCTACTTCTTTGTCATTAGCTAATAATTCATGGGAGAGAAATTTACCTCCCGGTTTCAGTCGGTTGTGAATTTCTGTTAACAGCTTGGCTTTCCCCGGTGGGGACTGCATTGTCAGAATTGCTTCAGCGAAAACGTAATCAAACTTTCCTGGTATTTTATCCAGGTGGAAAATATCACCTTCAATAATTTCAATTTCATTTTCTAAGCCAGCAACGCGGATATTCACACGCGCACTAGCGACACTTTCGGGATTTTTTTCTATTCCCAATACCCTTACATGGTAGCGTCGAACCAGAGAAATAGCACTATAACCAAAGCTAGAAGCTAATTCTAAAACTGTCTCACCTGGTTGAAAATTCGCCCATTGGCATAATTTTTCTGTAGCTATGCGTCCACCGGGACGCAGATATTTTTTACCTGCTGCTGCTAAAACTTGGTGTCCAGAAGCAGTTGAGAAGTTGGGGATAGTGTTGGTCATTTGTTTGACCCTCTGTATCTGTTCTATCCCCAATCTGTCAGAATTTTATCATGTTGTCTTTGAGGTAGCTCAAAGAAGAGGAAATATGACAATAAAGTCAGGAGGGGAGAATATAAAACTCTGTGATAAGTTACTTGAATAAAAAGGGAATACTCTATTTATAGGTTATGTATTCTATACACAAACACTGATGAAAGTTGTAGAGGAAACGCACACTAGATTAGTAGTCAAGCACCAACCAATTATGAACTGGTTATGGGGAAGCTTATTATTTATAGGTGGTTTGAGTTTTTGGATTTATTTCATATTTTTCGATTTTGCTTCCCTCCGTTTCACCTGTACTCGTTCCGCACCTCCAGAAATTAACTGCGAATTGAAACGTTTTACTTTGGTGGGAAGCATGGAAAAAGTCAAGATATTTGATCCTCAACAAGCATATATCAAGACCATACTTGGTAGTAAGGGGAGTAGAAGCTATCAGACTATTATTGTGAGTAGGTTTGGAGAATTTTCTCTACTACCTAATATTAGTTATCAAGAAAATGAGAAGTTTATTATTAAGGTAAATAGTTTTATCAACTCTGGGGAAAGTTTCTTTGTAGCGACACAAAATAGACGTATTTATCTCTTTTACATTAGTTTGTTAGCGTTCGTTCTCTCAGGAGTTGGTGCTTTTTTAGCAACATCACCTTTAAGCATCTGCACTTTTTATAAGAGTATTAATAAGGTATTGATAGAACGTAAAGGTTTGCGTGGTAATAAAATTATTGAATATCCGCTAGAAGAGATTGTCCGTTTTTATATTCAAGACAAGCGAGTTAAATATTCTAGGCTTTATCGGGCGGTAATTTTTATAAAAGATGGCAAAGAAATTCCCATTCATCTAGAATATACAGATGAAAAAAGTGTAAAATACGTAGTTATGAAAATACGCCAATTTCTGAACGTTAATTTATAAATTGATATAGACAAGAGAAAATAAAATTAACTTGATTTGGTAAATATCGTGGTAGATAAAATAAATTAGTTACCTTTTTAGGTAAAGTAAAGTTAAGATTTTTGACTCTTAACCGTAAATTACATACCCTAAGCTGTATCTCATTCTTAATTGACTCAATGACTATTTAATATTAATAGTTTTAAAAACTAGCCAATCATTATGTCTGACAAGAAAAAAGAACCAAGTGGATGTGGATGTGCCAATATTCCCTTTTCTGTGATCATAATTATTTTTGCAGGTGGTTATTGGTTGTTTACCCAGAGAAACAATATAGATGTAAGTAAACTTGTATCTCAAGCTCAACAAATCACTAATCCTATTTTCAATTCTACACCAAATATTACAGCAAATCCTACACCAATTATTGCCCCAACACCTCAAGCAACTCCTACAAAAAGTCCTTCTCCTGCGATATCCAGTATTGCTAAAATTACTCCTAATAATCAACCAACTCCGAGTCAAACCAGCATACCAAAAACAACACCATTACCTGTAAATTCTTGGCAGAAAAAAGCCATAAGAGGCATTTATTTAAGTCGCTACCAAGTTACTAATAATGCTACTGAAAAAACGATTCGTGAAAGAGTGCGTTATTATCGCGCTCAAGGATTTAATACTATTATTCATGGTGTTTGGGGTAATGGTTGTACTATGTACAATAGTAAGGTGATGCAGCAAACTCTCGGTTATAAAAGTTGTCCAAATCTGTTTCAATATCAATGGTTAGATTGGTTAATTGATGAAGCACATAAACAAGGAATGCAGGTTCACGCTTATTTTGAAAAAGGAATTAAAATAGATAAAAATAGCCCTATTTTTGATTTAGCTATTGAGAAGAAATGGGTTGTTCCTGGTGTAGATAAAACCTATCCTGCCATAGAACATTATGTGCTTGATGTAGAAATTCCGGAAGTTGCGAATTTCTTTAAAAATATTTTAGTAGAATTTGTGCAGCGGTATCCAAAAATTGATGCTGTGCAATGGGATGATTATTTAGGTTATCATGCTGAATTACCAGGAAAGGTAGACCGTACTGCTAAGTTAACTGCTTTTGTGCAGCAAATGATTACTGGCATGAAAAAAGCTAATTCAACCGTTAGTTTTGATATTTGTCATCATAACCCTTATTGGGCTAAACGATATTTTGCGGCTGATTGGGAAAAATGGAATGTGGATAGAGTCTTTATTCAGGTTTATAATGATGCTAATTTTCAAGAAGAATTAAATTATGTGAAAAATTATCATGGTATTGCTATTAGTGAACCACAATTTCATCGTTTAAAAGCATTATTAGATAACTCAGAAGTTAAGAGTGTTTTAGTTTTTCCTGCGTCTGGAAAACCTGAAGAAACTGCTTCTACTTTCAATAATTTGATTAAAAAACAGTAAATCAACATGTTTAACTCCATCTTTGTAAGCAAATATTTGGTCAGGGAAGAATTTATTGATGGCAATTTTGATAAAATATTGGTAATTATTCTCTATTCCCTGTCACCTACGCCATAGTTATGTATCAAACAGACCCGCCGCGTTCTGCCAAGGAATTCCTCCCAACAATGTATGACCTACCTAGTGAAAACCCAGAGGAACCCGGTTTGCCAGACGAATTTCACCTTTTACAACCTCAGTTATTACGAGAAACTTTTTGTCCGCCTAACTTCCCGGAAAATCAGGTATTTATTGCCACAGACTTAAATCTTTACTACGATGTCCATCATCCATTATGGTATAAACGTCCTGACTGGTTCGCGGCCGTTGATGTACCAAGGTTGTATGCACAAAAAGAATTGCGTCTGAGTTATGTGGTTTGGCAAGAAGGCGTTAATCCTTTTGTGGTGGTAGAATTCATTTCACCCGGAACTGAAAAAGAAGATTTAGGGAAAACGTTACGAGATGCTAGTCAACCTCCAACTAAGTGGGAAGTCTACGAACGAGTTTTAAGAGTACCTTATTATATAGTTTTTGATCGCTACAATGACCAGTTAAGAGCATTTCAGTTGCAGGGAAGTAGTTATTCTGAATTGGAAATTAATCAACTGCGTGTTTGGTTAAATGATATTGAATTAGGTTTAGGACTGTGGCCAGGTGTCTATCAAGGCATTGAACGACAATGGTTACGCTGGTATGATTCTTTAGGTAACTGGATTCTTACACCTGAAGAACGGGAAAGAAAACAAGGTGAGCGAGAAAGACGACGCGCAGATAAAGAAAGACTACGAGCAGAAAGATTAGCAGAACAATTACGCGCTCTTGGTGTTGAACCTGATTTTGGTAATGATGAAGAATAGGAGGCTTTGGTGAATGAAGGGATGAATTAGTCTCACGCAAAGGCGCAAAAATCAATTATAACTCTATTATAACTCTATCATTTCATTACCCAGAGATTTTATGCAAATGAAATAAACTATTTTTTAGCTTTCTACATCATTATTGAAGATGTGATTTTGTACGCCTATAAAAACTACGATAAGGTGGGCAATACCCACCCTACGTATATTTCAAAAACCAAATATTAGTTCTATAGGTAAAGAATTCCCAATTCCCAATTCTCCAAAAATTACGCTTTCTTCAACCAGCTAAACATGGCGCGTAAATCTTTACCAACTTCCTCAATCGGATGTTCTGCTTCTTGACGACGCATAGCGGTGAAACCAGGTTTACCTGCTTGGTTTTCTAATACGAATTCCCGCGCAAATTGTCCAGATTGAATTTCGCTCAAGATTTTCTTCATTTCTGCTTTGGTGTCAGCAGTAACGACTCTTGGTCCACGGGTATAATCACCATATTCAGCGGTATTAGAAATACTGTCGCGCATGGTCGCTAAACCACCTTCTACAACTAAGTCAACAATTAATTTGACTTCGTGCAGACATTCAAAATATGCTAGTTCTGGTTGATAACCTGCTTCAACTAAGGTTTCAAAACCGGCTTTGATTAAAGCACTCAAACCACCGCACAATACTGCTTGTTCACCAAACAAATCGGTTTCGGTTTCTTCCCGGAAAGTAGTTTCCAGAATACCTGCGCGTGTACCACCGATACCTCTAGCATAAGCCATTGCGCGATCGCGTGCCTTGCCTGTAGCATCTTGATATACTGCAAATAAAGCAGGTACACCTTGTCCTTGTTCGTAAGTCCGACGCACTAAGTGTCCTGGCCCTTTAGGTGCAACCATTACCACATCAACATCAGCCGGGGGGACAACTTGTGCAAAGTGAATATTAAAGCCATGTGCAAAAGCTAAAACATTTCCTGCTTCTAAATTTGGTTCAATCTCGTTTTTGTAAATTGTTTTCTGCACTTCATCAGGTAATAAAATCATGATGAAATCGGCAGCTTTTGCAGCGTCAGCCACACTTTTCACAGTCAAGCCAGCAGCTTGGGCTTTTGCTGTTGACTTACTACCGGGATATAATCCTACAATTACATTTACACCACTGTCTTTTAAATTAAGGGCGTGGGCATGACCTTGTGAACCATAACCAATAATAGCAACAGTTTTTCCAGCCAAAAGGTCTAAATTGGCATCTTCATCATAATACATCCGCGCCATAGAAGCATCTCCTGTCCGCAAGCATAGTTATAAAATTGGCAGACTTTTGATTTTACCCCAAATTGTGTTACCAAAATAAATACTCTAGGTCAGAATCTTGTTGAAGAGACATCTAAGTATATTTTTTGTCCTTGACTGGGGATAAGTTAATATTAACTATACTTATCTGTATCTAAATAAAATCTTATAGTCAAAAATTTTACTTTTGTGTGGAAATTATGAATACTTTAATTTTTTTTTAAGGTGTTCAACATAAACAGAAATATTTATGATAACTTTGATACAAATTTGTTAAGAATAGTTACAGCATCGGTAATACAAGGAAACATTTCTTATGGTTGATTTACATGATCATAACCCACAACATCAGGTAGTGATAGTTGGTGGTGGCTTTGGTGGACTTTATGCGGCAAAAAGCCTAGCTAAAGCTAATGTCAACGTTACCCTGATTGATAAACGCAATTTTCATCTATTTCAACCACTCTTGTACCAAGTAGCTACGGGTGCTTTGTCTCCAGCGGATATTTCCTCACCTTTGCGTTCTGTTCTCAGCAAAAGTAAAAATACAAAAGTGCTGTTGGGTGAAGTCAATGATATTGACACCAATGCACAACAGGTAATTCTCAGTGGCGAAGTAGTACCTTATGATACGTTAATTCTCGCCACCGGGGCGAAGCATTCCTATTTTGGCAAAGATAACTGGGAAGAATTTGCACCCGGTTTGAAGACTGTGGAAGATGCAATTGCAATGCGTCGGCGGATTTTTATGGCGTTTGAAGCCGCTGAAAAAGAAACTGATGCAGCTAAACGGCGTGCTTGGTTAACTTTTGTAATTGTTGGTGGTGGCCCAACAGGTGTAGAATTGGCTGGTGCGATCGCAGAATTGGCAACCAAAACCCTCAAAGAAGATTTCCGCAACATCGATACATCAGAAGCGCAAATTTTACTTTTAGAAGGGATGGATCGCATTCTCCCACCTTTTGCCCCTGAATTATCTCAAGAAGCAGAAAGTTCTTTAACACAATTAGGCGTAAATGTCCAGACAAAAACCCTGGTGACAAATATTGCTGATGATATTGTGACTGTCAAACAAGGTGATGATGTTAAACAGATAGCTGCGAAAACAGTATTGTGGGCTGCGGGAGTGAAAGCCTCGGCGATGGGGAAAGTTTTGACAGAAAGAACTGGAGTGGAGAGCGATCGCGCCGGGCGTGTTATCGTTGAACCAGACCTGAGTATTAAAGGATATCCCAACATTTTTGTAGTTGGTGACTTAGCAAATTTTGCCCATCAAAATAATAAACCCTTACCTGGAGTTGCACCAGTCGCCATGCAAGAAGGCGAATATGTAGCTAAACTAATTCAGAAACGCCTGAAAGGTGAAACATTACCACAATTTAATTATGTGGATAGAGGTAGTTTAGCAATGATTGGGCAACACGCCGCAGTTGTTGATTTAGGTTTTATTAAACTTACAGGTTTCCTCGCGTGGTTTGTTTGGCTATTCATTCATATCTACTTCCTGATTGAATTTGATAACAAATTAGTTGTCATGATTCAATGGTTGTGGAGTTATTTTACCCGCAATCGTGGCGCAAGATTGATTACAGGAAAAGAAACTATTCCATCTGTACCAATTGAAAGTAATGGACATTATCAACCAGTGAAAACTAGACAACCAATAAATGTGTAGTTTACTCGTTCCCAGTCTCCGGCTGGGAATGCCATTTAGAGGCTCTGCCTCCCAAAATACCATAATATAAACTCTATCTCCCAAAAAACTCGAAATCAATTCATGTATCTCCTATTTCCTAATTATCGTTGATAATACGATGTATAACTTCTGCCTCCCATATTAAAATCAAATCACCACATCTACCAAACAAAATCACACAATGGGACGCAGCCGCTATCATGTATTAGGAACCCAACCACATTTTATAACTAGCACAATAGTCAATTGGATGCCATTATTGGGACAAACTAAACTTGTGCAAATTATCCTAGATTCCCTCAACTTTCTGCAACGACAGCAGCGTTTGACATTGTATGGTTACGTCATCATGGAAAATCATCTTCATCTTATCGCTGCGGCTGCAAACTTATCTAAAGAAATAGGAAATTTTAAATCATTTACGGCTCGTTGTATTATTGATTTACTTCATAAAAATAAAGCTGAATATATACTTAGTCAATTGGAATTTTATAAATTAAAACACAAGATAAAACAAGAGTATCAACTGTGGCAAGAAGGTTTTCATCCCCAGGCGATTTTAAATGAGGAAATTTTCAGGCAGAAATTAGAGTATATGCACAATAATCCGGTGCGACGTGGTTATGTTGATGAACCGTCTCATTGGCGTTATTCTAGTTATCGGAATTATATGGGATTACCGAGTTTATTAGATGTGGAGTTGATTGATTTGTGAGATATTGAGGCAGAGCCTCATCTTAGCATTCCTAGTCAGAGACTAGGAACGAGAAACGAGAAATAAGAAAAATCAGCTTGTGCATTTTGAGTCAAAATAACCAGTACATTAGTAAAGAGGATATAAAAATAAACTGATGAATGCGATGTCTAACGAAAAGACACAAAGTGTCTACGCATCTACCCTGAAATCTATTATCAACACAGAAAACGCTGTCTTACCTTGGGAAAATCTCGAACCCATTCAGCAACAATGCATCCAGCAAGCGATAGACTCTAAAAGCCATCCCAGTTGTATCGTTTATCCCCACACCCAAGCAGAATTAGCCGCAGTCATAGCCACCGCTAACCGCAATAAATGGCGCGTTCTTCCTTGTGGTAGTGCGAGTAAAATTAACTGGGGTGGTTTAGCTAAAAATATTGATATTGTCGTTAGTACTGAACACATTAACCAACTTATAGAACACGCTGTTGGTGATTTAACTGTAACTGTCGAAGCGGGGATGAAGTTTGCCCATCTTCAGGAAATTTTAGCAAAATCTCGCCAAACATTAGCCCTAGACCCTACCACACCAACCTCAGCCACCATTGGTGGTATCGTCGCAACCGCTGATACAGGTTCTCTGCGTCAACGTTATGGGGGTGTGCGTGATCAACTTTTAGGTATAACTTTTATCCGCGCAGATGGACAAATTGCCAAAGCTGGAGGAAGGGTAGTAAAAAATGTTGCCGGTTACGACTTGATGAAATTGTTCACCGGTGCTTACGGTACTTTAGGAATTATCAGCCAAGTCACTTTTCGAGTTTATCCACTACCTGAAACATCGGCAACGGTAATATTAACTGGTAAAGCAGAAGCCATATCCCAAGCTGCGACAATTCTGCAAGGTTCTGAGTTAACACCAACTCAAGCAGATTTATTATCAAATAAGTTGGTTTCTAATTTAGGTTTAGGGGAAGGATTAGGATTAATTACCCGTTTTCAAAGTATTAGTGAAAGTGTCAAGGAACAGTCAAACCGACTTTTGGCAATCGGGCAACAATTAGGATTAGATGGATCAATTTATTCAACAGAAAATGAAGCTGATTTATGGCAACGATTACCAGAACAAATACATGATAATATTACAAATTCTCTAATTACTTGCAAAATAGGAATATTACCAACTACAGCAGTTGAGGTGATTAATCACATAGAAATGGGTTTGATTCATCTTAGTAGCGGTTTAGGTTTGGTAAGGTTGGAAAATCAAAATCAAGTTTTGTCATTGCGTCAGTTATGTCAATCTAATTATGGCTTTTTAAGTGTTTTAGCTGCACCTGTGGCAATAAAGGAAAGGTTAGATGTGTGGGGTTACACTGGGAATGCTTTACAACTCATGCGGGGAATTAAGGAACAGTTTGATGGTAATTATATTTTAAGTCCTGGTCGGTTTGTAGGTGGGATTTAAGATTTAAGAAAATGAACTGCAAAGGCGCATTCACGAAGTGTCTCGTAGAGAAGAACACGAAATTAAGAGGGGAAAATAGAAATGCAAGTTTCAGATGGTGCTGTTAATAATGTTGCTAGTATTAAGAATTTGAAGGGATTTGATGAAAGTCATCCTCCTGATCCAAAGTTGATTGATAGTTGTGTTCATTGTGGTTTTTGTCTTTCTACTTGTCCTAGTTATCGGGTGTTAGGTAAGGAGATGGATTCACCAAGGGGACGCATCTATTTAATGGATGCTATTAATGAAGGTGAAATTGCTTTAAATACGGCAACGGTTGAACATTTTGATTCTTGTTTGGGTTGTTTGGCTTGTGTGTCTACTTGCCCTTCTGGTGTGCAGTATGATAAGTTGATTTCGGCAACTCGGCATCAGGTTGAGAGGAATTATAACCGCAGTTTACCTGATAAGTTAGTGCGTCAATTGATTTTTTCTCTGTTTCCCAATCCTGATCTTTTAAGAATTTTACTTTTCCCATTATTGGTTTATCAAAAGCTGGGAATTTCTAAGTTATTGCAAGCTACTGGGTTAATTAAAGCTATTTCTCCCCGGTTAGCAGCAATGGAGTCTATTTTACCAGAAATTACTTTTAAATCTTTTCAAGATAATTTACCGGATGTAATTCCGGCTAAAGGTGAAAAAAGATATCGTGTTGGGGTGATTTTGGGATGTGTGCAACGGTTGTTTTTCTCTCCTGTCAATGAAGCAACAGTGAGGGTTTTAACTGCAAATGGTTGTGAAGTAATTATTCCTAAATCTCAAGGTTGTTGTGCTGCGCTTCCTGAACATCAAGGACAAACTGAACAAGCGAAGGTTTTAGCAAGACAAATGATTGATAGTTTTGCTGAGACTAATGTGGATTTTATCATTATCAATGCGGCTGGTTGTGGTCATACTTTAAAAGAATATGGTCACATTTTAGCTGATGATCCAGAGTATGCAGAAAAAGCAACAGCATTTGCAGCAAAAGTTAAAGATGCACAAGAGTTTTTAATTAATGTGGGTTTAACTGCTAAACTTTCACCTTTAACTGATAAAAATTTAACTTTGGTTTATCAAGATGCTTGCCATTTATTACATGGACAAAAAATTAGTGTTCAACCCCGTCAGTTATTAAGAAAAATTCCGGGAGTGACTTTAAGAGAACCAATAGATGCGGCTTTATGTTGTGGTAGTGCAGGTGTTTATAATATGCTGCAACCGGAAGTAGCTGAGGAATTAGGTAAACAAAAAGTGCAGAATTTAATCAATACAGGTGCTGAGTTAATTGCTTCTCCAAATCCTGGTTGTAGTTTGCAAATTAGTAAGTATTTAGAGGATAAGAAAATTTCAGTAATGCACCCAATGGAGTTATTAGATTATTCAATTCAGGGTGTGAAGTTGGAGATTTAGCATCTCACTTTCAACTTGAAAAACCTATGTAGAGATGTTTTCTGAGATGTTTCTACACAGCAATTTTTAAACTTCTGGTATTTTTGTAAGTTTTAGGGAACACCAAAAAATAAATTACCCAAAAACTGTAGAGACTGTAGGGTGGGTAAAGGTGAGTTACGTCGCCACGGGAGCAAATCTTGATCTTTATGACCTTATCTTGTGCGCCTAACCCACCCTACAAATTGGAGATTTTTTTGGAAGTCCCTTATTTCACTAAACCTCAACTGGAACTTTCACCTGTTCCCGCTTACCAGTAGACACCAACCACTTACCACCAGAAGGCGCTAAAGTTACTCCTCTGCGGATAGGTTTGACGGAAATATTATTAACTAAAGCTAAATCTAATTGTGACATAACTGTAGCTAAAACCAGCTTCATTTCAAACATGGCAAATGCCATACCAATACAGGTACGATTACCTCCACCAAAAGGGAGATATTCATATTGTGAATACTGGCGTTCTAAAAAGCGTTCTGGTTTAAATTGATCCGGTTCTGGATATAAATCTGGGCGGCGATGAGTTAAATATATACAAGGCGTAAGTAATACACCTGGCTCAAATTCATGACCCATAATTTTTGTCGGTGTCTTCACCATGCGGGGTAAAGTAATCATCGCAATTGGGTAAAAGCGTAAGGTTTCTTGACAAACAGCAGTCAAATAAGGCAAGCGAAAAATTTCATTGAAATCGGCATTTTTACCAAGCGAATTTAACTCAGTTAGTAGAGTTTCCCGGACTTTTGGTAAATGATGAATCCAGTATAACGCCCATGTTAAAGCTGACGCTGTAGTTTCATGACCTGCAAATAATAAAGTCATTAACTCATCACGTAATTCTATATCTGTCATGGCTTCACCATTCTCATCCCGCGCTGACATCATTAAGGAAAGAATATCGCTACGAGAGGCATCGAAATTATCTCTGCGTTCTTGAATCTCGGTGTAAAGGAGTTGGTAAATTTCTGCTCTGCGACGCAAAAATATTCCCCAAGGACTCCAAGCACCCAAATCTATTTGCAATGCAGGGAAAAAGGTGACAGCAGAACGCAATGGAGAACCTGATAAATCCAACAAGGAAGCCGTCAGTTTTTGCAATCTTGTTAAACGTTCTCCCTCACTCAAACCAAACACAGCTTGTAATATCACTTTCAGGGAAATTTCTTGCATAGAATCCCGCACTGAAAAAGGTTCGCCAATTTGCCAATTACTGATGACTTGTTTAGTCATATCAGTGATAATTTGACCATAGGCTTTCATTCTTTCTCCATGAAAAGGCGGTGTTAATAGCCGTCTTTGGCGTTGGTGAGGTGCGCCATCTAACAATAACAAAGAATTTTCGCCAACTAAAGGTTTGATAAGTTTATTTCCCCTCCCCGCATCAAAATATTCTGGTGGAGTTGTAAAAATTTCCTGAATCGCTTGGGGGTTACTAATAAAAACTATTGGTTGTTCAGTAGTTAGTCTCAGGGTAAAAAAGTCACCATGAGTTTTTGCAGATGTTTCCATCAGTTGCAAAGGATTGAAAACCCATTGTAGACGTTGTATAAATCTTGAGGTTTGGGACTCGCCAGGTAATTGCATGACAAAAATTACTATAAATTATTTTCTCACTAGGCTAACAAATCTACCAAAAAATGCCAAATATTTCCACAAAATCTACCTTTGGGTTATTTGTACCTAAAAGTAACTTCGACTAAATTTGCAAAAGAGTAATTATTTTTTATACAAAAATCAATGGTAGATATTTATATTCTTGATTTGTTGGTAATTGGTCTACTCTTACTGATTGTGACTTTAGGCTCAGGTTGGATTTCGCGTTTACCTCTTTCTTTGGCCATGATCTACCTAATGGTAGGGGTTTTTTTGGGGCCTTATGGCTTAGGACTGATTCAATTACGTCGTGATGAATTCTTCAATGCTGAATTACTGGAAAGACTAACTGAATTTGTCGTTATTGTTTCTGTATTTAGTTGTGGCTTAAAAATAGTTACACTCCTGAAATGGAGGTTGTGGAATATTACGGTGAGGCTGATTGCATTATTAATGCCAATTTCCATTTTTTCCCTGGCTGCTGTGGGGAAATTATGGTTGGGTATGAATTGGGGAGAGGCGATTTTATTAGGTGCAATTCTTGCGCCAACTGACCCTGTATTAGCCTCAGAGGTGCAGCTGACAGATACAAATGACGATGATGAGTTACGCTTTGGTTTAACTTCTGAAGGAGGATTAAATGATGCTTTAGCTTTTCCTTTTGTTTATTTTGGTATTTATGCCCTCAAAGATAGTAATTGGCATAATTGGTTGGGAAATTGGGTTGCAGTTGATGTAATTTGGGCGATCGCATCTGGTATCATCATGGGACTGATTGTTCCCATAGCCATAGTATGGATTGATAAAAAAATCCAAAAATCTCGTCCTGCTGATGCTGTGATGGAGGATTTTGTTGCTATTAGCGCGATTTTACTAACTTATTCTTTAACAGAAATTGTTAATGGCTATGGATTTCTGGCAGTATTTGTGGCAGGGTTAGCTGTCCAAAGGAGTTACACAAATCCCGACAAGCCACTTGCACAATTAGAATTTATTGAGCGATTAGAAAAGCTGCTAGAAGTTGGTCTCATTTTGCTCTTAGGAACAATATTATTATGGGAGCCAATGTTTAAGTATGCTACCCAATCTTGGTTAGTAATAAGTTTGTTATTTTTAGTTATTCGACCTGTGGGTGTATGGGTTAGCACTATTGGTAAACGTCCTCTAAATTCTCACCGTCGAACTTTCAATCCAGTAACCCGCTTGTTATTTGGTTGGTTTGGTATTAGGGGTATAGGTTCTTTATATTATCTTGCCTTTAGCTTAAGCAACGGCTTAAAAGGTGAGGCTGCTGAACAAATTGCCTGGATAACTTACACGACTATTGTCGTTTCTGTGATTGTACATGGAATTAGTTCCACTCCCTTAATGAATTGGTATGAAAGAAATATTGCCAATCGCACAAAGCCTAATATTCATGCAACAATTGATGAGTTTGAATAGTTAGTTGTATAAGCCTATGCTTAAGCTTACATTTGGATAATATTTTGATATTATAGTTTCACCCAATGGGAATTAATTTGTATTTCCCGTTCTTGCATTATTTGTGTAAATAAATTTGTAGGTAATGCAGCTTCTACAGGTAAAACTCCGGGGTGTTGGAGTTTACCTTCTAGTAATAATTTAGCAATACTACCTGTACCTATACCCGAAGCGACAGCAGTATTATTATGCAATAAAGTTGAAGCATAAACTACCGTTTCCCCATCTTTTTTTCCTGTTACTTCTGCTCGCACTGCTACCCCAATTCCCGTAAACATATTTGTAAAATCGGTCATGCTATGACTAACATGAGACAAAAATTCAATCATGTAACGACGCTGCATTAACCATTTAGGAAAAATATGGGCAGCTATCCAAGTTAAGTGATTATAAAAATCAGGAATTGAGCCAAATTTAGTAATTACAGTTTTCACTGTAGGGAAAGAATAAGGTAATGTGATTGTTTCTGGCATATCAAACCAGTAAACTCCACTAACTCCAAAGGGTTGTGGAAAGTTAATATCTTCTCGATCAGAATAAGGTTGAATTAAACGCCATTCATTATTTATCCAAGCCTCAAAAGGATGCTGTAAACCAAGAAATGTGGTTCGCATCACGGTAACTCCAGCACCACCAGAACCAGAAACTAAATAACTTAAATGGATTTTTTCGGCTACATCAAATTGCTCGATTCCTTGACGGACTAAGCTATTAGAAATACCGGGAAAAATCCCCGTGTTAATAATTGCTGTTACTCCAGCATTAACCGCTTTTTCGTGTAAATTTAACGCTTTATTAGTATAGGAACGATGATCACTAACATCTAGATAATTCACACCTTGTTCAATGCACATTTCCAGAACTTGAGTATCTCGGTAGTGAAATGGTCCGGCACAGTGAATGACTAAATCCGATTGTGCGATCGCTTCCCGTAACTTGTCAACTTCGGTCAAATCCAAAACTAAAAACTGTTCTCGTCCTCCCGAAGACAAGCTTACAGCCTTTCCCATCTCTGGGGAACGTCCAGTAATGGTAATTTGCGTCTGTGTGTAAGTGAGGATATCGTTAGCAACTGCGCTACCAATCCTTCCTCGTCCACCTAAAATCAAAACATGGTCTTTCATGACTTCCGTATAGGTAACGTGATTCTTATTTCATCAGCTTTTATTCCTATTTGTCATCGGTGACAAGTATAAATTGCTTATGAAGAAAGAAGTAATTGCAAATTACTCCTATTAAGACTGATAGTATAGGTTTGATTTATCATCAGTTATTAGAAATTTACAAACTTGTCATCTATGAAAATAGGTGCATTAACGCTGTAACGCACCCCGAATTCACTTATAACTAACTAATCCCAAACACTGAACCCACAGTAGACTTCAGCGAATTTCCTGCATCCTTTAAAGTCTGACTAATCGGATGTTTGGTTTGCAAAAATACTCTAGCACAATTGCGTCCTGGCATACCCGAAATTGAACCACCTGGATGTGTTCCCGCACCAGTTAAAAATAGATGATCAATGGGGGTTTTATAGTTGGCTAATTCTGGCAAAGGTCGGAAAAATACCATTTGATCCATAGTCATATCAATATGATAATAATTCCCTTTGTAAGCACCTAATCTTTCTCCTAATTCTGCTGGACTTTCAACACGTCTAGCAATAATTGAATTTTTCAAATTTGGCGAATAAGTTGCTAATTTATCAACTACCCGATCTGCAACTTTATTTTTCAACTCATCAGTCCAACCCGTACCTTTCAAACCTGTTCCTTCTGCACCAGCAATTTGATAAGGAGCAAAAAATTCAATCCATACAGTATGTTTACCTGGAGGTGCTAAACTAGGGTCAAGAGCGCTAGGCATGACCACATACATTGATGGGTCAGAGTCGGGAATTTCTCCTAATGTACATTTACTATGAGCCTGTTCAACATGATTCATAGAATCGGCAATTAAGATTGAACCAATGAGATATTCATCTTTGTGTTCATGGTAGGGAAAATGTAGCGGCTCATCTAAAGCTAAATCTATCTTCAAGATGGTTTCATTATTATTAACAATACGCCGTTCTAATCTTTCCCATAGTTCAGAATCAACTGCATCAATATCACTTTTATCAGTCATTTGTAAAAACAAACGTTGAGCATCAATATTAGAAATTACTCCATATTTAGCTCGATATTCTTGTCCTCCAGCAACCCGCACTCCTACAGCTTTAGCATCATCAATTATAACTTTTTCCACGTGCTGGTCTGTGAGAATTACCCCACCTTTACTTGTGACTAAATTCACCAATGCTTGCACCAATGCACCTGTGCCGCCGCGAGGTCTAGCCATGCCAGGATTATGACGCATTGCCATCATCATCACCCCAATTGCCAGGTTTTTTTGTGAAGGAGGCGCACCCAGTTCTGATGCTAATCTAGAAAGTGGTGCTTTCAAAAATTCTTCGTCAAACCACTCATTGAGAATATCCTCAGCACTGTTCAGCATAGTGCGGATAAAATCCAGGCTTTTGTTTGGAGAACCTACTACAGAAAATAAATCTTTTAATTTCTGAATATTGTAATTCCCAAAAATATCTACAACTGATTTGGGTGGTGCATTGAACATAGGAATCATGGCATTAATTGCCCGTTGCCAATAATCTGTAAATTCGGCATATTTCCTAGCATCACGCTCATTATAACGAGCGATTTCTGTACAAGTCTTTTCTATGGATTTATGAGCTAAGAAATACTTACCGTCTGGGTGTGGACAAAAAACAACTGGGTCACATTCTAGATATTCCAAGCCGTATTTTGTCAGTTCTAATTCTTCAACTACTGGCCCTAAATGAATAAATTCATGGTCAATAGCACACAAGTTAAATTTAAAGCCTGGTGCTTGATCTGGGATACATTCTTCTGTTGTGGCTGCACCACCGGGAACAGGACGCTTTTCTAGTAGCAGGACGCTATAACCAGCTTTGAGTAAATAAGCAGCACACACTAAACCATTGTGTCCTGCACCGATCATGACAACATCATATTCTTGCATAAATGTTAGTTATGTTTTTTTCAAATAAACTCGGTTTTCAAGATGAGGAATATTTTTATAAATATACACAATTTGTTATTTATAAAAATTAGTATTTACCAGAGTGAATCCTAATCAGGATAAAGCATAGTGTCCGTTGAAGGAATTTGCTTTATGTGAGCTTTGACTATCAGGATTAAACTACCCTTTTTTACTTCCATATCTTTGATAGAAAATACCATATTTTCCCACTCCAAGTAGGGTAAATTGATTATTTCTTTAGCTTTTTGCATAGCAGCTGCTATTAATTCCACTCTTATTCCTTCTCCTTCAGTACAACGAAAACTTTCCAACATGGGGGGTTTTGTCCGAGTTCGGGGATGAGCGATGCCTGCGGCGAGCGAAGCTATCGCATGATAACCTAAGATATGAGTATTATCCTTTTCTTTGAGCCATACCTTACCTTTAAATTCTAGTTTGCCATCACCGGGTAAAAATACCTGCATTTCTTCCGGTTCAAAGCTGACAATTTCACCATCTACATTCAATTGAAATTGTCTCACCCACCTGTAAATCACCTCTGAAGTCAAGGCATTGTTAATATCTGCTTCCGTGAGAACAAGGCGAATATCGGCATTTACTGGTTCATTGAGTTCTAGTTGTCCAAAGATCACACTTAAAGGATTAATAGAAATGCTATCCGTTTGCAGTTTTATATCCTGGACGCGGATTTTGTCTTGAACTACCAACCCTTGACCAGCAAGATCAACCTGATTTACCTGTCCACGAAATAATTTCCCAATATCAGTTTTTATCTCTATATCTATTTGTTCTACTTCATCTAACTCCTCAGATATTCTTCTTTCAACTGCCTGAGATAATAATTTTTCCTCAAAGTTTGGTTTGTCAGACATAAAAAAAAATTACTTTTTTATGTTTCTACTACTGGTTAATGTATACGCTGATTCCTAAGAAAAGTATCTATAGTGAGACATAACCCAATTGGTAGATTATAGGTCAATACTGTGGATTCTCTTTCCGAAGAACTAAACTGTATTCCATAAAAACCAACTTAAATCAATTCAAATATTTATTACGTAGGGGTTTAGCATTAAACTTTACCCCTAAAATGAAATTCAGTTTGAGCGCAGAAATAAATTTCTCATTTCTTTGCTGTTAAATCAGCAACGCCAAATAATTAAATAATGCTGGTCTCTAAAGTCCTAGATTTCACCTGACGCTGACTCTTGATAACCATCTGAATTGGGCGGTCTGGGCCTGTTACCAAACCACGGCGTTTAGCTTGAACTTCCCCATTATCAACTAGTTCTAATTCACGACTGGTCAGAATTTTAGCTAGTGCCAATTTCATTTCAAACTGAGCAAAAGCTAGACCAATACAGCGTCTTGCACCACCCCCAAAAGGTAGAAATTCATAGGGAGAAAATTGCTTTTCTAAAAAGCGGTCTGGGTTAAACTTTTTGGGTTCGGGATAAATATCTGACCTTTGATGAGTTGAATAAATAGAACCTAAGATGACTGTACCAGGTTCTAAATCATAACCACCTATTGATACAGCAGTTTTCACTCGTCTAGGAAAAGTCAACATGGCAATGGGATAAATCCGCAATGTTTCATTACAAACAGCAGTGAGATAGGGTAATTTAAAGATGGCATTAGAATCTGGATTTTCTCCCAAACTATCCAGTTCTGCTAATAGCTTTTGACGTACTTCTGGTAGTTTATGAATCCAGTATAAAGCCCAGGTAATAGCGGTGGCTGTGGTTTCGTTACCTGCTACCAATAGGGTGATCAATTCATCACGTAATTCTTCATCGGTCATGGGTTGACCATCTTCATCTCTAGCCGCCATGAGTAAACTAAGGATATCTGTGCGCGACGGGTCAGTATTTTCTCGCCGTTCCTGAATTTCCTCATAAATGAGTTGGTCGGCTTTGTCTTGCTGACGCTGCTGCTGTTCCCAAAGTTGGGAAATACCAATCACATTTTTTAAAGCGGGAATATACAATAAAGCAACTCTCCAAGGTTCACTACCTACTTCTAAAATTTCACAGAGTAGCTGCTGTAGTTTTTCTGCACGTTCCCCTTCATAAAGTCCAAATACAGCTTGCATCATTACACTTAAAGTAATGTCTTGGCTAATATTTCGGATATTGAAAGGTTGATTTATTTGCTGTTTGCTGAGGACTTTCTCGGTGATATCGTTAATTACTTCTGCATAATTCCGCATTCTTTCACCATGAAACGGAGGCATGATTAATTGACGCTCACGCTGGTGTTGTGTGCCACTCAGTAAAATAACAGAATTCTTGCCCAGTAAGTATTCAAAAATGTCATTTAAATCTCCTGGTGCTTCTAATTCTTTGGTATCACTGGTTAAAATTTGCTGAATGGCTTGGGGGTGACTGACAAAGACGATAGGAGGATAGTTTATATCTAACTTAAGTGAGAAGCTATCTCCATAGGTTTGGACGCAGGCTTCCATATATGACATGGGACTGAATACCCAGCGCATGATCTGGAAAAATGCTGGGGTTTTGGGGCCATTTGGTAGAGGCATAAAATTTTTTTTGATTGGTGTAAATCTATCTTCCTCTAAAGTAACTGAAAAATTGAGGGTGCGTTAATTACATACGACAAGCAACGCACCCTCAACTATGCAGGTTTGATAACTACTGACTTACCACTTATGTCTTATCCAGTCGTAAATCTCTAGATATTCTGCCCCTGGAACATTCCAAGAGTAGTCATACTGCATACCCTGAATAGCTAGTTTAGTGAACTCTTTAGGTTGCTGATACCACAAATCAATTGCCCGTCCCATTGCTGATTCAAGCGCCTGATTATCCATTTCATAAAATACATAACCATTACGTTTTTCTGGGGGCAGATTTTGGTCGTAATCTCGGTCAAATACTGTATTTACCAGTCCCCCAACACCGCGCACAATGGGAACAGTACCATATTTTAAACCTATCATCTGAGTTAACCCACAGGGTTCATAATTGCTAGGGACAACAATCATGTCTGCCCCGGCATAAATTAGGTGGGATAATTCTTCATTAAATCCCAGTTCTAAATGGACATCTGGGTTACTGTTTAAAAATTGTTTTTCATGTTGAAAATGAGCATTGATTGCTGGTTCTGTGGCTGAACCTAGTAATACAAATTGCGCTCCTTTACTCAGAGCATAATAAATGGCATGATGAACAAGATGTACACCTTTTTGGTTATCTAAACGTCCGATATAAGCCACGATTGGTTTATCAGCATGGCCTAGCATCAGCCGTTCTCGCAAAGCTTTTTTGTTATATACTTTTTGTTCAAAATCATCCCATGTATAATTGGAGGGGATGTAACGATCAATTTCGGGATTCCAAAAATCATAATCAATCCCGTTGAGAACTCCAGTGAATTTCTCTTTTTGTAAATGCAATGTGTGTCCTAACCCGCAGCCAACATCACTGGTTTGGGCTTCTACAGCGTGGTGAGGTGAAACTGTTGTGACAGCATTGGAGTAAACAATTCCCCCTTTCATATAATTCAAAGCAAAGGGGTTAAAGTTATCACGCAGCTTATCGTATTGGAAGTAATAAGATGGTTGATTTAATCCGGTTCCTTCCAAAGTTTTCACACCACCAATTCCTTGATGTTTAAAGTTATGAATGGTGTAGCAAATCCGTTGATATTCCATGCCATGATATTTGTAAATTTCATAAAGCATGACGGGAATTAAGCCTGTTTGCCAGTCATGACAATGGATGATATCTGGTCTTTTATTGCTTCTGAGCAAAAATTCTAAAGCTGCTTTGCTGAAGAATGCAAAACGCATATCATCATCTTCACAACCGTAATAGCAACCGCGATTAAAGAAGTTGTCTTCACTGTGAGGTTTAATGAAAAAACACACTCTTCCATGTACCCAACCGCAGTATACAGAACAGTGAATTGCTGCGCCATACCAGGGAACCCACAGGTTGAGATAGGCATCATGTAACCCCCAAATATGGTCATAGCGCATACAGTCGTACATAGGCAAAATAAGCTCGACTGTATTTCCTCGATTCTCTAATTCTCTACTGAGTCCGTAAACAACATCCCCTAACCCTCCGGCTTTAATTACAGGAGCGCATTCTGAGGCAATCTGTACTATGTACATTCCTAGCCCTCTCGTCACAAAACTTTATGTTTACTATATAGCAGTATATGAAAAATGTACTCATTGACAAGGGATAGATTCTTATGACTTGTCAGATATCTAAGGTGTAAGGACGATTCATGGATTGTCTTAAGCTACTTCTAGCGCGCTGTTCAATGCATCGTGAATACACATTTTATAGTGGATGTTGAGTTGCGACGCGGTTTGGTGATTTATCTATACCTGTACCGTGAGAGTGATAAGTTAATTACCACATCTCACCCAATCTACAAGGTGTTCACAACATCTGCAAGGATTGATATAGCAATCTTATAGTAACTATAAGAATATTCAATTCTCAGACTAAATTTCTGGAAATATGTCCTAAAATCATGTGCATAAAACTTTTTATAAATAAAAACTTTATATTATTTTTAATCTAGCTATTTCAAAATCGAGAAATTAACTTTATAGACAAAATACATAGAAATATGTCTTGAGATAATCTGTGTCATGCTTTAGTTGTATCGATATTTGTCGCCTTTTTAAATAGGTTCTGTTGAAAATATAAACTTTGTTTTTTTAGACAAAATGCATTGATTAATGTCCTAAAATAATGTCTAAAAACTTTTATCTACATTGAAACTTCATATTCTTTATAATTTGGTAAGGTAAAAATATAAGTGTAAAGTCAACTCTCGATTTAGAGGATAATTTAATGGCAACGATAGTGATTTCAAACTTAGATAGTCAGAATGAAAAAATCCTTTTTCATGATTTATCTCCGGCTGAAACAGAGACTGTATCTGGAGGTAGCGGGGGTAGTATTAATAATTATTTTATAACTACCAATACTGGAGATGTGCAGGGTCCAACGACTGGTGATATTAAAGGTGTAGATAGTGGTATCCGCGATAATAAGATCGGTACTATAGACTTTTCTCGGTCAACATACATTGTGATAAATTCTTGGTAATTAATCATTTGTATGTGCTGATACTACAAATACTTTAGTTATTTGAGGGTAAAACACTGTGTTTTTTAGGGCATTTTTTGTCAGATATTTTACTAGCATTAAATTCGTACAACTGCTCAATTCTTGATTGGAAAATTAAGACAATGGCTGCGATCATGAATTCCAAGTTACATTCTGTTGAAATAAATGGGCTTTTTCATAAAGTAGATTTAGAAGAAATGGAGTCAACTTCAGGAGGTAATACTGTTATACCTTTATGGGATGGTAATTATGAGGATCTCTATTTTAGTCTCTTTCCTAATGAGACAAATAACTCAACAAGTACATATCCCAGTTCATTGATTTTTTACAACAATAAGCTTTTTGCAATTGATTTTTCTAACTTAAATATCTATTTGATAGTCTAACCAGCTATCAACAGGAATTCTGGTTTTAACTTATTGGGACTAAGAGGATGTGTGAAAAATTCTTTGTGGTATTTAACACTTTTTAACACTTAGGTATTCCCATAAATTTGTGTTTAAAAGGGGAAAACCAAGTAATTTATCCCCTTTTTATCAGAGGTTAGAGGATATTTGAATAAAGCTTAATACTTTTCCAATATCCTCTAAATTTTTTTGAGGGTATTTATTTTGTTGCATTTTTATTAAATTAACGTAGGTGTTTAGCAATGGTAAACCCCTATTGGTGCAGAACTTAAAATAGATTGCTTCACAAATTATATCATTTTATATTTTGGATTTGGAATCCCTCTCTGTATCCGGCTGAGAGTAAAAATATTTGTCACACTCATTTTTGAAATTGTTATCATTTTGGATTGCTATAGATTACCTTAGTTTTTGTTATAAATGCTATAAACTCAGGCTGAGTCATGGTGATAGGAATTCTTTTTTATAGAGAATTGGTATTACAACCTGGAAGATGTAAAATCTTTATTAACTTGAACAAACATCACAAGTTTATTCTGATTTTATTAAGGTACTCAGCATGACAGCAATTACGACAAAGGCATCTTCCTCTCTTCCTGATTTTTGTGAAGGGATACAATATTTTGGGGAAGCACTGCCAGATTTTCAAACTTATGGTGCAACACCAGTGATAGAATCGGGTCAGAGTGCGATCGCATCTCCTACCGATACAAATGCAGTATATCAAACTCTACTCGCGGCTGATGCCCTACGCTATCTAACTCTACAAATCACTGGTAGTAAGGCTTCTGGACATCCCGGCGGTTTTGCCAGCCAAGCGGAAGCTTATGCAGCTTTGGTCATGCTGGGACATAAAAACATTATTACCGAAGTCGGACATCACGCCCCTGGTTTCTATAGTGCCATGTTTCTAGACCGTTCTTTAGAAGACATGGGCATTTCTACAGTACAACAATTGCGCGATCGCTTTCGAGAAAAGCATGGATTATTAGGACACCTTTCCGGCTACATTCCTGGTATTCTCGCACCGGCTGGACCCCTGGGACAAGGACAACATTTTGCCATGTCTGCTGCACTCTTGCACCGTGATAAACTCTTCCCCTTCACCCTGGGAGACGGGGGACTGGGTGAACCCTATATCATGAGTTCAATGGCGCATTTTAACACCGCTTACCCCACCGTTACCAACTTCTTACCCGTATTAGTGTGGAACGGTTACAGCCAAGAACACCACAGCATGGTATCATTGAAAACCAACGCAGAGATGATAGCATACTGGCAAGGTAACGGTTTTGCCGAAGTCGTGTTAGTCAATGCTAAAGATTTTGACGACCAAAACCAAGCCGGTGAATATGTTGATAGTACCGCATTTTCTTTTGCCAACCGCCTAGAATTTACCAAAGCGGTGTTAGTAGGAATGGATAAAGCTGCGCGTTCAGCACTTAGCGGAAAATTGACCGTATTTATTATCAAACAACTCAAAGGTGCAGGGGTTCACGCCTTGGGTGCAAAATCACACAACCTCTATCCTAAAGATACCTTAGACGCGCCCCATATTGCTACCGCATTACAAAAACGGGCATTATCAGCCGCAGCATGGGAAACAGTGCGAACAAATGCCGAACGTGCGGGAGGTGGTCCAGCAGCAAAAACCGCAGTTACAGAATTTGAATTACCTTTAGCAGATTTAGGGGAATTACCATTAGAAGAATATGCAGTTGGCGGAGAACCAAAAGTTGCGACAACAGCAATGGGAAGGTTAGTAGGAATAGTTGGAAATAAAGATAAAAATTTCCTCGTAACCAACGCCGACGGTAACGAAGCTTCAGGAATTGCTAACATCAACCAAGCTTTAAAAATCAATCACCCCACCACCGATGATTTATATAATCAAGCCCCAGGAGGTCAAGTTTACGAACCTTTGAGCGAAGATGCTTGTGCAGGGTTAGCCGCTGGTTTATCCTTAATGGGTGCGAGAACATTGTGGTGTTCTTACGAATCTTTTGCCATCAATGGTTTACCAATTTGGCAAACTGTCACCCAAGCAATGGCAGAATTACGCCGTCAAACTCCCTCGACAATTACATTATTTACAGCCGGGGCTTTAGAACAAGGACGCAACGGTTGGACTCACCAAAGACCAGAAATTGAAGCTTATTTTGCATCATTGATGAGAACAGGAAATGTCTTCCCTTTATTTCCCCCAGATGCTAACAGTATTCAAGCTTGTTATGACTGGGCTTTGCAAACAAAAAATAAAGGAATTGTCATTACTGCAAGTAAGTCTCCTTTACCCATTAGAACTACCTTAAAACAAACAGAAGAAGGGTTAGAAAAGGGCGCGATTTTATTACATGAAATTGCGGGAGGGAAGACTGTTGTATTAGCTGTAATTGGCGATATGACATTAATTCCTGCTTTTGAAGCGGCAGCATTTTTAGAAACTGAAGGTATTGGTGTGAAGATTGTTTCTATTATCAATCCCCGTCGTTTATATCGTCCCCATGATACTGCTTGGGATACTTGTTCTGAACCTGATAACGGTTTTTTAAGTGATGCCGATTTTGAGCAATTGTTTGGTGGAGATGCCTTAATTGGTGTGACAGGTGGCGCTGCGGCGATGTTAGAACCAATCATGTTACGCAGTAATTCTAAGCGTGATTCTTTTGCCTGGAAGCGTGGGGAAACTACTGCAAGTGCCGGTGAGTTGATGGCGTTTAATGGCTTGACTGCGGAAGCGTTGACGAAGCGGGCTATTGAGTTGGTGCATTAGGGATTTTTAACCGCAGATGTACGCAGATTAACGCGGATGATTTGGCGTTGGGTTGCGTACATTTGCGGTTAAAATTATAATTCAGAAGTGTTGAAAAATTAGGTATTAATTATGAATTCCGAACTGATAGACTCTTTTTTTAAATATATTGTTGAAATTGCTGCTCATTTGTCTCAATATAATGAATCAAAGCCAAACCAGATGTTTCTTGATCATCTAGTTTATATTAATAAATATGATAATATGACATATACATTTATTAATAGTCTAGTTACTAATGATAGGTATAAACCCATAATTCATGTTTTTCTTGATAGTTTAATCTATTTACATTCTGATACATCTATTGCTGAAGAAGAATTATTAAAAAATGATTCTCAATTTAATAGAAGAACATACATAAGATGCTTCTTTTCGGAAGTTGAAGGAATACTGTTCACTTTACAGAAAATGACAGTAGAGTTACTAGAACAAGACAGTGGTGTTGGAGAGCAAACAATATTAATAAATAAAAATTTTATGAAATCAAAATATGGTAGAAAAGCTGATAAAACTTCTATATCTTATTACGAAATTTTACCACAACAATTTTTGGCACTACAAGAAGCTGATTATAAAGTCGAAGAGACTGGAGAAGTTATTTTGTCGCCAAAATTTATTTCTCCTAAAAATAAAGTTGCATTTGTAGAGAAAATGCTAAATACAGTTTTTGGTACTAATTTAAATATTAAAAGTATTTCTGGATGGGAGGACTTTACTAACTCAATTGAAATTAGAAATGATATTACACATCCTAAGAATTTACATTGTTTCCAAATTGATGATGATGAGTTAAAAAAAATTAACAATGCTCGACTATGGTTCGATAAGTTTATAACTCAAACTCTGAAAGAAATAATAATTGCCATTAATACTTTCTAATTTACTTAAACTTTTGAATTTTGTAGCAAGTAGTAGCAAGTAGGTTGGGTTGACGCAAGGAAACCCAACAACAGAAAAGCTTAAACCAGCAAATCAATAAAAAATTAATTTGGTATGTTAAATTTTCAAAATAATGAAATATCCCCAATTATTTGGTACGGTTTATACTCTACCAAACCTGCGAATACTGAATACTATGGTGTTTAGTAGTTTCTGCTTTAGGTATTAATCATGACTCAAGAACAAATAGACTTAGTTTTAAGAATTATTGCTGAAATCGCTGATGGTGATGAATCAAAAGCAATAATCTTTCAACAAATTCGTGAAAAAACAGGTTTAGACGATAATGAATTAGCAAAAATCTTAATTTACTTAGGTAAGCAGGATTATATCAAGAACCGACATCAACATTTTAACGACGTAGATGAGATACATATTACACATTTAGGTATACAGAAATCCCTTTCTTTTAACTAGGGATAAACAATACCATAGGGTGGGTTAGCGACAAAATAACCCACCATTAATAACACTAAATTACAATTCAAAAACCCTGTATCTGTTCACATCATCTCACCCAACCATCACAAGCGATCGTGTAAATAAGAGAAGACAATAGAACCATCACAGATACACCACAGAAACATTCACCTCACCTGAGAATTATTATAAGTATCTTTAGCTACTAAAATTAATTGTCGTAAATACTTATTTTCATAGAGATGGCAGAAAATGACAAAATCTGCCATACTATAAAAAAGTAGATTTAGGAAATCACATTATGAAAAGTATGAATATTTCTTTACCTGATACCATGCGCGATTATATAGAAGAACAGGTAGCGCAAGGAGGTTACAGCAGCGTTAGTGAATATTTTCGGGAATTAGTGCGACAAGACCAAAAACAGAGAGCAAACGAACGACTACAAACCCTGCTTTTAGAAGGATTAAACTCAGGAAATGCAACAGAAATGACTGCTCAAGATTGGGAAGATATTCGTCAAGCAGTTCGTGAAAAAACTAACAAACGTCAAAGTGCAATTTAGCCATGATGTTTGCAATTAAAAAAAGACCTCAAGTTATCCGCGACTTGATAGATTTAGCTACCTACATAGCAGAAGATAGCTTAGATGTTTCCGACCGCTTTCTAATAGCAGCAGAAACAACATTTAAACAATTAGCTAAAACTCCAGCTATGGGAAAAATCTGTCAATTTTCTCTTCCCAACTTAGCAGATATTCGACAACAATCTATCAAAGGATTTAAAAAATATCTCATTTTTTATCGTATCACTGAATCAGAAATTGATATTTTGCGAATTATTCATGGTGCAAGAGACATTGAAACAATATTAGATGAGGATTTAGAAATATGAGTAATTAGCAAGTAGGTTGGGTTGACGCAAGGAAACCCAACAATACCCACCATTAATAACGCACTTATTAAAATCCAAAAACCCTGTATCTATTCACATCATATCACCCAACCATCACAAGCGATCATGTAAATAAGAGAAGACAATAGAACCATCACAGATACACCATCGAAACATTCACCTCACCTGAGAATTATCACCCGAACAAAATCAAATTCTCGAACAACTAGCCAAGAAAATTAGATATATTAATAATCAGCACACAAATATACAAACCCCTCCTGTATGAAATTTCAAGTAATATTCACCTATGATTCAGAATATCTAGGTTACGTTGCTGAAGTACCAGAACTTCCTGGTTGTGTCAGTCAAGGTAAAAGCTTAGATGAAGCAATTGAAAATATCAAAGATGCAATAAAAGGCTATCTTCACGTATTAGAAAAACATGGGAAACCCTATGTAACAAAAGAATCTCAATCTTTTGTAGGGGAAGTAGTAGTATAAATGGGACGCTTATCAAATATTTCCGGTAAACAAACAGTCAAAATATTTGAAAAATTTGGCTATGCTGTAGATCATCAAACCGGAAGTCATATCATACTATACTTTGGCACGAATCAAAACCCATTTTATCAGTTCCTAATCATAAAGAACTAGCACCAGGATTACTCAGAAGTTTAATTAGACAAGCAGGAATTACCGTAGATGAATTTTTAGAAAATAAGTAATACTTTGAGTGGGTTAGCAACAACATAACCCACTATTAAAAACCCTGTATCTGTTCACATCATCTCACCCAACAATCACCAACCATCATGTAAATAAGAAAAGACAATATAAACATCACAGATACACCACCGAAACATTCACCTCACATGATTTAGATCCCCGACTTCTAAGATTAATTATGGATATGATAGAAAATCTTGAAAAGAAATCGGGGATATTTAGTGCGTAGTTTATAATAGGATCATACCGAAAAATTTTATATAGGATTTAAGGTTATTCATAATGCTGCAAATCATCCAAGCAACCTGTACCAACGGTGAACTTATTTTGAATGAAAAACTAAGTTCCGAATTAGAAGGTAAAACCATACAAATTATGATTCTCGAACCCAGCGAATCTACACAACCAATAGATTCTCAAGAATCCAAAATACAGCAATTCTTAGCGAGAGTAAATAACTACTCCTTCCCACTTCCCGCAGACTACAAATTTAATCGAGAAGAAATTTATGACAGATAATATCTTTCTCGATAGCAATCTCTGGATTTATCTCTATGCTAAAAATCCGCCCGAAAAATCCCAACAAGTTGCACAAATCATCAAAAATCATTCTTCATCTCTGTTAGTTAGCACTCAGGTTTTAGGAGAATTATTTCATGTTTTAACTAGAAAAAAATTCACATCAAAAACAGATGCTATTACAATCATATCAGATATAGTGAATACTTTTCCTGTTCAGGCAATTAACACAACAGAAGTTATACAAGCATTAGAAATCAATGCAAAATATAACTACTCTTATTGGGATAGTTTGATTATAGCTACAGCTTTATTAAGTCAATGTTCCATCATTTACTCAGAAGATATGCAACATAATCAACTAATAGAGAATAAAGTAAGAATTATCAATCCATTTGTTTGATTTCATATCTTTTTAATTCCTGTAGGGTGGCTTAACAACAATATAAGCCACCCTTAATAACCCTATATCTGTTCACATCATCTCACCCAACCATCACCAACTATCATGTAAATAAGAGAAGACAATAGAACCATCACAGATACACCACCGAAACATTCACCTTACCTGAGAATTATCACCCGAACTATTTTAACTAATTTCAATAGGTGAAATATTTTTCCATTCTTCAGACTCATTTTTTGCACACCAAATATCAAATTTTTGCTGAAGATTTAACCAAAGTTCCGGCGTAGTTTGAAAAGCACTTGCTAACCGCAAAGCAATATTAGGTGTTACACTTGCACGTTCATTCACAATTTCCGAAACCGTTTTTCGAGACACACCCAAAATATTAGCAAGTTCTGTCACCGTCATATTTAAAGGTTCTAAATATTGACGTTTAATCAAAGCACCAGGATGTCTAGGTTTTCTGTTAGTATTCATGTTCATAATCCTAATGATAATCCTCGTAATTTACGTCGTAAGCATCCCCATCTTCAAAAACAAAAGTTAAACGCCAATTACCAGAAACTGTATCTGATTTCACAAGGAGACTTTAAAATGGAATGCTTATATTGTAAAGGACAAATGCACAGAGGAACAGCCCCATTTACCATTGATAGAAAAGGCTATCATATTTCTTGGAATGCAATTCCAGCATGGGTTTGTGATCAATGTGGTGAATCACTTTTTGAAACTCATGAAGTTGAATTAATTCAAGAAGCCCTCACCGTTTTAGACCGAGAAACAGCAGATTTAGTAAGTTCATCATCACCTTAGTTAGTAGGTTGGGTTGACGCAAGAAAACCCAACAATACCCACTATTAATAACGCACTTATTACAACCCAAAAACCCTGTATCTGTTCACATCATGTCACCCAACCATCACCAACTATCATGTAAATAAAAGAAGACAATATAACCATCACAGATACACATAAAAATATTCATTTATGTTAAATTCACTAAACCCAAACTAATCTGAATTGCTTTATCTACTTGTTCCATTGTAACTGATTCCAGAACACCCAAACGTTTAATTAATCTTTGTTTATCAATAGAACGAATTTGATTAAGAAGCGCAACAGAATCAACCTGTAAACCTCCTTCTGGTACTTTAATTAGCACTTCAGTAGGATACAAAGGTTCTGTAAACTGAGAAGTAAGAGCAGCTACAATAGTTATAGGACTATATTGATTAGAAACGTCATTCTGCAAAATTAAAGCTGGGCGTGTTTTTTTGATTTCTGAACCTATAGTTGGATCAAAATTAACCAAGTAGATTTCACCACGCTGGGGATAGATAATTTTTCCTTTACTTAACACGCTTCTTCTTCCAGATTAAACCACTCTTCAACTAATCCTAAATCACGTTCTGCTCTTTTAATAGCTCCTTGTTTTAACTGTTCTTGGATATTACTAAATTGACTGTAATTTCCATTTGCATATTCATCACCCATTAATTGAATTTCTCTTTTAGTAGTTTCATTTTCTCGCCCATTTTCCCCTTCAGCATCAGCAATAGCTTCATTAAGAAGCTGCGAAATCTGCCGTTTTTCTGATAAAGTTAGCGCATTTAAGGAGTTAATCAGTAACTCCATAGGAATGAATAAATTTAATCCTGCCTGTGACATTGCTTTTATCATCATGCGATCATTATTCTACATTATATCAAATGATGCTGGATGAGTCTACAAAAACCCTGTATCTGTTCACATCATCTCATCCAAATATCACAAGCTATCATGTAAATAAGAGAAGACAATAGAACCATGACAGATACACCTAGAAACATTCACCTCACCATGAGTTATAATCAAGATTAAAGTCATAACCATAAAATTACTATGACTATCCAAATCCTAGACAAAACTACCACAATTTCCGAACAGCGATTTCTTCTACCTGGTTATTATACCTGGAAGGAATTTGAAATCATAGAAACCTTAACCGCAGACGCAGGAAACTTGCGGATAACTTATCTTGATGGGTGCATCGAATTTACGACACTTGGTGAACAACACGAAAATATCAAAAAAATTATCGCTATTTTAATAGAAGCATATCTTTTTGAAAAAGGGATAAACTTTATCCCAGTAGGTAGTGCTACTCGTCGCGCAAAAGAAAAAAGTGCTTCCTTTGAACCTGATGAATCTTATTACATCGGAGAAAAAAAAGAAAATCCAGATTTAGCAATTGAGGTTAATATTACCAGTGGTAGTATTGACAAACTAGAAAAATACAAAAGGTTTAATATTACTGAAGTTTGGTTTTGGGAAAATAATCACTTGTCTTTATATCATCTCAAAAAAAATAACTATGAGCAAATTAATCAAAGTGAATTATTGCCAGATTTAGATATAGATTTATTTGTGAATTGTGTTTTAATACCTTCCATTATTGATGCGAGAACAGAATTTATTAAAGGTATTAAAAAGTAGTATTTTGTAGGTTGGGTTGACACAAGGAAACCCAACAATATAAAAAATAACTTAATACTCCCTTAACTATCAATCAGTAGTAATCAGGGTAGAAATATTAAAAGTTGACAACCGGAGTGATTTTGAATAAAGAGGATATCATCTATCAACAAATTATAGCAATTGCCAGTAGTTACGGAATATTTGATTGTATTCCCCGTGCTACAGCAATCAAAGAGTTTTTAATCAGACAAAGTATTCATGGTAAGCATATTAAAGTAGATACAAATTCTCAAGATCCAATTTATGGCAGAATTTATGATGATAGTATTGGAGAATTGATTGCTACAACAGGTCATCATGAAGGTGTTATAATTGAGATAAATGACGGAGAACTTGTTTTTGACAATATTCACCATCAAGGCATTACCCCATTAAACTGGATACAGAATCTCTATTCACCTATATTAGATGCAGGATTAGAGTTTCAAATCACAGAAACTTACTTTTAACCTAGAAACTTAGTGAGTTAAACATGGATAATCTCTACAACTTACTGCAAAAGATCAAAAAAAGACCTGCAATGTATATAGGTAAAAATTCTATTTTTAGCCTCCAAGCATTTTTAGATGGATACTATTTTGCCCGTCGAGAAATTGGTATTCCCTTAACAGCAGAAGAAACAGAATTTCAAACTTTTTTACAATGGATAAGACACAAATTCAATGTAGAAACAGGTCAATTATGGTCAAGTATTCTTCTCTTCCATTCAGCCGATGAAAAAAGCGCAGTAGATAGATTTTTTACATTGTTTGAAGAATTTTATCAAAATCAGAAAAATCATGAAATAGCAAAAATTGATGAATTAGTTTCATGAAAATAAAAATTATGGTGTAGGTTGGGTTGACGCAAGGAAACCCAACAATATTAATAACGCTAAATTACAACCCAAAAACCCTGTATCTGTTCACATCATCTCACCCAACCATCACCAAATATCATGTAAATAAGAGAAGACAATAGAACCATGACAGATTGATTCACCTCACCGGAGAATTATCGCTATGATTCAGATCTCCGACTTCTAAGATTGATTATTTACCTGATTTTAACCGGGTAACTTTGCGTTTTATTGCGTAAATATGAGGTTTATTAAAAAAATAATATCATAGAATGATGTAGCTAAAATTATATTACTTCTAGGGTAGTAATCAATTATGCAAATTAAAGGAATAAGCATCGCTTTAGTTCTGGGTCTTTCTTTGCCTATCGTCACAGATATTGCCGTCCAGAATCAAGCTGTGGCTAACCTCGCTTTTCCAGAGGGGGAATTTTTTGACGTGCAAGGTCAAACACGCAATTGGAATTTAACTCTTTGGCAAGCAAAAGGTAAATATTACTACAAAAACTTAAACCTGAAAACAGGGAAAAAACTTTGTTTAATTGGTGCTATAGCATCTGGTACTAAAGCCCGTCCTGTCTTCACCTGGACTAATTCCAAATATAAATATCGAGTTTCCTGGCAAACTGTTCAATCAGATTTGGTTCGATTACAGGTAATAAATCCTTCAGGTCAGATGATTTTAAATGAATTGCTTGTCCGTCAACCTGGTGAATTTGAAGATCCCAATGCTACGAAATGTTAGAAACTATTAAAAATGACTGAAAACTATCATTCTAAATTCTGAGAACTTGTGAATTTTTCTGGATAGAATCAATTGTTCTAGAATAGTAAATTGGGTTAATGCTACGGCTACTAACCATAAAAATTACCAGCATAACCCAATTACGGATTTAAAAATGAACCGTAGCCTTCAGTTCCCTAGGTTTTGTTTGTGTAGCAAAGACTTCAGTCATTAAAACTTAATTTCAACTAAACTAAAAATAGAAACACCATGATATAAACTCTCTCAATTAACGACACATGATAGAGAAAGACTTGGAAGCTTTAATAGTCAAAATTGTCAAAAAAGTTATCAAAAAAGAAGTTAAGAATCTTAAACAGGATAACTTACCAATTGTATCAACACAGACAAATCATCCTTTAGAAACTTTTGTCCAAACTTTTATCACCGAAGAAGATACACGCAGTACAGCAGAGATTATTGATGATATATATACCAGCCCTACTGTAAATTTCTCTACCAAAGAAGATGTAGAACTTGAGCGCAAATTGCGGGAACTCAAGTTTAAACAAGAACTGAGGAAAGATTGGATATTATTTATTGTCAAAGATGTAGTAGTATATCCTGCCACTATGCTTTTCATATTTGCTATTATTGGTTACTATGTATTCGTCTTATTTCATAAGTAGTAGCTGGTGTAGCCCTTCAAAAATACTCAATTCATTTACTAGCATCTTTCCCAGTAATTCAAGTATAATCACTTCCCTGTGAATGAAATAGAAAAAATGTATAAAAAAGCATTTTCTTAGCTCAGAAGTTAATTTTTAGCTAGATAAATTTTTGTCTGCCTTTGTCTGCCAAAATGCCTGGTGTATTACTATTCTCTAAATTTGATTGCTATATTAGACTAAATCACTATTATGGCGAGGATTAAAAAGCTGTGCGGGATGATTTACAGGGCTTGGAGATTAGTCAAAAAGAACTTCAGCAATTGACTAATTTACCTGTTAGTGATAAATTGCTTATCATTACTAATCCGCTTAAAAAATGGGGAAAGCAATTAATAGCAAAAATCAAAGGTTCAGAAGGTGCTACCGTAGTTTTTATTGGATTTTCTACCTGTCTTTTTGTCTATTTACTAATTGATATAATCCTTAAATTATTTGCTCCAGAGATAAAAATTGCCTCCGGGATATTATTAATCTTACTCAGTCTTTGGCTGGGTGGCGTGACACAAACTATATTATATGTGATGTGGAAAGCTAAAAATAGCTTTCTCAAAACCAATATGACCAATTCTCTGCGAATTTTACTCAATGATGTTGAGCGCTATAATGCTGTTATTAAAGCTATCGATATTAACGACCAAATAGAAGCAGCTGGAAACCCAGAAGTAGGCATCAAGCAAAGAGAGAGGGTGATTGAAGCCTTAAATCTCACAAAAAGTGATTTAGTTCGGGCTTTAAAAACAGAAAAGATTTTACGAGAAAATAAGACTTTTATTCTTAAAAATTCTGAATTATTTGTGAATAATTTAGCTACTTTAACATCAATGCAAGTTACTGAACAAGCCAGTGAACATGGCAGATTATTAAATGAAGCATTACAAATTGCTTTAGATGTGCAGTATGAAATGAGAAAGTTACAAAGTCAGAGATGAGTAAGTAAGTCGGCGTTAAACCAAAGACTTCTATTGATTTATCGGCGTACTCTTTTATGGTTGTGGACAGGGTGGTTAGGACATCAATTGATAATGAAATTCTCACTACAAGAGGGTTTTACTCCTGAACCGGAGGTCTGCGAAGCGTCTCCTGACTCCTGCTATAGCAGCCATCCTAGGAGTATCTATATCTGCGGTCAACTATTCTATGTAGTTTCATCTGTTCGGTTAAAGACTTATAATTAGGGAACTGCGCTCCAGATGGGGATAGGCGGAGATTTTTTTATAAGTAATTAAGCGGGCATGAGATAACTCTTTCCGACGGAGGTGGGGGTAAATTCCCCATCTTCTGCTAAGAAGGGAGTAAAATTAAATAATATGAATTAAACGTTAGCGTAGCTTACCCTAGGTATCCCATATTGATATGGACTGGAAAGAAATTAGAGGTAACTGGGTAGTCATTCCCCGAAATCCCATCGGTATAATCCATTTTTTGGGAGGAGCATTTGTCGCCACTGCTCCCCATCTGACTTACCGTTGGTTACTAGAACAGTTTGCAGAAAAAGGATATGTTGTGATTGCGACTCCCTTTATCAACACATTAGATCATAGTGCGATCGCGCAATCTGTATTACTCAACTTTGAACGCACTCTAGAACGTCTATATGATTCTGGAGAATTACGCAAGCTCTACCTCCCTACCTATGGCGTTGGACATAGTATGGGTTGTAAACTCCATTTACTCATTGGGAGTCGGTTTAAAGTAGAACGTGCAGGCAATATTCTCATCTCCTTTAACAACTACACTGCCAGAGAAGCTATCCCTTTAGTAGAACAATTAAATTCTACCTTGGCCATCGAGTTTACCCCCACACCTACAGAAACCAATCAGCTTGTACAAGACAGTTATCAAATCCGGCGTAATTTAATTATAAAATTTAGCAATGATAATCTTGATCAATCCACAGCTTTAACCAAAATCCTCCAAAATCGCTTTCCAGAAATGGTGACAGTACAAACCTTATCTGGAAATCACACTACACCATTAGGTCAAGATATTAAATGGCAACCAGGAACTTCTTTCACACCATTTGATGCCTTAGGTCAATGGTTTAAGCAAGAAGTATACCGCGACTTGAACCAGCTAAAAAAATCCCTGCTCTTATGGCTCAACCCTCTTGCACCGCCATAACCCATAATAATTAATATTTGATGAATATCAAAAAAACATAAGGATTGACAATTGAGTTGGTTGAAAATGGATTAATGGTGTTATGAAATTAATAACCTGTCATGCCTGCAAATTGCATGATTATCAGCTTATATCCTAACATATCTGGTAACTGGTAGACTTTTACTTTCTTTTATTTTCCCATATAGTAGGATTCCTTTTTAATATGTGATAAAAAACCTCAACTTTAATTCTCTAGACTGCCCGTTGCCAAGAGTCATTTTATAAATCAAAGTAGGACTGCCATATAATATTTATTGATTGTATACGCTATTTATTATTATGTTTAAAATTCTAGTAATTGATGATGACCACTCAATACAGATACTCCTGAAAAGGATGTTAGAAAAACAAGGTTATCAAGTAATTACTGCTAATAATGGACAGGAAGGAATTTTACAAGCTCTAGCTTGTCCTCCAGCCCTAATTATTTGTGATTGGATTATGCCAGGTTTAACTGGGCTAGAAGTATGCGATCGCATTAAAAAAGATCCTCAGTTATCCACCACATTCTTTATTTTATTAACATCCCTAGATTCAGTTGCAGATCGCGTTAAGGGACTAGATACTGGTGCTGATGATTTTATCTCTAAACCTATCGAGCAAAATGAACTCCAAGCCAGAGTCAGAGCCGGATTACGCCTACATCAGTTAAATCGAGATTTACAAACCCAAAAGCTATTATTAGAAACAGAACTAGCAGAAGCAGCAGAATATGTAAAATCGCTTCTACCTGTGCCTATGTCTACACCTCTGGGTATTAATTCTCGATTCCTTCCCTCTCGACAACTGGGTGGTGATTGTTTTGATTATTACTGGCTTGATTCCGACTCTTTAGCAATTTATCTGTTAGATACTGCTGGACATGGACTCAGAGCCACTTTACCCTCTGTTTCTGTACTGAATTTACTTCGTTCTCGGGCGCTGAAAGGACTGAATTACTATCAGCCTAGCCAGGTATTAGCAGCATTGAATGACACCTTTCAAATGAATTATAAAAATGATAAATACTTTACTATTTGGTATGGAGTTTATAACCGAATCAATCGCCAATTAATTTATGCCAGTGGTGGACATCCACCAGCAATATTAGTATCCAAAAAATCTGCTATTAGTCCTGAAATCAAACTATTAAAAACACCAGGTATGCCTGTTGGGATGTTTCCTGAAGCCAAATATGTTGATAGCACCTGCGATATTGACAAATTTAGTAGCCTGTATATTTTTAGTGATGGTGCTTATGAGATTACTAAATCAGATGGCACTCTTTGGAGTCTAAATGGATTTATTCAGTTAATACTTAGCTTACAAAACCATGCTTTTGATTATCAACTCGATCATATACTGAATTACTTAATCAATTTAAACTCCAAAGAAGCCTTTGAGGATGATTTATCTCTCTTACAAATCAAATTCGATTAATTAATTCTTGGCAATTAAAACCTGATTAAAGGCATCTTGGCTGGGAAATATTTCAAATACCTCATTCATACTAGTCAATTCAAAAATCATCCTCACTTGCTCATTAATCGAACAGAGAACCATTTTAGTGCCAGCATCCCGGAGCATTTTGAAGGCTAACACCAGAGTTCCTAAACCAGAACTATCTAGAAACGTGATATTTTGACAATCAACTAATACAATTTTTACGCCACTTTCTAGAATTTGGGCAATGTCTTGCTGAAATTCTGATGAAGTGTCTGCGGTTAAATTTTTTTCAATTGTAAGAACTTTCACCTGCTGACTCATAATTAAGTTACTCTGATTGACTCAATGATGTTCTGTTTTAGCTAGTATATACCAATATCGGAATTAAAAAAAAATCTAATTTTCTCAAACCTATAAAATTATTTTAATTATGAAAATTAGACTAAAAATTTGAGATTCTTTAGTTAAAAAATCATATAAAATTGTTATTGTTGGACTGATAATTAGCAAATTTATGATAGAAATTGATTCATAGCAAATTAATAGTTAAGCTTGAACATTTGTGAGCCGATTCACCTTAGCTCGATAAAGCAGCTTTTCACCTTGACTGTATCCAATATAACTCACCTTCACAATTTCGCCAGGTTGGGCGGTTCCCTCCAATAATTGGTGTAATTGGGGATTATAGGGAATTTCTGCGCCCACGGAGGCGATCGCTTCCACCCCCCAAGCCTGCAATAATTTCTCTAGGGAATTCTGCACCAAAGGCACTATTTTGATCGCTTCTAGCTGGGGATTCTCCTTGGCTTTCTGCGCTGCTGTCGGCCAGAACAACAATAAAGACTCCAAAATTTGCAAACTTGACTGCTGAAACTCTTGCTGTAATAACTCTCGCTGTTGTTCGAGTGTCAGCACGATTCGCTCGTACTCTCTTTTTAAATCGGCAATTTCTTGTAATAGCTTTTTTTCAGTATTTGGGTGCTGTGTGTTGACGGTGGAACTCAGCACTTGGTACTCAGAACTCCCATCTGAAAAAGTTGCTATAAATTCACTCAATGATAGCTGTAAACTATTGGCAAGCTTAAGCAGTACCTCCACTCGCATCTGCTTAAGCTTTCCCCGTCGCAAAGACAAAATTTGCCTCTCGGAAACATTAGCAGCAAGACTTAGAGATTTAAAACTAGGAATACCCACAAGTTGCATTAAATTTTGCAACTTTTTGGTGAAAGTATCATTGAGCATAAAAAATGGGGTGTAAGGCATTGTTACCTATTATACCCCATTTTCTAAATCTCTACTCTTCCAGCAAACTTCTCAACATCCAAGCTGTTTTTTCATGAACCTGCATCCTTTGAGTTAATAAATCTGCACTAGGTTCGTCATTAACTTCATCTACTATTGGGAAGATAGATCGTGCAGTTCTGACTACGGCTTCTTGTCCTTCTACTAATAGCCGAATCATTTCCTTAGCTTTAGGAACTCCAGGAGTTTCGGGAATTGAACTCAGTTGGGCATATTCACTATAAGTTCCCGGTGCGGGATAGCCAAGCGCTCTAATCCTTTCGGCAATTAAATCAACGGCTAAGGCTAGTTCTGTATATTGTGTCTCAAACATCAAATGCAATGTTTGGAACATCGGCCCTGTGACGTTCCAATGGAAATTATGGGTTTTCAGATACAGTGAATAGGTGTCAGCCAATAAGCGAGACAATCCTTCGGCAATTTTGCCTCTACTAACATCATCAATACCGATATTCACATTTTTGACTTTTGCTGGAGATGACATAATTTTTGCTCCAAATAACTGTGTTGTTAAAGTGCTGGTTGTTTCTAAGCATTCAGCTGTCAGCTAATAGCTTTTCATGCTAAGTGCATCTTGAGAACACTCTTGGTAGCTTTGCGAACTCTGGCTATAATGGTTTCTTTGCCTAGACGTTGGCAAGCTTCATAACGATGGCAACCAGAAAAGCCATAATAACGTCCATCTACTTCCAGGACATCTATAGGTTCTTGTTGCCCAATTTCCGCAATCGATGCCATTAAGGATTGTACTTTCTGGGGATCGTTCTGACGCGGCAAGGGACGTTGAATTTGATTTAAGGGAATTTCTTGAATCCTCACCATAAGGAGTTTTGCTGATTATTTTTGTTTTGTACCTCTAAATAAATCATAGTCGTTATGACTTTAATAAGGCAAGTGTTGGACGGAAAACGGGTAATGCTATTATGGGAATGAGTATGGGACACAAAAAAAACGCTACAAAACCAATTAAAATCAGCCCCAAAACCTCACTGTGGCAGCAAAATCAAGTTTCCATGAAAATATTTTTTTGGCGTTCTGCCTACCAAATACTGACGACCTTTTGCTTATTGGGACTAACTGCTGCATCCGAACCTGTGAACAATAGCCAAGATGTGGAACTAAAAATTGGGATTGTACAGCGATTTGGAGCGACACCCGCAGCCAAGCTGGAACTAACACCAACAAAAGGCGATCGCATCAAGCTCAAATTTTCAGTAGGTAATCAGCCTCAAACCCTAGTTACATCAAACCCAGTCCAACTGGAAACAGTCATGGAAACCCTACCTGAACCCAAAGTTCAAGAGGTAGTGGTTTTAGGAAACTACCGCACCTTTGAAACAGCCGAAGACAGCGCCAAAAACTGGCGGAATCTGGGACTACAGGTAGAAATAGCCCAGCCAGAACGCTGGCAAGTATGGGCAAAACGTGATGTTTACAGCACTCCGGTACTTCGGCGCTTGCTATTAAAAAGTATTGAAACTTCAGGACAAAAACTTCCCTACCTAGATACCCAAATTCTCAAACAAGTACCGCGAGTAAGTTGGGTAGTCAACGGTAAACGCTACAGCCAAAACTATCTTGAAATTAGCAGTGACAAAAACTTAATTCGCGTCAATAAAGCCGAAAAACCTGGAAATGCGCGTCTTTATGCCGGCAAGATGAACTTGCAACCCAATGCCTACGGTACTTACTCCTTAGTTAATCAAGTCCCCTTAGAAACCTATTTGCGGGGGGTTTTACCCTATGAAATTGGGACGAGTGCGCCCAAGACATCTTTAGAAGCTCAGGCAGTGATTGCTCGCACCTATGCGCTGAGAAATTTACGCAGGTTTGTTGTTGATGACTACCAATTATGTGCAGATACCCACTGCCAAGTTTATGATGGGCTGAATGGAGTGGCTAAAACAACAGATCAAGCGATCGCAGCAACACGGGGAATGGTACTAACTTATAATCAAGAATTAGTAGACGCACTCTATTCTTCGACTACAGGTGGAGTCACTGCCTCATTTAGCGATGTCTGGAATGGTGAAGATCGTCCTTATTTGCGCCCAGTAGTAGATGCAGCCACAAATCTTTGGAACTTATCCCAGAAAAGTTTAGCAGACGAAAAAAACTTCCAACAGTTTATTAACCTGCAACAAGGATTTAATGAAAGTACCTGGGATGTGTTTCGCTGGAACAAGCAAACCAGCCTAGAGGATATTACCAAAGACTTACAGAAATTTTTGCGGGTGAAAAAGAGTCCCTATGCCAAATTTAAAACAGTTGAGGCCATAGCCGTAGTCAAACGGAGTCAAAGCGGCAGGATTCTGGATTTGGCAGTAAAAACAGATATCGGTGTGTTTATTCTCCACAAAGATGAAGTTCGCAGTGCCTTTGCCGCTCCCCGCAGTACACTTTTTTATTTGCAACCCCTCAACAAAGGTACATCAAACTTGTGGGGATACGCCTTTATAGGTGGTGGACTGGGACATGGAGTAGGATTGAGTCAAACTGGCGCTCAACATTTAGCCAAGCTAGGTTGGTCAAGTAGCAAAATTCTCCAATTCTATTATCCTGGTACACAAATTAAAATCCTTGGCAACGATATTAAGCCTTTCTTGAAAAATTAAAAAATATCACCCAGTGAAAAAACAAAAGGGGCAGAAATGGAATATCCATTTTTACTACCCCTTTTAACTTTTGTCCAAACAATAATGGAAAAAGAAATTTTGTATGAGACAACCAGAAATAAGAATGAAAAACTTTTTTTTCCTGATTGCTACCTTGTAGATGATTTTTAAGGTGCGTTGATGACAGTAACGCCTAAATCTTAGTAGAGGTCTTCTTCTTTGTGAGTTTGGATGGTTACGTCAGAGGCTGGGTAAGCCACACAAGTTAGTACATATCCAGCTTCGATTTGATCATCATCTAAGAATGATTGGTCAGATTGATCCACAGTACCCGATACAATCTTACCTGCACAGGTAGAACAAGCACCTGCACGGCAAGAGTAGGGCAAGTCAAGACCAGCTTCTTCAGCTGCATCTAGAATATAGGTATCATCATCAACGTCAATTGTTGTGTCTACCCCTTCAGCTTCGTGGATAAGTCTGACTTTGTAAGTAGCCATTTAGTATTCCTCTCTTATTGCAACGGCAGTATAAGTAATCCTAAAGCAAACAGTGCGGCTACCCCTGTAGGATCAGCCGTTTGTTCAAATTTGCTTCAATTCTGATACTACGGGAAAAATTAAACCTTGTAACCGAAAATTGACCGCGATTAGTAATGAAATTTAGTTACTTATTACTAATAAGTTTTAGTTATATAAAATCTTCGCCTGGATAGATGTGCAAACAATTTAGGACTTACACCCCAAGATTATTGCTATCAGCAGGGTATAGGGTATGGAATACGTCCATATTTCACAATATCTTAGTAGGTTAGCGTTAAAAATTGTCGTTATGACAAGGGAACAGGGAACTTTACTTTTCCTTACATATCACTCTTCGAGAAGCCGCTCCGCGTCTACGGTTTTTTTCCATTCACCTACTTTCACCAATTTCTGAACTAGCTTTTTGATAGAATGCCATAGGCATTGATAGCACTGTGACTGATTAAGTAGTCAGTAAGCAAGAGCGCTATACAAACACAAACTTAACTGTGTGCAGCAAAAAAACCAACGAACAGAACTGCTGAACATCATGTATAATTCCGATGTATTTTTGGCAAATACAATCATGCGGGTGGGTTTAGTTGGTACTGGGTATGCGGCAAAACTCCGGGCTGAAGCATTGCGGCAAGATCCGCGATCGCATTTAGTGGCGATCGCCGGACATACTCCCGAACAGACAGCAACCTTTGCTCAAGAATATCAAACCCAAGTGATGAATTCTTGGCAACAGCTAGTAGAGCGAGACGATATCGATTTAGTTGTCATCTCTACAATTAATCGAGATCATGGTAAAATTGCTCACGCTGCCCTTACTAACGACAAACACGTCATTGTCGAGTATCCCCTTTCTGTGGATGTGAAACAAGCTGAAGAACTAATCGCATTAGCCAAGTCCAAAAATAAACTGCTGCACGTCGAACATATTGAACTTTTGGGCGGTTGGCATCAAGCTTTAAAACAACATTTAGCCCAACTTGGTGAATTGTTTTATGTCCGCTACAGCACCGTTAACCCCCAGCATCCAGCACCCCGGAAGTGGACTTACAACCATGATTTCTTCGGTTTTCCTTTAACTGGCGCACTCTCTCGCTTACATCGTCTGACTGATTTGTGTGGTGAAGTCTTTACCGTGAATTGTCACCAGCGATATTGGGAAACGGAGACAGATTATTATCAATCCTGTTTATGCGTGGTTCAATTGTGCTTTACCAGTGGGTTGTTAGCTCAAGTGATTTATGGCAAAGGTGAGTCACTGTGGCAGTCAGAACGAAAATTTGAAATTAACGGCGAGAAAGGGGGGTTAATTCTGGATGGAGATACAGGAATGTTGGTGCAAGCTGAGAAAACAACGTTGATTGATTTGGGTACTCGTCGGGGTTTGTTTGCTCAAGATACGAAAATGGTATTAGACCATCTTTTTCATGGCACTCCTTTATATGTCACCCCGGAACAAAGTTTGTATACCCTCAAGGTAGCAGATGCTGCCCGGAGGGCAGCGGAAACAGGTTTAACTATATTTTTAACAAAAGAGTCATAAATGAAAACGAAAACTGAACCAATAGTTATTTTATCCCAGCGAGAAATAGAAAAAATGCGTCGGGCTGGACGTTTGGCAGCGCAACTGTTACAACATTTAGAACCTTTGGTAAAACCGGGGGTTAGTACTCTGCAACTTAATGATGAAGCGGAACGTTGGACAAAAGCCCACGGAGGGAAAAGCGCCCCTCTGGGCTATAGAGGCTTTCCTAAGTCAATTTGTACCAGTGTGAATGAGGTGATCTGTCACGGTATTCCTAATGCTAAACAGATTCTCAAGGAAGGTGACATTATCAATATTGATGTCACACCTATTGTCGATGGTTATCACGGTGATACTTCCAAGACATTTATTGTCGGTGCATCTTCTCCCAAAGTCCAAAAATTGGTGGAAGTAACAGAAGAGTGTCTTCGCTTAGGTATTGCAGAAGTGAAACCCGATGCGAAGATTGGGGATATTGGGGCAGCTATTCAAGAGTATGCTGAGGCTCAAGGCTTTTCTGTGGTGCGGGATTTTGTTGGACATGGGATTAGTAATATTTTCCACACTGCACCTGATATTCCCCATTATGGCATCAGGGGTAGAGGTAAGCGGCTGAGACCAGGTATGGTGTTTACCATTGAGCCGATGATTAATGAAGGAACCTATGAAGTAGAGATGTTGAATGATGGTTGGACTGCGGTAACACGCGATCGCAAACTATCGGCTCAATTTGAGCATACATTAGCAGTAACTGAAGATGGTGTGGAAATCCTGACTCTTCTACCATAACTACCAGATTTCTCTCCCTCAACTCTTCACAACTCACTTTTTGGGTTTGATAGGGAGAGATTCGCTTCATAACATGAGATTTCACTATTTCTCGATGGCTACATCAGGCAGGCGACTCCACTCAAACCAAGAGCCATCATAACTCCGAACATTCGGATAGCCCAATAAATACTTCAAGACAAACCATGTATATCCAGAACGCGCACCGATGGCACAGTAGGGAAACACTTCCTTATCAGCTGTAATGCCCTTACTGTGATAAAGATTTTTCAATTCGTTGAATGATTTAAAAGTTCCATCCTCGTTGAGAGTTAAGAGATGCTCAAGATGCACTGCACCTGGAATATGTCCAGTCAGTTCACCTTCTTTTGGTGGCTGATTGAAAAACCACTCACCACAATATTCTTGATGTGTTCGCACATCCAACAAAACCCGATTGCTTTGACCAATCGATGCCTGAATTTCATTATGTAATACTCGCAGATGAGTATCAGGAGTTTTGGCACGGTAATCAGTGTCAGAAAACTTGGATAACTCAGTTGCTAGGGGACGATCTTCTGACTTCCATTTCTGGTAGCCGCCATTGAGAACTCGGACATTCTTATGCCCAAAGACTTTCAACAACCAGAAAATCCAGGCTCCCGTTCCCGGATAACTGCCGTAGGCAATCACTGTTGTGTCATTAGTGATGCCTGAACGTGCCATAAGCTTCTCAAAGGCTCGCGGATCTAAATTCATCTTCAAATCAGGCAATAGTAAGTCTGAAAAAATGTTCCAGAAGACAGCACCAGGTATGTGAGCATTTTGGTACCGCTCTGAACTCATATCCACTTCAAGAATGCGGACGTTTGGATCATTGAGATGATTTGCAAGCCACTGGGTATCAACTAGAGTGGATGGATCAGCGTATTGAGACACTTGTATTTCTCCTCTAATTTCGCTAAAAGAATTAAAAGTTGTGTTTTCTGGTCGGATTTATTCTTGGTTGTGGTTGGGAAATAAGATGCGCGATGTCCGATGAACTAAGGTTGTAGAAATAGAGAATAAAGAAAAGCCAATGAGTGGGTGGAACACTGCTAAAGGAAAAGAAGTCTTCAAGTGAATTGTGAGAAATTGCAGTCCCAGCAGCACTGGCATACTTGCTGTCAGATGCTGAACTCTTGGGGGAAATGGAATCAAAAACACCCATACCAACAAAATTAGTGAGAGTCCGCTGTATCCTCGCACAAGCCAAATATGTAAGTTCCACCAATCAGAGTTGTAAAAGTAAGCCAGTCCCACACTGAATACTTGGGCTGCTAAACAGAGATTGAAAAACACTGCTGCTATCAAAAAACCGATTTGAAGCCAGCGCCCTGATATCTGTTTGTCATCAATGCCAGAATTTACAGTCATGGTAAAGTCATCCAAAAAAAGCAAACAAATTAGTCATTGGTTATTGGTCATTGGTCATTGGTCATTGGTCATTAATAAGAGAACTCCACAAAAAAGATGATCCAAATTTCTGCAACTAAAATGACCTTTCCTCCCCCTGCTCCCCGCTCCCTGCCCCCCTGCTCTCAAAACGACGGGATATTTTTTTATTTGGAAGTCTCTAAAGAGTTTTTTGGTACATACCTCGCAACAGAGTGGGCGAAAAAACTAAGGACTAAGGACTAATAACTAATGACTCCGCGAAGCGGTTTGATGTGACTAAAGCTAAGATAAGTCTGGTTGCGATACTACGCCTAGACCTCGAAAGGGTACATTTTGCTAATCATGACTGCCTTACAATCTCTATTTCATGCAATTGCTGAAGCTAAAGATGAACAGACGTTGCGTTTTTTCATATCTACACAAATGAGTGAGTATTTTACAGCTACACGATGTAGGCTGTTTTTCTTTGCTCAAATTTCTCTAGTTGACAGCAATATCCAAAAAGCATTGCAAATTGCATTATCGCCAAAACACAATCCAGTTGTGCGCTACTTGGTAGAACGCCATGCCCCTGTTCATGAAGCTTTAGTAGTAGAACCTAAGACTTGGAAGTTGATTTGTCCTCGTGCTGACCACTGGCACGTCATGGCAGGGCCAATTGTCAGCAATGGTCAGTTAGTGGGCGTGGTAGGTTTGACCCGTGAGCAAGGAATGGCTGCCTTTGATTCACAAAATCTTACAGATTTGAGTGCGCTTTGTCTGCACATTTCTACTTGGGTGACATCGGCAAAATCGCTACACCCACTATTACAGACAGAGCGTTTAACGCCTCGTGAAGTGCAAATTGCTTCCTTGGTGGCTCAAGGACAAACCAATGCAGAAATTAGTGCTGAACTTTGGATTACTGAAAACTCTGTCAAGCAAGCTTTAAAAAGAATGTTTCGCAAGCTTGAGGTTTCATCTCGTACTCAGATGGTTGCAAAGCTTTCCACGGTTTCAAAATCAATGATTTTTTAACTCAGGTTAAGTAGGTGGGTATTAAAAATTGTCGTTATGACAAGGGAACAGGGAACGGGGAACAGGCAACAGGGAAAACGTTTTGGGCAACTTTATCTTTCGTTACATACTTGGAAATTTTACCGCCTACTTACTTACCTACTTAATTTTGTTATCTCCCCAACTGATTGGGAATACCTTCACAACCACCAGGAATTGTGCCTCTGGTTTTTTCGCCACCCCAAGCGCATTACCTGCTAAACATTACGCCTCAACTTATTTATGACGCGCACTCCCTCTAAACTGTCTTCTGGGTTAGAATTTGTTGAGGTCAAACTAAAAACATAAACTTTAACACAGGTTTTTAAATATGCAGTCTGTAGAGTCATCAGACCAAATATGGCAGGATAGCGTAATTGAGACTATTGTCAATTTTACAAAAGCGGCTGATGGAGATTTTGAGCATATTGGCAAACTGGCTAATGTTGTGAATGATTCCTATAGCTTGGACAAGATAATTGATTTTCTCTCCAGCACTCCCCAAGGAAAACAAGCTTTTGAAAAGCGTCCACGGGTGGGTAATATTGATCTGCAAAAGCTGTATAGTCTACCAGTTAATACCTTTGGATATGCCTATGCTCAACATATGCTAGAAAACAATTTACAACCTTTACAACCAGGGCTAGTAGAAAATGATTACCAATTTTTCTCAGCACATATCACCGAAACCCATGATATTTGGCATATCGTTACTGGTTCTAATACAAATATCCTGGGTGAAATCCAATTAGAAGCTTTCTATGTTTCTCAGTTATACGCGACGCGGTTTTGGCTGGCATTGTTAACGAAAAATCTGCTTAAAGCTGTTGTTTATGATATTGAGCTTTCGACAAAATACATGGATTCTATAGCTCAAGGATGGATAATGGCAAAACAGGCTAAACCTCTATTTGGCATTGAATGGAATCTTTTGTGGGAAACTCCATTGGATGATGTGCGTACTTCCTTAAACATCATTCTCCCAGATAGCTAAAAGCTGAATTGTGGCAACTTTATCTCCCCAACTGATTGGGAATTCCTTCACAACCACCGGGAATTGTCTTTCTGGATTCTTCACCACACCAAGCGCAGCAGTAACAACGGGCTGATTCAGACATTCTTTGGACGTTGCTAAAATCGGCTTTTTCCACAACTGCACCGGTGTGTTCTCCTGTATCATAGTCAGGTGGGTTGATACGACTGCGGGGTGAGGCTTTTTCCACTGAACCATAGAAGAAACGCACTCCGTTTAAATCAGCATTGCTGAGATTGGCACCATATAAAATGGTACGGGATAGATTAGCTTTTACTAAGTCGCAACCGCTAAGATTAGCACGAACTAGATTAGCTTCACTTAAATCAGTCCAACGTAAATCATTACCAGCAAGGTCTGAACCTGCTAACATTACTCCTAAGTCGATGACGCGCACACCTTCTAATCGGTCTTCAGCGTAGCCACCGATACCGTCGAGAATGGCTCTACCTAAACGACGATCGCGTTTTAATGGTGTCAGCAATTTGGAACGGGAGAGAAAACGGAGAATTTTGGCTTTACCACTACCATCTACACTACTAAAAATAGCGGCAGTTCGTCCTTCTGCGATCGCTCTTTCTTGCGGCCAATCTTCTAATAATCCTTCTTCGTCAAGTACCAAGTCGGAAACACCTTGGAAGTAAGAATCAATTGTTTGCTGTTGAGTAATAATATTTTGCTGTACTGTGAGCAGGTTTTGTTGAATAGTTAAGTCTTTAGAAATCACATATTGTCGCCAAGCCACGTAAACGGCAATAATGGCAATGGAAATTTGCCCTAAAGCACCAAACCATTCGGCTAAAGTTCCTGAAGCTTCCCAGTTAATTTTACGTCCCCAACGCAGGAGGTTATCACCCACACCAGCAAATCTAAATAAGCCAGTAATGCCTACTAATAACCCCATAAAGGCTACAAATAAGGTTCTATCTTGGGGAGAAAACCATTCTTGCATGAGATCTTTTAGCCAAGGGAAAAGCATTGCCACCGATAACACCAAAGTTCCCAAAGTTCCCAAGATACCCAGAAACGAGTTATTAATAGCAATACCAATAAAAGTGAGAGCGATCGCTAGTAAAGTAAAAACTAATGCCCTTGGTTTAACTATAATATTATGACTAGATGCTTCTTTGAAGTTAGACGAAGCTCGTTTTAGGGCATTTGTATTTTGGGAAGACTGTAAAGACGAAATTGCTGATAAAGCTTGTTGTGCAGCCAACCCTTCTGCGGTTAGTCCATTTTCACTTGTATCAACGTCAAAGTCATCTGGTTGCAAGTCTTGGTCTAGTTTGGGTTCTGGCTGAGGTGGATGAGCGGAATTAGATTCAATCGTCATGCTTTCTATTTTCTCATACTTTTTTCTAACCCAGATTAACAAATCTCATCTTAAAAAAATTTTGAGTAATTTTAACAGCGTAGCACCCTGAAATTAGCTTAAATCTCAGGGTGCTATCGGTAATCTGTGTTTTTTACTTACTTTTCAACCTCTCTAACCAACCTGTCTCTAAATCTCTCTCCCACAAGGAAAGAAACTTTGATTTTCGTTTTTCCTTTTCCCTCTCCTTTTAGGAGAGGGTTAGGGAGAGGTTCTTGGGATTGAGGTTTTGCGGTATCAATTGATTTTGAGAAAACCAAAAAAAGAATTTTTTAAGCTAGTCCCACTAATTTTTCGCTCAGTTCCCACAGACGCTTGGCTTTATCATCATCGCTTGCTTCGTTGGAAACTTCTTGCACAAAGGACTTGCGGTCTTTTTTCTGTCTATTACCCCAACTCCAATACATACCAGATTCATTGTATGCAGGATCAGCAACCACTTCTGCTACCCTCTTCCCAGCATCCTCTTCTGACACATACCCCCCAGTAATGTATTTCTGAAATAGGGGGAAGAGTTTCTGAAATAGGGGATAATGGTCACGGAATAAAGCTGTGGTTGCCACACACCCAGGATAGAGAGAACTAAAAGTGATACCGGTTGACTCATGATAACGTCGATGCAGTTCCTTCATAGTCAGAACATTGCAAACTTTACTATCTTTATAAGCCTTGACAGGTTCAAATTTCTTACCATCAATCATTGAGTGAGGTGCTTTAAATCCTGCTTCAAAGCCTTGTAAATTGCCCAAATCTGGACGAGGTGGAATTTTTCCTCCTAATTCTTTCGGGTTGTGTGTCACAGTTCCCAAAATTACGAGTCTAGGTTCTGAAGCTGATGATTTTTTCAAATCCTCTAACATCAAGTTACACAAGAGGAAATGACCGAGGTGATTTGTAGCCACACTTAACTCGTATCCATCTACACTCCACAACGGTTCTTTGATTAACGGCATATATATTGCCGCGTTGCAAACTAAAGCATCTAACGATCTACCAGTGTTCCTAAAGTCTTTAACAAACTGTCGCACACTGTCTAAAGAGGCTAAATCAAGATGTATAATTGTATAGCTGTCCTTTGGTATTCCCACGGTTTGGGCAGCTGTTTCGGTTTTTGATAAATCCCGACAGGCCATTACTACGTGCCATTGACCAGTTTGGGCAAGAGCTTTTGCGGCTTGCAAACCGACACCTGAGGATGCGCCCGTAATTACGACGGTTGACTTCCGATGTTGTTCCATTCTGTTCAGACTGCGTTGACTGTAGTTGAGTTTCTATATGATCTCACACCATGATCACTAGTACCGCTTTGCGGAATTCGTAATTCGTAATAATGCAATGCTTACAGTCCCGCTAGGGATATTCCGTAAGGGTTGTAGACTTAAACAATGGTGGCTTATTTATGCCGTACTGTACTAGCAGATATGATTACCTATAACTAGAGGCCGACAACAGGGAAGGTAAACAGTGATAATTAATAAGGTCTCTATGTAAATTAATTGATTAATTTTACTTCATCATGGTATGATACGTATGCTTTAAGCAAAGCTTGTCCAAATCTTCATTTTTTCCTCAATAAAACAAAAGATAATTGATAATACTTTGGTTGATTTTGATACGATTATTGAATATCAAAAAGTCTTAACATCATATTATGAGTTGTGTAGGTGCAACATGGTTGTTTGGCGAGGCTTAATTGCCTGTGGATTTATGAGTTTTTTGACAATTGGCTGTGGTGATTTGGCAATCTCATCAGCTGAAAATACCAAGCAATTTGTACAAGAACGAAATGTCAATCAATTGTTAACAGAAGTACAGGATAGCCAAAAAGCAGAGGATTTGTTAAATCAAGGCAATAGTTTTTTAGATACCAATCGCTACAAAGAAGCCTTGACGTTTTATAATCAAGCGATCGCTATTAAAACCGACAGCGAAGAAACATGGGTTAACAGAGGAAATGCGTTAATTGCTTTGCATCGTTATCAAGAAGCTGTAGAATCTTATGATAAAGCGATCGCACTTCGACCGAATAAAGATGAAGCTTGGTATAATCGGGGAAATGCTTTAACAGCTTTGCGCCGTTACGAAGAAGCAGTTACAGCCTACAATGAAGCGATCGCTATTCACGCAGATAAATCTGAAGCCTGGATTAATCGAGGAATTGCACTCACCAAATTGCAACGCTACAAGGAAGCTTTAGCTTCTTACAACCAAGCAATTACTATTCAGCCAAATTCCCATCAAGCATATTATAACAAAGCTTGTAATTATGCCTTACAAGATAATGTCGAATTAGCACTGGAAAACCTAGAAAAAGCTATTCAATTAGTACCAGAGAAATATCAAAATCTAGCGAAAACCGATGCTGATTTTGATAAGGTACGGAATGAAAAACGCTTTCAGGAATTAATCCAATAGATTATGACTGGTTATCAAAAGCATCTGCATAACCAAAAACTAGATGCTCAGTTTTGTGAGGAAATATGCAAAAACTCCTAATTACTGGTGCTAGTGGTTTTCTAGGGTGGCATCTTTGCCAATTAGCGCAACAAGAATGGGAAGTTTACGGTACATATCATACCCATGTTTTAGCAATACCGAATATCAAAATCGTCAAAGTTAATTTAACCGACTTTCAGGAATTAAAGGGCATATTCAATGATATCAAACCAGATGCAGTAATTCACACAGCCGCACAATCTCAACCGAATTACTGTCAACTTTATCCCCAGGAATCCTATACAATAAACGTGACAACATCTTGTCACATTGCCGGACTTTGTGCAGACAATTCTTTACCTTTAGCTTTTACCTCCAGCGATTTAGTTTTTGATGGTTTAAATCCACCTTATACAGAAATAGATAAAGTCTCACCCGTCAACATTTACGGTGAACAAAAAGTCCAAGCTGAAGTCGGTATATTAAAATTATATCCTCAAGCGGCAATTTGCAGAATGCCGTTAATGTTTGGGAAACAAACACCTACAGCGAAAAGCTTTATTCAGCAATTTATTCAAATATTGCAAGATGGAAAAGAACTAAGTTTATTTATAGATGAATTTCGCACACCAGTTAGTGCAAACACAGCCGCAAAAGGGTTATTGTTAGCATTAGCAAAAGTTAACGGCATAATTCATTTAGGAGGTAAAGAAAGAATTTCCCGTTATGACTTTGGTAAAATATTAGTGGAAGTTTTGCAACTTCCTAGTGATAAATTAAAATCATGTCTTCAGGCAGATGTGAAAATGGCAGCACCTAGACCAAAAGATGTTTCCTTAGATAGTTCAAAAGCCTTTGCTTTAGGTTATCAACCATTATCTGTGAGAGAGGAGTTAGATATTTTATAAAAATAATGAGTAATTTAAGTTTTGTAACGAAGATTCATACCCCCAGAATTCATTAAAAATTCCATCAGTACCAAATTATAAATTTAGGTGTAGAGACATTCCACCGAACGTCTCCATAGATGTTAAATTACCAATTAGTTACAGCTTGAGCGATCGCATTTTTAGCTGCTTCTAGAGATTTTTCCCGCGCTTCATCACCTAAATTTAGGCTATCTGCATGGATAAAAGTAATATCAGTTATGCCAATAAAACCAAAAATGGCACGGATATAGGGTTCTTGCAAATCATAAGCAGCAGCGGGAGTTCCTGGAGGGAAAGTACCACCACGAGAGGTGATAACCAGCAGCTTTTTATCGCTAGGAACTAAACCTGAGATGCTCCCATTCTCACCAATTACAAAGGTGCGGCCAACACGAACAATTTGGTCAATGTAAGCCTTAAAAGTAGATGGTACACTAAGGTTGTACATCGGTACGCCAAGAACGTAACGGTCTGCCTCTAGCAACTCATCAACTAAGCTATCAGAGAGTGAAATTGCTTCAGTTAGTTCCGGTGTGCGTGCGTTGGGTGGTGTAAAAGCAGCAGCAATCCATGACTCGTCTACATGGGGAACAGGATTACGACCTAAATCTCGGTAGGTTATTGTATCTTCAGGATGGGTATCTTTCCAAGAGGTAATGAACTCGTAGGAAAGTGTACGCGAAACCGAACGTTCACCACGTGGACTAGAGTCAATGTGGAGGATATTAGCCATAAATAAAATTCCCCAAAAACTACATCTACAGGCGTTTATCTAATGCTGAAATCGATGTACTAAATCTTACTTTATCGACTTTAAACTATGTCAAGTTACTATGACAAGTAGGCACTTAAAAGTAACTAACTTACTTAAAAGTAACATTTGTCTGAATCAGGATATCCAGGATTAAAAGATTTTCAGGATGTGGTTGTTTGATTGTCTATGAGAAATACAGATTTTGGGATGATTGATAAATGATCTGTTAAATTGTTCGCTGTTATTTCTTGACTATTACTGTAACTGTATTTTATAGTATTCCAATTTTCACAGATAATTCATCAATAACAATCCTGTAAATCCTAAAATCCTGGATATCCTGATTCAGACAATTAAAATTTCAGCATCCCATCAATAACTTACAAATTACCATCCTGCACATCTATGAACACACCCAATACCCCAAATCTAAAATTAGACGAAATTACATATATAATTAATGGATGTGCAATGAAAATACACCGAACTTTAGGAAATGGTTTTCAGGAAGTTATTTATCAAAGATGTATGGAAATTGAACTCAAAAAATCAGGTTTAAGTTTTAGAAGAGAGGTAGAACAACCAATTTATTATGAGGGAATTGAGATAGGAACACGAAGGGCAGATTTTATAGTTGAAAATCAGGTTGTGGTGGAGTTGAAAGCGGTTATTTCTTTGGAAGATGTTCATTTAGCGCAAGCGAAAAATTATTTGGTAGCTTATAATTTTCCTGTTGGTTTATTGATTAATTTTGGTTCGTTAAAGTTGGAATATAAGAAGGTTTTTAATCCTAGATATCAGGTTTAATTTGTCTGAATCAGGATAACCGGGATTTTAGGATTTACAGGATGTTGTTGTTTATTTGAAGTGGGGATTTTGAGGATATTTTGTCTGAATCAGGATAACCAGGATTTAAGGATTTTCAGGATGTTGTTGTTTTATTGTCTATGAGAAGTACAGATTTTAGGATGTTAGATAATAAATTATCCGTTAAATTATTTGTTGTTATTTGTTGACTGTTGGTGTAACTGTATTTTATAATATCTCAATATTCACAGACAATTCATCAATAACAATCTGTCTGAATCAGGATAACCAGGATTAGAGGATGTACAGGATGTAATTTTTTTATTGTTTAGGAAAAATGGCAATTTTTGGATGATAGATAATATACTGTGATTGTAATTATCATTTTTCCATCTTCACAGATAATTCATCAATAACAATCCTGAAAATCCTAAAATCCTGGACATCCTGATTCAGACAATTACAATTTCAGCATCCCACCAACAACTTACAAATCACAATCCTGTAAATCCTAAAATCCTGGACATCCTGATTCTGACAACTAAAATGGTGCGTTACATTTCATTAACGCACCCTACAAACTTCTAGTTAATTCTCTACCGGTGGACGTATTATAGCTAATTCAGCAGAAAAGTCTTCTTGGAATTTTTTCAAGGTCTCTATATCTGACTTTGATATTAAATCAGCAGGTGCGGTGCTTGCAAGCTCGTTAATTCTGTCTATGCAAGAACTTAAAAGGGCAGCAAATTGATAACGAGTTAAACCCCGAGTACCGTCGCCAAATGAACCATTGGGATCAGGATCAATGCAGCCATATCTGTTAACTAACCCTTTTAATGCTTCATAAGCCCAGTCTGTATTTTGAACATCGTTTACTTGTGTTACTTGTGCTATTAATGAATCTGTCTGTGTTGTGTCTTGGATGGCTAAAGGGGTGACTGTTTCAGCCGTTAATGTTTGTTGAGGAACATCCGCAGACTTGATATTTTGATGATTAGCTGTGTCATTACCTAAACTAGCAAAACCTTCGTTAAACCCATTTACAGCTTTTGCAGGTAATGTCAAAGATAATAAATACATTATACTTGTGCTGCAAATAGTAGCTATTTTTACTTTCATAATCACTCCTCATCTACTGGCTAATAAACTTTTAATTTATAAATATACCCTAGATTGTGTTGTTTGTATACAAGTAGGTGAACAAAACCAATCTGTGTAAACAAAAGTAAAATCGCCCCAAGCAATTCGGAGTAATTCATGAATTAATTACTCCCACCCTATTCTTGCGTTTTTGATGATTCTTGGCGGAAGGTAGCTAATTTAACTGTTAACTAATAAAAGAAGTCCGTAGGGTGCGTTAGCCTCAGCGTAACGCACCTTATTCACAATCAAAAAGGTGCGTTACATTTCATTAACGCACCCTACAATTAACTAACTATAAGCCTCCATCGGTAAACAAGAACAAACAAAATTCCTATCCCCAAAAGCCGCGTCAATTCTCCCCACACTTGGCCAGAACTTATATTCCTTATTCCAAGGTGCAGGATAAGCAGCTTGTTCACGGGAATAGGGATGATTCCATTCACCAACAATCAAACTTTCCGCAGTGTGAGGCGCATTTTTCAAGACATTATCTTGAATATCCATTTTACCAGATTCAATTGCCGCAACTTCCTCACGAATTGCAATCAAAGCATCACAAAATCTATCTAATTCCTGTTTAGATTCGCTTTCCGTTGGTTCAACCATAATTGTACCAGCCACAGGCCAAGATACAGTAGGTGCATGGAAACCATAATCCATTAACCGCTTCGCAACATCATCAATTTCAATCTGCGCTGATTTTTTCAAACTTCGCAAATCTAAAATACATTCATGTGCCACTAAACCATTTTTTCCCTGATACAAAACGGGATAATAAGACTCTAATTTCTTAGCGATATAATTAGCATTAAGAATTGCAATTTTGGTGGCTTGTGTTAACCCATCTGCACCCATCATGATAATATACATCCAAGAAATTACTAAGATACTTGCACTACCCCAAGGTGCAGCAGAAACAGCACCCAATTCACCACCCATTCTCACCACAGAATGTCCTGGTAAAAACGGTACAAGGTGGGAAGCAACACCAATAGGCCCCATTCCCGGACCACCACCACCATGAGGAATACAGAAGGTTTTGTGTAAATTCAAATGACAGACATCTGCACCAATATCACCAGGACGACAAATTCCCACTTGGGCATTCATATTAGCCCCATCCATGTAAACTTGTCCACCGTGAGCATGAACAATAGCGCAGATATCCTGAATTGCTTCTTCAAATACACCATGAGTTGATGGATATGTCACCATTAAAGCTGCTAATTCATGGCTATGTTTTTCAGCTTTCGCTTTTAAATCATCAACATCAATATTACCTTGATCATCACACCCAACTCCCACAACTTGCATCCCACACATTACTGCACTTGCGGGATTTGTTCCATGTGCAGATTGAGGAATTAAACAAATATTCCGATATCCTTCTCCACGACTTTGATGATATTCATGAATGACTAAAAGTCCTGAATATTCACCTTGGGAACCTGCATTTGGTTGTAAAGAAATACCCGCAAAACCAGTAATTTCTCCTAACCAGGCTTCCAGTTGTTGGAAGAGGATTTGATAACCTCTCGTTTGCGAAATTGGTGCAAAAGGATGTATTTTTCCAAATTCTGCCCAAGTTACAGGAATCATTTCCGAAGTTGCATTTAACTTCATCGTACAGGAACCCAAGGGAATCATTGATGTGGTTAATGATAAATCCTTAGTTTCTAGTTGATGTAAATAACGTAATAACTCAGTTTCTGAATGATAACGGTTGAAAACTGGATGAGTGAGATATTTACTTTCACGTGAGAATTGGTAATTGGTAATTGTTACTTCTTCTACAGTAAAAGGTAATTGATCTTTCAGAGCAAAAATTTGCCAAAGTTCGATTAAATCTGATTCTGTGGTAGTTTCATCTAAAGAAATACCAACAGTTGCATTATCAAAAATGCGTAAGTTGATATTTCTCTCATTTGCAGCATCAAGAATTGCTTCTAATCTAGTATTTCCTAATTCTACCCGCAAGGTATCAAAGAAGTTTTCAGAAGTGATTTTGTAACCGAGCTTTTTCAGTCCATTTGCTAAAGTTGCGGTTAACTGGTGAATATTTTGAGCAATTTCTTTAAGACCATCTGGGCCATGATAAACTGCATACATACTCGCCATTACTGCCAATAATACCTGTGCCGTGCAAATATTACTGGTGGCTTTATCTCTGCGAATGTGTTGTTCACGGGTTTGTAAAGCTAAACGATATGCAGGTTTACCATGAACATCTTTTGATACACCTACAATTCGCCCTGGAACTAGCCGTTTATACTCTTCCTTCGTGGCAAAATAAGCAGCGTGTGGTCCCCCAAAGCCTAAAGGAATACCGAACCGCTGTGTGCTGCCTACAGCAATATCAGCCCCGAATTCACCAGGGGGTGTAAGTAATGTTAAGCTTAGAGGATCAGCAGCAACAGTCACCAATGCACCCTGAGTATGGGACTTTTCTATAAAATTACGGTAGTCGTAAATCGTACCATCACTAGCGGGATACTGAAGAATTGCCCCAAAAATCGGTTCTGCAAAATCAAAGGTTTGATGATCTGCGATAATGATATTTATCCCTAAAGGTTTGGCTCTAGTTTGCAATACATCAATGGTTTGGGGATGACATTCATGGGAGACAAAAAAGCTATTTGCTTTATTTTTGCAAATACCATAACTCATACTCATGGCTTCTGCTGCTGCTGTCGCTTCATCAAGCAAAGAAGCGTTAGCAATTTCTAAACCAGTCAAGTCAATAATCATGGTTTGGAAATTTAGCAATGCTTCCAAACGTCCTTGGGCAATTTCTGGTTGATAAGGGGTGTAAGCTGTATACCAACCGGGGTTTTCTAAGATGTTGCGTTGAATGACTGCGGGGGTGATACAGTCGTAATACCCCATGCCGATGAATGAGCGATAAACTTGATTTTTATCAGCTATCTGTTTTAATTTGGCTAGTGCAGCATATTCGCTTTGTGCTGCTGGTAATTGTAGAGTTTGATTAAAACGAATTGCTTGTGGTACTGTTTGATCAATTAGGGCATCTAGGCTAGAAAACCCTAATACTTCTAGCATTTGCTGAAGCTCATCAGCGTTAATACCAATGTGTCTTTGTGTAAATTTATTCAATTCCTGACTATCTGTAGCCAAAATCTTGTTATCACTAGGTTGAGTACGAGGGGGATTAGCTACCACAAATTGCTCTCCAAAGACTTCTATTTTAATATATTGTAATGATTACCTGATAGCTTGGCTATGCAGGCAAAACCCCCTTCAAATATTATCTCCGGTTAAAGAGGAACCGCAGGGGGAAAGAAATTTACTAGATATTGACACGAACCTAGGGATTATAACTAATATCCAGTCCGGCTAATTGCTTATCAAAAAAACTCTTCGCGTAATAGCGTCTCCGTGCGGTTCCCTAATGATAAGTCTTTAACCAGATATAGGAATCATAAATGATATCTGATAGCTTGCGTGGCGTAGCCATAAAATTTTAAGTCTTGTAGGGTGGGCATTGCCCACCGCTGCAATGGTTTGTAAGGCATAGCCCTACCTACGTATATTTCAAAAATCAAATATTATTCCTATATGATATTAGGTACAGCAAGAAAGATTTAACCGCATAAATAATTTGAGTAGTACCATTCATTCCTAATCATAGAACTTCTATGTCAAGAATTATTGCAGCAGGTTGGTAAAAGCGCTGATTAAATGAACTACCTCAACTTGTTTCTCTATGATGGAGAAAAGCAAAAGCCTCTGAATATAAGAGCAGGATAACTATGGCTGTGAGTAATCGCCAGAAAATCATTATACTGTGGACAGTCTTTTTGCTAGGCATTCTGTTTCATACCCAGCTTGGTTTAATGCCGCTGTTTCACAACCAAAATATTGCTACTGCTGACACTCATGGAACAGGAAGTATTGCCTGGATTCTGTGGTTAATGCTGGGCTTTTTTGCTGTGCCTATGATTATCATGATTGCTACTCTCTTCAGCGACTCAAACCGTTATCGAAAGCTTCAGTTTGGCGTTACAGTTTTCTATTCAGTGATGAATTTTTCCCATCTAGTTGCTGATTTGTTGGTAAAACCTATCGCTTGGTATCAAATCGCTTTGATGGTTTTGTTATTTATGATTGGTCTTTTACTCAATCTGGTTTCTTTTCAATGGATGAAAGAACAGGCAAATAACAAATTAACACGGGAGCATCAGCTGAATTGAGGAAAATTGATCACCGATAAATTTTTAGAGGAAACCATGAATCAAAGTTTAGCCGTTATATTGGGAGAACTACAAGCACAGATATATTGGTTACATGATGCTGAGGAGTTTACAGAATTAGCATTAGCAGCCACTGGTATCTATATGAAACTGGGTTATAGTGAAAAACAAGCGGAATCCGCAGGTCAGTTAATTAGTGAAGCATATCAATTAGCTGATGATGCCGATTTAGCTTATAAGGCAGGTAATTTTCATCAAGAAATGCAGTATTATGATCAAGTTAAAAATAAATTAACTGAAGTAGAAACTATATTAAATTATCAGCATAGTATCGCTATCCATCAAATGCAATGGTGGCTGCATTTTCGGCATAAACAAAAATTACAAATTATTCAACATCTATTTTTACAACATTTTAAAGCTGTGGGGTTTATTCATTTATTTACAGCTATTAAACTTACATATTTTTTGATGGAAATAGGCAGGGTTCACAAACAGCGCGATATAGAAACAACTAAATACAATGCTATAAAATACTGGGTGGAATTATTGAAAATTAAACCGTCACAGTATCCTTATCTTGGTTAAACTTAGTGCTGTTTATTTCCCGCGTTGCAACTCCCATCAACACAATAAACAGATTGATAAGTATCACGTTTACCAAATAGAGTATAACGATTATCGCGGATTTGTTCATAGAATTTATCTCCCAGCCATTTCATACCGGGTAAACCACGATAAATATCTACAAAACCCGCAGTAGGTAACAAGCGTCCAATTTCTTCAATTGCGTTGCTACCCTGCCAACGTTGTGAAAGATTTTCATTAATTAAAATCATTCCCTGCTCACAATCTTGGGCGGTAATTCCCCATTTAGCCAATGTTTGCTCATCTTGCATGGGAACATAATTAAATAATTTTCCCTGATCTAGAGTTTCTAATAAACGGACTGAATTAACACAAAGATTACACTGTCCATCATAAATTACGTAGTATTTCATTTTCTTTTCAGAATCCGTGAATTGTTAACATACAGCAGAATTCAGGAGACGCTTCGCAGACCTCCGGTTCAGGAGACGCTTCGCAGACCTCCGGTTCAGGAGACGCTTCGCAGACCTCCGGTTCAGGAGTAAAAATGGTTTGGTGTCTAGGTTTCAATTTAGATTCTGTACCTCATTGATCTGCAATCTGCTGTAAGTAAAATATAGCAATCTGATTTGATTTGTAAATCTACTCATTTAAGCAGGGAACAGGGAAGAAAGAAGGTAGTAAGGTTGCCTATAATGTCATGATTAGAAACGCGTGTGGAACCATCCTTGAGGGGTTTTTGAAACCAACCCTCACCGATTGGGTTAAATCGGCTTGTATTTTGCAGTGGTTTTCTCTAATCGCTCCACCAGATTTGCACAATTACTTTGTAATATACTTACAACCCTATTAACTCGGCTAACAACGAAATCCCCCCAGTGTAAAATACTAGAGGGATTTTCAACATATAGTAGCGGGAGACTGTGATATTCGGCCTGGTAATATTGCTCGCAACTTTAGTTTCAAGTCCAGGACTTGTCTCCGCGTCTCCGCGTCCCCCTGTCTCCGCGTCTTCCTATCTCCGCGTCCCCGTGTCCCCGCTCACAGTAGTGATAATTGCTCATTAGGCGGTTTAAATCCCATGTGCTTATATGCTGCTGTCGTGGCGACTCTACCGCGAGGAGTGCGGCTTAAATAGCCAATTTGCATTAAATACGGTTCATAAACTTCTTCAATGGTTTGGGTGTCTTCTCCAGTTGCAGCAGCAATGGTTTCTAATCCTACTGGACCACCATTAAAGTTTTCAATGATTACAGTTAACATTTTTCTATCTGTCCAATCTAAACCACAAGGGTCTACTTGAAATAGTTGCAATGCTTCAGCCGCAATGCTTGCTGTAATTTCTCCTGATAATTTAACTTCAGCATAATCACGTACACGTTTTAGTAATCTATTCGCGATTCTGGGAGTTCCCCGTGAACGTTTGGCAATTTCGTTAGCACCATCTAAGTTGACCGGGGTTTGTAATAACTCAGCAGTGCGGAGGACAATTTGACTGAGTTCGTCAACTTCATAAAATCGCAGTTTTTGAATTAAGCCAAAGCGATCGCGCAAAGGTGAAGTTAGCGCACCTACACGTGTTGTTGCACCCACCAAAGTAAACTTAACCAGGGGTATACTTCTAATCCTGGCACCAGAACCCTTACCCACAGTAATATCTAAGCGATAATCTTCCATCGCTGGATAGAGAATTTCTTCTGTCATCCGCGAAAGCCGATGAATTTCATCAATAAACAGCACATCTCCGGCTTTGAGATTTACCAGCAACCCGACTATATCCCGTGGACGTTCTAAAGCTGGGGCGCTGGTAATTTTGCAATTTACTCCCATTTCTGATGCTAGAATCATCGCCATTGTGGTTTTACCCAAACCAGGTGGACCATACAGCAGCAGGTGATCCAATACTTCAGCCCTAGACTTAGCAGCTTTAATGGCAATTTCTAAAACATCCTTTAAGTCTTTTTGGCCAATGTAATCAGCAAATCGCTGGGGTCGAATACTCTCTTCTTGCTTCCCTTCTTCATCAATAGCTGCTTCTGAAAGCAAAAGATTCTCTTCTGAGGGGGCTTTGTTTTGACTAGAACGTGCTTTTGTTGATTCCCTCTGCTGCTTTGGTTGTCCGTTGGGTTCTTGTCCGCTTTTTTTCGAGGAGATTATCGCCATAATTCAGCTATTGGGGATTTGAGATTTTAGACTTCGGATTGGAGATGGGAACCATTACTTCTTCATATCGTATCGGCTCAAAAATTTTCGGTTAGAAATACGCAAGGCAATTTAGAATTTAAATTCCGGCAATTACCTGGAGAACGAAAGTCATTATGTTATCTAAAAGAATTTTACCTTGCTTGGATGTCAAGGCGGGACGGGTTGTTAAAGGAGTTAACTTTATTGATCTTAAGGATGCAGGTGATCCCGTAGAACTGGCCAAGGTTTATAACGAAGCTGGGGCTGATGAGTTAGTGTTTCTGGATATTACGGCGACTCATGAAGACCGGGATACAATTATTGATGTGGTTTACCGAACTGCTGAACAGGTCTTTATTCCCTTAACTGTGGGTGGTGGTATCCAAACCTTAGAAAATGTTAAAGGTTTGTTACGAGCTGGGGCTGACAAAGTTAGTATTAATTCTGCGGCAGTCCGCGACCCAGACTTGATCAATCGGGCAAGCGATCGCTTTGGGAATCAATGCATAGTTGTTGCTATTGATGCTAGGCGCAGAGTTGACCCCACTAATCCTGGGTGGGATGTGTACGTTCGTGGTGGCAGAGAAAATACAGGTAAAGATGCCTTACTGTGGGCGCAAGAAGTTGTAAAGCGGGGGGCAGGTGAATTGTTAGTTACGAGTATGGATGCCGATGGCACTCAAGCCGGTTATGACCTAGAGTTAACGCGAGCGATCGCTCAAGCTGTAGAAGTTCCCGTTATTGCTTCTGGTGGTGCTGGCAATTGTGAACACATCCATGAGGCTTTGACAGCAGGTAAAGCCGAAGCGGCATTATTGGCATCTTTGTTACATTTTGGCCAATTAAGCGTCGCCCAAATCAAAAATTATTTACGCGATCGCTCTGTTTCTGTACGATTACCTTGATCAGGAAAGGGATAGGAATCAACCACATCTACCCAAGGTTAGACACAGTTTGCCAAAAGAGTGTTAATATAAATTTACAAGTATGAAGTAATATTAAGAAATATGTTGATTCCTATTTTAATTTTTGATGTAGCGCTGGTAGCCTGGTCGCTACACCTGATGGAAAAGGCTGTTGAACACAAAGAATTTTCTTTGATGTTAGCTGGTACATTGGTCGCCGTAGCGGCAGCGGCTATGTTAGTAGTGTATTTTCTCATGGGGCATTGTATGAGCTATTTGCTGCAAATTTCTTAACAAGTGCTGAAGATGACACATAAAAGTTCATATTTAATCAATACACACTTGACAAAATACTAATCATTAAGGCATTATAAAAAATGCAATTAACGGGGTTATAGCTCAGTTGGTAGAGCGCTTGAATGGCATTCAAGAGGTCAGGGGTTCGATTCCCCTTAGCTCCATCTAGATACTTCTAAATAAAAGAATATCCTATCGCTTTTAGGGCAGAGGAGCAGGGAGTAGGTCGCGGAGGGAGAAAAAGTCGTTTCGACGCGGTGAAATTGGATAATTTATTTTTAGGAGTCCTCTTAGAGGATGTCTGAGAAGTATCAGAATTGATCAAGATCCCCCCTCACCCCCCTTTCCCAGGGGGGATAAATTACTCAAAGTCCTCCTTTTTAAGGAGGATTTAGGAGGATCTACAAGTGTTAGATACCACACGAAAAAGTTTTCAGATATCCTCTTAGAGAACCATTAAAGTCATCTAAGTTCCCCCGCTGTTTTGTGAGGGGGAAACTTAAAAGTATGGGATTCTACTTACATCCTAAAGACTCACGAGTGTCTACACCAGTTTTCGAGTTAACACCACTGGCTTTTGTACAGAGTTTTTTCACCTGTGTCATATCTAAAATGGCATTGCTAAAATCAGCCCCAGTGATATCAATATCATCAAAAGTTGAACGTAGCATCATGGCATCTGTAAATACCGCATCACTAAAATCAGCGTTTTTAAACCTTGATAGATAAGCAATCCCTTGACTAAAATCGACTCCATGCAGATTTACACCTTCTAACAAAGCACCGTTAAACACCACACCGCGTAAATCAGCATTGCTAAAGTTAGTCTTCTCTAACTTCACGCTAGTAAACTCAGTCCCGACTAAACTTTGACCAGAATAGTCCTTTCCAGCGTCTCCCTTGTTAATCAGAGAACTAGTTACACTAGAAGAACTTGCGGCTTGTGCTGATAGAGGAAACACAAACAGCACCACAGCTAAAACAAAACTAGCGAATAACTTCATCATCTTTGCTTAATAAATCTCAACAATTGCACTATTAATTATTAAACAGTACTAAGGAAGGACTGAAGAAAGTCTGCTAAATTAGAAACCATCTCGTAGGATAGATAGATGTTGAGGTGCGATGCCTACGGCAAGCGTACCCGCTATCGCACGCAAAACTAACTACCTGTGACTAATCAAGAAAATATCACCGAATTTCTAGCGCGAACCCCTTTATATTCAACGGGTGTAGAACTCAAAGCCCGCTTTACTAGCTTTGGTGGCTGGGAAATGCCCGTACAATATAGCGGTATTACCCAAGAACACCAAGCTGTCAGAAACACCGCTGGGATGTTCGATATTTCCCACATGGGCAAATTTACCCTCCAAGGGAAAAACCTGATATCTCAGCTGCAAAATTTAGTTCCCTCAGATTTGAGTCGTCTGCAACCAGGTCAAGCACAATACACAGTATTGTTAAATCCCCAAGGCGGAATTATTGACGATATCATTATTTACTACCAAGGTACAGATAACATTGGTATTGAAAAATTAGTAATTATCGTCAATGCCTCAACTACTGATAAAGACAAAAGCTGGATCTTGAAACATCTGGATACTGATACAATTGAATTTCAAGATCTCTCACGGGATAAAGTCTTAATTGCAGTTCAAGGCCCAACAGCTACTAACCAACTTCAATCTTTGGTGACAGCAGACTTATCTCCAATTAAAGCCTTTGGGCATTTAGAAACAACCATCTTTGGAGAACCCGCATTCCTAGCCCGCACAGGCTATACTGGCGAAGATGGCTTTGAAGTCATGGTAGATCCCGAAGTAGGGATAAAATTATGGCAAAGTCTATATAATATTGGTATCGTACCCTGTGGGCTTGGTTGTCGAGATACTCTCCGTCTCGAAGCAGCGATGGCGCTTTATGGGCAAGATATTGACGATACCACCACACCCTTAGAGGCTGGTTTGAGATGGTTAGTTCATTTAGATACCAAAGGCAATTTTATTGGGCGTACTGTTTTAGAACAGCAAAAAACTAAGGGAGTGCAGCGTAAACTTGTAGGTTTACAAACCCAAGCCCGCAACATTGCCCGTCACGGCTACCCAGTATTATCATCAGGGCAAGTAGTAGGAGAAGTATCTAGTGGTACTCTCTCACCCACACTAGGCTATCCCATAGCCTTAGCTTACGTTCCCACCCATTTAGCAACTGTCAAACAGCAGCTAGAAGTGGAAATTCGCGGTAAAGCTTTTCCCACAGTAGTTGTGAAGCGTCCATTTTATCGCTCAAAAAATCGTCTCACGAACTGATAAACTGTGATGTTTTTGAGGAATAATGTACTTTAGGTTACTGTGATAACACTAATTTTTTAATGTGGAAGAGGAAGTAGTATGTCTTTGGAATATCCGCAGGATTTGCGATATCTAGATTCTCATGAATATGCACGGTTAGATGGCGAAATCGCCACTATTGGTATTACTCAGTATGCCCTAAACCAATTGGGTGATATTGTATTTTTAGATTTACTAGAGATTGGTGATGCTGTGTCTAAGGGAGATAGCCTTGGTACTATTGAGTCAGTAAAAGCAGTTGAAACACTGAATTCACCAATTTCTGGTACAGTAGTAGAACGTAATCAGGAATTGATTGACTCCCCCGAAGACATAGCAGATGACCCCTATGGTGAAGGCTGGTTCCTGAAACTGCGTGTCAATGACCCAGGAGAAGTTTTTGAAGATTCCTTGACGGCAGATGAATATAGTGCTTTGGTAGAAGGCGTGTAAATCATTCAAAATTCACCAAATCTAAAATGTAAAGATTTTTCAGAAAATGTCTTTACATTTTAGAACTTGAGGTTCATGTTTCTCCAGATTACTTTGGTTTTCAGTCTTAAAGGGTATTGTGAACTCAAGCATATTATTTAATATTTTGGTGGAGTTGACAGATTATTTGTGCCGTAGATACCCGCATTTTTAGATATTTACAATTACTCCGAAAATATCCAATTTTTAGAGTGCTTTACTGAACTAATACCAAATAAATATGAAGCTACATAGAATAAAATATCAAGAATAATAGACCGCAGATAAACGCAGATAAACACAAATAAAGATGAATGAATCAATGGATTTCAGGATTCAGTGCAGCCTCACATAAAATTGGTATAAACAGATTTCTCACAGAACCTCAACCTTTTTAGAGAAGTTAGGTATTTTGTTATTCACTAATAATTGAAGATTGCTTTATCATTAATTCTGTTGCATATGACAGAGAGTTAGATGATTAAATTAATTAGTATTTTCCTGAGTCTGTTACTGGTGTTTGGCTGGAGTACACCTGTATTTGCAGAATCACAACCTATCACCGAAGAACAGTTACAAGCAGGTGATGAATTAGCAACTAAAGCATTTGCAGCTACTGAAAAAGGTGATTTTGCCACTGCGGAAGCTTATTGGACAGAAATTATTGAAAAATTTCCCACTAATGCAGGAGCATGGAGTAATCGCGGTAATTCTCGTGTCAGTCAAAATAAGTTAGAAACAGCATTGACAGATTATAACAAAGCTGTAGAATTAGCGCCCAATGTAACAGACCCGTATCTAAATCGGGGGACAGCCTTGGAAGGATTGGGAAGATGGGAAGATGCGATCGCAGATTATAATCATGTTTTAGAACTAGATCCTAACGATGCAATGGCTTACAACAATCGAGGTAACGCCAAAACAGGGTTAGGAAAATGGCAAGATGCGATCGCAGATTATCAAAAAGCCTCAGCCATCTCCCCCAATTTTGCCTTTGCTAGAGCTAATTATGCCTTGGCTTTATATGAAACCAATCAAACAGACAAAGCCATCCGAGAAATGCGAAATATCGTCCGTAAATATCCCCAATTTGCCGATATGCGTGCCGCTTTAACAGCCGCTTATTGGGTAAGTGGACAAAAAGGAGAAGCAGAAAGCAACTGGGTAGCAGCTTATGGACTCGATAGCCGCTACAAAGATATGAACTGGGTAAAAAATATCCGCCGTTGGCCTCCTAGTATGGTAGCAGCATTGGATAAGTTCTTGAAATTACAGTAAGGAAATTCCCAAACATAAATTATCCCATGATCGTAGGTGGCGTTACCTCATTAACGCGCCTTTCAATCTCCACAAACTTAAACTGAAAGCCATTTTCCTGCAACTGCTTTTCCTTAATTACTTTGCCAAAATGTGCAAACTCAGGAAAGTAAATATCGCCAACAAAATTACCTTCGACAATAGTTAAATAAAGCTTATCAGCAAATTTGATTGCCTCAGTATAAATTTGTCCACCACCAGCAATAAATATTTCTTCTGTTTCGCTCATTTTCGCCCATTCAATCGCCTGTAGCAGTGAATGAAAAACCAGACAGCCGGGAGCTTTAAAATTAGTATCTCTGGTAACGATTATATTTGTGCGATTTTGCAGCGGTGTATTAAAAGTAGAATAAGTTTTACGTCCCATAATTACAGGATGTCGCCAGGTAATTTCTTGAAAATAACGGACATCACTGGGAATATTCCAAGGAATACCCACATGAATATGTTCCTTTGTTGAGTCCGCTAAAATCCTATTTTCGGAAATGGCTGCAATCAGGCTAATTAGAGGCATAATTGACAATATCCTTATTCTTGAACAAGTGGTACTTATCTTTAGTATCGTGAGATTTTTGAGAATTAAACATAAGTTTTTAAAATTGAAGCAAGCACTTTTAAACGGAAATACCTATGTTTTCACTTTATGAGGCGGTTTTCTGGTACACATCATTCTAATTAACCAGAAAATCCGATTGTGACTCATAATGGCTTAATGTGTCCTGCATCAACCTATTAGGAAAATCTACTATGAAACTAATTAAAATACTTTCTGTACTAATCATTGAAACTATCAAATTTTTGTATCCCTTGTTTTTGGTTGTTATAGCTGCGCTGCTTGATGCTTGGATGATTTCCAGTATTTTTCCAGAACCAAATACTCTGGTGATAGTGGCAATATTTCCAATCCTTTATTTTTTCTGGTTGTTGACCTTTATTTCACTGAGTGCATTGCTGACAAAGCTTCTATTTTTATCTGTTAATAAGCCAAGATTTAGCGAAATTAATGTCCTTAAGGATTTGCTATTACTAATTAAATTATCACCTGTATCTATCTCGTATAAATTAATGTTATTGCTTGATACTTTGCCATTGGTGAATTATTTCAAATTGAACCCAACTGGATGGAAATGGCTGAGGAATCTGGTAATGCAAGCTTATTCTCCAAAGGTGCATATTGGTAAAAATTCTGTGGTAGTTACTTGGCCGCAAGATCCTGATTTGACATACATTGGCAACAATGTTGTTATTGGTAGCGAATGCCATCTGGTTGCTCATGCTCTCAATACATCTGATGGAAAAGTGAAATATATTTCCGAACCAATTACGATTGGAGACCGCGCTACTATTGGCGGTAATAGCCGAATCGGAATGGGCGTAAAAATTGAAGAGGATGCCATAGTAGAAGTAGGTAGTAATGTAATTCCTTTCACTCGTATCGGTCGGGGTGAAGTCTGGGGCGGTAATCCTGCTGTTCTGCTTCGCAAACGAAATGAGTTGGCGGATGAGTCCAAGGCAAAGTCTTCACTTCAGCCAATAGCTCTATTAGAATTGAATGAAATAATTTCTAATGCTATTCGTTTGTTACCAGAAGAGATTTCAGATGATCTAAATAGTGAAAATTGTATGGCATGGGATTCCCTAGCTAAAATGTCAATTGCTGCTTCATTATATGACCGATTTTCCGTTCGTATTCCTGCACAAGACATCTTTAATTTAAATTCCCGTCAGTCAATTAAGCAATTGATTAATCTTCATACAGATAATAAATTACCAAATAGTTTGGAAACTGCTACTGCTCTTAGTAAAGATCCTGAAATTCCCATTAATCCAGAACTTTTCCCTCTTTACGATCCAGATCAGGTAACTCAAGTACTTGCCCGTCGTTTTCGGGAATCAATAGCAGAAAGTGATAAAAAGATTATCATAGCTGCTAGTTTTACAGCACAACCACTAGGTTCTACCTTATATCTCTGGTGTCGAGCCTTCGGCATTCCCTTTTCTGTTGAGTTTGGTGAATTTAATCAATTAGAAACAACTCTTCTGTCTCCTGATAGCCTGTTTGTTAATAACATCAATGGTTTAAATGTCGTGCTGACGCGCCCGGAAGATTTAATATCTGATGGAGATCAGGAAGGATTCATTCGCAGTAGTCAACTGTTAGATGCTATCAGGAGTTATGTTGCTAAGAAAAAGGGTCTGATTGTCTCAAACTTGCCCCCAGCAGTTTCACCATTTTTTTATGGGAAATATCAACAGGTAGATAAACTGCGCTTTTGGTGGCAGGAGAAATTAGAAGAAATAGAAGGAATTCATATTTTAGATTTTGCTCAAGTTGTTGAAGAAATTGGACGGCAGAATTCACAAGATGCTTCATTGGAAGCTATCGCTCGCGCTCCGTATTCACAGGCTGTCTATCAACAACTGGGGATTACACTTACCCGCTTGACACATAGAATACTTCTACCAGCTAAAAAAGTGATAGCTCTGGATTGTGATGGTATTCTTTGGGGCGGCATAGTGGGAGAGGATGGCATTGATGGCATAATTCTGAGTGATGATTATCCCGGACGGAGTTTTCGTCTCTTTCAGGAAATGATCCTCGATATAAAAAAGCGCGGTATTCTCCTTGTACTCGTTAGCAAAAATGAGGAAGCAGATGTCTGGAATGTATTTGATAATCATCCAGAAATGCTTCTGCGACGTTCCGATATCGCTGCTTATCGAATTAACTGGAACGCAAAATCTGTCAATTTGCGCGAACTGAGCAAAGAATTAAACGTGGGTTTAGATTCTTTCGTTTTCGTCGATGATTCTCCTATTGAATGCCTGGAAGTGGAGGTTAATGTTCCAGAGGTAACAGTTGTGAGAATGCCAAAGCAGCTAGAAAATTATGTTAAACATTTTTCCCAGCTATGGTGTTTTGATTCTTGCAATATTACAATTGAAGATAAAATACGAACAGAATTAATCACTCAAGAGCAAGAACGCCGGGAATTGCAGAAGAGCATATCTAATCTTGAGAGTTATTTAGAATCTTTACAACTGGTGGTAGAAATAAGAACTGCTCAAGAAAGAGATTTGCCACGAGTAGCGCAATTGACTCAGAAAACGAATCAGTTTAATCTTTCACTAATTCGCCGATCTTTACCTGAAATTCAAGACATTTATACATCTTGCTTTATTATGGTGCTAAATCTTAAAGACCGATTTGGTGATTATGGTCTAGTTGGTGCAGCAATTGTTAAGAAAAACGACGAAGGTTTATTTATAGATACATTTCTGATTAGCTGTCGTGCTTTGGGACGTGGAGTAGAGCAATCCTTTTTAGTTAGCATTTTTGATTTGGCTGAACAGCAAGGGTTAAAAACAATTATTGCGCCTTACTGTTCAGGACAAAGAAATGAGCAGGTCAAAACATTTCTTTTAAAAATGGGTTTTTCACAAAATCAATCATCTGTTCTTAAAGCTCAAGTAGCGAACGCTCCTGAAAAGCTTGGGTACATAAAAATGCAGTTACGTTTGCCAGAGTTTGTGTAGTTATAACGATATTTGGACGTAACTATAATTCTCAAGCCTCCAGAGATGCGATCGCTCTCAAACTTCCAGACTCCAAGCGATACCTACGGTAAGCTACGCTAACGCACCTCAAAAACCTTAACTAACGCTCGTTTGCAGAATCGGCTGATTTTGCAGACGTTTCCCTCTTACAACCATCTTGAAACCCTCACCGGGAACCAATAAAGTACTCTTCCGCACTGGTTGTAAAGGTTCAGTATCAGCCAATTCCATCTGCCATTGAGACAAGACAGTTGCTAAAACCAACTTCATCTCAAACAAAGCAAAAGCCATCCCAATACAGCGACGGTTTCCACCACCAAAAGGTAAAAATTCAGAAGTGCTAAATTGACGTTCTAAAAAACGTTCGGGTTTAAACTGCTTAGAATCAGGATATAAATCTTCTCGATGATGGGTTAAATAAATACAAGGAATCACCACAGTTCCAGGTTCTAAATTATAACCCATTACCTCTAACGGCGATTTAAGAAATCTATTTAAAACCAACATTACCACTGGGTACAAACGCAATGTTTCCGAACAAACAGCATTTAAATAGGGTAATTTGAAAATCTCATTAGCATCTGGCTGTTCACCCAAATTATCCAATTCTTGCAATAATTTTTCTCGCACCTGTGGCGTATGATGAATCCAGTAAAACGCCCATGTTAAAGAATTTGCGGTAGTTTCATGACCAGCTACTAACAAAGTAATCAACTCATCCCGTAACTCAACATCACTCATAGGTTGACCTTGTTCATCCCTGGTAGCCATCATTAAAGATAAAATATCAGTGCGAGATGGATCTGGTTTCTCTTGACGTTCCTTTATTTCCGCATAAATGAGTTCGTCAACTTGCTCTTTTAAGCGTAAGAATTTACTCCAAGGACTCCACGCGCCTAAATCTCTTTGCAATAATGGGAATAATAAAATAATTCCTCTGATAAAAGGTTGCTCAGGATTGAGGATTTTTAACAGTAATTCCTTAAGTTGGTCATAACGTGAGCCTTCCTGTAAACCAAATACAGCTTTTAAAATCACCTCAAAAGATATTGCTTGCATAGAAGACAAGACTGAAAATGTTTGTCCAACCTGCCATTGAGCAGTAACTTTATCAGTGATTTCCCGGATTAAATGCCCGTAAGCCAGTATTTTTTCCCCATGTAAAGGGGGAGTCAATAACTTGCGTTGGCGTTGGTGTGGCTTGCCTTCTAGTCCCAGTAGGGATTGTTTTCCTACCAATGCAATACCTATTGGCGCACCAGAGCCTAAATGTTTTGGGTCAGTGGTAAAAATTTGTTGAATTGCTTGAGGATTGCTAATGAATACTTGCGGCTTAAAAACTGGGCCAATTCTTAAAGTGAAAATATCACCATAACTCTTAGCACATTCTTCCATATATCCCAAAGGGTTTTTCAACCATTGGAAAGTCTGTATCCAAGGGTGAGTTTCAGGGCCTTGAGGCAATTTAAATGCAGACATTTTATTTTTCTTCCAATAATTCGGAGCAAATGATTTACAGCAGGTTGCAAGAAGTAGACAATTTAAACCAAAAAATCAGATATTAAGGGGGTTTTACTCCTGACTCCGCTTTGGTGCTAAGTGGTGTAAAGCCCTACGTCTATGGCTGTGATTAGAGCGGTAGCAAGGCTTTTAACCCGTGGTGAGTTTTCTCTCTTTCCCCGCGTCTCAGTGTCTCTGTGTCCTCTCTTTCTCCTAACTCCTGAATTCTACTGTATGCACCTGTTACCTGATTAATCTTAGAAATTAATCTTAAAGCATTTATTCTCTTTGCAAATCTCGAATTTGTTCGGGTGTTAATTCCTGCACATTACTCAATACTATATTTGCCCCGGCTTTAATTAATGCATCCGTATAAGCATCACGGCGCGTTGCTGTTTCTTGTACATGGGGTGGTAACACTCCCACAGCAATCCAATTGTGAGAATTATCCACAACTCTGGCTTTTTCGACAGTGTACATATCCGCTACCGTATCACCCACATAAATGACAGTTTGTTTTTCATCCTGTCCATTTGCTAATAGACGAATGGTTGCAAAAAGTCCTGTAGGATCAGGTTTTCCAGGTGCGTCTTCCATTGCTATCAAGACGGGAGACTGTAAACCCAAGCGTTTTTCTAAGACATAGGTAGCAGAACCGCGAGTAGCACCACTGAAAAATCCCCAACAAATACCACATTGGGTTAGTTCTTGAAAATAACCAGGCTGTGCTAATAAAGGTTCGTTACAAATATATCCATTCCAATTTTCTGAATCTGTACCCCGGTAACGAGTTTGAAAATAGCTAACTATACTTTCATAATCTAATTGCAGTTGTGCGCGGGTTGTTCCTTGACTGACAAAATGGCGGTAAATGAATTCTTGGGAAGCTTCCCAATCGTTGTTCCAAATCCCTTCTGATTTCAGATTGTCGATGTCTACAGGTGTGGGACGATAAGCCTGGTGGGTAAAATGCTCTACTGTATCTGCTAAAGCGCGGCGATATGAGCCACCAACATCACGGATTACTCCATCTATATCAAAAACGACTATTGCATTTGTTTGTTTGGTCATGGAAGCAAATGATAACTGTAATCCTCATCATATTCCAGAATTTGGACTGGTGTTTCAATCCCTAATAGGGAGTATGTGAAATTGCAATAAATAGTTTGAGTAAGGTTCAGAAAGTTATTCAGAGTTTCAATCCCTAATAGGGAGTATGTGAAATTGCAATATAATTTTATGTCCATTCTAGAAATTCAATTTTTGTTTCAATCCCTAATAGGGAGTATGTGAAATTGCAATCAATCTAATTATTTTGCTATCTGGAATCCCGAAAAGTTTCAATCCCTAATAGGGAGTATGTGAAATTGCAATTATCCCAGATGGCAACTGGAATTAATGGTGCAATTCGTACTATGGTTTCAATCCCTAATAGGGAGTATGTGAAATTGCAATTTACCCAAGCATTCCAGCCGAGGGGACGACCTCGATAATCTTCTCGTTTCAATCCCTAATAGGGAGTATGTGAAATTGCAATGTATCTAACGATCTTGGAAATGAGGTAGCAAAAGGTTTCAATCCCTAATAGGGAGTATGTGAAATTGCAATCTACACGGTAGAAGCCAAGCAAACCATTGTGGAGAACCCGTTTCAATCCCTAATAGGGAGTATGTGAAATTGCAATTTGGCGGCTCATCAGAAAACGCTAGTTATTCGGCGTTTCAATCCCTAATAGGGAGTATGTGAAATTGCAATTTGCCCAACACTAAACCCAAAACGTGGCAGGAATGACTGAGTTTCAATCCCTAATAGGGAGTATGTGAAATTGCAATTTGCGAAAATGTAGATTTTAAATCCGAGTCTGATGGTTTCAATCCCTAATAGGGAGTATGTGAAATTGCAATGCAATACCGTGACCCAAGTTATGAATATTATTCCCGTTTCAATCCCTAATAGGGAGTATGTGAAATTGCAATTAATGCCACCTGAGTACCGTGTACCAGGTTTGAAAAAATGGTTTCAATCCCTAATAGGGAGTATGTGAAATTGCAATTGGCAAAACTTTAACTGCGAATCTGACAATTCATTGTTTCAATCCCTAATAGGGAGTATGTGAAATTGCAATTTGGCAAATAATCCACCAATTATTTTAAAAGAATGTTTCAATCCCTAATAGGGAGTATGTGAAATTGCAATCTAATTTAGCTCAGACTGGTATGTCGCCCAAAAGTTTCAATCCCTAATAGGGAGTATGTGAAATTGCAATCGGAACCGTAGCTGGAGAAAGTAAAACTTCACCTTTTAGCGTTTCAATCCCTAATAGGGAGTATGTGAAATTGCAATAACCGAGCGCTGAAATTTAGTGATGACTTAATTGGTAGTTTCAATCCCTAATAGGGAGTATGTGAAATTGCAATAAAAGGTTTAAATATTGGTGAAATGATAATTAAAAGTTTCAATCCCTAATAGGGAGTATGTGAAATTGCAATAGCAGGAGCCGGAAAGGCTGACTGTATTTGGTTTTCAAGGTTCGATTGCGCGAGTGGTCTAATCATAGTCGATTTCCAGGATCGTGTCAAGATTGAAAATGGCTGAAACCCAGTCTGGATAAGGTGCGCGGGCTATTCAAACTCAAAAAAGCTTGAAAGTCTTGCTACAAAATGATTTCAGGCTTTTTTGGAGTCACAGGTTTTTTAACACCCACCCCCTCGCGCAATGCGGGAAAAAAATTATAGGCAGAAAACACCCATAAACCATCATCCATCACCAACTATCATTGGTCAATTGGTCAGAGTTTGCGTTAAAATAAGCGTCGGCGTAGCCCGCCGCAAGCATCGCTAACTTTAGTAATGTCATAGCCGGATTTTTCCGGGAGGTGTAATTGACCAAGTTCATTTTAAAAATTCTCTGGTTAGATGAGAACGTCGCTCTAGCAGTCGATCAAGTTGTTGGCAAAGGAACCAGTCCTTTGACCAAGTACTTTTTCTGGCCCAGAAATGATGCCTGGGAAGAGCTAAAAAAAGAGTTAGAATCCAAACACTGGATTACAGATGTTGATCGCGTTGAGTTGCTCAACAAAGCAACAGAAGTGATTAACTACTGGCAAGAAGAAGGCAGAAACCGCCCAATGGCCGAAGCGCAGTTGAAATTTCCAGAAGTTGCCTTCACTGGTAGCGCCTGATTATTTTAGGTTGGTAATGGGTAATTGGTGATTGGGAATGGGTAATTTAAGTAAAATTATCACCAATCACCAATCCCCAGTTCCTGTAGTTAACTGTTGCGGCTCGCAAACATCAACGCTCCAGTACTTCTTCAACTTTTGTGGTAATTCTCCAGAATCGCACTCCTGCACTATCATTTGCGACTGAAGAGCATCTCTCTGTAAGATTCAAACCGCTATATTTGCGAACTCAAACACCTATGCAGGCTCTTGTTCTCTCGTAGCTTGACTGATGACTTCGACTAACTCCGGCATACTTTCAAACCGATCTTGACCTGTTTGATCAAGTAATGAGCTTAAATCTATGGTCTTGTCTTTTGTCCAGTGAATTTCTTCGTGACCTTTTGCTTGTTGGAGTATTTCTTCTCTAGTTGCAGGAAAGTCTATACCTGAAAGTGCTTGAGTGACTGCTGCTACTCCGTAAGCTTCACCTTTGTCTGGCCCGCGATGTTCATGTCCTGCTTCGGATTTAGTAGGCATAAAATTCTCCTTACATAATCGTAAGTACTTATATACTTTCTAAGCTAAAACTGTTATTTACTACAGCCTTCTATCTTGAGAATTACTTTTTATTTAAGTGGGAATATTTACTAGCTTTATTGGGCTACAGTCAGGATAGATGCAAGTGCAATTAGTTGTAAAATTCTGTCAATAAAAACTCTACAACCCTTACCAGAAATACACCTCGCCAGAATAAATCTAACTCCTCCCCGGCTAGGGAGGGAAATATTTGGCTATGAATTCCTCACAACTTAGTTTCCTTTGTCTGTGCATTAATAACTGCACTCCAATCATCATTCTGCACCGCAGTTTCTCCTATATCCACCCTTTCTGCTTCTTTCAAAAGGGTTGTATCTGCCATTGCTTTTCGCAACTTTAGCTTTTTCTCCTCATAAGCTTGACGTTCAGTGTCTGACATTACCGCTTTAGCAACTTCACCCACTGTACTCGCCCACATTCCCCCCTCACCCGCATTACCAGGTGGAATACTCCCCAATTCTGCTATCCAAGCGTCGCGTAAATTTTCCATTTCTTGACGCTTGGGAAAATTAAAGGGTTGCACACGCACAAAAGCACACTTCTGTTCACCGTTTTGGGTAACATGGCCATTCAGGGAAAGCAACACATTGCGAGAATAGCCAATGTACTGTGTGCTACGTTCAACGTCCAAAACCGCGTAAACTCCCGCTATCTTCCCATTAGTAGCAACTTCCCTCCAAGCCTCCAGAGGAATAATTTCCGTGCCATTATTGGCCATCTGTGGAGTTATACTCACCTCAGGGGCAATGTGTTCATCTTCCGAACTATACAAAAAGTTATGCAGTCCTTGATGAGCAACAGGTACATTTTGATGTTCAATTGACAGATTGTTTTCAGTTTCCATGACAGTTATTGTTTGAACTATTCATTGAGAATAATATATATGAATCAATTAACTCCCAAAAATTGGTTTTTTTTAAAACAACGATTAACGCCTTATTTATTTTTGCTACCCGCCTTAATTATCTTAGGTTTAACGGTCTTTTTGCCAGCAATGCAAGCATTTTACCTCAGTTTTACCACCTACCAAGATATTGGTGAAGCTCCTAAATGGATAGGTTTTGCTAATTTCTTGCGTTTATGGAAAGATGTTGTTTTTTGGAAAACCTTAGAAAACACTTTTCTTTATCTTGTGGGAGTTGTCCCAATTTTAGTAATAGCTCCTTTAATTTTAGCGATTTTGGTAAATCAAAAATTGCGGGGAATGAATTGGTTTAGAACTGCATATTACACTCCGGTTGTAATTTCTATGGTAGTTGCAGGGATAGCTTGGAAATGGTTATATGCAGAAAATGGTTTATTGAATCAATTTCTCAAAACTTTAGGGTTATTTACAGACGGAATTCCTTGGTTAACTAGCCCAGCCAAAATATTAGGAGTTGTACCAATTTCTCTAGCCAGTGTTATGGCTGTAACTATTTGGAAAGGTTTAGGCTATTACATGGTAATTTATTTAGCTGGACTGCAATCAATTCCTGCTGATGTTTACGAAGCTGCTGCAATAGATGGTTCGGATGGTATTCGTAAACATTGGGATATTACTATACCTTTAATGCAGCCTTATTTAGCTTTGGTTGCTGTAATTTCTGCTATTTCTGCCACTAAGGTTTTTGAAGAAGTTTATATTATGACAGGAGGTGGTCCACTCAATAGTTCTAAGACCATTGTTTACTATTTATATGAACAAGCATTTAGTAATTTAGAAATTAGCTATGCCTGTACAATTGGATTAGTATTATTTTTAATGATTTTGAGTTTATCTGTCTTACGATTAGTTATTAATCAGCAAGATGGTAATAATATAAGTATGTAATCTGAGGTCAGAAAATAAAAATGTCTATAGGAGTTTGGATATTAGGAGACCAACTTTGGGAACAACAAGCCGCATTACAAACTTGTTCAGCAACCCAAAAAATACCTGTAATTTTTATCGAGTCACTCAACCATATTCAAGATAGAGCATACCATAAACAAAAGCTAGTTTTAGTTTGGTCTGCTATGCGTCATTTCGCTGAACAATTGCAGCAAAAAGGATATTTAGTAACTTATCAAATTGCTGATGATTTTACCACATCATTACAAGCATGGGTGAGAGATCATCATATTACTGAACTGCGGGTAATGACACCCAATAATCACCCTTTCATGCAGATAATTGAAAATTTGCAACTTCCTTGTCAAATTAACCTCATTCCTAACAATCAATTTTTGTGGAGTCGAGAAGATTTTCATGGTTGGGCTAAAAATCGTAAACGCCTATTAATGGAAGATTTCTATCGACAAGGAAGGCGAAAATTTCAAATTTTAATGGATAAAAATCAACCAGTTGGAGGAAAGTGGAATTTAGATCAAGAAAACCGTCAACCACCAAAAGGAAAGTTAAATACACCACCTGCAAAATGGTTTCAACCTGATGAGATTACACTTGATGTAATTGCTAAAGTTAAATCTTTACCCTTTGCAACCTATGGAGAAGTAGAACCTTTTTTGTGGGGTGTTACTCGTCAACAAGCACTGGAGATATTAAACTGGTTTATTCAATATCGTTTACCTGATTTTGGTCCCTACCAAGATGCAATGGTAACAGGAGAAGAAACCATGTGGCACGCTTTACTTTCTCCTTATTTGAATTTGGGTTTATTACAACCTTTGGAAGTGATTACAGCAGCAGAACAAGCATATCAACAATATCAATTACCTTTAAATAGTGTAGAAGGTTTTATCCGTCAGGTGTTAGGTTGGCGAGAATATATGCATGGTATTTACCATTTTGTAGATACAGAATATACAGAAAAAAATTGGTTTAACCATACCCGATCTTTACCTGAATTTTTCTGGACTGGTAAAACGCAAATGAATTGTTTGCACCAAATTCTTACTCAAGTGCAACGTACTGGTTATGCTCATCATATCCAAAGATTAATGGTATTAAGTAATTTTGCCCTAATAGCAGGACTTTCGCCTCAAGAAGTAGAAAATTGGTTTCATGCAGCTTTTATTGATGCTTATGACTGGGTCATGCAAACAAATGTAATTGGTATGGGTTTATTTGCAGATGGAGGAATATTAGCTTCTAAACCCTATGCTGCATCTGCTAATTATATCAATAAGATGAGTGACTATTGCAAAACTTGTGTTTATAATCATAAAGAACGGATAGGAAAAAATGCTTGTCCTTTCAATTTGTTTTACTGGAATTTTCTGGATCAAAACCGCTCGAAGTTACAAACTCAAGGACGAATGAGTTTTATTTTAAAGAATTTAGATAAAATGTCATCAAATGAGTTACAGTCTATTCGTCAACAAGCCGAAGATTGGCATATAAATCAGGAATAATGTATAATTGAAAATGCCCAAATATCAATATTAACTGCTAACCATGAGAAACTTAATTTTCTTTTTATCTATCTTGGGAATTGCTTCTAACTTATTAGTATCTGATCAGAGTATAGCCCAATCATCTAAAACGGAAGAATTCATTGCTAGGGGTACGGAACCCTTTTGGAGTGTGACTGTTGGTAGACGAGGAATTGTTTACAGTTCACCAGAAATTAAACAGCAAACTTTCCCTTATGCAGCACCATTAACAGCCCAAGGAAGACCGATGGATTTAGTTAGAGTTTACCGATTTAGAGGTAGGGAAAACAATATGTTAATTCTGAAAAAAGTTAGCAATTGTGGTGATGGTATGTCAGATACAAAATACCCCTATTCGGCTATTTTGATGCTAGGGAATAGGGTTTTAGAAGGTTGCGCTGAGAAAAAATAATCCAGCCGCAATTGAGCGATTCCTACTCGGCTGAGGTACAAATTTATCTGCGTTTATCTGCGTCCATTCTCTTCTATCTGCGGTTAATTCTTTCTTCGGTGTACCTCACTTGGATGAGAATCGCTATGTATGCGTTCATCCTTCCTATTCTACTTCCTTCCGAATTACGAATTACGAATTACGAATTACGAATTACGAATTACGAATTATTTTAAAACCTCCTTTCAAACTCAATTACTGCGCGACTGTCATCAGTTAAATTTGTGGAACCACGCAACCGAATTTCATCATTTATTCTATAATTAACACCCCATTGAAAGGGATCACTAGCTGTCAAAATCTTAATGCTAGAGAAAGAAAATCTACTAGAGATATCTACTCCTGCTTCTAATGCTAATTCTAAACTAGAACTGCTTTTACCAGCTTCGGGTCGATCAGAAATAATAGTAGGAAATAAACGTAGTTCACTTAAACCAAAGGCATCACCAATCTGGTTAAATGTACCCTGAAAGTTATTGAAAACAGCAGAACCTGCTATATTAATTAGACCTAATGTGCTGTCACCACGTCCTTGGGTATCTACAAACCCACCCCCTAATAAAGTGACAATTTCTGTTTCTGAGCGTGTGGGACTGCTTTTCAGTTCCAAATTATCATTAAGCTGACTTGCAGGGCCTTTGACAGTTGCTTCGACACGAACTGTTTCTAATGCTGCTAATCCTGTAGAACTCTGTCTACTGATATCACTGTTCTGAATTACATCTAATATCTTAGCAAAGAGCTTAACATCTAAGTCAGGGTCACGGGGTTTAGAACTTGAACTTCTAAAAGTGGCTGTATGTTGATAGTTACGAGCCAAATTAAATTGGGTAGTAAACAAATTTACCCCGCCTTTAGTTAATTCAATAGTTCCTTCAGGTATAGGATCACTTAAGAAACCGTTTACAATTAGATCACCAGAGGCTAGGAAATTAAAAACAGGTGGACGAGCAATTTGAATATTCTTATCAAGCTTAATTGCTAAATCATTTAACTTGGTAATTCCACTGCCTACAGTTGTTATATTTTGTTGGTTAACTGTAGGATTTGATGAGTTAGAATTAGTGTTAGATGTATCAGAACTACTAGCTTCTGTTAATAATACTTGACCATTAGACAATCGTATGTTACCGCCTATTCCTGGTTGGAGGACGGAACCAGTAATTTGTAAATTACCACTCGCACCACCTTGATATAATCCTTTGAGATTCAAGGTTAATTGTTCAAGGTTAACGGTGAGGGGATTGTTTATTTGAATGTCTCGACTGTTAAAAATGGGGATTTCCCCTGCGGCTGCTACTTTACCACTGCTAAACTGACCTTGGAGATTTTCTACTAATACTTTGTCGAAATCAAATTCTGCCTTTCCAGAAACATTTGTTAGTTTTTCTGGTAATGCTTGAGCAGTAAAGGTAGCATTGTTAAGAGAGGCTATTCCTTTAACTAAGGGTTGTTGTATTGTTCCCCGAACAGCCAAGTCTATTTCCCCTTCACCATTTTCAAAGGCTATCTGGTTATTTAATAGATTTAACAGTGCCAAGCCTTCATTTTTCACTTTTACATCTAGACTGATTTGATTTCCGTCTGGTTCTACGGATGCAAAAGGTAATTTATAAGGAATATTGCCAGTAATATTTACAGGTTCGGGACTAGCTGCTAAGACTTTACTACCAAAGTTCAAGCGGCCATTAGCATAACTAAAACTGGCGGTTGCTGATTCGACTTTGTTCTGATTGAGTGTTCCCTCTGTGATTTCTAATTCTCCTCTGGCTTGAGGATTGGCTATACTTCCGGCTAAAGCAGCGGTACCGTTGAGATTACCTGTAATTCCTACTGGCAACTTCACAAAGTTATTTAATATCTGGATAGGAAAATTATTGACTCGCAATTGACCAGATTGTTCTTCACCACCGATATTACCAGTAAAGGCAATGAGTCTTTGTTCAGATTGAATGCGTAAAGGTTGTAAACGTAAAACTCCTTTTTCAAAACCGCCTTGAGCAATTACTCTTTCTGCACTATAGAAACGGCTGGGTTCTGTTTCTCTCCCCCAAATAAAGTTTTGTCCTTGTAAGTTAAACTCTACTGCCAGTCCATTAGCTGTGGCGGTATTGATAGCAATGTCGCCATTAAAAGTCCCCTTTAAATCTGTTAAATCTGGTATTAGTTTGGAATCTAGCCGCGTTTGTTCTTGTGCTGCTAGGAGGGCATCAACTTCAGATAAACGCTGGATTTGGTTGAATAAAGATTGATTGGATAAGCCTTGGGGATTTGTAGTTAAATCTGCCGATGTACCGTAGGTTGGTGTTGCTAAACCTCGTTGTAGGTCTTGGATTTCAAATATCTGTGCTACTGACAGTACATCTTGAATATTGCCTTGGTTGATGTTAATTTTAGCTTGCAGTTGGGGAACGTTGTTGGTTGGTTTGACGGACGCATCAAAGTTGTATCTGCTTTGAGCTTTGATAAATTCACTATTTATGAGACTGGCTGTACCTTGGTTGTAGCTAAACTGAGTCGTGAAGCGATCGCCTTTAATTCTACCAATTCGCGGTTGTGCGATCGCTATATTTCCCTTAGCCGCCAATGTTTTTTGATTAACCGCCAAATCCCCAGTTAACAAACCAGCTAATCTTGCATTACCTAAGGCAGTTGTCCCAGGTAAACGCACATTTAAGGCTCGTAAAGGAAAATTTCCGACTTTAATCGCCCAATTATCTCCTGTCGCTTGACCTGTGGCTAATGCTTCTCTCCATTTTATGGCGAAGTTATTAGGGCTATTATTGCTGTTAAGATTAAAAGCCAAGCGATCTCTGATTCCCGCTACATCCAAATTTAACCCACGCCCTTGGAATAAATTGACTTTACCAGATAACAGCGGCTCAAAGGCAAATTTCTGTACTGCAAAATTTCTTAAACCCAGCACACCAACAACATTAGGTGCAGTCAATTTCCCAGTCACCTGTCCCCTAAAATCTGCTTTCCCGGCAACATTTATAGAATTAGGCAACTTTAATGGTAGTTGTTGCAGATCAAAATTTTGCGCTTGGACGTTGAGATTTAATTGCGTAATTTCTGGTATGCCAGGTTTTTGAGCATTGGCTAAAATATAACCACTAGCATTCAAATTCGGAGTTCTAGCCTGGGGAATCGTGAGTTGCTGGCCATTCCAACCGATAGCTGCGTTGAGAGGTGAATTAATCCCACCAATACCTTGACTAAACTGTACCTGACCAGCAGCACGCACATCAGCTAATTTAGCAGATCCTAAAATACCAGCCAGTTGCAACTGACCGGCAAATTGACCTTGCAACTGTTTATTCAAGCGATTTAACTGCACACCCAAACCAGTAAGTACAGCTTGGTAACGATTATCCCCAACTTGGATATTAGATGCTGTAACTGTTCCCCCTGCCAGATTTAGCCTTGCTTGACCAGTCGCTTGGATAGTTTGCGGTTGAAAAGATTCAACGGAACCAGCAACATTAAACTGACCGCCTAATATACCTTGGAATTGAGGTGGAACGGCTGGTAATGACTGTAAAGGAACATTTTTAACTTCAAGTTGTGTCTGATAGCGACCATTGCTAATTTGAATATTTTTAGCTGTAATTGCCCCATTCCCCACAGCTAGACTACCTTCACCAACTGCACCCAAAGTCTTGAGGCTAAAATTTTCGGTATTACCTGCAATCGTGAACTTACCTGCTATGGGGTTATTTAAAATTGGCAGAGACTGTTTTAATATTTGCCCTAAACGTACACCTCGACTTGTTAATTCAGCTATAAAGTTTTGGTCTTGCAATTGCAAACGAGAAATAGCAATTCTGCCTCCAGCAATGTCAACACCTGCGCCCTCTGGGCGAATATTAGTAAGTTTAAATGGGGCTGAAGTTCCCGATAGTACTAAACGACCGTTAAATTCTGCCTGTTCCAAAGAGATATTTTGCTGTTGCTCTTCTTTGATAAATGGTGTTAATTTCACACCAGAAGCTTGAGTTAAAGCTTGCCAACCTTGAGAATCGTAATTACCATCACCCCGAACTACACCACCACCAACATTAACAGCTACATCACGGAAAGAAACAGTGCGGTCTGGATTGATAATAGTTTCACCCGTAGCGGCATATTTAGCTTGTGGTGCTTGCCATTTAACTAGAGTCTGGACATTATTAGTTGCACCAGTGAGTGCGGCTGTAGCTGAGACATTGCCGATGGGGAATCCTGAAGTGATATTGTAGAGTTTAGCGATCGCATCCCCTGGAACATTCTTGGCAGTAAAATTAACATTCAGTTGTGGCGCTTTACCAAGTTGGATAGTTCCCCCACCCGTCACCTCACCTCCCAATGTAGGTTGACCTTGAATATCCTTGAGAGTAATGAGAGAGTCAAAAGTAGAAAGCTCAAACTTACTACTAATTTTCCGAAAATCAACTTTGTCAATTTGGGCAGTTTTCAGATTAGAAACAGTACCTAAAAGAACCGGTTTGGATATATCTCCAACTATCTGCAAATCTGCTTTAACTACCCCACTCACAGGTAAAGGTGACTTAACCTTGAGAGTTTCTAGGGCTTTGGATACACTTACCGCATTCACACGCCCTTGTAACTGAAAGCCCTTTTCTCGGTCAATCACACCTGTAGCCATCAAGGGAATTTGTCCGTAGTTGCTAACTACATTATTATCTAGCTGTATTGCCAATCCTTTAAAGCTGATATTTCCTTGAGTATTTTTCAACAGTTGCGGTACTTTTGGTATTCGCAAGGTCACGTTTTGCAATGTCGCACTACCATCTAATAAAGTTGGCTTTTCTGGTATCAATTCGATCTGCAAATCACCATTAACCCGACCAGCTTGTAAAATCAGTGGTAACGGAATCAAACGAGTAATATCTGCGGCGAGTAATTCTTGCGTTTGTAGCTTTAACTTACCTTCTAAAGTTGCTTGCGCGCGGATATTTCCCTGAAGGAAAATGCTACCACCATTATCTGGTTTCCCCGCTAAGTCAAATTTAATCAGGCGGTTATTGTCCACAAGTTGGGAAGTTCCATTTAGTCCTGAAAATACTACAGGAGTTGAAGACTTGGCTCTTCTCCTCTTCTGTGCCAACAACACAATCCTGGCATTCCGAAAGCGAAGTTTATGCAAATCAGTTTTAATTATTCCACCTTTGCCAGCTGGGGCTATCTTAGTGGTAATCCAGCGACCTTGCTGATCTTGTTCAATATAAACATCTGGGTTGATTAATGTAACATCTAATTTGAGACTGCGGTTAACAATTAATTGCCAAGGGTCAAAACCCGCTTCGACTGCTTCTATAGTAGCCCGATCTAAATCCGTGGGTGTAGGGGGAATCTCTGAAGCGGCAAATTTTACCCCCATGAGAGAAAATTCTGTGAGTTGTCCAAGTTTAACTGGACGGTTGAGGGTAGAGGTAAGATTTTTCTCTGCCAATGGTGCTAACTCTTTTTGAACAAAATCCCGCAACCGCCAAAGACCGCCGATAATTCCCAGCAGCAACAATGCTCCTAAAGCAACGCCACCACGACTCAATATCATTAACCATATATGCTTACGCTTATGGATCGGGCTATGAGAATCTTGATTGGAAGAGTTAGACATAGGTTTTAAATCTTAAATTGCCGGATGTCGCTAACAACCGACTATTAATAACTACACTATATTGAACAACTATGCAACGTCCAAGATACAGATTTTCAGTTCTCTGTTGCTTGTTAAAGAAAGTTCCGCAGCTTTAGACCGGGGATTGTCAATGATTTAATGGAAATAATGTTGAGATCAAAGGCTGAATGATGCGTGTTTTTGTACTAATTTTCAATGCTGGGACGGATAATGAGGGGATTCACACGGTTTTGACTGGTGATCCGTCAGGGGCAAGACGCAATAAAATCTTGATGTTTGAGTCAGAAGATGACGCTACACGCTATGCTCTGATGTTGGAAGCGCAGGATTTCGCCTCACCAACAGTTGAGGTGATGAATGCCCAGGAGATTCAGGAATTTTGTGAAAGTGCTGGCTATGACTGGGAACTTATTCCCGAAAATAGTAATTTGGTAGTCACTCCTCCAGAAGTGAACGTGGAACAAACCGACTGGCAACCGGAAGCCGAAACCATAGATACTGATGAAGATTCCTTATACTTTAATCCATCTACCACACCTGCACAGGAACCTGATTCAGACTTAGACAGCATTCGTCGCCGGCTAGAAGGGTTATTGTAATTAGTCATTAGTCATTGGTAAATGACAACTGACCACTGACCACTGACACAGGAAAAGGAAAAAATGACAAACTTGCAGGAACGCGGGCATCTCCTGACGGAACAGGTAAATCCCAATAGTCTAAATTTAGACCAACTTAGCTCTCTGGAATTGGTGGAGTTATTTAATAACGAAGACCAAAAGGCAGTAGCCGCGATCGCAGCAGCTAAAATTCAATTAGCAGCAGCAATTGAACGCACGGCAGATCGGCTCTATGAAGGCGGACGTTTATTTTACATTGGTGCGGGAACAAGTGGAAGATTAGGGGTGTTAGATGCGGCTGAGTGTCCACCTACTTTCTGCACACCTCCAGAGTTGGTACAGGGTATTATCGCCGGTGGTGCTGGCGCACTGCTACGCAGTTCTGAGGATTTGGAAGATCGAGCAGAAGATGGAGAAAGTGCGATCGCCCAACGACAAATCACCCAATTGGATGTAATAGTCGGTATTACCGCTGGCGGCACAACTCCTTATGTTCACGGTGCATTAAACGCTGCCCGTCAACGGGGCGCTTTGACGATTTTTATTGCCTGTGTTCCTGCTGAACAAGTAGATTTTGATGCTGATATTGACATTCGTCTGTTAACAGGCCCAGAAATTATCGCTGGTTCTACCCGCCTCAAAGCTGGTACTGTCACCAAACTAGCTTTAAATATCCTTTCTACAGGGGTTATGGTCAAGCTAGGCAAAGTTTATGGTAATCGCATGGTAGATGTGGCCGTCACAAATCAAAAATTACGCGATCGCGCTTTACGAATTTTACAAGACCTCACTGGCTTAAGTCGAGAAGCCGCCGGTTTCCTACTCGAACGCAGTGGTAAATGGGTCAAGTTAGCACTGTTCATGCACTGGACTGATTTAGAAAAAGAAGCAGGTGAACAAATCCTAGCCGCACACCAGGGTAATCTTCGGGCTGCTGTTGATAGTTACAAAAAACACAAGCCAGGTACTTGAAGAAGAGACGTTGAGATCCGGGGAAAATCTGAAGGGAAGTACATCAAAGCCTCGGATTCCTTTGTTATAAGGTACATCATAGCCCCCTCATCGCTTGCTCTTAGGGGGTTGGGGGTGGGGTTCTTGTACCTCATGACACTGGGAAGTGCTGTAAAACCTAGACACCAAAAGACTTTTCAGACTGTCATCTGTCCCCTGCTATAACTTATTACAATTCATAGAAACAAAACTTGGAAATTCTAGACAAGTAAATCTTGATAAATCTTATAATTAAGCAAACATTCTCTCATCAATTTCACGCTAAATTAATTAACAAAATTGAGTTTTTCTCATGTAAAATAAATCTATGAGAGTACTTAAAGCTTAGATCAAGATTTAATGATTCTCTTTAAGGAAACTATGAAGGTAATGTAAAAATTGGTAAATTTTGTTAACGATTGCTCAACAATAAATCAATTCTTTTGGTCATTTTGATATGCATGGCGATTTACAGAAAATAAAAGCAGTATTAATACTGATATAAAATCACCAAATTAGGAAGTAAAATAGACTCTCAGTGGTAAAGGCTCATTCGTAGGTGAACATAAAAAATTTAACTAAGCGCAAAAATGTTGTCAGGATATGGAGTATTAGATGAAGCATCTGCTGATTTATATTTGCTAATACTCTCAATCGCAACTGACAAATACTACCTACCAAATATATAAAAAATCAATGGGTGTTATTCACATCAGTTTACAGATTTTACTATCACTAATCTAAGATTCTTGCTGAGTATATATATGGGTAGTATAGGCTTTCTAGAGACTGACTTATTGATTACAAGGAACTAAGTATGACCAACTCAGAACTCATAGAATCTCATAACTTACTAAATGAGTTTAAAAGCTGTACTCAACTGCAATACAACGGAAAATTAAGTATTAAGAGTTCCAAGGGAAAGCAATGGGCTTTCTATTATCGTCTTGGAAGGTTAGTGTGGGCTTCAGGGGGAACTCATCCCTTCAGACGTTGGCGCAGACAAATGGCTCAACACTGTCCCCATATTGACTTAGATAAAATCCGTTGTCGGCCTGAAGATATTGCCCTAGATTACTGGGACTACAACCTCTTGGATATCTTATACAAAAGACAAAAAATCCAACGGGAACAAATTCAAGCTATTGTCGAAAACACAATTGCAGAACTTTTTTTTGACTTAGCTCAGGAGGTAGATTTTGCATCTGTAACGTCTCATCTTAGCCAGGACGTTGTTTTAGATATGCCAATGAGCTTCACAAGTGCAGATATGTCAATCAAACAAATGCAAGATTCGTGGGCTATTTGGTCAAAGGTCGGTTTGGCTAATGTTTCCCCTAACTCGTCACCAGTTTTGCGGAGACCAGAACAACTTCAGGAGATGGTAAGTCCATCTGTATATAAAAACTTTGTCAGTTTAATTAATGGCAAATACACTCTGCGAGAGCTAGGCATAAAAATGAGACAGGATGTTATGCCCATTGCTCGTTCTTTACTTCCCTATATTCTCAAAGGAATTATTGAGTTAGTAGAAGTTCCAGATACGCCCTTACAAGTGAGTGAAGTTGAGAACTCCACACCCAGACAAACCAGAAATAAAATTCCTCCCTTAGTAGCTTGTGTAGACGATAGTCCTCTAGTCTGTAAAATGCTGGAAGACATTATCACATCTCATGGTCTGAGATTTATCAAAATTGAAGATGCTGTACAAGCTTTGCCTATTCTGATTCAGCATAAGCCAGACTTGATTTTTTTGGATTTAGTGATGCCCATAGCCAGTGGCTATGAAATCTGCACTCAATTACGACGCATTCCTACCTTTAGTAATACACCAGTAATTATCTTAACTGGCAATGATGGTCTTTTAGATAGAGTTCGCGCCAAGGTAGTGGGTTCTACGGATTTTATGTCTAAACCGATCATCGCAGAACGAGTCATGAGCGTAATCCGTAAATATGTGGCAATACCTACTAGCTCAACAGTTAAAAGCACAACTAATTTAGAAGTTGCCAGTTAAAATGATTTGATAGTTTTCGCTTCGCTTATACCAATTTAATATGAGGTTGCACAAAATCGTGAAATCTATCAACTCATCTGTATTTATCCACGTTTATTTGCGTGCATCTGCGTTATTCGTCTTTAAAAACTATTGAGTAAAGTCAAGCTATGTCCCTGCAAAAACTTCAGACAATTGGGTTTTTTAACTCAGGGTAAACTTATTTAATTAGTTATTAACAGCACCTAAATTCAGAAATTAGATATGTTAACTTATATTGAACACGTAGGTTTTATTAGGAAAATATATATACAATGAATCAAGTAAAATAAAATTAAGGCAAGGGTAATCAGAATTCAGTAGTAATACTTAAATAGTTAAAAGGGGAGGGAAAATATGTTATATAAACATTGTTGCCTTCCAGTTATTAATTCCAGTCTTTCTGCACTAGCATTGACGTGATAGGTTTGATTGCATATTTCAGTTTTTGTTTCTATACTAAGCATAATTTAATAGGTGTTACCATGAGTACTGTTTTAGTTGTTGAAGATGGCTTGACTGATATGGAAATTATCAGCCGGTACTTACAACAGGCAGGCTATTCTGTAGTTTGTGCCACAAGTAGTGAAGAGGCACAAGAAAAAATTGACATAAATAAGCCAGATGTCATATTACTTGATGTAATTTTACCGGGTAAAAGCGGGTATGAAATTTGTCGAGAACTACAAAATAACCCCATTACTAGCCAAATACCCATAGTTTTCTGCTCTACAAAAAATAGTGAAGTAGATAAGATTTGGGGGAATATGTTAGGGGCTAAAGCTTATCTATCAAAACCAGTAGATAGAGAAGAATTAGAAATTACTTTGAGAAAATTGATCAATAAGTAAAAAATATCTTATTGATGAGGGAAAAACTGTCACTATTTATAATTTGGTTTTAATCACTCAATAGTGGTTAAACCCAATCATTAAAGACAAAGGAAGATTAACTTTGGAGACAAAAGAGAAATTTTTAAGTTTTAATTTGGGAGTCAGAGATACAGCAGTAATTTCCCTACAGCACATCACAGAAGTATTACGAATATCAATGACCGAAATATGTGGAGTTCCACAAATGCCTAATTGTGTCTTAGGTATTTATAGTTGGCGTGGCGAAATGCTTTGGCTGGTTGATTTAGAAGAAATGTTAGGTTATCCACCCCTGTTACAAGGCTCAAATTTACTCTCAAAAATGATGGCAATTGTGTTAGAAAATGAGGGTAAATATTTGGGAATTTTGGTACGCCAATTGACAGATATTGAATGGTTGGATACTGAGCAAATGAAACCCCCATCTGCTGATCTATTTTATTCGGCAATGTCACCTTTCTTGCGGGGATATTTTACTAAGGGTTCAGAGGAGATGATTTTCAATTTGGATGCTTTAGCCATTATTCAATCTCCAATGTGGGGACACAATAGCTGAAAAATCGGTTTTGGAAAAGTATTAAACAGGGAATTATCATCTGTAAATTTAAGGTTTGCTGGCTCAAAAGTATCAAGTTATTACTAATAGTATTCAAGGAGATTCAAATGACAACTTTATATCAAAATAGTGAAGATAGAGGCAATATGTTTGCGGAAGTAGAAAACTCGGAAAAACAAAACGGTAACACCATAGTAAATGTTGGTAATAAGGATTTAACAGTATCCAATGCCATTACTCAGGAATTTAAAGTCTGGCGGCAACGATTTCAATACATAACGTCCCAAATGCGGCAAGTTCCAGATATGGAAACTTTACTGCAAGTAACATCTGCACAAATCAGAGATAAAATTGGTGGTGATCGCGCCTTGATTTATCAATTTACTAACTCTGATGCTGGAACTGTGTTAGCAGAATCAAGAACCACAGGTTGGACACCGTCTCTGGGCGAAAATTTACCAGCAATTCTGTTTGGCTTGTATACTAATCAAGATTATATTGAACCAATAGCCATTGATGACATTAATCAAATCCAAGCTACTCCCTATCAAAAGCAACTACTGGAGAAATTTCAAGTTAAAGCCAGTTTAAGTTTGCCAATTTTTATTGGTAGTAAAGTATGGGGGTTACTGGTAGTTCATAGTTGTGCTTCATCTCGTCAGTGGCAAGAGGCGGAAATCACCCTAATATCTCAAATCGCGACAGAAATTACCTACAGATTGCAGAGCTTTAAATTACAAAAAGAATTACAGCAGTCTACCTTAGCCAAGCAATCAGTAGCTAAAGTTATTAGTAAGATTTTGCAGCAGCCAGATGTTGATAAAATCTTTCAAACCACTACTCAAGAAGTCCGTCAATTACTGAAATGCGATCGCGTCGGTGTTTATCGCTTTAACCCAGATTGGAGTGGCCAATTTGTCTCAGAGGCAGTAGGTAATAATTGGACAAAAATTGTCACTGCTGATTATAAAATGGTTTGGGAAGATACCCACTTGCAAGAAACCAAAGGTGGTCGATATGCCAAAGGTGAAACCTTTGTTGTCAATGATATTTATAAAATAGGTCATGCTCAATGTCACATTGAGATTTTAGAGCAGTTTGACACCAAAGCTTATATCATTGCGCCCATTTTCTCTGGGGAAAAATTGTGGGGTTTATTGGCAGCTTATCAAAATACTGGGGCGCGGGAATGGCAAGACTGGGAAGTTAGCTTTTTAACTCAGATTGGCTTGCAATTTGGTGTGGCTATCTCCCAAGGAGAATATCTGGAACAAGTGCGAAAACAATCTGATCAACTAGCGCAGATTGCAAAACAGGAGAAAGCCTTAACTAAGATTGTGAACCGGATTCGGCAATCTTCAGATTTAGAAGAAATCTTCAAAACCACCACTCAAGAAGCCCGTCAAGCCCTAAAATGCGATCGCATCGCCATATATCAGTTCAACCCCGACTGGAGTGGCAATTTCGTCGCTGAATCAGTAGGATCTGGATGGGTAAAACTGGTAGGTTCTAGTATTAATACCCTGGTGGAAGATACCTTCTTACAAGAAACCAAAGGAGCGCGGTTTACTAAAGGTGAAAGCTTGTGGGTAAATGACATCTATCAAGAAAATATTGCCCCATGCTACTTGGAATTATTAGAACAATTTGAAACAAAAGCTTATATCAATGTCCCCATCTTTTTTGGAGATAAATTATGGGGATTGTTGGCAGCTTATCAAAATACAGGGGCGCGGGAGTGGCAAACCTCAGAAGTTAACTTTTTGACTCAAATTGCTTTGCAGTTTAACCTAGCAAAATCCCAGCTAGATTATCTAGAAACAGTACGTCTGAAAACTGAAGAACTAGCGCAGATTGCCGAACAAGAAAAAACTATTAACAAAATAGTCAGCCGTATCCGCCAATCTTTAGATGTCGAAGAAATCTTCAAAACTACCACTCAAGAAATCCGCCAAGCCCTAAAATGCGATCGCGTCGCCGTCTATAAATTTAACCCTGATTGGGGTGGTGAATTTGTATATGAATCAGTAGGTAGTGGTTGGACAAAAGTAGTAGGGCCAGATATCAAAACCGTTGTGGATGATACTTACTTACAAGACACAAAAGGCGGTAGATATGCTAAAGGCGAAACCTTTGTTGTCAACGACACCTATAAAATTGGTCTTGCACCTTGCCACATTGCCATCCTAGAACAGTTTGAAGCTAAATCTTATGTGATTGTGCCGATCTTCTTTGGTGAAATACTGTGGGGCTTATTGGCAGCTTACCAAAACACTGGCCCCCGTGAATGGAAAGAATCAGAAATCAGCTTTTTACAACAAATCGGACTGCAATTTAGCCTAGCCAAATCACAGTTAGATTATATAGAACAAGTACAATTACAATCTCAGGAAATCAGTCAACTGGCTGAACAAGAAAAAACAGTCAACAAAATAGTCAACCGCATCCGTCAATCTTTAGATTTAGAAGACATCTTCAAAACAGCTACTCAAGAAGTCCGTCAATCACTAAGATGCGATCGCGTTGCCATCTATCGCTTTAACCCAGATTGGGGCGGACAATTTGTCGCCGAGTCTGTGGCTAATGGATGGATGAGAGTTGCCACCTCAGACTTCAAAATGGTCTGGGAAGATAGCCACTTGCAAGAAACCCAAGGAGGTAGATATGCCAAAGGTGAAAGTTTTGTGGTTAATGATATCTATCAAGCCGGTCATGCTCAATGTCACCTGGAGATTTTAGAGCAGGTTGAAACCAAAGCTTATATCATAGTTCCTATCTTCTATGGAGAAAAACTATGGGGATTACTAGCTGCTTATCAAAATACTGGAACTCGTCAATGGCAACCCAGAGAAGTGAGCTTTTTAGAGCAGATTGGCTTACAAATTAGTCTAGCAAAATCCCAGATAGATTATCTAGAACAAGTACAGTCCAAATCTGAAAAACTAGCTCAGATTGCTGAACAAGAAAAAGCCTTCACCAAGATAGTCACCCGCATCCGTCAAGCTTCAGATATAGAGGAGACTTTCAAAAATACTACCCAAGATATTCGCCAACTACTAAAATGCGATCGCGCAGTCGTCTATCAATTCACATCTGATTGGGGTGGTGAATTTATAGCTGAATCAGTAGTTAGCGGTTGGGTGAAACTAGTCGGACCTGGTATGAAAACCGTATTAAATGACCCTTGCTTACAAAAAACCGAAGGCGGTCGATATACCAAAGGTACTACCTTAGTAGTGAATGACATTTATAAAGCCACCCTTGATGCTTGCTACATAGAGATACTTGAAAAATATGAAGCTAAAGCCTACGTTATTACTCCCATTTTATCTGGCGAAAAGCTCTGGGGCTTACTCGCAGCTTATCAAAACTCTGGAACCCGTGAATGGGAAGAATCAGAAGTTAACTTATTGGTGCGTATTGGCGACCAGTTAGGACTGGCTTTACAACAAACTGAATACTTACAACAATTACAAAATCAATCATCCAAACTATCAGAAGCAGCCCAGAGGGAAAAAGCCGCTAAAGAATTGCTACAACAACGTTCCATTCAACTGCTTAGAGCGATCGCACCTGCACTTAGTGGTGATTTAACAGTCCGCGCCCCAATTACAGAAGATGAATTAGGCACAATAGCTGACGCTTACAATGGGACTCTGCAAGCATTACAACAAATCGTTATTCAGGTACAAGCAGCTTCTCAACAAGTTGCCCAAACCTCTATCCATAGCAATTCTTCACTAGTCGGATTGACTGATTTAGCAAAAGAACAGTCTGACGAAATCACCCAAGCCTTAAGCGATATTCAACAAATGGTAGAATCTACCCAAGCAGTAGTAGCTAATGCCCAATTGGTGCAAGTAGCGGTACAACAAGCCAACAAAACTGTAGATTCTGGTGATACCGCCATGAACCAAACAGTCAACGCCATTCAAGCGATTCGTGAAACCGTCGCCCAAACCAGTAAAAAGATTAAACGCCTAAGTGAATCATCACAAAAAATCTCCAAAGTGGTGAACTTAATCAGCAACTTTGCTACACAGACAAACGTACTGGCTTTGAATGCTGCTATTGAAGCTACTCGCGCCGGTGAATATGGCAAAGGCTTTGCAGTGGTAGCAGATGAAGTGCGTTCTTTATCTCGTCAGTCAGCAGCAGCAACCATCGAAATTGAAAAATTAGTCCAAGAAATTCAAACTGAAACTGGGGAAGTAGCAGTGGCAATGGAAACAGGTATTCAGCAAGTAGTAGAAGGAACAAACCTGGTTAGTGCAACCCGCCAAAACTTAAACGCCATCGTTTCCGCAACTGCTGAAATTAGTCAACTCATTGAGCGTATTACTGAAGCAACCCAAAAACAAATGAGCCAATCTGTAACAGTAACGGCATCAATGAATGATGTCGCCTCAATTGCTAATAAGACCTTTGGTGAATCTCAAGAAATTGCTACTGTCTTCCAAAATTTATCAGGAATGGCACAAGATTTATTAACAACGGCTAGTAAGTTTAAAGTCAAATAATCCCGACTTTTCTAAGTGTGAGGTAGAACAGGCAATATTTACCTGTTATTGGCAGGCTGATCGCCTGCTCTACCCATTTTATCTATGGCTGGTAATTAAAAATTGAACATTGAAAATATACAATCCAACATTGGGATGAATTAACATCAACCAAAATCAAAAAAATAAACCAAAAGATTATGATTACAGACAATGAGATTCGGGAACAGGGCTATGCTTATTTTCTCGCTGAAACCCCAGAACTATTACAAGCAATTGAACAGGATTTATTTACTTTAGCCGAAAGTTATAGTATTGCTAAAGTTCATAATTTAATGCGAGCAACTCACACGATTAAGGGTGGAGCAGCTACTGTTGGGTTAGATACTATCAAAATGATAGCCCATTCGTTAGAAGATATATTTAAGGCTCTTTATAGTCCAGATGTAGTCATAAATAATGAATTACAAACACTTCTATTAGAAGCTTACGAATGTCTTCAGTTAGCTGTCACCGCCGAACTAACAGCAAGTAATATTAATAGCGAGGAACTTCTTCAGCGAGCAACTTCAGTATTTGCCCAATTACAAACAAAATTAGGTGATGCTTTTGGGTCTGAATCTCATATTCCAACTTCTGAAGAATTAGGATTTGATATTGTCCAGTCTATCTTTGAAGTAGGAGTAAAACAACGCTTAGAAACTATTTCTGAATCCCTGCTTAAGCCACTCAATAATGAAGAATTAATAGAGGTTTTACACTCCCAACTTGATGTATTTCTAGGTTTAGCAGAATCGTTAAATCTACCAGGTTTGAAAGAACTTGCTTGCACAATCATGTCCGCTTTGGAAGCCAATCCCCAAGAAGCGCGCCAAATTGCTGAAATCGCCTTAGCTGATTTACAAAAGTCACAGAAAGAAGTTTTAGCAGGCGATCGTATTTCTGGTGGTTCACCTTCTTTAGCTTTGCAAACACTGGCGAAAGTCACAAAACAGGAATCACCTATTACATCTCCTAATAGTTCATTAGTTAGAGTACCAAAAAACGAGTCATTCATTGTACCCACAACTAAATCTTTTGCTACCCAATTTTTCAGCCTGACAACCGAATTTTACCAATTTTTAATTACATCTGACGGCAAAAATAATGAGCATCTAAAACCAGCAAATGCCAAGTTTACTTTAAAAGTAATTCGCTACATTTTGGGCTGGTTTAATCACCAGCAAGACATACCAGAAACTGAACTGAGTTTAAATTTGCTGATTCCTAAAATCAGTCTCAATAATAATCCACTCAATTATATTAAAAGTTGGTTAGATCAATTTCTAGCTTTTGTCGAAGATGAAAAAGATAGCCATAACCTTTGTCTTTATCGCCGAGGTGTAGTTTTAATTATTCTCCTAGACTTAGCCAGATTTGAATATTTATCTGTAAAAAATGATGGTGTTATCTCTATCATCCAAAACCTAAAAAAGCAGATTCGTCAAGTAGGAAATGAATATAAAAATTATCCTCCAGTAACTGATCAAGAAAAAAAATGGCTTGATAAACCTAAGCTACAAGAATTGCTGGTTATCAAAGAAGTATTTCCTCCCATAGATCATCCCACTGATCATAGTTTACTCGAATCGATATGGGGAGGAGAAACTCTCTCAGACATGAGCAATGAATCTGTCATTACCCAGACAGTAGAAGATATTAAAAATGATCATTATTTAGAAAGTGTTACATCCTCAGTTGTCAGCGATCAGGTATTTACAAATATTCCTGAAGTAGGACTAGAAATTGTTGCTGATGATGCTAAAGAAGTTAATAGGCAAATAGAAGATAAATCCCTAAATTCTCCTAGTAAAAATTCTCGCCAACCTGCTTTTGTGCGAGTTGATGTAGATGGATTGCAACGTCTGAATTATTTAGCAGGAGAATTGCTAATTTACCAAAAACGTCGGACTTTATATGATGAACAAATTATAGACTTGATTGAACGATTAAGTCAGCAACTCAGCCAACATCAATCAGTTTTGAATCAATTGCGTGATTTGCCGTTACAGGGAAATAATTTTCCTACATACAACACACACAAAGTTTCTGCTGTGCAGTTTGATGCTCTAGAAATGGATGTATATACAGAATATCATCTGACATTACATGAAGCACTAGAAGAAACATTGCAACTACAAGAAACCGCTGAGTCGCTTGACTTACTCATGAGACAATCTACTCAAATTGGAGAGAAAAAACATAATTTAACTTTGAGCATCATAGATAATTTGGTAGATGCAAGGATGTTGCCTTTGGGAACTATCCTCAATCGCTTTCCGCAAATGGTGAATAAGCTAGGAAATGTTTATGCAAAATTCGTAGAATTAAAACTTACTGGTACACAAGTTCTTATAGATAAAGCCATTGCTGAAAAATTATATGATCCGTTATTACAACTAGTCCGTAATGCTTTTGATCATGGTATTGAAGCTCCACACATTCGCCGTGATCTTGGCAAAAATGAACAAGGTGTAATAGAAATTTGTGCCTACCATCAGGGAAGTCAAACTGTGATCGAAGTTCGGGATGATGGTCAAGGTTTGAACTTAGAAAGTATTCGTAAGAGAGCTATTGAACTTAATCTGATTCCAGGTGATGATGCTCAAGGATATTTGCATAATCCGACTGAATCTGAACTGATAGAAATGATGTTTTCACCAGGATTTTCTACTGCGGGTAGAGTAAATGAAATTTCTGGACGCGGTATGGGATTAGATATTGTCCGTACTCAGTTACACTCCCTCAATGGCTTGATTTCCGTTCAATCATCGCCTCATCAAGGAACAACATTCATACTTAAAATCCCTTTTTCTATGACCACAGATAAACTAATGTTAGTCCAGGCAGGGGGTGTTGTTTATGCCTTACTGCTAGATAGTATCGAAAAAATATTAATTCCCTCTGCACAGCAAATCAAAGAGTTTGAAGGCAAACAGATTTTGCATTGGCATTCAGGTGAGGACGAACAGATAGTCAGCCTTCTGAAACTGTCAAATTTGATGTATTACAATGGGTCACTAGTTGGCAGTTATTTAAACACTATACCCACCACTCCTGACACAGAAATAATGAAAAATCCTGTGCTTTTACTCCGGCGAAATCAGGGAGTTTTTGGTTTAGAGGTTGATCAAATTATTGGTGAACAAGAATTAGTAATCAGACCTTTAGGAAATGCCATTACTCCACCAAAATATATTTATGGTTGTAGTAGCCTCGCTAATGGCAACCTCATCTTAGTAATTGATGGGACTCTGCTTGTAGATTCTCAGCAGATGCAGGCTACACTTGATGTCAGGAGACTGCCAACAAGTCCTGTATCTAAAAAACAAGCCTTGCCTATGTCGGAGGATACTATTGAATCTACACCTCTACTAGCTGCATCTACTCCCAAAAATAGTAGAGAAACTCAACCAATTTCTCATGTAGGAATAACTAACAAATTACCAAAAGTAGTTTTGGTCATAGATGATGCCATTAGTGTCCGACAAACTATTTCTCTGACTTTACAAAAATGTGGTTATCAAGTAATACAATCACAAAATGGGGTAGAAGCGCTAGATCAGTTGCATTTACATCCAGAAATTGAAGTTATCATCTCTGATTTAGAGATGCCACGCATGAATGGATTTGAATTATTAAGTAATATTCGTCAAAACCCAGATTTAGCTAAAAAACCAGTAGTGATTCTCACTTCTCGCAGTTCAGAAAAACATCGTCAACTGGCTCAAGAATTGGGTGCAACTGCTTATTTAACTAAGCCTTATTTAGAGAATGAGTTTATCTCTACTGTTAATCATTTAGCGAACAGAGGTATGGAAGATTTAAATCAGGTAACAATGACAGTAGCTAGATAAATATCTGACAAATCACAAAAAGGTTGAATATAGCGTTTCCTAGTCTAATGAAGTACAAAATCATCTGCGTCTATCTGCGTCCATCTCCGTTTAATTGTTACTGCTTGTACCTCACTTAAATGGGAATTGCTATATTTCCTTGTGTGTCTACTTTTGACTCTTATCCCCATCTGCCTCCGGTAAAGAATTTCCAGATTTTCGATTTTTGCAGATCATTGTGATTGTTTGGGTTTGACTTCACCAAATTTAATCAAAAGTGCGATACCTTCGGTAAGCTACCGCTAACGCAATACTGACAACCATAATCAACGTCATACTCAAAGCTGAACCAAAACCCCAATTTTGAGTAGCTCCCAGAAACTGATTATAAACTAACCTTGCTGCTGTCATACTCGAAGCACCTCCCAACAATTCTGGATCAATAAAATCCCCTAGTGCTGTAATAAATACCAAAAGAGAACCAGCAGCGATACCGGGAAACACTTGAGGTACAGTTACTTGCCAAAAAGTTTGGATGGGATTTGCACCCAAATCAGCTGCTGCTTCTAACAATTGCTGGTCTAGTTTTTCCAAAGAAGCATACAACACTAAAACCATATAAGGTAATAAACTGTAACTCATGCCAATTAATACCGCTGGATTGCGGTTAAGCAATTCTAAAGCTGGTAAACCTACACTGGTGAGTAAACTGTTTAATAATCCCGTTGGACGCAAAATTGTAATCCAGGCATAAGAACGCAGTAGGGAAGAAGTCCATAAAGGCAAGACAAAACCTAATAGCAGCAAATTTCGCCAGCGCTTTGGAGCTATTTGAGCAATCCAATAAGCAACAGGAAACCCTAAAATTAAACAACTAATGGTAGTACTAATTGCCAAAAATAACGAATGAAATATGACTTTTAAATAAATTGGTTCAAGGATGCGAATGTAGTTATTCAATCCACTGGGATTTACCAAATCTCCTGGTCGAATATTTGGCACTAAACTCAACTGAAAAATTATTAATGTTGGCAACAACAACAATAATAATAACCAAATTCCAGATGGTGCAAGTAGCGCCAAAGGGGGAAGCAAATTAAAACGATGGCGTTCTAACTTCTGTGATTTAGCTATATTGATAGAAGAGTCTAGTTGGGAATTATTACTTTGAATAGGCACAGCCTGATACCAATTTTAGATTTAAGAGCGAGAATATAGATGTTTACTTCTTGACTTTAAGCTAGTAATTGAGTCCAGTAGCGGTCATAAACTTCTTCAAACTTACCGACAGGAGTCAATCTTTCACACTTTTCTAAAAGTGATGCTGGAGGAAATAAATTAGTATTATCTTGAAGCTGTTTTGGTAATTGCTCAAATCCCGCACGATTGGGAGTAGAAATATTTAGTCTTTCACTGATTTGAGCCGCAACTTCTGGTCGCAAAATCAAGTTAATCCAAGCATAAGCTCCAGCGACATTAGGAGATGTTTTAGGAATTACAATAGTGTCTGTCCATAAAGAGGAACCACTACGAGGAATTACAAATTTCAGCTTGGGGTTTTCTTTAGATATCTTCACTGCATCAGCAGAGTAACACATAGCTAATAATAAATCTCCTGCCAGAATTTGATTTTTCCAAGCATCAGTATCAAAAGCAGCAATTGCCGGTTTGAGTTCTTTCAATTTCTCATAAGCTTGTTTGATTTCTGTTTCATTTTCTGAATTATAGGAATAACCTAGCATCCGCAAGGTTGCACCGATTACCTCCCGCACATCATTAAGTAAAGTCATTTTCTTCTGAAGTTTATCTTTATTTTGCCAAAGATATTCCCAATCTTCTGGTGCAGTTGGAAGTTTTTCCGAGTTGTAAAGTAAACCCGTTGTTCCCCAATTGAAGGGAATACTATAACCGTTAGAAGGGTCATAACTAGGATTCTGAAATTGTGGGAATAAATTGCTTAACCCAATTAAGCGTTCATGATTGATGGGAGTGAGCAAATTTTTATCTACCATCTTCTGCACCATGTAATCAGATGGATAAATAATGCTGTAAGCGCTACCACCTCCAGCTTGTAACTTAGCCAGCATGACATCATTAGAATCATATACATCCGCCGCTACTTTCATGCCAGTTTGGGCAGTAAAAGTGGATAGTAATTCTTGATCAGTATACTGCGTCCATGTATATAAATGTAGTTCGTCGCTTTGACCTGAACCAGTGTAATTAGCGCCTACATTAGCTAATCTCCAGCCACAACCACTTAAAGAAAGGCTAGAAAGCACCGCCATTTTTTTCAGAAATTGCCTTCTGTTAGTCATTAGTTATCAAATTATGAAATGTTGGTTCTTGATTCTTGACTAATAGCAATACAGTCAGTTTCTGCCCACCAAATATAAATGGGTGTGTCACGGTCTGGTAAGCTACCAAAGGTATTGGGTTGTAAGACATTGATATTTATGCCGTTGACCAATTCCACAACATAATTAATATGAGTACCCAAATACATGACATTGACTAGCCTACCTTCAAAGCAGTTTGTGGGCAGATTCGGTTGATAAAGGGAAATCTGAATTTTTTCTGGGCGGACACTGATGACTACTGCTTGTAATAATTCAGTTGGTGTATCTTCTAAACGTGCGGTGACAATAGAGAGTCCGGTTTTTGTCAAAATTTTCACCCATTCTGGGTCTACCGTCGTGATTTCACCGCTGAATAGATTTGTATCGCCAATAAAATCGGCAACAAAGGGTGTGTGGGGATGTTCGTAAATTTCGCTGGGAGTCCCAATTTGCTCAATTTTGCCTTGATTCATAACGGCGATGCGATCAGATAAGCATAGTGCTTCTTCTTGATCATGTGTCACCATCACAAATGTTAATCCTAAATCTTTGTGTAAATTTGATAACTCAATCTGCATTTCTTTGCGGAGTTTGAGGTCTAATGCTCCCAATGGCTCATCTAGAAGTAAGACTGCGGGACGATTCACCAAAGCTCTAGCTAAGGCTACCCGTTGCTGTTGACCACCAGAAAGTTGAGAGGGTAAGCGCGATCGCAAACTTTCCATTTTTACGAGCTTTAAAGCTTCTATGACTCTGCTGTCAATTTCTGACTTGGTTAATTTTTGCAATCGCAGTCCAAACGCGATGTTATCCCACACATTGAGGTGGTTAAACAGCGCATAGCTTTGAAAGACAGTATTTACAGGTCTTCGGTAAGGAGGTACATTGCTCATCGACTGACCTCGAATTAACAACTTACCTGCATCAACTCTTTCAAATCCAGCAATTAAGCGGAGTGTGGTTGTTTTACCGCAACCAGAAGGGCCTAAAATACTGAAAAATTCTCCCTGTCTCACATCCAAGTCCACGCCATGTACAGCTGGTTCTTGGTTGAAAAATTTGAATACGTTACGCAGTTCAACATCAAGTGGTTGAAAAGACGTTACACTCCTCTGATTTTGCATCACAGTTTGAGCCATATTCTTCAGTAGAATGCCCTAATTGTAGAAAACTTAAGTTTTGCTATGTAGGGTGTTAAGCAGACTACAGTCCATACTTGGAATTGTATTCCGCAAAAACACTCTTATTAGAAATATACTTTCTATTGTTTCACCCTGGATGCTGAGTAGCATTTTCGGTTATAAATTCTGTCTGTTCAGGTTTCCGGGAGCGATCGCTAGGAGTAGTAGTAGTGAGTAGCCATCATCAACTGAAAACACAAGAACAAAGGATTGATGTAGATCCTAGTGCTAACATTATCAAATAAGCATTGCCAAATTTTGCAGCAGCATATTTCATAACCTTTACCTGGTAAAGGTTTTAGATTTTCAATTTCCAGTGTTTCTTTTATGTCAGATTTAAGTGCAGAATGCGCCCATGAGAGGCTCATACAGCAGATTTCAGGTTGCAGGAGGTACAAAATTTAAGAACAAAGTCATTTAACGAAGGCAAGAGGCAGAAGGCCGTTTTTGTAACGGGGATTTATACCTCACTCCAACAACTTTGGACGAAGTCCGGTTTGAGACCCGATTGTTTCGATAACAAAAGAGTTCCCTGCGGTATCTTGCACCTGAGCAAAACATTGACAGAAGTGATGGAGTATAGTATTGTCTCCAATCAGTTTGACATCTTAACAAAACACTTGCGTATATTAATAATTGTAAAATTCTCTTAAGCTTATGACCCTATTTCAACCACCTGTACTGGGCGGACAAAACAATACACGCACAGTCGGGCGTAATTCTCAATCAATATTTTTAATTATATTCACTTTATTGATGACATCTGGAATAGGCGCTCGTTTAGCTTATTTGCAAATTATTGACGGCTCAAAACTCCGACAACGTGCGGAGTCCAACCGGATTCGCATGATTTACAAACAACCAGAACGGGGCAATATTTTTGACCGCAATGGCAAACTGTTAGCTACTACTCGCTATCCTCGCTCAGTGTATTTGTGGCCTATGGCACATACTAAACCCTCTTGGTCTGTGGTGGGACCTCGTTTGAGTCAACTGCTCGATATCCCCCAAAAGGAGATGGAAACTCAACTAGAACAAGCAGGAGCTAACTCATCTACCCTGATTCGGATTGCTCGTGACTTAAATGAAGCACAAGTCACAGCTTTAAAGGAATACGAAAACGAATTGACAGATGTAGAAATAAATACAGAAGCGGTACGTTATTATCCCCAAGGTAGAGAATTGGCTCATGTCATCGGCTACACCCGTGAACTGACAGCAGAACAGCTAAAAAAACGAAAGTCTGAAGGCTACCGTTTAGGAGATGTAATTGGTCAGATGGGTGTAGAAAAAGCTTATGAGAAAACTCTCCGAGGTGAATGGGGTGGTCAACAAGTAGAAGTAGATGGTGCAGGTAGACCGCTGCGGGTATTGGGAGAAAAACAGGCAAAACCTGGTAATGATTTACACTTGACTATAGATGTAGAACTGCAAAAAACTGCCGAAAAAGCTTTAGGTAAACGCAATGGGGCAATAGTGGCACTTAACCCCAATAACGGTGAGGTATTAGGCTTGGTATCCCATCCTACGTTTGACCCCAATATTTTTTCTAAACAAACACTCTCTCAAAAAGACTGGAAAACCGTCCAAGGAGAGGATCATCCTTTGGTAAATCGGGCTTTGAGTGTCTTTCCTCCTGCTAGTACTTTTAAAATTGTTACCACAACTGCGGGACTAGAATCGGGTAAATTTTCTCCCAACACAGTGCTACAAACCTATGGTTCTTTGACCATTGGTGGGACAAGGTTTGGTGAGTGGAACCACGCCGGATTTGGTCCATTGGGTTTTGTGGGAGCAATGCAATGGAGTAGTGATACATTCTTTTATCAAATTGGTAAAGGAGTAGGTGGTCCCAAATTGATTGAATGGACTCGCAAATATGGATTTGGTGAAAAAACGGGCTTTGAGTTCTCCACAGAAGAAGCAAAAGGTTTAGTTCCTGATGAAACCTGGAAACAGAAAGTTTGGAAAATGCCTTGGACTGTAGGCGATTCTATTAATATGTCAATTGGTCAAGGTGCTTTACAAACGACTCCTCTACAAGTGGCTGTGATGTTCGCTGTACCTGCTAATGGTGGTTATCGGGTGCAGCCTCATTTACTCAAAGACAATGGCGACGCGAAAAAATGGCGCAAATCTTTAAATATGAAACCGACAACCATCAAAATACTCCGTGATGGACTACGGAAAGTAGTATCTGAAGGTACAGGAAAGGCTTTGAATAAACCCACGATTCCCCCAGTAGCTGGTAAGAGTGGTACAGCTGAAGCTTGGAACCGTGGAGTGAAAGAAAATCATGCTTGGTTCGGTGCTTATGCACCAGCAGATAAGCCGGAAATCCTCATTGTTGCTTTTGCTGAACATTCTGGTGGTGGTGGTGGTAGTGTTGCTGCACCCATGATTTTAGAAGTTATGGAAGAATATTTTGCCCGTAAGCATTCAGGTAAGTATCAAAAACCAGAGACTAAGCATTAGGTAGATGGGGATGGGGTGACGCGGGGACACGGAGATAGGGGGACGCGGAGATCTCACAAGGGTAGGTATTTTACATTGTCGTGAGGGCAAGGCTTGGGGGACAAGGAAGGACAGTGGACAAGGGAGGAAAACCGTACAAAATCATATTCTTTTAGTAGCAAAAAGACCATTGTGCGGAGAAAATCTTCCTTGTCTACTTTCCCTCCTTGCCTTCCTAGTCCTGCCTTAACAGATAATATTAAAAACCTACCCTTGTCAGGACGCGGAGATGGGGTGACGCGGGGACGCGGAGACGCGAGGAAAATTAAGAATTCCCTGTTCCCTGTTCCCTGTTCCCTGTTCCCTGTTCTCTGTTTACGAATTACGAATTACGAATTACGAATTACGAATTATTTCCAGCAATTGTGCTTCACTTAATTGAGTAATTCCTAATATTTGCGCTTTTTCTAACTTGGAACCAGCATCTTCACCCACAACCAAAAAGTCTGTTTTTTTGCTCACTGAGTCAGTTACTTTACCACCAGCTTTTTGAATCAATGCTTTGGCTTCATCACGCTTTAAGGTTGGTAATGTACCTGTAACCACAAAAGTCTTACCCGCCAACTTGGGATTACCTTCTCCAGGTGCTTTGGGCTGCTCAGTGGTAGCTAATTGTAACTCTAATGCTTGAAGACGAGAAATTAAAGTTTGATTTGCAGGGGTGCGGAACCATTGATAAACTGATTGGGCAATTTCTGCACCGATACCATAAACACCTTCAATATCTGATTGTCTCGCTGCTGCTAATTCTTCTACGGTGGTGAATTTCTCTGTTAATAATTGGGCGTTAACGCTACCAACGTGACGGATGCCTAAACCATATAATACTCGTGACCAAGGTTTATTTTTTGATTGTGCGATCGCACTCACCAATTTTTCCGCTGACTTTTGACCCATTCTTTCTAATCCACATAATTGTTCTGCTGTCAAGTTATATAAATCGCCAACAGAAGACACCAACTTTTTATCCACTAGTTGATGTACCAACTTTTCACCTACACCTTTAATATCCAAAGCGTCACGACTCACCCAATGTTCAATCTCACCTTTGAGAATTGCTGCACAGGAAGCATTTACACATCTTGTCACCGCTTCCCCCGATTCTCGCACCACCGGTTGACCACAGACGGGACAATGGGTAGGCATCATAAAAGGTTGAGTATCAGCGGGACGCAGTTCTTTAATTACCCGCACCACTTCCGGGATAATTTCCCCAGCTTTGCGAACAATGACAGTATCACCGATGCGGATATCTAATTGGGTAATGCGATCGCTATTATGTAAAGTAGCTCTAGAAACAGTAGTCCCTGCTAATTGTACAGGCAACATTTCCGCCAAAGGAGTTAATGCTCCCGTTCTTCCCACGTTCACCATAATATTTTCCACACGGGTTGGAGCTTCTTCTGCTGCATACTTGAGTGCGATCGCCCAGCGGGGACATTTCTGCGTAAAACCCAACTGTTCTTGCAACCTAAACGAATTCAGCTTTACCACCACCCCATCAGTCATATAAGCTGAATTCAGCCGTTCCGTATCCCAGTACTGATAATAATCAGCCACTTCCTCTAATTTATTGCACAGCTTATGATTGGCATCAACCCGAAAACCCATTTTTTGCAACAACTCTAAAGCTTCCCACTGCGTATTAGCAATACTAGAATCATCCAGCCCCGTAATGTGTAGTGTATAAGCAAAAAAATCTAACTGTCGCTGTGCTACAATCCGGGGATCTAATTGCCTAAGTGTACCAGCCGCCGCATTACGGGGATTAGCAAATACTTGTTCACCTGCTTTTTGTCTTTTCTCATTAATTTGTTTAAATACATCTAAAGGTAAAAATACCTCACCACGCACTTCCACCTTTTCAATATTTTCCAAACCATCGAAATTCAAACGTAGGGGAATTGAGCGAATCGTCCGCACATTTTGGGTAATATCTTCACCCATCACCCCATCACCCCTACTCACACCCCTGACGAGAACCCCATTTTCGTAAGTTAACGCCAAAGCAGCACCATCAATTTTCAATTCTGCCACATATTCCACCGCATCCACAGAATGCTGGGGAGGTAAATGTCGTCGCCAACGTTGCTCCCAAGTCTGCAACTCCTCAACATTAAAAGCATTTTCCAAACTATATAGAGGAATGTTATGCCGGACTGAGGTAAAGTGAGTTGCAGGACGCTCACCCACGCGCTGAGTGGGACTATCAGGAGTAATTAATTCTGGATACTGAGTTTCTAATTCTTGCAGTTCTCGATAAAACCGATCATAGACCGTATCCTCCATAATTGGTGCATCTAGAACATAGTAAGCATAACTGGCTTGTTGTAATAACCTTCGTATCTCTTCTATACGCTTTATTTCAACTTGAGTTGGTATCATAAAATTTACGAGATAATACTTGGAAAATAGAATTTAAACACTAGAAAACCTGCTAGAAGCAGGCTAAAAATCCACGAAAGATTTTAGCAAAATTATAGATTAATCGTAAGGATACAGAATAGCCTGCGGCACGGCTACGCCTACAGAATCATAAGGCTTTTCGAGTCAAGTTTGATGATTTTGCTCGAATCTCTCTTCTCTTTATTTCTGATGTCACAAGCATTTTGACTCCTGACTCCTGAACCGAAGGTCTGCGAAGCGTCTCCTGACTCCTGAATTCTTACGATGAATGATCCCAGTCTTCAACTTCATATAAAAACCTAGTTTTACCAATTAACTTACGATTAGCAGACGTACTTTGAACAAACACCACATACTTCTCTAGATTACTCGGTTTAATCCTAATTGTCGCATCCATCGGTAGACCTAACATTTCTCGTGCAGCACTACCTTGAAATAAATCACCTGTTGTCCTATCCATCAAGATAATTTCTTTAGTCGCTTGGATAGTTTCTGTTTTCGTGAATTCATAGAAACCACGCCCTACTTTAAATGTTAACCCATTTTCCAACACAAACGCTTTAATAGAAATATCTTGGTCAACCTCTAAAACTTGGAACCTTCCAGGAACAACCGCCCTTAAATCAGTTGATTCATAATAAGACGTTCCCTCTCGCTGCATCATGGTATCAAATATTTTATTTAACCCACGACTCATCCTTCCTTGGTTAATTACTTCTTGCTCATAAGCTTGTAACTGTTCATCAGATGACTGCTGGTAGCAAACTGCTAAAAACAAATCAGTAATGTAAGAAAATTGGTCTAAATTAATATGAAAACCACCAGATTTTTCAGCTAACTCTTGATAGAAAGGTGTCGCATGAGGGCGATTAAGAGCTTGTACTCCATAAACTGAAATTCCCAATTCGGCTAACTTATCTACCTCTTTACGCCAATTTAGCTTTTGAGGATTGTGTGCTGGTGCATGGGGAATATCATCACCAATCAAAACTAGTGATTTAGATGCTGATTTTGACCAAGATAGCGATTGGGATTCATGTAATACTAACTCATAACATTCCGGTGCATCTCCCCCACCAGTAGGTTCTACATTTTGGACAAAATCACAAATTTTATCCACATCACCAGACAGGTTAAAGGTTTTAGTCACATAGGTTGAGCCTGCATCGCAATAATCCCCATGAGCGATAATTCCAATCTTAATTAGAGGTAATTCATCCATCAGTCTGGTAACGGTATTTTTAATTTTTCGCCGTACCTGAGTTAGACAAGGATACATACTACCCGTTGTATCAAAGCTAAAGACAACTTCTATATTATTGTTGTTTGTCATAGCTGTAACCCCAATTTCACTTATGTATAGTGTATCTTTATTTTAAAGAGTTATTTCCTAGGAAAAATATTACTTTAAAATATTGTAATATTTTGGGTTTCTGAAAGTGGATAAGTATGTAAAAATACAGATATAATAAACCAATTATTCAGGCTATGGCTAAAAAATCCACAAACCAACGTCCTATTATTATTGCTCATCGGGGTGCAAGTGGCTATCGTCCTGAACATACTTTAGCTGCTTATGAATTAGCAATTAATTTAGGTGCTGATTATATTGAACCAGATTTAGTTATTACCAAAGATGGTATTTTAATTGCTCGTCATGAAAATGAAATTTCAGAAACTACCGATATTGCTATTCATGCAGAATTTATTCACCTGAAAACCACGAAAATTATTGATGGTGAAATTAAAACAGGTTGGTTTACGGAAGATTTTACTTTAGCAGAATTAAAAACCTTGAAAGCTAAAGAGCGCATTCCCCAACTGCGTCCGCAAAATACAGTTTATGATGGAATATTTAGCATTCCCACACTACAAGACATCATTGATTTAGCCGAAGCTAAAAGTTTAGAACTTGGTCGAATTATTGGTATTTACCCAGAAACAAAACATCCAAGTTACTTTAAATCAATTGGTCTCCCATTAGAAGATAAGTTACTCACAACTTTACACAAAATTAATTTACCTATATTTATTCAATCATTTGAAGTTGGTAATTTGCAAGAATTATCTAAAAAAACAGATTTACCTCTAGTACAATTAATTAATGATTCTGGCAAACCTTATGATTTTGTAGTTAATGGTGATCATCGCACATATCAAGATTTAGTAAATCCAACAGAGTTAATAGAAATTGCTAAATATGCACAAGCGATAGGAGTAAATAAACATTTAGTAGTTCCCCAAGATAGCAATGGTAAATTACTATCTCCAACATCGTTAGTAAATGATGCTCATCAAACTAATTTGAAAGTTCATGCTTGGACATTCCGCAATGAGGATTTCTTCTTACCTTTCGACTTTAAACAAAATCCTCAAGGAGAATATGAAATGTTTTTTAGCTTAGGTATAGATGGCGTATTTAGTGATTACCCAGATACGGCTAAATCCCAACTTACAAAAATGGAAATATAAAAAAATAGGCAATTATTTAAGCAGAATAGTTGAAAATTTTTTGGGTGCTATCTTATAAGTAGAACAACTAAAAAACGTAATATGTACACGAATTACGTTGGCGTAGCCTACCGTAAGCATTACGAATTACGAATTACGAATTACTTAGTTTTACCACCAGGGTGAATCCTGAAACTTAATTGTTCCAACTTGATTTTGTTGAAGGATTCTTTGAGGATAATGGTAAATGGATATCGCTTAAAAACCGCAGCTTTACCCTGTGACAACAGTATCCTAGCATGACTAATACGTACTGGAGATAATGGTTGTTGATTGGCATCCAGAAGAAATACTTTAGTCATTTGTTACTTCCCAAAATTAGACATAGAAGAAGGAGAGTCTAGAGGAAAACTCTAGTACTCTCATGGTTACCGCCATTTTGCTGTGATATAATTTGCTATATTCTCCAGTAAGTCGCCCGGATTTACGGAGAATATAGCATAAGTAGAAAATATCACAGCCAAATTTAAAAAGCAAGTTGATTGGTTCCGAGAAATTTTTACTATGCAGATTGTAATTCTTAGAACTCTGGCTATAAATTACTGTAAAAGAATAGGCTTTTTAAAGAAGGGTAAATCAGCACAAGAGAATCATACTTTCTGTGTATATTTTGTACATTATATTACTATAAGTATTATCCGTATTTCAACAAAAGAATATACGGTAGCAATAAAAGCTCTAAATTTTTGTTGAGGGACAGTAGCTGTTCTCTATTAACGTTAACAGCCACTTTTGTAAAATTGGATCAAGGCTACTACTGAAAGAGTAACTCTTATACTACTATAAAACTATCAAATTAGTGTATTTTAGTGTTTATGCAATAAAATACCTAATTTTAACCTATCAACAGTAGCTTATAAATAGCGATTACATTCGTACAGTTAAACAATATTGCCTAGCCAATCATGAATAAATTGCCATTAAGTCGCTTGGGTGAAGTCGCTAAACTCTTTTTAAAATTAGGCATTATTGGCTTTGGGGGACCAGTTGCCCATATTGCCATGATAGAAGATGAGGTAGTCAAGCGTCGTCAATGGCTGACGCGAGAACATTTTCTGGATTTGCTTGGTGCAACTAACCTAATTCCCGGCCCCAATTCCACAGAAATGGCGATTCATATTGGATACATTTATGCAGGATGGTTGGGGCTGATTGTAGCGGGTGTTTGTTTTATTTTACCTGCGGTGGTAATTACAGGTATATTTGCCTGGATTTATGTCAGTTATGGTACTTTACCCCAAGTTGCACCTTTACTTTATGGGATTAAACCGGCTGTTTTAGCTATTATCCTGAATGCTATTTGGGGCTTGGCAAAAAAAGCCGTGAAAACACGCAAATTATTAGTAATTGCGGTAATTGTTGGGGCGGCGACATTTTTCTGGAAAGTCAATGAAATTATTGCTTTATTAATTGGCGGATTTTTAGGTATGCTTTGGCTGCATGGTGGTAACAAGAATAATAGTCCTGGAAATCAGACTAATTTATTAATTGCTGGTTTAACCATAGGTGCAACTTGGCAAGCGACATCAGTAAGTGCTGTATCTGTGCCTTTGTGGCAATTAGGTTGGTTTTTTCTGAAAGTTGGTAGTGTGTTGTTTGGTGGCGGCTATTTATTAGTAGCTTTTTTGCAAGGTGGATTAGTTGAAGAATATGGCTGGTTGACACAACAGCAGTTACTAGATGCGATCGCAATTGGTCAATTTACTCCTGGCCCTGTTCTTTCTACTGCTACCTTTATTGGTTATGTCATCGCTGGTATGCCTGGTGCAATCGTGGCTACCTTGGGAATTTTTCTACCTTCATTTTTGTTCGTTGCCGCTTTAAACCCCTTGATTCCCCGTTTACGTGCCTCTGCTTGGACAAGGGCTTTTTTAGATTCTGTCAATGTCAGTGCTGTGGCGCTCATGGTACTGACTACGCTGCAATTAGGCGTAGCGACGTTGACAATACAACAAGCGCCTTATGTGGATTTTATTGCTAGTGCGATCGCTCTCATCTCAGTAATTTTAGTACTGCGCTATCGCATTAATGCTGTATGGCTCGTATTAGGTGGTAGTTTAATTGGTTGGGGCGCTTATTTGTCTGGATACATTAAATAATTAATGTAAACGCCAGATCAAAAAACAAAGAATTTATCCCAACCGCTGACTTTAACCTGCCAACTTTGATAAATCTACTTGTTGAGTTTCAGCGAATTCAAAGGGATTCCACTTTGATACTGATATTGGATTTATATTTTGTTGGCTAATAATGAAGTCTATAAATTCCTTAGCTTCATCGATAGCAAAATCCTCATTGAACCAACAGCGCATAGATATTTTTGAATAATCTAGCTTGTTACCAGTTGGGCTGTAGCAGATGATTTCAAATCTTTTTTTGGCAAACCACTGATATAGTTCAATCTTCCATTCTTGATAGTCTATGGTTTTCATTAAATATTTATTCATCGATCTCTGTTCCCCTATTCAAAAAATTGATTTTTCAAGTCAAAATTAATCCCCAACAACAGCAAACTGCAATATTAACGTTTCTTATATGTATCATAATAAAATATTATTTAGTTTTGCATTAGGAATATTCATACTTCTTAATATAAACTTTATGTTTCGTTATAATAACCAGGATATTTAGAAAATACTGGCATTAAAAAAGGCGATAGAGAACGCCCTTATCTGCGTAGTTTTAGCCCTTCGATATCGCATCAACACCGCATGGTTATTTTCAGTAGTGGTTTAATTGCTGGAGTGCTTCAGTTTTAGGCTATGTTGCACTGAAATATTATTGATATTAGAAAATATAAAAGCAATATGACACTTGTTTAAGTAACGAAAATCAAGTATTGTCAATTCTTAACCAATAAAATTAGTGTCATTTTTTTTATTTTACAGCCATCATGTGAACAACGAAATAAATATAGAAAAGGATAGAGCAAGATGGAAACTTTCTTTAGAAGAATTACTCAAAAACCCAGAAGAACCAGTACTTATAACGACCTTGCTACGTGGATGGAATTCTGCGGCTCGTCCTGTTAGAGCCAAGGGAATTGACGACTGTAACTATGTTGTGAAGGGTCAGCAGGCTGGTCGGCAAATTATCAATGATCAAATTGTGGCACGATTAGGTTTAGCAATGGGTGCGCCTGTTGGTGAGCCACAAATAGTTGAAATTTCACCAGAATTACTGGAACTAGATCCAGAGGAAAAGATTATCCAAGCAGTGGCTAGACCTCCTGACGAGTGGAGGATTACAATGGATGAGAGAATAGCAATTTTAGAGTTCTTGATCAAACGTCAGCAAGAATTGCTGGAATCCCTTTAGCCAAATTTGAGGGAAGTTAAGCGATATGGCTAGTAGATACAGTGTAATTCAGTATGTTCCTGATCCGATCGCAGATGAGCGGATTAATATTGGCGTACTTGCTTTTGACAATAATGCCGTCAAAATACACTTTGTAAAGAACTGGGAACGAGTACGCCATTTTGGTATGGAAGAAATTGGTTTCCTGAAAGATTTTGCTCATCGTATGGAAAATGGAGCTAAAGAAGGACTTCTATTTCCAGGAGATAAGCTTAATGGAGTATCCAACCAAGAAAGACTCTTAAAAATAGCACAGGGCTGGATGAATAGTATTCAGTTCACAGAACCTCGCGGCTCACTAAATACTGTGGATAAATTGCTACAAGATATTGCTAATACTTATTTGCGTGAGCCACAACTAGAATCAAATCTTAAATTTAAGGCACGTGACCGTCAAGCATCTGCAAGACTTATCAAGTCTAAAACACGGGAAATACTGAAGCAAAAATTTGGAGATAAATCCAGAGACTTATTAAAACACCATGAAATTTGTGGTAAACACACAAATAATAAATTTGATGTCGTTGTTGCTAATGGTAAACCTTACTTCGCAGCACATGGGATCTCTTTTGAAGTTGATGTACCTGATAGCTTAAAAGGTGAAGTTTGTTGGCGGATTTCGGATGTAAAAAATAGCAAACCTAATTTTCCAATTGCAATTTTTGTACTGCCTCCAAAAGTAGAACAACATAACTATCAGCAGATTCAAAAAGCATATCAAAAAAATATCGCTACTTACCAGGAATTAGGAGCAGATATTCTTCAGGAAAATGATGTCAAACCTTGGGTTAATAAACAAATTGAAGGATTATCTTTAGACTTGGTGTTGGGACATTAAAATCTAGATGTTATGGGGTGAAGCGGTATTATAAACTTCATCCTTTTTTATTAGTAAAATTACTTATCACCAATCTTCTCCCGTCGTTCTTGCAACTTCAACATTATTTCTGTGTGCATCTCGCGGGTAATAGGATAGAAAAACGTTAAAATCAAACCAATAATTAAACAAATTGTGGGTATTGGTCCCACAGCAATCCGAATAGCAAACAATGCTGAATCAGGTTGTATAGGAAGCGTACTTTGTCCAACTAAAGCTGCTTTAAAACCAGAAGCTTCTAAAGCATTACCGACTATAAATAGCCCAAAAGCTAAACCAAACTTTTGCAATAAAACCATAAACCCATAGAAAATTCCTTCCCGTCTTTGTCCGGTTTGCAATTCGTCTAACTCAATCACATCAGGAATCATTGACCAGGGAATTAGATAAGCTGTAGAAACACCAACACCTGCCATAATTGCCATGATATACATCAATCCAATTTGATTAGATTGTAAGAAAAATAGTCCAGCAGCGGCGATAATCCATATACTCATTCCCAGAAAATAAACAATTTTTTTACCAATTTTTTTACTTAAATTACTCCAAACGAATAGCATTAATAACGCAGTTGCTTGTACAGCAATCATAACTGTGGGAACATCTGAATTTTTCAGTCCCATACAGTAAATGACAAAATAGGGAATTATACTCGCTGTGATTTGTACCCCTAACCAAGAAAAAAGATAGATAGCGATCACAAATAAAAACGGTTTATTAGTAAAGACTATTTTTAACTGTTCAATGAAAGGAATTTCTGGTGGTTCCTCAAGTTGGATACGTTTAGCCTCAAAAGCCATAATGCGATCGCGTGTTCCGTAAACGCACCAATATAAGGATAAAACCGAAATAACAGTACAAATAGCTGCTAAAACTAGATATTGTTGTTGGGGATTGACAATGACAGAAAAAACAATTTGCGCTAAAATCAGCGATACAATACTGCCACTAATAGAAAAAGTAAAGCGAAAGCTATTCAGGCTAGTACGTTCATCGTAATCTTGAGATAGTTCAGGTGTCATTGCCGTATAAGGCAAATTAACAACAGTGAAAAACGCCTGAGATAGAACTCCAATTGCTACGTAATACCAGAACAATGGCCAAATATTACTACTTTGATCAGCACTAAACTGCGGTACAATCCACTGTAAGAAAAAGAAAACCCCAAACGGAACTGCACCATATAAAATCCAAGGTAAGCGACGACCCCAGCGACGAGATTTAGTTTTGTCAGTCAACCATCCCACAATTGGATCATTGACAGCATCCCAAATTTTGCCAATCATCAAAATACTGCCAGCTAAACCTGCGGGAATACCAGCGACATTAGTAAAAAACACCAACAGAAAAAAGATCGCAATATTGGAAGTAATTGCTGGCCCTAAATCACCAGCACCATAAGCCAGTTTAGTTTTCAAATCTAATTTTTGAGTTGTTAGAGATTTTTGCAAATCACCATCAGCATCTTTCATAATAAATCCCGCTTATTTTAAAATAAATAACTTGGCTTACTTGAAGTATTAGTTAACACAATTTCCAGAGTCTTATGTCAGACCTTTACGTTTCTTGGTCAGATTATCACCATAAAATTGAACAATTAGCTGTCAAGATTTATCAATCAGGTTGGCAATTTAACCAAATTGTCTGTCTTGCTAGAGGTGGACTGCGAGTGGGTGATATTTTATCACGGATATACAATCAACCTTTAGCAATTTTAGCGACATCATCTTACAGCGGTGCTGGTAAGCAAGAAAGGGGGGGTTTAATAGTTTCCCCTCACTTAACGATGACTACCGACACATTAGGTTCCCGGATTCTGCTAGTAGATGATTTAGTAGACTCTGGGATTACTCTCCAACAAACTATTCCTTGGCTACAACAATACAGTCAGTACCCAATTGCAGAAATTCGCACCGCCGTTATTTGGTATAAAGCCTGTTCAGTTATTACTCCCTATTACTATGTTGATTATCTACCCGATAACCCCTGGATTCATCAACCCTTTGAAATGTATGAACATACAACCCCTAAAGAATTGGCAGAAAAGCAAAATTTAGCAGTTACATAATCAATAAGACCTGATTTTAAGTGCTATCAAGAAATCTTGTAGAGATGTTATAGGAAATGTCTCTACATTCATTCTCCTATATTTACAAATAATTTTCATCTAAAAGTTGTTCTAAAGTATAAGGAGAATATTCAGGAAAATCAATTTTAAATCTAGTTTTTTGCTTAACATATTTTAAAGCACTTCTATAAATTTTTTCTAATTCACTGTGGAGATAATTTTGTAAATTATTGGTTAATAATCTTTCAAGTTGGTTGCGAAAACCAATAATCTCTGTTTGCCAATGATTCCCATTCATTTCATATTCTTCTGTCCAATAGTGTAATAATAAAAGATGTCTAATTATTTGTTCTAATAAACTAGCAACAGCATTTTTATCTCTTTTTCCCAAAGACTCTAACTCCTCTATTAGATTATTTAAATCTAAATCTTGAAACCGCTTTTCTTTGAGTAAAATAATGGTTTCTTCTAACCATAAATTTTCATCTATTTCATATAAAGACTGTAAATCTGTATTGATGGTCATAATTTACTTCTCCCTAGATGAATTAGTAACTGCCATTCCTTGATACTTGTTTTCATACTTGTTTTTATTTTACCAATATTAATGAATTGTTTATATTAATTTGACAGCACTTATAGTGGTTCTCGGTTGAGTGAGATATCAAGAACTCCACCCCCAACACCTTCTTCCTTCGGATGAATGCCTCCGGCACCTACGCGTTAGCAAAACTCCACAAAGTGGCACACCAGTCGCCTACGGTGGGAAATCCGGGCTACAGGGCTGGTTCACCGCAAGGAAGGGGCTATGATGTACTTCATTCAAGTGCCTATCGCTATATCTACTTCTGCAATGTCAATTGGGGTATTTCCAATTAAAACAACCACAACCAAACGGGTAGAGTAACTAACAATACCATAGCGCCCATAGCTAAAGCAGTCACTGCCAAGTCACGATCTAGATCAAAGGTTTCAGCTAATACCAATGTGGCAAAAGCTGGAGGCATAGCCATTTGTAATACAATTACCTGTGCTGCACCACCAGTAATACCAAAAAATGGTAAAGTGCTACCCAAAAACAGGGGAACTAAAAGCATTTTGATGAATAAACTGCTCCCAGCTTGAGGTAGTTTGTACCAAGAATTCAGCCGTGAGAGTCGCATCCCAATTAAAATCAAGGATAAAGCAACAGCACTCCAAGCTAATTTATCTAAGCCAAATTCCATCACTGTAGGAATTGACACTTGGCGAAATAGCAACCCCAATCCAAAACTCCAGAGGGCAGGATTGATTAAGATTACTTTAGCCATCTGTCCATAATTTCCATAATTTTGGATTGTGTTCCCAAAACGGACTGCTAGTAATACACCCAAACCATAAGCTCCGAAGAGTGACCCCAATAAATCGTAGAATAATGCCCAGGCGAAGTATTCCTTGCCTACCATTGCTAAGGTGATGGGAAAGCCCAGATAACCAGTGTTACCTACCATAGCCGCTAGAATCAAACTACCTTGGGTTGATGGCTGGGGGAGAGATTTTGTCAAATAGGCTTGACCTTTAATCCCTAACCAAGCTAAAAATGCCCCTAGTAAGATAGCTACGTGAGCTATAACTGGTGCAATCCAAATCTGTCCCGATAAATCTGTTTGGCGTAAAAAAGCAATAATGCTGATCGGTACTCCTATCCAAAACAGAAACTGACCTAAACGAGTAGGAAATGTATCAGGTAATTTGCGTCCTAGGATGACTCCTACTAGGACTAATCCCACTAACTTAACGTATAGTTCTAAGAGATTTATCAAGATTTTATCTAAAAAATAGGAATATAAAATGATACCTATAACTGTTATTTTTTGCCAGTCTACTATTTTGAATAGTACTAACTTGAAAAATCATAGGACAGATGGACAGCCGAAAAGCTAATTTAGTCAGTTTTTCAAAATCCAAAATCCAAAATCCAAAATTGAACATAAACAGGAGTTGACACTTGAAAAAGGCTGGGTTTTCAGAAAAACCGCAAAACTCATCGTCTGGTGCTGGAGATGATATTCCAGTGGCTTTACGCGATACTCCTGATACCGGGTCTAAGCTACGCGTACAACCACTAGTTTTAGTAATTGGGGGATTAACAGGATTTGTGCTGCTATCTGTAATTAGCGGTTTTTTATTTTTTGTTACAGCACCTAAAAAAACCACTGATTCTCTACCATCAACGGGTTCTGTGCCTGCACCAACTAATTCCCCAAGTATTGACAGCAATACTATTTTGGGGCATTTAGCATATGGAGAAGCACCAGAATCAGAACTAGTACCGATTACGGCAGATGGACGGATTAAAATGCGACAAGCGGCTGCTCAAAAATTTCAGGCTATGGTACAAGCTGCAAGAAGTGCAGGTGTAATTTTAGCGCCAATTTCTGGCTTTCGTTCAGTTAAAGACCAAGAGCAGTTGTTTTTTGGTGTTGGCGCTCAAAGGAACCAAACCCCCGCCCAAAGAGCCGCCCTCAGCGCTCCTCCGGGTCATAGTGAACATCACACAGGTTACGCTGTGGATATAGGAGATGGAACTGTACCAGCAACTAATCTGCAAGCCAATTTTGAAAATACCAAGGCATATCAGTGGCTACAAGCCAATGCTGCCCGTTTTAGCTTTGAGATGTCTTTTCCCAAGGGTAATACTCAAGGTGTAAGTTATGAACCTTGGCATTGGCGTTTTGTGGGCGATAGTAATAGCTTAGAAACATTCTATAAAGCCAGAAATTTAAAACCCACTAACACAACTAATTGACATTGAGGAATTGGTCAAACATGATTAAATCATCTAATTATTATTAATCATGCATCAAAGTTCCGGTCGCTGGCGTTTAGGGCTAGGTTTATCGCTGCTGACAGTTTTTTTATGGGGAATTCTACCGATTGCGCTGAAGGTAACACTGCAAGTTTTAGATGTCTACACCGTTATTTGGTTTCGGTTTTTGATGTCGTTTATCTTACTGTTAATTTATTTATCTGTGCGGCGCAAATTACCCAGTTTAGAACAATTACGTAGTACTTCGGGAAAATTATTAGCAATAGCCACAATATTTTTAGCCAGTAATTACTTTCTGTTTATGCAAGGTTTAGCATTAACAGCCGCCGCTAATGCACAAGTAATAATTCAGTTAGCTACTGTTTTGTTGGGTTTTGGTGGTTTAGTTATTTTTAAAGAGCATTATACACTGCGTCAATGGCTGGGTGTAAGTGTGCTAACTTTAGGTTTTGCGCTGTTTTTTAATGCCCAATTCACGAATTTAATCACAGCACCTAGTCAATATCTTCTTGGCAGTGGGTTAATTGTCTTAGGAGCAGTAGCATGGGCTATTTATGCTTTAGCACAAAAGCAGTTATTAAAATCTTTAACATCTTCTCATGTTATGCTGATAATTTATGGGGGATGTGCTTTATTATTTACTCCTTTTGCAAAAATAAATACAGTTTTTTATCTCGATCATCTTCATTTAGGAATGCTGCTATTTGGTGGATTGAATACTTTGATTGCTTATGGCGCTTTTGCTGAATCATTAGCACATTGGGAAGCATCAAGAGTCAGCGCAGTATTAGCATTAACTCCTATCGTGACTTTAATATCCGTTTGGATTACTTCAAAAATTGCATCCAATCTAATTCCACTAGAACAGATCACAATTGTGGGAATTATGGGGGCTTTGTTAGTTGTGGCTGGATCAATATCTATAGCTTTAGGCAAATCTGAATAAGTAGGTATACTAGAAACGGTTGGAAACTTTACTTTTACACGCAGCGAAAAGTTCCTCGTAGCCGGGAAACCCTGCGTAGGAAACTTTTCAAGACAAAGTGACGCAGAGTTTTTATTGAAGTTTTCACTTTGAATTTTATATTTAAAGCCACATCGTAAATACTGAGGTAGAGTCGTTTTTTAGTTGTTAGGATTATGAGTGATATCAAGTCTAGCTAATTGCTTATAATTGCTGATCAGAAAGTTCGACCCGTCTTTGCTCGGTTCCCTAATCATAAGTATACAGCCGGACAAGATATGAGTGCAATTAAGTAAAGTCAATCTCTTATCAAGCGGATATTTTTCCTATCCATTGGCTTTATTTACCTAAAATTTTCACTCTTTGTATTCAAGATCATAAAATCTCAAAAATATCCAGAAGACTACTGCAAACAGTAGTATATATAAATCCATCAGGGTGTGTGAAAAACTACCAAATATAACGCTTCGCTAAACAACATCACCGAAAAAATTGAGCGATGAAAAGTTGGTTTGGTAATTGGACCCGCAGCGTGAAAAGGAATTCACTATTGCTGGTGCTTTCAATATTGCTGCCAACATTTGGAATTAGTCACTCTGTTATGGCAGCAGAGAAAATATATGCTTCTTATTCATTACTAGAAGTTTCCTTTCCCGTGATTAGTTTAGAAGTCTATGCCAAAACGGGATTAATTGATAATGAATTAGCTGTTTATCAGCGATATATTTCACTACAACAACTACAAGAACTAAGACCTATTTTACTCGGTTCTTTAAAAATTAGTCCCGCTGTTGCTTCACAATTTCTCTACACACAGCCAGGAGAATTTTTGGTACGACGGTTAGCAGAGTTGATTAAAACTAAATCTAGTCAATCTGAGTCAGGATTGCAGGATTTACGATTGGCAATAATTTTAGCATCTGGGGAACCAGAAGGTTTAACGTTATTAAATTTGTTACGTAAGTATCCCAGCAGTAATATTCATATTAATTTAGCTGATACTTTAGAAATATTTGGAGAATTGGAGAAACTGATTAGTCAAACCAATCGTGCGATCGCTTTAGTCCAGCAAAAATCTCATCTAGAAGTTGCTACCATCGAAAAGGAGAATCTATCTCAATTGCCAAATTTACCAACTACAGGCAAGTTTCAAGCTAAAAAGTATACAATAAAATTTTTCGACTTCAACCGTAATCGGCTTTTGCTTACAGATGTTTATCTTCCTAATGTTCAACATTCGGCATCAGTTATTGTCATTTCTCACGGCTTAGGTTTAGACAGCAGTAATTTTCGTTATTTAGCTAATCACTTGGCTTCCCAAGGATTTGCGGTTGTGGTTCCTAATCATCCTAACCCTAGACAATCTTTGATCAAGAGTAAAACTAGTGAATTAGTAGAACCAGGAGAATTTACAGATAGACCATTAGATATCAAATACATATTAGATCAATTAGAAACAGCTAACCAGTTTGATGCCAACTTTAAAGGTCGGTTAAATCTGCAACAAGTTGGTGTATTTGGTCAATCTTTTGGCGGTTATACGGCTTTAGCTTTAGCAGGTGCGAGGATTAACTTTGAGCAGTTAAAAAAAGATTGTACACCAGCGGGGCTGAGAAATACTTGGAATATGTCTTTAATGCTGCAATGTCAAGCTTTAGAATTGCCAACTAAGTCTGAAAAAGAATATAATTTGCGGGATGAGAGAGTTAAAGCGGCGATCGCAGTTAATCCTATCACTAGCTCGATTTTTGGACAAGCTGGTTTAAACCAAATTCAAACTCCTGTGATGCTTGTAGGTAGCAGTGAAGATACTGTAGCACCGACTTTAGCTGAACAAATTTTACCCTTTTCTTGGTTAACCAATCCCCAAAAATATCTGGTTCTGCTTCTGGGTGGAACTCATTTTTCTACAATCGGTAATGGTAATTCCGGGAGTCAACAAGTAGCATTACCTGCGGAGATGGTTGGAGATGCTTTCCAAGCACGTGCTTATATCAAAGCTTTGAGTTTACCTTTCTTCCAAGCTTATGTGGCAAAAAGACCTCAATATCTTCCCTATCTTAACGCTGACTACGCTAAAACCCTTTCTACTCAATCTTTGGGTTTGAGTCTCGTTCAGTCTTTGAGTAGCCAAGAATTAAGTCCCGTACTAGATAATAATTTCTACGGAGTTATCCCTGAAAAAAAACTTCCTTCTACCATCATCAAGTTGGGATTTTGGATATTAGATATTGGTGTTTCCTTGCTTCATGTTATGATTTTTCTGTGATGTTTTTTACATCTTGTCTTTATTAATAAAATTCTTATTTTTCTGCGTAAGTCTTATATAATTACTTACGAATTACGAATTAGAAATTATTCCGTGCAAGGCTTTCTTAACCTCAACAAACAACTTGACTGGACTTCCCACGACTGCGTCGCGCGGGTGAGAAGACTCCTGCGTCTTAAACGGGTAGGACACGCAGGAACTTTAGATCCTAAAGCTACAGGTGTGTTACCCATCGCTTTGGGTAAAGCCACGAGATTATTACAATATCTACCCGGTGAAAAAGCTTACAAAGCTACTATCCGCCTTGGTATATGTACTACTACCGATGATTTAGAAGGGGAAGTGATCACTTCTCAACCTTGTCCTGGGTTAAATTTAGCAGAAATCAAAACAGCACTTGGCGAATTTATCGGCAAAATTGAGCAAATTCCTCCTAGTTACAGTGCTATTCAGGTAGAAGGAAAAAGATTGTATGATTTAGCACGAAAAGGGCAAATTGTACAAGCACCGACGCGAACAGTTGAAGTTTTGCAGATAGAAGTTTTAGACTGGCGTGATGGGGATTTTCCTGAACTAGATATAGCGATCGCTTGTGGTGCAGGAACATATATTCGTGCGATCGCTCGTGATTTAGGTATGGTATTAAATACAGGTGGTACTCTTGCGGCTTTAATACGTACAGTTAGCAGCGGTTTCAACTTACAAGATAGTCTCACTCTCACCGAGTTAGAAACTCAATTGTCAGCCCAGACATTTCAACCGATGGCTCCAGATGCACCTTTGCTACATTTACCATCTGTAACTTTACCAGCAACAGAAGCTAAAAAATGGTGTCAAGGTCAACAAATTTCTATCAATCTTGATATTTTGGGATTAGTACGAGTTTATGAAGAAGAAACCCGTTTTTTAGGAATTGGACAATTACAAGAAAACATCATAATTCCGCAAATGGTTTTTGAACCAATTTCTTAACCGGGGTTCAATTTATAGCGGTATTGTGACTTGAATGATACAGTGGCCTTTTTATCCACTTTATGCTTCATAAAGTAGATGTCCATTTTATACTTCAGTTTTAATATATGGGTATTTTTTGGGTAATGATTATCATATATAGAAGAGAAGTTGGTATTTGCCAGACTTGCAACTACACCCTTCTTAATGATTATCATTTTATTTGCTAAAAGCCTTGGCATACAGTAGAAGCAAACATAGCTATCACTATTGACTTCCAAACAATTAGTCGATGATTTTCTGGTTATTTTGTTGGTGGCTTGTACAACCAAACTATTGACGTTGTAACTACTGCTGCTGAAAGGATTAAAAAAGAAATCATTACTGCGTCGCTTGCTCTATCAAAATTCATTCTAAATAAACCAAATGTCAATATAATAGTGACCCCGAACCAAATGCTTATTGTTATTAAAGTTCGCGCTGTCAGTTCATTCATTTTTCTTATCACTAAATAAATTATTCCATAACTTGGGTGCAAAGTTGATGATATTGCTGTTTGATTTGGGCAATTTTGACTGTTTGGGGTTTAGAAAACTCTTGGCTCTATTATGATTCACTTTTTTCACACGCGGCCATGTATTGATACAAAATTTTATCTAACTTTTTGCTGCAAGGTCTGAAGTTACGTTAATTTTTGGTCAGCTTATGGTTCAAAGTCTGGCCGTTTTTGCGGTAAAAGCACAGCTAAGGCGTAGCGTGCCGGAGGCATCACCCGAAGGGAGAGGGGTTCAAGTATCTCACTCAACCGAGAACCGCTATACCAAATCCAATCTAACTAACCATTTTCCTAAAAAAATTATACTAAAAACGGTTGAAAACTTTACTTTTAAACGCAGAGGTTCGCTGAGGTAAACGCAAAGTGACGCAGAGTTTTTATTAAAGTTTTCGCTTTGAATTTTGTTATTTTAATAAATTCGAGATATTAACCGTTTTTAGTATACCTGAATTTATTCCCAAGTTGATACATCCCGCAATAAATCAGGAATTTTTCCTTGCGATAAAGGAAACTCTAAGAACGTTTCTCTATATCCCAAATATCCCGATTCAGTAAACGACATCAACATCCGTGCTAGTGCTAACCAAACATCTGATTCATATTCCCAATCATGATCACGTCTAGCACGTCCAGCAATAGAACGTAGCGCCCAAAAATAAGAATTCCTGACTACAGAACCGCCCTTTTTAAACTCTGGGACATCCTCTTTGTGGATAAATAACACATTATTTTCAATTTTGGCTCTCATTTTATCCAATTTAGGATTTTAGATTTTGCAGGTATGAAAGATTGTAGAGACGATAATTTCTAATCAGGTCACGTCTCTACAATGGTTTCAGATAATGCATCTTTAAACAAAGATCGATGTTGAATGAGGTCTACAAATTACTTTCAATTAACAGTCGATATTCGCTTTTTTGCTTCACTCCTTTAACTTCCTTCACCAATTCCTGATTTTTGAACAATTGCACTGTCGGTGTTCCGGTAACTCCAGCATTTTCAGCAATATCTCTATCTTTGTCAATGTCGATTTCGACAAAATGAATTTTCCCGTCAAATTCATCGACTACTTTATTCAAAATAGGTTTGAGAGTATGGCAAGGACCACAACCAGGAGAGACATATTTCACTAACATCAAGCGATCGCTTTCATGGAATAATTTCCTTAAAGCATAACCACCTTCATGGCGTGTCGCTTGCAAATTAAACTCCACTACTGTTACTGTGTTCGTCTCTTCTGCTGGTGCTTCTAACTCCTGACTCTGGATTTGATGAAACTCTTGAATTAAACCTTTTGCAGATAACCACCGTTCCGCTAACATGGCCGCCATACAACCAGTACCCGCTGCCGTAATAGCTTGGCGAAATTCATGATCCTGCACATCACCGGCTGCAAATACACCATCTATACTGGTTTCTACGCCACCATGTTTAGTGGTAATGTATCCCACCTCATCCAGTTCTAATTGTCCTTGAAATAAGCTAGTATTGGGCTGATGGCCAATGGCATAAAATAAACCTTTCGCAGTTAATTCGCTCACTTCGCCAGTTTGGTTATTGCGAACTTTCACCCCAGCCATCTGACCATTCCCGAATACATCCACAGCCTCTGTGTGCCAGTGTACTTTAATTTTCGGATTACTCAAAACCCGGTCTTGCATTGCTTTAGAAGCCCGCATTTTTTCCGAACGCACCAGCAAATTCACCTGAGAACCATATTTAGTTAAATAAATTGCCTCTTCCGCTGCTGAGTCACCTGCACCAATTACCGCTAACTCTGCACCGCGAAAAATTGGAGTTGCACCATCACAAATTGCACAAGCTGAAATTCCCCGACTCCAAAATTCATGTTCGCTGGGTAAACCTAACCGCTTGGCTGTTGCACCAGTAGCAATTACCAAACTATGCGCCTTTACTTCCCTTTCTTGGGAACGGATAATAAAAGGGCGCTGACTCAAATCAACTGAGATCACATCTTCCGTGTACAATTGCGCTCCCCAGCGTTCCGCCTGGGCTTTCATATTATCCATCAGTTCCGGCCCGGTAATACCTTGGGGAAAGCCGGGAAAGTTCTCAACTTCTGTTGTTGTCATCAGTTGTCCACCTGGTAAACCCCCCGCTTGGAACCCTTCAAAAACAACGGGTTTTAAATTAGCACGTCCCGCATATATAGCCGCTGTATATCCTGCTGGACCAGAACCGATAATTACCAAGTTTTCTACTAGAGAATTAGCCATAACTATTATATGAACTCATAACGACTACGCTTAATTTATCATAACATAACAGAGCTTTCAATTTACTTAAATTAAAGCTACAAATGAATCCCCGCATCTCTCCGTTTGTTCACTACTTGTTCCATATCACTGATTTAGATTACAGATTCGACATACTTCTTAATAAACTAGCAGCATAAACGCAAAACGTTCTAATCTAAAAACTGACTGGGTTAATTTACTGGCAGTTTTGCAGGCAGTACTCTTAACGCATAAATACGCAAAAGTGTCAAGCCTCAAAACAACCCAGACTTAACACATAGACTTATTTATTAGGAGTTTTAGAAATCCAATGAGTGTTAAGGCAAGTGGTGGAAGCTCCGTTGCGCGTCCGCAACTATATCAAACCTTACCAGTAGCAACCATTTCCCAAGCGGAACAACAAGACCGCTTTTTGGGAACCGGTGAACTGAGTGAATTAGGAAGTTATTTTGCATCTGGTGCAAAGCGTTTAGAAATTGCTCAGATTCTCACAGAAAATTCCGAGATTATCGTCTCCCGTGCCGCTAACCGGATTTTCGTCGGTGGTTCGCCAATGTCTTTTTTAGAAAAGCCCAGAGAGCGAGAACTGGCCGCAGTTGGGGCTGGTGGTGTTAGTGTTCAAGAAGGCATGGCACTAGGAACCGTCACCTACGTTGAAAGTCGTGGTGGTTTCTTTGAAAACCTGCGTTCTATTTTCAATACTTCCTCAGGTGGACCAACACCTCCAGGCTTTAGACCAATTAACGTTGCTCGTTACGGGCCTAGCAACATGGCCAAGAGCTTACGGGACTTGTCCTGGTTCTTGCGCTATGCTACCTATGCGATTGTGGCTGGCGACCCCAACATCATCTCTGTAAATACCAGAGGTTTGCGGGAAATTATTGAAAATGCCTGTTCTGGAGAAGCAACCATAGTAGCTTTACAGGAAATTAAATCAGGTTCTCTGTCTTATTTCCGTAAAGACCCTGTAGCTACAGAAATTGTGACTCAGTACATGGATGTGTTGCTGACAGAATTTCAAGCACCCACACCTTCAACCAAAGTCCGCCAACGTCCTTCAGTTGACCAACAAGGGTTACAACTGCCGCAAATTTATTTTAATGCCGCAGAACGTCGTCCTAAGTACGCCATGAAGCCCGGATTGTCTTCTAGCGAAAAGGTAGAAGTCATCAAAGCAGCATATCGTCAAATTTTTGAGCGCGACATTACCCGTGCTTATAGTTTGTCAATCTCTGACTTGGAATCCAAAGTCAAAAATGGCGATATCTCCATGAAGGAGTTTATTCGTCGTCTTGCTAAATCTCCCCTTTACCAAAAACAGTTTTACCAGCCTTTTATTAACAGTCGGGTCATTGAATTAGCTTTCCGTCACATTTTGGGACGGGGACCAAGCAGCCGTGAAGAAGTCCAAAAATACTTTGGCATTATTTCTAAGGGCGGTCTACCAGCTTTAGTTAATGCTTTAGTAGATTCTGATGAATACAGCGATTACTTTGGTGAAGAGACAGTACCCTACATCCGGGGTCTGGGTCAAGAAGCCCAAGAATGTCGCAACTGGGGACCACAGCAAGACCTGTTTAACTACAGCGCGCCTTTCCGTAAAGTACCTCAGTTCATTACTACCTTTGCTGCTTACGAACAGCCATTACCTGACCAACATCCCTACGGTTCTGGTAATGACCCCTTAGAAATTCAGTTTGGCGCGATTTTCCCGAAAGAAACTCGCAACCCCAGCACCAGTCCTGCTCCTTTTGGTAAGGATACAAGACGGATTTTGATTCACCAAGGGCCTGGTATTAATAACCAACTCAGCAATCCTAATGCACGGGGTGTAGCTCCTGGTACTTTGGGCGCTAAGGTGTTCAAGTTAGACCAACTTCCTGGAACTATTGGCAGAAAAGCCGCTAAGGGCGCAAGTGTCAAGTTCTCGGAAAGTTCTACTCAAGCGGTAATTAAGGCTATTTATCTGCAAGTTTTCGGTCGTGATGTTTACGAAGGTCAACGCCTGAAGGTTGCAGAAATCAAGCTGGAAAACGGCGATATCACCGTTCGCGAGTTTGTGCGGATTTTGGCGAAGTCGGATTTATTCCGCAAGATGTACTGGACTTCTCTGTATGTCTGTAAAGCCATTGAGTATATTCACCGTCGCTTGTTAGGTCGTCCTACTTACGGTCGTCAAGAGAACAACAAGTATTTTGATATTGCTTCTAAGAAAGGCTTCTATGCAGTTGTTGATGCCATCATTGACAGTGTTGAGTACAGTGAAGCTTTTGGTGAAGATACAGTTCCTTACGAACGCTATCTAACTCCTGCGGGTGTGTCTTTGCGTCAATTGCGCGTTGGTAGCATTCGTGAAGATGTGGCGAATGTTGAGAAACAGGAAACGCCTCGCTTTGTGGAATTGGGTGCAGTTACAGAAATGCGGACCCAACCAGATATTGAATTCCGCATAAACCAAGGTGTTAGCAAGCAACGTGAGCAAACCAAGGTCTTCAAGCTGACAGCAGTTAGCAATGATAAGGTTGCTGCTGAAACCTTGATTAGCGGCGCTTATCGTCAGATTTTCGAGCGCGATATTGCTCCTTACATCTCTAAGAACGAATTCACGGTTCTAGAAAGTAAGTTGGTAAACGGTGAAATTACCGTTAAGGAATTTATTCAAGGTTTGGGTTACTCTAACCTGTATCTGAAAGAATTCTATACACCTTACCCGAACACGAAAGTCATTGAGTTGGGTACTAAGCATTTCTTGGGTCGCGCACCTATCGACCAAGCGGAAATTCGCAAATACAACCAGATTTTAGCTACTCAAGGTATTCGTGCCTTTATTAGCTCTATGGTTGATAGTGCAGAATATCGTCAGGTGTTTGGTGAGGATACTGTTCCTTACCGTCGTTTCCCCACTTTACCTGCGGCTAACTTCCCCAATACTGAAAAGCTTTACAACCAGCTAACCAAGCAAAATGATGATGTGGTTGTTCCTAGCTTTGAAACTGTGAAGTCTCGGATTAAAACTGAGAATACACCGATGTTGGCGAATGCGATCGCTTCCTTGGCAGCCCAAGCCAAGCAAATAGACAAGACTCAGCCCTTGTTTATTGAGTTGGGTCGTTCTTACAACGATGGTCGCGGACAGTCTGTAGAAGTCGGTGTGGGTACAAGCCGCCGCAAACCAGCCCGTATCTACCGCGCTACCACAGGGACTAATTCCCCAGAAACCAATCAGGTAATTAATGCTATTTACTGTCAGGTCATGGACGTATTTAGCGGTCAAGTTCCTGGTTATTTCCGCCGTTCTGACTTAGATAGCAAACTGCGTAACGGTGAAATTTCTGTCCGTGAATTTGTTCTTGAACTAGCTAGTTCAGATATCTATCGCAAACGCTTCTACACTCCTTATCCCAACACCAAGGTGATTGAGTTCCTATTCCGTCACTTATTGGGTCGCGCACCAGCCACTCAAGGCGAAATCCGTCAGTATAACAAGTTGCTGGCTGATAGCGGTTTAAGGGCTGCTGTAGAGGCAATGGTCAATAGTTCTGAGTATGCTCGCTACTTCGGCGAAGACGTAGTACCTTACAACCGCTATCCATCTTTACCCGCAGGTAACTACCTAGGTAGCGTCCAGGCAGCAGCAGACTTAGTGAAACAATCCTGGTCTAGCTTGTCTCCCGCTGTTTTAACTGGTCGTCCTAGCAACAGATAGGTGATAGGTGACAGGTAACAGGTGATAGGTGACAGGTGACAGTAAAAGAAGAAATGGAGCAGGGAGCTTTCTAGCAAGGGGGAAAATTCGTCTCCTCTGCACCCTGCCCCCCGCCCCTCTGCCTCTTTTACCTGTTCCCTGTTCCCTGTTCCCTGTTCCCTGTTCCCTCAGAATTAGCAAATCTGAAAATTAATATTACAAAGTGTTAAGAGCAGTAATAAATGCTCAACATAATGCCGGACAATATTTTCCGGAAGGTAGTTGAATTTTCCATCTTATCTGGTTGTATCGAGTCCATCTGACTCGCAATGCATATAAGAAAGAAATTAACTATCAACCAACTTTAAAGTCTTACCAGTTTGAAAGCTGGTGTCATTAGTTTTGGAGGAATCCATTAATGAGTATCGTCACGAAAGCTATCGTGAATGCTGATGCAGAAGCTCGCTACCTCAGCCCCGGTGAATTAGATAGAATCAAAGGTTTTGTTGCTGGTGGCGCACAACGTCTCCGCATCGCTCAAGTATTAACCGAAAACCGCGAGCGCATTGTTAAGCAAGCTGGCGACCAACTATTCCAAAAGCGTCCTGATGTTGTTTCCCCCGGTGGTAACGCTTACGGACAAGAAATGACAGCTACTTGTCTGCGTGACCTCGACTACTACCTCCGTCTCGTTACCTACGGAATCGTTTCTGGTGATGTTACCCCCATCGAAGAAATCGGTATCGTTGGTGTACGTGAAATGTACAAGTCTTTGGGTACTCCCATTGATGCAGTTGCTGGTGGCGTTGCCGCTATGAAGAACGTTGCTGCTACCCTGTTGTCTTCTGAAGACGCTGGTGAAGCTGGTTCTTACTTCGACTACGTTGTTGGTGCAATGCAGTAAGTTGAAGCTGTTTCTCGGCTGAAACTAAAACTGTGGCAATAAGGTTGGAAATAAGGAAAAAACAACAATGCAAGACGCAATTACCTCCGTTATCAATTCTTCAGACGTTCAAGGTAAGTACCTTGACACCGCTGCTCTCGAAAAGCTAAAAGGCTACTTCGCTACTGGTGAACTGCGCGTTCGTGCAGCTACAACCATCAGCGCTAATGCTGCTGCGATCGTTAAAGAAGCTGTAGCTAAGTCCTTGTTGTACTCTGATATCACCCGTCCCGGTGGTAATATGTACACCACCCGTCGTTACGCAGCTTGTATCCGTGACTTGGATTACTACTTGCGTTATTCTACCTACGCTATGCTGGCTGGCGATCCTTCCATTTTGGATGAGCGCGTATTGAATGGTTTGAAAGAAACCTACAACTCCTTGGGAGTACCCGTAGGCGCTACCGTTCAAGCTATCCAAGCAATCAAGGAAGTAACCGCTAGTTTGGTTGGTCCTGACGCTGGTAAAGAAATGGGCGTTTACTTAGATTATGTCTCCTCTGGCTTGAGCTAGGAGTCAGGTTTGCACTTAATAATTTAGGTGCGGCTTTATTAAGGTCTGGAAATCAATCATGATTGCTAGAAGGTTCTCTTGCTGATTGATTGTAAGTGTTATCAGTCTAGTATTGATGGTTGATTCCCAGCCTTGGAAAGATTAATTAAAGATTTGCACTCAAAATTTTTTGAGATAAAAATAAAGTTTCACCAGACAATATCAGGAGATTTCAAGAATATGTCCCGATTGTTTAAAATCACTGCTTGTGTTCCAAGCCTAACTCGTACTCGCACTCAACGCGAATTACAAAATACTTACTTTACTAAGTTAGTTCCTTATGAAAACTGGTTCCGTGAACAACAACGGATTCAAAAAATGGGTGGCAAAATTGTTAAGGTAGAATTGGCAACTGGTAAGCAAGGTACAAATACTGGTTTGTCTTAATTGCTATAAACCAAAAATTATTTTATTTAATTTTGAAGAGGTCTTTGATGACCTCTTTTTTTTGATTACAATTAAGAGAATTTAGCTCACGCAGAGCGCAGAGTCACAGAGAGTAAGAGTTTAGTTTATTTTTTTCATTTGGTATTCTTTTGTGTCAAAGAGAAAGTTGCAAAATGTTTTGGCTGAATTAACTGCTAATCTTGCATGATGTTCTGACGGTTTATAGGAAATTACATGAGAATCACTCATTGTATTTCGTAATGTAGCCAAACCAGAAACTATACTTGTCAAACCTGAAAGTATTTGTCGTAAACACTCCACAATATTTTCCTGTCCTGGAGAAAGATTCAAATGACTTTGAACTCTCCGGTAAAGTTTAGGAAGATTACCATCGTATTCTGGTGGCTGAGGATCTAACTCTTTTTCAATTGCAGATAAAACTGCCTCAACAAGAGACCGCGCATTAGTTATAGCACCATCAAAATCACCTTCAGTCAGTTTTCTGTCACATTTTTTAATTTGCTCATCAATAAATATGTGTGTTATCTCTACTGAGTCTTCATAAGGATGTAATAGATCAATTTGAGTATCAACCAGATTGTGAACTTCCCAGTTTTTGCCAACAGCTATTAATTTATATCCATCAAATCCAAGAAATTCGTTAATATAATCAACTGCTATTTGAATATCCTTATCTCCATTACGAAAATATAGAGGATGAAAAGCAGCTTCTAAGATATTTTTCATTGTGGGTGTGTTATTGAAACTGTGCAATTTATCCTCTGTATAAAGCCAACGAGAAGGGAAACCAGCCCCATATATATCATCTGAACCAAAGGAACGGAAAAAATCAACCAGCTGTGATCCAGTTCGGTAGGGTGAAATTTGCTTATCACCTGTAATAATTTCTCTAATTGCTGTTATTGTTTGTCCTGATAAATTCACAATTTAACCAACCTTATATCTAAAAGAATATTTATTCTTAATAGTAGCAAATTTATCAAAGTGTCGGTATCACTTCAAGTATCCATTATGAGCTATGCCTGCGCTTATGATAGACTAAAGTGAAGCAAAATAAGCAAGTAATTCTCTCAAATATGTTAACTGCTACTAATATTGGTACACTAGTAACCTGTTCTCCAGATGTGAATAATGGTCTTCCCGTGATTACAGGGACTAAAACTTCTGTAAGTCGAGTGGTTGTTCTTTACAAACAAGGTGCAAATGCGGAAGAAATTGCCCGTCGGATAAGTCACCTCAACCTTGCCCAAGTGTATGCAGCTTTAGCTTACTACCACGCTAATCGTGATCAGATAGAAAATGAGTTAACACAAGCAGAGGCTGAATACTGGAGTTTGGCAACTTTACACAGCCAGAAAGATAAAACCAAAGATGAATAAGATCCGGCTTTATATTGATGAGGATTCTATGGATGAAGATTTTGTTCAAGCTTTGCGTTCCCGTAATGTAGATGTATTAACAGTTGCAGACGTGGGAATGTTGTACAAATCTGATCCAGAACAGCTAATTTGGGCTAAGGAAAACAACCGAGTTATATTTAGTTTTAATGCCAGAGACTTTTACCAGATTCATAGTAATTTGCTGGAACAAGGTTTGTCCCATGCAGGAATTATTTTAGCACCACAACAACGATATGGAATTGGTGAATTAATGCGCGGGGTTTTGCGATTGATTAATACCAAATCAGCAGAAGATATGCAGGGGCAAGTAGAATTTTTAAGCAACTGGGTTTATTAATTATGCCAGTTTTGATAGTAAGTTCAAATATCCATTATGAGCGTTAGCGTAGCTTACCGTAGGTATCGCTAGTAATAAAATCTCATAACTAAACCCAACTAAGGAACTGCCAGTTCATACAATTGCTTTTTGCCTAAAGGAGTCACCACAACAGCTTCTAATTTGCGATTAGCGGGTAAAGGCACAATAATATCAAATTGGCCAGTAGCACCTATACTCAGACGCTGTTTGGCAATCATCAGCAGGTTCACTGGATCAATAATACCGACAATTTTCACTTGGTTGTCATTGGCTATGAGTTGACGAATATCCAGAATAGGATCTTCCCGCAGAGGAACTGGTTCAGAAGGAGGCTCTCCGGGAATTGTTAGATTTTGAAACCCCTCATTTACCAACTTTGTTTGCCCTTGAGCAGTTATGGCTACACTTCCCTTCATAGTGCCAACCCCCATTTTGCCATTGTCCTGTACACTCACACCAAACTCAGTCCCTCGCACTCCAGCCACCCCAGCGGGAGTATGAATTTCCACACGAGAAGATGAATTAGTTAATGGACGATGTTGCAGACGAACTTGCCCAGTCTTTACCTGGAGTTCTGTTATCCGTTCACCTGCATTTCCCATCTCGAGTTTATTTACAGTTATAGTCGTATTTTCGGAAACATTTATAAAACCAGTACCTGTATCGATTGTCAAAACGGCACTAGAACCTTGCTTGGTGCTGATTGTATCTCCTACAGATTCTAGTCGCATTCCAGTACGAGCCGGTTGAGATGTTTGCCCACGAGAATACAGCACTTGCCCGTTGGTACGGCTCACTTCGATCCAGCGATTGATTTTAACCTGTAATTGATTATCTGCTGCGGAGGCATGAAGAGTACTAACTAGCCCAACCGTTACCAAAGTTAAGTTACAAGCCCACCAAGTTTTCATATGTATTTCCAGATGATTGTCTGTGCCGATTGAAACCAGTTCTTGAATAATCCACTCAACAGTTTTCTATTGAGTAGGTTTTTGGCGAAAATAGATCACTCGTGCATCTATGCCTTCGGATCTCAAAAAATGAGACAAGCATTCCGCTTCTTCCCTCCTTGGAGATCCACCTGCATATACATAAGTTCCAAACCTGTGCTGTGCCAGGAATGCGTCGGAAATATAATTTCTGACAAGGTTTAATAATTCATCTGACTTGCCAGGAACAACAACCACATAAGAACGGGCTGGAACTTTGCCGATCACAATCACATTGTTCTCTCGGAAACTATTGAGGGATTTGCTAATTTCAGGCAGGCTGTTGGGAATGCAAGGGGGTGGCTGAGTCCCAGCCTGACATGATAAAGTTTCCCATAAAATAGTTGTAACTATTGCTGTAATCAGATATCTATGCACCGATGCACCTACTCATCAGATTGTGAGAGCTTTTTCCATAACTAAAGAAATGTCAAATAATATCAAGTCCGGTTAATTGCTGATCAAAAAACTCCCCGCGTCCCCGCGCGGTTTTCTCATGATAAGGTAGTCAACTGGACACGATATAATTCTTCGGTTGGCTACAAATTACTCTATCAGTTCTTCTTGAAGAAGATCTTATTTTTACACCGATGGCTTGTCAAGTTCCCGTTTATTCCCAGTAATAGAATAAACCATTGTGATTTTTTTACGCCCACGCAGCTGTAATTGCTGTATTTGTTGAGTATGAAAGTGCTGCTTAATTAGCTCAAAGGTTGTTTCGCTGACTAAGATGCTGTAAGGATTTCCCTCTTTGGCATTTTTGTTGAGTTGTTCCAAACGAGCCGCAATATTCACAGCATCTCCCAAGACAGAATAATTCAATCGTTGAGATCCACCAATGCTGCCAGCAACCACTAAACCTGTATGAATGCCAATGCCGATGCTAATAGTAGGCTTGCCCAGCCGTTTTAATTCTTGATTTAGTACTACCAATCTTTCCTGCATAGAAATTGCCGCCAAGACAGCATCAATAGCATCTTGCTGAATTTCCTTGGAATGGGTGTGGGGGAAGGGAATACCAAAAACAGCCATAATAGCATCCCCAATGTATTTATCAACTACTCCGTGATGTTGTTGAATACACTCAGCCATAGCACCTAGGTAGGAGTTTAACCAGTGGAGCAAATCTCGTGGTTTCATGCCCTCAGAAATCGTGGTAAAGCTACGAATGTCGGTAAAAAGAACCGTTGCTACCATTTCTTTGGCATCTAATTGACCATTTTGAAAAATCTCATCCCGATGGTTCCAAATTAATTCTGCTGTTTCTTGAGAAACATGACGAGCAAATAAACTCATCAATTGTTGTTTTTCTTTTTGTTCTTGCCATTGAATACTTAGTCCCGCTAAGAGGATAGTGCCGATAGGTGCAGCTGTAGGCAACCAAAGATTAGAGATTGTTAGCCCTAAAACTGTTACACCAAACCACGTTATGGGCAAAAGCCCTAAAAAAAGAGTTCGTTCCTGAAATTTCAAAGGAATTAATATCAGACTAGAACCGATACCCACAGCAAATAATAGCAAGATTTCAAATTTACTAGGTAATCTTTGCAACAGTCTGTTGTTGAGTAGATTATCAATAACGGCAGCGTGTAGGTAGACACCAGACGCTGGGGGTATTTGATCAAAGGGAGTTTTCAAGGGATCGTTTGCTCCCGTTGCAGTCAGTCCCACCAGCACAATTTTGTTCTTTAATTTCGTTGTATCTACCCTTTTTTCAACAACATCGACAAAGGAGTAGGTGCGAATTCCTTGATTTCCTTGAGTAGGACCTAACCAGTTAATCAAAACTGGTTGTGCGTTTACTCCCGATTGCAGAGGTGGTAACTTAATAAATGATTTCTTAGGGTTAGTACTATTGGCGCTAAAGGTCTGCTGCAAACTATTGTTATATTGTTCCAGTAACGCCATGCTGAAGGCAGGAACACTCTTAATGTCACTCTTAATGTCATTTTTAATGTAAAGAGACAATTGACGTGTGACTCCATCCACGTCGGCATTTTTGGCAATGTGTCCTTTAGCAGTCACATCATCTAGAATTGGGACTAGACGCAGGGTTTGTTGTTGTAAACTGGGGGCAACTGGTAAAACAACTTGACCATTGATTGCCATTGCTTCGGCTAGTTTTTCGTCGTAGCGGGTAGGTTCAGTAAACAAAATATCAAAGCCGATAGTTGCTGGAGGAGAGGCTTCTAGTGTTTCTAATAATTGAGTATAGCGATCGCGTGACAAGGGAAACTGCCCATAGTGACGTAATGTAGCATCATCAATACTAATAACGACAATACGCGAATCCCAACTGGCATGAGGTAGATAGTTGCGTGTCGAGAACAATAAATTAAATCCTAGTAACTCCAAGGTAGCCCAAGCACCTACTTGCCATAATCCAATTGAGAACAGTGTAGTTAATACGTAAGATTTTCGTAAATAAGTATCTAAAATTATTCTTTGTCTTAAGTATTTAAGCATTTCTCGAAGAGATGTTCCGTAAATCACCAACTTATCTGTTCAGGCTGATTGTGGGGTGTGGGGTGTCGGGTGTCGGGTGTAGGGAAACAAAAGAATTGGTAAATGGATTTAAGAGTTAATTAAACGGAGACAAGTAAAACTCGAATGATAAAAAAGCTTTTTTTAGCCTAATTAACCTTTAATAATTCCCCAAAAACCCCTAAATATATTTTCTACTCCTCACTCTATACTTCACCGAAAAATTTTCGATTTTATTAGACCGAGTCGAACCTAAAATAGCTTATGTTCCTATCCATATTAATACCTCGTGAATCTACGCCAATTAATCCCAATTTTTGATAATTCTGTCTCCACCTGGGCTTTAGAAGCGCGATTGTTGCGCTGGTTAACTTTGATTTGGCTGTTTATCGGCTTAATCATGCTTTTTTCAGCCTCCTATCCTGTCGCTGATGAACGTCAGGGTGATGGATTGTACTATTTTAAGCGTCAAGTTCTTTGGGTCTTAGCTTCCTTAATCATCTTCAACATCATTGCCAATCTGCCATTACGGAAAATTTTGGGGCTATCTCATTGGTTCTTGTTGCTGTTTTTATTGTTAATTTTCGTCACCCTTATCCCCGGATTAGGAAAGAAAGCTTTTGATGCTGCCAGATGGATAGCCTTGGGGCCAATTCCCATTCAACCATCAGAATTGATTAAACCCTTTTTAGTATTACAAAGTGCGCGAATTTTTGGTCAATGGGAAAGATTAAGTTGGGGGGTTCGTCTGTCTTGGTTGGGTGTATTTTGTCTTGTATTATTGGGAATTCTGGCTCAACCTAATTTAAGTACAACAGCACTCTGCGGTATGACAATTTGGTTAATTGCCCTAGCAGCGGGAATACCATATAAATATTTAGGAGGAACAGCTATCGGTGGGGTGCTATTAGCAATACTCAGTATTAGCATCAAAGAATATCAACGCAAGCGGGTGATGTCTTTTCTTAACCCTTGGGCTGATGCTACAGGAGATGGATACCAATTAGTGCAAAGTTTACTAGCAGTAGGTTCAGGTAACACTTGGGGCGCAGGATTTGGGCTTTCTCAACAAAAGCTATTTTATTTACCAATTCAAGACACCGATTTTATTTTTGCCGTCTTTGCTGAAGAATTTGGCTTCGTTGGCAGTATCCTACTGTTGGCACTTTTGGCAGTATTCGCCACACTGGGATTAATCGTAGCCCTAAAAGCGAAAAATTCTGTACATCGATTGGTAGCAATGGGTGTAACGGTTGTGATGGTAGGACAATCATTACTGCATATTGGTGTGGCTACTGGTTCTCTACCAACGACAGGTTTACCCTTACCTATGTTTAGTTATGGTGGTAATTCCATGATTGCTAGTTTGGTATCTGCGGGATTATTGATTCGGGTAGCTAGGGAGAGTAGTGAAGCAGAAGTAGTCCCTTTACGACATGGCAAATTTGAAAATAGGCGTACAAGAAGGATGTGATCGAAAACCAAATCTGGTTCGTATGGGTAGTATGAGTTAAGAAAATTGGACTTTTGAGGGATTTATATCGTATCGGGTTAATTATTATTAAGGCAGTAAGAGTCGCGGTCTTGCTGTCTTGAAAGAGGGTTTATGGCTGATATCAAGTCCGGCTAGTTACTTATCAAAAAAACTCTCTGCGCCTCTGAATGACGTTAAATTCATACTTTGAATCAGCAACTTGGTTTATTAGATCAAATCTGGCTAATTGCTTATCAAAAAACTCTCAGCATCCCCGCACAGTTCCCTAATAATAAGTATTCTGGCAGACATGATACCAAGGGTAAATCTCCTGATTACCCTGTTTTTTTAGTAATTTAAATTACATAATTGGTTTTTAATTTTTTGTATTTAAAATCACACAATTATTAAATAATGATTAAAAATCACCAAATAAGACCAAAATGCGATAATTAAATGCATATAACCAAAAAAATCGCTGTCGCTGCGAATACAAAACTTAAATTAATATCATGCCCACAATTCCCACAATTAATAAACTGACATTAATTCAAGTTCCTAAACTTGATGATTGCAGTTCACAAACCCTACTCAATTACTTTGAGAGTTCATGGGAAATTGAAGAAACACTCATGAAAAGTTTAGTTGGGGAAGAAACCTTCTATATCAATCCTGATCCTTTAAGAAATCCTCTAATTTTTTATCTTGGTCACTCGGCTGTTTTTTATATCAATAAATTAATTCGTGTTGGTTTAATCAAAAATTCTATTAATCCAAAATTTGAAACTCTATTTGAACTAGGAGTTGATCCAGAAACACCAGCAGAACTAAATGCAGCCATGCAAAAAGTTATCTGGCCTGATGTAGAAAAAGTTTGGCAATATCGGGACAAAGTTAGGGAAGAAATTACAGCCATTATTAAAAAAACTCCTCTTCATCTCCCCATACATCAACAGCATCCTTTTTGGGCTTTGCTAATGGGAATAGAACACAGTCGCATTCATTTTGAAACCTCTTCTATGCTGCTGCGTCAATTACCAGTTGAGAAGCTAAAACGTCCCCAAGGATGGAATTATGCACCTAGTAGTAGGGAAATTCTTCATAATGAAATGCGAGAAATTCCTGGTGGTATGGTGAAATTGGGAAAACCTAAAGATGATTTAACCTACGGTTGGGATAGCGAATATGGTCATTTGCAAGTTGAAGTAAAACCATTTTTAGCTAGTCAATATCTAATCACAAATAAAGAATTTTTAGAGTTTGTGCAAGCAGGTGGCTACAATAATTCAAAATACTGGAATAGTGAATCTTGGACTTGGAAACAACTCTACAACGTACAACATCCCAAATTCTGGATATCATCTCAAAATGGCTATCGCTATCGAGCCACTTTTGATGAAATGGATTTACCCCTAAATTGGCCTGTAGAAGTTAACCACTACGAAGCGATCGCTTATTGTCGCTGGAAAGGCACAGAAACACGTCTAATGAGCGAAGCAGAATGGAACCAAGCTTTACTAATATCTGAAGATAGCCCCTTATCAAATAACTCTAATATCAACTTACAATTCATTTCTCCCAGTCCCGTGGGAATGTTCAAACCAGCTAATACTAAAAATGGTCTATATGACTTACGAGGAAATATTTGGGAATGGTTAGGAGAGACATTCAAAGCTTTACCAGGATTTCAAACCCATCAGCTTTATGAAGATCAATCCGCACCCTTTTTTGATGGGAAGCATTTGATGATGCTTGGTGGTTCTTGGGCAACGAATGGTTCAATGGCATTACCATCCTATCGTAACTGGTTTCGTCCCTACTTTTATCAGCACGTTGGGTTTAGAATTGTTCAGAATTTGAGTCTTATTTAATTATGACTTACGCAAAACAGAACCAACGTAGCGGTAATTCAGGAATTACCGCTACACAAGAATAAGGTTTTCAGTCACATCTTGCGTAAGTCCTATTAATTTACGGTTTTTTCACGCAGAGTCCCAGAGAGAATTTGAGAGTCACGATTTTCTAAGATCAAAAAATAGCAGGAATTAAAAAATGTTAACCGAAACCTTAACAGTTCTTGATGATCATTATCAAGATTTAAAGAATGATGGTGAAGATGTCATTCAAGGATTAACCCAAACTCCAAAAACTTTACCTCCCAAGTATTTTTATGATGATCATGGTTCTCAACTATTTGAAAAAATCTGTGAGTTACCTGAATATTACCCAACCCGCACCGAAGCATGGATTTTGAGTCAATATGCTGATGAAATTGCTCAAATCACAAGCTGTTGTGAATTAATAGAATTAGGTAGTGGTAGTTCTACTAAAACTCGTCTTTTATTAGATGCTTATCAAAAAATTGCCGATTCTTGTAGATATCTACCAATCGATGTGAGTGGGGGAATCCTTAAAACCAGCGTCATAGAACTACAAAAAAAATATCCTGATTTTTCTATTCATGGATTATTAGGAACTTATGAACAAGCTTTATCTCATCTAGAATCAAATTCTTTACAATCACGGTTGCTGTTTTTCTTAGGAAGTTCTCTAGGGAATTTTACCCCACAGGAATGTGATAGTTTTTTGAGCAAAATAGCTCGAACTTTAAAACCAAGAGATTACTTTTTACTGGGTATTGATTTACAAAAACCACCAAACATTTTAGAAGCAGCTTATAACGATAGCCAAGACGTAACGGCTGCTTTTAATTTGAATATGCTCTCCCATTTAAATTGGCGTTTCCAAGGAAATTTTGACCTAAATTTATTCACTCATCAAGCAATTTATAATCAAACATCCTCTCAAATAGAAATGTATCTCCATTGCCAAAAAGATCATTGGGTGTCCTTAGATATCCTCAATTTAAAGATTTCGTTTCAAGCTGGGGAAAGCATTCTTACTGAAATTTCTCGCAAGTTTGATTTAGCAACTATGCAAAAACAACTTGCAACCAAAGGACTTAAAACTGTGAAAACTTGGACTGATTCCCAAAAGTGGTTTGGGTTAATTCTTTACCAAGCTCAATAACTTTTCCAATTAACTCAAAAACTCAAATACAGCTTAACAATTATGGAAGCAGTTTGGAACGCACTGAAAAATATCAATTACTCCGGTATCCCCATCGCCAAAATCCTTGTTGTCATCCTCATCCTGACACTAACACAGGCTTTAAGACGGTTTTTTGTTGCCGGAATCATCAAAAGCATCGAGGGCTTCACTAGCAAAACTGAAACTAAACTCGACGATGAGTTGATCACAATTATCAAACCATCCTTAAGCTGGATGATACTCATTGGTGGACTGTGGTTAGTCAAAGAGATTATCGCAGAAAATATTGGACTGCAATTAAGCGAAACAATTACTAGAATTCTCAACTTAATAGTTGTTTTCATAGTAGCTTATGTTGTTTATCGAGCCTCTTCAATCTTGGGACAGATAATTGCTAACATGGTGCTGCACACTGACACTGAGCTTGATGAATTGTTGAGGCCATTGATGCCAAAAATATTTCAATCGGCAGCAATTATAGTCATCACAATTAAGGTGAGTGAGATATTTTTAGGACAATCAGCCGCTGCGCTTGTTGGTTTATTAGGTGGTGCTGGAATAACTTTAGGTTTACTGTTTAAGGATATTGTTTATGACTGGTTTTGTACAATAATTATTTACTCTGATAATCTCTATAAAGAAGGTGACTGGGTAGGAATATCAGGAGTAGATGGTTTTGTGCAAATCCAAAATATTGGCTTTAGAACTACAACCCTGCATTTAGCTAAATGGGGTTCTATTCTGAAAATGCCCAACTCTCGCATGATTTCTGGAATTGTAGAAAATTGGTCACAAAATCCTGGTAAAGATTTAAAATGGGGACTGAATTTAATTCTCAGCATTGATGGAATTTCCGCACAACAAACTGCCAGAATTTGCGATAACATTCAAGAATTACCAAAACACATTCCTGGCTTTTCTCCAGCTTGTACAGTGCGCTTCAAAAAAATCGAACAGAATGCCCGCGTCATTGAAATTATGGCTTTTGTCAATGATGACAATCTTTATTTTGATGCAGAAAAGAATTTAAATCTAGCAATACTAGAACTCTTGGAAAAAGAGGGCATTGATTTCTTGTATGTAGATCTGAGAACAGAACCAGAAAAATATAAACAGATGACAAACAGCAACAATTAAGAAAGTTTAGAATAGATATACCCGAATTCTTTGAGGATTTGGGTATCATGAAAATGCGAAATTACCGAATTATGAACCTATTAATTATTTTAGCTGAAGTCGGCATTTTAATAATTGTTTTTCTAAAATTAAGATGGCTTTTAGGTAAGTTATTCAAGTTGTTAATTAGATTATCAATATTGAAGTGTGACGATATAAAAATTAAAATCCTGCGCCGCAATATTACTGGTTTGTTATTACTTGGTTGCATAGTATCGTGCCTTTTGATTGTCGGTGCTAATGGTTATCTAATCTATCGGGGTGAAGACCTGCAACAATATACAATAGACTTAATTCGCCGGATTCCATCAGGATTTTGGATGGCATTAGGAATTGGTATTTCTAAAAGTTGTGGTGTTGTAATTGCAGCAATATTCGCTCTAAAAGTTATAAAATCTTGGTTGAAGATAGCTAGTAATCGTACTAAGAACTTAGACAAAAATACCACTGATGATGAAAGTATTGACGCTTTTTTTACCGCACTCAATCAAAGAATTAGAGGTGGAATCTGGTTATGGGTGCTGATTACTTGTACCCAATTTCTCAAATTACCCATAGTAGTTTCCGAATATCTATATATCGCACTACGAATCTATCTGATCATTGGTGTGGGATTACTAATTCTCAAAGCAGTTGCAGCAATTGTTGATATTCTAGATGTTCTGAGCGTCAGATACTCCAGTCCTGAAAATCTATTAAGATTTTATGATCGTCTCCAACACCTGATTCCCTTTTTAAAACGGTGTTTAGAATTTGTGATTTACGTCTGCACTGTCACATTGGTAATTCAGCAGGTGCAGTTAATAGCTAAACTGGCCACTTTTGGTTTAAAAATCATCAAAATTATTGCTATCATTTTCATAAGTCGTGTGATGTTTGAGGTGATTTACTTATTACTAGAAGAGGTGTTGTTAAAAGACCATAATTTAACTGATATTCAAAAAAGCAGACGCTTAACTCTGATTCCTTTGTTTCGTAGTTTGTTGCAATATTTAATCTATTTCAGCGTTGCGATTTCCATTCTCTACATCCTTGATATTAATCCTACTCCTATTCTGGCTGGTGCTGGAATTGTTGGTATCGCTGTGGGGTTAGGCGCACAAACACTAATTAACGATATAGTTTGTGGCTTCTTTATTCTCTTTGAAAATTACTATTTGGTAGGTGACTATATTGAGGCGGGGAAAGCCGAAGAGAAAACAGTAGAAGGTACTGTTGAGGCGATAGAACTGAGAACCACTCGCATCAGACATCCCAATGGTCAATTACATATTATTCGTAATGGGGATATTGGCTCAATTACCAATTACTCCAAACAGTATATATTTGCAGTAGTGGAAGTTAATGTACCTTATAATTCTAATTTATCACATATATATGAAGTAATTCAGGAAATAGGAATTCAGTTAAAAGAAAATGAGTTAGATGTCCTTGAACCAACTTTTGTAGAAGGTGTAGAAAGTGTAAGTGAATCTCACTTTGTGTTGCGAACCTTAACCAAGGTAAAACCGGGAAAACATCTTCATATTCAGCGTTTTTTGCGGAAGATGTTTATGGATAATTTGTTGCTGAAAGGTATTCTACTTCCTGCTGGTAATAATGAAAATAAGGAAAATTAATTTTGCAAACTCTTTTTCTGTCAAATTCTCATCTCTAAAAAATTTGAGTAAATTAGTTAGTATAAGTTTTGTTTTTGGGATATCTATCAAGGTGACAAACAATGATATTATTTAAGTACCCAATTAAGATAACTCCTTACATTTTAACTGGAAGAAATTCTCTTAATCTGGGATTTTTGATGATTACAAATTCAGAAGATAATAATATAATTGAGATGAGATTGATCATCAGCTACTTGAATTTTTAATTACGTACATTTTAAGAAAACTAATCAAATATTAATTAACCTAAATAAATTAGGGTTTAAAAAGATGCAAAGGTTATTTAATTGCTGTTTTGAGTTAGAATTTTATCTCAAGATTGCTATTAGTTGTACAATTGTTCAGCAAGTATTTTATTTTCTGTTCAATAATATAAAACTTAATTTTATCACCCAGGTAGTATTATACTGGCTAATTGGTTCTATATCATTTTATGTTATTGGTATTTTCATTGAAAAATTTATCAAAAGCAACGATGTTTTAAGAGATAAACTAACAATAAGAGTTAAGAAAGTAAAAAAGCAAGAGTTTCCTACTTTCACTATAAAAGGTATTATTACAGGAGAAATAAAAGCTTTTATATCAACATTAATCATACTATATTTAGCTCCAGAAGTTCATAGAGGTAATAGTTTACTTCTAAATTTAGGATGGTTTTTGATGAGAATAGTTGCTGCTGATTTCTGCTTTTATGTAGTCCATAGATTATTTCATACAAAATCATTGCTCAAAATTCATCTTAAACATCATGAATTTCAAGATACATCAAGTTTTGTAGCTGGACATAAAAGCCTTTTGGAATATATTGTTGTTACCATCACAGATGTTTTACCTATCTTTATCTTTGGATATGATATAACTCAACTTTGTGCATGGACTTTGATAGGTAATATTTATAATTTAGAAGGCCATAGTTCCTTATCAATATTTTTTATTCCCTCAGATTTCCATGATCTTCATCACACTGGTTTTAACCGAAATTATGGTATTCAAGGTTTTTGGGATAGAGTATTTAAAACCATCAATCCTATTACTAAAAAACCAGGAATTATGTTTCCTATGAGTTTGATTGAATCTAAGATAAATAGTCATTTTGATGATTCTCAGTCTACAGCGTCAGTTAATAAATGATATAATTTAATGGTCATAATAATTAATTAAATAACCATGAAACCACAACCCTTCCCCCCACAACCAGGACAAGAATCTGTTTGGGACTACCCCCGTCCAGCAATTTTACAAGATACAGACAAACATCTAAAAATCATTTTTAATGGTATTGTTTTAGCAGAAACAAATCGCGGAAAAAGAGTTTTAGAAACTAGTCATCCTCCTGGTTATTATATTCCCGCTGAAGATATTAAAATTGAACATTTGATAGCAACACCTAGAAAAACTTGGTGTGAATGGAAAGGTTGGTGTCAATATTATGATATTTCTGTGGGTGATAAATATGTAAATAATGCTGCTTGGCGATATATTCAGCCTAGTCCTAATTTTGAATCTATTCAAGAATACTATAGTTTCTATGCCAGTTTAATGGATGCTTGCTATGTCAATGATGAGTTAGTTAAAGCTCAAGCAGGTGATTTTTATGGGGGATGGATTACTTCTGATATTGTTGGGCCATTTAAAGGTGAACCAGGGACAAAATGGTGGTAAATAGAACTTGCGAAATTTGATATCTAAATTTAGAGTTTAGATTTAGTTTGAAGAAACCCACGAACGACCACTTCAACTGGTTGAGATTGATTATCCACTTGATAATTCATTTTTTGCATTTCTTCATCGGAAATTAGTCCAGCCAATTGATTGATAGCTTCCCGTAACTCTGGATATTTTGTCAATGTCGCTTGATTAAAAATAGGAACAGCTTCATAAGGAGGGAAATATTTTTTATCATCTTCCAAAACAACTAAATTTAAAACAGGAATTAAGCCATCTGTAGAATTCGCTGCTATTAAATCTACTTTCTTTTCTGCTAAAGCTTGATACATCAATCCTAAATCCATTTCTTGAGGAGGTTGGGCAAACTTCAGTCCGTAAGTCTTGGCTAAACCTGGATAGCCATCTTCTCGTGCGAGAAATTCATATCCAAATCCTGCTTTTAATTGGGGAGTATATTTAGCTGCTTCAGAAAGAGTTTTAATCTGCAAACGTTTTGCATCTTCACCTCGGATAATCATCGCAAATGTATTGTTAAATCCCAAAGGTGACATAACTTCTAACTGAAATTTATCCTTGTAATCTTGCTTGACTTTCTGATAAACAACTTGAGGATTAGTGATAGGTTTTTGTTTCAAAACAGCAGTAAATGAAGTTCCAGTATATTCAACATAGCCAGCAATTTTACCAGCTTTCACAGCTTCATGACAGATAAAAGTTCCACCCAAATTGAAGCTTCTATCAACTTTTAATTTACTATGGGATTCTATTTGTTGAGCTAGTAATTCTCCTAAAATAACTTGTTCAGTAAAATTCTTTGAGCCAATCACAATTGTTGGTGGTATCTGTTGATGTGCAAAGGCAATTAATCCCATAATTAGTAATGTTAATATGCCCAACAAAACAGCAAAATTACGATTAAATTTCCATTTTTTCTTCTGTTGCTGTGTCAGTTCTTTTTCTAACCATCCCAAGGCTAAATCTGCGCCTAATGCAATGACAGCAGCGGGTATTGCACCTGCAAGAATTAATTGATTGTTAACTGTAGAAATCCCGCGAAAAATAAATACTCCTAACCCACCACCACCAATAGCCGCTGCAATGGTAGCAATACCTACAGAAATAACAGTTGCTACTCTAACTCCAGCTAAAATTACACCTAAAGCCAGAGGAATTTCTACCTGAAATAGGAGTTGCAAATCTGTCATCCCCATCCCTTTTCCTGATTCTCGAATAGCTGAATCAACGCTATTAATGCCAATATAAGTATTGCGAATAATAGGAAGCAAAGCGTAGAGAGTCAAGGCAACAATGGCAGGTATTTTGCCAATTCCTCCTAAAAACGGTACAGAAATCAGGAAGCCAAAAATAGCTAAACTAGGAATGGTTTGAATAGCGTTAGCTAAACCGAGAATAGATGGAGCTAGTTTTGGTTGACGAGTGATGAAAATGCCGATAGGAATGCCAATAGAGATAGCCACTGACATCGCAACAACCACTAATATTAAATGTTCTCCAGTGCGGAGGATAATTTCTGGAGCATATTGAATTAAAAACAAAGGTAGCTCCTTTTATTAATTTATTTCCCAATTATTCCCAGCATTTAAACAAGCAATAAAAGCTTGTGCCTCTGGATGTTGAGATTGGAGAAATTCTGTTCTATTTCCTAGGAAAACTAAATTTCCTTCACACATTAATCCAATTCGATCTGCTAGAAAAAAAGCTTCTTGAATGTCGTGGGTGACAAAAATAACGGTTTTTCCTAGCTGCTTTTGCAAGTGGTGAAATTGTTGTTGTAATTCTAGACGAGTTATCGGGTCGAGTGCGCCAAAAGGCTCATCCATTAATAATATCGGTGGGTCGGCTGCTAAAGCCCTCGCCACCCCGACTCGCTGACGTTGACCACCAGATAGCTGATAGGGATAGCGTTGAGCGAATTTTTCCGGATCTAGACCAACTAAGTTTAACATTTCATAGACTCGTGCATAAATTCGTTGTTGTGTCCATTTTTCTAAAGAGGGTACAAGCCCGACATTTTCTCCAATGGTAAAATGGGGAAACAAGCCAGTTTCTTGGATGACGTAACCAATACGCCGCCGCAGTTTAATGGCATCCCATTTAATTGTAGAACGATAACTTTGCTCGCCGTAGCTATCACTAACAAAAACTTTTCCTTGGGTGGGAATCAGTAGGCGATTAATTAATTTTAAAGTTGTGGTTTTACCGCTACCACTGCGTCCTAGTAAAGCAATGGCTTCCCCTTGATAAATAGTAAGATTTAAGTGAGATAATAGGGAACGGCGATTAATATGGAAGCTGACATCCTGAAACTCAACGGCGATTTCTGGTGCTGGTGACATGGAGGTTTATTGAAATAAATTCAAGGGTGAATATGAATATGTTTATATTCTATTTTGTTTAAATATTTTGATTAACCGCCACAAAAAATATATTGTCAGGCTCAAAGTTAGTATTATTAATAAATGTGAATATCCCCCATTTGTTAGAGGATGTTTGTAAAGTCTAGAGTTGTATTGCGATTCACTCTAACCCTTTACAAAGGAGGATATAAAGTCTTGAATACCTCAGCCACAACTTTTAAAACATCCTCTAAGGATTCGGGAATTTAATTTGACAAGAAACTTTTCCTGCTAACTGCTGATAGCTGAAAGTTTCTAGATATCAAAACTTAATATTTGCAGCAGTAAGAGCTAAAGCACCCCAACCAGTCATCAATGCTATTCCTCCTAATGGGGCTATAGCTCCCAAGGACTTTATACCAGTTAAGCTGATAGCATACAAGCTACCAGAAAATATGACCACACCAACAATAAATAACCAACCACTGACTACAAGGGTAGCTGGGGGTGATTCGAGACGACTCATGAGGATAGCGACTAATAAAAGTGCTAGAGCGTGGTACATTTGGTAGCGAGCGCCAGTGTCGAAAATTTCCAAAGATCGCTCACTTATTTTTTCCCGCAAAGCATGAGCGCCAAAAGCACCACCTGCAACAGACAAACCGCCGAAAATGGCAGCTACAGTCAAAAAAATCTGCGTCATCAGACTTAGTCGTAAATTAGTGGAGTGAGACTAAACATCAAAATGATATGATACGGCTCCTTCTTCGGTTACTTGAAAATTCGCATTGAACTCTTTAGCTTTTTCATCTAAATATTTTCTGGCTTCAGTTGCTGGTAATTGCGACTGCATTGCAAAGCTTAACAGAGTAATCTTTCCCTGATTTTCTTGTAACATTTGATAAAATTGCGATAGCTGCGCTTGCTCTTGGCATCGCAAATGTTCATTAGTCTGTTGATTAATCGCTTTTTTCTCTTGTCGGTTTTGCTTGTATAATCCCAAGGCTAACCATACCCCCAATATGGCGGTAGGAACACCAAAGATGATACCTTGCATAGCCGTATTATCAAGTTGATAGATAGCATCTTTATTGATAACATCTTTTGCCAATGCTTCATTCTCTATCCCTGCTAAGATAGGCTTGAGTGTGGTATTTTTTGTACTTACTGCTGAGACTGATATCGTTAGAAACATGAATCCGAGTGTAAGCAACCAACCAGCAGCCAATTTTTCAGCCGTTTTCATAGTTTTGCTTCAGAGTTAGACTTTGCTTGCGATTTTAACTCCACTTGTGTCCTGCTTCCAGTCATATTTCCACAAATCCGTCATGAGTCTCTCATATTGTATCCTGTGAAACATTTATGACTATGGGAGCAGTTATTAAGCACTAAAAAAAATGTGTGTAATTACAGCGGTTTCCGAAGTTATGAGGTGCAGTCTAATATCCTGGTTGTTTACCTATACTTTCAATCTTAAAATCAAATGTACCTCACTACACCGGGAAGTGCTGTAATTGGCAATTAAATCAAAGACGTTTAGAGGATGTCTGATAGCTTGTGTGGCGTAGCCATAAAGTTTTTCGTGTGGTGTACAACAGTTGTAGATCCCCCTAAATCCCCCTTAAAAAGAGGGACTTTGATGGATTTATTTTCCACTTAAAAGGGGTGACTTTCTTATTTCTTTTTCCCCCCTTATTAAGGGGGGCTAGGGGGGATCATATCCTTCAATAATAGTCACAATACCAGCTAAATTATCCAAAACATCATGATTATGAAACCTAATTACTTTTAAACCGTAACCTTGTAATATTTCGGTTCTTTGGCGATCATATTCTTGAGCATTCTCTGTGTAGTGACTATCACCATCTATCTCAATGACTAACTTTAATTGAGGACAGTAAAAATCAACAATAAAGTTATCAATAGGGCGTTGACGATGAACTCTATATTTGAAATTACGTAAGTATTCATACCAAAGTTTTTTCTCGGCTAAAGTCATATTCTTCCTTAATTCTTTGGCTCTTGTTACAAGGTTTTTGTTGTATGGTAAATACATTTTGATCCCCCCAACCCCCCTTAACAAGGGGGGCTTTTTAATTTTTATTTTATACCTATAGTGCGATAGCTACGCTCGCCGCAGGCATCGCTTTTGCATATGCATAAAGATGAGATGTGATATTCAAGAATTTGCTAAAATCGAAAAAATAAATACATTAAGTAAAAGAATTTATCCATTATTCTAAATTCTTATTTTTTTGACTCACCCAATAGAGATAATATCGTTCAGTATCTATCCATGATTTCTCAAAACTCTTGATAGGATCAATCTTCAAATCAGTTTGATTGAATTGCAGTTTTTTATGTAAAATAAGCAGAATTTTATTTTTGTATTTTGGCAAATTTAAAAGAGAACTCATTTGTTCTAGTATTTCTGATTGTTCAACCTCTTTACGTCCTGTTTTAAACAGGGTAAAACTTCCCATATCTTGCCGTTCAGGATAATAGAATTTACGGTTAAGATAACCTGAGAGTGCAGCCATATTTGCATCTCGACTAGCAACAATAAATTCATTATCTAGCTGAGAATTCTGGATATACTGTGTTGTTGCCCGACTCGCAGAAAAAGGTATAATCATATCTCTAGAAAATCCGTAAATACCTCCAAAAAGTTGCATATATAAAGTCGCCATAAACATTATATAGTGCCATTTATGAACGAATTTAAGTGATTTTGGTGGGATAATAAATTTGGTGGTAAAAAGATTAGATTCTTGATAATAACTTCCCAGCCATAACGCAGCCAAAAGAATTAAATAAAAATGCCCAAAATGTCTAGGGCCTGAACCTGAAAATCTCAAGTAGGCAAATGTAAATATTTCTAAAGTTCCAATGATGTAAAAAAAGAGAGCAAAGGGTTTTTTAGATAATTTAATTAAAGTTAACATCACCATGAATAGGGCGATTACTGCACAGACGATTAAATCTAGCCAGCGTTTAGATGCTGGTATTATTAAAAAATAACCGCCAAATAATCTACCTATACTTTTCAATAAATGGCGCAAATCTAGTGTCATAGACCAGCCAGTATTTAATCCTCCATGAAGATAACTATCCGCAGGAGGAGTAATAATATTTATTGCCAAGAGATAACAAGCGATAATGATCGCAATACTTATAAATAAGTCAGCTTTTTTATTTTGTTGAAGATACTGTTGACGATGTTCAATATCAAAACAAAATTCAAATATTAAAGTTAATAAGAAAGCAAATGATATCAAGAGGGCATAGGCATTAGTATTTGCCATTAATCCTAATAAAATTGCTAAAGTAATATAAGTTTTTTTCCTAGATGGAAAAGCAGCGCAAAAAGCAAAAATAAACAACATTCCAAAAGCATAATTTCGAGAAATCAAGAGAAATTCATAAAAAGGGAGATAGGTAAATGTAAAAAGGAACTTTTGTCTATAATTAAAAGGACTATATAACCAAAAAATAGTCACAGAAGAAATTGCCAGAGATAAATGAAATAGTTGCATGATTATAGGTGTATCAGCAATATTCCTCAGCAATGCCAAAGAGAAATACCACAGCACAGGATGAGCTTCATAACGAATATTCTCAATTAAATCTTGCCAAGATTTACTATCTCTGACAATCAACCAAGGATTGAGTTCATCTCTCCACATTGAATGGTTGAGGATGCCTATAAGACCGATAACCGAAAAGATAAATATAATGAACCAAGGAGAAGCAAATATTAATTTTGCCGGAAAGTTAATTACTTTTTTGACTGCCATTTAAGAAAGATGTTAAACAAAATACTTCTCAGAATCAAAGCTGAAAAAAAATATTTCAGATGTAAACCGCAGCAAAATCAATACTGTGTTTCTGCTGCGATTTTTACTTATTATCTTGTAGCTTCTAACAACCTAGAAAAGTAGAAGCGAGTCCGAGTCATTGCTTGTCTTTGGACTGTAAATCCATTTTTTTCCAGAATTTTCACTACATCAACTTCCCGGTGTAAATAAGCGCGAGTGGCTTTACTGGGGCCTGGAAAGAAACTACCGATCTTCTTGAGAATAGTCAAAAAGAAGGTTTTAGGTGCAAAACTTAGAATGATTCGTGATTGTGCTAAAGAACAGAGGTGAGAAATCATTTCATCTGCTTTTTCTTGAGGGTAATGGATCAGAACATCTAAGCAAATGACAGTGTGATAACTACCAGTTAAAGATTCCAAATCCTGAACAGCAAAGGTGGGATTTACAGTATTAGATAAAGCTTGTACAGCCCTATCTTGGGCTTCTGAAACCATTTTGGCGGAAATATCGCTGGCGTAAACTTTAGCGCCATCTATAGCTAAAGGAATACTCAGACTACCTACACCACAACCAGCATCGCAGATTGACAATTCTGCTAAATTTTTGTCTGCTTCCAACCAGCCGATGACTGTATCCACGGTTTGTTGGTGTCCAGTGCGAATGTCTAGTTGGACTTTGTTGACTTCACCATCACCGTAGATGCGTTGCCAACGGTCAAAACCTGTAGAATTGAAGTACTCGCGTACAATTGTTTTATCGTCGGCTACGTTCATAACATCTCTATTTAACGGTTCACAATTTTTAAAATTATCATTTGTTCGCGGTCAGTTGTCAGTTTTTAGGGCATGGGCAATAGAATGTAGAGACGCGGAGATAGGGAGACACGGAGACGCGGAGATTTTTTTGATAAGTAATTAGACAGAAACAGACTTTCAAGTCTGTCACCTCTTCTACCTATCACCTGTCAGCCGTTTCCAAGAAAGTTCTCCTGCGGTTTCGTCCTTATGCCAGCGTAAGAAATTGGCAGGTTGATTGGGGGTAAGTGTTGGTAAATTAATAGCCTTTCTGGGCGCGTCTGTAGCTAGATAAATGGCTTTTTCTGCGTCGCATATTCCCCACTTTACCAAGTTCTGCACTCCTACCAATAAAGGCAAAGTCGTTCCTGATAAAGTACCATCGGCTAATCTGGCTGTACCGTTAATAATTTCAATTTGCCGACTATCCCAAGGATACACACCATCTATTAATCCTAATGGTGCAAGGGCATCACTGACAAGAAATAGCCCTTTACTAGCACGGAGGAGAATTTCTAACATGATCGGGACAACGTGCTGTCCATCGGCTATAAAACTACACATCACTTCGGGATTGTTCATGGCTGCACCTAATAATCCTGGTTCGCGGTGATGTAATGGTGGCATGGCGTTGAAGGCGTGAGTTATCATCGTTGCACCCATCTCAAAGGCGCTTTGTGCTTCCACTGCGGTTGCTTGAGAATGTCCTAAACTGACGATGATTCCTAAAGAACGCAAATATGGAATAACTTCACCTGTGGTATCTAATTCTGGTGCTAAGGTGATGATTTTGATAATGGAAGCATAATCTCCAATCAGTCGCTTGACTTTATCAATGGTTAGGGGTTGAAGGTATTCTGCTGGATGTGCGCCACGTTTGTAGTAGTTTAAAAAGGGGCCTTCTAGATGCACTCCCAGGATTTGGGCTGAGTTGACAGAGATGGGAGAAAAATTAGAGATAACGGCAAGCGATCGCTGTATATTTTCTATAGACGTTGTTACCAGGGTTGGTAAATATCCATCAACACCGACATTCCACAAGTATTGAGAGATATTTTCCAGCATTGGGGCATTTTCTGCTGTTAAATCAGGAAAAGCTAAACCTAGCCCACCGTTAATTTGCAAATCTACGCCACCTAAGGAAATCCAATCACCAGCAACATCCAAAATTTGTAAATCTTTTGCTGGAAAGCGTTTGCAGACTGTTCCCATAGGCAAAATTTGCTCAACTATACCGTTTTCATTTACCCAGATCATCTGCAAATCTTGATAACCGGGTACTCTTGCATTGATAATATCTACGTTTGATAGGATGGGATTTGGTGTTGCTTTGGTCATTACCCTAGCCAGAAAAAGCTAAATCTGAATTGATTGTAGATGGAAGCATCGGTAATTAATCCAAAATCTAGAATCTAAAATCATATGAGTCTTCAAATTGGTATTATCATGGGCAGTGATTCAGATTTGCCCACAATGAAAGATGCGATCGCCGTTTGTGAAGAATTCGGTATTGAATGCGAAGTTGCGATCGTCTCTGCCCATCGTACTCCAGAACGGATGGTGGAATATGCCCAAACAGCACATCAACGCGGTATCAAAGTAATTATTGCTGGTGCAGGAGGCGCAGCGCATCTTCCTGGCATGGTAGCATCTTTAACCCCACTTCCTGTAATTGGTGTCCCCGTATCTACCCGTAACTTACAAGGTGTAGACTCTTTATATTCTATTGTGCAAATGCCAGCGGGAATACCTGTAGCGACGGTAGCCATTGGTAATGCTAAAAATGCTGGACTTCTAGCAATACAAATTCTCGCTACTCACCAACCCGAATTACTGCAAAAAGTCCAAGAATATCGACAAAGCTTATGTGATATGGTGATGGACAAGCAAAGCAAATTAGAAGCATTAGGCTACAAGCAATATTTACAACAGATGTTTTAATTACGACAATTAACCCCAGCAAAAATTGTCATGATAAATTGTGATTTTTTATATAAAAAGTCATAATTCATTATATTTCCATATACTTTTTATAAAGTTTTGATTATGCAACTTTGATAACGGAAAATCCCGATATAGTAAAGGATACACCCCCCTGAGTCTTTACCGCTGAAAAGATTATTGAGATCAAATACTAAAAATTGTAGTCTCTGATACAGAATTTTAAACTTTATTAAATGCAAAATCAGTCCAACTTATTGTGGTAGTAATTTCAACACCTTGCAGCAGGAAATAACTTAATTATTCCTGTATTTAGTTTCGGTTAAATTTGCCCTAAATCAAATATTTTTTCCAGATTTATTGGCAAAAATCTTGTTTAGTGACCCTAATTAAACTACTTGATTTCAGAAAGATTCTAAACAAGATCAAATAGAGCTTTTCTAGCAGGAAAAAAAGCAATGAATAAAAATATTAAACCCTTGTATCGCCTACTAGCACTAGCTATAGGCTCAATGGTGTTTGCAATTTTTGCTCCTACAGTTGTACAAGCAGCAGATCCGCCAACACTCCAATCTTTAGACAGCACAACAAAACAATTACAAATTTCTATTGATACCACCTGGGTATTACTAACAGGGTTTTTAGTCTTCTTCATGCAAACAGGCTTTTCCATGTTAGAAGCAGGTTTGCTGCGACAAAGAGGAGTAGTAAACGCTTTATTAGAAAACTTTGTTGATGCTGCTGTCACCATTTTGGTGTGGTGGGGTATTGGCTTTGGTATTGCTTTCGGTACAAGCGCGGGTGGTTTCATTGGCACAGATACCTTTTTCCTCAGTCAGTTACCCATTGATGGAGCCTTTCCTAGTGGTGGTGTACCGGGTATAGCTTCCAACCTCAATGCTTACACCTTGTTCTTCTTCCAATTTGCCTTTGCAGCCACAGCCAGTACAATTACTACAGGTGCAATGGCGGGAAGAACTGACTTTGTTGCTGACTTAATTTACAGCGCCATCATGGGTGCATTCAGCTATCCACTTATTGTCCACTGGGTGTGGAACGCCAACGGCTGGTTAGCGAAAATGAGTTTCCATGACTTTGCCGGTAGTGCTGTAGTTCACACCGTTGGTGGTTGGACAGCTATAGTTGGTGCTTATTTACTCGGTTCCCGTCCTGGACGTACTCCTTGGGGAACACTACCACCGGCACATAACTTAGGTTTAGCAACCTTGGGAACCATGATTTTATGGTTTGGCTGGTACGGGTTCAACCCAGGTTCAACTTTAGGTACTTCTAATCCTGGCTTAATTGGTTTAGTCACACTCAATACTACCCTTGGCGCTGGTGCTGGCGCTTTAGCGGGAATGCTTTTTCAATATTTCCGTTCTGGTAAATGGGATTTAGTTTATTGTCTCAACGGTTCTTTAGCAGGACTTGTAGGAATTACGGCGGGTTGCGCTTTTGTGGCACCTTGGGCTGCGGTTTTGATTGGTTTAACCGGGGGAATTTTAGTAGTTTTGGGCATTGATTTCATTGAAGCAATGCATATTGATGACCCTGTAAGTGCCTTTGCAGTTCATGGTATCAATGGCATGATGGGTACTTTAGCCGTTGGCTTATTTGGTCAAGCAGAATTGACCCTGAACAAAAAAGCTGGACTATTTTTAGGTGGTGGCTTTGATTTGTTGGGTGTGCAGATTTTGGGTTTAGTTGCTATCACTGCTTTTACTGTAGCGTTTGCCTTTTTAATGTTTGGTGGACTCAAAGCTATTGGTAGACTGCGTGTTGATTCTGAAGCTGATAAAATCGGTATTGATGCTTACGAACACGGCGCTACTGTTTGGCCTGATGTCTATGCGGTTGAAGAGTTTGTGGAAGAACAACAAAATATCTCTAAAAATCCGAGAATTAACGCTTTGGAGGGTGAATAATCTAGATAATTAGGTCATAGGTAAGCGCGCCATTATCTAACCAATCAAGATTTACCCAGTAGGATAATTTGTGGATAAAGGGTAGGGTGTAGTGAAGAAAATTATTTTTTCTCCTACAGCCTACCCTTTAAAGGTTTGAGTCACTAGCCAAATTCTTCTACAATGCGTTTGTTGACTGAAAACGCATTTTAAGGAAATATGACTAATCAATCTACTATTCCTGTCATTGTCAATGGTGCAGCTGGCAAAATGGGACGTGAAGTCATCAAAGCAGTTGCTCAAGCACCGGATATGATTTTAATGGGCGCTCTCGATACCTCACCGGAACATCAAGACAAAGATGCAGGGGAACTGGCAGGTTTAAGCGAACCTTTAGAAGTTCCTATTACCAATCAATTAGAGCCAATGTTAGGCTATGTGGCGGGTGAAAGACAGATGGCTCCAGGGGTAATGGTAGACTTTACCCATCCTGATGCAGTTTATGATAATGTGCGGAGTGCGATCGCTTACGGAATTCGTCCAGTTGTCGGAACCACAGGTTTAAGTCCCGAACAAATTCAAGATTTGACAGACTTTGCTGAAAAAGCTAGTACAGGTTGTTTGCTGATTCCTAATTTCTCTATTGGAATGGTATTGCTGCAACAAGCAGCTATAAACGCTTCTAAATATTTTGATCATGTAGAAATTATCGAACTTCATCATAACCAAAAAGCTGATGCTCCTAGCGGGACAGCTATTCAAACAGCCCAACTCCTAGCAGAATTAGGTAAAACCTTTAATCCGCCTCAAGTAGAAGAAACAGAAAAACTACCAGGAGCTAGAGGCAGTTTAGCAGATGAAGGAATTAGAATTCATAGTGTCCGCTTGCCGGGACTAATTGCCCATCAGGAAGTGATTTTTGGCGCAGCAGGGCAAATTTATACCTTACGCCATGATACAAGCGATCGCTCCTGCTATATGCCCGGAGTCTTACTAGCAATTCGCAAAGTAAATCAGCTAAAGTCGTTAGTATATGGATTAGAAAAAATACTTTAAAGAAGGAGTCAGGAGTCAGGAGTCAGGAGTCAGGAGTCAGGAGAAATAAAGAACAAAGAAGTTGACTCATCACTCAGCACTCAGCACTCACTACTCATCACTCAGCACTCGGTACTCATCACTCAGTACTCAGCACTCAGCACTCACTACTCATCACTCAGCACTCACTACTCATCACTCAGCACTCACTACTCATGCTTGTTCCCCTGACGCGCCAAAAATTTGAACAAATCATCCCCTTCATTGCCACTGGTTCTCAGTACAAATACTATTGGGGAAAGTTAAGCAATGTATTGCAGCGGCTGTTAATTTCTGTAGTTACTGTAGTTGTAATTTTACTGATTCAAACCCTTTTCAGGCTGGATTTTGGGTTGATTTTGGTATTCGGGGTATTTGGCGCTTTTTTTTGGCTATGGTATCCAGTCTTTCAAGCGAGTATCCGTAATGCAAAATGCCGCCGTTTCAAGTACAGCGGCTTTTTTCGTGGAAGAGTTATGGATTGGTGGATTACAGATAGGTTGATTGGTAAACAAGAAACCGTCAACAACAAAGGCGAGTTGGTAATTATTGAAAACCGCGAAAAACGAATTAACTTAGAATTGGGCGATGATACGGGATTTATTGTTGAATTTGAAGCACCATTGCGTCCTGCACACAAAGCGATCGCTCGTGGTCAAATCGCAGAAATGATAGTAATGTCAAATAGCTCAGATTTAAGTCGCATTGAAGAATTTAGCAATATCTACATTCCCAGTCGAAACTTATGGATAAGCGACTATCCATTAGTTCGACAGGATTTCTTCAATGAAGTCAGTCTCCGCTTACGTGAAGACCGACAAGATCAACCCCGTCGCCGACGAAGAAATTAAAAGTTAACTCCCTCCATTTCGATCTTGGCCATAGGCTTGCCATGCTAAATCAACCAAGCCATCGACTATTGCCGCTGCCACAACTGCATTACCCTTGCGACTGTCAATAGTAATATAAGGTACTAAAGATTCTTGCAAACGTTCTTTAACAGAATCTACGTTGACAAATCCCACTGGGGTAGCAATTATCAACGCCGGTCGAATTTCTTCAGTTTCAATTAAATCTACAAGTGCAGTTAGTGCAGTTTGCGCTTGACCGACTACAAAGATACCCTCTGGATACCGCTTGGCAAGAGTTTCAATTCCCCAAGCAGCACGAGTTCGCTCTTTTTGTGGACGTGTTAGAGCTTCCATGCTGCAATACACCGGGTTGGCAAAGGTGTTTTGAATGTCGTAAGCGATACCAACCTGTACCATTGGCACATCTACCACAATAGTGGTGCGTGCTGCTAGTGCCGCTGCTCCTGATTGTAAAGCGTGTTCCGAAAACCGGATCAACGACTTGTACTCAAAATCAGATGTGGCGTATATTACTCGCCGGACTATCTCATACTCCGCTGGTGAAAAGACATGATCGCCAATTTCACTATCAATAATTGCCAAGCTTTGAGCATCAGTTACGTGCCATTCCATTGCTGTTAAGCTTCTCACATATCAGCTTTCAGCTTATCATCAGTTGAGTTAAGACTCAGCATTGGAAGAAGGACGACTGAAAACAGGAGATAAATAGGCAACCAAAACACCCATCAGAAAAGCGGTGATGTTGCGAACTAGAGGCAACCAATCACTTGTACGAGTAACTACTGGGCCAATACCAAAGGCGATAAATAAAATTCCCCATAATGGTGAAAAAATTAACGCCCATTGCCAAGCAAACACTTGTTTATCATTGCGAGGTTGAGCCGCAAAGCCACAAATAACCCCACCCACAGCGGAGGTAATGAGCGTAAGTATCCATTGTTCCCTTGGTAGTCCAGGAACAACATTACAACCACCCTTAAGTAAACAACCTTTAACTGAATCTAAGGCTTGCAGGATGGCTTGGTCTTCCCCTTGTTCGCGCACAAAGTACAAGTTGCCAAAACGGGTTTGCAGTTCAATCCAGAAAGTCCTGGGTAAAAATTCATAAACTGCATCACCAACACTAAAACTGAGGATATTACCACCACGAGAGTCGGCAACTAAGAGAATACTTTTTTCATCCAAACCCCAATATTTGATGACTGCTCTACCTGGGGTGCGGTCATACTGGGTCAATACTCGCAATTTCCAGCCAGTATCAGTTTCAAATTGTTCTAATTCTCTGACCAATTTTTCTTCTTGCGGGTCAGGGAGTGATTTAGCTAAATCTACAACTGGGGTGAATATAGCAGGTAGTAGGTCAGGATTTTCGTAAGCTAGGGCTGATGGAGATTGCATTGCCCAAATTGACCCAGAAAAGCAAAAGATTGCAATGGATACTAAAACTCGTCGCCAAAAACAAAGCTGCATGGAATTTTTTTATATAAATATTAACGGGTGGAAGTAAACAAGCTGTGTTAAAAAAGTACGGCAAAAGTGATACTTCTTTACACTTCTTTACTTTACTCTAATCTAAGACATCTAGGCAAAGTGTAATTGGTGATGAATTATGAGTGATTGGTATAGCAACAGACAGGGCGGTTAGGACACCAACTGATTATAAAACCTAGACACCAAAAGACTTTTCAAACTGTCACCTGCTATAGTTGCTAATTCTTGAGGACTTACGCAAAAAACTTCTTAAACTCCTATTTCTCAGTGACCTCAGTGTCGCGCCGGTTGATACAAATTTCTCGACCAGAGCAACGCACTGGCTTCTCTGTGGTTAGTTTTTTCGTGACTTGTGCGTAAGTCCTGTTTTTAATTTTCTCCGTCTCCCCCTATTACCCCAATCCCTTTCAAGTTCAATCTTCGTCCTCTAAATTGCTTTCCCAATGAGCAGTTTCGCTATAACCATGATTGAGACGGTAGGTTTCTGGTTGTGTGCGCCGATTTTCTTGTCTCGGTGTTTCTCGCTCTGGCAATGTGAGCGGTGGTTTCTCATTCATGGGCAAGCGTTCAGCGCTTCGTCTAACTGGTTTCTGGCGCGTAAATGTTTTCCACGCAGCTTTTACACCAACTAAGACGCTACGTGTAGTAACTTGAATATTCTGAGCTTGTTTTTTGGCGCTATCTAAGCTTTGATCTACTTGTTGAACGACTTGACTGGCACTTTTGACACCTTCACTGACATCATCGGTTAAGTCTGTTATTTCTAAACTGGTATTGCGGATGGCGTTGAGAGTAGGTGGTAACTCCCGTGAGAGAGTATCAAAGAATTTTTCAGCACTACGAGCAGCGCGTGCTAATTCCTGCAAAGCCGGTATAGCCGCCACTAACACAGCGGTTAGACTAGCAGCGACTAAGAGGAGGGAAAGTCCCAGCCAAAACAAAGGATCAATCACAGTTATGCTATTTACGAGGGTTCTAGATGCTGGTTGAGAGAATCTTTATTTTCCCCGTCAGCGGGATTTTGCCTTTGTAGGGCTTGGTTTTCGCGCTGTGTAGCATCTACGCCAGCAGCGATCGCATCCCGCAGTCTCTCTAATGTATCATCCCAGTTTCGCAAGGCGCTGGCAGAAAGACGATCTGCCTGGATTTGCACACTTGTTGATATATCTTCTGCCAATTCTGGTAAAGCATCAGCTGATTTTTTCAAAAGTTTACGTGTTTCGCGCCCTGTGCGTGGAGCAACAAGCAAGCTGGTTAAAGCACCGATAGTTGCTCCTAGCATCAAACCGCCAATAAATACTCCAGAACGATTATTAGACATCTTAATTATTTTTCTCTTTACACCCATTTTAGGTGGGTTTTCTCCTCTGGCAAGACCCGATATTCCAAAAAGATTGCTGCCAAATTTTTCTTCCTAGTAAAATGAGATTGAAAATTTGCTGCACTTGTTGAATTTGCAGTTCTAGTCTTTGATTTATTTGGCGCAGATTATAAATCTCCTGTTGTCCTGTATATATACTTTCTGGTACTATGTGTAAAGTTGCCTGGGTAGCGCGTTCATAGTCGGTTAAGGTATCAGTTACCATTGCCAATTTATGTCTAATTTGCAACATTTTTATTGCTATATATAACAGTATTACGGAGATAAGGATGTTAATTAGGATAACTAAAATTACCATTTTTTAGATTTATTTTTCGCTGTGTGATTCATTTACATGAAAATTGCTGGTGCGAGATAAAAACCTCACCTAAACCTTCTTCGCCACCTGAAAAGCCGAAATATATGTAATCTCAATACTTCCTCCATAATGCTTCTCAATCTTTGACCGCAAACCCGCAAATAAAGCATCCCGAATTGATTTTTCTAACTTTAAATACGGGGAAAGAGTACTTAAAAGCAGCAAATAATTATCAACACTATAAGTTACTTGACACAGAACTTGATCGGAAATTAAATCTGCAAATCGACCTGAATCTATGACTTTCTGTCCGAAAGATTTGACTATCTTTTCTTGAGTTGTACTATCTTCATATCGTGCTGAATATGGAGCATAAATTTGATAAACCTCATGCAAATTTTGGTATACCTCATAATCAGGTTGAGGTGTCATGTTCCATAACAAAATCAAATAACCATCCTCTTGTAAAGCATCAGCGGCTTTTGCATAAGCTGTTTCCGAGTTCATCCAATGAAAAGATGTCGCTGCTAAAACAGCATTAAATTTCCCTGGTTCTAATTTCCATTCTTCAAAAGTCGTTTTTTGAATCTCTACATTTGGATATGCTGCACAGTTTTCTCTGGCAAACTTACAAGCTTCCTGACTTGGTTCTAAACCAACTATTGAAAAACCCAATTGAGCATAAGATACAGTTGCATTTCCTGGTCCACATCCTAATTCCAGAATCTTACTTTCCGGGGAAAGTTTAGCTACTTCTACAGTACGATTAATGATTTCTTGGGGATAGCGTGGTCTTACCTGGTTGTAAGCATCTGCTACGGGAGAATACCAGTTTTTTTTCAAATCCAAATCTTGGGGATATAGATTTTTTATTTGGTCTAATTCTTTCATAATTTATGGTATAATGATATGTCTTTAATAAAATAAAATTTTTCTAGTAATTCTAGTCAAACTATTATAAGAGCAATTATTCAAAATAGAAAGAAATCTACTCATTAAAAAATGTTGACAGATGTAACTGCTCTTATCCAAGCTGGGCTAAAGTTGGCTATAGTTCATAACCTGCTAATAGTGATAACAGAGATGGAAACCATAGCTATGCTGGCCGCAGGCATCACACACATGAATGGTGACTCACTGAAATTTGCGGCATTGTATAGTCAATAAAAATTTTTTCAACTCTGTTGGTGCTAGAGGGCGACTAAAAAAATATCCCTGGATGACATTACAGTTATTTTGTCTGAGCCAACATAGTTCATCTTCTGTTTCTACTCCTTCAGCAATAATTTTGATGTTGAGATTATCTGCCATTTGCATGATAGATTTGACAATTACTTGTTTACTGTCTATTTTGTCGATATTAGTAATGAAATAACGATCTATTTTCAGGTGATGAAAAGAAAACTCTTGTAGATATTTTAAAGATGAGTAACCTGTACCAAAGTCATCAATGGATATCTGAATATTATGATTGCATAACTCATTTAGTTTTTCCTTTACCACTTCCACATCTTCAATAAATACACTTTCAGTCAATTCTAATTCTAAAAACTTAGGGGCAAGACTTGTTTCTGTAATAATATCAATCACTCGCTGACTGAAATCTGGGTTGGCAAACTGACAAGCTGATATATTTACTGCCATATTAAAATCACCCAATCCCTCTGATTGGAAAACAACAAGTTGATGACAAACTGTTTTTAATATCCAATCTCCCAAAGGGATAATAAAACCTGATTTTTCGGCAATGGGAATAAATTCTGCGGGAGAAATAAAGCCATGTTCTGGATGCTGCCAACGAATCAATGCTTCTACACAGACAACCTGACCAGTTGTGATATTGATCTGAGGTTGATAGTAAAGCTGAAATTCATTTCGTGCTAGAGCGTAGTTTAAATCAGTTGCTAAAATAGTTTTTCTAAAAACCGTCTTTAGTATCTCTGGACTGGAGAAATGATAAAAACTGGTATCTTGTTGTTTATAATGTTCTAAAGCAACTTCAGCATTGGTCAGTAATTCATTTAGTTGAAGACCATCATCAGGATAACAAGTAATCCCGATTTTAGCTGTCAGAGAAATTTCTTGGTTATTAAAAAATAAAGGTTGTGATAGATTGTCTAAAATCTTTTGAGCAATATCAGCAGCGACCTGAATATCTAGAGTTGACTTTAACAAAATCACTAATTTATCTGTTTGCAAATAGGAAATTAAGTCAATGGCATGATTCTGCAACTGCATATCATTTAATTTTGTAGCCACAGCTTTTAGTAATAATTGCCTTAAGCTAGATTCAAAAATTAATTTTGTCTGGTGAAAAATATTTATATCAATAAGTAACAAAGGCAGAATTTGACGGTCATTGTAAGCTTGAAGACGAGTTTGATTAAAATGTTCTTCTAATAAAAATTGATTAGGTAAACCAGTTAAGCTGTCGTGACGATCTAAATACATGAGTTTAGCTTCCATTTGCTGAACCTGATTTAGATAATATTCGGTAAATATTTCGCGTTTTTTGAGTTGTGTCGTAATCGCTTCGAGAAGTTCTTCGGCATTAAATGGTTTGCTTAAGTAATCATCAGCACCAAGGCTCATTGCTTGACGCAGATCACAATGCTCATCTTTAGCAGTTAAGAAAATAAAAGGAATGAGCGCAGTGACTGGATCTTGATGTAATATTTCAATCAAACTATAGCCATCTAAATGAGGCATCATCACATCACACATAATCAGAATTGGATGATGCTCTTTAATCATGTTTAGTCCAACCAATCCATCTTCGGCTGTAATCGTGGAAAACCCTGCCAGATCAAGAATTTGCTGAATAAGCTCTCGCATGAGAGGATCATCTTCAATTATCAAAATGTTATTCATTAGGTTTAGGTAAAGCTCAATTAAAATAATTCGTAATTCGTAATATTTCCTTCGGAAACGCTACGCGAACGTAATTCGTAATAGTTCCTACGGTCCCGCTAGGGATACGTAATTAAGTTTTGTAATGGGGATTTAACCCCAACACAAAACTTGCCGATTATAGAACCGGGGGACTTAAACCCACGGAACTAGTTAAAAACAAGAAATTAATCTTGATATTTCAGTATAGGCAATATCGGAAGGGGATGCTACGTGGTAAATAGCAACTAGATACATATATTAAATATCTTCATTTATAGGGTATATACGGTTATTATTACTGTTAAAGTGTTGATATTACAAGCATTTTTACTTAAAAATTCGCAAAATAGAGGTATGTAACCATCAAGCCTAACGGTAAACTATACCACCAGCAGTCAACTAAAACCATGCAGAAACTAATTTCCTGGTTTTGAGATCAGAAAAGTTAAACTAAGAATGATGGCGAGAAACAAACTTTATATTCTCATCACTAGTAGATAACAGCGGAAATGAAGAAGGAGCCAGGAGTCAGTAGCCAGAATCAATCAGTCGGCGATTGAGTACCCACAACTGAATTACTGAATTGTTGCACCACCAAATCGTAGATGTGGTATTCATTTGAATTTTGAATTTAAGAGGATGTCTGAGAAGTATCAGAATTGATCAAGATCCCCCCTCACCCCCCTTTCCAAGGGGGGATAAATTACTCAAAGTCCTCCTTTTTAAGGAGAATTTAGGAGGATCTACAAGTGTTATATCCCACACGAAAAAGTTTTCAGACATCCTCTAAGGCGGTACTAGGATTAAAACTGAGGTAGATCCAAAATCTAAAATATTGATATGACATCAACATTACCCGAACCCCCTGCGAACGAATCGAGCAAATGGGAAAAAGAACTAGACAGCGCTATTTTCACCTTTGAAGACATTCAAGCTGAACTCAATTATAAACAAGCCAAAACCGCGTTGCGAAATTTAGTCAATAATCTTGACCTCACCCCCCAAGAAAAATCCGGCTTGGAAGCAGAAATTACAGATTTAGAAACCATGTTGAGCAAATTAGACAGCATGGTGGTGCAGATTGCGGCCTTTGGTATGGTGGGACGAGGTAAATCTTCCTTACTCAATGCTTTAGTTGGACAATCAGTATTTGAGACTGGACCATTACACGGTGTCACCCGTACAAAACAAAAGGTTAATTGGACTATTACCGAAGAAATAATTGGTGAAACGGAACGGGCTTTACGAGTTACTTTACGTAGCAATAATCAATCCCAAGTAGAATTAATTGATACTCCTGGATTAGATGAAGTCGATGGTGAAACCCGCGCTGCGTTAGCTGAACAGATAGCAAAACAGGCAGATTTGATTCTTTTTGTCATTACTGCGGATATGACAAAAATGGAACATGAGGCGCTTTCCCAGTTGCGGGAAGCTGGTAAACCCATAATTTTGGTATTTAATAAAGTTGACCAATATCCAGAAGCTGACAGAATGGCAATTTACCAAAAAATCCGGGACGATAGGGTGCGAGAGTTAGTTTCACCGGATGAAATTGTTATGTCTGCGGCTTCACCATTGGTAAAAACTGCGGTGCGTCGTGCCGATGGTAGCAGAGGTATACAGTTGCGTCAAGGTAATGCTCAAGTTGATGAACTAAAACTAAAAATTTTGGAGATTCTCCAACGGGAGGGTAAAGCTTTGGTGGCGCTGAATACGATGCTTTATGCTGATAATGTAAATGAGCAAGTCTTACAGCGGAAACTGATGATTCGGGAACAGAACGCCAATGAGTTGATTTGGAAAGCTGTGATGACTAAAGCTATTGCGATCGCTCTCAATCCTGTTACTGTAGTTGATATCCTCAGTGCTGTGATTATTGATATCTCCTTAATTTTAGGCTTATCTAAACTTTACGGTATTCCCATGACCGAAACTGGTGCTGTGAAATTACTCCAAAAAATCGCCCTGAGTATGGGTGGTATCGGTGCTAGTGAACTGTTAGCAAATTTGGGTTTAAGTGGTTTAAAAACTTTACTTGGTATGTCTGCAACAGCAACAGCAGGAGTGACATTGGCTCCCTATCTATCTATAGCCGTAACTCAAGCTGGAGTAGCTGGTGTCTCTTCCTATGGGATTGGACAAGTCACAAAAGCTTATTTAGCTAATGGCGCTACTTGGGGGTCTGAGGGTCCTAGGGCGGTAGTTAGCCAAATTTTATCAACTTTAGATGAAACTTCGATTTTAAACCGCATTAAAGATGAATTGCTGACTAAAGTTAAACTCAGAAAAAAACTATGAAATCTGCCCAAATTATCGAGCAATCAATCCAAATTAATGCTTCAGCCTCAACAGTAGAGCGCTGTTTTACAGATTTAACTCTTATGCACCGTTGGCTTAACCCTGTTCTCCGTTGCGAACCTGTGGGAGAAATCTGGAGTACAGATATCGGTAGTCAAAGTCGATTTATCATTCAAATTCCGGGACTAAAACCGACTTTAAATACAGTAGTTGTCGAACGGCAACCAGGTTTGGTAATCTGGGGATTCGAGGGATTTTTCCAAGGAAGCGATCGCTGGGAATGTCAACCCGTCGCCAATGGTACAATCTTAATTAACCGCTTCCAGTTCCAGATTCCTAACCCGTTGGTAAGTTGGGGTTTCAATACCTTCGCAGCAACTTGGACAAAAGCAGATATGGAAGCTCAACTGCGTCGTCTTCAACGAGTTGCAGAAGAACTGGATAATTCGTAATTCGTAATAGTGCCTACGGCAGGCTACCGCCAACGTAATTCGTAATTTTGAACTTTTTCAACTATTTTTACCCAACTTTTTCAGTAATTGGCGAATTACATTTGCATCATCAGCTTTAGGAACCTTGGCTAAATAACTTTGTAAGTCTTCTATAGCTTGGGTAAATTGACCAAGTTGATAGTACAGCAAACCTCGATCTCTTAATTCTAAACTTACATCGGGAAACAACAATAAAATTCGTTCAACTGCGGCGAGGGTTCTTTCTAAATCTTGCTGTTTCAGGTAAATATATTTCAAATTTGTGAGTATTCTTGTTAATAGCTGACGGTTGCTCACTGCTGCTAAAAATTCAGGTTTTAGCGTCACCGATTGCTGATAAATTTGAGAAAGCCTGTTTTGACAATCTTGTGCAAACATGACCTCACCCTGATTAAACGCATCCACAAAAATCTCTATATCTGGGATATCTGGACGAATCAGGAAATGTCCTGGCATTCCCACCCCCACCATCGGAAAATTGATGCGTTTTGCTACTTCCAGGTAAACCAATGCTAAAGTGATGGGAATCCCTGTTTTGCGTTCGATTACATCATTGAAAAAGCTATTACGAGGATCGTAGTAATCTATTTTATTACCACTAAAACCCAAATCTTCGTATAAATACTCATTAATACTTTGAATCATCCGCAGCGGATAGCGGGAAGATGGTAAGCGTTCCTCTAACTCCATCGCCATCGTATCAAGGGCGTTGAGATATTCTTCAGTATCAATATCAGGATATTCTTCTTGGGCAATATACAAAGCTGCCTTTGCCAAGTTGATACACTCGTCAGGTTGTTGAATCTCCTGATAAAAATACTGTCGTGCTGACGAGAAATTCATAAGTAATAAAGATGAAGCGGCTGGGGGAAATGTAAACGGCTTTTTGAACTTACTCCTATTTTAGGGTATTTAGAGGATTTAGAAATGTATATTTCCTCGTTCCCAGTCTCCAGACTGAGAAAGCTGTTCTGGAGGTTCTACCTGCTCTACTTAGAGAAGCAGAACCTCTGGGTATGCGTTCTCAGCAGCAACGACAGAAGTTAATGATACTCCACTGCATACAAAACGGTATTTTTACAAGCTTCATCAAAAGTTTATATATAGCAGCAATTAAATCTCCTACTAAACTTCCTTGAAAGCCTAAATATTGTAAGTATTTTCAGTATTTTTACGCCATCCTCCCCCAAAAAAGTAGTTTTTTCTCTCAGTTATTTTTCTGTGAAGTTGCTAAAAACCGCTTGACAGGCGTTAAACGCTCGTATTTATCTTAGTAAATAGGAAAACCGTATGCCTCAACATTTTCTTACCTATTCAAAAACATAGGTTAAAGAGTTGCCCTATTTAATGATCTGACATAACAACATTGAATAGGTAATTATGTGAAGCGCTGCCTTTATTAATCGTTTTTGAGGATTGCATCAATGACTAGATTGAGTTCTGTAAAAATCAAACCAGTTTCAGCTTTAGGCATGGCATCAGCTTTGTCTCTATCTTTAGTGACTTTTCAGTCATCAGCAAACGCCACAAGTATTGTCAGAATTACTAAAGATGCCTTCACCGCAGATGCCGGACTAATAACCTTTAGCGAATTGCCAGTCAATACATTGAATCCAACTTACGCACCATCTTTATATGGTGGTGTTGCTGGTGCGCCCACTGTAAAATTTGGTGGTATATTCCTGGGACAAACTGTAGGTGTAGGTCCTTTTCCAGCAGGAGCCAATCCTAATGGATTTGTCAAGGGAACACCCACCGCTTCCTTAACTCTAAATCCCAATTCACCCCCGACAAGAATTGTCAATGATGGCGCTAACCCAACAAGTCCTGTTTTATCTGGTTCCCCCACATTTAACGGACCTATAAGTATTCTATTTGATACAGACATAGCTGGAGTAGGATTAGATGGCGGCTTTTTCAATGCCATTGGTGGAACTGCAATCACGGCATTTGATAGAACTGGTGCATTACTCGGATCAGTCACCAATACCGGACTAGGCATCGAATTTCTTGGCTTGGTAACTGACAATGGTCAGAATAAGATAGCCGGGCTACAGTTTAGTTTAGTCGGTGCAGAACCAGCTGGTTTTGCCATTGACAATTTGCGCTTTGCTCGTGCTGGTCAAGTAGTAGTTCCTAACCCTACCACTGTCCCTGAACCTGCTTCCCTCATGGGCATCTTAGGCTTAGGTGCTTTTGGCGTTACCACTCTTCGCAAACGCAAACAAGCAACCGCAGTTAAAGCATAAATAAATTAACTACTATAATTCAATCCTTACCATGTTGACTTCAGACATGGCATTTCTGCTTTTGATGCACAAGATCCCTTTATAACTTTGCAACTAAGTAGGGCTTGCTTAATAAATATGAAAAGTTTGCAGGTAAAGGGTTTGAGCCGTTTTCCGGTAAAAAAAAAGTGCAAGCTTTTACGAGATGGAAACTGAAAAACCTTGCATTTAATTCCTACTCAAAGGAAAAATCGTTCCCATCCAACTCTTGAAACTGTCACCTGTCACCTGTCACCTGTCACCTACCTCCACGAAAAGACTTTCTCAGCAAACCCTAAGTAGGTAAGCACAATAAAACCAAACTGTGTAAAGAAAAGTAAACAAGGCTAAAACCCTTTTTCCCCATATAAACCCCGTCTACGTTGAAACCTATAGTTTTTTCTATGGCGAAAACTTAAGTTTTCAAGATGGATGGGGTATAATTATACTTCAGCCGTGTCAAATCTAGACATGGCATCTTTGTTTTTGATACCAAATAAACCTCACTTATACAGAAAATCCTAGAGACGAATAATGCAATTTTTGGAAATTATCATCTTCTCTATTTAATTTCCTGACTAATTAAATCAATTATTTCTAAAATATTCCTACAAACACTTGCATAAACATTAGATTCTTCTTTAATATGGACATGATGAGGAAAATTCGGTAAATTAGGAAAATGATCTACATTATCCCATCTCTTTCTTAACTGGGTTTGAGTAGCATCCATCCATTGATAACGATAGGTTTCTGTAATGCATTTATCTCCCTGGACTTTAAAAAATTCCACCACTTCTAAAAAATCACCATTCGTTAAATTCAATCTTGCTCGAAAATAACCTTGATCAGATAATGCTCTTTCTTTAACAATAGCAATCTTATTAATTATAGAACTGGTAATTAATTTAGCTTTTATTTCTGTCAGATAATCTTGAACTATCATATTCAGTTTAAGAATGAAGTAAAGTTAACCGCGCCTGTAAATCAGACCACATTTGATAAAAAGCACTCCATTCAACAAAATCTACTTCATCTCCTAATTGACCTGTTTTAAATTGCCGATAAAAATCCTCAGATGATAATTGATACTGTTGCTCAAATACTTGCAAATCATTTTCTAATTCTTTGATTTGCTGCTGAACATTATTTATTTCTTGAGTAATGATTTTTCTTAGTGATAAAGCAAGGATTTCACTATATCCTCCTTGTTGAGAAAGCGCTTCTAGGGTTTTTAATTGATTGATTATTTCTGCTTGAGTTGTCATTACTTTTTAATTTTAGAGCAGTTTAACATCCATTATAGCGGTCATCGGTTGAGTAAGATACAAGAACCACACAGACACGTGTTTACGTTTATGATACCGAATATTACTAAGTATTTGAAGAATTTTCACAAAATCGGGGATCTGCTCTTAATAATGAATTTAAGGCGAAGGTGGGGGCGTTCAGTGCTAACCTGATAGATGACATTGCTTGATCTCAGGTCGTTTACGACCCACTCTCAAAAATAGCTTCAATCATTTAGGCGCAGCATGGTCACCACCGCAGAAAAAACAAACATCGGTTACATTACCCAAATCATCGGTCCAGTCGTAGACGTTAAATTTCCCGGCGGGAAGTTACCTCAAATCTACAACGCTTTGACCATCAAAGGCACCAACGAAGCCGGACAAAACCTTAGCCTCACCGTTGAAGTACAGCAATTGCTAGGCGACAACCAAGTACGGGCTGTTGCGATGAGTACTACAGACGGCTTAGTACGTGGTTTGGAAGTTGTTGATACTGGCGCTCCCATTAGCGTACCCGTGGGTAAAGCCACTTTGGGACGGATTTTCAACGTTTTGGGTGAACCTGTAGACAACCAGGGTCCCGTAAATGCTGAAGCAACTCTACCTATCCACCGTCCTGCTCCCCAATTCACAGACTTGGAAACCAATCCTTCTGTGTTTGAAACAGGGATTAAAGTTGTGGACTTGCTGACTCCCTATAGACGCGGTGGTAAAATCGGTCTGTTCGGCGGTGCAGGTGTTGGTAAAACCGTGATCATGATGGAATTGATCAACAACATCGCTACCCAACACGGTGGTGTGTCTGTATTCGCGGGTGTGGGTGAGCGCACACGTGAAGGGAATGACCTCTACAACGAAATGATGGAATCTGGGGTTATCAATAAAGATAATCTCAACGACTCCAAGATTGCTCTAGTTTATGGTCAAATGAATGAACCACCCGGAGCAAGAATGCGGGTTGGTTTGTCTGGTTTGACAATGGCTGAGTATTTCCGTGATGTGAACAAGCAAGACGTATTGCTGTTTGTTGACAATATCTTCCGGTTTGTACAAGCTGGTTCTGAAGTATCTGCACTGTTGGGTCGGATGCCTTCTGCGGTAGGATATCAGCCTACTCTGGGTACAGACGTGGGTGCATTGCAAGAACGGATTACTTCTACAACCGAAGGTTCTATTACTTCTATTCAAGCTGTATATGTACCTGCGGATGACTTGACTGACCCCGCACCTGCAACTACATTTGCTCACTTGGACGGGACAACAGTATTGTCTCGTGGTTTGGCTGCTAAGGGTATTTATCCAGCGGTAGATCCTCTGGGTTCTACTTCTACCATGCTTCAGCCCAACATCGTTGGTGACGACCACTACAACACTGCACGGGCTGTACAATCCACTCTGCAACGTTACAAAGAACTACAAGATATCATCGCCATTCTTGGTTTAGATGAATTGTCTGAAGAAGACCGTCTGGTTGTGGCACGGGCGCGGAAAGTTGAGCGTTTCTTATCTCAGCCATTCTTCGTAGCAGAAGTATTTACCGGTTCTCCTGGTAAGTATGTGAAGTTGGAAGACACGATTAAAGGGTTCAAGCAAATTCTGTCTGGTGAATTGGATGCTTTACCAGAGCAAGCTTTCTACTTGGTAGGCGATATCAACGAAGCGATCGCTAAAGCTGAAAAGCTCAAGGGCTAATAGGTAATGGGTAATGGGTAATGGGTGATGGGTAAGAAATTTGTCCCAATTACCAATTACCCTTCGGGTGATGCCTCCGGCACACCTTCGGTGAACGCCACTTGCTTTATGCCGGGAAACCCGTCCACCGCAGTGGCTCACCAATTACCAATTACCAATCACCGATTACTAAGTAGAAATTAAAGAATATGACTCTAACTGTTCGTGTAATTGCCCCAGATAAAACCGTTTGGGATGCCCAAGCTGAAGAAGTAGTTTTGCCTAGCACTACTGGTCAATTAGGTATTTTGAGTGGACACGCGCCGCTGTTATCTGCCTTAGATATAGGTGTAATGCGGGTTCGCGCTAACAAAAATCAAGATTGGCAAGCGATCGCACTTTTGGGCGGTTTTGCTGAAGTTGATGAAGACGAAGTGACTATCTTGGTCAACGGTGCTGAACGTGGCGACAAAATTAACCTGGAAGAAGCCCGTACCGCTTACAGCCAAGCCCAAACTCTTCTGAATCAAGTACCCGCAGGCGACCGTCAAGAACAAATCCAAGCAACTAAAGCCTTTAAACGCGCTCGCGCTCGTTTTCAAGCCGCTGGCGGTTTGGTATAAAACAAATCTCACACTTTCAAATTGTGAGTCTGGGCTTTTGCCTAGCTTGTAGGGGTAAGGAGCATTGCTCTTTACCCCCTACTTTATTTAAAGAATATTTCTGGCTTTTATAGCAGGAGTCAGGAGACGCTTCGCAGACCTATGGCTTACGCCACGCTGCGCTATCGGTTCAGGAGTAAAACCCTATTATCAATTGATGTCCTAACTACCCTGTCAACGGCTATATAAAGTCTAAATTAACCGAAAAATCCTGTAATCGGAATTTCAATGATAAATTCTGAGCCTCCTTCCGGGACAGCTTTGTAAATCAAACGACCTTTGTGAATTTCAGTGATAATTTGGTGGCTAGTAAATAAGCCTAAACCAACACCTTTAGCAACTAATTTTGTAGAAAAAAACGGCTCAAATAGACGATCCTTATTTTCTTCGGCAATTCCGATACCATTGTCTTTAATACTGATGATTGCTTTATTTTCCTGGGTAGTATGTGTATGAATGGAAATTATGGGTTTGAATGAACTATCAATCACTGAATTTACTTTTAAATGCAGTGCATCTATAGCATTTTGCAAAATATTCATTAACACTTGATTAAATAAATTTGTATAGCCCATAAATTCTGGTAAATCTTCATAGTTCTTGAAAATTTCCACGCTAACTAAACCATCTTTTAATGCCAGTTGATAGCGTAGATTCATGAGAACGCTATCGATACTTTGGTGAACATCGAAAGGTTTGATACCTGACTTATCAAGACGAGCAAAAATATGTAGAGCATGAACAACTGCGCGAATTCTTTCTGCCCCAGTGCGAATAGAATGAATTACTCTGGTAAAATCTGGAGTCAAAAATTCCAGTTCAATTTCTTTGATAAAATTTTTAATTTCGGGATTCGGATCTGGAAATGCTTTTTGATAAAGCTGAATCAGACCAATTAGCTTTTCGCTATATTCAGATGCAGGATTAAGATTGCAAAGAATAAAACTGAGAGGGTTGTTAATTTCATGAGAAATGCCGGCTGCAATTCGACTTGCATTCAGTAGCTTTTCTTTGTGAATAAGTTCAGCTTGAGCATTTTGTAATACTAGTAGAGTATTTTCTAATTGATCATTACGAGCTTCTAGCTCTTTTTGTAAGTGTTTAAGCTTTAACTGAGTTTGAACTCTTACCAACACTTCCTCTAAGTGAAATGGTTTAGTAATATAGTCAATACCTCCAACTTCAAATGCTCTAACCTTATCAGTAATATCATTACCAGCGCTTAAAAAAATAACAGGAATTGATTGACTGTTTGGGTCATTTTTTAAAGCTTTGCATACTTCATAACCGCCCATTCCTGGCATATTAATGTCTAAAAGTATCAAATCTGGCGCAAGTGCCTGAACAGCCATTAATGCTGCTTGTCCATTGATTGCTTTGCGAACTTGATAATTTTGTTTTGATAAAAAATCAGATAAAAATCGAATATTTTCAAGCTTATCATCAACAATTAAAATATCCGCTAGAAATACATTTTTTTGTCCGGGCATATTCATTAATTATTTTAAAAAGATAGGTAATTGTTTTTTTAAATAAATGAGGGAAATAAATCATCTAAATAAAGAAAAAACTTTTGTTATTCAATCTTTTTTTGTAGTTCTTTTATCCATTCCTTGAGATAAGAAATTGTTTCTTGAGCCGTGATAATACTCAATTGATGTTTAACACGCGCCAAAACCTCCTCTATATAAAATGGCTTAGTAATGTAGTCTGCACCACCAACTTCAAAAGCTCTTCCCTTATCAGTCACATCTTCTGATGCACTTAAGAAAATAATGGGAATATTGGCAGTTTTAGGGTTTGATTTCAGATATTCACAAACTTCATAGCCATTCATTTCTGGCATTCTAATATCTAATAAAATCAAACTGGGTAGAGATGCTTCAATTGCTGTCAGAGCCATTGAGCCACTGATTGCTTTGCGGGTTTGGTAGCCATTCTGCTCTAAAATAGTAGAGAGGAGACGAATATTTTCAAAAAAATCATCAACAATCAAAATATTTATCGGGGTAGTTGGTAATATAAATGTGTCTGGGTTATTTTGATTATTCATAAATTTACCTTACATATTTTCTTGTGTTGGTTGAGTCAATATCATCAGTTGCTTAAATTGATAAGTTGAAATCAATTTAGTTAAAGCTGCGATGAGTAAAGTGTGTTCAGGTGGAATTTGAGTAATCAGCTTAAGACTATCAGCATCATTACCTTGGGCAGATGCGAAGTGTAATTGCTTAATCCATTCGATGGGCATAATATCTAAGGCAGTTCTATCAAGAATAAAATCTGTCTTGTTTACTAAGTTGGAAGTAATTTTATTGCCTGTATTAGATGTATACAAGTATTGTATTTGTAGATGTTGGGAAAGAGTTTCCAGGATTTCTTCCAACTGGAATGGTTTGCTGACAAAATCATCACAGCCAGCGGACAAACTTTCCTCTCGCTGTTCTGTAAAGGCACTGGCAGTGAGAGCAATAATTTTTGTAGGAGTTTGCATTTGGTTTAACTCTTGCTCCCTAATCCGAATTTGTCGAGTAGCTTCATAGCCATCGATAATAGGCATCTGCATATCCATAAAAATCAGGTGAGGTTGCCATTGCTGCCAGAGTGCGATCGCAATTTGCCCATTTTCAGCTTCTTGTACTTCAAAGCCTAACCTTATCAAAATTTTGCCCAGTAGCAATCTGTTAGTAGAATTATCTTCGGCAATCAGAATTCGATAGTTATGTCCAGGTTCAATACTAACTGCATGATCAAGGAGGAAAGATTTGGAACTAGGCATTGGTTGAGCCAAACCAGCCTGAATGTGAAACGTGAAACAACTACCTTGACCTAACTCGCTACAAACATTAATTTCACCACCCATCAATTGTACAAACTTCTGACTAATCCGCAACCCTAAACCTGTTCCTTCTTTAGATTTATGTCCGGCTCGTGTTTGCTGAAATGCCTGAAATAAATCACCAATTTCTTCTGGAGAAATACCGGGGCCTGTATCTTCAACTGCAAAAAAGAGCGAGTGCTGAGTAGTCAGTAATTCAGTGTCACCCGCTGATAACTGCTGATTTCTAATTCGCAGAGTTACGCTTCCTTGCTCTGTAAACTTGATAGCATTGCTTAACAGATTTATGAGTACCTGACGGAGTTTATTTTCATCAGATTTGATGTAATGCGGTACAGTAGGATCACAGTCAAAACTCAGTTGCAAATCTTTGGATTCGGCTTTTAGTTGCAGCATAGCTTCCAAACTAGCCAGCAGTTGGTACAGATCAAACTCTGTTTCATAAAGTGTGGTTCGTCCTGCTTCAATTTTTGACATTTCCAGGACATCATTAATCAGTCCCAGCAGATGTTCACCACTTTGGTTAATGATTTCGATATACCGTTGATGGTCAAAAGTTAAGGATTGGTCTTGTTGCATTAACTGAGTAAAGCCGAGAATGGCGTTAAGTGGAGTCCGCAGTTCATGGCTCATATTAGCGAGAAACTCACTTTTAGCCCGGTTAGCAGCATCGGCGGCTTCTTTGGCTCGTTTTAGTTCTTCTGCTTGTTGTTGAGTTTGGGCAAATAGTTCGGCTTGTTGTACAGCCACTCCCAATTGATTGCCAATTTGGGTAATAATTCCGATTTCTGATTCTTGCCACTGCCGGGGGTTGCCATTTTGATAAACTGCTAACAAACCCCAGAGTTTTTTACCGCAAAAAATCGGTGTGATGATGTAAGCTCGTGCTTGCAATTCTTCGAGAAGATTGAGATAGCAACGATTGAATCCGGCTGTGTAAATATCACTAACACAGCAATAACTATTTTTTTGGCGATAAATACCGCCTTCATTTTCTTGTAAATAAGTATCCCGATTCAAAACCTCTGAAGTGCTGAGTTGAGTTGTGATGCAATCATTCCCTTCAACAGCAACTTGGGTGAGTTTGGGATCATTTGCCCGTGCGGGAAGCAATATATTCCAAGACTCCGCGACAGATTCAGAAACAAATTCCCCACTCCAGTCTAGGTTAAAGCGGTAAATCAGAACGCGATCGCACTTAACAGTTTGCCGTAATTCTGTAGTGGTGACATTAAAAATCGATTCTAGGTTGAGGGTTTGACGCATTCGCAGAATTACACCGTTAATGGCCTTTTCTCTTTCTGCCATTTCTCTCATGGCAGTTTCTGCTGTGGTTCTTTCCCTAACTTCGACTTCTAAGGCTTTATTGGCAGCCACAAGTTCAGCAGTGCGTTCTTGCACCCGGAATTCTAGTTCTTGATAAGCTTGGTGTTTTTCTTCTTCTGCCCATTTGCGTTGTAGTTCAGCAGAAGCCCGTGCTGCAAAAACCTTGAGAAGGTCTTTGTTGCGATCGTTTACTTGAAACGGTTTAACATCAACGATACACAGGTTGCCAATGACATTTTGATTAATATCGACTAAGGGAACGCCTAGGTAGCTGTCGGCATTTAGCCTTTCAATCAGTGCATTACCGGGAAATATCTGCTGCAAGCCACTAGGATAGGCACACAGCATATTTTTTTGAACTACCTTTTTACAAGGAGTGTTAATCAGTTCATATTCAAAATTTTCTGCTAGATGATCTACTGTCCACACGTTAATACTCCGCAGCTTTTGTAAGGAGTTGTCAACGGTTTCAAACACTATGGCATAGGCAACATCCAGGGCTGTGGCTAAGTTTTCGACTAAAGCGGGAAAAAATTTATCTCCAGTTACAGAAGCAGTACCGGATACAATCATTTGCAGAGTTTCTTCCGTGCGTTGCCGTTCTGCTACTTGCTTTTGTAACTCTTTATTGATGGCTTCTAGCTGTTCTGGTGTTCGCAATGCCAAAAATTGGGGCAGAAGTTCCACCAGTTGTAACGCTGTATAACAGGAAACCAAGGCAGTGAAGGCGCGTTCAATGGCAGAAATCCAATAGTAGGGATACCACAGTGTCAAAATATCCAGGAGATGCCCCGTCCCACAGAGGATAATGAATGCCCCAAATAAGACAAAGACTTTGGAAAAAGGCATATCACTCCGTTTGCGGACAAAGTAGATTAGCATTGCCGGAATCGAGAAATAAGCGATCGCAATTAGCGCGTCACTAACTACATATAAACCCACCAGTGGAGTTTGCCAGAGATAGCAATGCCCGTGGGGCATATAAGAACGGGAAAATAAAATATTTGCCAAGAATTCCAATATTGCTGACATAATTTAACCTTGCTGTCCTAAATCTATTAAGTGATGACAACTAACAGAATTTAGGGAGAATAGGGTATGCAATTTTTTTTAGTAGCAAGAATGTTTAATTTTTACTGATGTAAATTGTTACCTTATCAGAATCAAATTTAAAAAACCAGTACCGATGGAACTTTAAGCTGGTAATTTAACAATCGGAACAGGAATTTTATTTTTCAGAAAACAAAGATTGATAAAATAACTTCTTAAATTAGTCTAATAACAGCTAGCTGTTTATTGCGTGTGACTTCCCATGACCATATCTCCGAACAAGCTCAAAAACGCAGAAGAGGCGTTATACTCAGTTCTCAAGGTTGGCAACGGTTGCAAGCGGCTGAGTACTTGTCCGCAGCACGGGAAAATTCCGGTCATCCTTATACTTTAGAACAATTGAGCGATCGCACTGGCATCAGCACCAAAACTTTAATTAAAGTTCGTCGGCGACAAAATCCTATCGACAGTCCTACCCTAGTTTCCTATTTTAAAGCTTTTGAACTGTCTTTGCGAGAGGATGACTATATCAAACAAGAGCCAGATTATGATACTGCAAAAGCAGTTCTCACTAGTTTGTTGCAAGCACCATTAAAAGGACAACTGTCCCTAGATTCACCCTTTTATATCTATCGTCCCCCAGCAGAAAAACTCTTTATTCGAGAAATCTTTCAACCTGGAGCTTTAATTCGCATTCGCGCACCTCGACAATTTGGAAAAACATCTCTAATTGCCCAAGGATTATCTCAAGCCAAAGAACATGAGTGTCGCACAGCCGTTGTTAGTTTACAACTGGCAGATAGCCAAGTTTTAGGCAATTTAAGTCATTTTCTCCAATGGCTTTGTCTAATGGTAAGCCGTAGTTTAGGCATACCCAACCGTTTAGAAGAATTATGGAATCCATTATTTGGCAGCAATTATAGCTGCACCGACTATTTTGAAACCCATTTATTACCTGCTGCGTCAAGTCCACTACTTTTAGTGTTAGATGAAGTTAACGTTTTGTTTAACTACCCCGATATAGCTGCTGACTTTTTTGGAATGCTACGAGCTTGGTATGAACAAGCTAGACATAGTACAGGTAGTAGCGAATTATGGCAGAGATTACGGTTGGTAATTGTGTATTCAACCGAGGTCTTCTTACCATTAAATTTACATCAATCACCCTTTAATGTGGGATTACTAATTGAATTACCAGCATTTACCCGACAGCAAGTGCAGGAATTAGCTATTCGTTATGCTGCTCCCACTCCAGAAATCTCTGGGATAGAATTAAATAAACTGCTTGGGGGAAATCCATACCTAACGCAGTTAGCCCTATTTCACCTAAGTGAAAAAAACCGAAATATAGAGCAATTGCTAACAGATCTCACCACCCCTGATACTATTTTCAATAGTCACTTACGGCAACAATTAGGTTATTTAGAACAACATCCACATCTTAAAGAAGCAATGCGGCAAGTAATTGCATCTCCTAATGGGATTGAACTACATCCAAACCTATCATTTCCACTACAAGGTGTGGGCTTAATTCGGTTTTACAATCAATTAGCAGTTCCCAGTTGTGAATTATATAAAACCTACTTTACTCAGGTTTTGAATTCTTGATTATGTTAATATAGGGAACAGGGAAGAAAAGTAATTATTTTAAATTTTGAATGAGAGAAATAATCATTCGGCTCTCTTCCCGGAGTAAAGAAATGATCAATTATAGGAGTTAAGCATTGACAATCAAGGTTAAATATGTATAGTGTAAAACCATATCTTTCGTAGGGGTTTAGCAATGCTAAACCCCTACAACTAATTCATAAGTATTAGGATTTTGGTGAATTGGTATGAGGTTATTATTTTTTAATTTTTAATTGTTTTCATGCTTACCTATTCTAGTCCCAATCAATCTTATCAAGTTGGTGGTAGTTTGCCAGTAAATGCTTCTACTTACGTTCGTAGAGAAGCAGATAAAATGTTGTTTGAGGGATTGTTATCAGGTGAGTTTTGTTATGTGTTTAATGCCAGACAAATGGGTAAATCTAGCTTACGAGTTCAAACAACCCACCGTCTGCAAGCAGAGGGAATTCAATGTGGTGTAATTGATATTACGGCAATTGGGACAAAAGAAGTAACACCAGAACAATGGTATGCTTCCATGATTGGGCTTTTAGTGAAAACATTTAAGTTAAATATCAGTTTACTGAATTGGTGGAAAGAGCGATCGCATCTTTCCTATGTTAACAGATTAAGTGATTTTATTGATACTGTTCTTTTAGCGCAAGTTTCCGCACCTATCGTTATTTTTATTGATGAAATTGATAGTGTTTTAAGTCTGAAATTTTCCACTGATGATTTTTTTGCTTTAATTCGGGCTTGTTATAATCGTCGTGCTGAACAACCAGAATATCAACGTCTGACATTTGCTTTGTTTGGTGTCGCAACTCCCGCAGATTTGATTTCTGATACTACCCGCACTCCTTTCAATGTGGGCAAAGCCATCGAATTACAAGGCTTTCAACTTACCGAAGCCACTCCGCTATTAACAGGATTGACAGGAGTTGTTCCAGATTCCCAGTCTACATTAGAAAGAATTCTGTACTGGACAGGAGGACAACCATTTTTGACACAAAAGTTATGCAAGATTATCAGTAGTCAGTTGTCAATGGTTAGTGGTAAAACGGGTGTTGATCACTTGGTGGAAATTAACGTTCTCCACAATTGGGAAAGCCAAGATGAACCAGAACATTTAAAAACTATACGCGATCGCTTGCTTTATAGTGAACAACGCATTGGCAGATTGCTGGGAATATATCAACAAATTTTGTTGCCGAGTCCTTTGGATACCGAATCTGAAAATCTGGAAAACCTCTCTCCAAACCTCTCTCCTAGCAGGAGAGAGGCTTTGAATTTTCCCCCTTCCAGCAACAAAAGTTTTTCCGCTTCCCTCTCAAGAGGGGGGAAGAAGGTTGGGGGGTTAGGTAAAAACTATGGTATTACCAGCGATGATAGTCCAGAACAAACAGAATTGATTCTTACAGGATTGGTAGAAAAAAAAGCAGGACTTCTGCAAGTTAAAAATCCGATTTATCAGCAAATTTTTAACTTAGATTGGGTAAGTAAACAATTAGCAAATTTACGTCCTTACTCCCAAGCTATCAACGCCTGGATAGCATCAGGATATATAGACGAATCCTGGTTGCTACGGGGACAGGCATTACAGGAAGTGCTGAGGTGGACACAGGGAAAAAGTTTAAGTGATTTGGACTATCGTTTTCTAGCCGTTAGTCAAGAATTGGAAAGACAAGAAGTTGAGAAAAAACTAGAAGCTGAAAGATTGCAAGAAGTAGAAGCGAGACTAGAAATAGAGCGCAAACGTTCTATAGAACAACTGCGGAACTTGAGACGACAACGGGTGATGCTGGGAATAGTCAGCGTGATGATGTTAGTAGCGATAGCCCTGGGATTAGTAGCTTATAACCAATATCAACAAACAGCAATCAGTGAAGTGAGAGCGATCGCCCTTTCCTCAGAAGCTTTATATGCCTCTAATAAAGCCTTTGATGCCCTCCTGCAAGCAATTAAAGGCAAAGAGCGTCTCCAACATCTCAACAGCGCAGATGCCAATCTTCAAGCACAAGTTAATTCTGCCTTGCAAAAAGTAGTCTTGACTATTCAAGAATATAACCATTTTACAGGACACAAAGCCGCAGTTTTAGCAGTCCATATTAGTCCCGACGGCCAACAAATAGCAACAGCAGGTGTAGATAAAACCATCAAACTCTGGAAACCAGATGGTACTCTCATTAAAACTCTCTCAGGACATCAATCAATAGTCAGAGTCGTTAAATTCAGTCCAGATGGAAAAATGATTGCCTCTGCTGGAGATGACACCACCATCAAACTCTGGAAACGAGACGGTACATTACTCAAAACCATCCCCACCAACAGCGCCGGTATTTGGACTATGGATTTTAGTCCCGATAGTTCCACCATCATCTCTGGAGGAGTTAACACCTTGCAAATATGGAGTCGAGAAGGTAAATTACTACACAAAATTCCGTCAGAAACCACAGGTATTCGAGATATTACCTTCAGTCCAGATGGTCAAACTATAGCTGCTGCCTGTGCCGATAATCGCATTAAACTCTGGAACCGCGACGGCACATTAAAAATGATATTAGAAGGACATAATGCCCCAGTCCAGTCACTAGCCTTTAGTCCAGATGGTAAATTGCTGATTTCTGGTAGTGCCGATGCCAATATCAACATCTGGAACCGAGAAGGTAAAATATTGCAGACTATACCCAGTGGCCATGATGCTGGCATCTACCAATTAGCCGTTAGTCCTGATGGTAAAACCTTTGCTTCAGGCAGTTGGGATAAAACGATCAAGCTATGGAATCGGGATGGTAGCTTAATTACCACCTTGAGAGGGCATAATGCCACAATTTGGGATATGGCTTTTAGTCCAGATGGCAGTTATATTGCCTCAGCCGGAGCAGAAAATATCATTCGCCTCTGGAAAACTCAAAATATCTATCAGAAAACCTTGTACGCTTTTATAGGCACGGTTCGTACAGTTGCATTTAATCCCCAAGGTACAATGCTGGCTGTGACAGGAACAGAAAAAACTATCAAATTCTTTAATACCGACGGCATAAGATTACGTACCATCAAAACCTTGACTACTGATGTGTCTGATTTGGATTGGCATCCTACTGGTAAATTGCTGGTATCTGCTGGAGAAGATAAAGTTATTAGACTCTGGCAACCAGACGGTACTTTAGTTAAGAGTCTAGAAGGACATCAAGCGACTGTGTTATCGGTTTCCTGGAATCCGAAAAATAATACTTTGGCTTCTAGTGGCATAGATGGTAATATCTTCCTCTGGCAAGCTGACGGTAAACTTCTTAAAACATGGAAAGCCCACGATGTCGCTATTTGGAGTATTCAATTTAGCCCTGATGGCAAAACTCTAGCATCAGCCAGCAATGATGGTACAGTCCGCTTGTGGAACACAGAAGGTAAACTTTTACACACCCTCAAAGGACATGATTCCGCAGTTTGGAGAGTAGCTTTTAGTCCTGACGGTCAACGTATTGCTTCTGGTAGTGGAGATACCACAATCAAGCTTTGGACAAGGGATGGCAAGTTATTGAAAACATTAACAGGCCACACCGCTGCTGTTTGGGGTATTGCCTTTAGTCCTAACGGTAAACTGATTGCCACAAGTAGCATTGATGAAACTGTAAAAATATGGAATCAAGATGGCACTTTAATTACTACTCTTAACGGACATAATTCCGGTGTGCGTACTGTTGCTTTTCATCCCCGTCTTCCTATGATTGCCTCTGGTAGTGATGACCAGACAGTGGTTTTGTGGAATTTAGAGCAAATCCTCAATCTCGATTTCGTGAAATCCGGTTGTGATTGGGTTCGGGATTATTTACAGACTAATGCTACGGTGATGAAGGAAGATTCTCAGCTTTGCAGAGATATTTTATCAGGACTTACGCAAAACAGCACAAAAGTAGCGGTAATTCATGAATTACCGCTACGCAAGAATAAGGTTTTTAGTCAAATATTGCGTAAGTTCTATTTAGGGTTTTTCTTTTCGCACGCAGAGTCGCAAAGAGAAATCAAGCATCTGAATATGTGAATGTTGATTTCTCAAAGCCTTGAAGGCAACTGCTTTCATCCTCAGAAATCAAATTAGGTAAATCTTTAATAGCAATTAATTTAGTAATTTGTCGCAAGGACTACAGATTTCCAGTGGTTAGTAACATTGAGTATTTTTCCCCTAGAAAAGAGGGGACTAGCTAAACTTCCAGCTGCTTTTTAGCGGTTTTTAATTGCTTCCACAGCATTTTAATCTGAGTGTAAGCATCCTCTGGTGAAAGCTTACCAGCCGTTTGCAAGTTACAAATATAGTTTACCCTTTGAGAAAATTCCTGTAAATTAGAGTTAAAAACCAAATACTCAGGCTTAAATTCACCGTAATATCTATGTCGAGGATAGAGAAAATCAGTTAAATTAGCTAAAAAATCAGAATCTTTTGTCATTGCTGTTTATATCCGTTAGTAAAAAAGCTCTTTTTCCAAAATCATTACTTGTTACCTTTGGCGGTTGACCAAAGATAATACCTGCCAAGTTCCCTTTTTTATCTTCTTTATTAACCACATCAGTCGTACTTGTGGCAATCAATTCTTGAACTCGGTTTAAGCAAGCATTTAGACCCGCAGCAAATTCATAACGAGTCATGGCTCGATTGCCCCGGAAAGCGCCGTTGGGGTATCCAGCAATACAACCATAGCGTTCAACTAGAGATTGCAAAGCCTGAAAAGCCCAATCTGTTGGTTGCACATCTGAAAGTTGGGAAACAGATATTACCTGCTCTATTTCCGAATTAGTATCTTGGTTATTTACAGAACTTATAGCTTCTTTTTTCTGTTTTACATCCTCAGTAACTGGCGTAATTGCAACAGCCTTAGTTGTAATCGTACTAACTGCAATCAGTAACGGAGTAATCCACAGTGAATTCCGTAAAAGGGTAGACATTTACCTCACACCTCAAATCTCTAATACCAACTTTATAGGTAGATATAAATACCAACTTAATCGGTATTTTGTAGCAAGGACTACAAATTTTATGTGGTTGGTAAAATTAGGTATACTTAACGGAGGTAACTAAACTTCCATCTGCTTTTTAGCTGCTTTTAATTGCTTCCAAAGCATTTTAATTTGAGTGAAAGCTTACCAGCATGCAGGTTACAAATATAGCTGATCCATATAGCTAGTAAAAAAAGCTCTTTTTCCGAAAAAAATTTTAGAGCAGCATAATCACCAACTTGGTTGGTAAATATGCTCTACTCGATTTAAAAAAAGTAATTTACGATACAAAATCTAAGATTGATCATCTTCATCTGTTTCTTTTCCGAGAAAATATTTACCAATATAGCTGGTAAATATTATGATAATCTTGGTAAAAGTATACCGAGTGTCAATTCCATGAATAAAAATTACTCTCAGCCCTCTTTTCCAATCAAAAGAAGAAAGATACTAACCTTAATTGCTACGGCATTTGCTACTCTGCTACTTGCAATTGGCTTACCAACCTTGACACCTTCTGCTGTAGTCGCACAATCAAATACCAACTTATTGATTTCTGCTGCTGCTAGTTTAAAAGAGGTACTGGAAGAAATTAAGCCTCTTTATCAACAAACTCAACCAAACGTTAATATTAGTTATAACTTTGGATCTTCTGGTGCATTGCAACAGCAAATTGAACAAGGTGCGCCAGTGGATATCTTTATCTCTGCGGCCAAAAAGCAAATGGACGCTTTAGAACAAAAAAGATATTTGCTTGCTGGTACTCGTAAGATCATTGCTAAAAACCGCCTAGTTTTGGTAGTACCTAAAAATGTTGTTGGTGTTTCTAGTTTTTACAACCTTAAAGATGAAAAAATCAAAAAAATTGCTATTGGTGAACCTCGAAGCGTACCCGCAGGACAATATGCACAACAAGTATTAGAAAAGTTAAATATTTGGAAAACAGTAAAACCAAAAATAGTTTACGCTAATAATGTGCGTCAAGTTCTAGCATCTGTAGAAAGTGGTAATGCTGATGCGGGTTTAGTTTATAAAACTGATGCCAAAATCTCTAATCAAGTAAAAGTCGTAGTTGCGGCAGATGAAAAATACCACTCGCCAATTATTTATCCTTTAGCAGTACTCAAACGCAGTAAAAATGTTGATGCTGTTAAGGCATTTGCTCAATTTTTGTCTGGTAATGAAGCAAGAGTTGTATTTCAAAAATACGGTTTTATTCTACCTTAAGAAGATTTTCTAAATGCCTAGATTGGGAATAGGTTAAATAATTATCTGACCTATTCCCCAATACCCAAGATAATTATGATTCTGGTTCTACTGTTTCATGGTTAGTAAGCTGTTGTGCAGCTAAATCGAATAAACAGCATTACCTTTATTTTTGACTTTGCGTTCCCATTTAATAATAAGACCTCCTTCGTTTAGTAATTTAATTA
>NZ_JACJST010000039.1 GCF_014698305.1 Anabaena lutea FACHB-196 | reverse complement strand
TAACAATTATATGATTCGAGTTCTCAGTTCCTGTTTCATTGACTCTACATTAGATTCCTCTCATCCCTTATGTCAAGCCTAATTGAGATGCTCTTACCCTGTCACATCAACTCCTCTAATTCTCAAACCGTTAGCTATTGCATTACCAACATTTTCATCAAGGTGAAACTTAATCTTGTTTGACATTTTCACCCTTTAATATTTTTGCAACTAAAGATGGTTTATTACCTTGTAATTGTTTAGCAAAAGCTTCTCCCTCTTCAATGTGCTGTCTAATTTCTTCTCTGTGATCATGATAATAAGCCAAAGCTGCATAAACATCTGCAAGAGAAATACTAGGATATTGATAAACAATTTCATCAGGTGACATTCCCATCCTTTCATGCCAAATGACAATATCTTGAACCTTAATTCGATGTCCAGCAATACGCGGTTTTCCTCCACATACTCCCGGAGTAATAACTATGTGTTCTTTGCTAACAGATAGAGTAGTCATAAACTGTGATTTTCATGAGTTGGTAAAATTATCTCATATTTTATTATATAAAAATTAATATTTCCGCTTCAATTATTCAACAGAAATCACCGGAACAAAAAAAAGATTCTACTTTGGTATCACCCAAAGCAGAGCCTTATATAATTCATTCCCATACTCTGTATGGGAACGAGAAAAACGAGAAAACGAGAAAAAACTAACTCAAAACCCAACTAACCAAAGTCCTGACACCAAAGCCGGTTGCACCTGCACCGTTGTAGCCATTTTCCTTATCTGTCCAAACGGGGCCGGCAATATCTAAATGCGCCCAAGGGGTATCTTTCACAAATTGCTTGAGGAACAAAGCCGCAGTAATGGAACCACCATAACGGGGGCCTGTGTTTTTCATATCCGCAATACCCGATTTTAACCCGTCAAAATATTTGTCTTCCATTGGCATCCGCCAAATTTTCTCACCTGCGGCTTCTGAGGCTGTTTGCAGTTGGGAAGCGACAGCATCATCAGGAGTAAATAAACCGGCGATATCGTCACCCAAAGCTACCACACAAGCACCTGTGAGAGTAGCTAAATCAACGATCGCATCTACTCCCAATTTTTCGGTATATACCAAGGCATCAGCCAAGGTTAAACGCCCTTCTGCGTCAGTGTTGTTGACTTCGATTGTTTTGCCATTAGAAGCGGTTAAGATGTCTCCTGGGCGCATAGCACGACCGCTAATCATATTTTCCGTAACTGCGGAAATAAAGTGAACTTCCACATCTGGCTTTAACTGTCCAATGGCTTTAGCTGCACCTAATGTGGCCGCTGCACCACCCATGTCAATTTTCATGGTTTCGATGCCGCTTCCTGCACCTTTGATATTAAGTCCACCGGAGTCAAAGGTTAAACCTTTACCGACAATTGCTAATTTGCGTTTCGGTGTTCCTTCTGGTTTGTAGATGAGGTGAATAAATTTCGGTGGTAAGTCGGAGGCTTGGGCTACTCCTAAAAATGCACCCATACCTAGTTTTTCACATTCTTCTTTTTCCAAGACTTGGATTTCTAAACCGTGATCTTTTGCGATCGCGATCGCAGTTTCTGCCATAGTAATAGGTGTCACTGCATTAGCTGGGGCTGCTACTAACTGCCGTGCTAAAATTACCCCAGAAACAATTTGATTAGCACGGGTAATGGCTGCTTCTTGTCCAGTTAATCCTAGTAAATCAATTGTTTCGATATTGGGACTTTTATCTTCTGGCTCGGATTTAAAGCGCGTATCTTGGTAAAGTGCCAGTTGTGCGCCTTCGGCTATAGCTTGAGCCGTTGCCGCAGGATCGTTGTTAAATACTGGTAGACTAATTCCCAGAGTTTTGGTTTTTTGCTTTTTAGCAGTTCGCGCTACCGTAGCCGCAACACGGCGTAAAGTTTCTAGTTTCAGCGCGTCTGGTTTACCTAAACCGACCAAAATCAATTTCCGCACATTGTTTCCAGCACCTACCCGCGTGAAAATGGTGCTATTGACTTTACCAGTAAATTCTTCTTCGGCAATCAGTTCTTTGAAGATGCCGGCGAATTTCTCATCTAAAGCTGCCAACTCACCAGTTAATTCTACTGCATCTTCAAATAAGGCGATCGCTAAAGTATCACCACTCCAGTCTAATAAAGCTTTATCACTAAGTTGAATCGTCATTTTTGTAATGTTCTGTAAACCGTCCTTCTTGTACCAGTATTGCTTAAAATTTCAGGATCATGGGGAACGGTGTTTTGAGTACTCGTTTCCATGTCTTGTAGATTAACTCTATAGGTAGATGGTCAAAAAGTGCAATTTACGCATATGTGTATTTAAAATAACCATTGTGTCTTTGCAACTGCTAAGAAGTGTAGAAAGTTACACACACTTGGGAACTTGTCACTATGCATTAAGTCATAGAAAAAATCCAAATCAAGTAATTTAACTGACCAACCAAGTCATAAAAGGATTTCAATGTCACACAAGTCTTCCTTCACGTTGTTTTGCAAAGATGTTTTAACAGTTACAAGCCTATCCGTCATAGCTGCTGTCTCTGTTCCCTCTCAAGTTCTCTCTTTAACAACTCAAATAGCAGATATACAAGATAAAACTGTTGGTGAACCACAGCAAAAAAACTACTCATTTATAAATCAGTTGACTGGAGAAGAATCAAATTTTCTCCTGTCTAAAAAAGATAAAGATGATGATAATAACAACAATCGCCGCCGAGGTGGTGATGACGATGACGATGATGATGACGATGATCGTAGAAATAATCGCAGACGTTATGACAATGATGATGACCGTGATAATTATCGCAGAGGTGACGATTACAGGGGGGGATATCATCGTTCATCAAAATTATATCGAATCAGAGATTGGAATTGCTTCTTCAAAGTAGGAAGGTTAGTTAATTCCAACCGGAAAGCATTGGTCATACACCTAGATATCTTAGAAAAACCAGTTACTAAATACGCAAATGTCGTCTACACAGTCTACGCTCGTCAAAACAATCGTTGGGTGCAATTTTATAGCAGTACCGGATCAAGACTGATTGAAAAGAAAAGAGGAAAATTCTCCTTGACCCCAGAGGTAATAGAATTTAACAAACTGCGGGTAGGTAATCTTGATTGGTCAAGATCAGACTTAAGATTTGTCACCGAAATTCGCTACGATTCCAACAACAAACGAGACCAAAGATTAGTATTTGAAGATGTGTGGAACTATAGTTCGATTACGGAAATTAGTAGTATCAGTCAGCTAACGACAGTCAGTTACAGAACTACCAAAAAGGATTATGATGATAACAACAACTATCGCAGACGTGATGATGACGATGATGATCGCAGACGCGAATATCGTCAAGTAAAGAATCGTTACTCATCAAAAGCGTTTAGGAGCAAAGACTGGAATTGCTTATTTAAATTAGGCAGGTTAGTTAATTCCAATCAAAGAGCCTTCGTTTTACATCTAGATATCCTAGAAAAACCAGTTACTAAATACGCAAATGTAGTCTACACAATCTACGCCCGTCAAAACAATCGTTGGGTGCAATTTTACAACAGTACAGGAGCAAGACAGATTGCCAAGAAAGGAAAAAAATACTTTTTAACTCCAGAGGTAATAGAATTTAACAAACTGCGACTAAATAATATTGACTTATCGAAGTCAGAAATAAAATTTGTCACAGAAATTCGCTACGATTCTCAGAGCAGACGTGAGGAAAGATTAGTATTTGAAAATAGCTGGAACTATAATTCGATTACGGAAATTAATAGTATCAGTCAACTGGATATTGTCAGCTTTTAACAAAGGCTGAGGTCTTGCTTACAGCAATTTTCATGTATTTAGACCACACTGTTGATTTCTCCTTGTACTTCTGCGTCTGGAGCGTGAGAAAAGAATGAATGTGGTTCATTTACCTGAAAATGGCTGTAATTAGAAAATGAATGTAAGTGTAAAGATATTCCTGAGAACATCTCTACATTTACATTTGTAAGGATTTAGCAATGCTAAACCCATACTGAACACTGAACACTGCTGTATAACTAAGGATACAAACCTCTATCAGTCAAAGCCTGGGCGACTCTACCCACACCCAGAGTATAAGCAGCTAACCGCAGATTAATCCGTCGTGCTTTTGACTGTTCAATCACCTTGCGGTAAGCCTGTACCATTAAATGTTCCATTTCCCGGTTCACTCGTTCTTCATCCCAGAACAGGTAAGAAAGACCTTGTACCCATTCTAGATAACTCACCACCACACCCCCAGCATTGGCTAAAATATCCGGTAACACCGTTACACCACGCGCTTCTAGGACTTGATTTGCTTCCAATGTCACAGGGCCATTAGCAGCTTCAGCAATAAACTGCGCTTGTATCTGATGGACATTTTCCTCAGTAATTTGATTTTCCAAAGCTGCGGGAATCAAGACATCACAAGGTAAAGTCAATAAATCTGCATTACTAATTGATGTAGCTTGGGGGAAACCGACAACACTTCTGTGGTTTTCAGCAGCGTAGGCTTTCAAAGCCGGAATATCAAGACCAACTTCCGAAAATACACCTCCAGCACCACTGGAAACAGCAATAATTTTTGCTCCTGCATTGTGTAATAATTCAGCCGCAGCCCCACCTACATTACCGAAACCTTGAATTGCAACTCGCACACCTTCAAGGGATTTACCTTGCTCTGCCAGCGCTTCACGGACAATAATCATTACACCCCTGCCCGTAGCCATTTCCCTTCCGAGAGAACCACCAACCGAAAGCGGCTTACCAGTCACCACACCTGGTACAGAATGACCAACATTAACAGAATAAGTATCCATCATCCAGGCCATTTCACGGGCAGAAGTACCCATATCTGGCGCGGGTATATCTACGGAAGGACCAATATCTTTAATTAACTCACTAATATAACGGCGACTAATGCGTTCTAATTCACGCACGCTGTACTGTTTAGGATCTATGGGAATTCCACCCTTCGCACCACCGTAGGGAATACCCAACAACGCACATTTCCAAGTCATTAACATTGCTAAAGCTGAAACTTCCCGCAGTGTTACAGCCTGATGGTAGCGAATTCCACCTTTATATGGGCCTAAAATATCGGAATGCTGTACTCGATGTCCAGCGAGAACTCGTACTTCTCCATTATCCATTTTTACTGGAATGGAAACTGTCACAACTTTGCGGGGATGGCTAAGTATTTCTACTATACCAGCATCTAGTTTTAATTCTTTCGCAGCCCATTCTAAATAGCTACAAGCTTGGTCAAACGGGCAAATATGCGCTGGAGAGTGATTTTCCCAGACTGGGCGAGACGTTGTCACCATAAGAGAACTCCTCATCACGCTATTTCGTGAACCGGATTTATATGATTAGCTTACCCTCTTTTTTCCAGAAAATATCAATTTTGTAGTTTTTGTTACAGTTTTATTGGCACGGGGATGCAATGAAGGGTAGATTCCAATGCACAACAGCTTATCTAAGACTTACGCACAAGTCACGTCAGATTAATAAATATAACTATTTCATCAAAACGGGTGTAAATTCTGTATATCATTACGTAACTTGACGAACACACAAGTTTAAACACTATACCGGGGCTGTATTTATAGGCAATAACACCAATTAATATATGTTTTGACATATTAGGTAATCTCCGTCCAACAGAACCAATCTTAAGAAATGGTGTTCCGGTATGTGGTTAAAGAACTGTAGATATTACAAAACAATAAGAACTATGAACACACAATTTTCCAGAAAACTACTCCAACATCTATTCAAAAGATAGTTTTCGGAGATGTCTAATAGATATCTCCAAAAAGAATTAAGTTATGGTATGAACACATAAAACTAAAATAGTGTTTTTACAAAGTATTACTAAATATAATTATATTTTTTTATAGCGCAGATTTTTTAAGTTTCAGGAATTTTATCTTTATTAAAGAGAATTTTGAGAAATTTATCTAAAGATTGAGAAGGTCTTTCTTTCCTCCATACCGCAGTTGATCGGGCGTAGTATATGGGATGATGAAGAGGCATAAACACAACTTTAGGATGAGGCAATGCGCTTGCTTCTCGTGGCATGACTGCTACCCCTTGGCCTGATGCAACAAGAGCGATCATGGAAGCATGACTATCAGCAAACAGATGGATATTCGGTATGAAACCAGCTTTTTGGCAAGTATCACGAATACGATCATTCCGCCCTGGAAAAGTTTCTTCAGACATCCCAATAAATTTTTCAGATGCAAGTTTTATCAGATTAATCGAAGGAAGAGATGCCAATGTATGCGTATCAGGTAGTAAAGCATCGATAATAACTTCCTTAACACATTTAACTATAAATTCTGGCTCTAAATCATCCGGTGGATTACCCATAAAAGCAATATCAATGGTTCTATTCCACAACGCTTTCACTTGGTCACTAGGAAACATCTCTTGGAAACGTACAGCAATGTCAGGATAGGTAACTCCAAAACGATGTAACGCTTCACCTAAAAAACTCTCCAAGATAGTTGGGATATAGCCAACTACTAAAGGATCATTTGTATTTGCGTAATTATTCTTGATGGTTTGAATAGCGATATTACTGCGATTCAAAATATCCTTTGCTTGTTCGAGAAAAAATTTCCCAGCTTCAGTGAGTTTCAACCCATCCGATTGTCGGATAAAGAGGATAACAGTCAGTTCATCTTCAAGATTTTTTATTTGACGGCTTAACGCAGGTTGTGAAATATACAGTTGCGTAGCAGCACGACTAAAATTGAGGTTTTCCGCAACCGCTATGAAATATTTAAGATGCCGTAATTCCATAATTCTGTGGTGTATGCTTAAAAGTTATAACTGCCATCATTATAAAGCATTAGACTTTATTTATGTATTTTATTATGCTGAATTATTAGAAATCTGTTGAATATGAGAACTCAACAGTGGAAATTAACAATTAGATTACTAAACTCCATTTAGAAATAAATAACTCTTATAAATAAAAGAAACAATGGAAACCCCAAAACAAACTTTAGAAGAATTAAAACGGGTATTTACCAAGATTGCTGGAGAAGATAAACAAGTTGATCAAGCTGAGTTTAAGAAATCATTAGGCTTGAAAGACGAATATTTTGCCGACAGACTTTTTGCCATATTCGATACTGATAAAAGTGGCACTATCCAAATAGAAGAATTTTTAGCTGCTGTAGAAAACCTTGTTTTTGCAACTACAGAACAAAAACTTGAATTTGCTTATAAATTACATGATATCAATGGGGATGATTGCATTGACAAAGCAGAAATTGCTCACTTGATTACTGCGAGTCTGAATGAAAATAATCTCAGTTTCAAACCGGAACAAATTAACGATTTAGTCGATATATTGTTTCTAGAAGCCGACAGAGACAACAGTGGGGAAATTTCTTTTGCAGAATTTAAAGGTTTAATCGGCAAATTTCCTGATTTAATTGAAGCAATGACCGTCAGCCCTGTTAGCTGGCTCAGACCTCACAAGCAAAACTCTCAAACAGTTGCTTCTCCAGAAAACAAGCGGACAAAAAAGGATTACATCAAGCATTACATTGAAAACAATTGGGTCAAAATTGCTTTTTTAGCCCTCTATTTTGCTGTCAATATATTTCTTTTCTTTGGGGCAGTTGATCGATATGCAAATTTAGGGGCAAATGTATATGTTCAAATTGCCAGAGGTTGTGGTGCAACACTTAACTTCAACGGGGCGCTAATTCTCATCCCCATGCTACGGCATTTTATGACTTGGCTTCGCAAAAGTAGCCTTAATGACTATTTACCCATAGACGAAAGCATCGAGTTTCATAAGCTTATAGGTCAAGTCATGTTTGCCTTGGCAATTGTGCATACGATCGCACATTTTCTCAATTACACTACCTTACCTGCGCCCTTTCTACAAAGTTTATTGGGGACAAAAGCTGGTTTATCGGGATTTTTATTACTGCTAGTGTTTACAATTATGTGGGTAACAGCGCAAGCACCTATCCGACAAGGTGGAAAATTTACGCTGTTCTATATAGCTCACATGGGGTACGGTTTGTGGTTTATCCTGGCGTTAATTCATGGGCCAGTTTTTTGGCAGTGGGTTTTATTCCCTGGACTGGGATTTGTGATTGAATTAGTTATTCGTTGGCGGGCAACAAAACAAGCAACTGTTGTAGTTAATGCCTCTTTACTTCCCTCTAAAGTTTTAGGTTTAGAAGTTCAACGTCCAGGAGCTTTCAACTATCAACCAGGAGACTATTTATTTATTAAATGTCCCAGTATTTCCAAATATGAATGGCATCCATTTACAATTAGCAGCGCCCCAGAAACACCAGATATTTTATCTTTACATATACGCGCAGCAGGAAGTTGGACTGGTAAGTTATATCAACTTTTTCGAGAGCAAAGGGAAGAATGGATACGTTCAAGTAGTTCTCAACCTGAGCAGGGAGTTCCAGTTTATTTAGATGGGCCTTATGGTACACCAAGTACACATATTTTTGAATCTAAATATGCTGTGTTAATTGGTGCTGGTATTGGTGTAACTCCCTTTGCTTCTATCCTGAAAAGTATTTTGTACCGCAATCAACATAATTCTTCTAACATCAATTTGCAGAAGGTACATTTTTACTGGCTAAATCGAGAACAAAATGCATTTGAATGGTTTGTGGAACTGTTATCACAAATCGAAGTTGAAGACACTAACAAACTCTTTGATATCAATTTATATCTCACAGGCGCACAGCAAAAATCAGATATGAAGTCTAGCACCCTGTTTGTGGCGATGGATTTGTTGCACTCTCAGACAAAGGTGGATTTAATCACAGGCTTAAAGAGTCGCACAAAAACTGGTCGTCCAGATTGGGATGAGATTTTTAGTGATCTAGCAAAACAGCACGCACCCCATAAAGTTGATGTATTTTTCTGTGGGCCGCCTGGACTGTCAACACAGTTGAAGAGTCTTTGTAGCAAATACGGATTTGGCTATAGGAAAGAAAATTTCTAGCCTAAATTTAGATAATGAATCTGTTGCCAAAATTATGAAAATAGTTGCTAAAATACTTGTAAATTAGGAAAAAAATCAAAAAAGTATGGATTATTCAATTCATAATTCGCTCACAATAGATAGGCAATCATCTATTACTTGAGCAAGATTTTTCCTGAAAGTTTAACAAGTGTTGTTGAAGTAAAAAAGCGAGAAGAATGAAATTAGACAAATTTGTTCTGGCACAAAATATGGCTTTCCTGATATCTATTCCCCCAGAAAGCAATCTAGCTAAATTACTGGCTTTTTGTTTAGCTACAAAGGCTAGGGAAAATACCACAGGGACAAAAATATTGGAGCTAACTTATGAGTTAATGGAAAATCCATCTAAGTTGCCTTATTGGACTCAAGACATTATGGGACAGGATTTAGATTACACAACAGAGGAATGGAAAGCACTGGGAGAAATGGGTATTAAGGACGCTAATGATTTTATGAATAAGCTTTGGCAGGAATTAGAAAGTTTGAATTTGTAATTGCTTTTTTTAATCACAGATATTTTCTGGTTACAGGGATTCTATAAACAGTATGAATAATTTACCAAAAGAGCATCTATCATCAAATATAATTCCTAACTCGGAACCATCTAACCAAGTAGGAGAAAACAATCATCAAAAAGGAAAGGTGTATTTCATTCGGCATGGAGAAAGTACCAGCAATGAACGCAATATTTTTGCAGGTGTATTAGATGTAGATTTGACTGCATTTGGTAGATTGCAAGCGCGTCAAGCAGGTTCTGACCTCAAGAAAAAAGGGATGAAGTTCGATGCAGTATATGTCTCTCACATGAGACGCGCACGACAAACTTGTGAAATTGCCCTTGCTGAAAGTCAGGCTTTGAAATCCTCTGATGTTCCTATTCAAATCGACCATCGAATTAGTGAAAAATCTTTTGGCATTTTTGCCGGTCGTAATTTGAATTTGCTGCGTCTGGCTTTGAGCTACGAAGGCTTCGAGGAAATGTTGCATTCACATAACGAAGCACCTCCGGCTGGCGAGAAAATTGCACAAGTTTACGGACGCGCTGCAAGTTTTTACCAAGAGCGAATCGTACCACATTTAGAACGGGGTGAAACTGTTCTGGTGGTGTGCCATCAATATGTATTAGAACCGTTAGCACTTTATTTAAGTAATCTGCCTCCCACTGCTTATAAACATCTGAAACTTCCTAACGGTAAAGCACTCTCTCAAGAGGAGTTAGTCAAGTTTCGTGATAAGGAATCCGGTGGTGCAGCTTCTGTGCGTAAACAGATCAATGATCTGTCAATTATGTGGGCAATTTTTCTCTATGCTGCTGCTTTCTTACTAGGATGCTTGGTAAGGGCATTAAGTGCCTCCACAGGGGGAATACCATCAGAACTATTTCGAGGCATAATTGTTGTTTGTCTGGCTGCTTCGACGTTTTATACTTACCTGGATATTGACTTTGCAGCGAGTAAACGCAAAGTAACTTCAACTGTGAAGTATATAGTCTACGGGTGGATGTTAGTAAGATGGATAGTTGGGCTATTTTTAATATTTTCGGGAATTTTGTATCAAAGTCCAGGGGATTTGTACAAAGTTATGTGGGTGCTTTTTTTGATGGTTCCACCCGCTCTTACTTCCCCAGTTTTATCGGTACTTTGGGGCGGTAATCTTTATCCTTCGGCTATCTTATCCAGGACTTTATCAATCATCACTCCAGTTGCTCTAGTTGTCACATTTGGCTTGGCAAAACAATTACCAATTAACTCTTCAAGCCTGATATTTTTCGGAATTATTCTCATTCTTGGTCTGGCAATACCGGGAGCTTTAGCCCAATTTTGGCGTGATAAATCTCCTGTTGAATCAAACCACCACAGTAAGAACTGGAAATTTATTGGAGTGCTTGCTGTCGCATTCATGGCTTTGGCAACTGGGTTTCAGTTTACTCCGCCAACATTCATTTCCGACTTATTTTCATCAACAGATCCGAACCGTTCCCTAGCCTGTTTGCAACAACTAGCAGTAGCAACATTAGTTTTTATCTTAATCCGTATCTCTGCCGTATTAACTTCAGTATTGACAACAGGCAAGCTGAATAAGGCAGAAGCTAGGGATGCTTATATTCTGCTTGTGAATCCTAATTTTTTCCTGTGGGCTTCTCTTTTTCTGGGAGTGACTACAACTGCAAATCCAGAAGCTGTAAGATATGCAATTTTTTGGGCAGCATTAGGGTTTTTCTCCATACCACTCATCGAACAAATATTGTTTATGAATTCATTTGGTAATGAATTATTGAGAGAAACTTTACGCTCTTCCAGAATGGCAACAGAAGATATCAGAAAGCTTTTTCTGGAATTGGATACAGATGGAAGTAAAGCACTCGATAAAGACGAAATTATGGAGCTTTTAGGACGAATAGAGGATATGACAACAGGTGAACGTAGCTCCCAAGAAATCAGAAGATACATAACTGATTATCTGTTCAACACTCTAGACGCAGATAAAAATGGCACAGTTGATTTGCAAGAGTTAGAAGAGTATGTATCAACCTATGGGTTAGTTGCTAACCTTAATGTTGTCTCTGGTTCTACATTAGTAAACAATTAACTTCCAAAAATTTCATCTTAATAAAGAGAATCTCATCAATGAAACAAGGAAACTAAATATGTCAGTATCATTGATGAGTTCGAGTTAAAGACACTATTGCTAGCATGGAGATTACCTTCTAACTAATGAAGTTGATGAATACATGGAAAAATATGATGATAATAAAGACTTGAAAATTTCCTTAGAAGAATTTTTTAAAATGCGTCCAATTTGGTCTTTTCCTTACTCTGATATAATTCTCGCCAAATAATCAATAAACCAGTATGACGTTAAACATTGAACTCTTAGAGCAAAGTTTTGAGAAGGTTAAACCTCGCGCTAATGAATTTGCAGCCAGCTTCTATGAGAATTTGTTTAACGCTCACCCAGAGGTGAAACCGTTATTTGCCAATACTGATATGGTAAATCAACAGAAAAAGCTGTTAAATTCCCTGGTTTTAGTGGTAGAAAATCTCCGCAACCCAGAAGCTTTAGGGCCAGTTCTCAATGCTCTAGGAGGTAGACACGTTGGTTATGGAGCTATTCCCAATTATTATGAACCAGTGGGAGAAGCACTGCTGTTGGCGTTTGAGCAGTATCTTGGCGAAGATTGGACTTCTGAAGTTAAAAAAGCCTGGTTAGATGCTTTTACAGCTATTACTACTTTGATGTTAAAAGGTGCAGGTGTAGATCATGTACCAACAACACAAGTTAAATTAGATAACTCTGAGATAGCAGCAAATTCAGAACAACAAGAAGCACAAGCAGCACAAGCAACTACAAAACCAATTGAGCAAAAAATTGAGGAAATTCCCCAAGTAAAAGTAGCGGAGCAAATATTAACAGAAATACCAGAAGAATCTTCAGAATTACCTGTAGAAATATTGGTAAATAGTTTTGAAAAAGTTAAACCTCGTGCTGATGAATTTGCAGCCAGCTTTTATGAAAATTTGTTTAAAGCTCACCCAGAAGTGAAACCACTGTTTACTAAAACAGATATGAAAAACCAAGAGAAAAAACTGTTAAATTCTCTGGTTTTGGTAGTAGAAAATCTCCGCAACCCAGAAGCTTTAGGGCCAGCTCTCAATGCTTTAGGAGGTAGACACGTTGGTTATGGAGCCATTCCCAAATATTATAGACCGGTGGGAGAAGCACTGCTAATGACGTTTGAGCAGTATCTCCAAGAAGATTGGACTCCTGAAGTTAAAAAAGCTTGGCTAAATGCTTATAGAGCAATTACTGCGTTGATGTTAAAAGGTGCGGGGGAAGAATCTTCGCCTCAAGTTGTCCAAGCTGAGAAACCTGCTGTTTTACCAAAACCTGTCCAAGCGGATAAACGTTTTATTGTATCAAAATCTGCAACATTAAAAACCGAAATTAAAAAAGAATCTCAGCTATTTCAGCCCTCAGCAGAGCTAGAGAAAAAATCTCTGATATCAATTCAGTTAGATGGTGAAGTTTTAAAAGAAATTATCAATAATATTACCGCTAATTATCAGCAATTTAAAACCAAAATATCTGAACAGCCATTAAGTGAAGTCCTCAAACAACTTCCTGCTAAACTTATTGATGCTTTCTGGATAGCACCAGTATGGTTAGTCGCTATTATTTCGGCAGTTATGTTTACGGTAGTTCTTGTAATTGTCGATGACAACTCTTTACTAGCAGAAGTTTTAGGTGCTGCTGATACTATCAGTCTAGTGGTGGCGCTAGTTTTATTTATTAAAGAAGCTCCAGATCGCAGAAAACAATTTCATTATCAAGCCTGGAGTACGGTTGATGCAGCACACGATGTTAAAGTTAGTTATGCGAGAATTTTGGCACTGCAAGATTTGAATGAGGATGGTGTTTCTCTGAGAGGTTTGGATGCTCCTGGTGCAGAGTTAGTAGATATTAATCTTCCTCATGCCAATTTGAGTAAAGCCAATTTAATAGAAAGCGATTTTACAAATGCTAATTTGAGCTATGCCAATTTAGATAATGCTAATCTCAGTCAGGTTAAACTTAGTGGTGCAAATTTAAGTCATGCAAAACTGGGTTTTGCTCGCTTGAGTGAAGCTAACCTTAATAGTGCCAATCTCAGTAATGCGAATTTGATTTGTGCAGATTTGAAAAATGCTAACTTGAATGGTGCAGATTTGAGAGATGCTAGTTTAAGTGGTGCGAACCTGGAAGGAGCTTACCTAACTGGTGCTAATCTCAAAAATGCTAAGGTGAGTGATTATGAACTAAGTAGTGCTTTCCTAGAAGGTGCGATTATGCCTGATGGCTCACGATATAAATCTTCAGTTAGCGATCGCTCTTAAATCGATGGATACTATAATTAAATTCCTTTTACAGCACTTTGCATCTCGTCTAGCTACAGTCCCGAGTCCAAAACTGCTTATGATAGAGGGTTTAAACGATGCTAATGAAAATGTTTTATTAACCTATGAAGGCATTATATAAACTTTAATAAACATTTTCAGAAATGAAATATGCATATCCTAGAACCGTTGTAGAGACATTCCATTAAATTTATGGTGGGTTACGGACTACCTTCCTATAGCCTGCGTAGCCATACCCACCCTACGATTTTTGGGTAATTTATTTTTTGGCGTTCTCTAAAAGAAAAATTTGATTTGTAAAACTTCCATGCAATCCATAGGGAATATGATGTTTAAGGTGCAGTTTTGCAATTACACCTTTTTGGAAATTTTTAGCATCTAAAATCACCACATCTGAACGATGATATTCTGCATCATAAACTAAAGCGATTACCCAACCATCATCTTCTTGTTGAGCATTTGGACGGGGTACAAAAATTGGTTCACCTACAAAACCACGAGGTGCAAAACTCCATATTTGTTTTTGTTGTGACTCTAAATCAATTTTTAAAATCCCTTGTAAAGGTGCATTTCCAGTTTCTGCATGAGCCGCACCACAGTATAAATAACGATATTGTCTGCCGACATGATTTGGGTGGATAGTGGGAAACTCACAACAACGACTATCTATTAACTGAGGTTGTACTTTATTGTCTTGTAGGTTGAGATGAAAACGCCACAGTTGTCCCGGTGAATTAGCATCAAAATCTGTTTGCCGATAATCGCTTTTAGGTTCAACTTCTGATAAAGATTCGTAACAGATGGAATCAATGAGAATTTGATTTTCTACCTCAAAAGCATTGACATGGTGAAAAATAAAACCAGCTTGAGTTTCCAGGATTTTTACACCTTTTGCTTCTGCTTCCGGGTTACGGGGAATAACTATAATCCGAGTTGGTTGATTTTTCAGTAATTTAATACATTGTCCTGCGCTGGATATTCCTAAAGCAAAAGGTATGGGATTGAATTTAACAGGATTTTGAAAAAAGATGCAGTAATTAGGGGTAATGACAAAATCATGAATGAAGCAGAAACCCGGAACACTATGAGTTTTTTTTCTGATAATTTTACCGTCTGGGTTTAATTCAAAAATAGTGATTTTTGTGTTTAATCCTGGCTTGATAGCAAAATTTACTAAGCAAGGTTTACCGTTATCTTGGGTGCAACTGGGGTCAATTCGAGGATGGGCGCTAAAGGCTTCACCTATGGATAAAACGCCATTAAAATATTCATTTCCTAATGTTTCTAAACTTTGGGGATTAAGTTGATAAGGTTCTGCTGCTTCCCACAATGCTAAAAGTTTATCACCCCAGTAAATAACATTAGTATTAGCAATATGTTTAATTTTAAAATCGAAGATATTAGCTAACCAACCTCCTGGTTTTTGTGTACCAAAAACACCACGATAAAGGATTTTACCTGCTTTCTTTTCTTCTAAATAGCCAGGAGTTTGAACAAATCGGTTGCGAAAATGGGCGCGGCCATTAGTAAAAGTAATCCGGCTAATCATGCCATCACCATCAAAAGGATGATGTAGGCGTTGTCCGTTGATATCTAATAAACCTGGTCCATTTCTAAATAATGTTCCTTGTAATTCGGGAGGAATTTCTCCTTCTATATCATCAATCCAATAATCAAGTTCTTCGGTGAGAGATTCATATCCTCCTTGCCAATCTTTACGAGTATAGGATTTTTGTAAAAGTTGAGTTTCTTGATGTGGAAATGTCTGCATATGTTTTTGATTTGATAGATGCAATAAAGCTTGTTTGCGTGAACATCAATTATTAACTGGAGTTGCTGGCAATGTTGCCATCTCAGATTCCTCTTGTTCAACGGGTAGCCAGTTGAGGAATGGAAGAGGTAATAAAGCACTGAGATTAGTAATTATTACTAACAACCATAGGGCATCAAAGTTAGTATCGGTGATTCCTAACCATTGCATAGATAATGCTCCAAGCTCTTTGGAAATAGCCCCTCCTAAATTAAAGATGGACATTAAGAGAGCAAATAATGTGGCTTCTATTCCCAAGGGACAGATTCTAGCGGCTAAAACCATCACGGGCATAAATGCAATTTGTCCCATGACGGCGAGAATTAAGCTATCACCTAAACTGAACCATTTGTCATCTATTCCTAATGTTCTATTTGTGTGAGTTACTAACAGGAGCATTGTCATTCTTAATATTGCGGAAATGACGATACTCCAACCACAAATTACACGAAAGGGAACAGTTTTCAGAAAACGTTGAAATATCCAAATGCCAATTAATGAGGCTAAACTTGTAACGAGATTAACTCTGCCTAAAAATTCTGGTTTAAAGTGGAGTTCATTGGTGAAGAAGAAGAAAAAAGCTGAGTCTCCACTGGGTGTAGATTGCCAAAGAAATATAAATGCTGTGGGTAGCCAAATTCCTTTTTGAGTGAAGGCTTGACGTACTTGAATGATTTGATTTTTGACGGTGAGAAAGTTGGTGTGATGATTTTCTGACTCAACTTTGCTGATTGGTGTTTCTGCAATTAACCACGCTGCCACTGAAATAATGAGGGGGAATCCAGCGGTAAATAAAAATACTGTGCGGGTAGTGAAATGTTCTAACAGTAAGCCACTAAAGTAGGCTGTTATTAAACCCCCAAGGGCAGTAGCACCCCAGCACAGGGATTGAAGGGAACCGGCTTTAGCTTGGGTTTCTAGTCTAGCTCGTTCGACAATGAGGGAGTCAACTATGACATCACTGAAGGCGACAGAAAGGGAACTCAGAGCGATCGCTATTGTTGCCCCTAAGCTAGTATGAACTACAGTACCCAAACTCACCCAAGCCGCAGCCCCCAATATTCCTGATGACACCAAATACGGACGGCGGCGGTAGCCAAAGATAGGCAAACCATCGGAAATAAAGCCAAATACGGGCTTAATCATCCACGGTAGGGCGACTATTCCCAACAGTGCTGACACCTCAACTGGACTCAGATGCAATTCATCTTTGAGGAAGAAACTGACGGCTAGACGCGCTAACCCTAAGATGCCTTGAACAAAGTAGACTGCAAGAATGGCAATTAACTCCGGCTTAGGTTCGTTACCGAAGAGAATGGATTTGGTTACTGAGTCTTTGACTTTTGACAAGCCAGAGGAGTCAATCAGCATTTGATAAATATTTTTTAAGTTTTATCTACTTTTCTATCATAACGAGATACGGATAAGGTTATCAGCTATCTGGGTAACAAACTTTTTGGGATTGCTTAAAGCATAACGCCCGCGTCACCTACATGACACTGGCGCTAAATTTGGGCTAATTGTGTTTTGACCAGTAAATATAGCAGATTGCAGATCAAGGAGGTACAGAATCAAAATTGAAACCTAGACAGCAAGACAGTTTTACTCCTGACTCCTGACTCCTGACTCCTGACTCCTGACTCCTGCTATAAATTCAGGACGATGCTAAGTCAACAGTCTGCTGGGTAAGCACTCTGGTTGTATTACGGATTTCTGAATTAGACGAACGATTAACGCTCAAAAGTGGAACTTCTTGTCGGCATGATAGGCAAAACCAATATAGTTCACCATAACGAACATGACGCAAAATGGAACCACCGCAGCAGGGGCAGATATTAGCTCTCTTATTCATACCAATTTCCTCTTCAAAAAAATTATTGTCGAAATCAGGCAAAAAAATTTTGATTAAACCCCAATGAATCAGTTACTTCCAGCATCAACTACTCGGCCAGAGCAATGTACAGCAAAATATGGCTTACGCCAAGCTACGCTATCAGAACTCAGGAGTAAAACCCCATTGATACATGATTTTTGGTAAAAATTTTGTACCTCCTCCAACCTGCAATCTGCTGTAAATGGCATATAATATCTTTTCTAAAAAGATGTTTTAAGAGTATCCTTATTAACATCAAAACCCTGAAGACTTAGCCCCTAACCCCTTTCCGGCAAGGAAAAGAGAACAAAAAATAGGTGTCTCAAAGCTTCTCGGCTTGTGCGGGAGAGGAAAGACAGCGGGAAGCCGCTGAGTGCTACGCGAACAGGTCTATAAAGAGTTTTTTGCTAAACTTGATGACTTTTTTAAACATCCTCTAATAAAAGGGATCATAAAAATGCTAATTATTGCAGTTATTAAGTGATAGCTAAAAACTAACAGCACTCTTAAACTATAACCGAGTATTTCGGATTTTCATCTACCTTGGGGATCATAATCAATTAAAATATTATGTAGTCTAGCTGACAAATTTAGCGATTTTGTAGCTGGGCATACCAAATTACAAATTAGGGCAATTATTTATCGCCTGTTTTTGACGGATAAAGAAACGGAGTGTAACAATTATCAAGGGTTTTTGGTTACAAGGAATTTACATTTTTTATAATTCTTAATCTTAGTAGCTCGGCACAATTATACCTGACTATGTAAAGAAAGATTAACGTTCCCGTACCTGATCCCAAACATAAATATTCAAACCAACTTACTTAATTGTCACACTGGTAAATAATGAAAATCGCTACTTGGAATGTGAATTCGATTCGTATACGCTTAGAACAGGTGATTGATTGGTTAAATCAAAATCCTGTTGATGTCCTGTGTCTACAAGAAACGAAAGTTATAGATAAAGACTTTCCGATTTTAGCTTTTGAAAAAATAGGCTATTATCCTTATATTTCTGGGCAGAAATCTTATAACGGCGTTGCTATCATTAGCCGTCAACCTTTAGAAGATGTGAGTACGGGTTTCAGGGCAATTTTACCAGAGATAGAACCCGAATGGGAGGAGCAAAAGCGGTTGATAACCGGCATGATTGACGGAGTTAGAATTATTAATCTTTACGTTCCCAACGGTTCAGCAGTGGGAAGCGAGAAATATGAATACAAGCTGGGTTGGTTAAAAATCCTGCGGGAATATTTGCAGGTGTTGTTGTTGTCAAATCCTGCTATTTCTATGTGTGGTGATTTTAATATCGCTTTGGAAGATATAGATATTCACGACAAAGTGAAAATAGAAAATCACATTATGGCATCTGAACCAGAACGCCAAGCTTTACGAGATATTCTTGCTCTGGGTTTTGCGGATGCTTTTCGTAAATTCAACAGCGAAAAGGGACATTATAGTTGGTGGGATTATCGTACCGCAGCTTTCAAACGTAATTTAGGATGGCGGATTGATCATCATTATCTCACACCAGTTTTGTGCGATCGCGCCCAAAGTTGCATTATTGATGTTGCACCCAGGAATTTAGAACAGCCTAGCGACCATACACCAGTGATTGTGGAGTTTTAGAACAAACGCGCCCGGAACTCAAGTTCCGGTCTAAAAGCTAAAGTGCGTTAAAACGCACTCTGGTTAACTCAAAATCAAAAATTATCCTATTGATGCCAAAATAGTCGGTTAAAACCGACTTTAGCTTTTAGACTCTTAATTTATTCCCTGGCTTTAAGGAACATCGATTTACATTAAGTGCAAAGGTTAACTAATGCACAACCGCAACCTCGACCCAAAATGTAGAACTTATTACTATTCCCTCTCACTTACTAACTCACTTGCTTCACCAGGATAAAAGCCATCATCTAGTATTTCTGTCAAACTATAAGGACAATCAGAAGGAAAAGTCCTACTAGGTAAATCTGTTTCCCTAATAGCTAACTCCACACCTTTCAAATAAGCTTTACCAACCACCTCCTCAAGATAGGATTTTAAGCTAGGATTTTCTTCCAGTAATTCAATAGTATCTAGGCGTTGAATGCGAAGTGTTGCTAACCAACTACGACTGCGGCGTTGTGGTTGAAATTGCCATTTTAGTAAATGTCCAATTAAAATGCTTAAACGATTTCGCAGTTCTTGGCGTTGCTGTTTTCCCAAAGATTCAACTTCCTCAATCAAATTTTGCAAGTCAATTTGACTCCATTGATGGTTACGGAGTAAAGAAACTTGTTCCTGTGTCCAAGCATAAAAATCAGTTGTGTAGAGACTAGATATAGGTATTGTGATCTTTGGGTTTGTTTCTGGTATTTGCATCAGTTTTGTTTAACCCCAACGTTTTCATTCTAGATCCTCATCTTAATCCTGTTAATCCTTAAATCCTGGAAATCCTGATTCAGACAAAATAGTGATTAAACTTAACTAGAGGAATAGCCCATACTCAAATCCAAAAGCTATGATTCTAGTCACTGGAGCAACTGGCGGAATTGGTCGCCGCGTCGTGCGACTCTTACGCCAACAACAGCAGCCTGTACGTTCGTTTGTCCGCTTGACTTCCCATTACAGCGAGTTAGAACACCGGGGTTCTGAAATCTTCATTGGTGATTTGCGACGAGAACAGGACATTGAGAAAGCTTGTCGAGGAGCGAAATATATTATCAGCGCTCACGGTTCTGGGAATGATGCCCTATCTTTAGATTATCGCGCTAATATTGAACTCATTGACCAGGCTAAAGTCCAGGGTGTTGAACATTTTGTCTTTATATCCGTTTTAGGTGCTGACAGAGGATATGAAGATGCACCCGTGTTCAAAGCCAAACGAGCCGTAGAGAGATATCTGCAAAGTAGTGGCTTAGATTACACTATTTTACGCCCTGCTGGATTAGCATCAAACTTGCTACCACTAGCGGAACGGTTTCGAGAAACGGGTTTGTATCTACTTATCGGTGATCCTAAAAACCGTACATCTATTGTTAGCACCGATGATTTAGCCAGGATAGTTGTAGATTCTTTGACCGTTGCAGATGCTCGTAATCAAATTTTACCAGTAGGAGGTGCGGAAATTTTATTGCGAGAGGATATTCCGAGAATTTTTAGTCGCATCTTTAACAAAGAACCGATAGTCATAAACGTTCCTCTGTTTGCTATTGATAGCTTGCGAGGTGCATTGGGTTTATTCAACTCTTCAGCACAAACAAGTTTAGGAACCTTTCGCACCTTACTAGCTAATGAATTTTTCTGTACATCAGAAGAAACCGCCAATTTAGAAAGGATATTTAACTTTCAATTGGAAACATTAGAAAACTTTTTGCGCCGTTATTTAGAAATTTAGAAAATAGTCATTAGTCATTGGTCATTAGCAATTAAACAAATGACTAATGACTAATAACTCATAACAAAGGACAAAAATTATGAAATATTCTCTAGCTGCAAATGCTGTTCAATCACGTCAAACAAAAGAGAGATTTGCAAAACCGGAAGAACAATTATCTTATGAATTGGGTAAAGCTGTACAGGAATTACCACCACTTTACACAAGATTATTAGCAGGAACAATTAGCATTGTTATATTTGGGGCAATTTCCTGGGCGCATTTTTCAGAAATTGATGAAGTAGCGACAGCACCAGGAGAATTAATTGCTTCTACTCAAGTCAGACCGGTGACATCTTTGGGTAATGGCTCTATTTTAGCAGTGAAAGTGAAAGAAGGCGATCGCGTCACCAAAGATCAAGTTTTAATTGAACGTGATCCTAATTTACAACAAACTGATGTGAACCGATTGGCTAAAGCTAGTAAATTAATTGAGGAAGATTTACAACGATTAGAAGCAGAACGTACAGGTGGGAAAATTGGGGGGACAAAATTGCAAGATGAATTATTAAATTCCCGTTTGTTAGACTACAACGCCAAACAAGCAGCAGCGGAAGCAGAAGCACAACGCCAACTTTCAATTATTAATCAAGCCAAAGTCCGTTTGACTCGATTACAAGAAAATTTAGCAAGCGCCAAAACCAGTGTTATTAATGCTCAAACTAACTTAGTTAATGCCAAAAATATCCGTGTTAAAGTTGAAAATAGTTTAAGCATTGCTCAACAAAGAGAAAAAAATCTTCGCACTTTATTAAATCCTGGTGCAGTTCCTAGAGTTGATTATTTAGACGCGCAAGAGAGATTAAATCGTGCTAATACAGATATTATTAAAAGTTCAGATGAAGTCACTAATACTCAAAATAGATTAACAGAAGCACAAGACAAAGTTACATCTTTAGAAAAAGATATATCTGCTCAAATTCAAGAAATTAAACAAGTTGAACAGGCTTATCAAGCTGCACGTAATCAAGGTTTACGTTTAACCTCAGAACGCCAAAGTGAAATTCTTACCCAAATCAACAAGCGCAAAGAAGAATTAACCAATGTTGCTGGTCAATTAGAACAAGCGAGAAAGCAAAAAGACGGAGAAACTATTAAAGCACCTGTTGCAGGGACAATTTACAAAATCAAAGCTACTAAAGGGCCAGTTCAATCGGGTGAAGAGTTATTATCAATTGTTCCAGAAGGGGAAGAAATGCTATTGGAGGTAAAAGTCCTTAACCGGGATATTGGTTTTATTCGTCAGGGGATGAAAGCAAAGGTGAAATTAGCAACTTTCCCTTTTCAAGAATTTGGAGTTGTTGATGGTGAAGTTATGCAAATTAGTCCCAATGCAACTGTCGATAAAGAATTGGGATTAATTTTTCCAACGCAAATTAAGTTAAACAAACACTCAATTAATCTCCGAGGTCAAGAGGTAGAATTTACTCCGGGTATGGCTGCAAATGCTGAAATTGTCACTCGCAAAAAGTCGGTTTTGACGTTTATTGTTGAGCCAATTACACGCAGATTTAGTGAAGCTTTTTCTGTGAGGTAAATAATTTATCTTAAATTACGTAAATTCGATGAACCTCACCCCAACCCCTCTCCGAAACGGAGAGGGGCATTTTAATCTCTCATTAGCAACAAAAAATTAGGTTTTTAAGCCTCTCCCCTCAGAGGAGAGAGGTTTGGAGAGGGGTCAAATTATTTTCGTTGAATTCACGTTAAATTCTTTAATGCAGATAACACTTTTATTTTGTTTTTGGTTAATGGAGAAAGGCAGCAGTTTTTTGGCATGGGAATTATGGTTTGTAATTATCACGTAAATATTGCAGATTATTACGGTAGTTAATAGTTTTGGGATGATTTACCCCTAGCTGTTGTTCAGCAATTTCCAAAGCTTGGATAGACAAGAGTTCTGCTTCTGCATATCTACCTTTGGAATAGTAGAGTGCTGCCAGATTATTGAGAATAGTTGCTATATAGTGGTGTGATTCTCCCAGCAGTTCTTTTATCATTTCCAAAGCTTGTGTGAACAAAGGTTCTGCCTCGTTGTACCTTCCTTGTGAATGGTAAAGTTTTGCCAGATTCTGGAGGCTAGTTGCTACATAGTGGTGTGATTGTCCCAGCAGTTGTTTTCTCATTTCCAAAGCTTGTGTGAACAAAGGTTCTGCCTCGTTGTACCTTCCTTGTGAGTGATAGAGTAATGCCAAATTATTCAGGCTTTGTGCTACATTAGGGTGTGATTCTCCCAGCAATTGTTTTGTTAATTCCAAAGCTTGTGTGAACAAAGGTTCTGCCTCGTTGTACCTTCCTTGTGAGTGATAGAGTAATGCCAAATTATTCAGGCTAGTGGGGACATCTAGGTTTGATTCTCCCATCAGGCGTTTATATAATTCCAAAGCTTGGAGCAACAAGGGTTCGGCTTCACTGTATCTTCCTTGTGAGAAGTAGTTTCCTGCAAGATTATTCAGGCTAGAGGCGACATCGGGGTGTGATTCTCCCAAACATTGTTTCGCAACTGATAAACATTCTTTACGCCAAGGTAAGGCTTGCTCATAGCTTCCTTGAACTTCATAGAATTGACCCAAAGCAGCAAAAGACAAAATTAAATCCTCATCACTTAGCCAATCTTGATACACGGTTGCAACTTCCTCAAGGTGAGGAATAGCAAGAGTGACTTCTGCAATTTCATTTTGAGTAGCTGTCTGCGGAATTTTATGCCCTATTTGTGCTATGGTCTGACAGAAACTGAGCTTTAGTTCATCAGCATCAGCTAATTTTTCTCGTTGATCGCGCAAAAATTCTCGAATTAGTTGATGTATTCGATAAATGCCTGTTCCTGTGCGTTCGATTAAACTCAACTGCAATAAAAAATCATCTCTCAAATCTTCCAAATCTTCTGCATCTTGATCAGGTAAAGAGCGTTCTACTAAATGCCAAGGAATGGGAGCAAGAGCAAAAATACTTAACAGGCAAGCTAATCTTTGTGCTTCATTATCTAATTCCTGCCAACTCAACTCAAAGGCTGCTTGCACTCCCAGTTTTGCTGTCATCTCTGATGATGGATTTTGTAGAGAACGATGTTGCAGCCGCTTCTCTGCCAATCTTTCCCGCATTACAATCAGGGATACATCCTCTTTGCGTTGCAAATATCGCGCTACTAATTCTAAACCTAAAGGCAAATATCCTAAATCAGCACAAAGTTGTTTTGCTGCATTTATTTCTCTGTGAATTCGTTCATTACCAACAAATGAAATTAGCAACTCTAAAGCAGCAGTTTCATCTAAAACACCTAAAGCTAACTTTTGAAAAGATTCACCTAACTGCTGTATTCTAGTGGTGACAAGTACCCGAAATTTAAACTTTGGCAAACTGGGCGGTAAATAATCTTGGATTTGCTCATATTTTGTAACATCATCAAGGATGATTAAAACATCACCATCTTGCCATCGTCGCCAACAGTAATCAATTTTATCTGCTAAATCAAAATCTTCCGGCAGTTTTAAGCCTAATTTATTAATAGCAAACTGTAAAATTTGAGTTCCTATATCTTCATCTCTTACCCGCAACCAACAAACACCACCAGGATATGTCCCTTGTTCCCAATAATGTAAAGCATATTGCAAGGCTAATTCGGTTTTACCTACACCACCCATACCAGCAATAGCGGTAATTGCAACTCGTTCTCTTTGTTGTAATTTCTGGTGTAATTCTGTCAGTGCTGTTTCTCGTCCCACAAATTTAATTACACTACTGCGGGGAAGATTTTGGGGAGTAATTGACTTTGTGAATGGTTGTTCACTATATTTATCACCATCCCAAGTTTGATAAAAATAATATGTGGGTAATTGTTGTTTATCTAAACTTGCAAATTGCTGTTTAACTCTATCAGCAACACTCAGCATATCGGGAGGCCAAATATCTGGCGGTTCTTGTCCTAAAGCTTCCCTGACGGCTTGGGAAAAATACCCTGTTTTTTCTGGGGAATTAACTATAGCTTTTTCTCCCTCTCTTGTAGCTAGTAAAATAAATTGCTTAATATCGGGTTTCCGGTCTCCTCTTGGAAAGGTCTTACCTCCAATATCAATTAATTCATTTCTTTGAGACTCTCGAATGTAATTAGCACAAGCATCAATAATATAGATATGTTGTTGGATTTTAGACCTTGAATTTAGAAAATCCTGTAAGGATTTAAAATCTATATTTCGCCAATTATCATTTACAGCATCAGCACATAATAATCTGCGAGTTATTTCAAAATCAATTAAACCATGTCCTGCCCAAAAAATGTAAATTAAATCGCCTTCTTTTGGTAATAAAAATTCTGTAATGAGTTTATCAATATTAGCCTCAGTAGGATGATTATTTTGTGAGTTTAAGGTAGAAAATAAATGCTTATTTTCTTCTAAATAAGATAAACACAAACAAATATTATCCCTTGGTACACCGCACTGAATTAACCAAGTATAAAATTTCAGCGCGTCAATGGCTGGTCCCCCACCGTTCTTAACATTAAAATCTGGATTTTGATACTTCTCTATTCCAACAACTAGAGCATAAGTCCGCTCTGGTTTAGCGGTAAAATTGATCATGGTAGTTTGGGGATTATCGCTTTCCAAGTTGCGTTGTTTGTCCAATATGCGCCATGTGCTTGGGGAAATGGTTGTTTATTATCTACCTTCTCATCTTCTACTTGATTCGGGAAAACTTTAGCACCAATATAACTGAGAAAATCCCGTAAATCATAAATATTCAACCACTGCGGGAAATGTGCGGGTAAAGGTTGACCAAATTCTAAACTGGGTAAAGCGTTAATTTCATATAGAAACGGCGCTTGAGAACCAACTGTAATTAATAATTCCACCTGCGGTAATTCTTCTTTCACCAGCAAGTCAACACAAGCGATACCGCCTAAACTATGACAGAGTAAGACTACTGGTGGTTCAGCATTGGCTATTGTTTCCCGAATAAAAGCGCGAATTTGCTCACCCCTGGCTTGATATAGCAAAATATCTCCAGGCATAAGCGATACTGAATTGGTAATTGCACCACGTCGGCGTTTTACCCAATTAGTACCTATTGGTTGTGCAAGTTGAGAGATTTTTTGTAATGTCCAGTTCCCTAACCCTAATTCTGGTTCTGTCAAAGTCAGAGTCAGGCTTTCAACTAACCTATCTCGCAATTCTGCATCAGTGAGTATTAGCCGATACTTGTCTTCTTCCTGACTGTCAAACATTGCCTGAGCAATTATCGCTCTTGATATCGCTAAACACAAATCATACAGGGAATCTGCTGCTGTTAGCAAGGCGAGGTTGTAGGGTTCACTGTGAGTAACTTTTGCTAAAGCTGGAGTAAATTCTTCAGTAATTCCCGCTGCTGCTAGTTGTGTTTGTAGTTCTGGTGTGGGATTGTAGGTTGCTAAAACTGATTGTATGCGATCGCTCGGCTGTTCCCCAAACGGATTATTACTTCCTTCCACTGGCTTGAGTGATAACACCCGCAATTCATACAGCGGATCACGATACAATTGTTGCCAAAGGATAATTGCTGCGTCTTCTTCTTTGTCACCTAACGCTAGAGTTGCATCATACAGGGGAATAGATGCACCTTGAGCATTTAACTTTATCCCCAAAGTTTCACCCCATAAACAAGGAAGCACTATTAAATCAGAACGTTGGCTAAGTAGCTTTTGCTCAATTAACTTCAACGTTTCGTTATATTCCGCTTTTCTTACCCCAGTGCCGTGAATAAATATTATAGATGTCATTAGTAAATTTACACTTTTGCTGACAAATCACCCTCTATGTCATTATCGGCAAGAATGCTATTTTTGTCCAATTTGTTTATATATAAAAAACTAACAACTATTTTCAGGTAAACCAACTAAATAGAATAAATTAAACCCCCTATAGAGACATTTCTGCCAACGTCTCTACAGCGTGGTTTCAATAGATGAAAACTTGTTTACTATACTATTTTTTCCATATCACTCTCACCATTCTCAGCAATAGTGTATTTAACACCAGTGCTGTCATAATAACGCAATGCCCATTGATCATTATTCTCACCGTAATAACTAAAAGCTGCTATCTTTGGAGTTCCCGTACTATTATCACCAAACCGCACTTGTAAACTATTTTCACCAACAGAAAGAACAATAGAGGGTAAGGGAATAGTTGATTGCGCTTGTAAGCCTAGATTCGGAAATTGTGAGCCTAGATTTGGTAGTAATGAACCTATATCTAAACTAAAAGGTAATAAGTCAATAGGAAATGGAAACGGCAGAGAAGGGGATGGATTTGAAGGCTGACTAGGCTCTGGAGTTGGTGTAGTATTGTTTGCTGTATTAGTGATAATTTCCCGTACTTGACTATCAGTTAAGTTGCGGTTAGCGCTGAGTATAAGAGCCACTACCCCAGCAACATGAGGGGCTGCCATAGAAGTGCCATCATAAGTAGTATATTGATTATTTGGGACTGTAGAGTAAATATCTTTACCTGGTGCGGTAACGTATTTAATTTCTTGAGAACCAGAACGGTTAGAGAAGTTAGCCAGGTTATTATTTCTATCTACTGCACCCACAGCAATTCCTGAATTGTAGGCATAGCGGGCAGGATAAGATGGTGTAGAGTCGCCATTATTTCCTGCGGCCATAACAACAATTACACCTTTGCTGCTGGCATATTCAATAGCTGATTTAAGGTCGTCGTTAGAAGAATTACCTCCTAAACTCAGGTTAATTACATTAGCTCCATTATTTACAGCGTAATAGATACCATTAGCAATATTTGAATAAGAACCTGATCCATTTTTATCTAAAACTTTGACTGGCATAATTTTGGAATTATAGGCAATTCCAGTTACACCAATACCGTTATTTTCCCCAGCAATAGTACCAGAAACATGAGTTCCATGACTATTGTCATCTAAAACATTATTGTTGCTACTATCAAAGTTCCAACCTTGAAAATCATCAATATAGCCATTGCCATCATCATCTATACCATTACCAGCAATTTCTTTATTATTTGTCCAAATATTGTTTTTTAAATCTTCATGGTTGTAGTCAACTCCAGTATCTAAAACCGCAACAATAATACCCTGTCCTGTGTGTCCATGTTCCCAAGCTGCTGGAGCATTCACCAAATCTGCACCCCAATTATTTCCACCCAAATCAGGAGCATCTGCATAAGGACTCTCACCAGCGGCTTCACTCACTGCTTTGCCGGCATCTACTAAGCCATAGCCATTATTGGAATTATAGCTATTAGTTATGGCAATAGTTTCTGATGTTTCCTCTTTCGGCAAACTGCTACGATTACCCCAACTTAAACTACTGTCAGATGGAGTATTAAAGGTATCAACTGGGGAAATAGGAGTAAAATTGAGTTCCTTTTTGGAGTAAAAATTATTAGTAATATCAAATGTCATGATAAATTTAACCTCACAAATAGTAGTCTTTTTGTAACAGCCTGATATTTTCCAACCTTTGTCTAGCAAAAGCTGGAAACTGCGAGTTATTAGCGTTTATCTGAACTTACTATAAATTGACTAATATAAAAAGCTAATTTGATTACGAATTGAGTAAATTTAAAACAAGCAATCATGACAATTACCAAGTCATGATTTAATAACTTAATTAAAATGTTTATGTAATAAAATAAAACTCAAATTTAGTAATTTTAAAATGCAATTGAGTAGCAAAGTAAAAATAAAGATAAATATGTCCAAGAATATGAATTGAATTAGGCTAAAACACTCTTTTTTCCTGCCTTATACTATTTCACTTTAAGGTTGATACAAATAGACAGACGTGGAAGGAGATTCATTTGTAGCTTTACAGCAATTTTCACCTATTTAGACCACACCCTTGATTTCTCTCTGTGCCTCTGCGTCTGGAGCGTGAGACAAAAAATGTGGTTCATTTGCCTGAAAATCACTGTAATTAAGTGAATTGATATTAAACAGTAGAATACACCCAAATTAGCAACAGTGATAACTATAAATTAACTAGATTGTCGCCAACTAGCTGGGGGTTCGATATAATCAGGAAGACGAGTAGTGTGATCGCCTAATGTCATGATTATCTGTTCTGATTCCAAGTTTTTTGCACCAGTCAAAATTGCCCCAGTGAGATTAACATCACAAAGTTGAGCGCCAGATAAATTAGCACCCATCAAATTCGCCCAAGAAAGGTCAGCTTCATCAAGAATAGCCCCACTGAGATTAGCTCCCATAAGATTAGCTTTTTGCAAATCTGCTTCCGTTAAACTAGCTTCACTGAGATTAGCAAAATAGATATCTGTTTCTTGTAATTTCGCAGAATTTAAATTTGCACCTTGCAGATTAGCACCATTGAGATTAGCACCTTGCAAATTAGCCGCAATTAAACCAGCTAAATGTAAATTAGTTTTCCCCAACTTTGCTCCTTGCAAGTTAGCCAGAAATAACTTAGCACTAGAGAGGTTTGCAGCTTTCAGATTTGCTTGTTGCAAATTAGCTTTATACAAGTTTGCAGCTTGTAAATTAGCTGAACGTAAACTTGCACCAAACAGGTTAGCTGAAAGTAGGTTAACTCCATATAAGTTAGCGAAATTGAGGTTCGAACGACTCAAATTAGCTCCTCGCAAACTTGCTTTAAATAAGTTAGATTCATAGAGATTCGACCCTATAAGTTTAGCTCCATCCAATTGTGCTTCACTGAAATCTACTTCCCGTAAATTGGCTCCAGATAAATCAGAACCTCGCAAGTCTACCCGTTGCAATTTTGCACCAGCTAAGTTTACTCGTCTGATATTAGTATTACTTAAATCCAGCTTTTGATTTTCTTGGTCTTGCTGAAAATTTCGTCTACCAATAACAGTTAAAGCCGCTTGTATATCCGTGCGAAGTTTGAAAGTATCTGATGGAATATAGGAATCTACTGATGGTTGACGACGTACCCTATCTCGATGTTGACCTAAATCAATAGCCATGAAATCTTCTGGTTTTTGTTGTTTTCTCTCTACTTGTATGGGTGCATTTTCGCGGACAAAAGCAGTGAGAACTTCCATAATTGTCCAATGTTCTTGAGGGAAATCCTGAGCAATTCTTTCTAAGGCATAAATTGCACCTATGCGCGTTTCTACTTTGTCATGTCCTAACTGGGCAATTCCACCGATAAAGCGTTCGGCAATTAATCTTTCTTGGGTGAGTTTGGTATTTTCAATGCTAATTTCTAGGGTTTTTTCCGCTGTAATGGCACTTTTTTGCATTGCTTGATTCCGCTTGGCTGCGTAATATGCATTAAGCATGACAGCTAAACCAAGAAAAACTATTGCAGTTGTAGTTAATGCTTGATTTCTATCAGCTATTCGCTGCTGAAGTGATAACTTATCAATATTAGTAGATGCGAAGACAATCAGTATCAAGGACATAGCAACGATAACTATGATGGTGATAAACCAATTCAAAGTTGCGTCTGTCTTTTTAGCAGACATACCAGAAAGATGCTTCACAATAATGATTTCTTACTGAGATGATTGAAAAAAACAGTATAGCATTTAGCTTCAAAGTTGGATATGTAATATCGTGTTTGCTTGAATACTTATAATTAGGGAACCGCGCGGTGACAGGGGTACACGGAGAGTTTTTTGATCAGCAATTAGCTGGACTTGATGTCAGAATAGGAATTAATTAACTCAGGATTAACTTTAGTACTAATTCGTGATATGGAAATCCGATTTGATTCTTGAAAAAATCTCAGTGTAGGGTGGGCAATGCCCACCCTACGAGTATTTCAAAAATAAAATATTAGTCCTATAGTGAAAATAACTATACTCTGTAAAAAATTTTCTCAGCGTCTGAATAGTTACAATATATTCCTGTATAGCGATTCTTGCTGAGGTTGTGAATACCTTGTAGGTAGGGTTAGATGTTGTAATTAACTGATAACGCTGATGCTACAGATAAATCACCCAACCGCGTCGTCACCCAAAATCTGCTATCAAATAGGTGTTTACGATTCCTGACGGATAATTATATATCTACTCCTCTATAGGAGTAGATGTCAATAGCTGGAAAGCAAAAATTTTAGTTTTAAGATGCTAATGGCAAAATTTTTACAACCTGGTATATATTATTTATTAAAAATTAAACTTAGCTTCTCTTAGGTTTGCACCATTAAGAATAGTATCATTCAAAATGGCATTTTGTAAACTAGCTAAATACAAATTAGCTCGATGCAAATTAGCACCAGAGAGATTCGCACCATTGAGATTTGCTGCACTGAGAATTGCCTCAGACAGGTTAGCTAAATTGAGGTTTGCACCAGAGAGATTTGCTGCACTGAGGATTGCTCCTTCTAAATTTGCACCAGCAAGATTTGCATTCGATAAATTAGCTTGATAAAGGTTAGTTTTTCCTAGGTTTGCACCTGACAAATTTACCCCCCTCAAGTTTGCATAACTTAAGTCAATCTGCTCATTTTCTGGGTCTTTTGTGATATCTCTCCTCCCTATCACGGTAATAGCTGCTTGAATCACTTGCTCGATGTTTGTAGAAGAATTTATCATCTGTTCTTCTGGGTCAAGAATAAGAGCTTGATTTCTTACAAAATGAGTCAGCATATCCATAATTATCCAGTGGTATTGCGGTTGAATTTTGGCGAGACGCTCTAAATCATTAATTGCAGATAGACTGGTTTCAATGGAATCATGATCAAGTCTGGGTAGGACATTCATTAAATAATGTTGATATAAGTTATTTTGTTGAGTATGTTTTAATCGTTCTTGAATTTCTAGCATCCACAGGATGATTTTTTTGAATGAGGTATTTTGAATTAGCGCACTGAATTTAAGCATTGAAAAAAGTTAAAACTGATACTAATAAAGCCCTGGCAATACTTTTTGAATTGATCTTAGGATCTTGTTGATCAAGAAAAATATGTGTTAAATATCTTGATCATTTTTTGGTTGTGATCACTATTGCTTAGTATTCACTGACAATAGAGAACAATCATGATAAAATTGATTTATATTTAATTCTTAATCAAATTTACTTAAATCTGCAAATGCAGCTAAATTACCAGCCAACACTGAAAAGCCTAGTACTGATTGGTGGTGGTCATAGTCATGCTATTATCTTGAGACTTTTAGGTAAAAAACCTCTGCCCGGAGTAAGTTTGACCTTAATTACTCCAGATCAATATACACCCTACTCTGGGATGTTACCAGGACATATTGCCGGATTTTACAATTATGCTGAATGTCATATTTTTTTACAAAATTTATGCAAATTTGCTCACGCAGAATTGTATCTTGATCAAGTAATTGGGCTGGATTTGAAAAATCACCAAGTGCTTTGTGCTAACCGACCTGCGGTAGATTTTGATATCCTGTCTATTGATATTGGCAGCACTCCCGCCAAATTATCTGTATCAGGTGCAGCAGAATATACAATTGCGGCTAAACCAGTGGCACAACTTTTAGAACATTGGTATAAACTACAAAAAACAGTTGTTAAAAATCCTCAAAAACAGCTAAGTATTGGGATTGTTGGTGGTGGTGCAGGTGGTGTGGAATTGGCATTATCAATGCAAGCCGGTTTACAGAGATTGGAAATTAAAAATCTGGAATTGCATTTATTTCAACGGAGTGGGGAATTAATGCCAAATCATCATTTATCAGTACGAGGAATTATGGAGGGAATTTTAATTAACAAAGATGTGAAATTGCATTTAAGTGAAACCGTGTGTCAAGTTGCACCAAGAGATGACAAGTTAGAAATTAGATGTGAATCTGGGTTAATAGTTAATTGTGATCAAGTCTTTTGGGTAACACAAGCATCAGCACCAGATTGGGTAAAAAATTCCGGTATTGGTACTGATGAAACAGGTTTTATTTTAGTTGATGATAATTTGCAATCTATTACTCATTCCCATATTTTTGCTGCGGGTGATATTGCGACAATGATAAATTATCACTTACCAAAAGCGGGTGTGTTTGCCGTGCGTCAAGGTAAACCGTTGTATGATAATTTGCGAAGGATGATTTTGGGTAAATCACTCAAACCTTATAAACCACAAACAGCATATTTAAGTTTAATTAGTACAGGTGATGGACGCGCATTAGCTACTAGAGGGAATTTCACCTTACCACCCCATCAACTATTATGGAACTGGAAAGACTGTATTGATAGGCGTTTCATGGCACAATTTCAAAATCTACCAAAAACCTGATACATTGCACTATCAGCCTAAAGATAGAGTAATAGAAATCAGAAAAAAATTATGAAACGTAGACAAATTATCAATACAGGTGTAATTGCAACAGCAACAGCCACACTCACCGCAGCTTGTGCAAAAACAAGTACATCTAGCAATGCACAAGGTAGTTTACCCACTGCACTAAAGCCCCCGCAAACATAAACGGGCCAAGCCATTCATAATCCAGTGTCATGATTTTCCTCCTGGGGTGCTATTCTGTTTTGGAGAATTGCCACGTTTTTAATCGTCTCGGAAATGCCTTGGAAAATCAGCAAGACAAAGGCGACAATAATCATAGCTTTAATGGGGTAACGCGGTAAACCACCAGGATCTGGAGATGTTTCCCAAATTTGCCAAGACGCAATAATGCTATCCCAAGAAAAAATAATCACCATAATGCAGAAAGGAATCAGAAAAAATAGACATCTCCAAATAAGTCTGCGATCGCTTTGCGTTTACCTGACAAATTACTGTAAAAAATATCCACCCGCACGTGTTCGTTATGCTTAAGGGTGTAAGCCGCACCTCATAGAAAGACTAGATCAAAAATATACCATTGGGCTTCAATATAGGCGTTGGAAGTGAGATTACTGCCGATAATCCGTCCCAGGTATCTACCTGCTACATTCCATACACCGAGTATCACCATCACCAGGACTAACCAACTTGTTAATCGGCCAATGCGTTCAGTGCAGGCATCAATAAAGTTTGATATTTTTAATAAAGTGTCCAATGCTATTCTTCCCTCCTGAGTTGCTGTAAATGTAGTTTACATTAACGTCCGTTTGAATAGTTATCATATTTGTTTGGTCAGGGAATAGGGAACAGCAAAAAGTTTATTACCAGTAATTAGCCGAATATGATATGACCTTGTCAAGGTATCTGGTTGTGCAAATTTTCTCTTGATGTCTTTTTTTTATTGCTCAAATGCGGTATTGTAATTTTGATTACTTTTAGCAAAAAGCCAACTGGTTATTAAGCTGTTGTGCAGCTAAATCGAATAAACAGCATTACCTTTATTTTTGACTTTGCGTTCCCATTTAATAATAAGACCTCCTTCGTTTAGTAATTTAATTA
>NZ_JACJST010000038.1 GCF_014698305.1 Anabaena lutea FACHB-196 | reverse complement strand
TATATGTGTTTATTAGCTTGATATTAAGTTAATAATACCATCCTTTTTTTGTACTCATATAAGTTACATTTTGTCAAAATAAATTAGATGCGTTTCCCCTGCCGTATTACTAGATAAAATCTCGATAACTTGATAACGGTCTTTAAGTAAAGTGCCTAGTTTCAAGATATTATTCATAATCTATCATTTAATAATATTAATAATATAGGGACAATTCATGAATTGTCCCTACAAGAGTTTCAAGTTAAGCACATTTAATTATATTCCCTATTCCCTACGAATTAAGTTGTCTGCAAATTGCAAATACGGAAGTGTAACCGTGAAGGAAAGTTCTCTCACTCACAGGTCCGATTTCACCACTACCGAAAAAACCTCCTATGGGGATGTCATGGAAGTAACGCTTAAATAGCTGAGAATCAAAATTAGGCTGACCGTAAAGTCCTGCACCACGTCCAACACAACTAAACATCAAAGCTGCCAAAGGAGAGGATTCACTGCGGTTGTTGTCAAGATATTCTTGTAAAAGCAATTCTAGATCTTCAGCAGAAGCTTGAGCATCCCGCAGGTGAAATTGTAACCTTTGACCAGGACGGACGCGATCGCCAATAGCGATCGCACCAGCTGATGGATCTACACCCAGGAGATTGCGAATTAAAAAATCACCCTGCTGTAAAGAAGGTTTAAACTCATTCATTGCTAAACCAACAAACAGAGAATGCTGTGCCAGCAAACGTTCTTGTTCACTCAGACTACCAATCAAATCTCGCAAAATTACTAAAGGGACTTGCTCATCTAACTCCAAAATAATATTGCGTTCAGCTTTAGTCACACGCAATGGCTGGCCAATCGGTCGGCATCCTTGGGCCACAATTGTTTCCAGCACAATATCACCACTCAAAGCCAAGCCCACCGTCCCCTCACGATAAAGACGATTGTGACAAAATAAAGCGATGCGATCGCTCACAAACCCACCATTAGCTTGTCCACCCACAACTACCGAACCCGGATAAGCAAAATCTAAGCCCTGCAATAAATCATTAGTTCCTGACGAAAACGCACTAGACAATAAGATAAATTGGGGTACTGGTGATGGTGGCACACCGACGACATCAATCCAAGCATCGGGAGAACTATCCAAATCAGGTAATTCTTCAGCCACAACATGAAAAGCCTGGATATTCACCCCTGGAAGATGGGCTAAAGTCAAACTGATAGCTGGTTCTGCTTCGATTTCTTGAGTTTTTCCTAGCTCTGTCCTACCAACTACACCAGCAGCGCTACAACCAATCAGCACAGGTACTGAAAGTTTTTCGGCCAGCAATGGCAATAGTCGGGAATATTCACTTGTAAAAGCAGACGAAATGAACACCAGCCCCAAATCCGCAGGTGCTGTTAAAGATGAGACAGCTTGTTGTACCACATCTGCAACAGCTGCTTCTAAAGAAGGACGGGTTGATAGGGCATTTGCCCACTGCATTTTGTCTGCCATGAGTTCTGGGCTTCTTTCTCTATTGAGGCTAGTAGTTGATGGTTTTATCTAGGGAAGTATTGCATCCGACAAGAGTTGATGCACCAGCCCTTCATCTACCCCCACATCCGGGACGGTGACCGAAGAGGACGCGGAGAGTCAGTCGCCTGTGTCCGACGTTCGACGCAAATGGTTTCCAGCCCCCGACTTGAGTCGTGGAGAAGAAAAAAGACATTCCTTGCTGGAATCCCCTGGCTTAGGTCAACGGTGTCCCCGCGTCCCCGTGTCTCCGTGTCTTCTTCAATTCTTGCCAGATGCATTTAAATATATTGTATGATTGTTTTTCTGTAGTACTGTCCCCACAAAATCTTAAAACATAGAGGAGAACACAGTACAAATGAGGCAATTTGTTGTATTAGTTATGGATTATCAGGCTCAAGTATGAACTGATCAGGTCAGTGGTTAGAATAGTAAGCGATAGAGCAAACACTGTAATTTTTGAATTTTTTCTACACTAGTATAAACAACACATAACGAGACTAAAGCAATGACAAATATCCAAGAAACAGCAAATCCCGATATTCAAGACAAGATCCAGGAAGAAGTTGAACAAGCGCGTGTTGTTTGTGACATTACAGGTAGCAACTCGCCTGAATGTGCTGCGGCTTGGGATGCAGTTGAAGAACTGCAAGCTGAAGCTTCCCACCAGCGTCAACAAAAGCCAAAAAACTCTTTAGAAAAATACTGTGATGCCAATCCCGAAGCCGATGAGTGCCGACTTTACGAAGACTAGAAATTGAGTTAATGCCTTTTCTTTTAGTCTAGTGGGCAAGCAACCACGATCTATTAACTGAATATCTTGCACCTTCCCACCACTCCATATCCATCTCACATCTTCCCTTTACTCATTTTTGAGTGGGGGGAATTTGAAGGAGTTTATGCAGAGGACAAAACCTCAGCCACAACCTTGAAAAAGAAAGCAAAGAAAGCATTTTTTCTCGGTATGCTGAATAGAAAATAGATTGGGCTGAATTCCTAAATTCTTCCTGGTACTATTTTATCTAAGTGCAAAATATCAGCTACAGATTCATGAGTTGCTTGCTTTTTTGCCTTGATTAAACTATCAAATAAAAGATAAATAAATTTTAGATTTATCACCTGACAAACCTGACAAACCTCACACAATTTATGCCACAAATTTGGTTTCGCCCTTACGTTTGGATGGAATATAGATTAGCCTTATTATTTACGGTAATTATTCCCCTGATTCTCCTGATTTGGGCATTTGTACAAAAATCAGAAGCAATACAACGCTTGTTAACGATTTACTGGCGAGTAGCAAGTTTATTGCTAATAACACTTTACTTAATGATTGGTGGATTGGCCGTAAGTTTTCTTTCTGCTTTAATGGCTCGTATTCTCATCCCAATTTCTCTATGGTTCTGGGTTGATATCAATGATGAAATTGAATATCAATCCAGTGGTTTATTGAAATTGATGTTCACATCTTGGCGCTGGGCAACAACTGTTTATTGCATTCTGAGTACAGTAGCTCTTGTACCTTTTGTGGGTTGTGCTTTTTCTGAAAGTTCCCTAAAAAGCTCTTATTGTAGCGTTTGGTTGGAAGCACCATTAATGTTTAAAGATTACTTCCATCACAATAGTAAGCCTGCTTTTCTCAGCTTTCTAGGCATAATTGGTTTAGTAGTTTATGTGGTGTATTTAAGCTACTTTGTGTTGATTAAGCTAGGCAAGCAGGGGCGTTCAGCCACACAGTAAAAAAGATGAAAAATCAAAATTAATTTCAGATGTAAATACTTCCAATGAGCAAATAAGTTACACGGTTTTTGATTGATGAATAATTCCATTGGTAAACGGCTAGAGCAATATACTGTCAAACGCCCTCAAGAAGTCCTAATAGTCACGATCAACATGACTGATGAGCAAGACAAAATTGCAATTTTTAAAGGCTTTTCTAGTTCTTTGATGCGTCCCACTGCCTTTGACCCAGATGTACCTGTTTTACCCGATGAAGCCACAATTCTCGGTATTGACCGCATCGGTAGCCCCTATAATCCTGAATCACCCCGTTATATCGAAAGAGGAATCTCTTGGGAAGCTATGCAAGTCCTATTATCAGAAGTAGGAGTCTAAGTTAGAAATTCAGCTTAATTTTGAATTGTGAATTTTGCTCATGTCCCTTTCTGGATACACCCTTCCCGTTTTTGCTTGTGCTGCTGCTGTTGCCGCTTTACACTGGTTACGTCATGGTCAACCCCTGTCTGTAACTTCAGTGGATTTGATTGAACCGGACGTAATCGCCGAAATACCAATTGAACAGGTAGCAGGACTATCGGAAAATAGCGCTTTGGCAATTACCCGCAGTGATCCGGGTGATAACCTCGATTTGACTAAAAATACGCCGATTTGGGCGTTGGTACAATGGTTCGAGGGAGATGGGGAATCAGTTGTGATTAAGGGTGGTGAGGGAATTGGTAAGCAATTGAATGGTGAAGGGAAAGCCGCAATTTATGGTTATGCTCAAAGGTTGTTAACAGAAAATATGCAGCGATTGCTCAAACCAGGGGAAAAAATCACCGTCACGATTATTTTACCGTTCGGGCGATCGCTTGCCCTGAGAACTTCTAATGCTGCTTTTGGTGTAGTCGAAGGACTTTCGCTTTTAGGAACAACAGGTATTTCTCAACCTTTGAGTACACCAGATCAACTTACCGCTTTCCGTGAGGAGTTACAAGATAAAGCCAGTCGGTTTGAGAATTTAGTCTTCTGTATTGGCGAAAACGGTTTAGATTTAGCGCGAAAGCTAGGGATAAATTCAGAAAAATTAGTAAAAACGGCTAACTGGATCGGACCGATGTTAGTAGAAGCTGATTTGCTAGGAGTGAAAGAAATTTTATTATTTGGCTATCACGGTAAACTGATGAAACTCGCAGGAGGAATTTTTCATACCCATCATCATTTAGCTGATGGTCGACGGGAAATTTTAGCGTCACACTGTGCAATCCTGGGTTTACAGTCTCCAGATATACAAACAGTGTTTCATAGCCCTACTGCGGAAGCAGCATTAAAACACCTGCGATCGCTTGATCATTCTACTGCCAGTAATTGGGTTAATCAAGTTTATGGTAGCCTTGCTGAAACCATTGATACTCGTTGCCAAGAATATATTCACAGCCACAGCGACAGAGGTATGAACACCACAGTCTGTGGTTCAGTTCTTTTTGACCGCGATCGCCAAATTATCGTCAAAAGTAAAACTGGTGGTATGTTAATAGAAAAATTATGTTAACTTATTATGAATTATCATAATCAACCAAATAAATAATTTTTTGGATTACCTACTATAGAGTGATTTGTAGCTTTTAATACCCAACTAGATTTATCGGCTCAACAGGCGCGGCAGCAGTCGCGTCTATCTAGGTTTTTTCTGACCATTACAAGCCTAAAAAGCCGGAAATGGTGATCATGTGAAATTAAACGTAAGTATTCAGGATAGAGAATACATAAGTCAAGACAATAAAGGCTTTTCGAGTCAACTTTGATGATTTTGAGAAAATATAACTTCTCTCTATTCCTGATTTCATAAGCATTCTGACTCCTGACTCCTGACTCCTGAATTCTTACATTAGACCGATTTATCCTTAAAGACACACTCTCGCCATCATGAATACAGCGGTGACTCTACCAACCGAACAAGCACCTCAAACACAATCAAATTTGAGAAAGCTTGATCGCCAAATAATTGTAATTTTAGACTTTGGCTCTCAATATTCTGAACTAATTGCCCGTCGAATTCGCGAAACTCAAGTATATTCTGAAGTTCTTTCCTATCGAACTACAGCTGAACATTTACAACAACTAAATCCCAAAGGAATTATTTTGTCCGGCGGTCCAAATTCAGTATATGGCGATAATGCTCCCCATTGTGACCCAGAAATCTGGAAGTTGGGAATCCCCATCTTAGGTGTGTGCTACGGTATGCAACTGATGGTCAACCAACTCGGTGGAGAAGTCACCAAAGCTGAACGAGGTGAATACGGCAAGGCATCATTATATATAGATGACCCCACAGACTTGCTGACTAATGTTGAAGATGGCACGACCATGTGGATGAGTCATGGCGACTCAGTGACACAAATGCCACCAGGATTTGAATTACTGGCACATACAGAAAATACTCCCTGTGCGGCTATTGCAGACCACGACAAGAAACTTTACGGTGTACAGTTCCATCCTGAAGTCGTACATTCCCAGGGTGGTTTAGCATTAATTCGCAACTTTGTTTATCACATCTGCGACTGCGAACCCACTTGGACAACAGCAGCTTTTGTAGAAGAGTCTATTCGGGAAATTCGCGCTAGAGTCGGTGATAAGCGGGTGCTGTTGGCGCTTTCTGGAGGTGTAGATTCTTCAACTCTGGCATTTTTGTTGTATAAAGCCATTGGTGAACAGCTGACTTGTGTGTTTATTGATCAAGGCTTTATGCGGAAGTTAGAGCCAGAAAGATTGTTGAAGTTGTTCCAAGAACAGTTTCACATTCCAGTAAAATATGTGAATGCGCGCGATCGCTTTATTGCCGCCATTGCCGGTGTCACAGACCCTGAAGAAAAACGCCGCCGCATAGGACATGAATTTATTAGCGTCTTTGAAGAAACATCCAAAGACCTTGGTCATTTTGACTACCTAGCTCAAGGTACATTGTATCCAGATGTAATTGAATCTGCTGATACCAACGTTGATCCCAAAACAGGTGAACGGGTAGCAGTCAAAATCAAGAGTCATCACAATGTTGGTGGTTTACCCAAAGACTTGAGATTTAAACTGGTGGAACCGTTGCGGAAACTCTTTAAAGATGAAGTCCGCAAAGTTGGTCGTTCTATCGGTTTACCAGAAGAAATTGTCCAAAGACAACCTTTCCCAGGGCCTGGTTTAGCAATTCGCATTTTAGGTGAAGTCACTGCCGACAGGTTAAATATTTTACGGGATGCCGATTTGATTGTCCGCCAAGAAATTAATCAGCGTGGCTTGTATCATGAAGTTTGGCAAGCATTCGCTGTATTACTACCGATTCGGAGTGTGGGTGTAATGGGTGATAAACGTACCTATGCTTACCCCATTGTCTTGCGGATTGTCACCAGTGAAGATGGAATGACGGCAGATTGGGCGCGTGTGCCTTATGATGTCCTAGAAGCGATTTCTACCCGCATTGTCAACGAGGTGAAAGGGGTAAACCGCGTGGTTTACGATATCACTTCTAAGCCACCTGGAACTATTGAGTGGGAATGAGATCGTGTCCGGTTGACTACTTATCATTAGAGAACCGCGCTGACCGAAGAGGACGCGGTGAGGGGAAGACGCGGTGACGCGGAGAGATTATCCCCGTGTCCCTCTTTCTCCGTATCCCCGTGTCTTCTTCAAGGGTCGAGTTTTTTGTTAAGCAATTAACCGGACTTGAAATTACAAATCAGAAAATATCCCAAAAATGATGCAAAATCCTCTTTATTTCTGCCCTCCTTGCTATGCGTTTATTGGGATAATTTATTTATTGACAATCCTTATATGCAACGTCTCTACATTCGCTCCTTGCGGGTGAGACATGGGGCTTCTTTTTGTTTCAGCTAAATGACCAGCGATCGCAGTAAAATTACTTTTGGTCTGATGACTGAGGATCAAACAAAAAGCTAATTGAAGATACTTCTTTCTAATTCCCAACACTAATGGAGATATTATGCAAGCTAATCTCCCTCTGACTGGCTTACGCATTCTTGTGGTTGATGATGATGAAGATAGCCGCTTTTACATTTCTATAGTTTTGGAAGCAGATGGAGCTAGTGTTACAGCAGTTTCTTCAGCTGCCTCTGCCATAGAAATACTACCTAAGTTAAAACCTGATGCGTTAGTCTGTGATATAGCGATGCCTCATGAAGATGGTTATACCTTCATTCGTAAAGTGCGATCGCTCAAAGCAGATGAAGGAGGACAAGTTCCTGCTATTGCTCTTACTGCTTATGCAGATAGTGAGGATCGTATCTGTGCCTTAGAAGCTGGCTTTCAAAATCATGTACCTAAACCTGTTGATCCAAGTGAATTAGTGGCAATTATCGCCAATTTAGTCACGCTGAATCAATGTTTAAGTAGTAAATACCACGATCTTTGCTGAAGACTTGGGTTATAGGTTTGGGAATATATTTAGGTTTGTTGGTAGGTTTGTTGGACGTATTACCAGGGGAATTAGGTAAAAAAGATTTTTTTGACTAAAAAATTCGCTCTAAATAATTCTTAAATGCATTTACCAATTTTTTTCTTTTCCTACACTCCACACCCAGCCTAAATAGATCACGAAAGTGGTTTACCGAAAAAATGGGTTTAAAGCCTCTCTGCGAGACGCTACGCGAACGCCCGGAGGCTAATTTTTGATACAACAGTAGAAACAGGCACGGCATTGTTGAGGGGGCGAGATGGTGTACAGACGGGCTATGCCTGCAACTATTGTTTAAACCCAGAATCTCCACCCTTATTGGGCGGGGAGTATGTCAATTCTGGTTCAAAGCTAATGCTTTCAGACTGATATGCTGGCGGTTCAACGTGAATTAAAATTCTGACTGGACTAAAGCGTGCTTCTAACTGCCTTTCTACTTCTTCGGTAATACGGTGAGCAGTTTCTACATCTGGTGCATCTACTATTAAATGCATTTCCATGAAAACTTGGCGGCCAAGAACACCACGAGAGGCGATATCATGGCAGTTAACCACTCCAGGAACAGCAACAACGATCGCATGAATAGCTTCGGGAGCGATCGCCATTTCATCGACTAAAGAAGGCAAATTCTCTTTTAAAACTGACCATCCACTCCAAAATACCAATAAAGCCACAGGAAAGGCTAAGACTACATCTAGCCACTGAAAATTTAACCACCAAATACCAATCAAACCACCAAGTACCGCAATCGTCACCCAAACATCACTCATAGTGTGAGTAGCGTCAGCAATCAAAATTGGGCTACCTATCCGCTTACCTACACCACGTTCATAAAAGGTGACAAAAATATTCACACCTAAGACAATTAGCAATAACCACAATTCCGGTGCTGTTATTTTTACAAGTTCACCACCCTTAAGAATTCGCTCCACTGCTCCTTGCAAAATCTCAAAACAGGCTATTCCTAAAAAAGCCGCAATTCCCAAGGCTCCCACCGCTTCAAATTTGTGGTGTCCATAGGGATGTTCTCGATCTGGATATGGGGAAGAAAACTTACTAGTAAACAATCCTAAAACATTGTTGGCGCTATCTGTCACACTATGCAATGCATCAGCTAACAAACTGAGAGAACCTGTTGAGTACCCCACAAATGCCTTTAATCCCATTACAAACAAATTAAGTAATAGGGTAATAATTAAAACTTTTTGCACTTCGGCACGATGATCGTAAGTCATAGATAATTTATAACATCCATTTCTATGACTTCTACTGTAAAACATAAAGCACAACTCAACACAAATAAAATGTATCAAAGTCTTACTCCATAAGGAATAAGTCTATCGACAGCCGCTAAATTTACTACTAATTTATTGACATTAATTTTAACTAAAATTAGCTACAATCCTGATGTATTTGGGTAGTATAACCATCTACAAAAGACTATTATTATCATTAATAACTCATACCAATTTTGTGTGAGGTTGCATTTATCCGTCTTTATCCGCGTTTATCTGCGTGCATTCGCGTACCTTTCTCTTCTCCTGTCGGAGACACTATGTGAACGAGAGGCTGCGCGTTAGCCATAGCCTCGCTTTTGGCCATACGGGAAGCAAGCTACATCAAAATAATTGCTTCTATCGCTCCCCTTGTGATCAAACATCCTTTTTAAGTATCCATAACCATTGCTGTATATGCAGGGCCGTTTCATTCTAAATTTTGACATTTTATGTATTTACGAGAATACGCCGTTTTAGGCTTCAGGGGTTTTATCTGACGACGGCTAAGAACACCTAAATTCGTTGCTGAAATCTAGAATGAAATAACCCTGGCTGTATATGAGTTTGATCAAAATTAATAGGCGATTCCTAGGTCGCGCTGAATGCAAGGCTTTTCTGTACCCTGTACTCAAAAAGACTGTGATTACGTAGAACTGGATAATTTGGAAAATGTTGGTGCAAGCGATCGCTGGCCAAATCTCTAGGCATTTCTCGGACAACGGTAATACAGAGTTATAAACAACTTTTAAGTGAAGGCTATTTGCAAACAATTATTGATTCTGGTACTACTGGTGCGATCGCATCAACCGCATCCTAAAAGTTTTGGGTTTTCTTAATCCTGAAGATATTGGGTTTCCTTACCTCAAACGCCACTCGTTTCAAGCCGGGAAACCCGTCCACAACGGTGGCTCCCCAACCTACGTAATAACTTAAACTCCTGGTGTACTTCCACCATCAACTTGAATTTCTTCACCAGTAATAGAAGAGGCTAAATCAGAAACTAAAAATAATGGTAAAGAAGTTAGATTCAGGTTAAGTTACGCAACTTTAACATTTTGCTGCATAAGTATTTCTTCAAAAGCTATCACTACTCGTGTATGAAAGCGTTGGCGGTGTTTAAGTTTCCAAACAGGTTGGAGAATTTCTAATCTCTTATTTGGTTTTTTTTGTGGATTGGTAATCTGTACAGCGTGTAAAGTCCCTAATTGTATTTCTTTTTTCACCATTGATTCTGGAAGTGCAGCCGCACCAACACCACTTTCTACAACTGCTTTCACCATTTCACTGGTGTTTAGGTTCAGTACAACATCCAGCTTGTTAGGTTCAATTCCCCAACTTTGTAAGGCTTGCTCAAACATTTGCTGTGCGCCGGAACCAGACTCACGCATTACCCAACTTGTGCTAAATAATTCATCTAAATAAATTTCAGTCAGCTGATACCAAGGGTGAGATTTACCGACCACAATTTGCAAGCGATCGCTTCCTACTTGGTTTTTTTCTAAAGATTGCTGCAATGATGGTTTCATGTCACCTGTTACCAATCCCAAATCATAGATACCTAAAGCAGTTCCCTCACAAATTTCCTCAGCATTTCCTAACTTACAATTTATAAAAATGCCGGGATATAACTGCTTAAATTGGCTAATTTTCTCCGGTAGCCAATAGTTACCAACTGTGAGACTAGCACCGATCTTCAACTCCCCCCGTTGTAGATTATTTAATTCCTTCAAGCCACGTTCTGTTAACTCTACATGATCAAGAATTTTTTGCGCCTCACCCTGTAATAATTTACCAGCGTCTGTAATTTCAATATGACGACCAATGCGATGAAATAATCTCACCCCATATCCTGTTTCCAGGCTTTGGATAGCAGCACTGACTGCGGGTTGAGTGATATAAAGTGCTTCAGCTGCACGGGTAAAGTGCAGCATTTCTGCCACGGCTAAAAAAATTCGCAACTGTTCCAGCGTCATTTTGACTATGTACGAGCTTGTATGGTAGTGATCTTGAACACCTTGGACGTATTATACGGTAAATATAGCGGAAAACAGTAGATAACTGTAAATGTTCTTTATGCGCTCACCAAAATACTTTATTTCAGGCTGAAACTAATTCTATTTTTACCGATAAATCAACCAACCGTGGGGTTAGCACTGCACTTTATCCCTACGATCAATGTGGTTTTCACGGACACACATATTTGATATTTTTTGTCAATGCGTAAATCCTAAAATCATGAATTTCGATAAAAGCAAGTGATTAAAAAACTTAAATTAATCAATAAAAGGAATCAAGTAAAAATCATATAGCGTCTAAGTGACAAATATATTAATGATATAGTCTTATAAAATAAAGATAATTAAATACTAAAAAATTCAATATAGCGGTATGCATTTGAATGAGGTACATCATAGCCCCCTCCTTGCTGGCAAAGAGGAGTTATTGTATCTCACTCAACCGATAATGGCTATAGCTACTTAAGCACATAAATCTTATGAAAATAGAGACAAAAAAATTAGAAGTGAAGAATTTAGAAAAAAAGAAGTATCGTTCAGACCGAGTTCGGGATCACTTAGCAAATGAACGTACTTATCTAGCATGGATGCGGAGTGGTATTGCGCTCATGGGTTTTGGCGTTTTAATTGTGCGGTTGCGGATTTTTTCACCTCCACTAGCGCCACAACCTCCAGGGAATGGTTGGAAGCTAGGTTTAGCTTTTGCTGTGGTGGGGGTGTTGACAGTAATACTTTCAACACAGCATTATTTCGCTGTGCGCCAAGATATTGATGAAGATACTTATCAACCCCCAGATCGTTGGATACTTCTGGCGAGTCTAGCTGTAGTTATTCTGGGGATGGGAGTACTATACTATGTGTTTACAGTTCCTCTAGATTATCTGAATACTTTTATACTGGAATGATTTGGTTAGTTTGAAAATAAAAACCGCAAATTAGATAAGCTTTTGATATTAATGTTTTGCACCAGGCTATTTCTAGTCCTGGTTTTTTAATGTTTAAATTAATAAATTTATTTTATCGTTTTAACAAAAAAGAGTATTTGCTCTTATCTTAGCCAGATTATATTATTGAGTTCATAAGCTACTAAGCTTACCTATTGAAGCAATAAATTAAATCTGCAATTGATGGTAATAGCTTCAACTAGCTTCTGAAATAATTTCGATAAATCACTGAGGAGAAAAACTATGAGTTGGCTAATTGGGACATTACTGATTGGCATATCGGCGGCTTTTGCAACAACGTTCGATGATAACTTATACCTGACAGCTTTTTTTGGCAAAGTAAACCATATGTTTCGTCCCAAGCATATTATTATTGGCGAATTTATGGGGTTTACTACATTAGTAATGGCTAGTCTTCCTGGTTTTTTTGGTGGTTTATTGCTTCCAGAAGCATGGATTGGATTGCTAGGGATTCTCCCAATCATGATTGGTATCAGCCATCTTATGAATCGAGAAGAGGAAGAAGATACTGTACAAGCTGTATCAGTTAACTTTGCTCATTCAGTCAAACATAAGCGTCATGATAAAACATTATTAGCAACGCTCAAAGATCCCCAAACTTATCGTGTTTCTGCGGTAACAATTGCCAATGGTGGAAATAATATTGGTATTTATGTCCCGTTATTTGCCAGCAGTAATGTTCCCAGTCTGGCAGTAATTTTATGTGTTTGCTATTCAAGTATTGGACTATGGTGTTTTCTTTCTTATAACCTGACTCGTAATCCTATCATGGCTTCTGTTATGACTCGATATGGTCGGAAAATCTTTCCTTTTGTATTAATCTATTTGGGTTTATCTATCATGTTTAAAAGTGGAACTCATGAACTTGTACATAATTTAGCAATGCTTTTCTAATAAATTCTTTGTCGTAAACAAAAGCTTCAATTACACACATGAAAATTCTTAAAATATCTTTAATGATTTTAATACTTTTGGTCAATTTAGTAATTGCTGTCCCCCTCTTGGGCAGATGGAACTTCACACTTAAGTGCAAATTCTGACTATTTTATAGCCCACATTCCGCAGTTCAGATTGTAGTATGCGTATTAGTATCGTAAGTAGCGTATACAGGTAGCCATAAATACGTAAGTAAAATAGTAAAAAATATAGACATAATTTATCCTTCGCACAGGTAAATACTTGGGCTATCTAACAATTAGTCATCAATAAGTTTAGTTAATCCTATTTTTATTAAAAGGTAATTTCCAGTTTCATTATTTGCAAATTGTCTAAATCCAACGGATGCGATTTTTGATCCTGCCAAAAAAGCAGCAATTTTTCACCCCATTACCCCATCCAGTAAAATATGTAATTACCAAAAAGTTTTAACCAAAAAGCTCTATGTCTTCTACCCCTCTCACACTGAATCTAGGTGAAGGTTCTGTCTCCTTCAGTTTTTCACCCCAAGCCGCACGAGAATTAAAAGCAGCAATAGACGAATTAATGACAAGTCTGAAAGCTGTTACTGCTAAACCCACTCCAGGTGGTGGTAAAATAACTCACCAACCTCCTTTGGAATATCGCTACACTGGCGAGGTTTTTTTAGAAGTTTTTTGCAATCCTAATATCTGGCCTACTCCCTTTGCGGCTAAAGTTCTGCTCACTGTCCGCAACGTCAACCTTCGCGTAACTACAGAAGCTGAACTCACTCGCGTTATTGAGGATATTAACCAGTACTTAGAGCAAGTGGGATAGGGAATAGGGAACAGGGAACAGAAAGAGATTATTTATGCCTTCTGCCTCCTGCCTCCTGCCTCCTGCCTTCTGACAAAAAATATACTTGTCCAAAGTCATGAACTCTGAACAAGTATAAATAAAGCAATTACTACTTTCAGAGGAAAATGGGTAGGCGTAGCCAATCGTACATATCGTTTGCTGCAAAAGTAGTATAAGTTTAGGCTGTAGGTTTTCTGCTTTCTTGGGAAATTAAAATCAGAGACTATACCGTAGATTTAGCTTCTAGTACTAGGTTATGTCATCCACACATTAAAACTTAACAGCCAAGCCAAAATCTAAAATTTATGCTTGACTAGTCGTTGTCCCATTCTTCCCGACCAATTAAATCACCAATGCGATCGCGCAACAAAAAGTCACATTTCTCTAATTCACATTCAACGCATACCCACTCTCTGGCTGGGATGTATTGGCAGAGTGTATATATTGGTTGCTGACGGCTCAACATTCCCTTTTGCACCAGTTGGCGTGCTTCGTCCTGGATGACATCCAGAGAGTAGTAATTGATAGAAGGCACCGTATTCACACTCATGTTTTTACTCACAAATTTACATTTAGATAGTATTCCCAATATTAATCAGGAACAAAGATGGCAATAATTTAGACCTGTGGCTAGGTTTTGTAGTTTGCTATACGGAACTATTATCATTTTGACGCTACAGACCTATAAATTATCTAAAGAAATATTAAGTTTGTCAAGGAATCATAACATTGATGATAAATAGCCTTCACATTCTGAATACCAGGGTAAGTAGGTTGGCGTTAAAAATTGTCGTTGGGATAAGGCAGGGGGCAGGGAGCTTTCTAGCAGGGGGAGAAAGGGTTTTAGCCTTGTTTACTTTTCTTTACACAGTTTGGTTTTATTGTGCTTACCTGACTTGAAAATCGGGGAAGGTGAAAGGGCTTATTTTCATTCTTCCTGGTGTACGCAGTTCATGATGGCTACTTAGTTAACTTGCCCGGAATCAGAGGCGCACCCATTTGCTCCTGTCATTCATGCCAAGCTGCACTATGGCTAACTCCACCCAGGGCAAACGTACCAGAAGTAGGGCTGCTGACAGTTTAATATTGTGTCTAGTTTTGAGCTTTAGCGTCTCCCTAGAGATATACTTATCATTAAGGTTGACGCGTAGAGTTTTTTTGAGAAGCAATTATCCAGACTGGATATGAACTAAATAAAGACCGTAAAGTCTCTTTGAGCCAGACAGTAATCTGTAATGTTTTCATAAAAAAATAGACCAGCAATTTTTTGCCGGAAATGGGGTATAAACTATTGCAAGTTACAATGGCTAAGTTACACCAGCAAGTTTTATAGCAACCCATCTGTTAACATTTTTTTAACCTATCCTAATCTATTAATGAAATAATTTGGCCGCTACTTATACGAAAAACCTGGTTTGGAGCCAGGTTTCTGGTTATGTAGCTAAGTCAAACACCATACCCAGTATGTGGTCAATTCTCAGCTAATTATTCGGTAACTTCTGGCTCATTTTCATCTGAGAACCCCACTGGACGTTCCTGCTGGAGTTGATTTAATAAACTCAGTACTTTAGTACCTCGTTCTATAGAGCGATCTTCAATAAACAGAACTTCTGGCGTGCGACGTAGCCTTACCCTCGCGCCCAGTTCGCTGCGAACGTAACCCGTAGCTGACTTTAAACCCGCCATTGTTTCAGCCTTAGCTTCCTGAGTCCCATAAATACTGACGAAGATTTTAGCGTGTTGCAAGTCACCGGAAACATCCACATCAGTGACACTTACCATTCCTGTACCCACACGGTCATCCTTAATACCGTTGAGCAGCATTTGGCTAACTTCCCGTTTAATTAATTCAGCAACGCGGGAAACGCGGCGATTTGTAGCCATATAAATTCCGCCTTCTCACAGAGGTTGTACAACATGAATAGATGCTTTTTTTATAGCGGACGTTGCTTGAAGCGGCTAAAGCTCACAACAACAGTCCAAAGGGAGCAACCCCACTGGTGTAGCCCTTGTCTAGATTGTACTCAAACCTAGCATCGCCCGGAGAGTAAGCGTTAAGAAAAACAGACTCCCCATAAAAAAGCCCAAAATAGCAATTAAGGTGATTGGGCGTTTAAAAAGCGGCTTTAATGGCTCAAAGGCATTCAGAAAAAGACCTAAGACGATACTGATCAAGTACCGAGGGTAGCGAAAGACGTTATCCCAAAATCCGTCAAACATTTGAATATAGACTGCCTTGTTATAAAATGTAAGTTTGTTTTCAGGTGCTTATTTAACTTAATTATAATCTATGGTGCTGAAAATCGCGCAATTCATATATAGCAGGTGACTCTTAACAGGTGACAGAGTTGAAAGTCTGTTTTGTCTAGGTTTTCTCATTAGTTCACGTCCTAACCACCTTGGCGGTTGCTATAAAATATGATTCGTTAGTTAGATTGGCTTTATTTACATAGCTGAGTTTTAGTTGAATTATAAATAAATGGTAAGTCAAATCCCCAAAGAAATTAGCCCACGTCCCTTTTTAAAGTGGGCTGGGGGTAAAAATCGGTTAATTCCGCAATATAAAGCTTATTTTCCCCAGCATTTTCATACTTACTATGAACCGTTTTTAGGTGGAGGGGCTGTTTTTTTTCATCTGCAACCAAATCAAGCAATTTTAACTGATATTAATGCTGATTTAATTACTACTTATCGTTGCGTTAGAGATAATATTGAGGAATTAATTGATCTACTACAAAAGCATAAAGACAGACATACTAAATATGATCGAGATTATTATTATGAAGTGCGTTCCTATCCTGAAGGCACAAATTTAGAAAAAGCGGCTCGGTTTATTTATCTGAATAAAACTTGTTTTAACGGTCTTTATCGGGTCAATTCTCAAGGTAAATTTAACGTGCCTTTGGGCAGATATAAAAATCCTGGTATTTGCCAGGAAGATGTTTTGCGAATTGCATCACAAGCACTTTCTCAAGCAGAGATTCAACAAGCTGATTTTACCGAAGTCTTAAATTATGCGACTAGCAGTGATGATTTTGTTTTTTTTGACCCACCATATCATCCTGTAAGTGAAACTAGCAATTTCACAGCTTACAGTCGCTATGCTTTTGCTGAAAGTCAGCAAGTTGAATTAAGGGATGTATTTGTGAAATTAGCTGAACGTGGTGTAAAAGTTATGCTATCTAATTCAGATTGTAAATTTATTCGTAAGCTTTATAATAGTTTCAATATTCATACTATATCAGCAGCTAGATCAATTAATTCCAATGCTAAAAAGCGGGGAAAAATTACTGAAGTATTAGTAACTTCATATTAAATATGATTGTTAGACCAGGCAATAAAGGAACTTAAATTATGAACTGCGAGCAAATTCTGATTATACCCAACTTGTTTGGTTAACCATGATATGGCTTGTGGTTTCATACCTCCACCATCAATTAATACGATTGCTGCGGCTGGATAACAATCTTGAATATTTAAATTTAGATAAGGGAGTTTTTCGTCAACGGAACCGCTAGTTTGCTGCCATTTACATTCAATAATCAGTCCTGAAGAAATTGATTTGGAACCAATAATGTAAAAGTCTACAGTTATTTCGCTACCATAAATTCCTTTGCCAACATGAACCTGCTTTGCATATCTTTTGATGATGTTATTCGAGTTTAAAAGACATTCAAGGCGTTTTTTTTCAGGTAAATCAGAACCCACTTGGACATATTTGTGTGCCAACAAAGTCCCTTCTACAGCGTTTTCTAAGACATTACCAGATGTAACTGCTTTTCCACCCTGAGTCATATTTATCCTGATTATCTTCAAAAGGGTTCCTAATCTTAGGATTCCTTAGAAGGGACAGGAAATTGTCGAGTATAAGAATTTTTGATGAGATAAATCAATCAAAAACTAGAAATATTATAGTAATTTTGTACTCAAAAACAAATGTATTGATATAAAAATAAAGACTGTAGAGGAAATGATGTGGTCAGATGTGAAAAAGGTCAAACCAGGGGTATTAACTGGTTATGATCACCGCCTTCTTCTCTAATTCTCCCGTTACTGGGGGAGAAATAGAGGAGATTTTTGTGTTGTAAAAACAGGTGTATAAAGTGGATTAGGGCTTCAGATAAATTGAGTGATTTCAGCTTGTCTTCAGCAGGTTTTAACTTCAGCATGACCATTGCGAATAGCCCATGCTAGTTCTAACATTTGAGTCCAGCGCTTTTGTAACTGTTTGGGGGTACATTGGACAGCTTTTGCGATCGCTTGATCATTCTCAAGAGCAGTTTTCAGATTAAAGATTTGCTGTTGCTGTTCTGTGAGTTGATTCCAGAAAGTATCCCACTGCTGGGAAGATAAACCCAACTTATGTTCCAAACCAGCACCTAACCATTGATGTACTAATTGCCAATGGTGTTGTTTGGCAAATTTTTCCACATGGTATTTAAAGCGTTGTTGCAAATAATCGCGCTGACGGCTAGTTAAGCCTAGAATTTGGTCAATTTCCGGTGCTGAGAGGTCTTGCAGCTTAAGAGACAGGTAATCCATGCAATCAGATTGACCTTGGGATTCCAGATATTTCATCAATTCTGTAATCACGCGATCGCGTTCCGACTCTTCAGATGGATCAAAATTAGGTTTAGCAACCATTTGCGACCTAATCTGCTGCACCGCCAAATTACGTTGATAAGATTCTGCTTCTTCAGTCTTAGCCGAATCCACAGCCATCTCAATATCTACAGTAGTTTCTTGAGGCTGACGGCGAGCAAAACCTTGAGCGCGTAATACAATCAATTGTTGATTAGCACCACCAGGTAAATTAATCCGGCGTTTAGCATACTGCTCTGTAAACGCCATATACTCAGCTAGTTGTAGCTGAGTACGAGGTGTGTAATCTTCTGGTAATTCATTTTCCCGACGAAAAGCTTTAATCGCTTCGATATAAAAAGCTTGGAGAAAATCTTCAATCAGATTGTAACGAGCTTCAAAACCTAATTCTGAGCCGGCAACTGTAACGTGGCGATAAACAATAGCACCGAGACTGCTATGTAATTCCACACGCCCTTGTCTTGAACCCAATTGGTAATAACGCAAGCACTTTTGTATTCGATGTCTTGCTAAAGTAATCTGCCAAGACCTGATTTGCCCAGAAGTTTGGATGCGAGAGCTTTTATCACAAATGCGTTCTACTTCTTTGGCTATGCGCTCGGCTATAGCTTGCACACACCCAACAGAAGCTTTAACTTGAGTCTGCAATTCCTGACCTAGCAGTTGTACTAAAGTATCAGTGTTACCATCTGATAAGTCTTCGGTCGAAACATCGCTGTCAAAAGCAGGTGTAGAATTTGGCAGATTGACGAGGTTAGCTTTCATGACTTTTCCTGAAATTGGTATTGCACCTTAACTAAAACGCAGACACAGTACTTAAAGCCAGTTCTAACTGGAGAATCTTGCTTCTATTCATCAAGACCCACCACAGATATTGCTCACCTATAAGACTGTAGGAAATTTCAAAAGTTAAGGGCCTGTCAATTGTGTCGCTTTTTTTATCAGCAACTAGATCAAATTTGAGACATAGGTCTTTGTGGAGTGGGAAAACTAATCTCAAGCAAGGGAATGCCCAGATTTTTCGCCATCCCGTGTTCCCCAGTCCCCGCGCCTGTGAGTAGGAAAATTTCAAAACAGGAGTATGTTTATCACAATTTCCGAAACAGATGATTGCACTTGTAAAGCTCTCTTATTATACCCAAGCTGCTGCTGCTTCCCAACCTAACCCCCTCCGTGTAATTACTGGTTCTTCATCCGTCAAGTCTAAAATGGTAGACACTTCAGAAGTCGGCTCTTCGCCCGTGTCTATAATAATATCTACCAAGTTATCCAAACGGTCAAATAGCTCTACCCGCGACAGAATAGAATCTGGATTAACTCCAACTATTCCATCGTCTACATCGTTTGGTGGTAAATGTGCCGAAGTGGAAATAATCGGATTTTCTAACGCTTCCAGCAATGCCAAACAGACAATATGATTTGGCACTCGAATTCCCGTCGTTTTACGCTTGGGATTTTGTACCAGTCGCGGTACTAACTTGGTAGCAGGTAGCAAAAACGTGTAGCTTCCTGGTATCAACCGCTTCATAATCCGATAGGCTGTATCACTTACGAAGGCATAAGTCGCCACATTAGAAAGGGAGGGACATAAAAAGGTCAGTGGTTTATCATTCGCTAACTGCTTAATTTGCCGCACTCTTTCCACCGCCGACTTGGCATTCAAATCACAACCAATTGCATAGACTGTATCAGTAGGGTAGAGCATGATAGCGCCACTAGAGAGCGCCAACTTTATTTCATCTATTCGGCGGTTTTGAGGATTATCAGGATGAATTGTGAAAATTTTTGCCATAAAAGATGCTGAGGTTGAGATTGGGACTTTTGCATTGGCAGGAAAATAGTAACAATGGGAGGAAGGGGAGACGCGGAGACGGGGGAGACGCGGAGATTGGGTACTGGTTTTTCTCCAATGACCAATGACCAATGACCAATGACCAATGACCAATGACTAATAACCAATGACTAATTTATGAATAAAATCGCTTATCTTCAATGTCCAACAGGTATTTCCGGTGATATGTGCCTGGGTTCCTTAGTAAGTCTAGGTGTTCCCGTAGAGTATTTAGTGGCAAAACTCAACAATTTGGGAATTGAGCAAGAATACCAATTACGGGCAGAACTTGTTCATCGTCAAACTCAGCAAGCAACCAAAATCCACGTAGATTTATTACATCACCACCACCACCACCACCACGAACACAATCACCAACATGGTCGCCACTTACCAGAAATAGAGAAAATGATTCTCAAAGCCAAGTTGCCATCACAGGCACAAGCTTGGAGTTTAGCTGTATTCCGCCAGTTAGCATTGGCAGAAGGGGCTGTCCACGGCATTGAACCAGAAAAAGTTCATTTCCATGAAGTGGGTGCTGTAGACGCGATTGTGGATATTGTCGGTACTTGCTTGGGGTTAGATTGGTTGGGTATCGACAGCAATCAGGAAGGATTACCTCTCATATACTGCTCACCATTTCCCACTGGTGGGGGAACTGTTCGGGCTGCACATGGGCAAATGGCAGTACCTGTACCCGCAGTATTAAAACTTTGGGAAATGCGGAGTTGTCCAGTTTATAGCAACGGTATTGACAGAGAACTGGTGACACCGACCGGGGCTGCGATCGCTACTACTTTAGCAAGAAGTTTTGGTTCACCACCGCCAATTACCCTCCAAAAAGTGGGACTAGGAGCAGGTTCCCTTGACTTACCCATCCCCAATATACTACGCCTCTGGCTCGGTAAAACTACGAATTTACAGACAAATATTCCTGATTTTGCAGATACTAGTCCACATTTAGAAACAATTTCTGTACTAGAAACCCAAATTGATGACTTAAATCCCCAAGCTGTTGGTTATGTGTTTGAGGCTTTATTTGCAGCTGGTGCGCTGGATGTCTTTACTCAACCGATAGGAATGAAAAAATCTCGTCCAGGGATTTTGTTAACCGTCATTTGTCATCCAGAACAATTGGCCAGTTGTGAAGAGGTTTTATTCCGCGAAACTACTACTTTAGGAATTCGTCGAACTTCTGGACAACGCCACATTTTACAACGGGAAATTCAAGAAGTGGAAACACCTTATGGCATGGTGCGTATTAAAGTGGCGTGGCAAGGAAAAACAGCAGAAAACAAAGAAAAGAATATTACTAATGTCCAGCCTGAATACGAAGATTGTGCAGATTTAGCACGAAAACACGATATTCCCTGGCTGGAAGTTCAACGCCTAGCTTTACAGACTTGGTATTTGGAACAAAAATATGATCAAAAAAACGCAGATAAACGCAGATAATTTATTTGTCGGTGTTGGTTAATTAGGGCATTATTTAATCATCATAGGGTGGGTATTGCCCACCCTAAAATCGGGAATTAACGTGAATTAACGTGAATTATATTTAATCAGCGTCTCTTACAGTCCTTCTTACTGCTTGACTAGCATCCTCGGCTGTGCTTTGAAGATTTTTACCAATATCTTCAGTGCCGCGCTGCACATTCTTTGTCAATCCTTTAGCAGCATTGCCAACATTTTCCTGAAGATTTTCTACTCCTCGCTGAGTCCCCTTGGTTACACCTTCTCGCAATTCTTCGGCAGAACTTCCTACATCTTCACCTAAGTTTTTTACTCTTTCTCCAAAGGGTGTTCCTGAACGATAATTGCGGACATATTGCTCAGTACTATCAATTCCCTTGGTTTCAACGTTTCTCTGAGCATTTTCTATTAGCTCATCTGCTCTTTCTTTGGCTGCTTTTTCTGATTTTTTCGCTCTGGGATCTACATCACTAAAGTTGTTCATCCCTCCTTCATAGGGAGAAAGAGGATAATCTTTTGTGGGATCATATCTTTGCACATTTGGCGGTTGTCCCGCTGGTTGGGGTGGTTGTCCGGCTATGGTGGGACGATTACAAGCTTGGACTAAAAACAAAAAACTTGCTGCCAAAAATACCGTTAAAATTCTCAGTGGGCGCAGATTCTGCAAACTAGTAATTACTCTTTTCATGTTTTCTTCCTTGTATTTTGTTGTCTGACTTAAAAAATCAAATTCTATTTGCCTACGGCTGGATTTTTTTGTAATTCAGGTCTAGCACTTGCTTCATCGCCTTTTTCTTTTAAAAATTCTGAAGCTTTTTCAACTGACTCTGTTACAGTTTCCATTCGCTTTTGAATGCGAGTTTTTAAATCTGGTTCACGCTGAATTAATCCACCTGGTTCAGGATGTTTGAATTCTTCTTCTGTGATTATTGGTAATTCTGCCTCTTTCCTAACTCTACCGGCAGGCGTTTCTGCTCCAGGATAAAGAATTTCAGATTCCTTATGTGCGGCTATTAATAATTGTGACTTTAAAGGTAAACTAGCTTGATCATCCTCTGATTTCCTTGATTCAGTAGTTACTTTTGGGTCTGTAGACATTCGCAAGTTTGTATATTTGTCGCTACCACTCTTATAAGGATTATTTGCTCCACCTGCTTGTACAGGAGTATTTTTGGGATTTGCACCTTGAGCATTTACTCCACTACAAGCCGTACTAACTATCAACAATATTCCCGCTAAAAAGATAGTTAAAATCTGGCGCATTTGCAGCTTTTTCAAGATGTTTATCAAACTTTTCACTTAGTCCTCCTTATCCAGGATTAAACTTCAAATCGTCGTTTTCGCCAAAGACTTAAGTTATTAACATCAACAACACCTACCAATTTTAAAAAACATATAATTAAACAACCTCTAGCGTAGGTTACATTTTACTTCTGAGAAAATTATAATTTTATCTAACTAGAGAGAGAGATTATTTAATATAATTATTTTGGGCAATTTAATCATTAAATTCCACCAATATTCAAAATAATGAAGAGAATTTTACGTTGGTTTATTTTGGGGGGGACGCTGTTTTTTTTAGGAAAAGCACTGAAGGATAATTGGCTAGAAGTAACTTCTATCCATATTGATGCGGCAGGATGGGCAATTTTAGCAATTGCTACAGGTATAACTTTACTTGCACATATGTGGGCTGGTTGGATATGGACTTGGGTGTTGCAAGAGTTAAATCAACCTGTATCATCTGCTCAATTTATCCAAGTTTATCTAAAAACGAATATTGCTAAGTATTTACCTGGCAATATTTGGCATTATTATGGACGAATTTTAGCGGCTAAAAATGCTAATGTCTCTGCTGGTGCAGCAACTTTAAGTGTTCTGCTAGAACCGCTACTCATGGCGGCGGCGGCTTTAATTACTGTTGTTTTATTCGGTAGTCAATTTGCAGTTAATAATACTAATTTGGGAGTAAAAATTCTGCAATTGCTGAGTTTAGTTGTGGTACTTTGTGCGGTTCATCCTTGGGTTTTGAATCCAGTAATTCGCTTTTTATATAGATTAAAGTCCAAAAAATATAATTCTGAAAATCAGCCTATTAGTAGTTTAAATATTCAACGCTATCCTCTAAGACCTTTGTTGGGAGAATTAGTTTTTTTAGGACTGCGTGGAACTGGGTTTATATTAACTATGTTTGCGCTAAGTTCGTTAAACTTGAGCCACATTCCTTTATTACTGGGTGCTTTTAGTTTTGCTTGGGTTTTAGGTTTGGTTGTTCCCGGTGCGCCTGGTGGAATAGGCGTGTTTGAAGCTACAGCACTAACAATTTTACAGTATCACTTCCCTACTGCTTTAGTAATTAGTGCGATCGCTCTCTATCGTCTCATTAGCATTCTTGCAGAAATCGCCGGCGCTACCTTAGCTTCCCTCGACGAACGACTGGCTAATTAGGGTATGTGGAGAAAGTTTTACCAAAAAACTGGGTCTAAAGCCCCGTCCGGAGACGGCTTTCTGATAGAATGCTGGAAGCAGACAGGGCATTGTCTGTTGGGCGAGATAGTGTAAGACGGTATGAAACTGCAACTGTTGTTTGAACCCAGAATCCCCGCCCTAAAAGTGCGGAGAGTATGTCAAAAATCTGGATGGGAGAGGAGATACATTCTGGCTAAAATAGCTTCATTCCACTCCACTACCCACCACCATGCTACTATACACCCCCAAGCACGACTAGGTAGGTGGGCTTTTGGTGCTGTTAAATTACAATCAATGTCTTTGTAGTTTAACCATTTTTTTGATTGTTTCCATCCTATTTGTTCACAAAAAGCTTACCAATTTTTTTGATAATCTTTTTGTGTTCCTCCTAAACTTTGATAAATCTGTTTTTGGATGGAAAAGCCAAAGTGACCATTACTGTATTTTAGCCATAATTTATCAATTGTTAGCAGCTTTGCAAGGGGAAATTTTTTAATATCTTCTAATTCTAAAACACCTTCTTTTTCTCGGTTGGCTATTTTTAGGATTAGTCTTGCTGTTTCGTAGTCTGCTTCTTTCCAGTTACCTGTTGCTAATAGTGTATCTAGTTTTTGATAGTCAGCGCCTGTTGAGGAAGCTAATGGATTTGTATTCATATCTAATTGAGTAAATTCTAGCTTAAAAAACTTTCATTAATATCAAGAGGAACTTGTTGAAAACACCAAATCAACCAAACCGAACAATTTAAAAAAGCTTACTCCCAAAAATGTTTGTGTAGATTGTTAAAATTAAATCAACTAACCCAGAGCCAAACTGACCCCAAGCAACTGCAAACCGTAGGAGATAACGAACCATGATCGCAGCCAAAGAAAATTTCCCCACCCTAACTCCCGAAGAATATTTCACTTGGGAAGAAAAGCAACTAGAAAAACACGAACTGATCAACGGTCAAGTTTATGCCATGAGCGGCGGTAGCGTCAATCACGGTCGTATTGCTATCCGCTTCACCTCCATGTTTGATGCCCATTTAGAGAATAGTGGTTGTATAACTGGGAATTCTGATATCAAGGTTAATATTGTCGAGACAAATAACTATACCTATCCAGATGCGAGTGTAACTTGCGATGAACGAGATAAAAATACTTCCAACTATTTTACCTATCCCTGCTTAATCGTTGAAGTTCTCTCAAAAACTACCGAAGCCTACGATCGCGGTAGCAAGTTCAGAATGTATCAAAATAACCCCGTCTTGAAAGATTACCTATTGGTTAGTTCCACCAGCATCGAAATCGACCTGTATCACAAAAATGATGCGGGACAATGGATGATTATTAACTATGGAGAAGGCGACATCATTGAACTAAAGAGCATCAATCTCAGTTTCCCCATTGAGCAAGTCTATCGCGGTTTAACCCTTGAACCAGAGAACGGGTAATAAAACATAAAACAAAACACCAGCAGAAAATACTCTAGAACTAACCCTTTTAAGGTATGAAATATGGCAACCAACACTATCTCGATAAGCGATATAAGCCTTGTACAAGTGCGTTTAGTTGAGGTACGCGATACGGGACATATCAATGTAAATGATCGGCATTTTTCGCTCAAAGCGGGAGCAAGCATTGATATTACTCCATCCCTTGGTGAGGGTATTAATATTATCACACTCGTTGTTAATACAAACTCTATCAAAGATGATCCCTTAAGGTTGCTGGGTAGAAAGTGTGAGTGGTTGGGACGATTTGAGGTTTATTTAGATGGAGCGATCGCTGGTTCGTATTCAAAACAGGGTGCGTATATCATAGGGGGAAAGGAAAATATTATTGCATCCATAGAGGTAAACGTTACAAGGGATGTAAGTAAACCCACAGTTATGCAGCTTATCAATTAATTGCAAAGAGTGCAGGGCATAACTGATGCGAACAAAACAGATTTTTCTAAGTCTCATCCTCATCTCGTTTTCAAAAATGGCGTAACCATTAACACCTGGAAAAATTACGCAGGCGTTGATCATGTTTTTATTGCTGATCGTTCAGGAAAATGTGTCTATGGAGGATATGTTGGGTGGATACACTCGAAATATCTAGAAATCGCTCTTCAAACACTGCACAACGAGTTAAGGGAGCATATTGTCTAAGTTTTTACTGTTGTTTTCCGGGTTAAGAATTACCCAAAAATCAGGAGTCATAAAAATGTTATCGCTCACCCGCAAACGATAAAAAACTTCGATGTGATATGCGCGATAGCGTATCCCTGACGGGACTCGAAGAGATAGCTGACCGAAGGTATCGCTCATTAGCATCTTAGCTGAAATCGCTGGCGCTGCCTTAGCTTCCCTACATTAGGTATTAGCATCCAGATCAGTTACCAGTTAGCAGTTAGCAGTTATCAGTGAGCTATGAACAGTTTGGTGTATGAGAAGGCGTATAATTTTGCTATCAGGATTGTCAATGCTTATAAATATTTGACTCAAGAGAAAAAAGAATTTATTTTATCAAAACAATTGATTAGAAGTGGAACATCAATTGGAGCAAATATTGCGGAAGCAAATGGTGCTATATCAACAGCAGAATTTTCTGCGAAAATTTCTATTGCTTACAAAGAATGTCTTGAAACTAAATATTGGTTGTCTCTTTTAAAAGACACAGGGTATATTGATGAAAAAGCATTTAACAGTATCTACTACTAAAATGCCGAAGAGATATCAAAAATCCTTTTCTCAATCCTCAAGAAAACCAGAATTTCTGATAACTGATAACTGATAATGGGGGTGGGGGGACTTGAACCCCCACGACCGTTTAAGGTCAACGGATTTTCATTCTTCCGCAGCTTTCACTGCTGCCTTGTTACTTGAGCAACTTTAGGCTTTAAGAATTGGACTCTCCCTTTACCCTCGGCTTTACGTTAGGGTAGCTCCCGTCGAGTCTCTGCACCTTCCCTGAATTTTGGATTTAGAATTTTAGATTTAACTCCAAAAATAAAATCTCAATTATTAATTTTCTGGGCTTGGCTCAGGATTGCCATATCTGTAAACAGATTTAGGTTTCCCTGAATTTGAGAGCTTCCACTTGAAAGATTTCTCTATCAAGGCTCAGTTTTCTAAGTCCGTAGCGTCTACCATTCCGCCACACCCCCAAGGGTTTCTGAATCTGGAGGTAAAAAACCTCCTCATCTATTCCACCATCAATTGCGTCTTTTGTGCAAGTAGTTTTAAAATTTTTCTTTTCAAATACTACTTTTTTTCATTTAGCACCTAAATTAACTACTCATGTTGTGAGTTTTTTAACCTAGACACTTGGCCGCGTTTGAAGGCGAAATTACATTATATCATAATCTTAGCTGTTTTTTCCAATTATGACAAGTAGTTGGAAAATTTATTTGCTTTCCTGGCAAAACCCATGAATGATACTTCCCTTGGTTTAGCTATTCAGCATATCATGAGGAGTAGACGCACCAAATAGTCTTCTCAAATCCGACAAAGAATTATGGTTGTAGCGCTACTGTATCTGATTTTAGCCGGAGCTTATCTTCTGGTAGTACCAATGGTTGTAATGCTTTATCTAAAGCTGCGTTGGTACACAGCAAGCTCTGTAGAGCGTGGGTTCATGTATTTTTTAGTGTTCTTCTTCTTTCCGGGTTTGTTGCTGCTCTCCCCGATTGTGAATTTGCGACCCCGGCGTAGACAAATTGTTTAATTTAGATTGGTAGGTCATCATTCTCATGCGACGCATTGATGCAATCGGAATTGGCTTGGGTGTTTTTGTAGCTGGTGGCTTGGCTTATGCAGGATTGCAGCTAGTCGGTTTAGATGGTCAAAATGCTGGTATTTGGAGCCAATGCTTACTGGTTGTTGGCTTGATAGGCTGGTTAGCCACATATCTTTTCCGAGCAGGGGGTAAAAAAATGACCTACCATCAACAACGGGAAGAGTATGAAAAAGCTTTCCTGCAAAAGCGACTAGATGAACTCACTCCTGAAGAATTAGCAAAAATTCAAGCTGAAATAGAATTAGGTGACAGGTGACAGGTTACAGGGAAGATGGGAAGATGGGAAGATGGGGAGATGGGGAGATGGGGAGATGGGGAGATGGGGAGATGGGGAGATGGGGAGATGGGGAGATGGGGAGAGATTGTCCCTATTCCCTGTTCCCTGTTCCCTGTTCCCTGTTCCCTGTTCCCTGTTCCCTGTTCCCTGTTCCCTGTTCCCTGTTCCCTTCTTCTGACCAATGACTGCAATTTCTCGTTGTTTTGAAACCCTGAAACGGAATCAAGAGTGCGCTCTGATTCCGTTTATTACTGCCGGTGATCCAGATTTAGAAACCACAGCTAAGGCTTTACAAATTTTAGATCGCTCTGGAGCGGATATTATAGAGTTAGGTGTTCCCTATTCTGACCCTTTAGCAGATGGGCCAGTGATTCAAGCGGCAGCTACCCGCGCTTTAGAACGGGGTACTACATTGGATCAGGTGCTGGAAATGCTACAAGCAACTACTCCTAGTTTAAAAGCACCAATTATTTTATTTACCTATTACAACCCAATTTTACATAGAGGAATTGAAAAGTTTCTCCAACAAATTAAGGCAGCTGGTGTAGCAGGTTTAGTAGTTCCTGATTTACCTTTAGAAGAGGCAGGAGGCTTGTTGCAACCAGCTAGTGAGGTGGGGATAGATTTAACTCTGTTGGTGGCTCCTACAAGTTCTGCCCAGAGGATTGAAGCGATCGCTCGTGCTTCTCAAGGATTTATCTATTTGGTCAGTGTGACTGGGGTAACAGGAATGCGATCGCAAATGGAAAGCCGAGTTTCCGATTTACTCACACAAATTCGCAACGTTACAGATAAACCTATCGGCGTGGGCTTTGGTATTTCTGACATAGAACAAGCTCGTCAAGTCCAGGAATGGGGTGCAGATGCCGCAATTGTCGGTAGTGCAATTGTCAAGCGGTTAGCAGAAGGAACACCAGAAGAGGGACTCAGTGCGATCGCTCAATTTTGCCAAAATCTGAAGACAGCTATCAAAACGGCCTCTTGATGATTTGGAGAAAGTAGATTAAAAAGTATAACAGCGTAGTTTTTTTATCATCTATTAGTGGACAATTTGACTGATATAGTCTTGAATATTAACAGCACATACCAGGCTGAAAAAAAACTACCTGATAAATATGCTTATAGTTTGAGTCTTATATAAGTTGAAGTAGGCAATCAATTATGAGTGTGAGAGTGAGTCAGTCAAAGTTAACTTATGCTGCCGTCGTGGTTAAGGGGTAAAAGCGATGAGTGAAAGTATGGCATTTATCGGCGGAGTTGCTGTAGCTGGTCTGGCGGCTCTCCTATTACTAAAAGGAACAAATACCCCTATACAATCTAACTTCGCTGCTGCCCCACAAATGCCCACCACGTTTGTAGCGCCCCAGCTAATGCAGCAACCTGTGCAGTATCCACCTTACGGGCAACCAGTATATCCCAATCAACAACCAGTAGCACCCAATTCTGACCAGCGTCTGGAAATGGAAAAGCTGAATATGCAGATGGAAAAGTTGAAAAGCGACAACCAACAGTTAGTGTTGCAAAACCAACAACTTCAGCTGCAAGCCCAAAATTTAACCCAGAAGCAGTGGGAATCAGCCCAACAGTTCAATCAACAAAAAGTAGCTGCACTACCACCTGAACAAAATCCTTGGTGGTCTTCACCCATAGTTTGGGCAGTTGGTGGGGCGACACTAACTATTGGTGGTGGCGTTGTGGTTGCTGGTGTCTTGGCTTTGTTTTCTCCAAAACAGCATCGTCCTACCCGCACTGTGCAGGTAATTCACCCCTACAACGGACCTACACCACCCTTAGCGACTGTTCGACGGGCTGAATTTTTACCTTCCACCCGCACAGAAGCTAGACGAATGGAAACAGCAGAATACGACGAACTACACTAAAAAATTCAAAATTCAAAACTGAATGTTGCATTTTATAACCATCAGCTAAAAGCGGGTTTAGACAAAATATCTGTAGATAGTAGATATTTTGTCTACCCGCCCAATTTTTTGTGTTTTTAAATTTGTCGAAGCTGTACTAGTGTAGGCTGGCAGAAATAACTGACCATTAAAAATTCCTAAAAAGCTTGTGTAATCTGCTTTTTAAATTTGTAATTTGTAATTTGTAATTTTTAACTAATTCAGGGGGTTTAAGTCCCTGACTTCTATAAGCGGCAAGTATGTTATGCGGAGTCTCAATCTCCGTTACAAAACTTAATTACGAATTACGTTGGCGGTAGCCTGCCGGAGGCATTATTACGAATTACGTTGGCGGTAGCCTGCCGTAGGCATTATTACGAATTACGAATTATTTTAATTTTGCCCTGCGGTGGTTGGTGTGTCAGTCTTAGCTGGTTCTTCTGGGGAAGTAGTTTGATTACTTTGGTTATTTTTATGGGGAAGAGCCTGTTTAGCGACATTTTCTGCTGCTTGTTTAAACATTGGTTCTAATTTATCTTGCCAGTATTTGATATTGGGTAACTTTTCTGGATGATCTCGATAAGCTAGAACTTTATCCCATTGGCCGTTATCAATAGCTTGATTAATTTCATTAGCTAATGCTTCTGCTTTTGCCCAATCTTGTTGCCATTGATTAATTGTCTGGACTGTTTCTTTGATTCCTGAAGCAGCATTAGCAGGAATTGATCTGAGTATAGCGATCGCACCGGGCAAATCTCCTGACTCAAACTTCTGTCTGGCTTTTTCGACAATTTTCTCCTTATCCGCATTAGCACCGGCTGTTTCTGGTTCAGAAGTTGATTGTGCTGATGTTTCCGGCGCAGGAGTAACGACAGGAATAGGTTTTGGTTGAGGTTTGGGAATTGGTCGAGATGCAATTAAGGGACTATCTTCCACAGTTTGAATAGAAACACCTTGATCCCGTAAGCAAGCGATCCATATATCTTCATTGGTGATCACATCCGAGTGCGCCCAAGCCAAACGTCCAGATTTAAGCTTAACTTGTATCCAACCTCGTTTTGTCCGCTTACCAGTCACATCAAACCCACTGTCCTCACCCACAGTTTTCAAAATATTATCAGAATTAATTGCACTCGGTTCAGAACGGATATTAGAATTAGCCGCCACCATAGCCGAGCAGTTTTTAGCTGATGTGCTGTTGTTCCCTGTCCAATTAGCAGCTACATTTTTCACATTGGGATATAAATTTGTGACCAAAGCAGCTGCACCACCTGCCAATAAAATGCCAATTAATAAGGGTAATGGATCTGGTTGGCTAGAAGAGTCGTGATGAACAGGTTTACTAGCCACTGGATTAGCGGGAGCAATAGCCACTGTATGCTGCTGTGAAAATACTTGAGACAGAGGTTTGGGAGGTTGGTAGCTAATTTGTTTGGGAGACTCTGAATGTATGGAAGATACAGAAGTAAGATTTAGCAACTCTTTACAGGCTTGCAGTGCTTCCGTAGCAGTTTGGTAGCGGTCTTTGAAGTGATAACGTACCATCTTGCTGAGGATTTCTGCCAAGCGGTAGTTAACAGGAATGAAATGTTGCCAGAGGATTTCACCTGTATTCGGATCTTCTTGTAATTGCTTGGCTGGGACTCCCGTTAATGCTTGAATAGCAATAATACCAAGGGAATAAATATCACTATTGGGACGGGGTTTACCTTGTCCTTGTTCAGTAGGCATATAGCCCGGTGTACCAATAGCTACTGTAGCGGTGAGTTGTCCCCCAGCGGTAACTAATGGAGAACTTAATTGTTTGACTGCCCCAAAATCTACTAAAACTAATCTATAGTCAGCAGCGCGACGGATGATATTATCTGGCTTGATGTCGCGGTGAATTACACCTTCTTGATGGACAAATTCCAAAATACCCAAAACTTCTAGCAACAGTTGCATAACCTGGGTTTCACTCCAAGGTTGGCCGGGTATGAGTTCCTCATTCAGGGTATGTCCGTCAATATATTCTTGAACTAAGAAAAATTCTTGGTTTTCGTCAAAATAAGCCAGTAGTCGGGGTATTTGGTCATGATTACCCAGTTTTTCTAAAGTTTCGGCTTCGTTGTTAAATAACCGTTTAGCAGTTTCAAAAATTTTGGGGTCAGTGCTGTTAGGTTTGAGGTGTTTGACAACGCAGATGGGATGACCAGGCCGCCTGGTATCTTGGGCAATATAGGTTTGACCAAATCCTCCCGTTGCCAAAATGCGTATGACTTGGTAGCGATGGTCTAATAATTTGCCTATCATATTCCCTCCCCAGTTTTAACACCTAATTTTCCAGATGGTAGTCAATATCTCCAAATTTTCTTCCAGGAAATCCGCTATCTTGAGAAAAGATTTAGACTAACAACACACTTTTTGAAGAAAACCTACAAATTTTTACTTTTTGTTTAGTATCTCTGTTAATTAGCAATGCCACCTAAGATAACAAACTCCAATACATGGCAGCAAGCTGAACTCCTCATGCAACCTGCTTTTATTCGCATTGTCGATAATATTCGCAAGCATCTGGATACCTCTTCCTGGAAAGGAACTTACCATGATGTGCTGATCTGGCCATCTAACATTACTGATGAAACGAAAGCTTTGGTCAATCAGTTGTTGACAGCTATGGAAACTGCTACACCGGCACAGGCAGAGGAAATTAAGGAGACTCTTGCTCGTTTGCCTATGCCCCATCCAGGATACCATCTGCGCTTGCAACGTCAAGAGCAGCAAATTAATGTAGATTTGTGGAATATTTGTTACCAAGTATGTTTTTTAAATTACGGTTGTGAAAATTCCGCAGTGGATATTGACACTAGTTTAATCGATGAGTCGGGAGAAGTGGATTGGCAGAATTTGGAAAATAAGACGAAGGAGTTAGTTAAGCAGGTATTTGATAGTTTACCAGAGGGATGAAGCTTGGGGGGTGTGGTGTTGCAGGTGCTGTGTGAGATGATACAGGATTTTTGGTGGTGTAAAAATAGAGTCAGCAGAATAGAATTCACTGACTCTACAAAGTAGATCATAATTTTTTGGGATAAATTTAGGCAGCAAAATCTTCAAGTTGGTTTTCTCTCATGCTGATTTTATCGCCATGTTTGCTTAAATCTGTTGGTTTTGACTGTGCTTTTAGTTTGGACAAAAATCCTTCCATTCCAGGAATTTCTAATTGGTGGAATGTATTTTGATTTTCTGGACTCAGAACCCATATATCTTCAACGGCTTTTAGAGTAGTTAGGGTAGTTTCTACGCTTGTTTTATTCTCAGCCAGAAATTTTTCCATCCCTGGTATTACTAATTGAACAAATCTAGAATTATCTTTCATGGGTTTACTCAAACGCTACTGTACATATCATGCTCATTACGCAGATACGCAGGTCAAGGGACACCCTTAAACAAAATTTGAGTACGCGGAATACGCGGAATACGCAAGTTTGACTAAATGCAGTATTGTAAAACCTTGGAATAGGAAGCAGTTTGAGGAAATTTACCCTTAAACTAAATAACAGTACGCACAATACGCACAATACGCAGATGGGGTAAATGCGTTTATAAAACCTATGAATAAGAAGCAGTTTGAGGAAATTCTAGAAAAGTTCAAAAAAGCACCAAAGAAAACTGAGGTGTTACAGTTGGTGCTGAATGGACGTACTAATGCTGAAATTGCTCAGTTAAAGGGAGGTCATAAAGGAACTGTACGCAAGCAAATTTCTAATATATATAAAGACTTTGGTATTGAAAGTGAATTTCCAGGAGATAAAGATCAGAGAGATAAGTTAAAGGCTTTATTTTGCCAGCACAAACCTGAGTGGGTAAGTAATGATTTTTCTATCTCTACAAATGAGCAGATAAACCAGTTGGAAAATATAAATAATAATGTAATTTCATTAGTTCCATCAGATGGGGAATTAGTTGCAGAAGTTGAAGAAGATTTGATGTCTTTAGCTATCAGAATTCTGGAACAGATTGGGTTTGGTGAAATATTTAAAATGAATAGATCACCGAATTGGGTAGGTTATAGACCTAACAATCCTAAAACAGCAGATCAACGCTATCAAATATTTATTAAAAAGCATATGTGGCAGTTACTTTTTTATATAAATAAAAATATCTTACAACCATATTTACTCAATTTTAAATATTGGGTATATCTAGGTGATGGTAATTGGGATACAGAAATAGCAGGAATATTCTTAGTAATACCCAGCAAAGAAAATCTGTTTCTCAGTTCACTTGAACCTAAGTATTGGAATATATTAGAAGTGGAAGGTAAAACTGTAGGTGATGTTTATTTAAATGACCAAAACAATCCAGAATTTTATGATAATAAAACAGAAGATACAACTCAAAAATGTCTTAATGGATTTAATAAATATGATCTGAGTAACAGCGACAGGGGAGCAACGCGATTTTGTGAGGTAGGGCAAAAAAAGTGCGATCGCCAAGTTAAAAACAGGCATCACTAAAAAATCTTTACCGTACAAAAAAATGATTTTACACATAACAAATAAATAATATTACT
>NZ_JACJST010000037.1 GCF_014698305.1 Anabaena lutea FACHB-196 | reverse complement strand
TCACCCGTCCGCCACTAAATCCCTAAGGATTCCGTTCGACTTGCATGTGTTAAGCATACCGCCAGCGTTCATCCTGAGCCAGGATCAAACTCTCCGTTTTGTTGTGTCACGAGTTTGTAGCTCTACAATTTTTTTAACTTCCAGACTCTTCTTTCTCTTTCAAGAATCTCTCAGTTTATTCTTTTATGACCAGGTATTATCGTTCTTACTCTTTCAAAGTATTATTTTTTCTCGGTTCAGTTGTTTGGGCGCTTGCCCTCACTCAATCAATATAGCAATCTCTCTTCTTTCTTGTCAAGGGGTTCGATAAACTTTTTTTGGACTTCTGTATATAGATTAGATAGATGAAGATGCAAGCCTTGTCCAGTAAGGGATAATATCATTCATGGGGGGAAGACACAATTACTCATAATCGATAATAATCACCATATATTCCAGAAAAATGGGTTAATGTCTCAATGTTTGAAGCCAAGTCTAGATGTTTCAGGATTATTACAGCTAAATCTGCCATAACCAAAAGTCTGCTTGTGTTTTACTCTAACTTCCATAGCTACAGTTTATTCTTGGTCAACGAAGTACAAAATTTTAATCACTAATCAAGTATCAAGCTGTTTTACTCCTGACTCCTGCCTGACTCCTCTCTGTATGTGAAAAACCACCACCTATGTTATGAGAGGTTTTTTCGGAAATTTAGGCGGTGTCAGAGATGAAAAAATTTTAGGGCGCTGTAGCTGAGAAATCTGGGTTTAGCATTTCCACAACTACATCTTTTAATCTGTTATGTTTACAAATTTGCCAAAATAGATCTGTAGGCTAGAATCACTACGCTTCCAGCATAGCTGTGTTGGATAGGGTAAGGAGTCAAGGTTTGCTGGTTAGAAACAAGTAACAGGAAGGGAGTATGGACAGCAACAACTGGTTGCAACAAATAATGATGCTGGGTATTGGCACAACCTCTTTGGTAGCAGACAAACTCAAGGAAGTAAGCGAGGAACTGGTGAAGGATGGTAAGTTAAATCCTGAACAAGCCAAATCAGTAATGGATAACATTGTAGAGCAATTAAAGTCAGAGCAAGGCAACTGGGACGTGCAAATGCAAAGACAAATGCGAAACATGATGCAAGATTTGGGGGTGGCTCGTCAGTCAGAGGTAGATGAATTACGAGGGAGAATAGACCGTTTAGAGCGTCAAGTGCGAGATTTGGAAAATAAGCTTTGGCGTTAGGAAACTCATTTCTGATTTAAACTGTTTTTTGTGCTGTTGGTAATCTGATTACCGAACTACCTAATATAGGGAGTGCTAATTTTGAAAGGAATTTTACTCAGCGTAGTATTTATGCTGGTATGTGTTGGAGCTTTGATCCTGGCGCAAGTTGGCGAGTCCAAAAATACTGCTACTGCGTCTCAATTGACTCAAACTTTACCAGCAGCTACTACTGTAATTGAAGAAAACAATAATCTCATAGCGAGCAATACTATGTCGGAAGCGAATGTTGTAGCTACCCCCTCTGGACTGAAGTATGTTGAGTTAGCAAAGGGGAAAGAAAAGGGAGCGACTCCTCAAAAAGGACAAACGGTTGTAGTTCATTATGTCGGTACTTTAGAAAATGGTCAGCAGTTTGATAGTTCACGCGATCGCGGCCAACCCTTCGAGTTTAAAATTGGTACCGGACAGGTAATCAAAGGCTGGGATGAAGGACTGAGTACGATGAAAGTAGGCGATCGCCGTCAGCTAATCATCCCTCCAGAGTTAGGTTATGGTGCGCGGGGTGCTGGTGGAGTCATTCCACCTAATGCTACTTTGCTTTTTGATGTAGAATTACTGGGTATTAAGTAATAACTGGGAACTGGGGACTGGTAAAAACTTTTTCCCAATTCCCAATTAATAATTATTTGGTCGAGCTAGATTTTTAAACTTTGTAAATTGCGGATCAAATAAAAGTTTAACTGTACCTGTTGGCCCGTTACGGTGTTTAGCCACTATCACTTCGGCTATTCCTCGATCTGGTGTGTCTGGTGTATAGTATTCATCACGGTATAGCATGATTACTAAATCTGCGTCTTGTTCAATTGAATTGTGAACAATGATATTATTAGCTACAAAATTATGCAAATGAGAAACTGTTAAGTCAAATACTTCTTCTTCTCCATCAGGTATGATTGCCACAATTTCATCCCAATATACATCACTGTTGGCAAGGGCAAGTAACTCACTTGATTCAACAATATTAGCAGCTTTTAATGCTCTTTCTCGACTTAAATTTGCTTTGTACAGTGTAGAACCACAATATGATTTTTTCATGCGATATTGTATTTCTCTGGTTGTCATCCCAATAGTTTGCATTGCAGGTACAACATAAGTTTTCCAAACCTCTTTGGGTATTACATCTCGGTTAGGGTTATGAATGCAATTTTCAAGGTGTTCAGAGATTTCTTGTAATGAACCTAATTTGTATTCTCCTACCGCTCCAATCTTTTGAATAAATAACTCAAGGTCAGGCTTACCAGTAATTGTGACATGATACTGATTTCTACCCTTACCAGGCTGAGGAATCATTTTCAGTCTTGCATTAATGCCCAATCTTAATAAAAGTGCCTGAACATCAAACGCTAGTCTTTCACTGCTACTTGCATAATATGCAATAGGTCTTGGTTTTTTGCCAGCAAGCAACTTTATAGAACCATCTTTACACCAAAGATGCCGCAGAAAGCAAGCTATTAACTCTTGGGGCTGTGAAAACAAGTCTTGAGGCACAAACTTTTCGTAAGACCTTAAACCAAAAACTCCAAGAGAGTCTAGCCATTTGGCTATTGGATTTCTAACACTATGAGTTAAGCGTTGTGCTGCTGGTAAATAAACCTGATACCAACCACGTTCAGGGGAAATTCTAGGAACAATGGCATCTCCAAACAATTCTTTTGCTAAATATGCAACTTTTTCTGCTAAATCTCTCTCCCTGGTAGTGTACTGTATAGCATGACGTGGCAATGTACAACCATCACCTATTAAATGTCCTAATAATGCAACCTCAGCATAAGTCATGGTTTGTTTACCAGAAATAGGTAGATGTCTTGGTAAACATAGATGTTGTTTAGGACTTAACTCATCAAGTCTTTTCCAACCATTAATTGTGAGGAATTTGTGATTACCTGTCGCTCTAATTTTTCTTCCTAATCGAGTTTTCAAGGTAAATACTGGTTTCACACCTGTAGAAAAGGCATTGCTGACAATTGCCCTTTCTAACTTCATTGTGTTTTCATTCAGTCCCCAAACTGCAAAACCAGATTTACATACTAATTCTTTAATTGGGACTTGTAATCCGGTATCTGCCAATGTGACTAGACTATCACCTGTTAAACAACCGGATTCACGTAAATCAGATAACATCGGGCGTTTGTTGGTGCGAGATTCCACGCCTCGACTTAACTGAGATAGAGCTATGATTGGCACAGATAATTCACGGGCTAAACCTTTGAGCGATCGCGTAATTCTGGATAATTCCTGAACCCGATTATCACCACCACCTTCCATTAATTGCAGGTAATCAATCACGATCAATCCCAATTGCATATTTTGTTCTGCTTGAAGTCGTCGCGCTTGACTCCGCATTTGCGTAACTGTTATATTGGCGGTGTCGTCAATAAAAATTGGCATATCGGAAAGATTACCAATTGCACGACTTAAAGGTTCCCACTGGGTTTGACTGATGCGTCCGCTGCGTAAATAACTAGTTTCAATTCCTGCTTCACTGGCTAATAGTCTCTGTACTAGTTGTTCTTTGGACATTTCTAAACTAAAAACAGCGACTGGTAATTTGTAACCAGAGGCGATATTGTGTGCTAAGTTCAGGCAAAATGCCGTATTGTGAACACAAATATCATTAGCAATAAAGTTGTGTGTTTCGGGAATTGTTAAATCATAAACTTGTTTGTTACCAATTGGTTCAATAGAAATGATTTCATCCCAATATACATCACTATTTGCTAATTGCTGAAGTGGTAAATTATCTAAAGCAGTGGCTAAAATCCATAATCTTTCCCGTTTTAATGCCCGCTTACCGACATGGATATTTGTATAGCTTTTAATCCCAGCCCGTTGAGCTAAACTACTCCAAGTTTCGCTACCTTTAGCTAATGCTATCTGTTCCCAAATCTCTACAGGTATTAAGTCACGATTGGTTTGATATCTTTTTTGATATATTGCTTCTGTAACTTTTGCTAATGCTGCTTCTTTGCCAAAAATGCCAATTTCTGCAATGAAGTTTTTGATAGATAAAGCATCAGTAATATCTAATTGCCATGCTGGTCTACGAGTATTATTATATTTTACAGACCGTTTTTTCAAAGCAGCAATAATTCCAAATCTTAATAACAGATGTTGAATTTGTCTTGCTAGTTTTTCGCTGACTGTACAATAACCTAATTGTGATTGACCACTATTAAGTAAAGTAGCCCAACCATAAGTAGCAAAGAGACGATTTAGAAACAATGATAATTGTGATTTTTCTAATTTAAAGACAATTGATGGAATATTCTTAGCATGAGCATTTTTACCCCATAAACCTAATTTTTCTAACCAAATTCTCAAAGAATTTTTACTCGATTTGCTGATACTAGCAAATCCATGAGGTGCAAATTCTTCTAACTCCATTCCCAGAGTTTTACACAATAGCTGAAAAGTGTCATCATTGGGTACGCACTCTCCTTTCTGCCACATAGAAAGTAAAGATGGAGTTACTCCTAGTTCATCGCTCAATTTTTTAGCAGATAATGAACGAGAACTAATAGCAATTTTGAGATTTTCCGCAAAAAGTTGTCTTTGAGTAGCAATAAATTCCAAATCTCCGCGAACACATAATGAAGGTGTCCGTTGTCCTTGGGAATCTTCCCATCTTACTGACAAACCACCAAATTCAGTTACTGCTTGGGAAAACTCTGTTTGCAGTAATGGATTACTGTTTGTAAATCTAGGAGTGCTATTAGTTAAACCACCATCACCAATTAAATATCCTAATAATTTGACTTCACACTCGCGGATAGTTTCTGTACCAAACACATCTATTTTCCGAGGGATGGCAATCTTATTTCCAACTTGGAGATTTTCTAACCTCTGCCAACCTTTAATAGTTAAAAATGGGTGAGTAATTGTAGTTTCAATTGCCCGACCCAAGCGAGTTGTGACTCGGAAAACTGGTTTAATTCCATCATCTACAAATGCAGATGGTTGGGTAAAGGTCAATTTCCAATCATCATTTAATGTTAATAATGAACCTTGCCGTTGCTGATACAATTCTTCAATTGTGGAAATTTGTCCATCTGCTAGGACGATTTCTGAGTCATAACTCAGGCATTTACCCATTGATGGTCTACCAGCGACGATAATTAAATCAGAGCGCTGGAAACCGGTAGTCATAGCATCTAAATCATAAAAACCGCAAGGGATACCTGGTAAAGCGATGCCTTCATGCCGCTTTTCTACTTCTTGAAAGGTATTAATCAGGGTATCAGAAATATGAACTAAACCTGATTGGGGTTTTTCTTGAGTAACGCCAAAAACTTTCTGTTCTGCTTGATCGAGAACGATAGGTAATTCGGTTTCTGTCTCAAAACCAAGATGAACAATTTCATTACCAGCTTTAATTAATTGCCGTCGCAGGTATTTTTCAACTACTAATCCTGCCAATGCATCAATGTTAACTGCTGAAACTGTGCGATCTACTAAAGTTGCTAATTTATTTCTACCACCGATGAGTGTAAGTTTGTCGTTATCAGTTAGCCAGCTGGTAAGGGAAAGTAAGTCTGTGGGTTTACCTTGAGCATGAAGACGCAGCGCTGCTTGATATATTTCTCTGTGAGCGCTAATGTAAAAAGCTTCGGGAACGAGGCGATCGCTAACTCGAGTAATTGCTTCTTGATCTAGTAAAATTCCCCCCAAAATCGCTTCTTCTGCTTCGATGTTTTGGGGTGGGAGGCGATTACTAGCATCACTTTGAAAGTTTAGTTCTTCAGCCATAAGCGATTTTAGATTGTTCGGCAGGGTTTAACAATACACCCTTGTAATCCAAAATCTACGGTTGGAGGCTTTTGAGGCTATTTTAATTCCCATTAATTCCTCTTAATTCCTCGCCTCAACCGCAAAAAAGGATAACCACAGATAACTTATCTGTGGTGACAAAGCAAGCAGTAATTAGTTAGGAACTACTTCAATGTCAATTTGTACTGTTACTTCAGAATGCAGCTTAATTTCAGCTTTGTAAGTACCCAAGTGATTAATATCAGGAATCGTGATACCACGCCGATCTAATTCTTGACCTGTAGCCGCTTGAATTGCTTCGGCGATATCTTGGGTTGTAACTGTACCAAAAATAGCTTCGTTTTCACCAACTTGCTTGGCAATTTTCAAGCTACCAGCTTTTTCTATAGCTGCTTTTTGCTCTTCGGCTTGCGCTCTCAGTTCTAATTGCAACTGACGTTCTTTTTCGCGGCGGCGTTCTACTTGTTTGAGAATACCAGGGGTGGCATGAGTTGCCAATTTTTGGGGGATCAGATAATTACGGGCATAGCCGGGAGCTACGTCAACTAAGTCGCCGGATTTTCCCAGCTTGGTGATATCTTGATTTAAAACTAACTGCACACGTTTCGCCATCTTCTTGCGTTTTTCCTGTAAAATATGATTAATTTGGGTGTTAGTAGGATAGCTCACATGAGTGTAGCTTGACCCCAAGCGACTTTGCCAAAACCCCAAAGCTTACAGATCGTAGCGAAATGCAGGGGGCGATCGCAATACTAAAAAGCCAAAAATATTAAAAACCTGTTGGCATCAAAGAATTCTAGCAGTAAATGACGGTGGTTTGTTAACAAATTATTCTTCACTGCTGACTAATTACTAAAATTTGTCTTTCATTCCGCGAATACACGCAAAAGTTTGAATTGGCTCATTGCTGTTTGCCGCTAATAGCAATGAAGGTTTATCCCAACGTAAAAAAGGATTGGTAAGCTTTTCGATTTCTAATAGTGAGGGAATTGTAGCTTCTTGGCGATCGCGCATAGCCTTGACTTGATCGTAACGTTTTTGTAAATCGGTATTATCGCTATCAACGGTAAGAGCAAATCGCAAATTGCTTAAGGTATATTCGTGGGCGCACCAAACACGAGTATTATCAGGTAAAGCTCGGAGTTTACTTAAGGATTCTACCATTTGGGCTGGTGTCCCTTCAAATAAACGACCACAACCGCCAGCAAACAGAGTGTCACCGCAGAATAATTCTCCTGTCTCTAGCGCTGTTACTGGGGGGAAGTAGTAAGCGATGTGAGCGCGGGTATGTCCGGGAACAAAAAATACTTCAGCAGTGCGATCGCTAAATTGTACGCGATCGCCATCTTGCAAAAATACCTGCTGTCCAGGAATCCTTCCCCGATCTTCAACTCCACCATAAACTACTAATTGGGGGAAGTTTTGCATTAACTGCTGATTAGCGCCCACATGATCTTGATGATGATGTGTGTTAAAAATAGCTACTAACTCAGCTTGCAGTTGTGCTAGTTGCTTTAAAACAGGTTCAGCCTCTGCCGGATCAACAACCGCAGCAATATTTTGCTGTGGATCATGTAGCAAAAATATATAGTTGTCAGAAAGTGCCTCAAGACGAATTACTTGCATTTATTTGTCCTCTACTCAGTAAAATCAAGTGTTAAATTTAACTAATTATCTTGATGCTTACATAACTTCACAGAAAATTGCCAATAATTACCGTTACTTTAAATACAAATGAAAAAATGCCTGGTATAATAATATAAAATCATACCTTCTTGGTTATGCAATACTACCCAGGAGAGTATATACTTATCAATGTTAACCTAGATTCCAACTTTATATATGCGAACTATTTAACACAATTAATATTTAACAAAGATAAACCTTCTAATTGGAATAATTCCAATATGGTCGAACAACTCCACCTTAACGCAATCACCTTTTTCCAAGCTGGCTTTTTTGTGACGGATGGTTCATAGAAGACATTTACCATATTAGCAAAGATATAGATAAAATACTGAATTATTTACAACCGTTAGCAAAAGATCTAGCAAATAGAGCAGTGCTAATTTCCAATATTTACAACCAAATTAACATCATTATGGGAGTTAAATATTCGTCCAGAAGATTGCCAGAATTATCAACATGGTAAAAATGTAAAAATATTTATAAAACTGTTAGTTGCGAGGAATCATAATTAAAAACAGTACTGTTTCGATTATAAATAAATTAAAAATTTTGCACTGAGAAGAGAGAATACCAAAATTGAAAATTTCTATAGTCGTCAGTGATTTATCTAGTGCTGGAGCAGGAAGGTGGGGAGGCGGATCTGTTCGTTCTTTTCTGTTAGCACAAGCCTTGCAAAAACTTAATCATCAAGTCGAAATATTAGGATTTATATTTGGACAAGAAGCAGCCGTAATTCCTAAATCAGAAACTATGGTTACTCACCTTCAGGGCTATAACTACCCAAAATTCCTGAAATCAGCTTCTCAGCTTTTGAAAAAAATTGATGGGGATATTATTTATGCTATGAGGCCAAAACCGACAACTTTTGGTTTAGCATTACTGCAAAAATTAAAAACTAATCAACCTATAGTTTTAGATATAGACGACTGGGAATTAAGTTGGTATGGTGGTGAAAAATGGCAATATAGTGTATCCCCAAAGCAGCTTTATCGGGACATTTTTAAACCGGATGGGGCTTTGAGACAGCCAGATAATCCGTTTTATTTAAAAATGATGGAAGGAATGACTCACAAAGCAAACGCTATTACAATTCATACTAAATTTTTACAAGAGCGATTTGGTGGCGTATATTTACCAAATGGAAAAGATACGGAACTCTTTAATCCCAATCACTATAATCCAGAAAAAAGTAGAATCGACTATGGACTATCAGGGTATAGAATTTTAATGTTTCCTGGCGCACCTAGACCATATAAAGGTGTCGAAGACGTGTTAATGGCACTCGAACTTCTTAATGAACCAGATTTAAAACTCGTGATTGTAGGTGGAAGCCCTTATGATGACTATGATGCTCAACTCTCAGAAAAATGGGGACGTTGGATTATAAAACTACCAAAATATCCAGCTACAGAAATGCCTAAAATTGTGGCAGCAGCCCACGTAATCGTTGTTCCACAAAGAAATACAAACGCAGCTTTAGCTCAATTTCCCCTCAAGTTAACAGATGGAATGGCAATGGCTAAACCCGTTTTAGCAACACGTGTAGGAGACATTCCCGAAATTTTAGATGAAACTGGTTATTTAGTTGATCCTGAAGCGCCAGTACAAATTGCAGAAAAGATTAAATTGATATTTGAGAATTTAGATGCAGCTAACCAGCGTGCGCTCAAAGCAAGAGACAGATGTGTCGCCAAATATAGTATCGATTCTATGTCTTCTGTACTTGAGTCAGTTATTGCTAATTTATAAATAGAGATGAGAAAAAATTAATAAAGGAATTCCGAACTAGGATTATTTTTGTTAAAAATAACTGTATTTTCCATATAATCACACCCAATGTCTACCAGAAAACTACTACTAAGATTTGCCAAACCTTATCCAAGGTTAATTGTATTAACAATATTATTAGGATTTTCTGGAGCTTTATTTAATGGTATTAGCACAGCGCTAATTGTGCCAGTAATTTTAAGAATAGTAGGACAAGAAGTAGACTTTCAAGGCGCTCCCGGTATTCTTAAAGCCATCATGAATCCGTTTAACAATGTGCCAGAAAATTACCAAATTGGATTTATGGCAGGGGCGATAATAGGCACAATTGCTTTAAAGAATTTAGCTTCTTATACTAGTTCCTTGACATCAAGTTCTTTGAACCGGAGGATCACTTCGGATATGCGAGAAGCTGGACTCAGTATATTAATAAATGTAGACGTTGATTATTATACTAAAACCAAAGTAGGCGATTTAATTAATCGCTTAGGCGGAGAAATGGGTCGTGCTTCTACGGCCATAGGTAATACAATCAGGTTAACTACCCTATCAATTACTATTTTAGTTTTCGTTGGTTTATTATTGTCAATTTCTTGGCAACTAACAATTGCCGCAACGGCTTTAATGTCGGTAGTAACCTTGCTGAATCAACATCTCATTTCTCGTTCTAAAAAGTTTGGTAAACAACTTAGTGAGATGTCCAAGGCATATTCAATCGCCATACTAGAAACTCTGAGCGGAATTAGGTTAGTTAAATCAACAGGTAATGAAACTAGAGAATATAACCGCATTAAAAATTTAATTAGAACTCGTGAAAAAGCAGATTTTCAAGCTCAAATTAATTCAGAAGCAATAGCTCCCCTCAGCGAATTCATGGGAGTTACCTGCTTAGTGATGATTGTTTTTTTAAGTAGAACTTTATTTGCTGATAAAATTACTGCCCTTTCTACCGTACTGCTGACATATTTATTAGTGCTGTTGCGATTGCTACCACTAATTTCTCAATTAAATACACTTCGGAGCAACTTTGCCAGCATTTCTACCAGTGTCACCATAGTTAGTGAATTTTTAAGGCTAGAAAATAAACCGTTTATGGGTAACGGTAAACTTCCCTACAAAACATTACGCCAAGGAATTGAATTTAAATCAATATCTTTTGCCTATACTAGCAATGAAAAACAGGTACTCAAAGATGTAAATTTATATTTACCTTGTGGTACAACTTTAGCATTGGTAGGCGGTTCTGGGGCTGGAAAATCCACCTTGGCAGACCTTTTGCCAAGATTTTATGATCCGACAAGTGGCTGTATTACCTTTGATGGCATAGATTTGCGAGAGTTGGATTTAACCTCTGTGCGAAAACATATGGGAATAGTTAGTCAAGACACGTTTCTTTTTAATGATTCGGTGCGAAATAACATTGCCTATGCTAAACCAGAAGCAACGGAAGCAGAAATTATCACAGCGACAAAGCGGGCTAATGCCTATGAATTTATTAGCAAATTACCCCAACAATTTGATACCCTAATAGGCGATCGAGGCGTGATGTTATCAGGTGGGCAAAGGCAAAGATTAGCGATCGCACGGGCATTGGTTCAAGACCCAGAAATTCTAATTTTAGATGAAGCTACTAGTGCCTTAGATACTGTTTCGGAACGCTTGGTACAATCTGCTCTTGATGAACTGAGTCATAATCGCACCACCTTAGTAATTGCTCATCGACTTTCAACAGTTCGCAAAGCTGATCAAATTGCCGTCTTGGAGCAAGGCTCAGTAGTAGAGGTAGGAACTCATGAACAACTACTCAAAAAAGGGGGCTACTATTCACGCCTATACTCTATGCAATTTGCCAGTAAATCTGACACTCCCGAAAAACGGAATCAGAGCTTGCTCCGCATATCTTACGAAATTCGCACACAACTAAACTCAATGATTGGGTTGCTAGGTTTGTTACTTGATGATCTAGTAGATGATTCGCAAGAGCGCCAAGAGTTACTTGAACAATCCTACAAATCTGCCTGGAGAATCCTCAATACCGTTGATGTTTTCGATGATGTAATTAATCGACAAATCAAAGGAGAATTAGTATCTATTGCCGAACAAAATCACAGCAACATTACTACGTATTATCAAAATTTTAGTTATATGTTTGATGAATTTCGCTCCTGCCTAAATCCTATATTTGGGAGTCTCCGCACACTAGCCGATAACTTGACAGATTCAACCGAAGGACAAAATGAATTACTTACAGAAGCATATGAATCCGCTATTTATCTTCTTGGTAATTTAGAAAAATTTGAAGATAGCATTAAACTTTGAAACTATTAATGATTCTAAGAAGATATGAGTTTTCTCTGCTTTAACTATTGAATAACTACAACTACAAGTAAAAATCATTAACAATGACATGATTAAAACTATCGGTATGATTAGCAGCTATCGCGCCTTAGAATCAAGGGCAGATTGGCTGTGGCAACAAACACCGCATCCCTTTGGTGTCTGGGGAAATATACAAATGCAAGCACTGGCAGAAAAACCAGATTTCCTGCTTATGTATCAGTTTGATTTTCCTAAACCATCACCTCCTCTATCGTTATTAGAACGGTTACGGAAACGGCAGCAAAAACCAGAGTTAAATATTCATAATTTATTACGTGGTGTCAATAAAGAGCAGATTATTTATTTGTTAAGAGAACCACCTTTAGAGGAAATTGTAGAAATCAACCAGCATAATTATCAAAAAGCTCAGAATTATTGTGGCTATATTTCTGGGCCTGATGATTTTGCTCCTACTCCTAATTATATGCCAGCAATTTGGTATCATTCCAATTCATTTAAGGATTTGAATGAAATGCCATGTCCACAAAAAGTAGCTACCTGTAGTTGGATTACCTCAGGAATTAATCGCACAGCCAACCATCGTCAGCGTTTAGACTTTTTGCAATCTTTACAATCTAGCGGGCTGCAAGTTGATTTCTATGGACGTGGTTTACAAAAATGGGTAAAAACATCAGGAGAACTTGGTAATAAATGGTATGGAATGGCACCGTATTACTATAATCTAGCAATTGAAAACTATGCTAGTAATTATTGGTATGTGAGTGAGAAACTTTGGGATAGTTTACTAGCTTGGTGTTTACCTATTTACTATGGTGGAACAGCGGCAGATAAACTATTACCCACAGGTAGTTTTTTAAGATTGCCTAGCTTAGATGAAAAAGGTATTGCTTATATCCAAGAAGTAATTTCCACCCCTGATGCATGGTATGCTGCTAAAGATGCAATTGCTGAAGCCAGACAAATTATCTTACACAAACTAAATCTGCTCAATTGGTTATCAAACTTCGTTGCTCAATACTCATAAATATATGAAAGGTATTTGCACCCTTGGCAATGATTACGTTTTCGATCAACTGGTAGCTCTGCTCAACAGTATAGATGTTTTCTTGGGATCAGAAATTCCAGTTTGTATCTATCCCTTTGATGAAAAAATCCAGCGGATAACTGAGGAAATAGCCAAACGTCCCAATGTATTTATTTACGATAATCAACAATCAATTCAACGTTGGGATCAATTCATGCTAGAGGCTAGTCCAGCAAGTATGACTCGCAAATACAGAATTTATGGTGGACATCGACGATTTTGTGCCTTTGATGAACCCTTTGATAAATTTGTTTATCTAGATGCTGATACCTTAGTGATGGATTCACTAGATTTAGTGTTTCAAAAACTAGATGAATATGATTGCATAGTCTATGATTTTCAATTTAAACAGCCAGATAAAGTTTATAATATTGGCTCCCCAAAATTATTTGAAGTTTTTGATCAAAACCGTTTAGAAACAGAAATATTCTGTTCTGGATTTTACGCATCTAAAAAAGGTCTATTTGATGAAAACAGAATAGCGAAACTCTTATCTTATCTACGTGCAGGTGAAAGAGAAATTCTTTATCCTAGAGGTGATCAACCAGTTATTAACTATATGTTTATGAGGTCTGGTCTAAAAATTTGTAATTTAGCTCATTACTTACCCAGCGAGCAAGTTACAGGTTCCACAGTCACATCCAAACACTTTGAAGAGAAGGAAAGAATATTGTATGACAAAGGTAATCGCTTAACCTACTTACATTATATTGGCATCACACCCAAGATTAGTCAAGCCGTATGTGCAGGCGAAAATATTGAATTTCCCTATAGAGATTTATTTCTTTACTATCGCTATCTGCATGAACCAGATAAACGCCCATTTTTCAAAAATCCTCCTCGTTCTTATAACGCCTCACCACCAGGTTTGCTAACTAAAGCATTACAAAAATTAAAATTATTTAGAGGATAACTATATGAGTCGGGGAATTTATATTGTTGCTAACGACCACGTAATTGAAAATGCTATTGCCTTACTCAATAGTATTCGTCACTATGACCAGGAAGTCACGGTTTATCTCATTCCTTTTAATGATAAATACCATAAAGTCGCTGAAACATTGGCTAAGTTACACAAGGTCAAAATTTTCCCTGACTTAGAATTAATTGAAAAATTTACACAACGCATAGGTGAAATTTTTGATCGAGATTTCCTAGCTTTACCCAATAAAATGCGGAAATTGGTGGCATGGTTTGGACCTCTAGATGAATTTATTTATATTGATACGGATATTGTCGTCTTTGAAAAAATCTCCAACGACTTAGACAAACTGGCTGAGGTAGATTTCTTCTGTTGTGATTATCATCATGCTAATGACAAACTTAGAAATATTTTTTCTCCTCTTGTAAAAGAGCAACAAATTTTTACAGACATTCAACTAGAAGATGTTTTCAATAGTGGTTTCTGGGGTTCAAGAAAAGGTGTTATTAGCTATGAACAAATGGATAAGACTTTGCAAGAATGTGCTACACATCGTGAATACTTTGATTTTTCTGAAGGAGTCACAGACCAACCTGTTTTAAATTATCTTATTCTTAAGTTAATTGCTAAACGTGGTAATCTCGTCAAAATTCCCGGCGGTGGACCGGGTAGTTGGGGTGGTTCCCGTAATTTTCAAGAACAAGATTATGTACTTTATGATAAAGGAAAACGACTAAAATATTTGCATTGGGCTGGTATAAAAATGAAGCCTGGTAGTCCTTATTGGCAATTGTGGCAACATTATCGCTATCTACATGAGGGCCAATTCGCCTTTATTCCTAAACTAACTCGTCGCTTATTTCCTTTTATTGCTCACCGCATTTAATATTGAGGAGCTATTTGTATGGTTAACGGTATTTACACCCTAGCTAACGATGTGGTTTATGACCAATTGGTAGCTTTACTCAACAGTATAGAAGTTAATGCTGGTAGGGAAATTCCTGTTTATGTTATTCCCTATGATGATAATATAGAAAAAGTCAAAGTCGAAATTGACACCAGAAATAATGTGAACCTATTTGATGATGCAGCTTCCATAGCTCGCTGGGAAGAATTTGGAAGTCGCGTATGTAAAAGCCATAAGAGATCACAAGAATTGATGAGGAAACGTGGTTTACCAAATAATTTTCGTACTCAAAGATATAGAAAGCTTTGTTGCCTAGATGGACCGTTTGATAAGTTTATTTTCTTTGATGGTGATACACTTTTAATGAAATCACTGGATGAATTTTATCAAAAATTAGATGAATATGATTGGGTGACAAATGATTTTCAACATAAATCGGATCTGAACTATATTTTCAATTGGACAGAAGAAAAAATAACCGAAGTCTTTCAAAGAGAAAAAATCATAAACGATGTTTTTTGCTCTGGTTGGTTTGCTTCTAAAAAGTGTGTTTTTGATGATACCATGTTAGCCAATTTACTAGATAAATTGGAATCAGGTGAAGCTGATGTATTACATTGGATTGCATCCGATCAAACACTTCTCAACTATTTAGTTTTACGCAGTGGTATTTCTTCCTATAACTACGCCTGTCATGATGATGCTACAGGTTCTCATTGGTCATCTAAATTTGACGTTGTAGATAATATATTATATGACCAAGGCAAACCTATCACTTACCTGCATTATATGAGTATATCTGCCTCATCATTTACTAAGCTTTGTGCTGGTGAAGATGTTGATATAGCTTACCGCGATGTATTTTTACACTATAGATATTTAAAATCTCCAGAACAGCGTCCGCAAAGTTTTAAACGTCCCAGTTCTTTGAGTCAGTTACAGCAGGCTACCACAGGTTTTGTAGGGCAAAAAATTAAGAATTTGAAGCTGAAGTATCGTAATTTAAAGGATAGAATTAAGCAATAAGCCATGAAAAAACCACAAATGCAATGAAGATTTATTAGGGAGCATCCCATTTTATTATCTACTTGCAGATGTGGTTAATATTTAGGACTTACGCACAGGTAATGAAAAAAGAATACCAAAAAAATTTGCGTAAGTCTTGATTTATATTATTAAGATTTAAGACCAAGAATCTAAATCTAGAGATTGCATTCCGCGACTTCTAGCAAACTCCAGCAAACTTCCTAACTGCAACCAAACAAATACACAAGTCAGTAAACTCAGAGGTAAACCAACTCCTAAAGCCAAAGGAGATGGAAAGCCAAAGATTTCTAAACCTGAAGACATAAATAAACAAATACCTCCAGTGATGCCGATAAATGGCACAAATAATTGTTTTAAGGAAGAACGAGATTTTATAGGTTCTTGGGGATCACTTGGCCATTTCTGCACAATTACTTTCAGAGTTCCCGACAATGCTAAACCAGAAGTTAATGCTGTGAGAAATCCAGCCAAAAGTAAGAAATATGGCGGTTGTAAAGGGTAATAGTACATGAAAACTCCTGATTGTTATTAAATTAATTTTTACTTGATGATTGGTTTATGGTAAAGCCCGCAAAGGATATGGCGTTTGGTAAAATAGCAGCTACGCCTTCCCTCGATAGCTCTGTCAAAATACCTACCGCTACATCTAATAAGCGATTCGGTGGTAAGTCATTTTTGACTAAATTCCACAGCCTTTGCATTTCTTCTGTGTGCAAACGGTCATCTTCAGTGAGTGCAAGAACCAACTGACGACGGAGAAATTTCCCTTCTTCGGATAGTATGAATTGTAACCCCATTTTCGCTGTAGGTAAGACATCAAATTCTTCATCAGTGCGAGCAATGGAAATTAAATTTTCTAACCGCTGCCATTGGAATTTACCATTTTTAAACAACACATTGAGTAACCGCCGCCTCAATGCTGGAGATTCCCCAGTTAGCAACCGCCGTGCTATGTAGGGATAACCTACTTCCACAATTTTAAAATTTGGGTTAAGGCTCAGAGCAATACCTTCCTGTGTCACCAGGGAACGAATAATTAAAGCAAATTTTGCAGGTACTCGGAAAGGATATTCATACATCAATTCCGAAAATTCATCAGTAACAGTTTTGAAGTTAAAATCCTTGACATTTTTGCCAATAGCATTTCCCAGCACAGATTCTAATGCTGGCACAATTGGGCAAATATTTGTATCTGGAGCCAGAAAGCCCAGTTTGACAAAGTCTTCAGCTAGGTCGGTGTAATCTTTATTTACTAGATGCACTAGTGCATCTACCAGTGTCTCTTTGGTGGTTTCCTCCAACTGATCCATCATGCCAAAATCAATGTAAGCCATCCGACCATCGGGGACAGCAAACAAATTACCTGGATGGGGATCGGCATGGAAAAAGCCATGCTCTAACAATTGTTGCAATCCAGAGGTAACACCTATCTGGATAATTGTTTCTGGATCTAAACCTGCTGCGCTAATGCTTTGGGTATCTGTTAGTTTAAAGCCGTTAATCCATTCCAGAGTTAAAACATGATTACTGGTATAACGCCAATAAATAGAGGGAACTTTGACCTGAGGATCATCGTGGAAGTTACTAGCAAACTTTTCTGCGTTGCGACCTTCGTTGATGTAATCAATTTCTTCAAATAGTTTTGTCCCAAACTCGTCCACAATTAATCTCAGGTCGTGACCGAGATTGAGAGGTAGCCAAGGTGTCAGCCAACCTGCCGCCCAGCGCATTAAGTACAAGTCCTTTGTAATTACGGGATGTAGGTTAGGGCGTTGTACCTTCACGGCTACTTCTTCACCACTAATTAAACGACCCCGATAAACTTGACCTAAACTAGCTGCTGCTACAGGATTTGGTGAAAGTTCGCTAAATACTTCTTGAATTGGTCGGTCTAGTTCACTTTCAATAATCTGGTAAGCTAAGGCATTATTGAAAGGTGGTAACTGATCTTGCAACTTCACCAATTCTGCTAAAAAATCTTTGCGGATTAAGTCAGGTCTGGTGGAAAGGGCTTGACCAACTTTAATAAAAGTAGGCCCAAGATTAGTGAGCAGTTCTCTCAACTGAGTAGCTCGTTTACCCTTGTTCTGCTCAACTTGATTTTGCCATTCATCCCATTTGAGACTGAAGATAAAGCCTGCAAAAGAGAGGATGATTCTCAAGAATCTGCCCCAAGCTAACCAGGGACGGTAACTATAGTAACGAGCGATCGCTTCTGGATTATACTGCCTTAGTTGAGCAGGTTGATACTGACCCACGCCTTTATTGCCTCTTCAACTGGGAAATTTACACTATTGCTTTTCTCCTGATTCACAAGCTGGTTGCTCATCAAGGATAGTAGTAGGTTTTGATTTGACTACTTGCTAACACTAATTGCTATATAATGTTAGGTTAGCTTTTTTACCTATACAGCAGATAGCATCCAGCCCCACTGTAAACTTATCCACTCATTTACCATTCCGGATAAAATGTGGAGCTTCTTTCGGTTTTAGTTACAAGAAAGAATTAAGCTTTGCCTATTTCTAGGTACTTTATGAGGCAGACTAAGGCTATCTGACCTGCCTAGATTTGTTTATCTTTTCCTTAATTATACTTTATAAAAGTACAAACATTTATCTAATATCTGGACTATTTTATATTTTCTTAATCATTCTTTATAAAAGAATAATATTGGAACTTTATATTTTATCAACTTTTTATACTTAGTATAAGCAAACAGCATAACTTGAGATCACCGCACAAGCTGATTATATAAATTATTTTTACTCCACAATCAACAATATAAACTCCGTAGTTAATCGCATCAAAAGATGCTTGTAAATAAAATAATACGTAAATAAAGAGAAAAATAATACGTAATTAAAGATACTTTTTATACTCAACACAGCTTAATTATTTGATTCTGCGGGTAGGGGTTTAGCACTGCTAAACCCTTACAAATCTAGGTTTTTCCTGATTTTACAAAAGTCCATGTCCCAACCGTTTTGAGTATAGCTTATCTGGCTGAAAATCATCAAGGTAAACATCAGTGTGTATTGATTGGTAAGTACCGTTTCTTTGTGAAGCTGCGCTAAACTCTCTTAACTTAATCTTTCATTTTGATCTAATAACCCTATGAGATTTTAGATTTTGAATTATTCAACCCAAAATCTAAAATTTGGTTACTTTTAATTAACGCTACTTTGATTTTGCTTCCAAAGTTTCCAAGCGGCTTTTTAGTTCCTGGTTTTGTTGTTTGAGTTGATTTAGTTCTTCACGCATTTGACGCAAGGTTTTTTCTGGGCCAATATTCTTTTGGACTTTGGTAACTTCCTCCTCAGCATAACGACGGACACGCCCATCTGCTGTTTGATTAGCTAAAGATTGTAAAATGCCCATCGCTTTCGGTGTTTCCATTTGTCCCAATGCTGACACTACTGCCATTTGCGTTAAAAAGAAAGTCTCTCTAGCTATTTCTGCTAATCGATCTAAAATCCGTTCAATATTAGTAGGAGTTTGACCAACAGAAATTTTGCCTAAATTGCGAATTGTTGTTAGACGTAACGGTTGGGAAATGCCGAGTTTAGTGTATTCAATCAGCAAATTCAAAGCAGATTCTGAGGTTTTAAATTCTGCTAAACCAGCAATTGCACCACTGCGTACAACTTCATTCCAACCTGCTTTTTCTTCTAAAACAGTTTTCAGTAGCTTGATGACTTTTTCTTCGTGGGGTTTATCTTCCAAATTAGCAGCCGCTATTGCCCCAATAGTCCGACAAGCAGCAGCTTCCACATAGTAACTCGCATCGCCATCTTGAACAAAACCTTTAACAGCTTTATAACTTGTATGGGTTTTTATTTGAGATAGAGACTCTATCACAGCACGGCGAACATAAGGACTGGGATCTTGCAAACCAGAAACTAAACCATCAAAGGCTTGATCTAATTTAATTTCTGCTAATTGTTTAGCTACTTCTACCCGCACACCCCAAAACGGATCATTTTGTAAAGCTGCTGATAATGCTTTAGTAGCTTCTAATGCGCCTTTTTTAGCCAAAGCTTCGGCTGCATAGATGCGAGAAACAGGATTAGGATCAAATTGCAACTGTGCTTTTAGTTCCGGGACTGGATATTCTAAAGCTACAGTTTTCAGGTAATTATTGCCCACATCAAAGCTGATAAAATCTGGCTTTTCTGTTAATGGAAAATAGAAACTTTGTTCTCGTTCATTCACGCGCACAGTGAAAGTTTTAAGTGCTGATTCTGACTGAGTGTAACCAAAACCTATGGGAATTCTCAGGTCAAACAAATCCTTACTGTCATCACTTGCTTGGGTTTGAGTAACAGTCACCTTGGCTAAATTAGCATCACCATCCCAAGAGTAAGCAACTTGAAAATCTGGATGACCACCACGATAAACATACTGGTCAAAAAGGAAAGTGAGATTATGTCCAGTTGCTTTTTCAATTGACCTTAGTAAGTCTACTGTTTCTACAGTTTTGTGAGCATTATCTTGAACAAATATTTGAATAGCTTGCCAAAATAATTCATCTCCCAATTCTGTGCGAATCATGTGATAAACACAAGATCCTTTTTCGTAAATGTGTCGATCATAAAGTTCAATTGCTTCTCGGTAAACATGAGTTACCATTGGCCGACGGTAGCGACTGCCATCTTCGCTTAAGTAACTACGTGCTTCCAATAAGCGATAATATGCTGCATCTTGGTCACCATATTCATGTTCTGTCCACATGACTTCAGAATAGGAAGCCATTCCTTCCTTAATCCAAGCATGAGACCAATGTTTAATTACTACTAAATCCCCAAACCATTGGTGTGCTAGTTCATGGACAACTAAGCTTTCTGTGTTGCGGTTATCTAATACTGCACGTTCATCTAGTAAACATCGATCTGTTAACAGGGTGGTTGAGGTGTTTTCCATCCCTCCAAAAATGAAGTCATCTACACAAACTTGGGCATATTTGGGGAAAGCATAGGAATAACCATACTTTTCGCTCAAAAATTCGATCATGCGGGGAGTTTTACCCATGCTACGTTTAGCATCTGCTTCCCGTTCTTTTTCGACATAGTAGGTAACAGGTTTACCTTTCCACTCATCCCGAATTTCTGCAAAGTTACCTACTGCTAATGTCATTAAGTAAGTAGGATGAACTTGCTGCTGTGACCAATGGTAAATTTTGTCATCACCATCAACTGCTGTATCAATCAGTTCACCGTTGGAAATTGCAATGAGGTGTTTGGGGACACGGACACGAATTTCTGAAGTTGATAGCTGTCCTGGATAGTCAAAGCAGGGAAACCAATACCGAGAGTCTTCGTCTTCTCCCTGAGTCCAGACTTGGGTGGGTTTATGCGGGTAGTGTTTGTCTGGTTGAATAAAGTAAATCCCTCGTTGGGGTTTTTCTACTGAGTAAGCGATCGCAATTAATAATCTATTACCTATCTGAGTTGGTTGAGAAAGTTGAATAGAAAGCTTTTCTCCGTCATATTCAAACTTTTGTATTACTTCGTCTACCTGTACAGATTGGATATTCAGGTTTACAGCATCCAAGGTCAAACGATCAATATTATTGCGGATTGGCAATAGACGAATGCTACAATTACCGTAGTAACTTTGGTGCGGGATATCCAAATTTAGGTCTAGAAAAATATGCTCTACTTGTCCCGGTCTATCGGGGTTATAGTGTGGTTTAGCCCCTGGTAACTCAAAAGATTTATGTCTGTTATTCTCGGTATCAAAATAAGACTGCAACATTGATTATTACTGACCTTGTAATCCTGAAATTTTCATACAAATAGCGATTGCACGTGGATATCCCCAATCAACATGATTATTTGATCGGGATTTTTCTTGGGGATGGGATGATTTGAATCAATCTTCTCATTTTGCTCCCAAGTCTCTATCTCCTGATTTCATCTGATATTTTTCAGATTTATATCATCGAAGAGTCTCTTATACCACACCGTAATCTATTTTCATCTGTTTTCCGCGAGATACCCCAGCTTGGTGCGAAGCAACCTGGGGAGGGATAGCGGGTTTAATTTAATGACTCGATGTCGTTAAATTAAACATTTTCCGAGTTGACAACACGATTAATCCCGTGTAACGCTTAATCAATCGGACTTTTTTAGCAGTGCATTGTCCTAATCTTTTCCAGTTACAATCACTAACTGAAACTTGTTTTTCCGTGTCTCCACTAACCCAACCAAAAAATGTTTTCTTACCCTGGGTAGCTTCTACAAAATCACCTTTTCTAAATCCATGCCTTGTTGTAGTTCCACCATATTTACGTCTATTTCCACCCTTTGATGGAACCATTAAATGTAGTTGTCTACGGCTAATTGGAGGACGACGTAAAATTGTAAATTGTGCATTAGTAATAGTTACATTGCCTACCCAAGATGCACCATGATTTTTAATGTCGTTCCATGTTTGGTATTTCACAAATTCTGAACAAGCCAAAGTAACAGCGTCAACGGCATGAGTTTCTGGGATTTGTAAAGACTTATCAGATTTTTCTTTGTGCAATCCCAAATATTGACGAAGGTTGGATGCTTCCCACCCTTTTTTTAATTCCACATTAGTCAGTTCAGATAGTCGGTTAATTTGATATCTTTGACCAACCATGACAGGGCTAAAACTCTTATTTCCTCTTGCTTCTACCTCTTCAATAACAATTGTTTTTACTGGGTAGATTTCACATAATAAAGTAATTGTGCGGTATTCTAAGTCTTTATTAGCTCGAATACTTGGAGGTAGTTTGGAGCTACGACGATTGTCAAATCTAGCTTGTCGATGGCTACGTTTGCTGAAAGATAATTTTCGGTTAATTCGTCTACCACGTCTACCACGACGCATCATAGACCGTTGTTTCATTCTGTCTTTAATTGTTTTAAATGGAAGGACTAGGTGCAACATTTGTAGTGTGTATTTTTGAGATTGAACAGCCACACCAGAGAACATTTTCCCAGGGTCTAATCCAATTACAATCTCTTGTGTTTGGGTATCAGATGGTACACAGGTCAACTGAACATAGAAAATACCTAATTTGTTGAATTTACCAATTGCAATACCAGTTTTAATCCAACGCCTAGCACGACTAGGTTTTGTTGGCATTAATGGAATATTATTTGCTGAAATTACGGGTACTCGCATAAGAGATAATCCTTCGAGTAAGCGGAAAACGCGGTCTTGGGCTTTGCCCAAGTAGAGCGATTTTCCAAGACAAGTACAAGTCCCCTCGCCCAACTATTCCAAAATGTCTTGGCTTAACCCAACGACTTAACAAACAGTCTTGCAGATAATCCAAACTGGGGAAGTATTTGGAAGTGCGTATCAGGATTAGTCTCAATGGGCTAGTCAAACACGTAACTTTTGTTAGTTACAAGCCCCATCCCTATCGACGGGTGGGGTTATTGACTGAGTACAAATACTATTATTCCTCTAGCGTAGAATAACTTGTGGCTGAGAGTCTGACTATTTTTTTGAGATCATCTGACTATTTTTTTGAGATCAACTAAAATACCATTTGCGGATTCACTCCTCACTCTGGTGAAGTCTTTTTTAGAGTCACTACAAATTAGTATTGTGTAGAAATACTAATTTTATCAGTAAATACCCGCTAAATTAGTGGAAATTAGTGATAAAAATCCAAAAATCCGACGATTACTGTTGTAACTACCTGATCATAATTTGATCAAAAGAGGATAATAACAATGCCTGAAAGTAAATCAAAATTTTTAGTTCCTGCTATTGGTACTGCTATAGTCGTAGTAGGTGGTCTAGCTGCCTATATGTATTTAAAAGCTCCCTCTGGAGATAGCTCCAGTCCTTTGGGTAGTGCTAAAGTCGTACCATCCAATGCCTTAATGGCAACTTATATCAATACTGACACACAATCTTGGCAGAAGTTACAGCAGTTTGGCACTCCACAAGCGCAACAGCTATTGGCAAAAAGTCTAGGAGATATCAATAAACAACTACTAAATAATAGTAACATTTCTTACGAAACAGACATACAACCTTGGATAGGTGGTGTGATGATTGCTGTTTTACCACCTGGTTCTCCTACACCTAGTCAATCAAATCCACCTCTCCAACCACCGCAGGAGCCAAGTTTACTGTTGGTAGTAGGGATAAAGGACAAACTCAACGCTTTAAATTTTGCTAACAAGTTGAAGGGGCAGAAAGACCTCCAAGTTCAGGAATCAGACTACAAAGGTGAAAAAATTATTGCTACTCAAAATAAGGGTAAATCAACATATACAGTAGTTTTGAATAATAGTCATATACTCTTAGCAGCAGAAAGACGAGCAGTGGAAAAAGCGATTGACACCTATAAAGGTGAAGCTTCTTTTGCCAGTAAAGAAGGTGTCAGCAGCATTTTGGACAAAGGTGTGGATGTTAAAAACAGCCTTGCTCAGATTTATCTGCCTGATTACGCTAATACAGTACAGCAATTAACAGTATTAAATCCCCAGGCTAGGGCATTACCTCCACAAACTTTAATGCAACTCAAGCAAGTAAAATCTGTAGTAGCAGGTATTGGTGTTGATGATGGGGGACTGCGGTTAAAAACAGTAGCAAATTTAGATCCACAACTGAACAAATTTCAGTATCAAACCACTCCTGCTCAGATAGTTGGACAATTTCCTAGTGATACTTTTGCTTTAGTCACTGGACAGAATATTAATCGTAGTTGGCAAACTTTTGTAGAACAGTCAAAAGATTATCCTGAATTTAAGCAAGGAGTTGAACAAGCTCGCGGACAGCTAAAACAATCTGCCAATATTGATTTAGATAAAGATATTTTTAGTTGGATGAACGGAGAATTTGCCTTTGGTGCTGTGAAATCTAATCAAGGTTGGTTAGCAAATGTTGGTTTTGGAGGGGCTTTTGTATTTGATACAAGCGATCGCAAAACAGCCGAAGCAACTTTCACAAAACTAGATGATTTAGCCAAAAAGCAATCTCTCAACGTTGCCCAAAAAAGCATAGGTGGTAAAAATATCACCGAGTGGCAAATACCCCAACAAGGCGCTTTAGTGGCACATGGGTGGCTAGATCAAGACACCGTATTTTTCGCTATTGGTGGTCCGGTGGGTGAAGCAATAGCAGATAAAAAAGGTCAAGCCCTTGATAATAGCGATACATTTAAGACCGTAACAGGTTCTTTACAGAAACCCAACAGTGGCTATTTCTATCTAGATATGGACAGCACCACCTCTTTAATCACTCGTTTTGCCACACAAGGTCAATCCCTTCCCCCGGAAGCTACTGCTATCTTATCTTCCATTCGTGGTCTTGGTGTGACTGTGAATAGCCCCGATAAATCAACCAGTCAAATGGAGATGTTGTTGTCTCTGAAGCCTGCTACCTCAAAGTAAAGTAAATTACTAGGAATAAGAACCTTTGTAGAGACGTTGCATATAACCTCTCTACATCCTTTTTTGCACCAGATGTTTACTATAATTACAGATTTCGAGTTTCTAAAGTCTGCGTTAGTCGATCCAGAGACTCAGTGAGTCTTTCTTGAGCCACAAGGCTAGGATCTGGTGGTAATGGTTCGGCAGCAGCCACTTCTTCTCTTCTTTTGAATTTCTGTAAAGCAGAAATTGCCACAAACAAAACTAAGGCAATGATGACAAAATCAACAATGGAACCGAGAAATTTGCCAATGGCAACTCCTGGACCAATAGTAATTGTTCTCCAATCTTTGCCAGCGAAAGCAACCAAGGGGTTAATGAGTGGCATAATCACATCCTCTACAAAAGAGGAGATAATCTTGCCAAAAGCTCCACCAATAATTACAGCGATCGCTAAATCCACTACATTACCCTTGAGAGCAAAGTCTCGAAAATCTTGAATAAAAGTCCTGGTTCTACGATTTGCTCTGGCCATATATTTTAATTACACCCCTTTCTAGACTCAATTCCAGCAAATATGTCATAAATTAAAAAGGCTGTTCAACAAAAATTAATTTATGACTGCTGCTGTCACAACCACTCCTGATTTAGCTTCCCGCTTCGTGAATGGCATCCTTTCCATTAAACCATTAGCGAACCTAGCCAAACACCAAGCCAGACAAATGATGATTAAACGCGCTGAAAAAATAGGCGTGTTTTGGACAAAAGAGGTAGAACAACTGCGATCGCGTGATTGGGCAACTGATTTAGCTCAAGTCCAAAATTCTCAGCTAACCTACCCAGACTACTACGTTACCTCATTCCACGCTTACGAAACCGGAAATCTCAGTTGGCAAGCTGCATTTGAAGTAGAATCTGCTGCTCATGCCGTCCATGCTAAGATTTGGCAAGATACCGAAGCCCAAGGTGATGAAAAACTACGCCAAAGCTACCATAACATCGTCGAAAGTTCCATTTCCCAGCCACCAAAAGACATCCTAGATTTAGGTTGTAGTGTGGGAATGAGTACTTTTGCTTTACAAACAGTTTATCCCCAAGCCAAGATTACTGGTTTAGATTTATCTCCCTACTTCTTAGCAGTTGCTAACTATCGTAGCCAACAACGTCAAGCTAAAATTAACTGGGTTCATGGTGCTGCTGAATCTACAGGATTACCAGATCAATCATTTGATTTAGTTTCCATTTTTCTCATGTGTCATGAATTACCGCAGTCAGCAACCAGAAATATTTTGGCAGAAGCAAGACGTGTTTTGCGTCCTGGTGGGCATTTAGCAATTATGGACATGAACCCCAAATCGGAAATTTACAAGAAAATGCCAACGTATATTCTAACTTTGCTCAAAAGTACCGAACCTTATTTAGATGAATATTTCAGCTTAGATATTGAGCAAGCTTTAGTAGCGGCAGGTTTCCAAACTCCCAACATTACTAGCAACAGTCCTCGTCACCGGACTGTAATTGCTCAGGTGAGTGGCTAATTTATTTCTACCACTGTGGGCAGTTATTCCACCGCTGCTGTTTTTGTGGTTTTATTACCGCAGAACTCCTGCTGCCCCACCTCTGCGACAATTGCTATTTTTCTTCATTATTGGGGGAATATCTGGTTTCGTAGCCCTGGGACTAGAATGGGGGGTAGAAACTGTTGCTAACTCGGTTCTAGATTGGTCCAAAATACAGCGGTCTTTTTTTGGCTTTTCCCTGCGGCAGATGATGGTAATAGCGCCAATTGAAGAAGGCTGTAAGTTAGTAGCAGTTATCATCCCTCTCTGCTATCTTCAACGCAGATACCGATTTCGTGCCACTACAGTTTTCATCTTTACCATAGCTGTGGCTTTAGGATTTGGTGCTGAAGAAAACTGGATTTACTGGTTTCACGGTACAGCATCAATTCTAGAACGGCTGATTAGCACTCCTGTACATCCTCTGTTTTCTGCGCCTTGGGGTTATGCCCTAGGAATATATATTTCTTCCACAAGGCGTTTAAATCGAGACAGAAATTTGATTTTTACGGCTTGGTTAAATTCTGTCTTTTTTCATGCTTTGGTGAATATTTTCTCTAGGGCTTGGGTTTATCCACGTCCAATACATTTTCTTGGTTATGCTTTATTTCCTTTTCTGTTGTGGATGTTTTGGCGATTAGAGCAACTACTGCGAAGAATAAAACGCCAACGTTCTATTATTCTAATTTCCGGTCATACACCCCAAACTCGTTATTGGCAAAGGGGTTTAGTATTGTTAATACTCTTACTAGGTGGAAATGCTATTTTGGGGTTGTTTATTCTCGCTAGAAAACTTAGTCCTTTGCGGTGGGAGCGACTGTTTGAGCCTGATATTTTCTCGTTTATACTTGAACAAGTAGCACTAAATTTCTTTTTAGGAGTTTTGTCCTGGTTAATTTATCGCTATTTACGATATTTAGCCGATCGTGGGTATTTTTTAAACTTAGGAAAATACTAGGAGATTTTTATGCAAGCAACTCCTGTACGTTGGACTACCGCTGATTTAGAGTTATTCGCAGGCGATAACAGAAATCGCTATGAGATTATTGCCAATGTTTTAAAGTAATTCGTAATTGATAATTTATAATTCCTAATTCAAGATTGTTTCAAATCCAAGAGTTGGGAAATTAAACCCAATAATTACGAATTACGAATTACGAATTACGAATTACGAATTAGTTAAACTCTTGCCAATACTGGTTGACTAACGGCTGCACTAGCAGATGTTGTTTCTGAATCAGCAGCGTAAATTTCGCAAGAATTATTGGGGCTTTCGATGAGTTTGACCTTGTACAGCTTGGCTCCTAGCTCTTGAATAGGCGATCGCAATACGTTACTAATATAAAGTGCGATATTCTCAGCAGTAGGAACAACTTTGGCAAAGAAACCAATATCTTTGTTTAAGAAAGTGTGATCAAATGGTTGTACTACATAATCATCAATCACCTGATTCAACGCACCTAAATCTACAGTCATACCCGTGCGAGGATCAATTTCTCCTTTCACAGTGACTTCTAAATGGTAGTTATGTCCATGTCCATTCACACGAGCGCATTTACCATAAATCTTTGTATTCTCTTCTAAACTCAAATCAGGATGAGCGAGTCTGTGTGCGGCACTAAAGTGAGTGCTAATACTTAAGTATGCTTCCATTCCGTTGCCCATATAATCTGCCCAAAGTTCAGGATGTTCAAATAACTGCACGCGGGCTAAAGGTAAGTGGGGTGCGAGACGTTCCCAAATCACCCGCGCAATATTTTCTGTGGTGGGAAGAGTTTGTTGAAATTCTGTCCACACATCATTGAGATAAGAAAAATCTAGTTGACTGGTAACTTCCCTCTTAATTACTTGTTTTACATCAGACAAGTTCAGCACCATACCATATTCATCTAATTCCCCAGCGAGGGAAATAAATAAAACATAGTTATGTCCGTGACCGGGAAATTTCGAGCAAAGACCAAATTTTTCCACATTTTCGTTTTCACTCAGTTCTGGCAACCAATACCGATGACTTGCCGAAAACTGAGCGCGGCGATTTACAATACATTGCATGAGTACACTGGGAGCAGAGCTTAAAATTTCTTAATCTTTCACTATTACCAGTGTAAACTAATTTGTTGCTTAGTGGTCAGTGGTCAGTGGTCAGTGGTCAGTTGTTTTTTAACTGGTAACAATTGGTAGGGCTAAGGCCAGAAGTGTTAATTTTAAGTACTATATTGTAATACGTTTAACTTCCAAAGTTTCAATTAACCATGCCTACACCTTCTACAAGTGATTTGCCTAAACCTAAGTCCTGGGATGAATTCGAGGATATTATGTGGGAAATTTACACCCGTCGGTGGCAAGATCCCCATGCACAGAGATATGGAAGAAGTGGACAAGCTCAAAATGGTATTGATATCTATGGTCAGCAAAATGGCTCTGGTAACTACTTAGCTGTTCAGTGTAAACGCTATCAAGACAATACTCTAACTCAGCATAAAATTGAGATAGAAATTGCAAAAGCAGAGAATTTTTCCTCACCAATTAGCGAGTATATTATCGCAAGCACAGAATCAAGAGATACCAAAATCCAGGACTTTATTAGGGACTTGAACGAAAAACGCAAATTAGAAGCAAAATTTCCTGTAAATATAGTTTTCTGGGAAGATATATGCAGCTATTTAGCAAATGAAAATAATCATGACCTGCTCAAAAAATACTATTCAGAGTGGGAAAGAATATTTACAAATCAGCAACAAATAGAAGAAGTAAAAATTGTAGTCTACCCATTAACTATTTTAGTAGCTACAAAGTTTTGTGAATCTGTTAACTATTTTGGTGTTTTCCTGAATTACTTTCTGGCAGATGATTTAGGACATCAAAAAGCAGAAGAAGCAGTTAATAAAACTATTTGTACCAATTTGCAGAGTTATGATGTATCTGCAATAGAAGCCATTACTAATGTTTTTGAAAAAAAGGATTTAAAGAATCTGTCTAATAAAGGTCAACTATCATGGCAAGAATTTCTTGTTACAGTTTTTGAACGAATATATACAGACTGCGAAAACTTACTTCTAAAATATGGTGGCTCTATCAACCCAGAATTAACTATAAAATTGGAAAGAATAAAAGATGTTTCTTGGAGTATGATAGGCTTTACTAATAGTAATTACTCATCATCTGAAGATGTGAGGCGGAGAGTGTATACAATTAAATTCCTAAAGCCCTATTTTCTAGAAGTGATAGAGGTACGTATACTTGCTATTAAATACATTTCTCCTTCAGCCGAAGTAATAAATCAACCTAAAGTACTTCCAGGAGAGAAACTGAAAGGAATTGTAAGTTAGTAACCAAGAAAGAAGACAGCCTCGTGAACTAATAATTAGCTGTAGCTTCTGTCTTAGAATAGCACCATAAGTCTATTAACTTGGAGTTAAAAATTGTCCCTATGTCTTACCCTAAACTCAGTGGTGAAGAAATTACCAAACGTGGCAAAGAACTTTATGAAAATAAAATTCTCCCTCTAGTAGAGACGGCAGAAAACATTGGTAAAATTATTTCAATTAATGTAGAAACAGGTGAATATAAAATTGGTGATGATTTAATAATCACAAGTCGCAAAATACAAACTAAACAAGTTGATGCACCAATTTGGGCAGGACGAATTGGCTTTAACGCAGTTTATGCTGTTGGTGGTACATTGATCAGGACAGCACAGTGATACATGGAACTGTAGTTGGGCTGCAAGCTCGAATTAATGTAATTTTTCATTTACCAGAAGGATTAAATATAGAAATTGGATGTGTTGTTGATACAGAATTTGAAGATTTCTTAACTTTAGCAGCAGATGCAATTAGTAAACTTGGACTGCCCTATCTTGCTCGCATCGACGCAAATCTAGCTGATAATTCTAATGTTCCAGTCATTGAAACAATTTTGTATGAATATAAAGACAATGTATAATATAAGGATTGATCAAAAGTAGGAGAATTAACACTATGCTACAAAATACCTATCAATTGCCATTGACATTTGAGCAAATTCTGACTCTAGTTAAACAACTTTCTGATTCAGAAAAATTGTTACTTAGCAAAGAACTAGAAAAAGAAACCTTGAATCATAAATTAACAGAGTTATTGGAAGTATTTCAAACTGATGAATTATCATTAGCAGAAATTACTGAAGAGGTTGAAATTGTCCGCTCTCAAATTTATGACAGAAAACAAAGCAGTTAATATCAATTTTCATTGAGCTTGCACAGAATTGAAAATCTTAAAATTTAGATATAGCAATAGTTTGGAGTTGTCTTAATTATGTGCAGCTTCAAAGTAAAATGATATAAGATAATTATTGATACCAATCTTTGGATTAGTTTTTTGATTAGTAAAGAACTGAAAGATTTAAAAAACCTTTTAGTTGCAGAAAAAATTCTAGTAGTAATTTCTGAACAAATATTAGAAGAAATTACTTTAGTAACTCAACGTTCTAAATTACAAAAATATTTTCCGTCTAACAAAGTCGATGAATTAATTCAACTTTTACGAACTATTTGTGTATTTATAAATATAACCTCAGAAGTTTTTATTTGTCGGGATGCAAAAGATAATTATCTTTTAGCACTAGCAAAAGATAGTGACGCAAATTTTTTAGTCACTGGTGATCAAGATTTATTAGTGATGACAAAATTTGAAAATACTGAAATTGTTACTTATCAAGAACTTTTACATAAATTATAAAATTGATATTGCTACATTTTTCAACCTACCGATTCTTGCGCTTCACGCTGCAATCTTTTAGCTATACGGAATAATTCTTGACCTGTGTGCAAATAGCGATCATCGTAGCTTAACGGAAAATAAGCCAACTCTTCTATTCCATCTGCAACTTGACTCAAACAATAATAGAGATGGGCTGCTGCTGCTGCGAAAGTTGCAGGATTAGGTAAAGAACGAAATCTAATTTGAGCTTCCTTCAGGTCTTCTCGACAAGATTCTAAATAATCCTGAAATTCGTCTAGCAATTCATCATCAAAAGGATCTGCGGCTAATTCCTCCAGTTGTTCATCTAGAGAACTGAGAATGGTACAAAGTATGCGATTTACTGGTTTATAAACTCTACGCAACCATTCTTCGACTTGTTCATCAGCATCTCTTCCCGTTGGCCTGGTTGTTTGGTAAGGTTTTTGCTCAGAATTACGCTTTGGCTTGGGAATACTTGATTTTTGAGAATTATGTCGCAGCTTTTGGTCATAGTGCTGGCGATTTTGAGTGTCGCCTAAAACCTCATAAGCCGCATTAATGAGAATAATTTGCTCATTATTTGCTGTCTTCTGATGAGTATCAGGATGAAAAAGCTTAACCAAGCGGCGATAAGCTTGTTTAATTTCCGCTTGGCTGGCTTTGGAATTAACTTTCAGGGTTTCGTAGTGGTTAGAATCGACCATGATCAGCTAACAGTTATCAATCATCAGTTATTAGTTAACTGATTTAATCTAACGTATCGTTAGCTGATACTTGTTGCAACCTTTGCTTCTAAATCTTGGAACAATGGTGTACTCAAATATCTCTCACCAAAACTCGGTTGAATCATGACTATTAAGCGTCCCTGATTTTGAGGACGTTGAGCGACACGAATAGCCGCACACAAAGCAGCACCGCTGGAAATCCCAGATAATAGCCCTTCTTCTCTGGCTAAACGCCGACTATAAGCGATCGCTTCTTCATCCGTAACTGTAATTACTTCATCAATCAATTCTACTTTTAACACTTGGGGAATAAAGCCAGCCCCAATGCCCTGAACCTTGTGAGGGCCAGGTTTACCGCCCGATAACACTGGGCTATTAGCTGGTTCAACTGCGATCGCTTGAAAACTTGGTTTGCGTGCCTTCATCACCTCAGCCACACCAGTAATCGTACCACCTGTACCCACCCCAGCCACAATCATATCTACCTTGCCGTCGGTATCTTCCCAGATTTCTTCTGCTGTCGTTTGCCGATGGATTTTGGCATTGGCCGGATTGCGGAACTGTTGCAACATATAAGCATAAGGGGTTCTATCCACAATTTCCTGCGCTCTGCGAATTGCCCCACTCATCCCCTCAATCCCTGGTGTGAGTTCCAATTCAGCACCATAAGCCCGCAACATTGCCCGTCGCTCGGCACTCATAGTCTCCGGCATAGTCAAAATTAATCTATACCCTTTAGCAGCCGCTGTCATTGCCAAAGCAATTCCTGTATTTCCAGATGTCGGCTCCACCAATATAGTTTTCCCAGGAGTAATCAGTTCTTCCTCCTCAGCAGCACTAATCATACTCAACCCAATTCTGTCTTTGACTGAAGAAGAGGGATTCATACTTTCTAGTTTCAGCACAATTTGCGCCACACATCCTTCTGCTTGGGGAATGCGGTTTAACTGTACTAAAGGTGTTCGTCCAATTAGTTCTGTAATATTCTGAGCAATCCGCATAATCAATTTTTCTTTCTTTAAATGTAGTACATGATATCTAATTGCCGCCTTGCATTTCGCTTTTCACAAAGATCCTGAAGTGAATGTTTTTGCAGGACTGAATTTGCTGCCTGACGAGCTTCTAGCCAAATTTCGTCCACAATCGCACTATCTGTACTTTTAGGGTTATTAGTATCTTCCTCCCCAGGACGCACATCTAATCCTTCTAAACATTCCAATATATCTAAAACGCTAATTTTCCAAGGTTCTCGCGCCAAAAAATAGCCGCCTTTTGAACCCCGTAGACTTTTTACTATCCCTCCACGCCGTAAGGTAGCTAACAGCTGTTCTAAATATCGATCTGGTATATTTTGTTGCGCGGCAATTTGTCGAATTTGCATTGGTTCGCCGCTTTCGTAATGAATTGCCATTTCTAATAAGGCAAGAATTGCGTATTCTGATTTACAAGATAGTTCCACAAGCAGCAATTTAAGAATAAAGGATAAATGATGAAAGCTGAAGGATGAAGGGTAAACAATTCAAAATTTCAAATTCAAAATTGTAGACTTTTCTGAGAAACCCTACACAAACACGCTTCACCCTTCTCCTAGTATACTCCGGTTCACCACTGGGGTTTGTTATTTTTTCCTCCCCAAAATAAAAAACCCGCCATATGGCGGGAAAAAATAAGTTTCAAGATTGTCAACAAATATCAATCTTCTAGAAGGTGAAAGTTGTTCTCAGAGTACCAATAAAGGCATCATCGTTGTTGCTGCTCTGTCCGGGAGATGTTACCCAAATTACGCCAGGAGTGACAGAAATGTTATCGGAGACGCGATACTTGTAGAAACCTTCAACTTGGTAAGGAGTATCAGCACCAGCACGATTATTGTTGAAGGAATAAGGTTGAGCGCCACCGAAAATACCCAATACGTTACCCTTCTTACCAAAGTCAGGTAATGCTAGGCCAACTCCGTAGCTCCAAGCTTCATAGTCATCATTAGCACCGAAGCCTGTGACATCGTGGTAAGAAACGAAACCACTAATCGACAGCTTGTCGCTAGGTCTGAAAGCTGCTGAAAGCCCGTAGGAGTTGCTAGAAGAGGCGTTGGTTGTACTGAGACTGTTAGCTTGGTTAGTACCTACTATACCAAGACCTCTTGTTGTACCAGGTTGAGTAAGTCCTAAACCAGAGTCAAATAAAGCACTATCTGCACCATTATAACCATGTACATAGGTTGCAGCTAAGGCAATGCGATTGCCAACATTAAAGTTCAACTGACCTAAAGCAGCATAATTACCATCAAACAAACCAGAACCAGCAGCAGGGTTATTAGCTTCAGAAGCCAAGTAACCCACAGTTAGTGAACTTGGTTTGAGGATACCACCACCTTGACCAAAAGGCACATTAAGTGCAATACCTGAACCACCACCAATCCGATAGATGGGGTTTTCAGAAGCAAAAGTGCTTAAAGCACCGTTACCACCATCAGTTTTATCGAAGAAGTAGGGGTTATTCACAGCAGCATAATCGCTATGTTGTCCACCACTAGCTGCAATGTAAACCTGTGCTGGCCCGATAGGAGCTTCATAGGTCAATTTGTCTAGCCTGACATTGTTATTACCAGTGCTACCAACCTCAAAGGTTTGTTTACCTTCTGCACCGCCACCAGTGTTTAAGCTCAAGCCTGTTGAATTACCCGCAGATAGACGGGTGGTTAACATATCTCTACCTGTAAAGCTGCTTTGCAGATTTAAACGTACTCTATCTTGAAAAACTCCATTTTCATTAGCTATGGAAGAGTCAGTGTAAGCAAAAATAGCTTCACCTTGCAACTTGGTGGTAGTAGAGAACTGATTAGCTTCCAATTCAGCAGTGCGTGCTTCTAAAGCATCTACACGACCGCGTAGAGTTGCCAATTCTGCGGAAAATTCTTCTTGTAACCGCTGTAATGTTGCTAGATCCTGTTTTGTCACCAAGTCAGCTGTTGCTGTGGCAATCAATTCATTCACCCGATCTAAACAAGCATTTAAACCAGCTGCGAATTCATAACGGGTTAAAGCACGATTACCCCGATATGTACCATTGGGATAACCAGCTATACAACCATAGCGCTCAACCAATGACTGCAAGGCTTGGAATGCCCAGTCAGTGGGTTGAACATCGGAAAACTGAGAAACTGATGTTACTTGAGACTGTAAATTTTGACCTTCGTTACTGTAGCGTTTAACTTGATCTAAAACTTGAGCATCTTTGGTTGCTTGAGCCAATATTTCAGGCTGTTTAACAACTTCTGTTGCTGCTTGTGTTTCTAGTGTTAATACTTCAGTGGTAGCATTTGGAGCCGCGTTGCCAGCGGCAGGTGTAGCCATCGCTGTTCCTGAAAGTAACAACGTTGCACCCAACACTGCTGGGCTTACTACCAGGGACTTCCACAAGAGATTAGACATCTTTCTTTTACTCCTCACACCTTATATAGATAGCTGTTGTAGTGTACCTACTTCTCAGAAATTTGATATCTTGCTGAAACCTGTGGATAAGGCATAGCTGCCATTACTACAATTCTAGTTTTTACAAAGCTAATAACTGATTAACGAATCGTTAAATATTGATGTAATTAACTTATGTAAAAACATTTAGCCATAGGTTTCTATTATAGTATATCTAAGTCTGATGAGCAAGATAAGCTTAATCTATTAAACAACTGTCAAATGGGAAATGACTCCCTTTAGCTTCAAATCTTTCTACATCATGTGTAGTTATGACTTTGCTGGCAGAGACCTCTATATATAAAAGATGTTTGCTTGACTCAGAAGGTTCCGCCAAACTTACTTGACGAACTTAAATTGGTTGATTGAATCACTTTGCTACCCGAACCTATCTCATATCAACCTAAAACGATACGTAACAAACTACAAATAGCTATAGAACATTGCTTTAATACAGCAAATTGCAGATGAAAGGGAATAGAGAACAGGCAACGGGCAACAGGGAAAACTAAGCCGCCCACAAGGGGCGGGGTTTCTACCTGCCTTGGGAAATAAGTTCTGATCACCGAATTTTATATTTTAAATTTTGGATAATGGAATTGAAGATACAAAATCTAAAATTTAAACACGGTTAAAATCACCCAAACTTATTTAATACTTGCTTTGAGAGAAGCACGCTACGTGAAACAAATCTAAAATCTCTAAGTTGGTCAATACACCAAAAGTTACCCATAAAAAACTATCCGCCCTAAGTTAAATCAGAAGATCTAACATAGGGCGGTCTAGCGGGTCTTCAGGTTGCAACCAGACTGCCGGAAGGAACTCCAAGCTTGCCTAGTAAATTGAGCTAACTTAGTATCTCAGGATAACTAAGACTAACTTCTAGAGAACAGCCCCGGCGCACAGCCGGCTAACTGCAACCTGATGACCCATGGTTATACTACTTTCTATCATGGGCATCACCTCCTTGTTGCCTAATCGGTCTTAATTTCAAAAAGGCAGAGCAAAAAACTCTGGGTTTGTAACCTTGAATTACTATAACACATTAAATTAGCTTGGCAATAGAAAATATAAATTATAAAGATAAAAAAACCCCCACCAATTGGTGGAGGATAAATTAAAAGTGATGAATGTTAAAAGGGTTAGTTAATTCATCATGCAATTAGAGAGCGTTACCACGTGGTAATACTTCTTCAGGGAATACAAATTGTTCGTGGGGTTGATCTTGAGGAGCCATCCAAGCGCGGATACCCTCGTTCAGCAAAATGTTTTTGGTATAGAAAGTTTCAAACTCTGGGTCTTCTGCTGC
>NZ_JACJST010000036.1 GCF_014698305.1 Anabaena lutea FACHB-196 | reverse complement strand
CTTTTGCTGTCATGTCAAGTAAAATTTTTCTCTGCTTCCTGCTGCTTATCTTGTTTCTTTTGTCAAGTTCATACTATACCAAATTAGATGAGCTTACCCTGATTAGAGCATTAATAATTAAACGTAGATAGACGTAGATATAGCTTTCTTCTTTTACAAGACGCTAGCGCGAACCCGCAGGGTATTTTGTACATCACAAGACTAGAAAACTCTATCAGGCTATACATAGAGCATTATTTCCATTGTAGAAGTTCTGTTATTTGTTCTACCAATTTCAAGGGGTCAAATGGTTTGCTAATTACACCTTTAATTCCTAAACTGTTAAAAAGTTTTAAGTCTGAGCTTTGTACTTTAGCAGTCATCAAAATTACTGGAATTTCTTGAGTATTGGGTTCACTTTTTAAATAATTAAATAAAGTTACACCATCCATATCCGGCATCATTACATCTAAAATTATGGCATCTGGTTTTTCAGTTTGAGCTAAAGTAATACCTTCATGAGGACTCTGAGTAGTTAATGTTCCCCAAGTTCCAAATTCTTCTAGGCAAATTGAAATTATCAGAGTCAGATCATATTCATCGTCTATGACTAAAATACGTTTTTTTGTCATTGTTATTTTTATATCCTCTGTTGCTAATTACAAATTGGGTGCTATTTTCTGCTGGGACTGTTTAGGGAGAGAAAAATAAAAAGTGCTACCTTTTCCTAAAACACTTTCGACCCAAATCTTGCCACCATGCTGCTGAATAATTCGACTGCAAATAGCTAAACCTAAACCTGTGCCTCCTTTTTGGCGAGAATCGCTGGCATCTACTTGCTGAAATTTGCCAAAAATGGTTTCTATTTTATTGCTAGGAATTCCCCTACCTTGGTCTTGAATCTTAAATAAATAATTCTCTGGCATTTCTGCAACACTTAGTTTTACTTGAGTATGAGCAGGAGAAAATTTAATGGCATTACTGATTAAGTTGACAAGAACTTGTATGATTCTGTCGGCATCTACCCAAACTTGAGAAGAAATGGCTGAACTTTGCAAATCAATGTGATTTTCTTGTGCTATTGTTTGCATCGAGTCCATAGCTTGATTGATTAAGTTACTGGCATCGCAATATTGTTGATTGAGGATAAATTTGTTATTTTCTAAGCGTTCTAAATCAAGAATGTCATTTAATAATCTGGTTAATCGTTCTGTATCGCTAGTAGCAATTTGTAAGATTTTTTGCATTTTTTCTGGTTGATTTCTGATTGTACTGGCAGTAATTAATCCTAAACATCCACGAATAGAAGTTAATGGCGTTCTCAGTTCATGGCTGACTATAGAAATGAACTCATTTTTCATTTTCTCCATATTTCGAGCATCTGTAATATCTTCTACAGTGCCGACATATCCCATACAATTACTGCTATCAGAAAAAATAGGCACAGCAACTAGCTGACAAATACGAAAGGTTGTATTTTCATGGATGAAACGCAATTCAGTAGAGAGTTGTTGGTATGTGTCAACTCCTGCATTCCATTGGGGTAAAAAAACTGCTAAATCCTCTGGGTGAATAAATTTTTTCCAGCCATCTCCTAGTGATTCTTCGAGGGTAAAGCCACAAATTTCCTGACAGCAAGGATTGCAATAGAGCATTTTTCCTTGAGCATCTGTTTTAAAAATACCAACAGGGGCAAATTCATTGAGAGAACGAAACAAATTTTCGCTGCGTCGCAAGGCTGTTTCAATTTGTTGACGTTGCCGCAGTTCTGTTTCTAGTTGCTGGTATAGTTCTGATTGTTGAATAGCGATCGCTATTTGATTAGCTAACTGCTGAAGTAAATCAATTTCCCCAGGTTGCCACTCAGCACTGCATTTTGTGCGATCGCTACATTGATGGGTGATTAGGAGTCCCCACAGATGACTTTCTTGAATAATCGGCACTACTAACTGGGCTGTAACTTGATTTACTCCTAAATTAGCAGCCCACCAAGGTATTACTTCCTGATTCTGGCAATTATTGAAAATAGTCACTTCTCCGTTGAGATAGTGCTGGTAACACTCTGGAGGAAGAACATCTAGAGCATGAACAGAGTTGATAATACTCAAGGATGGATTACTAACAGCCTCAGCAATAATAGAGGCGCTACTATTCTCAGTGATGCGATAGAATAAAACTCGATCTACTGCCAGCAAATTCCGTACCTGTGTCACAGCAGTATTGAGAATTTCTTCCAGATTCAGAGACTGGCGTATTTGTTGCGTCAGCCTCATAAATATTTGTTCTCGTTCGATTTGTTGTTGCAGTGCCGTTTGGGACTTTTCTAGGTCTAAAGTCCGGTTTTGCACCCTGTTTTCTAAGTCTGCATTCAGTTCTTGGAGTTTAATTTCGGCCAGTTTGCGATCGCTCACTTCTACCATAGTTCCCAAAAATCGCACCGCTTGACCCGCATCGTTTAAGAAAAATTTACCTCTACCTTCAATCCAATGAATACTCCCATCCGGCCAAACCACACGAAATTCCTGATAATAATCTTGCTGCTCCACAAAAGCCTGATTAAGTGCTAAATTTACAAATTGCCAATCTCGTGGATCAACCAAAGATTTTAAAACAATAGCTTCCGGTTCTACTAACCCAAATAACTGATCATGACCAATTGACCAAACAATCCGATCTTGCCGTAAATCCCAATCCCATACTCCCATTTTTGCAGCTTTCAAAGCCAGCATTAATTGTTGATGAATTTTAGAAATCTCCTCAGCTTTTTGTAAAACTATTCCCACAATTATATTTCTTAACTCTTTAGCTACTTCAATTTCACATCGCTGCCAAGGCAAAGATTTTAACTTTACTGTTTCTTGCCACAATTCAAAAGATTTACGTGGGGATAAACGCACAGTACCATCTTCACTTATATCTACTGGTTTATGAGGATTACCTGCCCAATTAACAGTTTGAATCACCTCTGGACGAAACCATAAAATATACTGTTTATATTCCTGAGAAATCATAATTGCCAGCAGACCACTACCAACATTTTTAAAATTTTCTGCTTCTGGGTAAATCTTCGCCAAAGAATCTATTTCATAAAGATAATCACTTACCCCTTGATGAAAAATATCTGCTTCTAAAAATTTACAAATATTGTTAATCTCATTTAATACAGGTGTTTTTCCAATCATAATCACCTTATTTTCATCACAAATGGCTACCCCTTCAGCACCAACTAATGCTAATAATTTACTTCTGTTTTCGCTTAAAACTTCTATCCAATTTTCATTTTTGATAATCTTCGATAAAATATCAGACAAAATTTCTTTCAAAATAATTTTGTAATCTAAATACTCATTTTCTGCTTTCGCTGAAATTTCTAAAGACATCACCCTGCCGAGTAATTCACAAACAGTACGCAATTTATAGGGAACATATTTAGCTGCCGAATAATGATGACAGGCAATTAAACCCCATAATTTTTGCTCGCGGATTAATGAAATAGACATTGAAGCAGTTACACCCATATTTTTCAGATATTCAACGTGTATGGGAGAAACGCTCCTTAAAACACTGCCACTGAGATTTAAAGGTATATCATTAACTGAATTGTCAATATTTATAATTTTTACAGCTTGATAATTTACATCCGGTATGAGACGCAAAGGATTAAGAGTATATAATTGTTTAGCTTGTTTAGGTATATCAGAAGGTGGATAATGTAAACCAAGAAAAGAACTTAAACTTTCTAATTTAGCTTCGGCTATAACTTCACCTGCACCTTCAGAATCAAATTTATAAACCATTACTCTGTCAAAACTTGTTAAATTACGAATTTCTTTAACAATGATTTGGCATAATTCATCCAAATAAGACAATTTTTGCAATTTGCAAATCACAGGTTGTAATAAGCTGTAAAAACTCAAAAAATCACCATTATCATGTTTTGGAGATACAAGTTCTAGCTCAAGAATGATGAATCCATATGATTTATGAATAATCCCGTCGAAGTTCTTTCTGCCTGTTTGAGTATCAATATGTAAATCTAATGGGTTAATTGTTTCAGATAATTCCGCTAAAGATTGTTTGATGAGATGGATTTGCTTACTATTGAATAATATCTTGAGTGTTTTACCTAATATATCCTCACTAGGAATACCAAGAATATCAAAAATATTCTCACTAACTTGAATGATATTTAAATTAGGTGCTTGTAAAACCAAGAGAATACCATGAGGCTGAATTAAGCCAGGAATATGAATAGGTTCTTTATCACAGTTAGTTAAGTCTACTGGTGTTTTTTTTGCTAAAAACTCAGTTTCGATCATAAATGACTCACAAGAGATAATAAAGATAAGTGCTAAAAGAAAGACAACAAAGTATTCTATTTTCTTGAGTATGAAAAGAAAAATTAAAGATTTTATGAAGATTATAAAAATGATAAAAAACTTAACATTTTTGATTCTTCTCAGGGTAGAAGGATATTTTAAATACCATCAATTGATTTATCTGCGTTGATCAGCATCCATCCGCGTACCCTGCGGGAAGCAAGCTACATGAATTTCCCCTACATGGATATATTGCAACTTCACATAGAATTGATATAAAAACCTATGCTTTTAAGCCTGATAGAGGGAAAAATTTGCATATTTCGCTATAAAATTGATATTTTTAAACATAAAAGCCAAGTTTTGAAGTTATTAATCTTTAATCAATACATTTTCTTTCTATTGTAGAAAATATAAACCTAAATCTCATAAAACAGATTAAAAAATATTGTGTAATATGGATTTATTCATCTTGTTTAACATCAATATTTCTGCTATCGCCTAAAAAACATATATTTATTCTAAATTTTCTCAAAAATAACCCATATAACCACAAAAGTTATGAAAATACTATTAGTAGAAGATGACAGCATCACCCGTGAAACAATAGCTAACTTTCTCACCGCTCATGAATACCAAGTTAGTTTAGCTACTGATGGAGAAATGGCGTTAGAATTGCAAGAACAGTGTGAGTATGACTTAATAATATTAGATATTGTCCTGCCTAAATTAGACGGCATCAGTATATGTAAACAATGGCGACATCAAGGCTGTCAGACTCCTATTTTGCTAATTACGGTTAAAAATCAAGTTACAGAAAGAATTATTGGACTTGAAGCAGGAGCAGATGATTACGTTACTAAACCTTTTGATTTAGAAGAATTACTAGCAAGAATTCATGCTTTACTACGCCGCAGTAAATCTTTTATTCCCCAGGAAATAATTTGGGACGGTATTCACTTTGATTCAGCTAGTGGAAGAGTATATTCTGGTAATCAATCTATACATCTCACACCCAAAGAATATTGTTTATTGGAATTATTTCTACTGAACCCTAAACGAATATTTAGCCGTCAAGCTATTTTAGATCGGCTCTGGGATTTTGCTGAAATTCCCGGTGAAGGGACTGTAAGTACCCATATTAAGAGTTTGCGCCAAAAGTTAAAAGCAGTGGGAGCAGAAGATCCAATTGAAACTGTATATGGTCTGGGATATCGCTTAAAAACTCTCAGTGAATCTGAGCAATTCTCACCTCCTACCCAGTCAAATACTGCGAGTGTGCAAACACATACCGAAGAAAACGCCCAAATCATTACATCAAAAGTATGGGAGAAATTTCAAAAATATTACGTAGAGGAAACAAATAAATTATCACAAATTACAGCTACTTTATCAACAATACAACCAGATATAGAACTAAAAAATCAAGCTGAACAGATTGCTCATAAATTAGCTGGAAGTTTGGGAAGTTTGGGTTTTATAAACATATCCGAACAAGCAAAACAATTAGAAATTTTATTGCAACCGACAGTTTTGAATCCTGATGACATCCAGCAAGCAAGGGAACTAAGCACAGCTATACAACAAGAAGTTAGCAAAGTTTCAACTGTTCTAGAACCAAAAACACAAGCAAATACTGAATTTATAGCCTATTCACCATTATTGTTAATTGTAGACGAGGATTTGATGCTGGCCGAGCAAATCCGCATTGAGGTCATGAGTATAACTAGACAAGCTAACACGAATAAATGGACATGGCGGGTAGAAATTGCCACAGATATCAACGTAGCCCGGAAAATGATTACTCAAACCCCACCTGATGTAATTTTATTAGATTTAAACATCTCTGGTAGGGGTGAAGATGGTCGAAATTTCATGCAAGAACTATCAACTCACACACCAAAAATTCCCGTAGTTGCTTTTACAGCCAAAGATACGCTCACAGATAGAGTAGATTTTACTCGTTGGGGTGGATGTTTCTTTGTGAATAAAAACTTACCTATATCGACAGTGTTAGAAGCTGTAAATACTCTAATTCAACCACTATTCCAAAATTACCGATATCGGGTTTTAATTTTAGATAATAAACACAAATTTTTTCACCAATTGTCTAATCTATTAACTAGCTATAAAATTGAAGTATTCATCTGTACTGATGCTCAAAATTTTCTGCAATTATTAAATCGCAATCAGCCAAATTTAGTAATTTTAAATCAACAAATGCCTGGATTTAGTAGCATAGATTTGTGCCGAGTTGTACGAACAGACCCTCAATGGCATAATCTACCAGTGACATTTATCTCAACTAATAGTAAACCTGAGATAATTTCTCAAGCTTATGCCGCAGGTGCAGATGATTATTTTAGTAAATCCATGAATAAGAATGAAATAGCTACAAGAATTTGGCAACGACTACAAAAATGTTAAGTACCCAGGCTGCACATAGTTATTGAAGAAAAAATCTCTGTAAACCTTACCTGTTCCCTGTTCCCTCTCCTAACTATGAAATTTATTTTTCACGACTACTTAATTTTTAAAATTCAGGAGTCATTTTAAGACAACTTATTAATTTTTAGTCAAATTTCCCAACCGAATAAGTCAGCCACTAAATTCACAAGATTCATTGGGTTAAAGGGTTTAGTTAACAAACCTACAACCCCTAACTGAGAAAATCTCTTTTTGTCTTCAGACTGCACTTTTGCAGTCAAAAAAGCGACCGGAATATTTTGAGTCAGAGGATTTACTTGCAATTTTTTGAGTGCCTCAATACCACTCATCTGCGGCATGGAAACATCTAATAAGATACCATCTGGTTTCTCAACTTCAGCTAAATGCAATCCTTCTTTACCTGAACTAGCTAATAAAACTTTCCATCCAGCAATATCTTCTAAGCAACCCTGAATTACAGCTTGAATTGCCTCTTCATCATCAATAACTAGCACCCGTTTCGTAGACATGACTTCTTAAGTATCCTCTTTGTGATTTTCTCGCAGTGGTAATGTAAAGAAAAATGTGCTGCCTTGACCTAATTTGCTCTCTGCCCAAATCTGTCCTTCATGTTGTTGGATAATATTCCGACAAATTGACAAACCCAAACCTGTACCACCTTTTTCTCTGGCATCGCTAGAATCAACTTGTTGAAACCAACCAAATATAGTTTCTAATTTATCTGCTGGAATTCCTTCTCCTTGGTCTTGTACCTGAAACATGACATAGGGTGGACATAGAACATTAAGTAAATAATTATTAGTTAAATGAGCAAATATTTGTGCTTGAGTTTCCTGGCTATCAACTAAGATATTACTAACAGTAATAGTAGTACAAGGTGCAGAAAACTTGATGGCGTTACTCAACAGATTTGTTAAAGTTTGAATAATCGCGTCAGGATTAACCCAAATTTCGATTGAGATAGTATTTATCTGGAAATTTATGTGATTTTTTTCTGCCTCTGGTTGCATGAGATTGACAGAATCTATAATTAATTCAGCTGCATCACAGCTTTGTTTTACCAGAATTGTATTACCAGACTCCAATTTCTGTAACGCTAGAATATCATTCACTAACCTAACTAAACGCGCTGTTTGAGCAGCAGCAATATTAATCATTTGGGTACGCTTGTCAGGATTGTTATCATAAACTTTACCTGCTAATAATCCTAAAGCACCGTTTATTGCTGTTAATGGAGTACGCAATTCATGACTAGCAATAGAGATAAAATCTTTTTTCATTTGTTCAACTGCACGAATTTCAGTTATATCTTCTACAATTCCGATATAACCACTCATTTTCTCCCGCTCTATCAACATTGGGGCTAAATGAATTCGTGCATAATGGATTTGATTATCTTGATGAAAATATTTTACTTCATGACAAAAATTTAACTCACAAAAATCTCTCGGTGCATTATTTAAAATCATCAACCATTCTTTTAATATCTTCTTTCGGTCATCAGCATGGATAAAATTTAACCAATCTTCTCCTATAATTTCTGCCATAGTTAGTCCAGAAAAAATTTGATAATAAGGATTAACATAAATAATTTTTCCTTCTTTATCAGTCAGAAATACACCTATAGGTAAACATTCCGTGAGTGAACGAAACTTGATTTCACTGTTCTTCAGGTCTGCTTCTTTTTGCTTTTGTTTTGTAATATCATTATTCATTTCCAGGATTTTAACAGGTTTACCAGACTCGTCTTTTTGTAGTACCCAACGACTGGAAACAATTACAGAAGTGCCATTTCTATCACTATGAATTAATTCTCCTTCCCAATATCCTAATTTTAGAACTTGAGCTTTAATTTCAGCTAATGGCTGCGGAAATTGGGTTTTTAAAAGTTTGTGAGATACTTTTCCTATGGCTTCGGCTTTTGTCCAACCATACATCTTCTCTCCTCCGTTGTTCCAAAAGGTAATAACTGAGGAGTTGATATCTTTGGTCAAGATTGTATCATGAGCCAAATCCAAAAGTTGAGATTGTTCCAAAAGCTTTTGTTGCTTTTTTTCTATCTCATCTAAGCTAATAAGTAGATGTTTATTCAGTTCAGTTAGTTCAGCAGTGCGTTGTGCAACTCTTATTTCTAATTCCAACTTGGCCTGGTGTATTTCTGCTTCTTGGTGTTTACGTTCTGTAATATCTGTAAGGTTGACAATTGCGCCAATAATTGCTCCAATTGAGTTTAATAAAGGACGAGCATTAAGAAATAAATCAAATTGCTGACCGTCAGAACGTTGAAAATAAACTTCTACTCCATTATAAGTCTGACCCTGTAAAACTGTATTGATATGAAAGCGATGTTCGAGCATTATATCTGGAACATCATTTGGCAGTGATTGGATAATGTTAGCTATAATATTTGAATCTAAATGAGAGAAAAATAAGGATATTAAATTATCAAAATTTTGCCAAAGAGGATTTGTTCCACATAAATTATTAAAAACTTGACTAGCACGAATAATTTTCCCAGTTTCGTCACAAACTACTATAGATTCACCCACTTGTTCTAAAATTGATCTAGCAAATCTCTCTGAAGCTATAATTTGTTCATTTTGGTGTCTTTCGGTTAAATCTGTCACAATAAAGCAAGTAATCTCATAACTATTAATATTCAAGCTATTGGCATTAATGTAAACAGATATTTCTTGTTGATTAATATTGATGAGCGAGAATTCATCTGCTGCTGCTAAATCTTGATCTTTTATTTTCATCAAAGCTTGAAGATTATCAACATCTCGCTCTAAAATAAATCGTTGAAATTTAGACCCTATAATCTTTGATAAAGGAAGCTGAACTAAATTAGCAAATGCTTGATTAGCATATAAAATTCCTCCATCTGATGTCACAATAACTGCTCCTTCATGCATCTGCTCAATTAGCAAACGATAGGTGTAATCTGCACTTTGGAGCGTAAATACTTTTTCACCTTCTGGAGTAGCAATCACAAAAGCGTCAACTGCACCTTGATGTATTGCTTCTAATGTATCTTCAGATGTTTTTAACCTTGTTTGCAGAACTTGAATTTCTCGTAATAATTCTTCGGTTGAATAATTATCTAAATTCATTTTTTAATTTTCCTTTTCATCTGATATGCAGGAAATTGAGGTAACAGGAGGTAAAATATCATAATAAAGGGATATATCAAAAGATTTTCTAGCCTATTCCCTGTTATCGGATGCAATATTTAAACCTATAAGCACATTGACAGTATTCGATAAATCACCAATTATTTTTTTTACTGGTGGAGGTAATTATTTCACTAATGTGGGTACAGCGAATACATTTTCTACCAAAACTAAGCCAGGTTGTTGATAAATGTCAATTACTTCCAACTGATACTTACCAGGTAAATATTTTTCACATATCTGTTTTATATTTTGTAAAGCCTTCAGAGAATTATAATTAGCACCTGCCACATAAAGTCGTAAACAAAAAATTGGGTTTTCTGATTTTGTAATTAGTTGTTTAAATTCAGCACTTAAATCTTCTATATCCTCTTGTCCATTTTGATTATTCATAACTTATTCCCCCCAAACGATGAATATCATATAGAAATTGAGTGTGGTTTCTCATCTAGCCGTGTAGCGTCAGCCATAATTACTAGATGATTGCTAATTTATAACTGGCTTGATTTCTAAACCGACTAATACTTTTTCTTGGTCAGATAAATCACCAATAATTTGCTTGAGAGGAACTGGTAGCTGACGGATTAAAGTGGGAATAGCAAAGATGTTATATTCTCGTGCTAGATGAGGATGTTGCATTAGATCCACTACTTCAATTTGATATTTACCATAAAGATTTTGCTCACATATTTTTGTTAAATTGGCAAATGCAGCCACAGATTTTGGTGTTTGTCCAGCTACATATAGCCGTAATTTCCATATCGCTGATTCGTCTAATATATTGTGTTCTTCCATAAAAGAATTTCCTGAGATTTTTTATTATCATAGTCGAGAAAGAATCTCATACTCATCTTCGCTCTTAAAATTAAATACTTAAAATTAAATAATTTAATTTCTGGAAGTCCCTTACACCACCCTGCGCTATCAGTTTTTAAATTAACGCCTTGTCCGATGTTCTAAAATAGAAACCTTGATCTAATTTTCTAATTATCAAGGGTACTCAGACCTAGAATAGAGTCAGATTTTTTCTGTAACAAAAGTGAAAAAACAGGCTAATCGGCTTTTCGTAATTGAGCTAGTTTTTGGCTATATTGCCTTAAATTCTGACTATTAATAGTTTCTTGTTCTGTAAGAATGCGAAATTCTTCCTGTTCTGCTGCTAATTCTGCCTGTAATGCAGAAATCTGCGTGGAAACTAACTTTTCTTTGTATTCTAATTCGCGTCTTGTTTGCTCTAATAATCGTTGGCGTTGATTGGCTGCTAATTTTTCTTGTGCTTCTTGAATAATTCTAGCACTACCAGTTAAAACATTTCCCTGCCCTAAATATACATCTAGCAGTTCTACACCTTGTTTGGTGATTAAAAATTCCCGTACTTGGTTAGAGTGTTCCATACCGCGAGATTTGAGAAGATTCAAGAGTCGGTTACGTTCTCCGTTGCTTTCTAAAGTGTGTAGGTCAATCCAAGTATCCATAAGGGAAGAAACTCCTATTTCTGTCTGATTAATTAGTCCATGACCAGGAATTAGGTTAGTTAGCAACACTGTTATTTGTTGCGATTTGAGAAAATCAATCAACCGCATAAAAAACATCTTAGTTTGATTGATTGTACCGCTTAATATCAAGTTGCTCATGGGATCTATAACCACGGTAGAAGGTTTAAATTTCTGTATCCAGTGATGTAAATTCACCAGGTGCATTTCTAACCCATAAGCAGTAGGACGAAATGCTTGAAAATTGAGTAACCCCTGTTGTAAATAAGGCTCTAAATCTAAACCGATTGAGCGCATATTCCTAATAATTTGTTGCGGTGCTTCTTCTAAAGCTATGTACAAACACCTTTCTCCTTGACGACAAGTTTCCGCAGCAAAATGGCAAGCTATAGTGCTTTTACCAGTTCCTGCTGTACCTGTAACTAAAACGCTGCTACCCCGGAAGAATCCATTGCCCCCCAGCATACTATCTAAACGCGGAATACCAGAGGAAATACGTTCTGTTGTGACTTGATGTTCTAAGCCAATGGAAGTAATAGGTAAGACAGAAATGCCATCATCAGTAATTAAGAAAGGATATTCGTTAGAACCATGTTGTGAACCTCGATATTTAATAATTTGTAGTCTTCGTGTGGCTAATTCTTCATAAATTCGTTGATCTAATTTAATTACACAGTCAGAAACATATTCTTCTAAACCTTGCCGGGTTAAGGTCTTTTCCCCCTGTTCTCCAGTGATAATGGCTGTTAATCCTTTTTGTTTGAGCCAGTTAAATAAACGACGTAATTCAGCACGGATAATAGCAGCGTTACTTAAACCGACAAATAAGGATTCGATAGTATCTAATACTATTCGTTTGGCTTTGACTGCATCTACCATTAGACCGATGCGAAGAAATAAACCTTCTAAATCATAGCTACCTGCTTCAATAATTTCTTGGGGGTCGATCTGGATGTGGTCAATAGCTAATTGTTTGTCAAGAATTAACTGTTCTAAATCCCACCCCAAAGAAGTAACATTTTGTATGAGTTCTTCGGGGTTTTCTTCAAAACAAATGAATACTCCTGGTTCTCCATACTCGGTTATACCACGGACTAAAAATTCTATTCCCATTAAGGTTTTACCACAGCCAGCAGCACCACAAACTAATGTGGGACGACCTTGAGGTAGTCCACCAGCAGTAATTTCATCTAAGCCTTGAATGCCAGTTGGCGATTTAGGCAAAGATTTCTGATTACTTTTTGTAGTTGTATTTTGTATAACCATAAGCTCTAAATTAACTAAGAAAAATCTACTGAGTTTTATTTCTATTCATGTTTTATTTTTTGCTATGGTAAACAGTGCTAATCGCTAATTGGGTGATGTCCAAACTAACAGCCAAACTTCTAGCTGTGTTCTCTTGGAAATATTATCTCTAAATTTTAAAGATTTTTTGAAGATTGAAACATGATTTAGGTGGTGATGGAGCAATTACAGAAGTAAATGGTGCTATTCAAAATGTAGCGTGATGGTAGATCCTGTGACTTGAATGAAAAAATGGGCTTTTAGCTCACGTTATGGGTCAAAAAAACAGTCAAAGTAGAAAATTCATTTTTCCATGTAATACATGGTAAATTCAGTCTTAAAGTCAGAGCCATAGGTTCTCTACATTCTGCTGCTCCCATTCCTGCAACAGATGGTGTGTGCATCGTTCTCGATAAATATAAACTTTCAAATCTGCATTGTGACTAACCCGCAGCTTTTCCCCTTCTGGCCAAGACATGACTACACTTCTGATAGCAAAAACAGAGTGTAATGTTCCAGATTGCATTGTGCTGCGGAAGGTTTGCTGATTTCTCTAATCGTCTGATATCTGGTAAGTAGATGATACTTTTTATCAATACACTATTTTACTACTTTGTCAATGCGTAACTCCTAACATATTTGAATTTTGTATCCCTTAAGGAGTCCGGAAGCTCTATTTTTAATTTTTAATTCTGCTCTGCGGACTAGTCCATACAGGGTAAAATGCCAAAAGAGAAGAGGATTAAGGAAAACTTTCCCACGCTTGGGCAACCAATGTACTTAGCCAGCGTCTTTGTTGTCTATCTAACATCGGGTCTTCCGCTAACACCTGGGCAGTTAATTCTTCCAAAGATTGACCCTGAGAGCGCACAAGCTTGACTACGCCGGCAATTACCGCCGCTACCAGTTCTTCATCAACTGGCTGTTGTTGAAGTGCAAAAATTTCTTGGGGACTGTCTGGGATAGGATAATTCATGGTATGAGTTTACAGAAGTTCTAAAATGAATAATAAAATTAACAAACTATTAAAATTTCTTAATTTTCTTAATTAAATTTTTTTGATGCAACTGATAGGGCGGAGTCTAGCGCACTTTCTGCCTTTGTTAAATCTGTCGTAGTGAGTAAATCGATGGGAGATGTGAGCGGAATATGAAAGAAGTTCTTTACTTAGAAATTCCTACGACCGATACTGTGGCTGTACGCAGTTGGCTGCAAATAGATTTTGCACCAGGGTATGGAGAAAAATTGTTGACCGTAGACGGTTTTCGCCTGAGAAACCCTGTTGTGTCTGTTGAAGAAAATTTGGCAGATGAACTTTCTGTATTTGTCTGGTCGGTACAGCGCACTACTTATCTCAAGGTCTTCCGTTGGGCTGATAAACCTTTTGCTAATGAGGGACAAATTCTCCAACGCCTAACTACAGGAATTAGAAGCCGCTTTCCCCATAGTTATCCAGAACCACCAGAGATTGATCCTCAAAAATCGATTTTTCTACAGCTAGAACCTTATTATCCCCTAACTGTCAAGTACTTTCAAAAAATGCCCAATGGGGAATATGATCTCCAGCGTGCTTACTGGTGGGAGCAACGTTGGCGAGAAGGGGTGAGAAATCCCCAGCAGCCTCGTCAGGTGGTGTTTTATGAAGGCAACAAGGAAGAAAGAAATCCCCATCTCCAATATGACCTGATTTACATTGGTGGGGCTTTAGGGTCGATTCATGCGGCTGTGATGGCTAAGTTGGGCTATAAAGTCCTGCTGGTGGAAAGATTGCCCTTTGGAAGAATGAATCGAGAATGGAATATTTCCCGTGATGAAATTCAATGTTTGGTAAATTTGGGTTTGCTGACAAATGCTGAATTGGAAACAATTATTGCTAGGGAATACAAAGACGGATTTAATAAGTTTTTTGATGGCAATAATCCCTCTCACCTGAGATCACCAATTTTACACACGCCGAATGTGCTGAATATAGCTTTAGATTCTGAGAAATTGCTGCAAATCTGTGGAGAAAAGCTACAAGCTGCTGGTGGTGATATTTGGGATGAAACGGAATTTATTCGGGCAGATGTCAGTGATACACAAGTTAAGGTTTTAGTCAAGCATTTACCTAGTGGTAATGAAAAGCAAGTGAGTGGCAGATTGTTAGTAGATGCAATGGGTACGGCTTCGCCTATTGCTTGGCAATTAAATGGTGGTAGGGCTTTTGATAGTGTATGTCCGACGGTGGGAGCAGTAATTGAGAAAGGGTTTGAGCCAGGTGTGTGGGATTCTCAGTATGGAGATGTTCTCTACAGTCACGGCGATATCTCTCGCGGTAGACAGTTGATTTGGGAATTGTTTCCCGGAGTTGGGGAAGAACTGACGATTTATTTATTTCATTACCATGAGGTGAATGTGAAAAATCCCGGTTCTTTGTTGGAGATGTATGAGGACTTTTTCACGATTTTGCCAGAGTATCGTCGCTGCGATCTGGACAAATTGGTGTGGAAAAAGCCGACTTTTGGATATATACCGGGGCATTTTAGTGTTAGTAGTAGCGATCGCACAATTGCCTTTGATAGATTAATTGCTATGGGTGATGCTGCCTCACTCCAGTCACCCCTAATCTTTACCGGGTTTGGTTCCCTAGTTCGCAACTTAGAGCGGTTAACAACACTTTTAAACACTGCCCTGAAACATAACTTACTCAGTTTCCGCCACTTAAATCAAATTCGCGCCTACCAAAGTAATGTTTCCGTAACGTGGCTATTTTCCAAAGGAATGATGGTTCCCACAGGCAAATTTATCGCTCCCCAACGGGTAAACTCCATGCTTAATACCTTTTTTGGCTTATTAGCAGACGAACCTCCAGAAGTGGCAGATAATTTCATTAAGGATCGTTGCGATTGGTTGACATTTAACCGTTTAGCAATAAAAGCAGCTACGAAAAATCCAGCCTTGCTGCTGTGGATTTGGCAACTAGCTGGGTTTCGGGATTTAGTCCGCTGGTTGGGTAATTATTTCAACTTCGGTTGTCATGCCTTAGTCAGTGCTGTGCTGAGTAAATGGTTCCCCAAATTCCTGAAATTGAACCAAACTTGGTTAGAATCCCGCTATCCAGCCCTGTGGTTACAGTTGTTAACCATTAATTATGCGATTTCTACCGGCAAACCACTATGGCGTAATCAGGTAGTCCCAGTTAACCCAAAAGCCGTCACTCAAATTAGTCATTGACATTAGTTATTGGTCACTAACTGTTGATTCATGACTATGGGGGCGAAAATTAGGCAATTCTACAGAGGCTAATGATTTGCGTCCTTTGGGTGGACGTTGGGGATAAATCACTGGGGAAGGTGATTTTTGATCTTGCGGATATTCACCCAATGGTTCTGGGAAAAAATTGTGCAAAGGCAATTTTGACGATGTAGAGGGTGAGACTTCTGACCAATAGTCCTCGCTTTCTACAGCATTTGTCTCTTGGTGTCGAGAAGTGGGAGTAACTGGAGGTTCCTGAGTTGGAGAAAACCGCAAATCTTCTGTCGCTAGATTCTCTTCTCTGGTAACTTTTGGTTTTTCACTATTCTCCAAAGTAAATGCTGAGGGTTCCCAGATAGGTGTATCAGCTTGATGACTTTGTACATCATCTACCGACTGGGAGACAAAAAACCTTTGAATCAAACTCTCCAATTGCTGATCTATATTTGAGCCATTAGGAGTAGAAACAGTTTCTGATTGAATTACAGAATTATCAACTGCTGACAAGGCCGCTAGTTGTGTTGGTGTCAGGGTGTATTCCTCATCTAAGCTATGCTCAGAAGATGGGGAAGTGGGAGCAGAATCATTGTTTTCCTGTGAGCATGGTGTTGAAGGTTCTGCCCAGGAATTATCTATATTTTGGTGTAGCCCGTTGCAGAAACCACCCATAATATCTGCTTCTGCTGACCAAGGTTTAATGGGCTGTGCATTAGGAAATAAAGACCGCGCTTTTCTAGAGAATCTTGTCTGTCCACCAGTTACGCCTTGTGGCTGATGGGCTGTATCCTCTAAAGTGTCATAGTTAGGGACAGATGTATCTAAACATTTTTCTAACGCGGCTTTAAATTGCAAAGTTTGGCGTTGTTGGCGCATAAGTCTACTTTGCAATTCTCGACAAGTATTTTCTGAGTGGGATAACTGCTGAGACTTTTCATTGTAGTTAGTTTGTAGCAATGAACATTCGCGCTCTAATTGAGCTAGGCGTTGTTGACTAATTTGTAATTGTGCTTTGTGGGTGTCGATAAAAATTTCCTGACGTTGAACAGTTTGTACAGCAGCTTCTAACTGTTGAAAGAGAGACTGAATTTGCTCTTGGGCGGCTGCAAGTTCCTGAGTTTGTTGATTTAGCATCGAATCGGTGACGCTGGAGCGCTTTTTTTGCCATTGCAAAATCTTTTCTGCTTCAGCTAATTCTTGTTTTAACTGCTCTACTTGACTGTACAAATCACCGTTAGCTGTAGTTAACTCCTCATTCAATCCTAGTAACTTTTGAAATTCCGAGTCTACAAGTGCTTGTTGATCACTGTCAGGTTCTGCTACCCAGTCCTGTGGGATATTATCGTTCAAGTCTTCTACAACGGTGGTGTCATTTTGCTGTGGGTGCAGCCCGTCGTCAACATCTGCGGCTGGGTTCAGGAGTGGTAAATTAGTCACGGCCATATTTTCATAATGCACAACTGAGTAAAAGGGACAACTCGCCTGCTCCGATTGTGGCGAATTTACAGAATCTAGGGGTTCAATCACAGTGCCGTTGTTTGAGGTGTCAGCTATTTTCATCACTCTTGACCCACCTGCTTAAAAGTATTCAGCTATGCTAGTGTCAGCATTGCTGTTCAACTGCGTTCCATTGCTTGAGGGACTGCCGTCAGCAATCAAAATTTCCTCTAGAAGCCAAGTTTAACTCTCGTTTAGCATGAGTGACTAGTACAAGATGGCAAATAGGCAGAAAGCAAATGGCAAATGACTGTAATGTTCATATATTCTAATTGTTTAGTTATTGCTGCCGTAGGCATCATGTAGTATTTTTGTCCGCAAGTGGTAAAGGGTTTGAACCTGCTTGACATAGCCGACGTTAGGGTAGTTTAGACTTCAGCTGCGTAATGTTCCTGTTCTCGTTCCACAAATGTCTGAACACGGTTGCGGTAATTTCTCAAGTTGTCATCTACCCATTCGCGATCGCTACTGTTGACAAATAAATGTACCAGTGGTTCACTAGCATCTGGCAAAACTAACACCCAACTATCATCATAGGGCTGACAAATTTTTACCCCGTCAATTAATTCCAGGTTTTGGGCTGGGTGAGTTTCTACCAAATAACGCATGAGCGCCCCCTTGGCAGTCCAAGGACAACGGATAGTATAATTTCTATGAATAACGCGAGGCAATTCGGCGCGGACAGATGCCAGCGATCGCTCTTGGATAGTCAGCATTTCAATTAATTTAGCAATACAGAACATCGAATCAAACCCCGGATGTAAATGGGGAAAAATAAAACCAGTCTCCCCACTACCACCTAAAACTACATTCGGATTTTTTTGGCAAGCTTCCATCAAAGCTGTCGGATTTGCTTTGGTGCGAATGACTTTACCATCATGACGACGAGCGACTTGTTCTACAGCACTAGAAGCGTGGACTGGGACAACTACTGAACATCGAGGGTTAGATGTCAACATCATATCTACCATCAGCGCTGTCAGCGTCTCCCCTCGCACCGGGTAGCCAGATTCATCAACTAAAATCAGTTGTTCCCCATTAGCTGATACCTGAACACCAAAATTAGCCTTTAGTGCTTCCACCACATGACCTAATTGTGTCAGTAGTCCTTCGCGGTTAGTAGTTGACATTGATGTTTTATTCAAACTCGCGTTTAGCACCACCGCATCAGCACCAAATTTATCTAACATTTGCGGTAAAACTGCCCCAGACACAGCATAAACATAATCAATCACTACCTTTGCCCGACTGTTACGAAGTGTTCCCACATTCAACAATTTCTCAAAAGCAGTGCAGTAGAGGTCTATTACTTGGCTGGGATAGGCCACATCCCCTATTTCATGACTTTGCGCCCTCCGCATATCTTCCTTAAAATAAGCCCCCTCAATTTTCTTTTCCTGGGCTTTAGTGATATTAATTCCCTTGGCATCCATGAATTCAATCAGGATATAATCAGGGCGATCCGGGTGTACACGCACATGAATACCCCCAGCTACTCCCATAGTGGGGATCACTGTGCGGGTAATAGGAATAGCTGTAGAATCAAGGTTTTGAATATCAATACCTACGGACATCAAACCAGCAATTAAAGAACGAGTCACCATCCGTGAGACATTACGTTGGTCACGGGAAACTGTTACCTTAGAACCTGGTTTCAAAGTTGAACCATAAGCAGCCCCTAATTTCACCGCAAATTCTGGGCTGATATCAATATTAGCTAAACCTTGGACACCACGTTGACCAAACAAATTGCGTTGCGCGGTATTGCCCCAAATCAGGTTAATGTTTAAGATTGCACCCGACTCAATCTTTTTACTCGGCCACACCCGCACACCGGGGCTAATTTGGGCTTCTTCTCCCACGGTGGAAAGGGAACCGACTACGGCAGCTTCTAATACATGAGCGCGTCTATCTACACGAGTCCCACGGGAAATTACACAAGCCGATAGCTGGGCTTCATCGCCAATAATTGCGCCATTCCAAACTATGGGACGCTTTAAGTTGGCATCAGCACCAATGGTGACATTATCGCCAATTACAGTCCCATCCTCAATTTGTACTCTCGCCCCAATCCGGCAATTGTCACCAATTACAGCAGGTGTTTCAATTCTAGCTGTAGGATCAATAAAGGTATTTTGACCAATCCACACACCAGGAGAAGTTTCTTGGTAGGGAAAATCAAGTTTTACTTTCCTAGCTAGTGCGTCATATTGCGCTTCCCGATATGCATCTAAATGACCTACGTCACACCAGTAACCTTGAGCTACATAACCGTAAATTGGCTCATTTCTGGTGAGTAGTAAGGGAAATAAATCTTTGGAAAAGTCACATTCTGTGTATTCTGGTAGATATTCTAAAACTTCAGGTTCTAATATATAAGTACCAGTGTTGACAGTATCAGAAAAAATTTCGCTGGTGGAAGGTTTTTCTAAGAATCTCTGTATTCTTCCAGTTTGGTCAGTAATCACCACTCCAAATTCTATCGGGTTGGGAACACGGGTTAAAACCAAAGTTGCTTTTGACTGTTTTTGTTTGTGAAATGCGATCGCTGCTGTCAGATCAAAATCTGTGATACTATCGCCGCTAATCACTAAAAAAGTTTCATCCAGCAGTTCAGCAATATTTTTTACACACCCTGCTGTACCCAGTGGCTGGTCTTCTTCGATAGCATAAGTCATCTGCACACCAAAATCACTGCCATCTTGGAAGTAATCCCGTAAAACATCTGGTAAATAATGTAACGTTGCGATTACTTCCGTAATCTTATGTCTTCTCAGAAGATTAATGATGTGTTCAGCAATAGGTCGATTTAATACAGGAACCATCGGTTTTGGTAAATCGCAAGTTAAGGGACGTAACCTTGTCCCTGAACCCCCTGCCATCAATACTGCACGCATAAACCCTCCTATTTGCAGCTTGAACTGCATTAGTATCCGTTATAAACTTTATGTTATTCTTTATTAAGTAGAGTAACGTAAATAATTAAAGGTTTGTAGAGAGGGTTTTAGACCTCCAAGTAGGGCTGAAGCCCTGACTACGAGCCAATTTCAAAATTTGTTACCTGAATTAACATAGTTTGATTTCTTTTCGCCTACTTACTTAAGTCTCCTATGGATGTTAATCTTTGAGGAACTTCCACTAGATGCATCTAGTGAGAAATAAGTTTAATTACTCATTAAACTATAGCAATACTCTTTGATTCAGGAGAGAATTTTTTAACTATTAGATTTTTGGGCATTGCTGAACTGAAGTATGAAATTAAAAAATCAATGGTTTCAAACTTTTACTCTTTGCGACTTTGCGCCTTTGCGTGAAACAAAATCATACTCTTAATCAGCAACGCCGATTTTTGTACTAGCTGAAATTTATGAGATTAACTTACACTACAATCAGATAAATAAGTAGTCTCAAACTAAAGGACTGATTAATGCAGGCTACAAAAAACCTACATAAGTGAGGCATACTTATGTCAGTCGGCGTAAATATTGAGCATTGGCATAAAGTTTGAACTGTGTTCATCTTTCTCACAAGATTTATCTTGATTTATGCCTTTCTACTTAGCTAATATTCTGTCAGTTACTAAGGGAGTTGATGGAAATGGGTAAATTAATTATTCTTGGCTTGATAGTGGTTTATGTCGGTGGGGCTTGGAAATTTTGGACTGGATTCAATAAAACTAACTTTAATCAAAGTCTGCCAAATCGCATTGGTTTTTCTTTGTTATGGCCAGCTTTGTTTATTGCTAATCCATCCTATCGGCGTAATTTTAGAAAAGCACTTAAAGGATAATTCGTAATTCGTAATTAATTACAAATTATGAATTATGATTGACTAAAAAGCTTGAATCCATTCCTTAATAGAATATTCAGTCCAAATACCGTTTTGCCAATAGGGATCAGCTTCCACTAATTGACGAACGGTGTTTTCGTCTTCGGCTTCATAAATGCCAAAAACTTGTGTGACATCTTTAGTCGGACCAAGGGTAATCAAAACACCAGCTTCTTTCTGTTTGGCTAATCCGTCTAAATGGTCTTGACGATAGGGGTCACGTTTTGCTAAGACATCTTCGCAGTAAGTTCCCCACATTATGTATTTAGGCATGGTGTTGTTATTTTTGTCTTGGTGAAAGATTTATTGTAGATGTATTGTGAGTTGTAGTCAATTATAAGTAGGGATTATTTAGTATAATTTATAGTATTAATCTCTCCTGGAGAAATAGCAAATAATACATTAAAAATTGTATGATACCGATGATTCCTTTTTTATTTGGTGTTATGGGTCTTGCTATGGGTGCTTTTGCTGCTTATGCTGCGGAAAGTAAGAATAGACAAGCAGCTAAACATTACAAAAAAATTGCTAATGAATTAAGTGATAAATATACCAATTTAGAAAAAGGATATCATCAACTTACTGATGAAAATACCAAAAAGATTGATGAATTAAATCAGGCTAGGGAAGTAATTGCACAAAACACACAAATTATTGATGAATTAACGAGTAGATATGAAAATCTAGAGCAAGAATATCATCAAGTAGCTGATGAGAATAAACAACATCTTGATAATTTAGCTAATTCTCAACAATTAATTAACAGAAATAAACAATTTATCACTGATTTTACCGTTAAATATGATAATTTACAGAAAAAATATGATGAACTTACTGCGGAAAATACAACGCAAAAAGAATTAATCACAGAAAAAACTAAAATTATTAATGAATTAACTGATAGACATACCAATTTACAGACAGAACTTGAAGAAATAGAAGAGAACTTAATTATTATTCCTGATGATTATTATGAGACTCTTTTAGAGAGTGTAACGAATAACCATAGAGAACCATTACTTAAAAATATTCTTAGTATTGACTTAGGTAGAACCAGCACAAAAGCCTGTGTTAGTCGTGAGCCAGGTAATGTAGCATTTATTTCTGCTAACATCAAGCAAATCCCATGTAATTATTACGGGTGGTGGTGGAGAGTTTTTCTGGGAAGATTTGCAAAGGTTGTTGAAAGAAAAGAAGGTAAATGCGTATTTAGCTGCACCTTCTCGCCAAGCTAATGCTTTAGGGCAGTATCTTTATGGAGAAGGTCAATTACGGCAGATTCGCGCTGTTAGGTCAGAAAAATGATCAATGATAAAATAAACCCTTAACTGTTGATGTCAAACGGTTAAGGGTGTGAACTTTTGTTTAATCTCCTTTAACTATTAGTTCTATTTGAGCAAGTTCATTAATTACAATAAATATCTACCCACTTAACTATATTGTCTCTATGCAATAAAAGAATAATAGGTTTTTCTAGTGGCTCTTTATGAAATTTATTATCATCAATACCGTCATAAAGTGAAATTCTTAGCTCATATTCTTCTAATATCTCATTTTTTAAATACTGAATTACATCATCTAATTTTTTGTCCATTAATTTATATTTGTTAAGGTTTTTCACCATCATAATTTGCACCTACTTTAGTTTGATTTGTTATTTACTCTCCCTATGCTAGATAAAATCTAATACATCTGCCATACGGTTAACCGTATTTTCTAGCGAAAATTCCGTAATTTAACCAATTAAGTAACAAATTTTTAGGTTGAATTTTACTTAGTAATACTCTACTATCTCAAACAAACTGCATTAAAATCTTCTTCCTTTCTCAATCTTTTCTCGAATTTAACTTTTATCTAAATTAACTTATTTTCTAAGTTGCTGCATTCTTGTAATTGCTGCTTGAATTGATTCTTTAGTAGTTATTTTTCCCCAAGCATTATATTTAGGTGAAATTTCTTATCCTGTCATTTGGTAAAAGGTATCCCTAAATCCTTACAAATCTTTTTAGCCAGAATATCATCAATTTCTTGATGTCGAGGAATGGCTGATCTCCTGTTTTTATCAGGATTCCATCACCAAGAATGTTGAGAACCTTCACGAATAAACTCACAACCGCACTCCTGTAAATGGCGTAATAAATCTCCCCGCTTCATAGTGCGATCGCTTCCTCAACATAATCATTACCCGCAGCTTCTCTAGCATCTTGACGGTTAAATTCTAGTGCTTCTAACAGTGTAATGCGTAAACTTTCTAATAATTCCTCTCGCGTTGCTTCCTGACAATTTACACCAGGAATTTCTTCAATCCAACCCAACCACCAATCCCCAGAGTGTTTAATTACTGCTGTGTACAAAATTTTTCCTCCTTAGCTTTAGCAGTTGTTTAATATCTATCATAGCAATGATAATGAGAATTGGTAATTAATAAAATCAAACAATTCTAATTAATTACCAATTACTTATTACCAATTACCCAGGTATTAACTTCTCAGACTTACGCCGAATTTTTCTACTAAAGCACTACGGACTTTATCGTGGACTGGTTGGACTTCAGACTCTGTGAGAGTGCGATCGCTGGCACGATAGACTAAACGAAAGGCTAAACTCCGCTGTCCTACTGGAACGTGTTCACCGCGATACTCATCAAACAACTCGACAGAATCTAATAAACCTTTTCCAGCTTTGGTAATCACCTTTTCAATTTCCGAAACTGTGACTTTCACAGGTGCGAAAAAGGCAATATCTCTATCGCTGGCTGGATAGGTAGAATATGACTTGAATTTAGGAACTAGCAAATCATCATTATCCAACCCGTTCAACAGCACATCCAAACTTAATTGGAACACATAAACTGCTTCTGGTAAACCCTTTTCTCGTCGCAATTGAGGATGAACTTGCCCAAAAGTCCCCAGTCTGTTTCCCCCCACCCACAAAGAAGCAGTGCGTCCAGGATGCAATCGAGAATCGCGGTTGTCTGGTTGAAATTCCACCTGTAACCCAAGTTGTTGAAACACACTTTCTAAAATGCCTTTAGCTTCAAACCAAGTGATAGGTTCTTCACGACCACCTCTTGACCATTTACCCAAAGAGGCATCACCACCAATGATCCCAGCCAGCATATCAGTTTCTTGCAAACCATCTTCTTCGCGCCAGAAAATGCGCCCTATTTCAAAACCATTTAGCGCCCCATTTCCCTGTTCTACATTATATTGACAAGCATCAATTAACCCAGATATCAAATCTGTTCTTAATGCTGAATATTCGGCAAACAATGGATTTGTTAAAACTATTTGCTGACTTTCTCCAGGTTTAACTAAAGAATAATGAATTAATTCTGTTAAACCTTCAGCCCGTAAAGAAGCGCGTAACTTCCGAAGTAACTCCTGATCTAAAGATAGATAACCAGGTTCAGTTTTTTCTGGTAAAGTATCGCAGAATTTATCATAGCCATAAAGACGGGCAATTTCTTCAATTAAATCAATTTCCCGTTCTAAGTCTCGGTAACGATAGGGAGGTACTGTCACCTTCCAAGTACGTTCACCAGTATTCACCAACTCACATCCTAGTGCAGTCAGAATTTTTTCTACATCTTTTGCTTGCAATTCTCCTGTTTCTTCTCCCAAATCAATCGGTCCGAGTACGTCATTGACTCGATCTAAACGCAGGGCGATAGAATGGAACCAAGTAGAAGATTCAGGACGACTATCAGCAGTTTCTTGCTGAACAATTACACCTGCTGCTAATTCACTGATTAATGATAAAGCCCGGTGACAAGCGATTTCTAATTCTGCTCGATTTACGCCGCGTTCATATCTACCCGAAGCCTCACTTCTTAACCCTACACTCCGAGAAGAACGACGAATAGCTACAGAATCAAATAAAGCCGCTTCTAAAACTAGGCTTTGCGTACCTTCATGAACTTCCGTTTCCTCTCCACCCATAACACCGGCTAAAGCCACTGCTTTGTTATTAGCGGTGATTAACAAATTCTGAGTTGATAAATTGCGAGTTTGTCCATCTAAGGTTTTGAGAGTTTCGCCAACATCAGCAAAGCGCACACCAATAGTTAATTTTTCACCCCCAGCTACAGATTTTAACCGTTCTTGATCAAAAGCGTGGAGAGGTTGTCCCCGTTCTAACAAAACGTAGTTAGTGATATCAACTACATTATTAATTGGTCTGACTCCAGCAGAACGCAAACGCTGTTGTAACCATTCTGGAGAAGGAGCAATTTTTAGCTGTTCTATTACCGTACCGATATAAGCCGGACAAGCTTCTGGTTCAGAGATTTTTAAAGTTAAGTTTCCTGTACCTTTGATAATTTCTACTTTTGTGGATTCGGGAATAGATAATTTTCCACCTGTTAAAGCTGCTACTTCCCTAGCGATACCCACCATAGATAAAGCATCAGCACGGTTAGCAGTCGCAGTCACATCTAAAATCACATCATCTAAACCTAACAAGGGACGTACATCACTACCCAAGGTGAGATTGTCTGCGGTGAAAATATGAATACCATCTATGTCAGTGGGTAAACCAAGTTCTTTTAAAGAACATATCATCCCGTTAGATGGGACACCGCGTAGTTTGGCTGGTTTAATTTTTAAATCGATATTTGGTAAATAAGTCCCTGTAGTGGCAATGGGGACAAAAATATTTGCACAGACATTAGCAGCACCACAGACAATATTTAAAGTCTCATCTGCACCAATGTCTACTGTACAAACGCTGAGTTTATCTGCATTGGGGTGAGGTTGACGCTCAAGCACTCTTCCTACAACTACGCCATTTGCCCAAGTTCGGCGATCTTCAATATCTTCAACTTCAAAACCTGCCATTGTCAAGGTTTCGGCTAGTTCTTCTGGAGTAAGTTTTATTTCTACTAGTTCCCGTAGCCAATTTAGAGAAATACGCATGGAGTGTGATTTTGTTCAGATTTGTCTTTTGCTTTAATTTTATATGTTAGGTGGAGATGATTAGGTTTTTATCTCATGCTCCAGATGCCAAGGTCTAATTTATTAAAATTATTGTGACAAGGTATAATTGGAAGTTTCCCTCCTTAGTTTTCAGGAGGTTTTATGAATGATGCTCACGAGATCGTAGACGTAATAACTACTGATTGTTGCATTGTTGGTGGTGGACCGGCGGGGGCTGTACTTTCTCTGCTGTTAGCGCGTCAGGGGATTTCTGTGATGCTGTTAGAAGCACACAAGGATTTTGACCGGGATTTTCGAGGTGATACTATTCACCCGTCGGTAATGCAGATTATGGAAGAGTTGGGTTTGAGCGATCGCATTTTACAACTACCTCACACGAAAATGCACCGCCTTCAGATACAAACTCCCCAAGATACTGTGACTTTAGCAGATTTTAGCCGCCTGAAAACCCGCTACCCTTATATCATGATGCTTCCCCAAGTAAAATTCTTGGAGTTCATCACCCAAGAAGCCCAAAAATACCCTAATTTTCACTTAGTCATGGGAGCAAATGTCCAAGAACTAATTGCAGAAAATGGTGTAATTCAAGGTGTGCGTTATCGTGGACAAGGTGGCTGGCATGAAGTCCGAGCCATACTTACAATTGGTGCAGATGGACGACACTCACGCTTAAGGCAATTAGGCGGCTTTGAGTCAATTGAAACTTCATCACCAATGGATGTGCTTTGGTTTCGTCTTCCCCGTCAGTCAGAAGAAATTGCGGGAGGAATGGGGCGCTTTGCTGCTGGTCACATTGTCGTTATGCTAAATCGTGGTGAAGAATGGCAAATCGCCTATGTTATTCCTAAAGGTGGTTATCAACAACTGCGTACCGCTGGTTTAGAGGCGTTGAGAAAGTCTATTGTGGAGATAATCCCAGAACTAAATAATCGTATCCAAAATTTACAAGATTGGTCACAGGTAGCTTTTCTCTCAGTAGAGTCTAGCCGTGTTCAACGCTGGTATCTTCCCGGACTGCTACTCATCGGTGATGCTGCCCATGTCATGTCCCCTGTAGGTGGTGTAGGCATAAACTACGCAATTCAAGATGCTGTGGTGACTGCCAATGTCCTCAGTAAATCACTCAAGCAACGTTATGTAGAAGTCAGCGATTTAGCCCAAGTACAGCAGCGTCGAGAGTTACCAACACGTCTGATTCAAGCTTTTCAAAATTTAATTCAAAAACAGATTTTTACCCCCATTCTTACGGAAAATCAAACATTTCAACCGCCTTGGCTGCTGCGTTTACCTATCTTACGTGACCTGCCGGCAAGGTTAATTGCTCTAGGTGTTTTTCCAGTTCATGTCCAGATTTAATCTTTTAATGGTAAATTAGTACTACTCAATGCAGAATAAAATGCTCGTTTCAGTCAGGTGCAGTTCATGAACAGCTGTTTATAGTTGTTCAAAGTTCTCACTTGACTTTTGTGATCAAATGTGGTTTTAATCTCCTGCTATAAAGTTTAGAAGTGCTAAATCCTTAAGTAACCCCATAGATAAATCTATGATGTGGAAATATTGTAAAGTTTGACTGATGAGGAGAAATATGTCAATAACCCCACCCTGAAGAGGGATGGGGCTTGTAAGAAACAAATCTTACGTGTTTGACTAGCCCACTGAGATCAATCCTGATACGCACTTCCAAATACTTCCCCAGTTTGGATTATCTGCAAGACTGTTTGTTCAGTCGTTGTTTAAAGACAAGACATTCTGGATTGATTGGGCGAGGGGACTTAAACTTGTCTGGGAAAATCGCTCCACTTGGGCAAAGCCCAAGACCGCGTTTTTCGCTTACTCCAAGGATTATCTCTTTATGCGAGTACCTGTGATTGCAGCAAAAAATATTCCGTTAATGCCAACAAAGCCAAGTCGCGCTAGACGTTGGATTAAATCTGGTATTGCAATTGGCAAATTTAACAAACTAGGTATTTTTTATGTTCAATTAATAGCCGAACCATCTGATATTCAGACTCAAAAGAAATCATTTTTTGGTTGGGTAAGCGGCGACACAGAAAAACACGTTTCAGTTAGTGATTGTAACTGGAAAAGGTTTGGGCAATGTACAGCTAAGAAAGTCCGATTGATACAGCGAAACACGGGATTAATCGTGTTGTCAACTCGGAAAATGTTTAATTTAATGGCATCGAACCATTAAATTAAACACGCTATCCCTCCTCATGTTGCTTCGCTGAACATGGGGTATCTCGCGGAAAACAAAATGAACAGTTGTATTTTAATGGCAGAAATTTATGACGCGCCCCAACTGCGTCACACACCCGATGGGTTAGAAGTTACGGAAATGATCGTTCATGTTCCGGGAGTGCGACCAGATGACCCTTCACACCCTTTGAAAGTTGTCGGCTGGGGTAATTTAGCAAAAGAAATTCATCAAACTTACCAATCAGGCGATCGCGTGATCATCGAAGGGCGCTTAGGGATGAATACTTTTGACCGTCCCGAAGGTTTCAAAGAAAAACGTGCTGAGTTGACAGTACAACGTATTCATGCTATCGGCAAAAGTATGAATCCGAATCCGAGTCCACAACCAGTGGCGACTGTAGCACCACCAGCACAGCGTCCTCCAGAAACATACCAATCAACCCAGCCAGCACCAACCCCAGCGACAACTTTTACAGGTACAGTACCCCAGCCAATCACCCCCGAACCCACCTATCAACCGGCAAATTTTGAACGTCAATCCTATCAGCCCGTCACAGAAGCCGAACCCGATCCCGACGACATTCCATTTTAAGAGGAGCAGGGGGGCAGAGGGGGAGAATAACTTCTACTGATTTTTATTACCTGCCTTCTGCCTTCTGCCTTCTGCCTTCTGCCTTCAATCACCCACCACTAACTTCACCCCATTCCCGAATTGCGGGAAAGACGGAAGAGTAATCATCTTCTGGATATGACATTTTCATTGCTGACTGTAAGATATGCCTTACACCCTCAATACTGCTGAGATTCAAACCAAGGGATTTAGCTTCAGAGATAAATAAATCTATTTCTTTGATCAATTGTTTTGTGGGCAAATTCGCTTTAGTGTAATTGCCATCTAACATCCGTTTCAGGTTTTGATCAAAGGTAGGCGCGTACAGTTTACTATCGCGCAGGATTCGCATAAACAAGTCTATATCAATGCCTTGCATCTGGACAAAAGCCAAACTGAGAGCAAAGCTAGTAGTGAGGGAAGCAATGAGTTGATTTAGTGCCAGTGTCAGGGCTGAGGCAGATCCCACAGGACCGATGTGTAATGGTTCTGGTCCAAAATGTTGAAGTAAATTGACGTGACGTTGATATTGTTCTGGTTCCGCACCTACCATCACAATTAACTTACCCGTTTCAGCTTCCGGGATGCTACCGAGTACGGGCGCTTCTATATATTCACCACCTGCTGCAACTACTGCATCTCTGATTTCTTGGCTTTCTGGAGGAGTCAGCGTCCCCATTTGGATGACACTGCGCCCTGATAAAGTGTGCCAAGAAGTATCTGTGAGCAAGACATGATAAATAGCTGCGGCATTAGATAGCATAAGAACTATACAATCAGCAGAGCGAATTGCTTGACGTGGTTTTGTGACAATTTCTGCCCCTGCTGCTTGTAGTGGTGCTAATTTTTCTGGGGTGCGGTTGTAGGCCACTAGCTCTACATTTGCGGCTAATAACCTTTGAGCCATCGGTAGTCCCATCAATCCAGTTCCCAGAAATGCAACCTTCATGTTTTACGTTCCTTTGTCATTGGTCATTAGTCATTGGTCATTGGGGAATGGGAACCGGGAAGTAAGTAATTATTTAATTATTTATTCGCGCCATTTCCCCATCTTTTCATGTTCCAGACATCAGCCACCTGCGGCAAAAGTAGCCATGATTATAATTGAAAGCAGGAGTCCGGGACTAAGTAGAGTTACTAGCACAAGTAGGTCGTGAGCAGTCATAGTTATTACTAAATTAAGGTTTGAGAGTTGAAGGTAATCACTGTTATGCTAGTCTAATAAAGACTAATACAGGATTCTTAAATAGAGTTTTAACCTTTTACCTTAACCTCTACCCTGGTATGGTTAATCCCTTCAAGCATTGCAAGGCTTGTTTTGCCGTTAATTCCTTGCTTTGAACTAGAACTCCAAAACTGCCCAGTCCCGTGGGTGAAATTAGTTGGTGTAATGCTTCCCGTCGGTTTAGCACTTGTGATAGAGGTTGGTTTTGAGATGAAAGGGTGGCTAGTCGTTCACCTAAACCCAACGCCATCAAAAATAAACCTTGCTGTGTCCAACCAACTGAATTTAAACCGCACTTTTTACCCCAAGATTCTAAAGCTGTAAAATCAACATGAGCGGTGATATCTTGTCGCCCAATATTGATGTAAGGGTTATCATGATGACGATGATGGTAGTAGCACTGTAATGTTCCTTGCGATCGCCTGGGGTTATAATAACGGCTGGAAGGGTAGCCATAATCAATTGTTAACACATACCCGCGTTGCAAGCAGTCTGCCACTATACTCAACCAATCAAGAGCAGCTAAATTAATTTCACTGCGATAACCATCTGCATAAGTACTTTGGCTTAATTCAATTTCCACCAAATCAAAATATGCTGCTAACTGCGGCGTAGATGGTTCACCTAATACTTCAATAAATTCAATATTTGACTTCTCCCCTAACAGGGAAGGGGTTTCGGGGGTTAGGTTCTGCGACGTAGTCACATAAATTTCCCGCAATTCTCCTGCTTCTAGAGTGAATTGATGAACGGGAAAAGCATCTACTAATTCATTAGAAAAAAAGCAACCAATAATTGAGTTGGGAGCTATTTCTTCCAAATTGCACCAACGAACATTTTGGTCTTGTAACCTTTGCTGCTGTTCTTGCCTTAAACTTGGCGATTTCTCAATAATGATGTATTCGAGTACGGTAAAAAAATCTGGGTGCTGTAATTTTAGGTAATTGAGAATGTGAGATGCCAAAATACCAAAACCTGCTCCCATTTCCACTAAAGAAAAAGGCGTTGGTTGCCCTAAAATCTGCCACATCTGGAAAAACTGCACAGCCAGTAATTCGCCAAAATCATTCCCAAGACTGGAAGATGTGAAAAAATCACCACCTTGAAACCCGATTTTGACTGTATCACTGGAATAGTAGCCATATTCGGGGTGATATAACACCATATCCATGTATTCAGCAAAGGTAATTCGTTTCTGAGGATTGGTGACAATGCGATTGGCTATAGCTTGACACAGTGCGGGATGGGAATCCATAAAATTTGCAATTTCAGGTAAAAGTTAAAGAACGCGGGGAGTAGGGGACGCACAGACAGTGTTTATCATTTATAAGGTTGATACAAATGGACAGACGCAAAAACACAAATAGCCTTTCAACTCTGTCAAGAGTCACCTTTGAAGAAGACACGGGGACACCCCATGTCTAAAGCCAGGGGATTCCAGCAAGGAATGTCTTTTTTCTCCTCCACGACTCAAGTCGGGGGCTTGAAACCATTTGCGTCGAACGTCGGACACAGGCGACTCTCCGCGTCCTCTTCGGTCACCTGTTCCCTGCTGTAAGTGTCGATATGAGTATTTAGAGGCTTCTTTCCGTCAAGTAGGCAGCTAACAGTCATATCGCCCATGACATTAATAGCAGTGCGACAACGATCTAAAAACCAATCCACTGTCACTAGCAATGCTATGTATTGAGTAGGCAGACCGACGGAAGTAAATACAAGGGTCATTGTTACTAAACCAGCTTCTGGTATACCTGCTGCACCAACAGAAGCAAAAATAGCTGTGATGACAACAATCAACTGCTGTGGTAAAGAAAGATGTAAACCTAATACTTGGGCAATAAATAGCGCTGACATTGCTTCATAGAGGGCAGTTCCATCATTATTAAAATTACTACCAACTAGCGCCCCCAAAGAAGCAGAAGATTCCCGCAAACCGATTTTAGATAGTAAAGCCTCAAAAGTAATTGGTGTTGTGGCTGTTGAGGAAGCTGTGGAAAAAGCTGTTAATAAAGCTTCTGAACCCCCTGCTAAGAAGTTTTTGGGAGTTACCCAAGAACCAAATTTCACTCGCAGCAAGTAATAACAGGCTTGTAAACTTAAAGCTAACAATACTGCTAAAATAAATGCTCCTAAGGATTTAAAGGGGGCAAAGCCTTGAAGGGCAACGGTTTTAGCAACGATGCCAAAGACTGCTAATGGCACTAAAGCTATAATCCAGTGCAGGATGCGGATGACTGCCTCAAATAATATTGTAATTACGCCCTCTATTGCCTGGTAATATGTTTTGCTTTCAGCTATTTGTTGTGCTTTCAAGGCACGCAAAACTACACCGAAAGCCAAGGAGATAAAAATTAGTTGAATGACATTGTTGTCAACCAGAGGTTTGAGGATAGAATCTGGTACGATGTCCTGAACTAGTCCCCAAGGGTCGAGAGTTTTGCTAGATGCTTCGGTGCTAGAGGGTGCAGAAAGACGACCCCATGAACCTGGTTGTAAAACGTTGGCGACGAGAAGACCGATGAAAATGGCTACAGTGGTATTGGTCAGTAGTAGCACTGTTAGACGACGACCGGATCTACCTGGAATATCAGCGGTGAGAAAGGCGTGGAGTACGGCTAACATAATTAGTGGTGTTGCTAAAGCCCGCAACGCCTTGAGTATTAAGTTACAGGGAATTGCTAAATGGTTGATATAGTCGGCATTATTTGTGGCTTGACTACTCAGTAAACTTCCTATGATTACGGCCAGGATAATTGCGATCGCTATTTGCAATGCTAAAGGAATATGCTTCCATGAAAGGTGTTTTTTCAGCGCCACTTTATCCATGCTTGGTTTCCCGCAGATCAGGTTTGTGATTTGGAATCTGACAGAAGTGGTTTAAAGCACCCCTTCGATTTGTTTGTCTGTCCAAATCCCATCACTTATCTAATCGGTTACAAAATTTTACACTTTCACAGGAGTGACAACTTTTAGCTTCTAAATTCAAGGTTTTCAAAAAGTTGCAGACGGTGTTAACTTTCTAAGATGTTAGGATCTGTAGCCAGTGTGTGGGCGGCTGTTTGCATTAATTCTATCTCTACTGGCGACCAAGCATGAGTTTTATGACACTGATGAGCTATTAGTAGTCCCCATAAACCTCTAGGAATCAAAATCGGTACGACTAAATTGGCGCGCACCTGCAAACTGCGGAGGAAATCGCGGTGACAAGGTGCAATAGGTTCTAACTCAATATCAGCGATCGCATTTACCCTGCCGCCTAAGTACAAAGCGGCGTATTCATTGTTAAAACAATCATCGGCTCCCGTTGAACCCAAAATTGAAAATTCATCAGAAATCAAAGATTCAAATGTCACCTGACCATGCCATTGCTCATAAAAGTAATATAAGACTACGCGATCAACTTGGAGTGATTCTCGGAGTTGATTTGTTGTTTGTCGAACTAACTCATCCCGCTGCATTTTTCTCACAAGGCGATTCAGCAATCTTTGCATACCCTGTTGATTATGCCGATTCGAGATATGTTCAAATTTTGAGTGAGGGTGAATTTGCACAGGTCTAAAATAACTATTGAGTAAAGATTCTCGAATTTATATAGTAACTTATCAGACCTTTCAGAAAAAATCACTCAGAACCTAATATAAGTTGTCTTATACAGTAGTGAAGTGTGTTATTTTTATGGCTTAATATCAATTATATTCCTAAATATTAAAAAATAATTAATTTTATTAGCATTAATCTTTATCCATATAAATATTAAATTTTGGTGTCCATTCTCAAATTGATTTACATATTAATTTCAGTACATTAATTTATATTAAACAATATAACCGTATTTTAAAGCATAGCCGTGGACAGGGTGGTTAGGACATCAATTGATAATGAAACTCGCACTACAAGAGGGTTTTACTCCTGACTCCTGCTATACAAATATTTTTTATACAAAAAACATAGAGACGCGAGTGAACACGTCTCTACTAAAGTAAACAGTGGCTTAATGCGGTGATTAATTATCTATCAACAGATCCCATGATCACATCAATACTACCGAGAATTACCACCACGTCGGCAACCTTCATCCCCCGTAATAAATGAGGGAGAATTTGCAGGTTGTTGAAATCTGCTGGACGAATTTTCCACCGCCAGGGGAAAACGTTATTATCACCAACTAAATAAATTCCCAGTTCACCTTTACCGCTTTCTACACGGGAGTAGATTTCACCTGTAGGAATTTTAAATGAAGGTGAAACTTTCTTACCAATGAATTGATAATCAAAAGCATCCCACTCAGATTTCTTCCCAGCCATTAACCGCTTGGCTTCCAGGTTTTCGTAAGGTCCGCCCGGTAAACCTTGGATGGCTTGTTTGATGATTTTCACGGATTCGCGCATTTCTCGCATCCGTACCATGTAACGGGCAAGACAATCACCTTCCGTTTCCCACTGTACATCCCAGTCGAAGTCGTCGTAACATTCGTAGTGGTCAACTTTCCGCAAATCCCACTTCACACCCGAAGCGCGTAACATGGGGCCAGAAAGTCCCCAGTTAATTGCTTCTTGGCGAGTAATAATACCCAAACCTTCAATACGGCGACGGAAGATCGGGTTATTGGTAACTAAGCGTTCATACTCATCAACTTTAGGGATGAAATATTCGCAAAATTCCCAACACTTGTCTACCCAACCGTAGGGTAAATCAGCAGCTACACCACCAACGCGGAAGTAGTTATTATTTACCATCCGATAACCTGTGGCTGCTTCCCACAAATCATAAATCATCTCCCGTTCCCGGAATTGATAAAAGAAGGGAGTTTGTGCGCCAACGTCAGCGAGGAAAGGGCCAAACCATAGCAAGTGGTTAGCAATGCGGTTTAGTTCCAGCATGATCACGCGAATGTAGCTGGCGCGTTTAGGAACTGCCACACCTGCTAATTTTTCCGGTGCGTTAACAGTGACTGCTTCGTTGAACATCCCCGCAGCGTAGTCCCAACGGCTGACGTAGGGGACATACATGATATTTGAGCGGTTTTCGGCAATTTTCTCCATTCCCCTGTGCAGGTAGCCAATGACTGGTTCACAGTCAACGACATCCTCGCCATCCAGTGTCATAATTAGCCGCAGAACTCCGTGCATTGAGGGATGATGAGGCCCCATATTTAGCACCATTGGTTCAGTGCGGGTTTCTATTCTACTCATAGATTTGCTGTTCTCCCGTTATTGCCATTTTTGAATTGAACCGCCAAGATGCTAACCAGACAAGATTTATCGGATCTGCCAAAATTTAGCTTGTAGGGATAATCTTGCTGTCTCTACAGGGTGATGTTGAAGAGAGGATAGCAGGGTCGGATTTGTACTTGATGTTTTATCGTGTTGCACTTCTTAAATTATTATAGGTAAGCCTGATCTATAAGCGATCAAGAGTGCTGATTTTTTTCTTCTACCTGTGGGATATAGTAAATTGGCTAAATTTTGTTATCTCACGCAAAGGCGCATTAGCGAAGCGAAGTACGAAGTACGTTAGGCGCAAAGTAAGAGAAGCAGAGTTTTTTAATAGTTGTGATCAAATTATGAATTATTTGCAAGTATACTTTCAAGAAGTTAATCAAATTTATCAAGGTCAAAATGCTACTGAGCATAGTTATCGTCCAGCTTTGAATAAATTAATAGAGTCTTTAGATTCTAGTATTCAAGCTATTAATGAACCTAAACGAATTGCTTGCGGTGCGCCGGATTTTGTGGTAATGCAAGGTGGTTTGGAAGTTGGGCATATTGAGGCTAAAGATGTTGGTATTTCTCTTAAGAAAGTTGAAAAAACGACGCAGTTGGGGCGTTATTTTCATGCTTTGGGTAATTTGATTTTAACTGATTATTTGGAATTTCGTTGGTATGTCCAGGGAGAGTTAAGGTTATCTGCATCTTTGGGAATAATTGATAAAAATAAGAAAATCAAAGTTGATGCTAAAGGGATGCAACAAGTTGAGCAACTTTTGCGGCAATTTTTATTAACTAAAGTTCCTAAAGTTACAACTCCGAAGGATTTAGCAAAACGGATGGGTGGTTTGGCGCAGTTGATTCGAGATGCGATTAAAACGGCGTTAAATGATGTGGATAAAGGGGGAATGTTACGTCAGCAGTTAGAATCTTTTGAAAGAGTATTAATTAAGGATTTAACTGGGGAACAATTTGCAGATATGTACGCCCAAACTATTTGTTATGGGTTGTTTGCAGCCAGATGTAATACGGATAATTCCAGTAATTTTTCACGGGAAACAGCAGCGTTTAAGTTACCAAAAACTAACCCGTTTCTAAGAAGTATATTTGGACAAATTGCTGGACCAGATTTAGATGAAAGAATTAATTGGGCTGTGGATACTTTAGCGAATATTCTGCACCAAACGGAAATGGCAGAAATTCTGAAGGATTTTGGTAAACGTAGCCGCAAAGAAGACCCTGTTGTTCATTTTTATGAAACGTTTTTGGCGGAATATGATCCGAAAATGCGGGAATCACGCGGGGTTTATTATACTCCTGAACCTGTGGTTTCTTATATGGTTAAAAGTGTTGATTATATTCTCAAAAATAAGTTTAATATTAGTAAGGGTTTAGCAGATTCTAAAAAGATTAAAGTTCCTAATCCTCAAGGTGAGGGAACTATGGAAACTCATCAAGTTTTGATTCTCGATCCTGCTGTGGGTACGGGAACTTTTATGCACAGTATTATTGATTATATTTATGATAATTTTAAATCTCAAAAGGGGATGTGGTCAAGTTATGTGAGTCAGCATTTATTACCCCGATTATTTGGGTTTGAATTATTAATGGCTCCTTATACTGTAGCACACATGAAGTTAGGGCTACAGTTGCAAGAGTTGGGTTATGATTTTAGTTCTGATGAACGGTTAAGGATTTATTTAACTAATACTTTACAAGAAGGTTTTCAGATTCCACCTGCTGATGGTTTTATGAACAGGATTCGAGACGAAGCAGAAGCAGCAAAGGATGTAAAACAAGATGTTCCTGTCATGGTAATTTTAGGAAATCCACCTTATTCTTATGAATCTGTAAATACTGACCCTTGGATTGTCGGATTAGTTAGGGATTATTATCAAGTAGACGGGAAACCTTTAGGAGAAAGAAACCCTAAAGGATTATTAGATGATTATGTAAAGTTTATCCGTTTTGCTCAACATCGAGTTTCGGAAACTGGTTATGGTATTGTGGCTTTAATTACGAATCATGGTTATTTAGATAATCCAACGTTTCGGGGTATGCGTCAAAATTTGATGCAAACTTTTGATGAAATTTATGTTTTAGATTTACATGGTAATAGTAAGAAGAAAGAAGTTTGTCCTGACGGTTCACCGGATAAAAACGTTTTTGATATTCAGCAAGGTGTAGCAATCAGTATTTTTATTAAATATCAAAATAGTCAGCAAAAGTCAGCAACGGTTTATCATGCTGATTTGTGGGGTGTGAGAGAGATTTATAATGAAAGTAAACAGTTAGTTGGTGGTAAGTATCATTGGTTAGCAGAAAATGATATTAATTCGACTGATTGGGAGCAATTGCACATTGATACTAAATTTTATTTATTTAAAACCAACGACATTAATTTACAAATTGAATATAATCGAAACTTAAGCATAACTGAAATTATTTCCAAAAATTCAGTAGGTTTATATACAGCAAGAGATAAATTGGCGATTCACTTTACACAAGATCAACTTTGGAAAACTATAAATAAATTTGTTGAACTATCACCAGAGGATGCTAGAATTCACTTTGATTTAGAAAAAGATGCAAGAGACTGGACAATAATTTTAGCACGAGAAGACATTAAAGATTCAGGCTTATCTAAATCACAAATTTTTCCAATCCTATATCGACCATTTGATAATAGATTTACTTACTATACAGGAAAAAGTAGAGGCTTTCACTGTATGCCTAGAAGTGATATTATGAATCATATGATTAAAAGTGAAAACTTGGCTTTAGCCACTTTAAGAAGACCACGAAATGAAATTGCTGCTAACTTTTTTGTTAGTGATAAGATTACCGATAAATGTATAATTTCATCTTTGGATAATGCAAATATTTTCCCTCTCTACCTTTACCCAACCGATACTCCAACTTTATTTGACCACCAACCCACTAATGCACCTGGAGGACGTAGACCAAATTTATCACCAGAATTTATCACAGAATTTTCCCAAAAACTAGGTTTAGAATTTATTTTTGATGGAAAAGGTAATAAATCTAAAACCTTTGGTCCAGAGGATATTTTAAATTACATTTACGCTGTCTTTCATTCTCCTGCTTACCGACAACGCTACGCTGAATTTTTGAAAATTGATTTTCCCCGTGTTCCTTTAACTTCCAATTCTGTGCTTTTTTGGGAGTTAGTCGGAAAAGGAGATAAATTAGTAAAATTACATCTAATGAAAGAAGCAGGATTAGAAATTTCTACTTATCCTATTGCTGGTTCTAATATTGTAGAACAAGTTAAATATAATGAACCTAATCAACGAGTTTGGATAAATTCTGAACAGTATTTTGATCAAGTTCCGCCACAAATATGGAATTTTTATATAGGTGGTTATCAAGTTTGTCAAAAATGGCTGAAAGATAGGAAAGGGAGAGAATTAACTTTTGATGATCTTACTCATTATCAAAATATTATTTCTATAATATCGGAAACTATCAAGACGATGGCAGATGTTGATAAAATAATTGAAAAATATGGCGGTTTTCCGTTAGAATAATAGTTAACAACAAGATATGAAGACAGACACGATATTTTACACATTACTCCAATAGCCGTCAGGAGTTAGAAGCAATGTTTGGATTAACAGAATGGCAGCAAACTCGATTTTATCAGGAAGTAAAAGAAGAAACGAAGTTAGAAACGATTCCTAAACTGTTAAATGAGGGACTAACTGTAGAACAAATTGCTCGGATATTTGAGTTAGATATCGAAGTGGTAAAACAAGCAATCAAACAGCAAAATAATAAATAGACATTGGATGAATAAATACAGGATTGATAGACCTTTAACAGCTTTTTCATGGAAGTTTCATAACTAAAGACGGTGCGTTACGTTATCACTAACGCACCCTACTAACTCATTATCAAAATTTCACAAAAGATTTTACTACACCTGAAAAAAATTGCTGAATTATTTAAAGATTGGAAGGAAATTGATTTCAATCCTGTCATTGCACAGCAAAAAGCAGTTACAGTTTAATAAGTCAAACGTATTATCTAAACTTAGCTAACCAAAATTGTCAATTAAGGAGATTTCTATGAAAGAATTAATGAAACAACCATCATCTTGGCTTCCAAATGGAATAAACTTGAATCTTTCAGATCAATTTCGACCTTTTTCCTTTACTGAAGAGTTACAGATTCGTTTAGAGGAACTCTTAGAAAAGAATAAAGAAAATTTACTGAATCCAGATGAACAAGCAGAATTAGCTGGTTTATTGGAATTAGAAAAAATCTTCAGTTTTATCAACGCTAAACTTGCTTCTTAATTGTGGTTATTAATAATTTTGTTCGTTTAAACGTCCGCAAAAGGGCAAAATACTTGTGTGAATATTGTCACTCACCAGAACGCTCAAATGCAACACCATTTACCATTGATCATATTATTCCCCAATCTTTAGGGGGATCAGATGACCTGAATAATTTAGCTTTAGCTTGTCATCGTTGTAATCAAAGGCGATATAATTTTAGAACTGGGATTGATACAGAAACACAAACAGAAGTTCCATTATTTAATCCTAGAAATCAAAATTGGTCAGATCATTTTATATGGACAAAAAATGGGTTAAATATCATTGGGACAACTCCTATAGGTCGTGCAACTTGTAATCGTTTTGATTTTAATGATCAAAATCATGATGATGGGTTTATTCTAAGTTCTCGCCAACTTTGGTTAACAGCCGGTTGGCATCCACCTATAGATGATCCATGTCAAGAAAAATAAAAAATGCTTAATTTATATTATTAATAAATAAATGATGCAATCAGATTTACAAACCCTAATAGATTCAGAAGAAATTACATTTTCTCATATTCCTGTTCTCAGTCAAGAAGTGATTACAGGTTTAAATATCCACCCTGGTGGACATTATTTAGATTTAACTGTTGGTGGTGGTGGCCACAGTCGGTTAATTTTAGAAGCTGCTGAAGATGTAAAAGTAACTGCTGTTGATCAAGATTTAGATGCTTTAAAAGCGGCAAAAGATAATTTATCCGAATTTGGAGATAGGGTGAATTTTATTCACAGCAATTTTGCTAATTATCATTTTCCAGACAATACTTGTGATGGTATTTTAGCTGATTTAGGTGTGAGTTCCTATCATTTAGATAATGCAGACAGAGGTTTTAGTTTTAGAAATACTGCAAATTTAGATATGCGAATGAACCAGCAACAGACGCTTACTGCTGGGGATATTATTAATGAGTGGGATGAAAAAGAATTAGCAGATATTTTCTTTCAATATGGTGAGGAAAGACTTTCTCGACGGATTGCGAGACGAATTGTGGAGAAACGCCCATTTCAGACTACTACAGAATTGGCTGATGCGATCGCATATTCTGTCCCCCCTAAATACCGTCATGGGAGAATTCACCCCGCTACCCGCGTTTTTCAAGCTTTGCGAATTGCTGTCAATGATGAGTTAAAAGTGCTAGAAACCTTGATAGAAAAAGCCCCATTAGCACTGGTTCCCGGTGGAAGAATGGTCATTATTAGTTTTCACAGTTTGGAAGATAGATTAGTGAAACACGGGTTAAGAAATTCTCCCATGTTAAAAGTATTGACAAAAAAGCCAATTATTGGTGGTGAAGAAGAAATTTCTCAAAATGTGCGATCGCGCTCCGCTAAATTAAGGATAGCAGAAAGAGTAGTGGCTGTTTAAGAAGAGACGCGGGGGGAGGGACGCAAAGAAGAGGAGACTTATTGGTAAACAAACTTCATCAAGAAGTAGAACCCAAAGGTGGGAATATCTGGGAGTTAGACATCGTTGCGGAAAAACCAGAAATGCTGAAACTCCTTACCAATCTCCCATCTTTACCCGAAATCATCGATGATTTACCAAATATTTCTGGTTGGGAAACAGAAGTGCTTTCTGTAGTTAATCATGACGCGCCCGTATTTTTACCAACAACTAATATCAAATTAGCAGATGTCAATGCTGTATTTGCGATCGCACTGCATATGCACCAACCAACTATACCAGCTGGACATAACGGTTCATACATCAGCAATCTGCAATATATGTTTGAACATCAGCACGAAGGAGACAACCATAATGCTGGACCCTTTGCCAATTGTTACAGCCGTATGGGAGACTTTATTCCTGAATTAGTCAATCAAGGCTGTAACCCCCGTGTGATGTTGGACTATTCTGGTAATCTTTTGTGGGGACTTCGGCAAATGGGACGGAGTGACATTCTCGACAATCTTAAACGCATCACCTGTGATTTTACTTATCAGCCTTATGTAGAGTGGTTGGGAACAATGTGGAGTCATGCCGTCATTCCTTCCACCCCCATACCAGATATTAAACTGCACATCATCGCTTGGCAACATCAGTTTGCGGCAATTTTTGGTTGGGAAGCATTAGGACGAGTGAAAGGATTTTCACCTCCAGAAATGCACCTACCAAATCACCCAGATACCTTATTTGCATTTATCAAAGCCCTCAAAGAATGTGGATATCGCTGGTTACTTGTTCAAGAACATACGATAGAACAAATCAGTGGTGAACCTATCACCCAAAAACATCTACCACATCGTTTAATCGCTCGTAATTCCCAAGGGGAAACAATTAGTATTACAGCCTTGATTAAAACCCAAGGTTCAGATACTAAATTAGTTGCTCAAATGCAGCCATACTATGAAGCTAAAACCTTATCTAAACAACAATTAGGAAATGTTTTAGTACCACCAATCGTCAGCCAAATAGGTGATGGTGAAAATGGAGGTGTGATGATGAATGAATTTCCCAGCGGTTTCAAACAAGCTTGGGGACAAATAGGTAAAACAGGTGTTGTCGGGGTTTGTGGAACAGAATATTTAGAATTATTGGCTGCGGCTGGTTGTCAACCTGAAGACTTTCCCTCTTGTCAACCAGTAGGACAACATCAAATTTGGCAGCGAATTTCAGCAGATAATTTTCAACCAGAGGCTGTAGAAAATGCCATTCAAGAAATAAAACAGATTAACCCCAATTTTCATCTGGATGGCGCGTCATGGACTAATCATATTAGTTGGGTGCAAGGATACGAAAATGTTTTATCTCCCATGTATGAATTAAGCAAATTATTTCATCATAAATTTGAGCAGTTATTGTCTACCAACTCAGATAAACCTATCACCAGACAAACTCACTACCGCCAAGTTTTATTACATAACTTGTTGCTGCAAACAAGTTGTTTTCGATATTGGGGACAAGGTGCTTGGACTGATTACGCACGGGAAATTTACCAACGTGGTAAAGATTTACTACAAGCTTTAGATTAGATAAAACAAAAAGCCTATAACTGAGTTACCGATTTTCTTCGGTTTCCGCTTGTAGGCTTGATTTAATGATTGACTCAGTATGAAAACAGTATTACTGAACAGATGACAAAACAGAACGGGAGCAACGCGATTTTGTGAGGTGGGGCAAAAAAAGTGCGATCGCCAAGTTAAAAACAGGCATCGCTAAAATATTTTTCTGAAATTAATGTTAAATAAAT
>NZ_JACJST010000035.1 GCF_014698305.1 Anabaena lutea FACHB-196 | reverse complement strand
AGTAATGATGGTTATTAATGTAACTATCATTCCTACTCTTTCTGCATTCATTGCTTATTTTTAATTATTTTGTTTAGTTTAATTACCTTTTGATGGACGGCATTGATAGATTTTTGCAATTCTTCCTTAACCGAAAGCAATGATTCCTCATTATTGATTATTGAAAATTCGTCGTTCAAGAAAGATTCGTAGACCTTAATAGTTATAGTTTTTATGGGGGGTCTTGGACGTATTTCCAAAGAACATCCAATCAACTCTTCCTTGGGCAAAGTAAACATCTTTGACCCCTCAAAAAGCCTGTACCACGTTCCATCGAATCTCCCCGCAGGAGTATTCATGAATGGGATAAGCCATGCAACTTGCTCCCATTCCCTACCCGGTACTTCGCAAGATACAGCTATTCTTCTATTTGTCCAATTGTGGATAAAAATTATTGTAGGTTTGGGACTAACGAATAAATCCGTAAATTTTCTCTCGCCAATCTTTGACCACATAATAATTTTCACCCAATTAATTAAACAAGAACGATAGTAACGTTGGCTTCACGGTACTCTACATCAAAACTCAGGTCTTGAGTCTGTACCGACCCCTGTAGAAATCGTGCATCCTCTACAGTTCCCTGCACGTCGGAGAGGTCGATGTTGGCTTGAAAAACCGATCCATCCCAATAGCCAGTGACAGCACCTGCCTCGACTTTCACAATCACGTATTCCATCGATTACTTTTCCTTAATTAATAAACTGAAATATCAGACCAATTACCCAGCTACGTATTTGACTCGACGCGGTGAAGTGACTTTGCTGATTACCCCGCCGTTGTACGCCTTGCCAAGCAACTCATCTTTAGCGGTATCAGCCTTGTCAGGCGCGACTAAAATCACAGTACCCAGCCGCTTCTTATTCTTCTTGTAGGTAATCCGAAACGCAACAAGCCCCCTGTCGAGTGCATCGCTTCGATTCTCGGCGATAATGACTTTACCCGCAGGGGGTACACCGTCATCATCCAGAGTCCATCCAATCTCAGTGGCAATCCCACCTATTACGTTGGGGTAGGCTTTCAGGTACACGCAGCCAGTTGCACCAACATCGATTCTATACGCAGATTTCTTTTTTACCATAATGCCCTAATCCTTTCATATCAAGCATTCTGGCATATGAATCAGGCTTCATACCCTGCGGACATATATTATATATCCGCGTTTTTATACGGGACTGTTTCTACGTTGGATATTTCGTGATAATAGCCTCCGGGAATCTCCCGGTTGTGTCTACCAAGCTAATAGGGAATTCCCTATTATCAATCACCATGTAGGCGAATCGAAACCGCACCTTCGCGCTGGGTCTCCATCGCTTCTTTTTCACGGATTTTCCGTAAACTACCTCATTCCCCACGGGTTTTGTTACCGAAGATTTTTTTGGTTTGTCCGAAAGACCGATTAAATCATCAGAGAAAGGCAATAGCAGAATCTTACAAACTTTTTTAATAACATCAACACCTTCTGCCTGAGAAAGTGCAAAAATTTTCAAAGTTTTTAGCCCATTTTTCGGGTCAGCATAAGAAACTATTTGCTTACCTTTATTGAAGGTAATTCCTTTATTTAATTCTGTGAATTCTTCTGCAATCCTTGAGGCGAAAGGTAGCGCCTTTGCTGGGGTCATGCTTTCTTTTGTATGCCCCATTACTCGGAAAGAAATTTCAGCTTCCACAGGGCGAAGCCCATCGGGTACAGATGCTCTATCTTGCGAGAAGTAAAGGAATATTTGCGGGTGCAGTTCATAGGCTTCTTGAAATTGTTGACTCGGCACACCGAAAACTGGAGCCAAGCCACGGAAGGCATATCCCAGCACCACGTAAAAATAAAAAAGCCGAATTAAAGTGATAGTAGATGTATCTCTATCTTGAATTGTCACCGCTGTTCTAATTGCACCTCTAGTAGTTCCGATTTCAGGCTCCCAATTCGGACCTAAATCCTTGAAATATCTTGCTAATAATTTATTGTGGTCGCGTCTGAGCATATCTTGTAAATGCTCCCACGGTTTATATCCATCTGGTAAAGCCATTATGAATCATCCTCAACTTTGTCTATAGGGTCAGTAATATCTTTTCCGGCTGAAACGGCTTTTCCCGCATCTTCAGCTTCTTTTACTTTTTTAGCCTCTGGAATTTCCTTGCCTTGCGGTGCGCCTTCTTTCTGCTCCAAACTATCTGCCAAATTTGCGGCTGATTGCTCCAAATCTTCCTTAGCCGATTTCACGTTTAATGGCTGTTGAGATACATTTTCTACGATGCTTGCAGTGTCCTCCAATTGATTTAGTTTAGTAAGTAAAGGATTGGAGAAGTTTGGCGTGGGATTGAACCACCCGTAGGCGTTTTCAAACACCTCACCCGCATTCCTCAAAGCATTACCTATTTTTGAAGTTTGACCCGCAATTACTTGTAATGCATATAAAGTTGTGTCTGCCATATCAAGCAGGGAAGAAAATAGATTGCCAGCCGCTTGATAAATGCGGTTGTATTTAGCCCATTCCTTTTTAATAGTGGTGTAATTGTCCTCCCCAATAATAGTTTTGACAACATTTTCTACAGTTGAATTAATAGCGGTTGTTACGTCGAAAGTTGCCCCTGAGTCATCCTTTAATCCAATAGTATCAAGCACATTCTGTATTACTTGCATCAGCGTAACACCGATATTTGAGCTTAATTGGAAGGCGTTATGTATCGTTGCTGCAAAAATCAAGACGTTTAACAACCTGTCTAATTGAAGCCACTTAAACCCAGCTATCAACTTCAGAGAAACCGCAGTAACAGCAGCTTGTACATTTTTTGTCAGAGCCAAATTGGCTGTTGTTGTTATGTCGATTTTTTTCAGCAGCCCCAAGTCGGGATTGTTGTAGTTGTTGGTTGTGTAATTATTGATAATTGTCACTGGCTTTGTTATCCCTACCTTTAATGCTCCTAGAACGGCTTTTATCGCATTAATCGCCAGCCAAATTGCTGCTACTTCAATAGAGAAGGTGGCGATTTTAGCAAGTATTTCTGGGATTTTATCTGTTAATGGTTTGATTTTTTGAAGCTCTTGAAGTACACCGGATTTTATTTTATTAAGTTCACCTCCAAAATCATTTTTTAGCTTATTCAGTTCCTTGGGTAAATCAACATTGATTTTTTCAAGTGCCTTGAGAAATTCAGTTTTTATGCCCTGAATAGTCTTTAAAAGGTCAGCATTTACCTTCTGAATGGATTTGCTCAAGTCAGCATTGATTTTTTGAATTGTTGAATTGATGCTTTTTATTTGGGAATTTAATGATGCAACAAATTGATTTAATTTAGCTTGTAAAGCATTGAGGGATGATTGGACACCAGCAACTACTTTCTCTAAGCTTATAACTCTATCTTGCAGCCTTAGTAAGGCGTTCTTTGTGGAACTGGTTAAAAATTTGATTTCATCTTTAATAAATGCCTCTAATCGCTTCATGGCATTTAATGCGGATTTTTCTAGAAATTTAATATTTTCTAGTGCAGCTTCAGCCCTGGTCAATGCTTTATCCGCTTTCCCTTCGGCTTTCACTGCGATAGTAGCTGCTGCTCGTGCATCGGCTTTTGCACCTTGAATAAGTGCAAGAATTCCTGATAAATCAAACTTGCCATTTTTAAGGAATGCTTCCATTCCAAGGTCTATTAGTTTGGAGAGAAGAATGCTACCAATGATAGATAAAATAATCGATTTAACTAATGCTGGTAGTCCAGCAGTTAAACCTGCTACAAGCTTTTGAAGCAACCCAATCGCACCCCATAAAGACTTATGTTCCGCAGCATTCGCTACCTTCTCACCATCAAATTTAAATTCTAATATTTGAATTCTTCTATTTTGAGCTTCAGATTTTTTGTTAATTTCAGCAATTTGACGTTTTAGCTCGTCAATTTGCCGTTGAATCATCGCGTTCGGATTTCCTTTATCATATTCTGGTTGCCATCCAAATCGCTTCTGTAAGTTGTCTATGCCCTGGTTAAATCTACTCGGTAAGTCGCTGAATGATGGGTTTCCTGGTACGGGCATTCTATTCTATTTCCTGAATAATAATCTGAATAAATTACGAATAAATATCCCTACAACAGTGACTGCTACATTGAACCTCGACATTGAATTTGAAAGTTGTTTTCCAATTAAATCTAGCTTGTTGATGTAATTTTCTATATCATCAATTTCGTTTTCAGCCTCTGCTATTTTTTGTTCAGCAGCCGCTACTTTTTGTAACAGAATTTTAATCAAAGCTGATTCCTTTTTACAGTCGCACATCTTTTTCTCCGGTGGTGGTGGCGGTGGTGGCTTAGGGGGGGTGGAGCCTACTCCTACGAATACAACTTGAAATGAATAAGTTGTATCGAATTCTCTAGGTACGCGATTTTGAATCCCCGCGACGTATACGGGGATGCTTTGTGAATCAGCTAAATAAATAACGTGTTGGGCGTTATATCCTTGCTTGGATATAACGCCGGAAACTAACTTTGCATATCGAGGCGTTACCCCGTCGTTCTGCGTTCCACCTGTTAAGCTGATGGCATACTTAAAGCTATCTTGGATATCGATTGGTGATATTTCAAGCAGTGGATAGTAGTAAGTGTCGTTTTGATAAAACGACCAAGATATGTCTAGGATATGAGTTGATAGAACGTAGACAGAATTACCATTTTCATCAAACCCGCCTGTAGGTATCTGATGAGTATTATCTTTTTTAATCGAGGTACATGATGTTATGCTTCGTTTAATACGCTGCGCGGATTGCCCCTCTATGAAGTAGTTGATTGTGGAATCGCTACTAGTGCAGTGGCAAAGTATTCCAAATCCATCCCCATAAATAGATGTTGTGTTTGGTGGTGGTGTGGCTTCTGGGATGTCTTCAGATGGTGGTGGTGTGCAATCATTTGATGGATTTCGCCACAAAATTTGAAAGGATGGTAAAGCCATCCATAGTAAAAATCCTGTTGCTTGAAGTCCAATGTTGCATCCATCAAATATTAGATTGATGCCTATTCCTAATGGTTTATTCGTAATTGCGAATGGTTTGTAGTATTTTGGTTTCTGTGGGGTGTTGGGAGTAGCGTAAAAGTTATTTCCAATTGGCACTAGCCCCTTTTGTGGTTTAGCAAACATAATTAAATATGCACCAAATTAGAAAAACCTAATTCTGTCGCAGCTTGGTTCCATAGCGTTTTCTCTTCACTAGTAAAAATGTAGCCAGCTACTTGTGTAAGTAAAGTAATTCCGGCCGATAAAGCGTCTTCATTTTTCAGATTTAGAATTGCTATAGATATATGAATTTGAGCAGTTGATATGCCGGGAGAGTTGCCTTGCATTGCTGCCATTGTCAAGCGTTCAAATAAGGGGTGTAGATTCCCTGAAAGAATTCTATTTTTCAATTCATCCCAATCAGGATTTGGCGGTATTGAAGATGGCTCAATATCCGCTAATTCAATGCCTAAGTCTTTCCCTATGCACCATTGCTCCCATGCTGATTGCAATGATGATCGAGTTGGTGGATACTCGATTAAATTAAAATCTATTTCTTTAGTTTCTGGATTGAAAGGGATGGGGCAATAAATGCCCCTGATTAATACGAATATAGCGGTGACTTGACCATTGAGATTATGCACAATTTTCATCATTTATCTTACGCATCTGTAAATAATTGAATGCCCTGAATAACTTGAATTTTCTGAAGACCCACCAACATTGACATGGGTAATGTTTAATCCCGAAGGGACTATTGGATAAATTACATTGACATCCGAAACATATTCACCCCTTCCTGTGGGAATTCTCGATTCATTTACCGCTAATACTATGACGCTAAATGAATTAGCTGTATTCATGTCCCCCAATCTGTACCGTATATATTTAGTGTCGCTGTTAAATTCTCCTCCAGTAGTTGTACTGCGAAAGCTTTTAATCCAGATTCCGCTACTATCGGAAATTTTGGGTACTGAATAAGGATGGTCTACCCATCCTAAAAAATTAAGGATTCTGTCCTCCCTTTCAATCCAATAAGTACCATTCCAATACCATCTAGAAGATGGCGCACCAGCATTGTCAATTTTGTCCCATTTTTGATTCAAACTAGGATTAGGCGGAATATTTACTGATTCTATTGACGGGGATTGTGCCAAAGTAATTGAATTAATTCTTCTAACTAAAGGCATTAGGTATACTCTCTTATTTCAAGATTGGCAGTTCCCTCCTCCACTACCGCATAATATTCACCTGTATATGGTGAATTTCCTGCCTCTGATAATTCATCTCCGGGGAGTAATTTTCGCAAGTAGGAAGTATCAGATACAGTGTTTTGTGTGTCCAGGTAGATGGTTTTGTCAGTTATGTTAACCATATCAATACCTGTTCTCAGTGGATTTGAGTTGACTATTAATGATGGATTGGTGGTAATTAAATTAGCAATTTTGATTGCTGAATCACTAGATTTTTCTAACCACAGATTTTGAATTAATTCCCCAGAGATAATTACTTTATCTTGGGCTTGCAATAATCCATATCCTGCATCTTCAATTCCTATCGAAATCATGTCACCATCGCCTAGATTTATTGGCTCGACGGGGATATTTGCATAAGGGTAAGGAACGACTGAGAGCAGAGAATATGTAGTGAGAAAAGTCCTGTCTTGCCCCTGAATATCAAGATAAAAGTTTAGATGAAACCGCTCTGATGTCCATTGCAAGTTTAAAAGAGCAAGTTGTTCTTCACTTTCTGATGCCGAGATTCCAAATTTAGGATATTCAATAGCTGCAAGTGATTTAATCATATTGCAGATATTGATATTCTCAATTCTATTCCACTTTTGAATGATGCGATAGCCCGGTATTGATAGAGGAGTTATTGTCAGTAAATCGCTAATCGTATCAGCCGAATCGGTTGTTAATGATTTAGCGAATTTAGTCTTGGTTTCTATTCCTTTGAATGTCATGTTAGTAATTGTCCGGGTCGAGTTCTGTCACTGTATCAGGCTTACTCAGATTAATGGTTATCTGGTCAATACGATAGGGTGTATTTTGCTCTCCCCTGGGAAGAATAGAGGGAAAATCACTGCTTTGTAAATAGATGGATTTTTCTATGTCCGCGTCGTACGCGGCTTGGGTTAATACCGTTTTAAGCCTTAATAGCAGTGCAGCTAAAAGGGAGGAGCCAGAATTTGAAATAGCAGCTTCTAGTGTGGGGAAATCTGCTTTTTGAATTGTCCAGGAAGTTGCGGTTTGTGTTGCACCCGCTCCAAATACTTCAGTCAATGTAGATTTTGGCATAAAGTCATATAGCTTGTAGATATATAGCTATATTACACTAGTAGTACTTGAGTAGCAGCGAAAATGCGATCGCACAAACGACAGAAGGAAGAGTACAAATACTCTCCCTGTAGAGGATTTTTATGAAATTTAGTCAAAATCTAGATGGTGTTTTGCTTGTAAATCCAGGATTTATGAGGGGGTATTCCTGTAAATTAGGCAAGAATTAGTCAAAGCCAGTATTTAGAAAACCTGAAAGCTAGTGGGTGAGGAGGGAATCGAACCCGCAACCAATTGATTAAGAGTCAACTGCTCTACCGTTGAGCTACTCACCCACACTAGGACTCATGATATCAGACTTTTGATGCTGGCGCTAGTGTTGCAGTTAAAAAACTGGCTAAAGCGGGAATTTAATGGTGAAAGTAATTTGATTATCGGCACTTTCGACGTGAATTGAACCGTTTAAACGTTTAACCATTGCTTTCACCAAAGCCAGTTCTAGTCCAGAATTGCTGGATTTCCAGGGAGCATTGTTGGTAAAGCGATAAAATGGCTGGAAAACTTTTGCTAGTTCATGACTGGGAATCTCTGCACCGGAATGGCTCACCTTTAACTCTACTGTGTTTGCGCTCAATTCAGCAGAAACGGTAATTGATTCACCTGCGGGAGTGCATTTACAAGCTTGGTTAAGCAGTTGGGTGATAATTCGCTCAAAATCGGTGATATCGGTTTCTAAAGACGGAAGTTTTGCGGCAATATCTAAGTTTAAGTTTTGTTTTTGACAATTGGCAACATCGCGAAAAGATTCGACAATGGGAGTTAGCCAGGTTTGTAAGTCAATGGCAATTAATGTCGGGGGTTCGGGTTCAATTTTGAGATAGGTGAGGGTGAGCAAATCGTTAATTAACTTGCTTTCTCTCCCGCATTCATGATGTAAAATTTGTAAAAGTTGCGGTACTAATTCTAGATCGAGAATACCACTTGGGGTTAACAGACCTTCTAGAGTTTGAGCAGCAAGACTAATACTAGTTACGGGTGTACGAAGTTCTTGGGAAAGAGTTTTTAGGAATTCGTTTTTGTGACGTTCCCGTTTTTCTAGTTCTTTTACCTGTGCTTTGGTTTTTTCCTGTAGTTGAGATTGGCGAATTGCGATCGCACATTCATTAGCTATCTCCTGTACTAAGGATATCTCCAATGGCTCAAATATCTCCTCTGTTGGTTTAATTAACCAAATATTGCCCAAAATCCCCTGAGAATCAAAAATTGGACAAGCTAGTTGGGAGACAACCTGTACTTGTAGATAGTTTCCGGGCAGAATTTCCACAGATTGCAAAGTTTGTTTTTGCCAAAGTGGCTGATATACTTCGGGAAAGTCGGCAATTTCTCTAATTAATCCCTGACAATGAGGTGAACTATTACTATACTCACAGGTGACGGTGGCTGAAGTTTGGGAAGGATTATAAAGTTCGATTTGACATCGTTCCAGTTGCAATAATTTTGCTAATTCTTGAACTGCGGTTTGGAGAACTTCCTGAGCATCCACACTATCACGGATTTGTTCAGTAATCCTTCGCACCAATGCTTGAAAGTTCTGTGCTTTATTTAACTGGGATGTATGCTGTTGTTTTTGTAATTCTAGTTGTTCTTGCAGATATTGTACTTGTTTTTGTAGTTCTGCTTGCTGGGCAGCAATACCCAGTTGAATAGCTATTTGTTTGAATAAATCGATTTCTGCTTGTTGCCATTGTCGTTTTTCTCGGCAATGTTGAGCAATCAAAAGTCCCCACAAATTCTGTTTTAATAAAATCGGTACAACTAGATTAGCTTGCACCTGCATGGAAGCCAAAAAATCTCGTTGACAAGGATGCAAACCTGTGGCATAAATATCTTCCACTACGTGAATACAACCACGTCTGTAACGTTCTCGATGTTTGGCATCAAAACAGGGATCTTTGATTTTTCGTCCGAGGAGGAAATCACCAGCGGTAATTGTGGATTCGGCCAAGATTATCCCCCCATTATCCGGCTCAAAGCGGTAAATTAAAATGCGATCGCTTTCTAATAAATGCCGAATTTCTTTAACTGTCTGCTGGAGAATCGTTTCTAAGTCTTGACATTGGCGAATTCTCAGCGTTGTTGATGCTAATAAGCGTTCCCTTTCCCCTTCTATTTTTCCAGCTTGTTCTGCCAGCTTTGAGGGAGTAATATTGCTACTAGTGCCAATCAGTCTATAAATTCTAGAGTCAGCATCTCGCAATGGCGTTAAAGTTGTACTCCACCAAGTGAATATTCCCTGAAATTGTAAACATTGTTCATAGGAAATCGTTTTCCCAAAACGCACACAATCAGCATAACGCTGACGTACACTAGCAGCATCAACGGGAGAGAGAATATCCTCTGGTTTTTTACCCCGGAGTTCTTCAGAGCGAATACCAAGCCACCGTTCATGGGTAGGATTAAGTGCTAGATAGCGAAAATCCCCGTCTTCCAGAACATCGACAATAAATATAGATGTCTGCACAGAATCGTACATACTGAGTAGAAATTGCTCACTACTACTTTTTTTATCTGCTTCTGTGCCGAAAAAAATCTGCGGTGGTGCTGAGTTTGTCAAATTTGAGATCGATTCAACTCGATTGATTTTCATGGGAGAGCCTCTATTTTGGACTGCTGACTCTATCTAGGCGCTCTCTCTTACATCATATTAATGGTGATAACAAATTTCCCTTAGCGCCTAAAGCTAAGTGTTGTTCAGATGTTGTTCATAGATTTATATCTTTCTCTACTTAATAATCCAAAATTGCCGTAAGCTACATAAAATGGTGTAATTAAACACAAATACTAAACTCACCCCCAACCCCGTCCCTAATAGAGAAGGGGAGACTAAAATCCTCTCCCTTTGTAGTCGGGGAGAGGTTTGCAAAGAGATATTATATTTAATTAAGCCCACCCAGTGAATAGGCGTAAACTCAAGCATTCCTGATGTTTGCAGGCAAAAATACATTTGTATTTTCGGGGAACGATACTGAAAGTATTTTTAGTTATCCTTTATTATTATCGCATATACTGAGTTACAGACTTAGGTAAATCTCATAATCTTAACAATTCTTTACATTATCGTCAAGACGTTTTCGTGGGAATGTCTCCTCATGAGCAGTTAAAAGTTACAGCAGATTGCAGATAAATGGGGTACAGAATCTAAATTGAAACCTAGACACATTCGCCAGTTTTACTCCTGACTCCTGACTCCTGACTCCTGAATTCTGCTGTATTTAAGCAATTTATAAGCGCTAATTCCTGTCAAGATTCCCACAATTAACCAGGTAATAGCTAAACCGACAACTTCACCTAAAAATAGCTGTGTGAGACGGTGCAGAAATAGCCCAACAGCTGAACCAGTGGAAACAGCAACAGCCCAACTTGCTGAACTTACAAACATCCAACACCATACCCACGGAACTGATTGAGGCATTGCTATCCACCATTGTGCCAGACCAATGACTAAACCGCCTATACTTCCGGAAATAATCCCTAAGAAAATTCTCAGAGGGAAAAATTCACTTGAGGGTACACACCAACCTACCGCACCTACACCAATAGCCGCAATTAGCACCCAACTGAAAATGGTGGATAATACCCAGCCCAGGGGAAAGATCCTATGCCTAAGTATATAAGATTGGGGGAGTGCGATCGCTAATCCACCTACACCTGCTTCTAGTAAACCAATATCCGACTTTTCACCAATTTCAATCCAAAGCAAACTTAAGAAAAAACCACCCAAAGTGGCAAAAATCCACAAAGATGTAAAACTCAAAATACTATATTTAGATTTTTCAAACGCTAAATGCATCACAATTTTTTTAGTTTTAAAGGTTTGACAGCTTTGTTATAAAACATTTCTAAAAAAGCATTTCTCCGCTTTTGAGGTGATTCGGGAGAAATGTAACCCCACAAACTTTCCCAATAGAAAAAAGAGAAGCCAAAGAAATTGTGTTCACGCACAATTTGTACTTTTTCTTTAATACGATTAATCTCCACAGGATTGATTAAAGTTCCCGTTAATATGCCAATACTCACAGGAATCTTCGTCAAAGCTAATTGTACCGTAGGTTTTTCAATTTCTGCAATAAAAGAATTTTTATCGTCTCGATATACCTGCAAAATCAATTCATCTACTAAACCTTGATTTACCCAACTTTCCCAATCTTGTAAATAGTATTTATAGGCAAAATACTGTGAATTAGGAGAAAGAGATATTTTAGCCTGAGGCTTAATTGCTTTTACCTCTTTATTAATTTGGAACATAAAATCAGTAATTTTATCCGCTCTCCAACGCATCCATTCTGGATCAAAAGGATTGCTAGGTGGAATTTTACCTAAATGTTCTTTTTGATAAAGTTGAATAGTAAAGGTATCATAACCAAATTGTACAGGCATTCCAAAATGATCATCAACTTGAATTCCATCTACATCATAATTGTTAACAACTTCCAAAATTAAACTTTTAAGAAATTTCTGTACTTGTGGGTGAAGAGGATTTAGCCAAGCTTGTCGATTAAACACACCATCATTAATCTCTTCCGGTAGGTTTTCATCAACAGAATTTATACCTTGTTGTCCAATTGTCAACCATTCTGGTTTTAACTCTGCTAATTTAGAATTAGGTGGAGTCATTAACCCATATTCAAACCAAGGAATCACACTCAAATTTTGCTTTTTAGCCAACCTTACTAACTTAGCTAAAACGTCATTTCCCCCATGCACGAAATTAAGAAAAGGTTGAACATCTTCACCCGTTATACTTTTAGCAACATCACTTTTATAAAAAGTGTAACCTCTATTCCAGACTACCGGATAAATTGTATTAAAATTCAGTGCAGCTAATTGATTGATAGCGCGGTTAATACCCCAAGGAACAAAAAGTACACCACTAGCAACATTAGTCAGCCAAACACCACGAATTTCTGTAGTGACAAGACTTGTTTTTTGAGAAGAAACCAGAGTTGAAGAAATTGGCAATACTGTTAAACTGAATACAAATCCTAAACATAGGAATAATAAAAAACAACGGCGTAACACCCTATTCATTGGGAAACTAAACTTAGTTTTATCCTCTATATATAACTACAAAATCAAATTATATTTATCAGGATTATGTAATGATATCAAGATTTGTTGATAAAATAATAAAAAAATGTAGGTTGGGTTGCGCTTTCACTTAACCAACCTACGTAAATATTGATTTTGGTTTCTCCAATAAACTGTATTGGCTGATACTTTCGTAATTAAAATCTCTCCACTCCTGAAAATTGCTGAATTGAAGCCTTTGCTGCTTCTCCACAAGTGCGAGGTGTGGGGAAAATTTTCCCAGGGTTTGCTAAACCTTGCGGATTAAAAACCTGTCGCACCCATTGCATAGTTTCTAAATCAGCATCACTAAACATATCGGGCATATAACATTTTTTGTCTGCACCAATACCATGTTCACCAGAAATGCTACCACCGACTTTTACACACAGCTTGAGAATTTCTCCCCCCGCTTCTTCCACTTTTTCCAACTCTCCGGGGATAGAATTATCAAATAAAATCAAAGGATGTAGATTTCCATCCCCAGCATGAAACACATTCGCAATTTGATAACCATATTTTTGGCTGATAGCCTCAATTTCATTCAATACATAAGGTAATTGAGTCCGAGGAATTACCCCATCTTGGACATAATAATCAGGGCTGATATGTCCCGCAGCAGCAAAAGCAGCTTTCCTCCCTTTCCATAATTTTAACCGCGTTTCTGGGTCAGATGCAGAAGTAATATTCCGCGCCCCATTTTTTAAACAAATTTCTGCTACTCTCTGTTTATTTGCTGCAACTTCCACTTCTAAACCATCAATTTCTACTAATAAAATTGCCGTTGCATCACGAGGATAACAATTAGTAGCAACCACATCTTCAACAGCATTAATACTAACATTATCCATCATTTCCATACCACCGGGAATAATGCCAGCACTGATAATATCAGAAACACTCGCAGCCGCAGCTTCTACACTGGTAAAATCTGCCAAAAGCACACAAATTGATTCTGCACTTTTGAGAATTCGTAAAGTGATTTCTGTCGCAATTCCTAAAGTTCCTTCTGAACCGACAAATACACCTGTTAAATCATAACCTGGCATTTCGGGAATTTGTCCCCCGACATCAACAATAGAACCGTCAGGAAGTACAAGTTTTAAACCCAAAACATGATTAGTCGTCACACCATATTTTAAACAATGTACTCCACCGGAATTTTCAGCAATATTACCACCAATTGAGCAGATAATTTGACTAGAAGGGTCTGGTGCATAATAAAATCCAGCACCGCTAACAGCTTGTGTCACCCAGCTATTAATTACCCCAGGTTGAACCACAGCCAACTGATTTTCTAAATCAATTTTGATGATTTGTCTCATTAAAGATGTGACAATTAAAACCGAATCTTCTGATGGTAAAGCGCCACCTGATAAACCTGTTCCTGAACCTCTAGCAATGAAGGGGACGGAGTGTTGATTGCAAATTTTGACAACTTCGGCTACTTGTTCTGTGGTGCGGGGTAAAACCGCAACTGGGGGTGTTTGGCGATAGCTGGTTAAGCCGTCGCATTCATAAGTGAGAAGTTCTTCCCGGCGTTTTACTACTCCTTTTTCTCCCAGAACCGCAATAAATTTTTTGATGATGGGTTTCCAGTCGATTTGTTTTTTTTCTTGGGTAAGCATAGTCTATTAATGGTAGATGTTTATTTTTACTTTAAGGCTATTTGTGTGGTTATGGAAGTTGGTTTTTTTGCACGCAGAGACGCGGAGGCGCGGAGAGGAAGAGGAGGATTTTTGATACATTATCAATCTTTTTTATAACATTTTCTAAGCAACTCCATAATCTGTATACGGACGTTTATAAGGGGGATGTAAACCCAGGATAATATCTTCTCTAGGAATGCCAATTTTTACTTGTGGCAATATTTGGATGTTGTGGCTAAAAGGAATAGCTTTTTAGACGCGCCAAGTTATACATATTAAACATGGTATATTTATGGTATTTCTTGATGAGGCTGCACCCAATAAATTTTCTAAAGAAGGTTTGACACAAACTACTGATGACAATTTACACAAAATTGGTATGATTGGAAATACAATATTTAATATATTAATCCCATGTCTATGATTAATTCTTATAAAGATATCACTTCAGAAAATCCTATTAAAGAAGTTTGGAAATTTCTGAAATATTTTCAAGATGTTGAGTTTAGTCGTACTCAACATTGTCGTATTCAAAAAATTTCTGATAATGAATATAAACAGCGCAAATCTAATATAAACAAGCAAGCTAAACAAATAGGTTATTGTATTCGTCAAGCTGAACAATATTTTGAAGCAGCATCACAAGTTAGTTTAGCTACTCGTCCTATCTTACTATACTACGGTGCTGTTAGTCTATCTCAAGCGTTAATTCTACTTAAAAAAGATGGTGATTATTCGTTTGATGCACTTCGTAATAAAGACAAGCACAATCATCATGGATTAGAACTAAGTAAGTCTTTTAAGAGTCAAAATATCAATACTTTAAGTACTTTAAGTGTGGAAAGTTTTTTTAGATTATTAGAGTGTAAATGCTATTTTAATAGCAATCAAGGGGGAATTGCTTGGGGAAATTTCCCTCTTTTTTATGAAAGTTTAGTTCCTGCTGCAATTCGACTCAATACTTACAAGACTTTTCGTGAAAGAATAGTACCTTTACAGTCAACATACCCATTGACTTGTTCATCATTACGACCACTCCAAAAAAACAATGGTGGATTAACAATTAATGAAATGCCAATTGATGAAGTGCCAATTGATGATAAAACACGCTTCAATTTATTATCTATAATAAAGAATATACCTGAACTTTATCATATGCTAACTCAATTAAAAATAAAACCAAATTTATGTGAGGGCAGTTTACATTTACATTCAACAGATTTCATGAAGGAAAAAGAAAATAAAAGGGTTAGTAAGTCAATAGCTGAACTTTTATTTTTTATAAACAATATTGAAACCACACAACAAGAAATGTTAAATTTAATTTATCAAAACAAATCTAATCATAATATATCTATCAAAAGAATGAATTTAATATAGCTTTTAATCTCGAAAAAGAATATGAGTTTGAAATAGGAGAATTTGAATCTGATCATTTGCCTAATTTTGAATTCGAGTATTTACCACCTATGATTGATGATATTCATGGGAAAATATTTTATAAGCTACCCTCAGAAGAGATGGATTTTCAAGAAATAATATCTCATTTTGTAATATTATTTTGTTTAGGTATGCTTTGCAGGTATTACCCTGATATTTGGATGGAAATAGTCGAAGAAAATGTCTTAGTTTCAGAATTTACAGATTCTTTACTAAATATTATATACAGAAAATTTCCAAATTTAATACTAGATCAAATGACTTTAACTAAGCATTACGTACATTTTTAAATAAGAACATATAGATAGAATTATATAATGGAAAATTAGCACTAAATATTTGAACTACTAAAATGACTTGCTACTTGCTTGCAAAAAAATATGAAGGATAAAATATTTCATCCTTCACAATTAATCATTTATTCAAATTCTAATACTTTCTCTCCTTTGGCTCAAACATATTAATCGTTACCGGACGATATTGAATATCAATTCCCACAGGTGAATAATAAGCCATTGTGTGTTTCAAAAAATCACCATCATTCCTATTTGGGAAATCTTCTCGAAAATGTGCGCCGCGACTTTCTTGACGATTTAAGGCTGATGCTAATATTGTCTGTCCTACTACCATTAAACTCTGCAATTCTAAAGCTTCTACTAATTCCGTGTTCCAACAACTGCCTTTATCATCTAAATAAATCTCTGGATATTGTTGTTGTAATTTTTCAAGTTTCTCCAAACCTTCTTGCATTAATTCTTCTGTTCTGAACACTCCACAATATTGCGTCATTGTGTCTTGAAATTCTTGGCGAATTTGGTTAATGCGATATTTTCCAGGTTGTTCTATTAAAGATTGAATTTGTTGTTTTGCTGCGGTAATATAATGTTGCTCATTTACATTTGGTAATTTGCGGTTCTGCACATATCTGGCGATACTTGCCCCTGCCCTCTTACCATAAACTACACATTCTAAGAGGGAATTACTACCGAGACGATTTGCACCATGAACGGAAACACAAGAGGTTTCTCCAGCGGCATAGAAGCCTTCAACTAAGCCGTCTCCACTGCTGCGGACTTGTCCATCGGTGTTAACTGGTATACCACCCATGCAATAATGAATTGTGGGACGGACTGGCATCGGTTGAGTGACAGCATCAACACCTACTAAACGGTGTGCTTCTTCCCAACAGAAGGGAACGCGACTCATGATTTTTTCTTTACCCAGATGGCGTAAATCCAGGTAAACAAATTTACCTCCTGGGCTACCGTCAGAATTTACACCTCTTCCAGCGCGAATTTCGTAAGCGATCGCTCTTGAGGTAATATCACGAGGAGCCAATTCCATTCTACTAGGGGCATAATTGGCCATAAAGCGATCGCCCTCAGCATTAATCAAATACGCCCCTTCCCCGCGCACAGCCTCGGAAATCAGCACTCCTACAGGATATAAACCGGTGGGATGAAACTGCACAAATTCCATATCTTCTAAAGGCAAACCAGCGATCGCAGTCATTGCCAAACCATCACCGGTCGAAGCATAATCATTAGAAGTAGTGTTATAAACGCGACCATATCCCCCCGTCGCAAACATCACCGCTTTAGCCCGCACCACCTCAATTTGCCCATCCAACAGGTGAAACATCACCAAACCTTTAGCCTGACCATCTTCTAAAATCAGGCGCATTACATACCACTCTTCGTAAATCTGCACACCATAACGCCGTAAATTATTCACCAATTCGTGCAGAATCGCATGACCAGTTTTATCAGCAGCGTAACAAGTGCGGTTGTGAGAATGTCCACCAAAAGCTCGTTGAGCAATCCTACCATCAGGGAGACGCGAGAACAAAACTCCCATGTGTTCTAAATCAATGACCACATTGGGCGCTTCTTGGGTGAGAATAGCTACAGCATCCTGATCTGCCAAATAATCAGAACCCTTGACAGTATCAAAAGCGTGTGCTTCCCAACTATCTTCTGGGTCAACATTTTTCAAAGATGCCGCCATACCACCTTGAGCAGCAACAGAGTGAGAACGAATCGGATGGGTTTTGGCAACTACTGCTACATTTAAACTAGGGTCAGTCCGGGCAATTTCTACCGCAGCCCGACATCCCGCCAAACCGCCACCAACAATAATGACATCATGTTCTAACATAAATTTAACTCACAGTGCAAAAAAAATACCCTGCCTCTAGACAGGGATGTTATCTTAAGTTATCTGTTTATTCCATTACCAAATTTATTCATTTCTCAGCTGGTTGCTTGTACAGGTTGTTGCTGAGAAACGTTACCAGGTATAGGTTCAGTCTTTGTCCCTGGTTCTATAGCAGTTAATTCAATATGATTTAACAATGTTGTCACAAAGGCAAACAGCAAGAAAGGCAGTGTCAGAAAAACTACTAATCCGACTGTAGCTAGAGCATATACTGGTCTTCTTGCACCCATGAGCGCCAACGCCGATGCCAAACTGATAGTAATTGTGATTAACCAAACAATAATTTGACCGTAGATATCACCAAATGTCAAGGTGCAGACAAACCGATAGTTTTGAATATTATTCTTATTCATCTTATTGCCTCAATTTTATCCTATAGGTTCTACCTTAGAGCCATGTTTGGCTGATGGTCATTTTCTAAATATTTTTCCAAGCTTTGTAATATCACTTAACAATGTAGTTGTCCAAGATCCAAAAAAGCCAGAAAATTATTTGCAGATGTTCCTACTCTCTTCTTCTTTTGGAATTGCTGAACTGAAGTATGAAATTGAAAAATCAATGATTTCAAACTCTTACTCTCTGTGACTCTGCGCTACGCCAGTTGCTACAACGCGGCGGCACTTCCTTCTCCTATCGGAGACGCTACGCGAACAAGTCGGGCATTGCCCGCCCAACGGAGTGCCTTGGAAACCCGCGCAACGCACTGGCTCCTCTGCGTGTTCGCACAGCGTGCCGTAGGCAAAACAAAATTATACTCTTAATCAGCAACGCCCTTCTTTTTATCCCCTAGTTTTAAATATGGGCTAATACTCAATACTCGGTACTCGGTACTCAGTACTCGGTACTCAATACTCAATATTCAATACTCGGTACTACTTAACCCGCGCTTGCTTCACCATTGCAATCAAGGTTTGATGAGCATCTTCAGCATCTGTTAAAACATGATCAAACTGGATGCGAACTGGTACTGTTTCTCCGTTCACCTCGGCTGTTAAATTCATACCCTCGGCATCTATTGAGAGCATCTGGGCGGTAGTGGCATTTTTTACACTTCCAAAAGCCTGAGCGTAGATGACAACAGCATTGGCATGATCCTCGTTCATGTGTTTACAGATGCGATCGCTAATTTCTGGAGAGAACTGATCAGACATTGTGCGGCTCCCACTGAGATAGATAAATATCGTCTATATTCTAAGCTATACTGGTCTGGGATTTACAATAGCCATGTTATATCTGATAGAATTTTACTGAGTCACTAAATATATTTGTTAAATAGAAAGTTATGTAATTAATCAGGTATTTAGTGACCTAATTCAGGCAAAATCAGACCAATAAGACTGTAGTAAAACTATCCAGTAAATTTATTCAAGGCAAGAGCCGATGAGCGAAAATAGTCCACGAAGAATTATTATTGGGGATGTGCATGGTTACTATCAAGGCTTAATGACTCTGTTTAAGGCAATTGCTCCCACATCAACAGATCAAGTGTATTTTTTGGGAGACTTAATAGATCGCGGACCGCAAAGCGCACAGGTAGTAGATTTTGTGAAACAAAATAACTATTCTTGTCTGCTAGGTAATCATGAACAGATGTTACTGAGCGTGCTTGGTAATAAATATAGATCTAATCAAACAATGCACGCATGGCTGTATAGTGGCGGACAAGCAACTATTACTAGTTATCAAGCCGCCCAAATTCCCCAAGAGCATATTGATTGGTTTCAGAGTTTACCAATCTATCTTGACTTGGGAGATGTTTGGTTAACTCATGCAGGTGTAGATCCCAGCAAATCTGTATCCGAACAAACCGCAGATGAGCTTTGCTGGATACGTGATGAATTCCACAGCCTTGAACAGCCGTACTTTCACGATAAATTAATTATCGTTGGTCATACTATCACCTTTAGTCTACCAGGGGTGACTCCCGGTCAATTAGCACAAGGACAAGGCTGGCTAGACATTGATACTGGTGCTTATCATCCTCGCAGTGGTTGGTTAACCGGACTGGATATTACCAATAAACTGGTTTATCAAGCCAATGTTTTTAACCACTGCGTTCGGACTCTGCCTTTGGAAAAAGCAGTAACTATAGTTGAGCCAAAGAAAGTAAAAGTTAGTCACCGTTACAAGCAACGAGCCTGAGATGAAAGTTCAGGTTTAGAGAAATGACAATAAGGGGGGTTTTTGACGAGCGAAAGCAGTATTTTTAGGGTAAAAAGGCTCGGATATTAGCTTTATAAGTCGTACTATCCAAGCCATAATTGCCTTTACTAGGTTGACTATTGATTTGACGTTGAAGAGCCTTCACGCGATCGCTTGCTCCAGGGTGTGTACTCAAAAATGTGGGAACAGAACTCCTTCCCTGTAGCTTTTGCATAAACGAAACCATTGCTAACTGAGAATAACCAGCCCGTGTTAAAGTTGCTAGTCCTCTGCTATCAGCATCATATTCATCTTGACGACTACGTGGACGATTGAGAGCTAAATCAACACCTATACCTACTGCTTGACTGCGACTTAAGCCAGTTGCTGTAGCTACACCACTAGCGATCGCTCTTTGCCGCATCTGCTTAATTAAGTGTTGACCCTCAATGTGACCCATTTCGTGACCAATGACACTGGCTAGTTCTGCTTCATTGTCCGCAGCTTCTAGCAACCCTGTATTAATATAAACAAAACCACCCGTAGTGGCAAAAGCGTTAACAGCTTTATCCTCAACTACTTGGAAAGTATAAGGGATATTTGGGCGAGCGCTATTAGCAGCTAAACGTCTGCCAATTTGCTCTACGTAACTATTAAGCTGTTGATTACGAGAAATTCTAACTTCTTGGCGCAACTCATCATTCATCTGCTTACCAAGCTCAACTTCCTGACGAGCAGACATATTAGACAACTGAAATACCTGTACACCTTGCAATAACAGCGGTAAAAAATCGAAAGCTTTACTGGGTAGAGGTGTACTCAAGCACAGACTTAGAGCAACACTTAGCGAAATCAACGGATACAACCAGCGTCGCTGCCATAATCGGTAATTTCTCAAAAATCCATTCCAGTTAATCATAATCTTCAGAAAATAGCGTTGTATGAGAACTTAAAATAGGGGACGTATTTATAGCTACTGAAGTTGCATTCTCAACTTAATACCCTTAATCTCAACAACTATATCAACTCCAAGATTACCACGCGGAAAACCCTCAAAGTCTGAGCTATGATTAAAAATCAGAAATTCTTAATTCCAAGTTAGTTGGCTTTCGGCTGCCATTGCTTGGAACTATCCCAGTACATGATAGACTGTCCCATGACCGCAAGACCAAGCCGCTTTAACTTATTACCAATTAGATAAAATTGCTACTTTCTTGTCAAACCTTGCTCTTACAATCACTGACAAAACTTGTTATGCCTATTTTAGATTCCAAAGGTCGCTTATTCGGCAAAATCAATTTACTCGATTTAGGTGCTGCACTGGTAATTTTGCTAGTTATATTTGGCATCTTTATATTTCCTGGAACTTACGGTTCTGTGGCTCAACTAGGTACAAAAACACTACCTATGGAAGTAGACTTAGTAGTTCGTGGTTTAAATGTCCGTGACCCTGAACAGTTATTCAAACAAGGATTTAGCAAAGGCGGTAAAACAAATGTAATTATTCGCAATCAACCCTATGGTCAAATCGGAATTAAATCCATTCAAGAGCTACCCAGAACAATTACTGTTCCTCAACCAGATGGTTCTGTTAAAGAATTACCAGACCCCAGATCCAATAATTTTAGTAGAGATTTTATTTTGACCTTAGAAGGAAAAGCTGAAGTTACCGACAGCGGGCCAGTTTTAGGTAAAAATAAAGTAAAAATCGGAATGCCTTTTGAATTAGAAGGTTTTAACTATAATTTCAACGCTTCCGTCATTGATATCCGGTTAAACGATAAATAGCATTTTGCTAATAGGTAATAGGTGAGTACCGAGTACCGAGTGGTTGACTCTCGTTCCTACTCATTACTCGTTACTCATCGCTCTGTACTTACTTGCTCCCTGTTCCCAGTCCCCAGTCTCCAATCACTCCTTCAGCAAAGTTAAAAATTTACGAATTAATCCAATTGTCACCGCAGGTAATTCTAATTGCGGTGTTAACCCTACATTTTCTAAAGGTTGAAAATACTGGATAGCTTGGGGATTCATTTCTGCAAAGCGACGACCAATTTCTGGTCCTGTAAATTGTGATTTTTGTCCCCAAATAATAGCAGTGGGAGTTTTTAGCTGTTGAATGTGAAGAGATAAATCAAAGCACAAATCTCCACGCACAAAAGATAGTGCTGCATATTCAGCATTTGGTTGTTGTGCAGATTGTAAATAAGCTTCCACAATTTCTTGATAAACTCGATTACTTTCGGCAAATTGCCGCTGCTCTAAAAAGCTGCGAATACCTGCTTCCGTCGCAATTCCACTACTATACAGCAAGCGGTCAACCAGGGGAACGCTGACCAATTGGGCAAAAAAGCTGCGGGAGTAGTCTTGGCCAAAGTCCGAAAGTCCAGCAGGACTGACCAAAATTAACGACTTAAATAGATCAGGATGAGCGATGGCAACTCGAATTATAAACGCTGCCGTCAAAGAAGATGCGATCGCTGTGACTGGAGTTTTACAAGTCTGTTCAATAAACTCTCGAATGGTCGTCAAATAATCCTCAATCTTGTAACTGCGTTGCGGATGATTAGATCTACCCCAACCGATTAAATCAGGTGCAATCACCCGATATTCAGCCGCAAAAGCCGGATATACCTTCGACCACTCATAAGCAGAAGACCCACCACCAAAGCCATGTAGAAATACCAAAGTTTCCCTGTCAGTTTTTTCACTTTCATCCTGCCAAGGCACACCACTAGCAGTATAGTATACCATCTTACCTAGTGAGGTATTGATAGAGCGTTGCTCAAATCCCAGTTGTTGCAACATACATCTTCTTTGTTTGTTTTGTAACTAATGAGCATTAGTAGCACCAAGGTAGATCGAGAGTTCTTACTTATTCAGTACCAACTCCCCATACTTGCCCCATACTTGTTTATTATCAGCGAACAGAGAACACCATAACTTCCGACTATTGTTAGATTAAGTAGATTAAGTAAATGTAAAATCATTAATTGACTGATCAAGATTTAGTGCTGTTTTATTATGGTTTTTTCTATGATTCAAAAAAATTATACTGAAACTAGTATACAATAAGGTTTTTTGATATTAGTGAATATTACAGCATCAACCAAAAGCTCGTATCAATAGGCAATTTTGTAATCAAGTAGGTAAAATCTGTGACTCAGGCTTCGTCTTCTTGGCGGCAATTAATCAACCGACTTCCAGAAATCAAGACAGGAAGCCCAAAACAGCACACGTTAAAACGTTTCTCTGAACCTGGAGGCATTCTTGGGTTTCTGACAATCTTCGTTGCCATGCTGTTTTGGAACTGGAAGTTGCTGTTAGCACTTGCAGTTGGCATTGGAGTAATGATCTTGGCTTACTCAATACCAAAATGGAATTGGCAACTAAGTTGGTTAAAAATATATAGGTTTTTAAACAGTACCAACATTCGATTAGCGTTAGCAGTGTTTAGCGGTGGTATTGCTACACTCCTTACTTACATGACTGCTGCAATCTGGGTTGATTCCCCAAGTCATTGGATTGCTATTGGTACTATTGTCCAAGGTTTGGGGACGCTGTTAACTTTAATCTTGTTAGTGTGGCAAATCTTCAGCCTTCAAGGAAATCGAGAGGAGGACGATCTTGATCAATTATTGAACAATTTAACAGAAACAGATCCCTTAAAACGCTTAATCGCCGTGCGTCAACTCACTAAATTCATCACTCGTAAGCAAGTTGATACTTTAGTAAAGCAAGAAGTTATCGAATGCTTGCGACTCCTATTAAGTCAAGAAGAGGAAACAGTGATTCGTGAGGCAGCTTTGAATAGTTTACAAAACTTGGAAGGGCTACAGGTTCTATTATCTAGCAGTGCCAAACCTTTTGTACCTATATCTGCTCAACTTAAAGAGTTGAATACAAGTTCTGAGAAGGTAGAGCAGTATTAGTTTGAATTTTGAATTGGACTATTTTCGATACAATCGTCCATTTTTGACCTGCACAACTGGTTGATTACACCGCCTTACTAGTTGCTCATCATGGGTAGTAACAATTACTGTCGCCCCAAAGGTATTTAACTTTTGCAGAATCTGCATTACCTGCCAGGAGTTATCAGGATCAAGATTCCCTGTTGGTTCATCTGCCAGTATCAATGGAGGAGTAGCAATAATTGCTCGCGCAATACTTACCCGTTGCTGTTCTCCCCCAGAAAGTTGATCAGGAAAGCGGTCAGCTTTAGATAATAAACCTACTAATTTTAAAGTTGGTTCTAAACGTCGTTGAATTTCTTTACGAGTATAGCCTTGAGCTTGCAGTACAAAAGTGATATTTTCCGCTACTGTGCGCTGGGGAATCAATTTATAATCTTGAAAGACAATACCTATGCGACGGCGCAAACATGACAAGCGATCGCCCCGCAAGTTTGCTACATTCAAATCATCCACAATGACCTCTCCCAGTGTAGGTAACTCCTGTCCATACAATAATTTTAAAAAAGTCGATTTCCCAGAACCACTAGCGCCTGTAATAAACAGGAATTCTCCTTGTTTGATTTGTAGGCTCACATCCAACAGGGCATGATAGCCTGTGCTGTAAGTCTTAGTTACAGAGCGTAATTCTACTATTGTCTGGGCTTGACTAGCCTGCTGTTGACTATCGTTTACCTCGTTATGAACAGATGTGTCCGTCTTTTCTGGAGTTTTTAATATTGGCATCGCGTATAAGTTATAAGTTATTAGTTATCAGTTATAAGTTATCCCTTGTGTACTAATCACCTCTTCCCTAATTACCAATATCTAAATATCTAATCTCTAATCTCTAATCAACACTCAACACCATTAACGCTCCTTCTTCCCGTCAAACGATAAATACAGGCTTTCAGGGCAAACTCCGGTAACGCCAGCATTCGTCGCCAACGCCAAGGCTCTTGATACAAACGATACAGCCATTCTAAATTGTTATTCGCTAACCAACGGGGAGCGCGAGTTTTTGTCCCTGACCAAATATCGAAACTACCACCAACTCCTATCCAAATTGCTTGCGGACACCAATGCCGATTTTTGGCAATCCATAACTCTTGACGTGGTACTCCTAAACCGACAAATATAACTTGTGGCTGCAACTCAGTCAGGGTTTGTTGTAATATTTCTTCTTCTTCTGAGCAATGATAGCCTGAGTAAGTACCTGCTATATTCAGTTGTGGAACTTCCCTCTGCAATAAATTTGCTGCTGTTGCGGCTACTCCGGGCGCTCCTCCATAGAAAAATACCTTAGGTGCGGTTTGGTTTTGACCAAGTTCTTGTAACAGTTTTTCTGCTAGTTCAATTCCAGGACAGCGTTGTACTTCTTGCCTTAACAGCCACTGCAAATACAGAACAACCCCTGCACCATCTGGAATTACTAAGTCAGCATTTTGAATTACCTCTGTTAGAGATGGATTTCGTTCTGCCTGTATAGTCATTTCTGCATTGAGGGTGACTACATGAGTTCCTTTGCCTTGTTGTAGGCATTCTAGTAACCAGTCTGTATAATTTGTCATTACATGAACTGGTAAACCTAATACTGACGATACCTTGAGTGATTTATACATAGTCTATTCTTAATTAGACCTACACCAAATTATATTGAAGCTTAGTTTATCAAATTTTTTCCCAGGCAGATTGTACATATCAGCTTACTTTTGGTTTTATACCCGTTGAAGTTCCAAAATCTGGTATCGCTTTCTCGAAATTAAACATTAAAAGTTAACAAGGTCGATTACACAAGTTTTTAGGTATTTTAAATAGATTAGTACTTACGTAGTAAACATCTTTAGAAAAGAATTTAGAGCCGAGAATTCCTACCCTGAGGATCAAGCATATTTAATTTTGACTGCTATGTCTATAGTACTTACGCACTGTACAAATCAATCATGATATGGCTTCACCAAAATACCTTATTTCAAGCTGCAAGTAATTCTATTTTTGCCGATAAATCAACCGTGGGGTAGGAGTTTAGCACTGCGCTTTACCCCTACGGTAAATGTGGCTTTTACAGCCATACATATTTAATATTTTTTGTCAAATAAATTCAATTATTCTATAGCGCCCGTTTACAATCTCTCCATTGTGGTGTGTCGTATAGGATAGTCCTTAGTGTTGTTAAGTTAATTAATTGCCAGTTTGAATATGACTGAATCAAATAAAAGTTGATGTATTCCCAAAGCGGGAAAAGTCCTCAGTACTCTTGGTGTTCTCGAACTCCTTTAACCTGTTTGAGTCCTTTCATCAATTTTTTACACAAATTCTAGCGCACTTATTTATACCATTTCTCCTATATTCGCATTTTTTAGCTTTTATGGCGTAACGCCTCAAGTATTCATAATGGTGAAAATTCCCGCAACACTACGGACATAGAAGTTAAGCAAACTAGTTAAACTGACTGTAAGTTAAGAGTCTCATGCTTTTTAGGCGTGAGCAGTGTAAAACTGAGTGTAACTGTTGTAAGTTGACTATGAGTAAAATTCGGATCGCGCTAATTGAAGATCATGATCTCACTCGTGTGGGCATTCGGACAGCACTACTACAAAAAGATGAAATTGAAGTTGTAGGAGAAGCAACCAATGCCGCTGAAGGATTAAAAATGTTAAAAAAATTACATCCCGATATTGCGATTGTCGATATCGGTTTACCAGATAAGGATGGTATTGAGCTAACAAGAGAGGTAAAAGCTATTATTGAAGATGAAGATTTAGATACAAAAGTGTTAATTTTGACACTACGGGATAATAAAGAGGCAGTGTTGGCAGCTTTTGCTGCTGGAGCAGACTCTTACTGCATGAAGGATATCAAATTTGATAATTTACTAGAAGCTGTGCGAGTCACTTATAATGGCAATGCATGGATCGATCCTGCGATCGCTCGCATAGTCTTGCAACAAGCCCAACAAAACCTACCTAACCCAGCATCTAAATCCTCATACCCCAAATATTTTGTAGATTCTTCAGAATCCACCGAACCTCAACAGTCTATTGAATCTAACTCCCTCACAGACAGGGAATTAGAAGTGTTGCAATTAATAGTAGAAGGTTGTAGCAACGCAGTCATCGCGGAAAGACTTTACATCACTATTGGCACCGTAAAAACTCACGTTCGCAATATTCTCAACAAGCTATGTGCTGATGATCGCACCCAGGCAGCGGTACACGCTTTACGTTCTGGGTTAGTGGAATAATAGATCACTCTAATTTTCCGAATTTAGGCAGATTATAGATTTGAAATAGCCTTTTGGCTTGTTTAATTTGTGATAAATGTAAAGGAATGTTTTTTGATGGTTAGTTGATGATTAAGTGATCTAAACTTGGTATTATCTTGCCATGAAACGAACTGAAAATTATAGTCAAATATGACTGAACCAGAGGTAGAAAAGCTCAAGCTCATGGTGGTAGATGACGAGCCAGACAACTTAGACCTACTCTACCGCACGTTTTGGCGAGACTTCAAAGTATATAGAGCAGATAATGCCCATGATGCCTTGGCAATCTTAGACCAAGTAGGGGAAATGGCGGTGATTATCTCTGACCAAAGAATGCCAGAGATGAATGGCACAGAATTGTTCAGTCGCACAGTGGAACGCTTTCCCGATACAATTCGGATTTTGCTGACTGGTTTTACTGATGTCGAAGATTTAGTAGATGCAATTAACTCTGGTCAGGTATTCAAGTACATCACTAAACCTTGGAAACCTGAACAGCTAAAGGCATTAGTTGAGCAAGCCCGCGATACATATCGTCTGGTAAAAAAGCGGACAAAAGAACTGCGTCATGCCCTCAGACGCGAATCTTTATTTAACGCTGTCACAACCGCAATTAGGGAATCTTTAGACTATGACAGTATTTTGCAGAATATTGTTGTCACTATTGGACAAACATTTACTGCTACTAGTTGTCTACTGAGACTAGTAGAGGATAATCGCCTGACACAAAACCAGTTTTCCTATCAAGATCCTAAATCTCCAGCCGTCAGTCTACCCAGGGACCCCATTGATTTAATTGAAGCAGCCCTGCAAAGCCAGCATTATCAACTAATTCAAGACAAACATAATGGACACCCCTGTCAATATTTAGTTGTACCATTTACCTACCAACAGCATTTACTAGCAATTCTGTCTCTTTATCATTGGGGAAATGAGCATCCTTGGCAAGAAGAAGACATTCAACTAATTACAGGTGTGGCAGAACAAGCCGCCTTAGCTCTGTCCCAGGCCAAACTCTACCAAAGTTTGCAAGAAAAACAACAGCAAATCCGGGTTGAATTACAAGTAGCACGTCAAATCCAAAACAACCTACTCCGCCAAACCTTACCTCATCTTGAAGGTGTAAAGGTACAAGCTTGCTGCTACCCCGCAAGGGAAGTGGGAGGAGATTTTTTTGAAGTGTTTGTTCATCCTAAAGGTGACTTGTGGATAGCTGTAGGTGATGTTTCCGGTAAAGGTGTTCCAGCGGCTCTATTTATGGCCAGCGCTATTTCCTTGTTGCGTCGGGAATTATCACAAGAATCACCAGCCGAGCCAAATGTTGTCATGCAAAATCTCAACTACGCTCTTGCTGATGACTTAATCAGTAACAATTACTTTATTACTCTTGTGATTGCATCTTATACCCCTGCTACTAAGGAGCTTGTCTATGCTAATGCTGGTCACATATATCCTTTGCTGTGGTCACGTCCAGCAAATTTAGTCACTCAACCTGAGTACCTTAAAGTCCGCAGTGTACCTTTAGGGATTTTACCGAACTGGCAGGCACAGTCGGGAAGATTGACACTTGCTTCAGGGGACACCTTACTACTAGCTAGTGACGGCATTACGGAAGTTAGAGTATTAGATAAAATAAAAGACTATGTAAAAGCCGATAATAGCTCTGGGACAATAAATGGTTCTATGTTAAATCAAGAAGGTTTGTGGCTACTCATACAAAACCAACCTGAACCTCTGTCTCTTGAAAATTTACTAACTCATATTCAAGCAGATAATCATGTCCAAGAAGATGACCAAACTATACTTTCTCTGGAGGTTTTGTAAGTAATGAAAAGTGAGCTTCACGTACCCAGTGATTTGAGTTTCGTAAACATCGTCGAAACTTGGTTGCTGGGATGCTTGAAAATCCAACTAGGAGAATCTGTGGATTGGTCAGAGCAATCAGGTCGTTTGCGGCTGGCGTTGGTGGAAGCATACTCCAATGTGGTACGTCATGCTCACAAAGACAAGCCAAATCTGCCAGTGTTATTGCGTCTGGAACTAAAAGATCGTGAACTATCCATCGAAGTTTGGGACTATGGAGAAGGCTTTGATATGTCCACTTATTTTGCACCCAATCCCACAGAAAAGCAAGAAGGTGGTTATGGGTGGCTGATTATGAATCGCCTGATGGATAAGGTAGAGTATAAGTTGCAAGTTAATGGTGCTAATTGTCTCAAGCTAGAAGCAACTTTACCAAAATTAGTAAAATAGCCCACAACCATTTACCTTTTTACCCAGGGTGTATGATTACCCTCTTTTGTTAAAATAGGGTGCAATATTGAAAATTCATCGATTAATCCAATTAATTTCTGATCAATTTATTTGTATAGATTTAAGAAATAGATTAAGAATTATTAAGTAATATAATAACTTTTGCTAAATTTATTTGCTTTATTAGTGTTATTTATCAAATAATTTATTTAAAGGCTATACAAAGGCTAATTCCATAGTCTGGAAATTCCTTTTGGGTAATAGAAATCTTGAAATTAATACCAAATTTATACTATGCAACCTTTATTTTGTTTGTCACCTCGCTATCGTCTTGATGATGAATCACCCTGGTTACAAGGAATTGATCCCAGTCGTCATTACTGGATTGCGGTGAATGGAGACAAGAAGGTTACATTGGCTCTTCCTGGGTTAATAGTCTCTTCTTTTGATGAGTTTAAAGAAGTGATCCGCAAATTTCGCTCTCTACAACCTGGGGAGATGATGAGTTTGGCTAGAGTTTCCAGCCGTTGTATGATTCGCTGCATTTCTCCTAACTGTTTTGCTCTAGAAAGTAGAATTAATGATGCTCCTGTATGGCATCTTTTTGATCAAGAAACTTTAGATAGCCTGTTAATGACAGCACATCCAGATTGGCAATGTTCACCATCAGATGTTGAGCTAGGAAGAAGATTGTTATTGCGTTCTTTAGAGCAAACTATTGCTACTAAAGGTTAAATGATTTCTGAAGTAATTGTATATTCTTTGTCAGGTGGACGCACAGAAAGTAACTCTTTCTTAGAGGCTAAAAGTTTGATGTGAGTGTCTAAAATTTTCCCTTGTTGGTTAAGGATAAACAGCCAGAGAACATTGACACCGCACCAAGAAGTTTGTACTTTTCCTGTTACTTGGATTTGGATATAGTTATCTGGCAGGTTTTCGGTAATTCCTTGACGGGGTTCAGCTTTGATGTCTTGGGCTTCTTGTTGTAAGTATGCAGCGATCGCATCTCTTCCCACAATACCCGACTCAAAGGGTGGGTGCATCACACCATTTTCAGCAAATAACGCAGCAGTAGCTGTAAAATCTCCAGCGTTTAACGTAGAAAAATAACGCAGGATACTGGTTTCTGTAATTCCTTCAATCTTAAATTCTGTTGACAGCGAAAATTCAGCAGATGTCATAACCGTTTTATGGGATTGGGGATTTGGGATTTTTAATAAAGAATAGTCCCCAGAGCCGTATCTGAGAACTATTTATTCAAACATTGAGGTTGGGAGGATATCAAAATAATTCGTAATTTCAGAAAGTCACACCTGATCAGAGACTTAAGGCTTACAGGTGTTGATTTAGACCCCTACAAAAAACAAAATTAGGTATGGAAAAGGGATAATTAAATCCGCAAATTACGAATTTTTTAAACTTGCTTAGTCAGCTAGAGGATCAACACCCATGTCAGCAACTACTTTTCGCAGTACTGTGATTTGTTGACCAAAATCTAATTCCTTGAGTGTTTCTAACACTTGTGCGCCATCACGAGAGATTTGATAACCTGCTGGTACAGGAATAACCAATCCTTTCACCATTAATTCTGATAGCTCGTACCAGAAAGCTAACTTTGTATTGACACTGAAAATACCGTAAGCACGAGAAACTTGTGAATTTCGTTGAGCAGCCAAGTCCCGCATTACTTCTAACTGCTCTGCATGAGACATCTGTTGAATTTGATTCAAAAGACCTTCGGCTAGTTGCAAACGTGCAGCACCTGTAGCGGCTGGGGTGATGGAACGACCCATCTCTGTGTATGCATACCAAAGTACAGCTAGTTGATCATCCACGCTGAGGGCTTTGAATACAGCAGTGGTTGAAGCCACAGCATCACTCTGGATGCCGTAGTTAAAAGCCTTAGAAAAGCGGGTTGAAGCTGAATCAGAAGTGAATGTCATATTGTCACCACAATTTATTAACTCAATCAGCTGTTAACTAGTGGGAGGTTTGCATCACTCTGGGTTGCTTGACCTCTTGAGAACTATTGTGCATTATTTCTTAACAATTTCACATTAATATTTACATATAGTTTTATGAACGAAATCTAATAAATATTAGGACTCCTAAATGATTCCTGAAAAATATTAAATAGTGTAGGGCTGGCATTGACGACCTTAGAGGATGTTTGAAAAGTCTTTAGTTATGTATCAAAAACTTTTAGATCCCCCTAAATCCCCCTTTTTAAGGGGGACTTTAATTCAAGTTCCCCCCTTGTAAAGGGGGGTTAGGGGGGATCAATAAGTGCTTAAAGTCACAGCCAGAAACTTTTAAAACAACCTCTTAGCAAGGGTTTGGTGGGCAATGCAAACCCTACATATATTTCAAAAATCAAATATTATTCCTATAATATAGGTATATTAAATTACTACTAAGGTTAGACTTTTATAATTCATATGGATGCTTTTGCTGCCACTCCGCCAGAATGGACAAATCAGGCATTTCACGCCTATGAGTTTTGCTGTCCTAAATGTCACTCAAGTAGTCGAGAAGCTGTAGAGGTTTGGCTAAATAGGCGATCGCCCGTAACAACAACGGATCATCGTCGCAAATGGCAAGAATTCTACCATTGTCATTGTGGTTGTGCTTGGTGGGCTTGGAGTAGCGATCGCCCTACCCCCCCAAGGAATTTGTTTGAACAAAAATGAGGTTAAAAACAACAATGTAGAGACGTTTTATTCAACATCTCTACATTTGTATAAGTAAATTAAAACTACATCTATACAGGAAAAATCAAATTTTACCTTAGTTTGTGTAGATGCAAATTTTATGCGCTCAAACAATCTTAGAAAGTGAAGGTGGTACGCAGAGTACCAACGTATTCGGTACTGTTCGCATCGTTATGTTCAGGATTGAAGATCACTAACAAACCGGGTGTAATGAGAATGTTATCGGAAAACTTCATCTTGTAGAGAGCTTCTGCATGATAGGAAGTATTAGGATCTTTCTGCTCTACACCATTAATTCTGACATCACTACTAGTGATTTTAGGTGATTGTCCAAAGATTAAACCTAATACGTTACCTTCTTTACCGAAGTCTTGGATACCCAAAGTTGCAGCCCAATAGAACGCGTCGGCGCTATCACCTGCCTGAATGTTACGGGGGGCATCAGCTGTTTTAGCTTCTATTTGGCTGAAGCCTACCCAACCGCCAAGTGTGATCTTCTCGCTAGGTTTTAAGCTTGCTTGTACACCGTAGTGATTGGATTCAGTACGGACGTTACTGCCGACACCATTAGCTAAGTCGCTTCCTGTTCCATAGAAAAAATTTCCTGCAGCAGCTTGATAAGAGCGGGCATAAGTCAGACCGATATTCAAGGCTTGATTAGGCTTGAAAGCTAACTGACCGAAAATGGTGTTACTACCATCGAATAGTCCTCTACCATCAGCAGGATCAGCAGCACTATTTCTGCCTGTTGCAAAATAAGCTGCACTTAATGTCAAAGGTCCATTGGGATTGACGTTAACAGTTATACCTGAACCATCACCAGCTTGGCGATAGATAGGGCTGAACCGTCCGTAGCGAGAGAGCGCGCCTGAACCACTGCTTCTAAAATCGGGGTTGAAGACGTTGACGTTCTCATTCAACTCACCACCTACAGCGTCAATCTTGACGCGGATTCTTTCACCGAAGTTGAAAGCGTAGTTGAGTTTGTCGATACTAACACTGTTATTGCTATTGCCGTCGTAGCCCAGGCGGGTCATGTTAGTGCCTGTTACTGAACTATTTTGGACAATATTCCCTGCATTCAGCCGGGTTTGCAATTGGTCTGTTCCTGTGAAGCTACTGTTTAAGGTCAACCGCACCCGGTTTGAAAAAGTCGTATTAGACTCTAAGCTACTACCGCCAACTCTTTCATCCCCAAAAGCTTGAGACACGCTGAAAATTGCTTCCCCAGACAACTTGGTGGTGGTGGAGAATTGATTAGCTTCTAATTCACTAGTACGAGCTTCTAGTGCGTCTACGCGACCACGCAGAGTTGCTAATTCAGCAGAAAATTCTTCTTGCAAACGCTGTAAGGTAGCCAAGTCTTGCTTGTTTACTATGTCAGCTGTTGCTGTAGCAATCAGTTCATTAACCCGGTCTAAGCAGGCATTCAAACCAGCTGCAAATTCATACCGAGTCAAGGCACGATTACCACGGTATGTACCGTTGGGATAACCGGCAATACAACCGTAGCGTTCAACTAAAGACTGTAAAGCTTGGAACGCCCAGTCTGTGGGTTGCACGTCGGAAAATTGAGAAACAGATGTTACCTGACCAATGTTGTTAGCTTCTTTGGATAACTGAGCAACGCTTGTTGCTTGTTCGTTAACTTCCGCAGCCAAAGCGCTGTTAGCGGACAGGAAAGTGGCTGCAATAACTGGACTAACCTTTAGAACATTCCAAAATAGTTTTGTCATGTTTTTAATCTCTCTCACACCTAAACAAACTGCCAATTATGATAAAGTCTCTGTTTTATTCAGAGAATTTACACATAAATTCTATGTAACTACTATACAATATCATTCATAATTAGCACAACCCCCTCTGCTAACCTTTAATACTCAATGCTTGGTTAATTGAGTAGGTAAATTCAGCACAATACTACGTTTATGACGTAATATCTTTCCTTCTTCTTCAAATTTCTGCAACAGACGTGTTACTGTGACTCGCGTTGTGTTGAGAACCTCCGAGATATCCTGATGAGTAACATTCAAATCAATTAATTTCCCCTGTTCTAAATCTCGGCCAAATTTTTCACTTAACCAGACCAAAAATTGCCATAGTTTTAGTGATGTTGGTTTGCGATGTAATATGCTTAAAAGTTCTTCGGCTTGCTGGATATGGCATAATAAAGCATTGATATCTTCATGCCAAAGATGAGGAGGAAGAATGGTTGCTTCCACACTTGTTAAGCATTCTATTTGATAGGGATTAACTGTCGATAAAGGATAGCCAACAATATCACCTAAGCCCCAATAACCCAAGGTAATTGATGTTCCATCTTCACTCCAGGTTAAGGTACGAACTATTCCTCGCTCAATACGCCATAGTACATCCTTGCGGACTGGAATCACTGCTCGACGAGTGAATAAATGTTGGGTTAACTGCTTGTTTACAGTGGATTTTAGGGTGTGATTTGTAGTAGAATACGTCATTTTAATGTTAGATAAATAATAAATTGAAATGAAGTATCCTAGTAAGAATTCAGGAGTGAGTCAGGAGTCAGGAGGAGGCAGTGCGGTGGACGGGTTCCCCGGCATAAAGCAACTGCCGTTCAGGAGTCAGAATGCTTATGAAATGAAGAATAGAGAAAAGCAAGATTTTATCAAAATCATTAAATTTGACTCAAAAAGCCTTTATTGTCCTGACTTAGAGTATTCTCTATCCTGAATACTTACGTATCCTAATAATCAATTATTAGGGAACATAATTAACTGATGTAAGCTATCTTTCGATACTTTAATGGTGAAAGTTTAAGAACAGGTAAGCTTTTAGTGAAATGTATGTTGGTTAACTTATTAGTTTGAATTATATGTTATTATTAATACGTTGGTTATAAATGGGAAAAAGTAGTCAACAGTAAAAAATTAAATTCAGTGAACAGACTGATAATTGATCACTGAATAACTTTTCACTGATAACTGTTAATGGCGTTGACCAGTGACGATATAAGCCACTCGTTGACCAATATTAGTAGCATGATCTGCCATACGCTCTAGGCAACGAATTGCTAATGTTAAGAGTAGAATTGGCTCAATTATCCCTGGGACATCTCGCTGGTATGCTAAAATTTGATACAATTTGTCGTAGGCATTATCGACAGTATCATCTAAGTATTTGATCCGTAGCCCACTAACTTCATCTAAATCCGCCAAAGCTACTAGGCTAGTTGCTAACATTGCCTGGGCATGGTAGGACATGAGGGCAATTTCTGGTAAAGAAGCATGAGGCGGATAAGGAAAAATTTTGATTGCTATCTTGGCTAAATCTTTGGCGTAATCGCCGATCCGTTCTAAGTCTCTTACTAACTGCATAAAAGCACTTAAACAACGCAAGTCTTGCGCCGTAGGTGCTTGGGATATCATAATCGATGTACAGTCAGATTCTATTTGTCTATAAAAGCGATCAATTTTTTTATCTAATCGGGGAAGTTCTTCGGCCGCTGTTAAATCGCGGGCAAATAATGCTTGGTGACTGAGACGGAATGATTGTTCCACCAAAGCTCCCATACGCAACACATCACGCTCTAATCGCCTGATAGCGCGATCTGGCTGTGCTTTTTCAGAATTGGGATTATGAACAACAGCTTTCACACTTGTAATCTCAAAATAGAAGATATTTTTTTAACTATAGTCTTGTCGGGATGAGTTTGCCACGACTCCAGGGAGTTGGATTTGCATCCAGGCTCCACCTGTTTCTGGATGATTCATAGCCTTAATGTCACCGCCATGAGCTAGAATCATTTGCCGGACGATCGCTAAACCTAAGCCACTACCAGTAATAGCGGTTGTTGAACTACCTTCTGACACTGGGGAGCGATATCTGGCTTTATCCCCTCGATAGAAACGCTCAAATACGTGGTGTAGATCTTCAGGGGAAAAACCAACACCGGAGTCAATGATATTAATTTCCAGAATTTGAGAATGGCGATCGCCTGGAAAAAATTCTTTTGCTGTTATAAATTTAGCTTCAATATGAATAGTTGTGGAAGGAGGGCTGTATTTGATGCTGTTATCCAATAGATTGACAAATACCTGATACATCCGCGATTTATCTGCCTTAATGCAGATATTTTCGGAACCACAATAAGTCATATTTAGGGAATTAAGCTTGGCTAGTGGTTCGAGGGTTTCCCATACCGATGCAATCAGCGATCGCACTTCCACTGTTTCCAGTTGCAATTGCATGGTTGAGTTAGTCTCCATTTGCGTCAGTTCCAGCCAGCTTTGCACCAAATTAATCAGCCGGTCAACTTCCTGCATCAAGCGGTTAACCCAACGGTCAAAGGGCGGTTCTAAGCGGGATTGAAGGGTTTCTGCCACCAGACGAATGGAAGTGAGAGGAGTTCTGAGTTCATGAGCTAAATCAGAAAAAGAGCGATCGCGCTGCTGATTCATATCTAGCAACGGCTGATGATTTTCTAAGAATACTCCCACTTGTCCCTTGGGTAAAGGCAAGCTGGATGCCTGTAAAGCTAAAGATTTTAACTCTGACATGGCTGTAGCATTTTCACGAGAGGGATGAAAAACCCACTCTCTCACTTGAGGTTTTTGCCAATCACGAGTTTGCTCAATTAACTGATCAAGTTCATAAGACCTTACCAACTCTAACAACAAACGTACCTGTCCGGCTTGCCACCTTTGCAGATGCAACATTTCCCGCGCTTGCTGATTGCACCATAGCAACTGATTTTCTTCATCTACTTGCAAATATCCCAAAGGTGCAAAATCTAGCAATTCTTTGTAGGTTTGCAAAGAAAGTTGCAAATCCTGCTGCTGACGCTTCACCATTGACATTTCTTGCCTTAAGCGACCAAGCAATGGTAACTCTGTTTTATGAGAATGGGAGGTTAAAGGTTGGAGTACTCCCTCCAAATAGCCGTTTAGTTGAACCTGTTGCCAAAGCCAAAATCCCAGTCCGACTGCTAAACCCAGAAAAAATCCCAATAAGAGCATTTGAGTCGTTAGTTGCGGTGTAATTATTAAAAACTAACAACTATCGCCAACAATTAGCCAAATCTATAGCCAAAACCTCTCACAGTCACAATATATTCTGGATGGCTGGGGTCTTGCTCCAATTTTTCTCGTAACCACCGGATATGAACATCCACAGTTTTGCTATCTCCAACAAAATCGGGACCCCAAACCTGATCTAGCAATTGTTCTCGTGACCATACCCGTCGGGTATAACTCATAAATAATTCCAGCAAGCGAAATTCTTTAGGCGAAAGATTTACCTCTTGTCCGCGTACCAGTACACGACACTCTTGAGGATTGAGGCTAACATCTTTATACTTGAGGATTGGGACTTGCGGCACAATACTTAAACGTTGACGACGGATGAGGGCGCGACACCTTGCTACTAATTCTCGCATACTAAATGGTTTAGTTAGGTAGTCATCTGCGCCTACTTCTAAACCCAGCACACGGTCAGTTTCGCTACCCTTAGCACTCAGCATTAAAATCGGTACTGAGTTGCCTTGATGACGTAACAGACGGCAGATATCCAGTCCATTAATTTGCGGCAGCATTAAGTCTAAAAGTACCAAATCAAAAGGCAAGTCTCCAGAATTAGATTCGCAGCTTTTGAGGTATTCTATGGCTGATCGTCCATCAGCAGCAGCAATTACCCCATAACCTTCTTCTTCCAAGGCCACTACTAACATTTCCCGGATCAGTTCTTCATCTTCCACTACTAGAATGCGGCTGGTTTGTCCGATATCCGCTTTGGCAGAATACTTAGTTAATTCGCTGGTATACATTGATAACAAAATATGTTGAGATTATGCTTGTATCGATAATTCTTTGACTGTGGATTTATTTTTGGTAAATTGTATTGTATATAACAAACCGAATATATTATAAATCACATTGACTACCTGCGTCCAAGTATTTTTGGCGACTTTGTATATTATTTTAAATAATTTGGATTCCTTCTTGACAAGAGCAAATTGCTTGACTAAAATTTATTAGTACATAAATACTATACTAGTTTCACCAAAGAAATTTGAACTTAACAAATCTTGACTACAAGGTGTGTATATATTCTCTTGATTCAGTATTTATACTGTAATCCAAGCGATCGCCTAAAAGCTAACCTTATGTCTGCATAGGTTATATTTCGATATGGCTTAATCATGTGATTTTATAGGTAGGGGTAAAGCGCAATGCGAAACCTTTACACATCAGGGTTTTTTCGCAATTTTATAGAAGTTCAAATTTTAGCCGTTTATACTACTCAATTAATCATTACCGATTCCAGGGAGTTGAAAGATGACTACAGGTGCAATTAAAGACAGCAAACAACAACTTGTGCAAGCATTTCAACAGATTCGTGTTGAAAGAAAAAAACTAGAATCCAAAATAGCCACTAAACAAGAAGAAGCAGAAAAAGCCAAAAACCAAGAAATTCTAACAGCAGCTTCTACCTACACAGTTGATAGTATTGTTAAAGGTTTAGCAGATTTGCAGTTAGAATTTGGCAGTATAGTCAATGCACTAGCTGAAAAATTAGCCAGAGAAAACTCTAAATTAGATGAACTCAATCAAGCAATAGAAATTGAAATGCAACGCCTACAAGAGCTACAGCAAATTAGAATTGTAGCAGATACTCTAGATATTTTCACACAAGAACATCAAGAAAAATTAAAAGTTTTAGAACAAGATACAACGAATAAACGAGAAGAATTAGAAAAAGAAGTTGCTCTGAGGCGGAAAGAATGGCAAAAAGAGCAAACAGAATTTGAAGAAAAACTGCAAACTTACAATGAATTATTAGGGAAAGAACGCCAGCAGGAAGAAGAGGAATTTCAATATAAATTAGAAACAACTCGCAAACTCAATACAGATGCATATGAAGCGAGAAAACGCAAATTAGAATTACAAATTCAAGAAATTACACAACAGAAAGATAAAGACTGGTCGGAACGGGAAAAAATTCTTACCGAACGTCAACCTCTATTAACTGAATACCAGCAAAAAGTAGCTACATTTCCCACCGAACTAGAAGAAGCAATTAAGAAAGCTAGGGAAGAGGCTATTAAAGACACCAGCCAAAAAGCAAAAATTGAGGCTGATTTATTTGAAAAAGAATGGGAATCTACCAAACAGAGTTATGAATTTAAAATTCAATCTCTGGAAGAAACAATTACTAAACAAACTGAGCAAATTGAAGGTATTGCTACTCAATTACAAACTGCACTAAAACAAGCACAAGATTTGGCAATGAGGGCTTTTGATACTTCTAATAGTAAATAAACAGGACTGACGCAAAACCGAATGAACGTAGTGGTAATTCATGAATTACCACTACTACGCAAGAATCAGGTTTTCAGTTACATCTTGCGTAAGTAATAATAAAGTGTGAATAAAAGTTGCAGAGATATAAATTAAGTCTGTGAAAGAGATTTAATTCTTTTTTGAAATAGATGAATTTTGAATTTTAGGAAATTTCTCATGGTAACTAAAAAACCGAACGATAAAAATACGAAAGCGGAAATTCTTCAGGCTTATGAAGAATTAGCAAAAGAACAAGCAGCCCTAAAATCTCAACTTGAACAAGCGCAAAAGGTAACTCAATCTGTTTCTCAAGAAAAACCCAAAGCAGAAGCCAAAACAGAACTTAAAATCGCTATGACTCCAACTACTAGCATTCAACAAAAGATGAATAATACTATTGAAAGCTTATCCAAAATCCAGCTAGGTTTTGGTAGTGCTGCAAATGAATTGTCAGAACAGCTAAGTACGAAAGCTTCCAAGTTAGCAGAAATTGGTGAATCTGTAGAAAATGAAATTCAACAATTAGCCCAACTGCATAACTTAGAGGTATCTGAAAATATTTTAGATACTCTTATTGCATCTTATGATAATAATGAAAAGGCTTATCATGAAGAGTATAGTCAACGCTATGAAGTCTTATCTCAAGAAATATTAGAACTTAAAAATACTTGGACAAAAGAACAGGAAGAACATCAACGGATAATTAAAGAACGCAATGAAAATCTTAACAGAACTAGACAAAGGGACGCAGCCGAGTATAAATATAATTTAGAACTTCAGCGTAAACTAGGAAATGATGAATATGAACAACAACAGAAAATTTTATCTAAACAACTAGAAGAACTGCAACAAGAAACAGATAAACAGTGGGCTGAACGGGAAAAAGCAATTTCTGAACGAGAAAAACAATTTGAGGAGTTGAAAACTAAGGTAGAGGTGTTCCCGAAAGAAAAAGAAGCTGCGATTAAAAAAGCTACAGAAGAAGGTAAAGGTATTGCTGGTTATCAGGCTAAAGTGAAAGCAGATTTATATGGAAAAGAAGTGGAAGGACAAAAGCGGTTTTATGAACAAAGATTGCAATCTCTAGAACTGACAATTACTAATCAGCAAACGCGACTTGAGAACCTTTCTAGACAACTGGAATCTGCACTCAAACAAGTTCAGGATTTAGCAGTTAAAGCAATTGAAGGAACTGCAAATGTAAATTCCTATCAGGCTATTAAAGAAATAGCTTTAGAACAAGCAAAAAGTCAAGTTAAAAATAAATAACTTAATTAGGGGTTGCTGAGAAAGTCTTTCCATGATGGGATAGGAGTCAGGAGTCAGGAGTCAGGAGTCAGGAGGAGGTTTGAAAATTCCTTTCCCATCTCTCGAAATACCAAAAAATGCACACTTTTTCACGTATATCCTTCAAAACCCTTGCACTTTTTCCTATTTATCAGCCTCAAACTTTTGATTTATCTGCGTTTTGCATTTTTTCAGCAACCCCTATTAAAAAAGGGGTTTAGCACTGCGCTTTACCCCTACGAACTTCTGAATTGTGCAATTATTCTGTTTTTGGTTTTCCTAATCCTGGAGGTGGTTGTTTTCTTTTATTTTTTGTGTTTTTGTTTGTCTGGTTTTGGTTGGAATTTTGGTTAGAATTGCCGTTTTTATCAGACATAAAAAGTTAACTGTATAATCGGTGATGATTTTAGCTACACCAAGAATTTCAATGATTCCAGAAATTGGTGCAGCTTTAGGGAGAGACTTATTAAGCGAAGTTAGAAAAGTCGAAATTGGGAGGAATATCTTGAAGTCTTCCTGGTCCAATAGCTTTTAATCCTTCTTGGAGAATAATATCGCCGGTATACAAGGCTTTCCCCACTATCACACCTGTTACACCTTGGGGTTCTAAAGCTAATAAACTTAACAAATCGGTGACGGAACTCACACCACCAGAAGCAATTACGGGTATGGAAATTGCCGCTGCGAGTTCTCGTAATGCGTCTAAATTTGGCCCCTCTAACGTCCCGTCACGGTTAATATCGGTGTAAATTATGGCTGCTGCACCTAATTCTTGCATTTGTGTGGCTAGTTGGGTGGCTAATACTGCTGAGGTTTCTAACCAACCACGAGTTGCAACTAAGCCGTTACGGGCATCTATACCAATGATAATTTGTTCGGGAAATTCTTGACAAAGTTCTTGGACTAGCTGCGGTTGTTCGACTGCGACAGTTCCGAGAATTGCCCAATTTACACCCAGATTAAATAATTGTTGCACACTGGAGCGATCGCGCAAACCTCCACCAACTTCAATGGGTATGTCAAGATTATTTCTAATGGCTTCAATTGCGGCTAGGTTGACGACTTTACCAGCTTTTGCGCCATCTAAATCAACTAAATGTAATCTGGTTGCGCCTTGGTCTGCCCACATTTTCGCAACTTCAACGGGATTTTCGCTAAATACTTGCGATCGCTCGTAGTCTCCTTTATATAGTCGCACACAGCGACCTTCTAGTAAATCAATTGCTGGTATGACTTCCATTTATTTTTTCCTGATAAACAATAATTTTTTTCTCACGCAGAGGCGCAGAGGCGCAAAGGAGAAAGACAGAGTTTTTCTGTACTTAATGTTTGCTTTTTAATTCTTGTACGGCTTGGCGAAAACCTAAGACTAGTAAGATGTTAGAAAGAGTTAAAAAGACTTCTGCGCTACCATGTAACCAGTCTATATTAGCTAACTGTTCTCCATAATGAACTTTGGCGTAAATGCCGGCGGGAATGGTGACAGCGACAAATACCAATGTGCCGTAAAATCCATATAGGGCTAGACGTGGCATTTGTGAACTGCGGCTGATAAACCACAAGAAACCCAAATAGGGAAAGAGAGAGAGGGCAAAGAGGGTTTCTTTTGATATCATTGTTCTGATTTGATAGATTGTGCTTCAATTGAGTTTGCAGACTTGGTGGAACGCCAAATTAGATAAGCTGCTGCCCACAAGGTAAAATTACCAACTAATGTCATGGTAGCTTGCAGTGTGACTAACCATTCTAGAGATTCAGAATTGTCGAAATAATGCCAAGTGCAAGCACACATTGCACTAATTAAAGCTGGTAACATACCAAAAGATAATCCCCACCAACTACGATTTTTTGTCAGTTCGCCATATATCCAAATTAGCCAAATTGCGGCTATCCACTCAATGACGCTAGAAATATGAATTATCCAGGTAGGAATCGAAAGTGCGTGCATAATTAATAGTCAGTTGTCGGTTGTTAGTGGTAGATAACTAGTTTAAAAACATTGGTAATCCAAAATCTAAAATTTAAAATCTAAAATTCAAAATGGGGAAAATGCGAGTTTTATTGTCTGGGTATTACGGTAAGGGTAATGGTGGTGATGAAGCTTTGTTAGCTACACTTCTGCAAATGCTACCATCTGATGTCACTCCTGTGGTGCTTTCTGGAAATCCTGAAGAAACTCATCGGCGTTATGGTGTGGAATGTTACAACCGCATGGCGTTTTTACAGGTAATCAAGGCTTTGCGTTCTTGTGATGCTTTTATTTGGGGTGGTGGGAGTTTAATTCAAGATGTGACTAGCATTATTAGCCCTTTTTATTATGGCGGATTGATGGCTTTAGCTCAAGTTATGAATTTGAAAACTGTGGCTTGGGGACAGGGTATAGGTCCTCTGTTGCGTCCCCAAACTCGATTTTTAGCCAAGAGCAATTTTGCAGGTTGTACGAAAGTGAGTGTGCGCGATCGCTCTAGTTCTAGTTTATTATCAGATTGGAGTATACCCCATATCCTTGCACCTGACCCGGTTTGGGCGTTAGAGTCGAAGCCAGTACCGGAATTAGCCGATTTACCAAAACCCAGAATTGCAGTTACTTTAAGAAATCATCCTCAACTTACAGAAACTCGGTTAGCAAATTTAACTCAAGCTATAGTTAATTTGCAAAAATCTACTCAAGCTTTTATTTTATTATTGCCATTTCAAAAAAGCGAAGATTTAGGAATTGCTGAAAAAATTCAAACTCAATTACAAGACGTTAGTAAAATTATTTGTTTGGAAGATCCACAAATTTTAAAAGGCGTGTTTCGCGGTGTAGAAATGTCCATAGGAATGCGTCTACATAGTTTAATTATGGCAGCGAGTGAAGGTTCTCGTTGTTTTGCATTGAGTTATGACCCAAAAGTAAATCGCTTAATGGAAGATTTAGAAATACCTGGATGGGATTTAAAAGATTTACCAGATGATGTAAATTTAATTAGTAAAACTTGGATTGATTATTATCATCAGGGTGACTCTTTGTCATCCGAGAAAATTCAATCTTTGATAAATGGCGCTTTTTTGCATCGGGAGTTGTTAAAGGAAGCGTTAAAATGAAATTTCAGAATAGGTTAGTCATTCCTTAGTTATGAGGTGATATAGATGTATTATGCTGATATGGCAGTACACGGAAAAGATAGACATTTACAGCTTTTAGTGGAAGTTAAACGTAAACGTGGTGCATCTAAAATTTGGGCTGCTAAAATGCGACGCAATATGTATGCTCATGGTTTACTTCCAGAAGCACCTTTTTTTCTATTAGCACTTCCAGATAAATTTTATTTGTGGAAAAACATAGGCTTATCTACTGATTTGATAGAGCCAGATTATGAAATTAACCCTGAACCTTTTCTTAAGCCTTATTACCCTAAAGCATATATTCCAAATTATGAAATTAGTAGTGAAGGTTTTGAGTTGATAGTTTCTGCTTGGCTTCATCAAATATTAACAATACCATCTGTTGATTTACTCCCTCCAAATATGGATTGGTTAGTGAGTTCAGGTCTATTTGATGCTATTCACCACGGACACCTAAAATTGGAGGAACTGGTTTAATTACAATGAATGTTTATGTAGAAACTAATTTTGTCTTAGAACTAGCGCTGCTTCAGGAGCAACAGGAAAGTTGTCAAAAACTGCTAGACTTGGCAGAAGCAGGACGAATAAATTTGATTTTACCCGCATTTAGTCTTACAGAACCTTATGAAACGCTGATTCGTAGGGAAAAAAACCGCCGGAATTTATCACAAGATTTGCATAGAGAGCTTTCTCAGCTTGGACGTTCTCTACCTTACCAACAGCAGGTGCATACTTATCAAGAGATTACTGAGTTTTTGGTAAATAGTGGCAAAGAAGAAAAGCAAAGATTCCAAATAGTTGTAGAGAAATTATTAGTGGTTAGCAAAGTCATCCCTTTAACAGTGGAGATACTAACCGCAGCTATAGGATATCAGTCCGAGCTTGAATTTACACCCCAAGATGCTATTGTTTACGCTTCGGTTATTGAACATTTGAATAAGTCAAGTGAACGACAACGTTGCTTTATTAATAGAAACTCTAAAGATTTCGATAATCCAGATATTCAAGAAGCTTTAGATAGATATAGTTGCCGAATATTATTTAATTTTGATGCTGGATTTGGCTATATTAAAAATCAAATTGGGATTATCTAATTAACTTAATATGTGATGACAAAAATTGCGACTTACTTTATAATTTAGTTAAGGTTGATATCATCCTCAAGGAGATTCATCATGACAGCTATCACCATCAACTTAAACCCTATTATCCAACTTAGCGACAACCAATTTTATCAACTCTGTCAGGAAAATCCTGAAGTAAAATTTGAACGTAATGCAAAAGGAGAAATATTGATCATGTCACCAACAGGAGGAGGAACAGGAAAACGTAATGTGGAAGTTGCAGCAGATTTTGTGTTTTGGAATCGTCAAACTAAATTAGGTGTTTGTTTCGATTCTTCCACTTGTTTTAAACTTCCCAATGGTGCAAATCGTTCTCCTGATGTTGCTTGGATAAAAAAAGAAAGATGGGATGCACTTACACCAGAAGAACAGGAAAAGTTTTCACCAATTGCCCCAGATTTTGTTTTAGAATTAATGTCACCTAGCGATAGTTTGCAGGAAACGCAAACCAAAATGCAAGAATATATAAATAACGGAGTTAAATTAGGTTGGTTAATTAATCGTAAAATGTGTCAAGTTGAAATTTATCGTCTTGGTAAACCAGTGGAAATATTAGACTTTCCCCAAGAATTATCCGGGGAAGATGTTTTACCAGGGTTTATTTTAAATATGCAAATTATTTGGGGATAGATATTACTTTTTCTTTTAGAAATTAACTAAAACTATCTAGCTAGAAAACTCAATAATAAATTTTGTTTTTCCAAATCTATATTTACTTGAGACTGATTATTCTCGACTACTTTCCAAAAATAGTTTCGTATTTTAGAAATATGTTTAGTCATTTTATCAACTCCCTTTAAAGTATGAATATTTTTAGGTAAACGTCCACAAAAAACAGATGGAACAACATCTAATAACCACCAATCAAAAAGTTCCCGTCTACCTTGTGATCCTGGAAAAATAGCATAACCCTGGAAGCAATCATCCAAAATATTTAATATGGCTTCTCTGGGTTTAACAGACTCCAGCACTTGCAGCATATTCTCAAAAACATCAACAGCTTCATCCAGAGCCTGATATTGTCCCCAATAATTCTGATAATCCCGAAATGAAACGTTTAAATTTGGCTGATAATTATCTTGAGGATATATCCAATTTTGAAAAAGATACTGGAATATATTACCAGTGATTGTCTCACGACGTAAATAAGTTTTAATGGTTGGTTGCACAGCAATTCCCATAACTATAGCCATAAAGAAATAGCAATAACTTATATCTAAACTATTTTTCTCTTTTTCTATTGCATCAAATACTGTGATTAAAGAATCTTCTAAACTTATTCCCTGAATATCTTTTTCTTCATATAATTCTGCATAAGAATATCCTTGAATTCTCTCTATGACTAAACGTAAAGAATTAGGAATTTCAGGAGATAAAATGAGAGAATATTTTTCAACTTCACATGATATGAATGTCATAGTTAATTGCTACGGATAAGGATGTGTCCAGGAGATAGTTATTTTTATTTCAGGAAATTTTTGCTCAAACTGATTGATAACACTTTGACAACTTTCACAGGGTTTTCTTTCTGTGTAAAGATACAGTTGCCCTCTAACGCGGTTATTATCCTTATTGTAGATAAATTCTAAAGTTTCTGCAATAGCTGACAAAACCTTATATTCCGCATCAGTATCCATAGGGGTAGTACGTTGTAAACGAGAATCTACAGTAGGTTCAAATTGTCCACCATTTGACTTAGGTTCTGGTTTAGGTGCTGGACTCTTGGCTCTAGATGTTGCACCCATTCCAAAAGCTTTACCATCTTCTAATCGCACCTCGGCAATAGCAATGTTACTTTTTGGAAATGGTTGTTCAATATATATCTCTCGGATATTAGCTGCATCTGAGATTAAATTTAGTTCTTCCATATTGGATTTATAATAATGATGAAATAATTAATACAGCTTTTCTATATTACGAAGTTAAATCTGGTTGGTTAATTAATCGAAAAATGCATCAAGTTCAAATTTATCGTCTTGGTAAACCAGTGGAAATATCAGAATTTCCTCCAGAATTATCCGGTGAAGATATTTTACCAGGGTTTATTTTAAATATGCAAATAGTTTGGGTATAAATATCAGGGTAAGAGCATCTCAATTAGGCTTGACATAAGGGATGAGAGGAATCTAATGTAGAGTCAATGAAACAGGAACTGAGAACTCGAATCATATAATTGTTA
>NZ_JACJST010000034.1 GCF_014698305.1 Anabaena lutea FACHB-196 | reverse complement strand
AGGTTTGGGTATTATTTCAACTTTGGGAGTTGGTGTCGTTTCCGTTTCGGGAACTGGTTGCGTTTCTATCTCCGGTTGAGGTTTGGGTATTATTTCAACTTTGGGAGTTGGTGTCGTTTCCGTTTCGGGAATTTTAGGCGTATAATTCTGGTCTACGATACCTCGCACTTCATCAGCGGTTAATTCTCCTCTCACAATTCTCGAAAGCGTGTCTTTACCGTTTGGTTGATAGTTAATTAATCTGACTGTACTGTTGAAGGCATTTTTGACTGGGTTTCCCTGATTATCGAGAAATTCTAGTTTTACCCAAGTTTTACCGGGTTGAAAGCCTTTAAGATATACTGTTTGCCAACGGTCAAGAACGAAATTTTCACCGTTAATAGTGCAGCGAATGCGCCAATCGCTGATTGTGTCTTCAACATCATCTTCAGAAGCAATGTGTAAAGGCGCGTTAGTAAGATAAAAATCCAGCATAATCGGTTCTGCACCGTAACTGGCATTGGGACGACTGTAAGTTAATACTGGTAAATTAGGTTCAGGGTTGTTATCGTCAGTTTTAGTAAAAATGTGAAATGTTGTTTGGGCATAAGCGCCCTCATTTTTAAAGCTTTCATCCCAAGGACGAGAAGCAAAGACGCGCAGGGTATGAGTACCAGGGGATAAGTTAGTTAAAACTAAAGGTTGACTTAGGTCGTAAACAGCTATATCTGGCTCATTATCAAGAATTAGGTTTAAATGGGGGCCAAGTTGCCATTGCGGATCTTTAAATATTGGTAGATCCTTAACCTGCAAGCTGACTTTAACCGTTTCGTCTTGTAGCACTTCATCCCCTTGGGGACTGAGAATGGTCACTTGTGGCTGATAACCTTCCAAGCTGGGACGCAGTTCTTGGATAACATCTGGTGGAGTAGTTTCTGCAAATTTCCCCGAAATTGGGGATACTAGTGACGCTTTTGTCTGATTGTCAATAGATACTTCTTGACTTCCCGCTTTCTCAACACAACTGTATAAACTTAAGACCAACACCAACGTTATTAGCCATTTGAGGATCGGGAAACTCCTAGAGATGAGTTTCTCTAAAGCTATTTTACGCCTAGAGTTCATTCCTTTCGCCCTGTGATAGTCTTCAACGGTTAACAGATTATTGTGGCGCAAACTGTGCATAGGGAACTATAACCTAAAAGATCAAATTTGCTACCCTCAGTAGTACCTATAAATTTTAAGAATTGTTATTCTTTGTAAATTAAATGGATAAGCTATTGACATTTTAACAATTTGTTTTACGTTAAAAGCCAGATAAGGCAAGAAATCTGGCTATTTTTAATTATTGTTAAAATGTCTCTAACAAAGTACAAGTATAGACTCTATAATTCAACAGAAACAACTATCCACACAGCGCGGTCATCGCGGCTCCAGAAAATCTCTGGAATTACGAGTAAAGCTAACTATGTGGTATTCCCAAGTCCTCATTCCTTATTTAGAGAGGAGGTCGAATGACGATTAGTCCTCCGGAGCGAGAGGAAAAGAAAGCAAGAGTCATCGTTGACAATGATCCGGTACCTACCTCATTTCAAAAATGGGCGCAACCTGGACATTTCGACAGATCCTTAGCTAAAGGTCCAAAAACCACCACTTGGATTTGGAACCTGCACGCCCTCGCCCACGATTTTGACACTCATACAAGCGATTTAGAAGACATATCCCGCAAGATATTCTCCGCTCACTTTGGCCACCTGGCTGTAGTGACAATCTGGTTGAGCGGAATGATCTTCCACGGCGCTAAGTTCTCTAACTACGAAGCTTGGCTGGCCGATCCATTAGGAGTTAAGCCCAGCGCACAGACTGTTTGGCCCATTGTGGGACAAGACATTTTAAACGGAGATGTTGGCGGTGGTTTCCACGGCATTCAAATCACCTCTGGCTTGTTTCAAGTATGGCGTGGCTGGGGTATCACCAACTCCTTCCAACTTTACTGCACCGCGATTGGTGGCTTGGTACTAGCAGGCTTGTTCCTATTTGCTGGTTGGTTCCATTACCACAAACGCGCTCCTAAACTGGAATGGTTCCAGAACGTGGAGTCAATGCTGAATCACCACTTGCAAGTACTGCTAGGTTGTGGTTCGTTGGGATGGGCTGGTCACTTAATTCATGTGTCCGCACCGACCAACAAGCTATTAGATGCAGGCGTGGCCATCAAGGACATCCCCTTGCCCCACGAGTTCATTTTGAACAAGGATCTGTTGACAGAGTTGTATCCCAGCTTTGCCAGCGGTTTAACACCTTTCTTCACTTTGAACTGGGGAACTTATGCTGACATTCTGACCTTTAAAGGCGGTTTGAACCCAGTCACAGGTGGCTTGTGGATGAGTGATATTTCTCATCACCACTTAGCGATCGCTGTACTGTTCATCATTGCTGGTCATATGTACCGTACCAACTGGGGTATCGGTCACAGCATCAAAGATATCCTAGAAAACCACAAAGGTCCTTTTACTGGCGAAGGTCACAAAGGTCTTTACGAAAACCTCACCACTTCTTGGCACGCTCAGTTGGCTACTAACCTGGCCTTCTTGGGTTCATTGACAATCATCATCGCGCATCATATGTACGCGATGCCTCCCTATCCATACTTGGCAACTGATTACGCTACACAGTTGTGCATTTTCACTCACCATATTTGGATCGGTGGCTTCTTGATTGTTGGTGGTGCTGCTCACGCAGCGATCTTCATGGTGCGGGATTACGATCCCGTAGTTAACCAAAACAACGTGCTAGATCGAGTGATTCGTCACCGTGACGCTATCATCTCTCACCTGAACTGGGTATGTATTTTCCTAGGCTTCCACAGCTTTGGACTGTACATCCACAACGACACAATGCGAGCGTTGGGTCGTCCTCAAGATATGTTCTCCGACGCAGCAATTCAGTTGCAACCTGTGTTTGCTCAGTGGGTACAAAACCTGCACACACTGGCTCCAGGTGCCACAGCACCCAATGCGTTAGCACCAGTTAGCTATGCTTTTGGTGGCGGTGTGTTGGCAGTAGGCGGCAAAGTCGCAATGATGCCCATAGCTTTGGGTACAGCAGACTTCCTAATTCACCACATTCACGCCTTCACCATTCACGTCACCGTTCTGATTCTGCTCAAAGGTGTACTGTACGCCCGCAGTTCTCGTCTGATTCCAGACAAGGCAAACTTAGGTTTCCGCTTCCCTTGCGACGGGCCAGGTCGTGGCGGTACCTGTCAAGTGTCTGGTTGGGACCATGTGTTCCTAGGACTGTTCTGGATGTATAACTCCCTGTCAATAGTAATTTTCCACTTCAGCTGGAAGATGCAATCTGATGTGTGGGGAACTGTAGACGCAGCAGGTAATGTGTCTCACATCACTGGCGGTAACTTTGCCGAAAGCGCTATCACCATCAATGGTTGGTTGCGTGACTTCCTGTGGGCGCAAGCTACACAGGTAATCAACTCCTACGGAAGTGAATTCTCTGCTTATGGACTCATGTTCCTAGGCGCTCACTTTGTTTGGGCATTCAGCTTAATGTTCCTGTTCAGTGGTCGTGGCTACTGGCAAGAACTAATTGAGTCCATTGTTTGGGCGCACAATAAACTGAAAGTAGCACCAACAATACAACCTCGCGCTTTGAGCATCACTCAAGGTCGGGCTGTAGGTGTAGCTCACTATCTATTAGGAGGAATTGCCACCACCTGGGCATTCTTCCACGCACACATCCTTTCAGTAGGGTAGTAATCAGTTGAATTTTGGATTTTAGATTTTAGATTTAATCCAAAATCCAAAGTCTAGAATCTAAAATTTTACTGATACCTGATGGCTAAAGGTCAGAGGACATATCAAACCTATGGCAACAAAATTTCCAAAATTTAGCCAGGATCTCGCACAGGACCCGACTACTCGTCGGATATGGTATGCGATCGCTACAGGCAATGACTTTGAAAGCCACGATGGCATGACGGAGGAAAATCTTTACCAAAAGATTTTCGCTACGCACTTCGGTCACTTGGCAATCATCTTCCTGTGGGCATCCAGCCTCCTGTTTCACGTAGCCTGGCAAGGTAACTTTGAACAGTGGATTAAAGATCCCCTTCACGTCCGTCCTATCGCTCACGCGATTTGGGACCCTCACTTCGGTGCGCCTGCGATTGAAGCTTTCACCCAAGCTGGCGCAAGCAACCCCGTAAACATTGCCTACTCTGGTGTTTACCACTGGTGGTACACAATCGGGATGCGGACAAACACTGAACTTTACACAGGTTCTTTAGGTCTGCTCCTATTGTCAGCAGTATTCTTGTTTGCAGGTTGGTTGCATTTGCAACCCAAGTTTCGTCCTAGTCTTTCTTGGTTCAAGAGTGCTGAACCCCGTCTGAACCACCACTTAGCTGGTTTATTCGGTGTTAGCTCCTTGGCTTGGACTGGTCACTTGGTTCACGTTGCTATTCCTGAATCTCGTGGTATTCACGTAGGTTGGGATAACTTCTTAACTGTAGCTCCCCATCCAGAAGGCTTAACCCCCTTCTTCACTGGTAACTGGGGTGTTTACGCTCAGAACCCTGATACTGCCGGTCATCTGTTTGGTACTTCAACTGGTGCTGGTACAGCGATTCTTACATTCTTGGGCGGTTTCCACCCCCAAACAGAATCCTTGTGGTTGACTGACATGGCTCACCACCACTTGGCGATCGCTGTTATCTTCATCATCGCCGGTCATATGTACCGCACTAACTTTGGAATTGGTCACAGCATCAAAGAAATGCTGAACTCCAAATCCGGTTTAGTTCCCGGTAGCAAAAGTGAAGGTCAGTTCAACCTGCCTCACCAAGGTCTGTACGACACCATCAATAACTCCCTGCACTTCCAACTGTCTTTGGCATTGGCTGCACTAGGAACTATTACTTCTTTGGTGGCGCAGCATATGTACTCCCTGCCTCCTTACGCATTCATTGCTAGGGACTACACAACACAGGCAGCACTGTACACTCACCACCAGTACATCGCTGGTTTCTTGATGGTTGGTGCATTCGCCCACGCCGCCATCTTCTGGGTACGTGACTACGACCCCGAACAAAACAAGGGCAACGTATTAGACCGGATTTTGCAGCACAAAGAAGCGATCATCTCCCACCTCAGCTGGGTGTCTCTCTTCTTAGGCTTCCACACCTTGGGCTTGTACGTTCACAACGACGTAGTAGTTGCTTTCGGTACTCCTGAAAAGCAAATCTTGATTGAGCCAGTATTTGCTCAGTTCATTCAAGCTGCTCACGGTAAAGTACTCTACGGTTTAGACACATTGCTGTCTAACCCCGATAGCGTCGCTTACACAGCCTATCCCAACTACGGTAACGTTTGGTTGTCTGGCTGGTTAGATGCCATTAACTCTGGTACTAACTCTCTCTTCTTAACAATCGGCCCTGGCGACTTCTTGGTTCACCACGCATTCGCTTTGGCTATCCACACCACCACCCTAGTACTTGTTAAAGGTGCTTTGGATGCGCGTGGTTCTAAGCTGATGCCCGATAAAAAGGACTTCGGCTATGCGTTCCCCTGCGACGGTCCAGGCCGTGGCGGTACTTGCGATATCTCCGCATGGGACGCTTTCTACCTGTCTATGTTCTGGATGTTGAACACCATTGGTTGGGTAACCTTCTACTGGCACTGGAAACATCTAGGTATTTGGCAAGGTAACGTTGCTCAGTTCAACGAAAACTCTACCTACCTAATGGGCTGGTTCCGTGACTACCTCTGGGCTAACTCTGCTCAGTTGATTAACGGTTACAACGCCTACGGCATGAATAACTTGTCTGTTTGGGCTTGGATGTTCCTCTTTGGACATCTAATCTGGGCAACCGGTTTCATGTTCCTCATCTCTTGGAGAGGTTACTGGCAAGAGTTGATCGAAACCTTGGTTTGGGCGCACGAGCGTACTCCTCTAGCTAACTTGGTTCGCTGGAAAGACAAGCCCGTTGCTCTCTCCATTGTTCAAGCTCGTGTGGTTGGTCTAGCTCACTTCACTGTTGGCTACATCGTCACTTACGCAGCTTTCCTCATTGCCTCTACTGCTGGTAAGTTCGGTTGATCCTGACTACTGGTTTTAGGTAATCAATCCCCTGCCGCAAGGTGGGGGATTTTTTAATGGGCGGGGAAGGATGGCATTTTTGTCAAGAGAGGGAAACTCAAAAGTATAGAAGGTGATACCACTTCACTTTAAGGTTGATACAAATGGACAAACGCTCTTACGCGGAGATTTATTTTTAGCTTTAATTAAGTGAATTGATGCCTAAAAAATAATTAGTTAACCGCATCTAAATGTAAATGATAATTGTGAAGTCGGTTAAGGGAAGAAAAATGATGAAATTTACCCAATCGCTTCTAAAATCTATTTTATTGTTTTTCCTCTCTTTATTATTGACAATGGGCATTACTCCTGTAATCGCTCAAATGCAGCAATCACAGACAATTATTCAACAAGCTCGGATTCTTTATGATGCGGGAAAGTTTCCAGAAGTTGTCCCTTTATTACAACAAGCTGCAACCGGATTTAAGAATCAGGGAGACTTCTTAAATCAAGGTATGGTTTTAAGTAATCTGGCTGCAACTTTCGGACAATTAGGACAATGGGAACAAGCGGAAGAAAATATCAATTTTAGTCTTTCCCTCCTCAAATCCCAATCTCCAACTTCTGAACAACAGCGAATACTTGCCCAAACTCTCGATATCCAAGGACAATTACAATTTGAACGGGGTAAAATTCAAGATGCTCTAGATACTTGGATTCAATCAGCTAAAATCCACAAATATCTAGGAGCAAAAGACCGAATTATCCAAAATCAAATTAACCAAAGTTTAGCTTTACAATCATTAGGATTATATCCCAGAGCTTGCCAAACATTATTACTATCTTTAAATTTAGAAACATCAACCTGTGAAATTACTTCTGCAATATTAGAAACTTGGAAAAACCAATTATTCTCTTTGCAGAATATTCAATCTATAAATGCTTTAGGTCATGTTCTGCGAGTTTTAGGGCAGTTGAATGAATCCCAAGAAATTTTAACTTTAGGTTTACAATCTGCTGAAAAATTAAGTCTTCCTCAAATACAAGCTGAAGTTTATTTAAATATCGGCAATACAGCCCGTGCTTTTGCTAATCAACCTGCTTTAAACAAACAACAAAAAAACCAATATCAAGAAACTGCACTTTCGGCTTATGTCAGTTCTGCTCAATTAGCAACTCGTCAAAATACTCAAATCCAAGCTTTATTGAATCATCTTAGTTTATTGACAGATTCGCAAAAATGGCAAGAATCACAAACTTTATGGTTAAAATTAAAACCACAAAGTAACCAAATTTCCAATAATCAAACGGGAATTTATTCCCAAATTAATTTAGTTGAAAGTTTAATTAAATTAGCAATACATTCTTCAGAATCATTTACAGAAATTGAACAAATTCTCAACCGTGCTTATCAACAAGCCCGGAATTTAGGAACTCCCCGCACTCAAGCTTATATATTACTCACTCAGGGGAGATTATCTGAACTACAAAAACAATGGACAAAAGCAGAAATTTATACCAATCAAGCCTTGAATTTAGCACCGTCTTTTGAGTATCCTGATATTGCTTATCAATTGTTCTGGCAACTGGGACGTATTCAAAAATCACAGAAAAATACTGGAGGAGCAATTTCTCAATATACCCAAGCTATTAAAATTCTCGGTTCATTGCGCGGTGATTTGGTGACAGTTAACCCTGATGTCCAATTTTCTTTTCGGGAAAGTGTCGAACCAATTTATCGGGAGTTAGTCGGGTTGCTGCTGCAAGAAGAATCTCCCAGTCAGGCTAAATTGCAACAAGCCCGTCAGATAATCGAATCTTTGCAATTAGCAGAATTAGATAACTTTTTCCGTGATGCTTGTGCAGATGCTAAACCAAAATTAATTGATGAAATTGATCCCACAGCAGCTGTTATTTATCCAATTATTTTAAATGACCGTCTAGAAGTTATTCTCTCTATTCCTAACAAACCTTTACGTAAATACACTACTAATAAACCCCAAACAGAATTAAAAACTACCATTAAACAAGCCCGAATTTCCCTGAGAAGGACGGCTTTCCCGCAAGAGCGATTACCGATAGTTCAAAAACTCTATAATTGGCTAATTCGTCCCGCTGAGGCTGATTTGACCGCCAATGGCATCAAAACCTTGGTATTTGTTCTCGATGGCTCTTTGCAAAGTTTACCAATGGCCACGCTCCATGATGGCCAACAATATCTCCTGGAAAAATATAACATTGCTCTGACTCCCGGACTCCAACTCCTCGAACCTAAACCCCTCACCCAAGTAAAACTAAAAGCCTTAATTGCTGCACTGACAGAAGCGCGTCAGGGTTTTCCAGCTTTACCAGATGTGGCTACTGAAATTCAGCAGATTTCATCGGAGATACCAACACATACACTTTTAAATCAGCGGTTTATAGTTGAGTCGCTACAAAAGCAAATCAAAGCCGTGTCTTTTCCTATTGTTCATTTAGCTACACATGGTCAATTTAGCTCTAATGCCGCAGATACCTTTATTTTGACTTGGAATCAGCGGCTAAATGTGAAAGAATTAGACCAATTATTGCGAGAATCCCGCAATGATGTCCAAAAACTCCCTATTGAACTGTTAGTTCTCAGTGCCTGTGAAACTGCTTCTGGTGATGAACGTGCGGCTTTAGGCTTGGCAGGTATCGCCATTCGTTCCGGCGCTCGTAGTACTGTCGGTACTCTCTGGCAAGTTAATGACGAATCAACCTCTATCCTGATTAGTGAATTTTATCGGCAATTGGCCAAGTCTAAAGTTAGTAAAGCCGAAGCCCTCCGCAATGCTCAACTATTACTAATAAAAAATCGCAAATTCCAGAATCCCTATTTTTGGTCAGCCTTTGTGTTGATAGGAAATTGGCAATAAGAATTGGAGATATTCGGAAAAGGCATAGGCACAACTCATATGGGCGTAGGCCTACCGAAGGACATTGTCTTACAAAGGGTTTCGGACAACCCATAATTATTTTTTATCAGATGTTGATTAGTTTAAAGGTATTGTGAATTTTTACCAGAGGGTATTTTATTTTTCAGTTCTTTTCAGTATAATCACATTAGTTCTTATAAAATTTACAATTAATTCATATTGGTAAACTGTATAAAGTCACAAAAAAGTTCATTAAAACTCTGGAATGCTCGGCTAAAGGCTTCTTTCTCAGTAAATACCACTAATATCCTGATTTTGGAGAAATACTTAGAAAGTTAGAAATCATAACTACAGAAATACAGTAAATATTCCTTGTTTATATAACTAGCAGGACTTACGCAAGAACTCTCTCAAACCCTTCTTTCTTCGTGTCCTTTGCTTCAGAACGCTTTGCGAACGCGCCTTCGCGGTTCGTTTCTTCCTGATTTTGTGTAAGTCGTGACTAGATAACTTTCAATCTTAAATTATGAATATGCAAAAATTATCTCGTTCTGTGTTATCCATGCTCTTTACCGGACTGGTACTATTACCCTTAGCACCAGCCTACAGTGTCACCTTTCGCGCTAAAGGTAGTCCCCAGAAAACCGCAGGGGGCGCAACTAGGGGAGTTTGTCAGCACGTTGGGACTTCATCCCCACAACCAATTTTGACTGCATTGATTCCAGCGACAGAAAGGGAATTAACCGCTGCGGCTTATCCTACCGTCTTGGTGAAGATATCTGAACCTGCAACTCGAAAGGCTGAGTTAACTTTGTGGGATGAAGAAGGAAACGGAATTTACCAAACTATCGTTGATTTGAATGCTACCTCCGGGATTACTAGTTTTAAAATTCCTCAAGCAGCTGAACCTTTGGCAGTTGGTAAGCAGTATAAATGGAATCTGGCTTTGATTTGTGATCCAGAGGAACGACAACGGGATATCGTTCTGGAAGGAAGATTGGAACGTGTTGAACTCAGTTCGGCTCTCAACAGTAGTCTCGCAACTGCTAGCCCTCTAGAAAAAGCTAAACTCTATGCTCAGAATGGGCTTTGGTATGACACTGTAGCCACATTAGCTGACTTGAAGCGATCGCTTCCCCAAAATACTCAAATTGGCGCTGAATGGCAAGAACTGCTTCAGTCTGTTGGCTTAACTGAACTTAGCCAAGTCCCTGTTGTTGATTGTTGTCAGCAACCCAAAAATTAACAGTCCGCTGATGTGATTAAACTCAAACAGTTCCTCAATAGCTGGCGAGCAGTATTGATAGTGACTCCATCAGTAGCGGGTTTCATCATTCTCATGCGGGTTCTGGGGCTGTTTCAGATGATAGATTGGGCAGCACTCGACCAGTTTTTTAAACTGCGTCCCCCAGAACCGCAAGACTCCCGCATTGTGATAGTCACTATTGATGAAGACACAATTAGAAAAGTTGGACAATGGCCAATTCCCGATGCTGTGCTTGCGAAAATGCTGGATAAAATTCGCCAACAAAAACCCCTAGCTATTGGGTTGGATTTATATCGAGATTTACCTGTACAACCTGGTCATGAACAACTAATTCAGATCCTCCAATCTACACCAAATCTGATTGGAGTAAAAAAGGTAGTAGGAGATGGACTTGGCCCGGAAGTAAATCCCCATCCTATTTTAAGTAAACGTGATCAAATAGCAGCTTCCGATTTGTTATTAGATGCAGATGGTAAAGTCCGTCGGGGGATCATTTCCCTTGAACCTAAATCGGATGAGCAAGTTTTGAGTTTGGCCACAAGACTATCTTTAATGTATTTGGAAAATAAGGGTGTTGAGTTACAAGAATTGGATGCAGATAAACGCCATTATCAATTAGGAAAAGCTACATTTATACCTTTTCAAAAAAATGATGGTGGTTATATTCGGGTTGATGATCGAGGCTACCAGATTTTACTAAATTTTCGGGGGACGCAAGACAACTTTCAAAAATATTCAATCATGCAAGTGGTAAATGGTGAAGTACCGCCAAATTGGGGACGCGATCGCATTGTTTTAATTGGTGCAACTGCGGCTAGTCTACATGATGATTTTTTCACCCCTTATAGCAGTTCTGTTAGTGCTTTTCCAGAAAGAATGCCTGGGGTAGTTATTCATGCTAATGTTATCAGCCAAATTTTGAGTGCTGCACTGGACGGTAGGCCGATGATGCGGGGTAGTTCCCAAGAAATACAATGGTTATGGATTATTTTATGGTCTTTTGTTGGTGCTATTCTTGGTTGGACATTGCGTTCTCAAAAATTTATTTATAAAAATATTTCCTACAGAGAAACGATATTAAGTTTAATAGTGGCTGGAAGTAGTTTGATTTTTGGTTCTTACCTGGTTTTCCTGCGAGGTTGGTGGATTCCCGTAGTTCCACCTTTGCTAGGTTTAGGAGGATCTGCGATCGCTATTGCTATCTACACTACCCGTTTAGAACGTCAAGACCGATACACTCTCATGGCCTTGTTTAAACAGCAAGTTACATCTCAAGTCGCTGATCAAATCTGGACTTCTCGCCACAATTTGCTCCAAAAAGGGTCAATTGTCGGGCGAGAAATGACAGCAACCGTACTATTTTCAGACTTAGAGGGTTTTACCTCTATTGCTACAACTATAAGTCCTACAGCGCTGATGTCTTGGCTGAATGAATATATGCAAGCAATGGCTGATATTGTCCTGGAATATAACGGGATGGTGAATAAATTTATCGGTGATGCGGTAATGGCGCTGTTTGGTGTGCCAATTCAACGGACAAAGTTGGCGGAAATCACCGTTGATGCCGAAAATGCCGTCGGTTGTGCTTTAGCAATGGCAGATAAATTGCGATCGCTCAATCAACAGTGGCAGTTATCAGGTAATCCCACCGTTGCTATCCGCATTGGTATTGCCACAGGAACAGTCGTTACAGGTATACTAGGCAATGCTCAAAGAGCCGAATATACAGCCCTGGGAGACACCGTAAACATCGCATCTCGACTAGAAAGTTATGATAAATCTTTGAATTGTGGACTTTGCCGAATTTTGATTAGTGAAGAAACTTATCAACATATTAAAGATAAGTTTCCTACAAAATTTATCGGCAGTAGCCAGCTAAAAGGACGAGATCAATTAACTCAAATCTACCAAGTTCTACTTTCTTAAGTTGCTTTAACTAAGACAGAACCAGCTTCAATTTTAGCCTGGTAAGTTTTTAGTGGTTTTTCTGCTGGCCCTTCTTGTACCTTGCCATCACCACCAAATTCTGCATCATGACAGGGGCAAACAAATTGATTTTTATTTGCTTTCCACGCAACTGTGCAACCTTTGTGAGTGCAAGTAGGGTTAACAGCAATTAAATTTTTTGCAGCTTTAGAAGTTCCCACTACTAACACTGCACCAACTGGCGAATTCTCAGCCAATAATTGCCCCGTTTTGTCTAATTCTGCAATAGTACCCACCTTTTGCCAGCCCTTATTAGCATCATTAGATCCAGAAGTAGCCGAGGTGCTAGTTTCGGGAGAACAGGCTGCAAGTGCGACAGGTAGAGAACTAGCTAAACAACCTAAACCCACCCAGTTTATAAACTCACGACGTTTCATTAGTTGCTTTTAGTTAATGTGTAATTTCTCACTAATATATATTATTACTGTTAAACTTTGAAACTGTCATTATTCCTGTAACCAATTCTCTAAACTTAATTCTTGAACTCTCAATAAATCACTATCATTAGAAACGAGAATAAAACTTTTAATAATAGCAGTTGCAGCAATTAAAATATCTTCTGTTTGGATTGGTAATCCTCTTAGTCTGAGATTTGCATGAATTTCTGCCGCTTTTTCTAAAATCGCTAAATCATTTATAAAAATAATTTGGTAATCTTGGCAAAACTCATCAAATCTTGTCAGTTGTTTAGTTGCTTTTACTGCAAATAATCCTCTTTTAACCTCAAAATAAGTAATGCAACTTATACACACTAATTCTCTTTGAGATTGTAATTGTTCTAGTCTTCCCTTAATTTTGAGATTATTTTTCATTGCTAAGGAAACAATGTTTGTATCTAATAAATAAGTCATTGATCTATTTTCGTTTAATTGCTTCATCAAAAATAGCCATTTGTTCAGGTGTTAATTCATTCAAAGTCCCTGCGACTGCTTCTGTCACCATAATCGAGCTACAATGCTTTTTCAATTCTTGATCTGACATAGTATTAAATTCTTCAATCGGTAAGTTGGTTTCAAATAGTTTACATAAAAGTTCAACCACCTCCGTTGGATTAAGTTCTTCTTTAAACAAAGGACGTTCTTCCATTAAAATAGCCACAATTTTCTCAATTCTGTTGAGCATGGATTCTTGTTGAAGTTCTGTTGATAACATAATATTTTCTCCAGAGAAATGTAAATAATATTCATGGATGTTATATATTGTAGCATTTTTTAGTTTTGTGATGTCTGTTCATTCCTTCAGTGTTAATTTGTGAGTAATAGATTGTGTCATATTTTGAAGTTAATTGTTTAATTATTAAGTTTTACATTGTATACTTAAAAAATTTTTGACGTTTCTAGACACACTTAAAGATGCGTGTTAGATTTATAATCGTATCTATTTGAGATTGTGCTGTTAAAGGATGCGAAGATATGATGGGATGGTTGTTTGGGGCTGTTGCTAAAAAATTTGACAGTGCAACCAAAGAGGTTGTCAAAGAAAGTAGCCATAATATAAACCGTATAAAATTGAGGGCTTTGAAATTTCTCCTGATATTACCTTAGATAAGTTATCAAATACTATATCTAGCTATGCAGCTTCCGTTATGGAATCTGATGAAAAAATATTAGCCTTAAAGAATACTGGCTTTTGGAATGATGCTAAAGAAGGTATTGTATTAACAAATAAAAAATTGATTTGGAAAAGTGGATGGTCAGCACCTGAGTTTATTGCTTTTTATGCTATATCTGAATATCGAAAATTACCAGTACTGTCTGTAGATGAAGAAAATGCACATTTTTCTAGGCTAATGCAAGAAATAGGGGAAAAATATGATGATCTTTAAAAGTGGAAGACTTCTCATTTTTAAAACTTGACTCTTTCCTTTATTTTAACCCTGTTTCATCACTTTCGGCAGCGCAAAATTTGAAACATTTATTTAATCAGTGTTTTAGCGATTTATTAATGTTTCAAAATATTCGCCATATTTTGTTAGCAATAAAACGGTTTAACTTTTATCACATCTGGATTTACAAATTAGGAAATTATTTTTGTGCTTCCCAGTTTAATGAAAGAGGGTTAATAAACCCCTACAAAATAACAACTCATAAAATACCTACGCGAAAAACCAGATTCCCATTATCGCTTAGATGTATTTAAACGTATTTATAAAAATATAACCCCATACCTCATGCAAAAACAGCAATTACAATATCCTATTTCTGCATGATTACTCAAATTTAGTAACCTACTATACGAATTGTTATAAAAAATCACCTTAACGTAACAACATCGAAACAGTTACAACCACCAACCAGGAAACTACTATCAGTTATTTCCCCAAAGTGGCAAGTACATCAGCGAGAAGAACACGGATACACAGTTAATTAAGTCCTGTTCCTAATACAACAGCCCATGACAGAAACAGCAACTACCACCGAAAAACTCAATAAATTCGAGAAATTCAAAGCTGAAAAAGACGGACTTGCAGTTAAAAACGAAATAGAAAATTTTGCCCAAATCGGTTGGGAAGCAATGGACGAAGACGACCTCAACCATCGCCTAAAATGGTTAGGTGTATTCTTCCGTCCAGTGACTCCCGGTAAATTCATGATGCGGATGCGTTTACCTAACGGTATTCTCACCAGCAATCAAATGTCTGCTTTAGCAGAAGTGGTACAGCGTTACGGTGAAAATGGCAGCGCTGATATTACCACCAGACAGAATATACAACTACGCGGGATCAATATTGAAGATATTCCAGATATCTTTAATAAATTTCACAAAGTTGGCTTAACCACCATTCAATCGGGGATGGATAACATCCGTAATATTACAGGCGATCCTGTAGCTGGTTTGGATGCAGATGAATTTTATGATACCAGGGAATTAGTGCAGCAAATCCAAGATATGCTCACTAACAACGGTGAAGGTAATCCAGAATTCAGCAATCTTCCTCGTAAATTTAATATTGCGATTACTGGAGGAAGAGATAATTCAGTTCATGCAGAAATTAACGATTTAGCCTTTATTCCCGCTTTTTGGGGAAATAAAGATCAATTACCAATATTCGGTTTTAACGTCATTGTCGGCGGCTTATTTTCAGCAAAACGTTGTGAAGCTGCTATTCCTCTAAATGTTTGGGTATCTCCCGCAGAAGTTGTTTTGTTATGTAAAGTCATAGTTGAGATTTTCCGAGATCATGGCTTACGTGCAAATAGACAAAAAGCCCGGTTAATGTGGCTACTGGATGAATGGGGTATAGAAAAATTCCGAAATGAAGTAGAAAAGCGTTTTGGTAAATCATTATTACCCGCAGCAGCTAAAGATGAAATTGACTGGGAAAAACGCGATCATGTGGGGATATACAAACAAAAACAACCTGGATTTAACTATGCAGGTTTAAATATTCCTGTCGGGCGATTGTATGCTGATGATATGTTTGAAATTGCCCGGTTAGCCGAAGTTTATGGAAGTGGAGAAATCCGGTTTACCGTAGAGCAAAATATCATTATCCCCAATATTCCCGATTCCAGTTTAACAACATTTTTCACCGAAGAAATATTAAAGAGATTTGCAGTTAATCCTGGTTTATTGATGCGATCGCTAGTATCATGCACCGGCGCACAATTTTGCAACTTTGCCTTAATAGAAACCAAAAACCGCGCCTTAGCAATGATTAAATCATTGGAATCTGAATTAATTTTATCTCGTCCTGTGCGAATTCATTGGACTGGATGCCCTAATTCCTGCGGACAACCCCAAGTAGCAGATATTGGCTTAATGGGAACTAAAGTCCGTAAAAATGGCAAAATGACGGAAGGTGTAGACATTTACATGGGTGGAACAGTTGGGAAAGATGCACATCTAGGAACTTGTGTACAAAAAAGTATTCCCTGTGAAGACTTACAACCCGTGTTGAGAGAAATACTCATTCAAAACTTCGGCGCAAAAGTTCGGGAAGAAGCCTTAATTTCCCATTAAATCAATCGCCAAAATCCAGACATAACCGTAAACCTAAATAAAACCTGACTGAGAGTTGACAATGAGCAATATTTCTCGCAGAAAATTTATTATTACTTCAAGTGTAGCAGCAGCAACTTCTATCTTGGTACACGGTTGTTCATCCGGTAACTCTAAGTCAGCAACAACAGATACTGCTGCTTCTTCCACTGCTAAACTGGCTAACAATTCCACAGTTAGTAATGCGTCAAAAGTTGAAACAACCAAAGCCAAATTAGGATTTATTGCATTAACTGATTCTGCACCTTTAATTATTGCCAAAGAGAAAGGTTTCTTTGCTAAATATGGCATGACTGATGTTGAAGTCAGCAAACAAAAATCCTGGCCAGTCACACGCGATAATCTGAAAATTGGTTCATCTGGTGGTGGTATTGATGGCGCACACATTCTTACCCCAATGCCTTATCTTCTCACCATGAATGATAAAGTGCCAATGTATCTTTTGGCGCGTTTAAATATCAATGGTCAAGCCATTTCAGTTGCGGAAAAATTCAAAGATTTGAAAGTTGGTTTACAAAGTAAATCACTTAAAGAATCAGTAAATAAAGCTAAAGCTGATAAAAAATCCATGAAAGTTGCCATGACTTTTCCCGGTGGTACACACGATTTATGGATGCGCTATTGGTTAGCTGCTGGCGGTATTAATCCTGATCAAGATGTAATTTTGGAAGCAGTACCACCACCACAAATGGTAGCAAATATGAAAGTTGGAACTGTTGATGCTTTTTGTGTGGGAGAACCTTGGAACGCTCAATTAGTTAGTCAAAAATTAGGTTATACCGCTTTATCGACAGGTGAATTATGGAATGATCATCCAGAAAAAGCCTTTGCTATGCGTAAAGATTGGGTTGATAAAAATCCCAATGCTACACAAGCAATTTTGATGGCAATTATGGAAGCACAACAATGGTGTGATCAGCCAGAAAATAAAGAAGAAATGTGTAAAATCTGCGCTGATAGAAAATACTTTAATGTTGCTGTGGCTGATATTTTAGAACGGGCTAAAGGTAATATTGATTATGGTGATGGACGCAAAGAGCAAAACTTCGCATATCGCATGAAGTATTGGGAAGATAATGCTTCCTATCCCTATAAGAGTCATGATACTTGGTTTTTAACTGAAGAAATTCGTTGGGGTTATTTACCTAAAGATACGAAGGTGAAGGAAATTGTTGACCAGGTAAATAGAGAAGATTTATGGAAACAAGCTGCTAAAGCTTTGGGTGTAGCTGCTGCTCAAATTCCAGCAAGTTCTTCTCGTGGTGTGGAAACATTTTTTGATGGGGTGAAATTCGACCCAGAAAAACCGGAAGAATATTTAAAGAGTTTGCAAATTAAGAAGGTGTAATTGTAGGTTGGGTTAAGAGGTTGTTTGAAAACTTTTTCGTGTTGGATCTGACACCCGCTGATCCCCCTAAATCCCCCTTTCTAAGGGGGACTTTGAAGAATTTAGCCCCCCTTTCTAAGGGCTAGGGAGGATATCGATTAATTCTGATACTTTTCAAACATCCTCTAAGCGAAAGTGCAACCCAACATAGTCTACTGGATTAATTAAATTTTTTAAGTCTCACGCAATCTCCGTCAGGAGATCCCGCAGGGTAGGCGCAAAGACGCAGAGAAGAGAAGGAAAAGAGATTTTTAATATTTTACTTAGGAGAAATACATGACTGCTATTGTTGGAAGTCGTAGAGTTATTAGTAAACAGCAAAAGGCTATTAATAAATTTTTGATTAACAAGGTTATGCCGCCGCTGTTTGGATTGATTATGTTTCTGGTGTTGTGGGAATTACTTTGTTTAATTCCTAGTTTTCAATTACCTGGTCCGATAGAAACAATTCGTGAAACTTGGGACCCTTTTATTCTTCATCCTTTTTTTGATAATGGTGACAGTGATAAGGGTTTAGGTTGGCAGATATTAACGAGTTTAGGACGGGTGGCTTTAGGTTTTTCTCTAGCAGCAGTTGTCGGGGTTGTTTTAGGAATATTAATTGGCTCTAATAAATTTCTATATAATTCTGTAGACCCGATTTTTCAGGTATTAAGAACTATCCCTCCTTTGGCTTGGTTGCCAATTTCTTTGGCAGCTTTTCAACAAGCTAATCCTTCAGCAATTTTCGTAATTTTTATAACTTCGATTTGGCCGATTTTGATTAATACAACTGTGGGGGTGCAGAATATTCCCCAAGATTATGTAAATGTGGCTCGTGTTTTGCGGTTGCGGAAGGGTAATTATTTCTTGAAAATTATATTTCCGGCAACTGTTCCTTATATTTTCACGGGTTTGAGAATTGGTATCGGTTTATCTTGGTTGGCAATTGTCGCGGCGGAAATGTTAGTTGGTGGTGTGGGCATTGGTTCGTTTATTTGGGATGCCTATAACACTACTACCGAAACCAATATGAGTGAGATTATTATCGCCTTGGTATATGTCGGGTTGGTGGGATTAATTCTAGATAGAATGGTGGCTTTTGTTGCCCAAAAGGTTGTAAATACAGAACAAAAATAATTACGAATTATTTGAATTACCTGTTCCCTGTTCCCTATTCCCTATTCCCTATGAAGACTTTTTTAGAAATTGACCACGTAGACCGAATATTTAACCTCCCTGATGGTGGTAAATATATCGCTTTAAAAAATATTGAGTTGAAAATTTCTGAAGGTGAATTTGTTTCCTTAATTGGACATTCAGGTTGTGGTAAGTCCACTTTACTAAATATTATTGCTGGCTTAGATCAAGCTAGTATTGGTGGTGTGACTCTGGAAGGTCGGGAAGTAAGAGAACCTGGACCTGATAGGATGGTAGTTTTTCAAAATTACTCGTTGCTTCCTTGGTTAACTGTGCGGGAAAACATCGCTTTGGCTGTGGATGAAGTACATCAAAATCTACCTAAAGGAGAACGTCGAGGAATAATAGAAGAACATATTGATATGGTGGGGTTGCGTCGTGCAGCTAACAAACGTCCTAGTGAATTATCGGGGGGAATGAAACAGCGAGTTGCGATCGCTCGTGCTTTAGCTACCCGTCCTAAACTATTACTGCTAGATGAGCCTTTTGGCGCTTTGGATGCCCTGACAAGGGGCAATTTACAAGCACAATTAATGACAATCTGCAATGAACACAGAATTACCTGTGTAATGGTGACACATGATGTTGATGAGGCTTTATTATTGAGCGATCGCATTGTCATGTTGACCAATGGACCAGAAGCACACATTGGGCAAATTCTGGAAGTTCCTATTCCCCGTCCCCGTCAACGTTTGGAAGTAGTTAACCATCCCAGTTATTACAACTTGCGAAACGAAATAATTTACTTTCTCAACCAACAAAAACAAGCTAAAAAACGCCAAAAACAACCCACAGCACCTGCAATTATTTCCAACAACAATTTAGAAAAAGTTCATTTAGAAATTGGCTATATTCCCCTCACCCAAGCCGCGCCCTTAATAGTTGCCAAAGAAAAAGGTTTCTTTGCCGAATACGGTTTAGAAGTCAACCTTAACAGCGAAACTAGCTGGAAAGACATCGCCAAAGGTGTAGCAACTCGTAGACTTGATGCAGCCCAAATGGTAGCAGGAATGCCCCTAGCCATGACTTTAGGTGCTGGAGGTAAAAATGCGGTGTCAATGGTGACAGCCATGACCCTCTCCCGCAATGGTAGCGCCATTACCTTCAGCAAAGAACTACTCAACACTGGAGTAAGAAACTTAGCAGACTTTCAAGCCACCATCAACGCTGACTTAGACAAAACCCACACCTTGGGAATTGTCCATCCTGCATCCATGCAAAACCTATTATTGCGCTATTGGTTAGCAGCAGGTGGGATTCAACCTGATGTAGATGTGAGTTTGATGGTAATTCCACCACAAGAAATGGTGACTTCCCTCCAAGACCGAAAAATTGATGGTTACTGTGTAGGAGAACCTTGGAACTCTCACGCAGTTGATCAAAATTTGGGTTTTATCATCGCTATTACCTCAGAACTTTGGCAAGGACATCCAGACAAAATATTAGGAGTGCGAGAAGATTGGGCGCAGGAAAATCCCCAAACACATCTAGCATTAGTAAAAGCCCTATTAGCAGCTTGTGAATATTGCGATGACATTCGCAACCGGGAAGAAATTCTCACATTAATTTCTCAACCTAATTATTTGGGTAGTAATTCTCTGCATCTTCGTCCAGGTTTAATAGATAATTACCAGCAGAATAATTACAACCAATCCCAGACTTCACATCAATTTTATTTCAACAAAGCCAACTACCCAGACCGTAATGAAATGCTATGGATTTTAACTCAACTAGCCCGTTGGGGTTTGGTAGCTTTCCCCAAAAACTGGATAGAAGTAATTGATAGAGTTTGCCGTTCAGATATCTTTGGTGCAGCCGCACGAGAAATGGGAATTTTAGATATTGGTAGAGAAGAAACAATTCAATTATTTGATGGCAAAGTCTTTAATCCTTCAGAACCCATAGAATATCTCAGAAGTTTGGAAATTAAACGTCAGTTGCGAGTTGAAGAAGTTTTTATATAAGGAGTCAGGAGATCAAGGAGTCAGGAGTCAGAATAATTTTAGATTAGTGTTAAAAAACAATCCAAAATCCAAAATTGAAATACCCATTACAAAAAAATCATGACAGCATTAAACTTTAAGAACAAAACCCAAAACCAACAATTACAAAGTCAGAAAAAAGAAGATTTTTTAGTAATTGATGGTGTCAACAAAATTTACCCTACTGCTGAAGGCCCATACACTGTTCTAGATGACATTAACCTCAAAGTCCGTGAAGGTGAATTTATTTGTTTGATAGGACATTCTGGCTGTGGAAAATCTACACTCCTCAACATGGTTTCTGGATTTAATAAACCTACCAACGGTGTCGTGTGGTTGCAAGGTCAACCCATCACAGAACCAGGCCCAGACAGAATGATGGTATTTCAAAACTATTGTTTACTACCTTGGTTGAATGTTTTTGATAACGTTTACCTAGCTGTTGATTCCGTATTTCCCAGAAAAAGCCAAGCTGAAAAACGAGCAATAGTCAGAGAACATTTAGCAATGGTAGGACTGACAGAAGCAGCCGAAAAGAAACCCAGTCAAATATCTGGGGGGATGAAACAAAGAGTAGCGATCGCTCGTGCTTTAGCCATCCGTCCCCAACTCCTCATATTAGACGAACCTTTCGGCGCTTTAGATGCCATCACCAAAGAAGAATTACAAGAAGAACTACTGCAAATTTGGTCAGAACATCAAGTCACAGTTTTAATGATTACCCATGACATTGATGAAGCACTTTTCTTAGCAGACAAACTCGTAATGATGACAAACGGCCCTGCGGCAAATATTGGCGAAGTTTTAGAAATACCCTTCTCCCGTCCTCGCAACCGTCGTCGCATCATGGAAAACCCAGAATATTACAACCTACGAAACTACGCCTTAGACTTCCTATATCGTCGCTGCGCTCATTTAGAAGAGTAATTAGTGTAAGGGGACGTTTGAAAAGTCCCTCATGGTGTATCAAGCAATTTCAGATCCCCCCTCACCCCCCTTGATAAGGGGGGGATAAATCAATCAAAGTCCCCCTTAAAAAGGGGGATTTAGGGGGATCTACAAGTATTAGATACCACAAGAAAAAGTTTTCAAACAACCTCTAAGTATTTCATAATTCCCTACCTCCAAGAAATTAATAAATCACGAGGAAAATTTAAATGTTGAAGGGATTATTTTCGTTTCAGGGTCGCTATCGCATTTTACATCAGACTTGGTTTGCTTTTTTTCTCACCTTTGTCTGTTGGTTTAACTTTGCACCCTTCGCTACCACAATTGGTAAAGAATTAAATTTATTACCTGAACAAATTAAAACTTTAGGTATTTGCAATTTAGCTTTAACAATTCCAGCCCGCATCATTATTGGGATGTTACTGGATAAATTTGGCCCCAGAATTACCTATTCCATATTATTAATGTTTGCTGTTATTCCCTGTTTAGCAACAGCATTAGCCCAAGACTTCAACCAATTGGTTATTAGTCGCTTATTAATGGGAATAGTCGGTTCTGGATTTGTTGTTGGTATCCGCATGGTAGCCGAATGGTTTCCTCCCAAAGAAATGGGAATTGCTCAAGGTATTTATGGCGGTTGGGGTAACTTTGGAGCATTTGGAGCAGAATTTGCTTTACCAACAATTGCAATTGTAACTAGCTTTTTAGGTGGTGGTGGTTCTAACTGGAGATTAACAATTGCATTAACAGGAATTATAGCCGGAATGTATGGCGTAATCTACTACAAAAGCGTTCAAGATACACCCATTGGTAAAGTTTATAAAAAGCCCAAGAAAAATGGCTCTTTAGAAGTCACATCAATCAAAAGCTTTTGGGCGATGATTGTGTCTAACTTTGGGTTAATTTTTGCATTAGGCTTATTAGCTTGGCGGTTAGAACAAAAAAATATTCACTTCCTTACACTCAGCCAAATGTATATAGTTTGGTTGGCGTTAGCAGGATTATTTGCTTACCAAAATTATCAAGCATATCAAGTCAATAAAGAATTACTAACTGGACAAAAAACTTACCCTGCAAATCAACGTTATCAATTTAGTCAAGTAGCATTACTAGAATTCACTTATATTACCAACTTTGGTTCAGAACTTGCAGTCGTTTCCATGCTACCTTCCTTCTTTGAAAAAACCTTTGCATTAGAACACGTAGTAGCCGGAATGATCGCTGCCACCTATCCCTTCTTAAACCTAGTTTCCCGTCCTAGTGGAGGCTTAATTTCTGATAAATTAGGTTCTCGTAAATGGACAATGACAATAGTTTCTGCTGGCATTGCTCTTGGTTATTTAATGGCACATTTTATTAACAAAGATTGGCCTATCCCCTTAGCAATTGCTGCGACAATGTTCGCTGCTTACTTTGCTCAAGCTGGTTGTGGTGCAACTTACGGAATAGTCCCATTAATTAAAAAAGAAGCAACTGGACAAATAGCAGGAAACGTTGGCGCTTACGGTAATTTTGGTGGTGTAGTTTATCTCACAATTTATAGCTTAACTGACCCATCAACCCTATTTGCCACAATGGGAATAGCCGCCATGATTTGCTCATTTATGTGTGCATTCTTCCTCAAAGAACCAAAAGATTCATTTGCTTGTGATGAAACTGAAGAAATAATTATTCATCAACCTGTTTTTATAGAAGAATAATTGTCTCACGCAAAGGCGCACCAGCGAAGCGTATCCCTAACGGGAGCCGTAGGCTTTAGCACGAAGTGCGTTAGACGCAAAGGTAAGAATACAAAGAAATTGTCAAAATCACACTTTCCTCCTCTCCGCGTCTCTGCGTGAAATAAAAAATTATAAATACCATGAATGAATTTACCAAAACACTTTGTCCTTATTGCGGTGTTGGTTGTGGTTTAGAAGTTTCCCCACCAGCCCAACATGGAAAAGCCACAAATCGAGATAGTGAAGGAACTCCAACTTGGCGGGTACGTGGTGATAAATCACATCCATCTAGTCAAGGAATGGTATGCGTTAAAGGTGCAACAATTGCTGAATCATTAGATAAAAATAGATTGCATTATCCAATGATGCGCGATTCTTTAGATCAAGAATTTCGCCGTGTGAGTTGGAATGAAGCTTTTGATATTATTACCCAACGGATGCAAACATTGCGCTTGAACCAAGAAACAGATTCTATCTGTATGTATGGTTCTGGACAATTTCAAACCGAAGATTATTATATTGCTCAAAAATTACTCAAAGGTTGTTTAGGAACTAATAATTTTGATGCTAATTCCCGTCTTTGTATGTCTAGTGCGGTGTCTGGGTACATTCAAAGTTTTGGTGCTGATGGTCCTCCTTGTTGTTATGACGATTTGGAGTTAACTGATTGTGCTTTTTTAATTGGGACGAATACAGCAGAATGTCATCCAATTGTTTTTAATAAGTTAGCGAAATATCATAAAAAAAATCGTCACGTGAAAATGATTGTGGTTGATCCTCGTCGCACTCCTACCGCAGAAGCAGCCGATTTACATTTAGCTATTCGTCCTGGTACAGATATTGATCTATTAAATGGTATCGCCCATTTATTAATGAAGTGGAATTACATCGATACATTATTCATGGATGAATGTACCAGCAATTTTCCAGCTTATGCAGAAGTAATTCGTCATTATTCTCCAGAGGTGGTAGCTAGTCGATGTGGTATTAGTATTGAAGATTTAGAAACGGCTGCTAAATATTGGGGAAAATCTAAATCTGTACTTTCTTTATGGTCAATGGGTGTCAATCAATCTTCGGAAGGTACTGCTAAAGTTAGAACTATTATTAATTTACATTTAATGACGGGACAAATCGGTAAACCTGGTGCGGGTCCTTTTTCTCTTACCGGTCAACCTAATGCTATGGGAGGAAGAGAAGCGGGAGGTTTGGCGCATTTGTTACCGGGATATCGATTGGTGAAAAATGACCAACATCGAGCAGAAGTTGAGGATTTTTGGAAACTCAAAAGAGGACAAATTTCCTCTGTTCCTGGTTTGACTGCTTGGGAAATGATTACTGGTTTGGAAACTGGAAATGTGGGTTTATTATGGATTGCAGCTACGAACCCCGCTGTGAGTATGCCAGATTTAGAACGCACTAAAAAAGCTTTATTAAAATCTCCTTTTACTATCTATCAAGATGCTTATTACCCTACAGAAACATCAGCTTATGCTCATGTTTTATTACCTGCGGCACAGTGGGGTGAAAAAACTGGGATCATGACTAATTCTGAAAGAAGAGTAACATTGTGTTCAGCTTTTCGTGAACCACCAAGAGAAGCAAAACCAGATTGGGAAATTTTTGCAGAAGTGGGAAGACGTTTAGGTTTTGAGAAGGAATTTGCTTTTAATAATTCTGCGGAAGTTTATGCGGAGTTTGTGCAATTAACTCGTCAGCGTCCTTGTGATATGTCGGGTTTGAGTCATGAGGTTTTACAAACAAAGGGACCGACTCAATGGCCACACCCTGAAAAGAAAGCACAACCAATATTTATTGATGCGGAAACAGGAGTTGGGAGTTTTGCACTAGAAGCGAAAGAAAAAACTTCTTCACTCAAGGACGGAAAACGCTTGTATACAGATTTACGCTTTCATACTCCTGATGGACGCGCTAGATTTGGGGCCTATTATTCAAAAGGACTCGCAGAACCACCTGATGAGAATTATCCTTTTGTGTTAACTACTGGACGACTTTACGGACATTGGCACACACAAACGCGCACGGGTAGAATTGAGAAAATTCGCCAAATGCACCCCCAACCGTTTATTGAAATTCATCCCCGTGATGCTGCGACGTTGGGAATTCTTGATCATCAGTGGTTGGAAGTGCGATCGCGCCGTGGTATAACTAAGTTTCCTGCTAAAGTCACAAAAGCTATTTCTCCTGGTACTGTTTTTGTCCCCATGCACTGGGGTAAGCTTTGGGCAGATGATGCTGAAGCTAATGCACTGACTCACTCAGAAGCTTGCCCAGATTCTTTACAACCAGAATTAAAGGCTTGTGCTGTGCAATTAGTACCTATCTCTGTAGAAATTACTACCACAAATCATCAAGTTTTGTCCTCACAATGGTAAGCTGCTTAATATGTTTCCTAAACTGGGAATTATTAACTTAACCTAATATTAATATTCAATAGTTATGATTAGGTTTTTTGATACATAATTTTCTAGGACTTAATCATGAGCCAGTATCTTGGATAATAAAGTCTTAAATATAAATAAATACATTTCTTATAATCAGCCAATGTGGTTTACTTAGATAGATAAATAGCCTTTCTTATCCTGTAGATAAATCTAGAGGATTTTTCTTTTATAGTGATAGTTTTTTGGTTGATTTTAAACAGGGTACTACAGATGAGTAAACTAATCAAAAAATTGATAGAACTTACCAGCGATAAAAACTTCATGCACCTCATCGAAATTGTGGAGGTCATAGTTTCAAAATTGCTATCTCTACTGATGGTACTGGTAATTTTTGCAACACTTGCCGATTTAACAATATTTATAATTAAGGAGATACTTTCCCCAGCAGAAGGCAGTTTTAGTCAGGCATTGTTTAAAACGTTTGGATTATTTCTAAATGTTCTGATTGCTTTGGAAATATTAGAAAATATTACAGGCTACCTAAAAAAGCACGTTTTACAAGTTGAATTAGTTATTGTTACTTCGCTAATTGCAATTGCTCGCAAAATTATTATTCTTGATTTAAAAGTAACTGAAGGTATAGAAATTATAGGTTTAGGTATTGCTATTCTTTCCCTATCAATTAGTTATTTTATAATTCGGAGTAACAATTCTGGAAAAGAACATTAGAATAGGTTTTAATTTTATGTCCAAGTTATTTGAATTTGAAACAGAATTTGTTGATAATCTACGTTGCATACCGATGCAAGTACGTTACAAATTAGATACCTGTGGTATCAAACTCAGATTATCTGAGTGGAACCAGATGAATCTAGCAGAACGTACAGCTTTAGTTGAATTACCCTGCTTGACAGCAATAGAGATTCAATCTTACCAAGAGTATCTACAAAAATTAATTTTAGAACTTACAGGTAAACCACCTGCCCAATTACCTATTGAATCTCTTCCCCCTTGGATGGATGCTAAAACTATACCACCTAGCCTTCAAGAGAAAGCACAAGAAATGGGTGTTACTATTACGTTACAACAATGGTTTGCTTTAACACTTTTACAACGTTTTGCTCTGATTAAACTTAGTCGTTCAGGACATGAAAACAAAAATTTTGCCGCAGCAATGGCAGAATTTAATCTGTTTTAGTAAATCGATTTTAGATTTTGGATTAACCCCATAGATAAACCTAGAATATTGAAGATAGTTTGCTTTATATCCCAATATAAAACATTTATTGTATCAATATTTTTTGTTTTTTTGAACATAGATATAGTAATCCTCTACTGATATGGAAGGGAATATTTTATTGGTTCCCCTGACTAGAAAATGAGAAATCTTTCCTGCTTCTGGGTCAGGAGTAAAACAACTAATATTGTACATTTGTGACTTTCTTGGTTTTGAATTTTTAATTTTGTATTTTGAATTGGAGCAAAGCGACGGTTAGTGAAGCTATAGTGTATTTAGCAATAGCTGTGGCTGTTGTTCTGACTAAGGTTAAATCTACTACCAAAAAATTTGATAGCCTAGGGTGGCGTAAGCCACAGAATTTGTATAGACACACTCACTAACTCGATGACAGGCAACAACGCAAGACATAATGCATTTCTGCGGCTAGTGTCTAGTAAGGTCGTAGCTTCTGGGTCAGAAGCCCGCTACTCACTGCTTCCCACTAAAGAGACGGTCATTGGACGTGACCCCAGCTGCCAAGTTGTCTTGGATGCCATGATGTACCGGATGGTATCTCGTCGTCATGCGGTGGTTCGACCCCTTTCGTTATCTCCAGATAGCAGATTCAGCTGGGTGATTTGTGATTTGAATAGTGCCAATGGAACTTTGTTAAATGGACAACTGTTGCAAGGTTCTCAAGAATTGCACCCAGGCGATCGCATTTCTCTAGGTGCAGATGGTCCGCAATTCATTTTTGAGTATGAATTTCCCTCTCAACCAACTGTGATGTCAGCTAACCACGGGAAGGAACTACCATCTGCTAAAAATAAACAATTGCCATCACAGCATGATTCAGTTAGCTTCACACAACTGTTTCCAATTATTTCCACTGGGAAAGATTTAACACGGAAAGCTTACTTAGTACCGGGAATCCTGACAGTAGTATTTGTAGTGCTGATGTTTGCGACAGTAGGCAATCCCCAAGCAAATCAATTGATTGTTGGGTCTTACATTGCCTTTGCTGCTTACTACTTTGTGTACCAACTTTGTGGGAAACCGAAACCTTGGTGGGTACTCATTTCGATGGCATTGAGTACAACACTGATTTTGCTTAGTCCTGTATTAGATTTTCTGATCTTTGTCTTTCGCGTTATCCTTCCTGGAAGTTTGCCCTCATCTCAAGAGTCAATCACCTTCACAGAATTGCTGGTGCGGATGTTTTTTGGTGCTGGGTTAATGGAGGAATTACTAAAGGCATTGCCCGTATTAGGCGCTTATTTCATAGGTAACTCATTACCATCACCTTGGCGCGAACGGATCGGCGTTTGGGAACCTCTAGATGGTATTTTGCTGGGAACTGCTTCGGCTGTGGGTTTTACTTTGCTAGAAACTCTTGGTCAATATGTGCCTGTGATCACCCAAAATGTTACCCAACAAGATGGCATAGGTGCAGGCCAGTTGGTGGGTTTGCAACTACTGATTCCGCGAATTTTAGGCTCTGTAGCCGGACATATGGCTTACAGTGGATACTTGGGTTATTTTATCGGGTTAGCTGTCCTCAAGCCGCTGATGAGTTGGCAAATTCTCTCAGTTGGGTATTTAAGCGCTTCCGCACTTCATGCTTTGTGGAATGCTACAGGTTCAATCAATGCTTTGCTGTTGGTGGTAGTTGGGGTTTTATCTTACGCTTTTTTGATGGCGGCAATTCTGAAAGCACGAGCATTATCTCCAACGCGATCGCAAAATTTTGCAACTCGCTTTCTCGAACCAAAATAAAACATTTCTGGGGTAATTGGTGATTGGTGATTCGATTTTGAATTTCGGATTTTGGATTGTATTTAATTAACTCCGATCTAAAATCTAAAATCTAAAAATCTCTCCATCTCCTCATCTCCCCAGTCCCTCACAAGTATCAGCTTCATGAATCTCTACGCCTTAGATTATGCCAGTTTGGATGTTAGACTTAGATTTTATAGCCGTGGACAGGGTGGTTAGGACATCAATTGATCATGAAACTCTCACTACAAGAGGGTTTTACTCCTGAACCGGAGGTCTGCGAAGCGTCTCCTGAACCGGAGGTCTGCGTAGCGTCTCCTGACTCCTGCTATAAATAAGGCAATGATGGTAATCAGTTTATACGTATTTTATGCTGAACCAAATATGAATAAAAAATGGAAATTCAGCCAGAGACTTTAATACACAGAAAAACAGAACTACAAAGAGTTGAAAATAAATATCGACTTAATTTGATATCAGCCCAGTGATGAGAGAAAAATTTAGGATTCAGTCTGCAAGCTAGAGAGTTGTTTGAAGGCATAGTCAGCGATTGCTAAACTAACTTTTGCTTGTTCTATTTCTGATAAACTTGTCCAGTCTCGATTTTCAATATTTTTGGTGACAAATACCAAGTTTTGTTGTTCGTTACTTCGCATGGCATAGGCAAAAGGACGAGCTAAGACTAGCAGATCATCTGTTCCCCAATTTGGTAGTAAAGCTTGCACACATTCCACTAGTTTATCACTAGTAGATTGTTCTAAAGTGATAATTTCCGCAGCTTTTTGGGCGATGGCATTGAGCCAATTTGAGGGGACAGAGGTAGAAAAAGCCCTATGTAAAGCGGATTGAAGACGATTAGATGGCTGTTGATCATGGTCAGTTTGAGAATGGGAAACCTGAGACCAAATGTCATCTAGATGGTGATAAAAATTCTCCGCTCTGGTAGTCAGGTCTTCTGCTAGCAAATCCTGACACTCAAACTGCTGCTCTAGTTGGGAAAAATAAGCTTCTGATTCTTCATCAGCGGGATTCCAGGGATAAGTAGCATCTTCAGGTTGTAGTAGTGCTTCTAATAAATCTAAATCTACTGAAGATGGAAAAACAGAGCCGATATCTAAACCATTGATTTTATTAATCATGTTTCACCTCACAATTAATTGATTAGCCTTGTTGACAGCTACAACTTGAAGAATCAAATTTCCGCAAAAAACAATGATTGTTTCTCTATATCAAAAGTAGGGGATTAAACCCAATGCCGAGAACAGAAATTTTCCGGTTGAAATTATTCCTTTAGGAATTTTTAATTAGGAATTCCCAGGTTTCACCTTTAGCGTTGCCAAACTTTAATTGCATTCCCGATCTTAGAGGCACTTCTTCTCGGAGGATTTGTTGCCAGCCATTTGGACCTAAACACCAAGTTGTACCATAAGTTGATAAATCTTGCAGGTAGTATGTTTGCACTGATGTAGTACCGGTGAGAGTATTTCGGCATAAAATTTCGGCATGGCGTTTGGAAATATAGAGTTCAGGGATGACAATATCATTATCCTTAGTGCGACCAATACGGGTGACACCAGAACGCAATAACCAAGTTTTTCCTTCTGGTGAGAGCGATCGCAATGATGCTGTGGTTTTTGGGGAACCCAGTCCAGATATAGCAGTATCTGGTAATTCTGTAATTCCTTCATCAACACTCTTGATCAAGTCACCATTAAAATCTGGATGCAGGTAGAGAACTGGTAATGTCCAAGCCGGTTGATTGAACTTATATAGTGTTAACAGTTCTTGCCTTGCTGCTGCCATTGCTTCATCAATTGGTTTACGCGATCGCAATCCTTCTGTAAAAGCTTGAATAAAACTGTGACTTTCTTGGTCAGCGATTTCATCCCGCATTGCTAATACCGCAGGCACACCATGACGGATGAGTACTTCTGCTAAACTACTAGCGGGTATGACTTGTTGATTAATTTTCGCTGGTTGCGCCCCCCAGCAGGCATTAAAGACCCCCAACTTGACACCTGTACGTGTTAATACTTGCGCTAATTCTATACCATTGAGGTTCATATCTGACCCCAAAAATAATAAACCACCATCTGGAGCAGGTAGACCGTGGCCAGCGAAAAAAAAGACATTGTAGGCTTTGGTTTCTAACTCTTGAATTAACTGTTGTGGAGTGGGTTGCAAGAGTGTCTTCACCATACAAGGCGCGTAAGCATTTTTTCCTAATGGACTACAGTCTGACAATATTTTTTCAAGAATAGCAGCTTCTGTTTCTAATTGCAGATTGTCATCATGTCCTAAAACCAATAAGACATTTAAAGCTGGATCGGTTCGCAAATTTGGCAGAGGTTCAACTTCACTAGTAGTGCGACTGAATAAAATGTCTTGGGAAAGAGATATTGCCGATTGGCCAGGTTCACGCTGCATAATTTCCCAAGGCAGAGCTATAAGATCAGGGTCACGAATTTCTAAACGAAAGCGCAACCGTTTATTCTGACCCATAGCAATACCACGACTACGTTCTAGACTACCAAGAATTGACCCATCGAATACCCAACGCCATAAACTGATGCCTAGGTATTGCATCAAACGACTACTGTAAGGACTGGTGGTTTGACCGGCCACGGGTAAATTGAAATCAATGGGTAATGTATTTACTCCTGGTAATGTCGGCAATGAAACAATATCCAAGGGATTATGACCAGCAAACATCTGCTGCCATTCTTGCCAAATTTGACTAAGTTCAGTAGAAAAAACACAGTCACGCAAAACATAACCACTGGGATAGGGAGCTTTAACCACCCAAATAGCGAAGTTATCAGTGCCAGTATTTACCAGACGGGCGATCGCCAGATTCAGGCAGGACATGGATTCAAGAAACTAAACTTTAAGAACAAATAATTAACAATAAACTTAGTCCAGGCAGAAATTTTTACCTGGTAATTTTTTATTCGTTTATCACCTGCATTATAAGATAGTGTGGGATACCGAAAAGGCATTGTTCACTAAGGTGCAGGTGGTTGACTAACTGGTGGCGAGAAATCTTGCTGGTTTTCCAGGTTTGTTGGTTGTGGGTTTACAGATGGATTTACTGGATTAGCAATCGGAGGTGGTAGCTGCCGTTGGATTTTGATCCAATATCCCAGTGAACCAGATGCTAAAAGTATCCCCAGAAGAACTAGCAACTGTAGCGGTAATTGAGACGTGCGAGTCGGCTTGGTTTCTGGAATGACTTGAGTTTGCTGGTAAGAGTTTTCCAAAACTGTGCCGTTTGTGATTTTTGGGGTCAAATCTACCGTTTTGCTAGAGGAAATAGTACCGATGTCCGCGTTGAGTGTTAAATCGGGTTCGGAGTATTGGACTTGATAATGTAATAAAGCGATGGTGACATTATCGTGTCCATTTTTGGTATTAGCGATTTCTATAAGTCGCTGGGCAACATTTTCTATATTTGTCTCGCCAGAAAGAATAGGTAAAATTTCTGTTTCCCAATATTCTTCTACGCGGTCAAAATCACTCAAACCATCAGAAGTGAGTAGAAAAACAGCATCTTCATCAAGAATAAACCTTTGGGCTGTGGGATGCAATGAAGCGCTTTTACTCATCCCTAAAGCTTGCACCAAAGAGCCAGAACCACTATGTTGTAATGCTTCGCGGTATACAGCATAACCTAACCGCACTTCGCGGGAAGCCACATCATCATCTAGGGTAACTTGATAACAACCTTGGCGCGTAATCCAATAGGCACGACTATCACCAATATGGGTGATATACATTTCGTGGGCAATGGGCAAAGCCATTACCAGGGTGGTTCCCATCCGTTGTCGCCCTTGACGATGTTCAGTATCATTGCGCTGGCTAATTTTATCATTAACGAGTGCTACAGCCTGCTCCAAATCATTCAGTAGCAGTAAGGGATCGATGTTTTCATAAGGAACTGAGGTTAGTTCGATTACCTGTTGCTGAATGGTTTCAATGGCTAAAGTTGATGCTATGTTACCTCCTTCATGTCCACCAATACCGTCACAGACAATAGCTAAAGCGTTTTGCTGTGGTGGTTTACTGACAATGACACCAGTAGGGGGGTAACAGGCATCTTCATTACGTTGACGACTAGGGCCTGTGTTAGTTTGGGTGACAATTTTAATGGTGGTTTGTGCTGGAGAAGTGCGTCCAGTGCCACCTGTCCCTAATTGTGCTAGTCCTTGATCTAGAACTGTAATTAATTGCTCAGATGAGTTGATTTTGCCCTGAATGAGAGCATCACTAATTTGTTTGATAAATTCAGCTATGGCTGGCTTGGCATCCTTCAGCAGTGATCGCCAAAATTCTCCCAATTGTGACAATGTTGGTGCTGGTTCTGAATCCAAATGCAACTCCAGTAACCGCACTAATGCCCCTTCAACTCGCAATAAATTGGGATCTAATAAGCTGGAAGCTACTCCTTCGGTTAAAAGAGGTTGCCACAAATGAGCTAATTGCCAGAGCCAATTAATTTGCCGGATTGATGAGGCTTCACCCCAAACAGTGGTTAACTCGCTGCACAGATGTACTTGAGAGCTTATACCATCAACTAACAGAGGCGGTTTTTCCAGAAGTAATATTTCTGGCTGCAATTGTTCTTTATTTACAGTTAACACCCCATATATTTGCGGTATGTGTAAGCGGTAGGGAATTAGTTTGAGATAGGCTTTAATTTTCTGGAAATTATCTAGTTCAGGTATTTGGGGTAGTAAACCAGGCTTGAGATCAAAAATAATAGATTGACCAATGACTAGATAGCGATCGGCTAAAATTTCTCCAGGACTACCCAGACTTAAATTATCCCCCACAGCCCACAAGTAACGCTTGGGTAGTGGTGTGGAACATCGCTGGCAAAACTTGTGTGTCAGGGGGTTAGCAGCTTGACAATATTCATTTGGGCAGTAGAGTGTTGCCGCGTCATTTTCCATATTTGTCGCACCGATCAGCGATTGGCAATTTCTTCAACAGTATTTGCTGCGGTAATTTAGACCGCTTATGTTTTTGTCTTCAACACAACCAACTTTGGATTGTGATTTTAGCTGGTGACTAGCAGTCGTTGCTAATACTTATTACTACTTCACTTATCCCAATAGCATACTCCTAAGTCAACCCTACAGCCTCATCATAGCTTCTATTGCTCTGGGACTTTCTACCATCAAAGTAACTAAATTTCACCCTGTCAGCAAAGCTTGACTTGGGAAGATGGAAGGGGCTGAAAAGGCAGGGAAGTGGGATGTTCCTTGCAGCACCCTTACCCAGCCCTTCAGTCTGCTGTTTACTAGGGACTAGGGATTCTCACTTTGGTTAGTCCCTAAATTGTTGGTGAGTTACAAAATTTATAAATCACCAACAATAATTATTCACCTTATTGATTTGAGTTAGCTGCAACTTGGGGTAGTCCCATGCTGTAGTTAGTAACGCGGCTAGAGAGATTGTAGCTAATTTCGCCTTTTTGCAGAAGCGATCGCAGATAATGCTCCAAGTCTGACCCAATACGACGCAAGTTATAATCTGTTAGGTCTACACCACTGGAGGCTTCTACTAGTTCATCAAACTTGCGATAAACTTTTTGCAGAGCATCTTCATTCCAGTTAAATTCATTGTCTGGGTCAACATCTAAGGTCAACACCTGATTACTAGGAACTAGTTCATCTTTGTCCATTTCAGCCGCAAAAATGCGAATATGGCGGGTTGTAGACTTGAGCAGCATCGGGTTATCCATAAAAAGGTGTAAGATTTCGATTAATTACACTGCAATCATTTTAACTGCTGTGCTTGGGCTTAATTCCTCCAACTTACAAGCTGTGATTGCAGTTTTCACGAATTTTGGGAAATATTTAGTTTGCATTTATCAACACACTGTCTGCTGCGATTGCTGCTAGAGACAGAAAACTGAACGATTGAAGCAGGTTGTGCAGCTAGTGCTTCAGTTCAACTGAAAAGAAAAAATTAACAAGGTTCCCAGCCTTTTCTTCCAGTATATAGCAGGGAAGTCTTAATTCTTAACAAGCAGCAGGGTTGAAAGTCTGTCGGTATTTGAATTTTATGTATCCTTGACGGCAGCGTCAGCCATCACCTATGCCTTTCTTAAGGGATACAGGTATGACAATTAACTGACAAAAGTGTCATACCTTTAAAAGAAATTTAGTACCAGTAACCTGTTCTCAAGTTCCAATTCTGAGTTAAATATCTACAAAGCGAGCAGTAGTGACAGGGGAAAGAAACAAGAAATTTTCTTTTTGGCTGATGCCTTCTCAGTGCAGCTAGTAATCTTTAAAACTTGCTATCCTATTTGGTAAAATTCTGGGCTAAGATAACTTAATTCAGTATGTATGTGATTCTCCAGAAAGAAATTTTTACAATTCATAATTTTACCGATTTAGTCTCAATAAATTTACTGATAAAAAAGAGTACAATTAGTAATTGTACTTATAATAGCCACAATGACATATAGCTCTAATCCAATGACAAAACTCAGCGTTCGCGCTTAAGTGTATATACTTAAAAAACAATGATAAGTAAAACTGTTATTGACGTTTAGATAAAGTTGATGTAAAAACTTTTAAAAAGGTCTGGCAAGTTCTTACAGAAACTTTATTGTATGGAATCTTAAAAACTGAATAATAGTTTATGAGTAACATATGCGATAACTAACACAGGATCATCAAAACTGAGACGAAAATGTAGCTGGAACAAAAGCAGGAGGAGTTAAATCGAATGCAAATGTGATGTATAAGAAAAAATTCTTAATTCAAATACTTCTTTGTATTCAAAAAAATATAAAGAGTTTTTTTCCGGATATCTAGTTTCTCACTCGCATGAACACCAAGTAAAGGAATCCTCAGACTATGAACTCCAAAGCATTACCACGCCAAATAAATAATCTCGAAGTGGGTGTTTATGAATGCGAAATTCATCTCAAATTCCGGTTGATTGAAGAAAAAAGTCTATTGGGCGATCGGGAACAACTTTTGCAGGTGCTACTAGATGCGCTAACTGAGGGATCTGACGACTTTTTGGAGACACTACAAGCGTCTGTAAAAGCGCAAGAGGTTTCTGAGTTCAAAGCCTCGCCTCAAATGAGACGTCAACTGATGCGTTTACGGAACTTTGCTGATAATAGCCAATAACTAAAGCTGTACTTTTGAGAAGTAGCAAATTCTGATTCGGGCATCAAATAGTAAATTTATTTACGTTGTCCCCTACCTATTTGCTATCATTACTAGTCAGCTTGTATAATCAGACTCTACAGATACAAGTGAGAAAATCACCTCAGGGAAGTTTAAGCAAGTATCTACATCAGCCCTTAATAATAGTGCGCTACCAACATACATGGATGTCTACTTAAGGAAGTCATCCCTTGCTTCAAATTTAGGTTAGAGTTGTTGAAAGTTTATTTTCCGATAAATTTCAACATATAGGAGGGTTCCGCTTCCATGATAAGAACCCACATATTATCTATTGTTAGCAAACTTCGCAGGGTGCATCTTCCCAATTTTTTGATCAAAGGGTAACGCCAAAAACAAAGTTTTTTTGGATTAAAAACCGATATGGAATACAAAAATTATCAATGAATAAGGGCTTTAGCCCTTACTAAGAAGTGAATTATGATAATTTTACATTGCTGAACATGGTTTGATTTAATTCCATCGGCTTAATTAGCCAATCCATGTTCTAAAGCAAAACGAACTAACTCTGTACGACTATTAGTGCCGGTTTTACTAAATAAACGGCTGACATATTTTTCGACATTGCGAACGCTGGTTTCTAAGCGTCGAGCGATTTCTTTGTTCATCAATCCTTCTGCTACTAAGTTTAAAACGCTTTGCTCTCTGGGAGTCAAATCGATTTTGAACGGTGGTGGGGAGTAAGAAATTGCTGTTCGGGGACTTAACAAATCTTTAATTTTGGAAATTTCCTGGGCTAATTTGGCAATATCCATGTTTTCTCCATCTTCACTTGCTGCTGGTGCTTGAGCAGAGCGACGGATCAGCAAGTTTTCGATAATTGCCACTAATTCATCAGGATCGAAGGGCTTGGGTAGATAAGCGTCAACACCAGCTTGGTAGCCTTGAATGCGATCGCCTGTCATGCCTTTAGCAGTTAAAAATACTACAGGCATTGCTTGAAAGCGGGGGTCATCTCGCAGTTGTTTGAGAAACTGATAACCATCTACTTGGGGCATCATGATATCAGAAATCACCAAATCTGGTGTATTTTGCTGCATCAAGTCCCAACCTTCACGGGCGTTACTGGCAGTTTGAACACTGAAACCGCTTTCTTGTAAATACTCTTTCACGGCTTCCCGCAATCCTGGTTCATCATCTACCAGTAACAGTTGTGCTGACATTGAAAATTCCTTTAAGTGTACCTTTTTCTAATTTAGCGAAAGTTGAGAGATTTTGGGTACAGGAGATTGGGGAGAGTTAAAATAATTCGTAATTCGTAATTCGTAATTCGTAATTCGTAATTCGTAATGGGGATTTAACTCCAAGACAAAACCTGCTTATTTATAGAACTGGGGGACTTAAACCCACGGAACTAGTTAAAAATTCCTGAAAAGCTTGTGTAATCTGCTTTTTAAATTGTAAATTTTGAATTTTAAATTCCGCCCCAGGTAGTATGAATTGAGACTTGTGCATTCATCCCCTTAATCTACTACCTTAATTAGTCCTCTTTTTAAGGCATCAAATACTTTATTAATTTGCTTCATATCATAATCGCTTAAGCCTTCCCCATGTAAAAGGTTAGACATCATTATATATTGATCTTGACGTGTAATTCGGCGATTACTAAATATGCGTTCCAAGATCGCCTCTAAGTTACTTTGGGGTGATTTATCTGTAAATTGCATATTTTTTACCACGCCTTAATATAATTTTCATACTTAATTAATTGCACAATAACAAAATTTGACTAAGTTGCCATTGGTAGCTTTACTTAAACAAAAAAAGTTAGCTAATTACTACTTGGTAGCTTTGTACTCGGCAAATTTTCGGTAAAATAACTTAGCACTTTAAAGAATTAACAAACTTGATAGTATGACAATAGCACAAATAGGTATTATAGGTGGCAGTGGTTTATACAAAATGGAGAGCCTTAAAGATGTGGAAGAATTAGAGGTACAGACTCCCTTTGGTTCACCATCAGATGCTTTAATTTTAGGTACACTGGGAGAAACTAGAGTTGCTTTCTTAGCTCGGCATGGTCGTAATCATACGTTATTACCTTCCGAGTTGCCATTTCGCGCCAATATTTATGCAATGAAGCAATTGGGTGTGGAGTACTTAATTTCAGCTAGTGCAGTTGGTTCTTTGAAAGAAGAAGCGAAACCACTAGATATGGTAGTACCAGATCAGTTTATTGATCGAACAAAAAATCGAATTTCTACGTTTTTTGGTGAAGGAATTGTGGCACATATCACTTTTGGTGAGCCGATTTGTAAAAATTTGGCTAGTGTGGTTGCTGATGCGATAGCTACGCTGACCGAAGGTAACGCTTCTTTAAATTTACCAGATGTGAGTCTGCACCGGGGCGGTACTTACGTGTGCATGGAAGGGCCGGCATTTTCTACAAAGGCGGAATCGAATCTTTATCGTAGTTGGGGTGCAACGGTAATTGGGATGACAAATTTACCTGAAGCCAAGTTAGCCAGAGAAGCGGAAATTGCTTATGCAACTTTAGCGTTGGTGACAGATTATGATTGTTGGCATCCAGATCATGATAGTGTCACGGTAGAGATGGTGATTGGTAATTTACATAAAAATGCGGTAAATGCTCAAAAGGTAATCCAAGAGACTGTGAAGCGATTAACTGAAAATCCGCCTGCTAGTGATGCACATTCGGCATTAAAGTATGCGATTTTGACGAATTTAGATAAAGCACCGGCAGCGACTAAGGAGAAGTTGGGTTTGTTGTTGAACAAGTATTTGTAGTAATATCATGTCCGGTTAAATATCCATAATTAGGGTTTGCTGAAAAAGTTATCTGTGTTCGCGCAGCGTGACGTAAGTCATGGGCTAGGAGTCAGAATACATCCGTCAGGAGACGCTTCGCAGACCTATGGCTTACGCCAAGCTGCGCTATCGGTTCAGGAGGAAGAATTAAAAGAAGACAAGAATCGTCTTGAATCTGTTCAAGTGATAGGTTTTTTCTAGTTTCAGAGCTTATTCCTTGCACCTGATTCACCTTTTTCACCTTCAAACTCTTGATATATCTAAGTTTTAGCATTATTAAGCAAGCCCTAATTATCCTTGACATAAGGATGCTGAGAAATTTTTTATTATGGATAATTTGCCGGACATCATATAAATTAACCACTTACCAGATTGGTTTCCAACCTTCCTTAACTGCGGCTACAAAGTAATTGTGAGCATGAACTTCACTTTCAAACCCATACTTTGCGCGTTGCAGCGTTCGGATAATGGCATCTTCTAGGCAGATGGCGTAATTGATTGCAACTATTAACTCTGAGTCACAAAGATTGATTCCAAGCACTTTTAACTGTTCACTGTAGTTTGTAAGAATTTCGGACTGTATTTCCTCCCATAGTTCACTCTGTGGTATTTCCTCTTTAGGAATTTCTCCGAGATATTCTTTGGCTATTCTGCTATGTCTTGCAATTTCTTCTAGTGAGTATGTCATGGTATTTGAATTTTGGCTGAGTTATGTTCAGACATCTTCATTAAAGTACTTGAAAACTAAAATTAAGACTTGCCCAATTATTCACATCTAAAATGTATGAGTCTGTAGCAGTTCCATTCATTTCAGTTTTGACTTGACTGGCGTTATGCAAGTCTTGCAGCAAAGCTTGGGCAACTTCTAAAGGATTAACTAACGGACTAATGGGCTGTTGATCAGCTGTAGGATACTTAGCAGTTCTTAAAGCTTCCAGGGTTTCGCTGAATGGTGAAGTGCTGAGAATTAATTGATGTTCACAAAATAGAGCGCGTGTAGGTAGCATCCAGCCGATGGATGCATCATTTTGTGGTATCCTCCGAGTTTGGCCTGGGGCAATAACTATTTCTTGTAAATGAGGTTTGGTGTCTGAGACTTCTTCAGGGGCGATTTGCCAAGGGTAAAAAGCGATCGCACTTCTAGTATTATTTAACCCTATCAGCATTAAATATATAGAGCGATCGCTCAAATTTTCCACTCGGTACTGCATTCGACTCCCGCCGGGAACGGTGGGAATGGCTTTTCCTTGAGTAGTCAATGCTTTGTTAGTCGCAGTTTCCCCACTCCGACTGCGCCCGGTTTCCCGTTGCATAACTACACGTGTTGAGATGTTGTGAATAATCTCTAAAGTCCCTTTCACTGGTAAGCGGGAAGAACCTTCATTTTCTGTCAGTCGCCATAACTTTGCAGCTAACAGAGTGGAAAATTGCGGTTTTAATCGCTGTACTGCTACTTTCACCGCTTCCCCAACTTCCCCAGCAGTATTGAGAATTAGTTCACCACCAACAGAAAAAAGACCATAACGGCTGGGAGTTTGTTGCAGTTTACCAAATACATAATTTGCTGGCTGTTCTGCTGCTATGTTGGCAATGCGGGTAATTGCTGCAAAAGCGCTGGTTGCGTCTACCCGCTCAATTCTTTCTAACTCAGTATCTAAGGCTACGGTTAAATTAATATTTCTCGGTAATACGCGGATTGCTTCTTGGACAAGTTGTCCTACTTGTGGCGTGGTAGTAGGTTCTGGAGATAGTTGTGCTTTTGCAGTTAATCCCGTTCGTGACTTTAATATTAGTTCTTCTCCAGTAGCTAAAGTTAATCGAGAATTAACACCGTAGTATTCCAGAATTTGCGGAGGTAAGCCAGCTAACCATAACTGGAGTGTTTTACCGTCTTCATCTACATCTGTGACAAAGCCTTCCGCGCTGGTGCTTTCTAGGGGGAGGTGATCGACAATCAAAGCAGTTTGAGGATTTTTTTGCTCACTCAATAACCCTGGCTGCTGTTGAATTCCCAGTTTGGAAATAGAACTACTCACATGAGAAAGAAGAAATTGAATAGTTGTAGCTGGGGTAGCTTCCCATAGATATTGAGTCAAAGCATAAGTAAATAATCCGGCACTAAAGCCAGAAAACAGCAATTCTCCAGCTTGCTGATTTTCATCGGAGGTGGCTTTGAGGACAATAGCATTGTTGGCGGCTGAGTTCTGGGTTTTGAGTTGTTGGAGAAACTCCAGTTCTTCGACTGCTAACTTTGCAACTGGTAATTCTGGGCGGGTGCGAATTCGCCAAGTTGAGGGCTGTGATGTAGTTGGGGCATGGTAACTAGTATCTAACACTGCGGTTACTTTGTCGCAGGGGAGCGATCGCAATAATAATAAAAGTGTTTCTTCTAATAAATAGTTGACAACGCGCTTGTTTTGGATATTTTTTTCATCAACTGGGATAATGGCATTCTGCACAGTTTCTGGCAAAGTCCCCAATTTCACACGAGTGCCATAACCACTAAAGTGGAATACAACCACATCACCTGCTTTTGCTTGCTTACCCAAATGATCGAAAAAAGCCGCTTCAATAAATTCTCGGCTGGCTTGTTCCTCCGTTAAGGTGAGAATATCTGAAGTTGCAAAGCCAAAACGGTGAATCAAAAGTTCCCTTTGCAATTCCACATCAGTCAGACAACCACCAAGGGCGGGACTATGTGGATATTTATTAATGCCTATTAATAACGCCAACTTCCGAGAGGTAGGTTGTGCTAAAGCTTGATAATAGCGATCGCCCAAAGTCAACCACTCAGCCTCAGTCAATCCCAATACCGCCAGTAAGCGGCTTATTCGTTCTAAAAACGCACGCCGTTTCATAATTAGCTATCAGCCATCAGCCCATCAGCATAATAGCTTAAAGGGCTGAAGTCTGTAGAGTAAAGTTTCTGATTATACTATTTCATAATTCCAAGACAGTGTTAAGCTAATACTGCTGGAACACGCATTGCCCGTGTCAATTCTGCCGCTACTTCAGGACGAGAGAATTCTGGTGGGGGTAATTCACCACGACGTAGCATTTCCCGGACTTTTGTCCCTGACAGGTGAACCCGTTCCTCTGGTTTGCTAGGACTAGTTTTAGTTGTCGCCATTTGTTTGGTGCGTGTGCAATAAAAAGCGTGTTCAAACTTCATTGGCACAATGCCCAATTCTTCAGGCGCAAACTCATCAAATATATGTTGAGCATCATAAGTGCCGTAGTAGTCACCTACTCCAGCATGATCTCGCCCAACTATAAAATGCGTACAGCCGTAATTCTTGCGAACTAAAGCATGGAAAATTGCTTCCCTTGGCCCAGCATAACGCATCGCCGCTGGATTAATTGCCAAAATGACTCTATCTAAAGGGTAATAGTGTTCTATCAAAATTTCATAGCAACGCATCCGCACATCAGCGGCGATGTCATCCTCTTTTGTTGCCCCTACCAAGGGGTGTAAAAATAAACCATCTACAGTTTCTAAGGCGCACTTTTGAATATATTCATGGGCGCGGTGGATAGGGTTACGAGTTTGGAAACCAACTATAGTTTTCCAACCCTTCTCTTTAAACATTTCCCGTGAAGCGGCGGGATCAATTTGATAGCTGGGAAAATGAGGATGGGAATCACGTTGTAATAACCAGATATCGCCAGCAAGATTCACAGAACCTTGATTGTAGACTACCTGCACACCGGGATGTTTGGCATCATCAGTGCGATAAACATTGATAGCTTCGCGTTTTTTATCGTAGGTATACTTTTCGGTAAGTTCTAAAACCCCTATAAATTCGCCATCAGGGTTATCCAGACGCACTAAACCACCTTCTATCAAAGGGGCTGCAACTTCTTCTGTTACAGATAGTGTAATTGGTATTGACCAGACAAGACCGTTAGCCAGCCGCATTTCTCCTACTACTCGGTTGTAGTCTTCTTGGTTCATAAAACCAGTCAGCGGACTAAAACCACCGATTGCAATCATTTCTAAATCAGAAACGGCTCGCTCATCCAGTGTAACTCGTGGCAAGAAGTCGGCTTTGGAGAGAAATGTTTCCTTTTGTGCGGGTGTAGCAACCCGGTTAACCAACTCTCCACCGTGGGGGGCAATGGCATCTTGATGGTGACTCAACGTGATTCTTTCCCTATAATTGTTGCGAACTATGTATTAATTTATCAAATTGTTGGTACACATAGTACAAATTCTTAAAACTTTTTGTTAATTGCCGGTCGGGAAAAGTGAGATTCGGAAGAGTAAATGTATATTTAACTACGCTGCTAGGATTTGCTGCTGCTATAGCAATCTTATCCAGTGGCATAAATGGCACAATTAAAGTAAGAATTCAGGAGTCAGGAGACGCTTCGCAGACCTTTGGTTCAGAATGCTTATGAAATCAAGAATAGAGAGAAGTGAGATTTTATCAAAATCATCAAAGTTTACTAAAAAAGCCTTTATTCTCCTGGCTTGGAGTATTCTCTATCCTGAATACTTACCAATTAACAATTAAAAATTGAAGACCGTTGCAGTAGGGGACACTTACCCCAACTCAACTGAGACTAAGTGTAGACCTAGGGGTCTTAAACTCTTGAATTTACGATAAATTGTCCGAGTTTCTGCTAAATATTCTCGTCATTTATCAGATTTAATCTAATAGGATTTTTGACTATCTGTAAGATTCAATTTACCATTTATAGTAGCAGTTTCATGTAATTCTGCAATAGATATAGGAATCTTATTTGAGTTTTGTGAAAGTGCCTGCGCTTTGCGCTTACAAAACAACCTACTCATCTACCTACCTTCTATTCCCTTTTCCCTACTGTATTTTTATAACTATCCATACAGGCATCACCCGCATAGCTATTTACCATGCTTCAGTATCCTAATCTCGAAAAAGCCTTAAAATATCACTTTGGTTATGATCAATTCCGTCCCGGACAAAGACAAATTATTGAAGACGCACTGCACAATCGGGATTTAATGGTAGTGATGCCGACTGGTGGAGGTAAGTCTTTGTGCTTTCAATTACCTGCACTCCTGAAACCAGGTTTAACTGTGGTGGTGTCACCGTTGATAGCTTTAATGCAAGATCAAGTGGAAGCACTGCGAAATAATAACATTTCTGCCACATTTCTCAATAGTAGTCTCAACGCCTATAAAGTTCGCTCTCGTGAAGAAGCGATCATGAATGGTAAAGTAAAATTGCTCTATGTCGCCCCAGAACGTCTGATTAGTGAGAGATTTTTGCCGCTTTTAGATGTAGTTAAAGAAAAAGTCGGCATTTCCACTTTTGCTATTGATGAAGCCCATTGTGTTTCTGAATGGGGACACGATTTTCGCCCAGAATATCGACAATTAAGATTATTAAGGAAACGTTATCCTGATGTACCTACTGTTGCGCTTACTGCTACGGCTACAGATAGAGTCCGGGCTGATATAATTGAACAATTAGGATTAAAACAACCAAGTATTCATATTGCCAGTTTTAATCGTCAAAATCTTTATTATGAAGTTCGTTCTAAAAGTAAACGTGCTTACGCTGAATTATTAGAAATAGTCAGAGAAAATGAAGGTTCAGGAATTATCTATTGTTTAACGCGCAAAAAAGTTGATGAACTAACTTTTAAATTACAAAATGATAAAGTTTCAGCCTTGCCTTATCATGCTGGATTAAGTGATGATGAAAGGTCAAAAAATCAAACTCGATTTATTCGGGATGATGTGCGGGTAATGGTGGCAACAATTGCTTTTGGCATGGGAATTAATAAACCTGATGTGCGGTTTGTAGTTCATTTTGATTTACCCCGCAATTTAGAAAGTTATTATCAAGAATCAGGTAGGGCTGGGAGAGATGATGAACCTTCTAGATGTACACTTTTTTTCAATTATGGTGATATTAAAACTATTGAATGGAGTATTAATCAAAAAACAGATCCGCAAGAACAGCTAATAGCTAAACAGCAACTGCGACAAGTAATTGATTATGCAGAAGGAACCGATTGTAGACGCACAATTCAATTAGGATATTTTGGGGAAAGATTTCCGGGAAATTGCGGGAATTGTGATAATTGTCGTTATCCCAAACCTATGCAAGATTGGACAATTGAAGCTATGAAGTTTTTATCTTGTGTAGCACGATGTAAAGAAAGATATGGAATGCTTTACATTATTGATGTGTTACGAGGTGCGAAAAACCAAAAAATTGCCCTAAACGGACATGATCAACTGTCTACTTACGGGATTGGTAAAGATAAAACTGTAGATGAGTGGAGAATGTTAGGGCGATCGCTTTTACATCAAGGTATACTAGAACAAACCCCCGATGGTTACTCGGTTTTGAAGCTTAACGCCCTGAGTTGGGAAGTAATGCGAAAACAGCGTCCAGTCTCCATTGCGGTTCCTGTAGCCCAGAAAATTACCTTCGATGAGGGGAATGTCAAAGCCGCAGAGGTAGAAATTCTGATGCACAGATTGCGATCGCTTCGTAAACAAATCGCTGATGAACAATCTGTCCCACCTTATATGATATTTCAGGATTCCACCCTAAAATTAATGGCACAAATCAAACCGAAAACTTTAGATGAACTTGGTAAACTTGATGGCGTAGTTAGTTACAAATTATCACAATATGGCGATAAGTTTTTAGCAGAAATTCAAGCCTATCGTCAAGAACAAGGTTTACAGCCATCAACAGCTAATCAAGTTAATTACACACCAGTTAATAACTTTCCTTCTGATACAGAATTAACAACACTTCAATTATATCAGCAGGGTTTTAGTATTGAAGAAATCGCCCAAAAACGTAATATTCGCCCTACAACAATTATCCGTCATTTAGCAGATTTAATCGAGAAAAATCAACCTGTAGATTTAAGTCAGTTAGTAACTTTGGAACATCAACAAAAAATTTGGCAAGTTTTAGAAGTTCTCGGTGATATCGCGCTGACTCCTATTCGAGATTATTTAGGTGAAAACTACAGTTTTGACGAAATTCGCCTAGTTAGAGGCAAGTGGAGACGAGAAAAACTCAAGTAATAACTATCTGTTCTTAGTCAAGTAGCTAGTTTTTTGCGATTGTCAATTAAATCACTGTCAATTTCTTTTACTATTTTGACAATTTGATTAAGCATGAACCATTAAATATTGTCCATTACCATTGTATTCACCGTCACAACTTGCAAAATTAGCAACAAACCAAATCAAATAAAAGCGCCAGATTCGGCGAAATTTGGCATAGTCAATACCGTAGTCTAAATCTTTGACTATCGCCTGAGAATCATCAAAATTTTTCAGCCAATTAGCAAAGGTTTTGGAGTAATTAGAGCCATTAAGATACCATCTATCAATAGTTTTGAGGTCTTTATTGTGGCTGGGAATTGCATCGTATTTCCAGTAACGTCCATGAGGGAAAATATATTTGTGGGTGAAAACGCTAGATATATTATTGGGAGTGCGGACTGTGATAATGTGAATAAAAACCCGACCGTTATCCTTGAGAAAAGATGCCAGCTTTTGGAAAGCTTTTGTTAAATTACCTACATGACAAAAAACACCGATTGAGAGAATTTTGTCAAATTTTGTCTCAAATTTGGCATCATTTAAATCTCCTTCATAGAGAGTAAAACGACCGGAACTAAGGTAACTTTCGGGATCTTGCATTTTCTGACGCATATACTCACATTGCTGGTGACTCAAGTTAATTCCTGTAAACTTGACATTGGGGAATTTGGCAAGAATATAATTTGCTACGCAACCCCAACCGCAACCAAAATCTAAAATATTATCACCATCTTTAATCTCTAGTTTTTCAATCACATCATCAAGCATTTGTATTTGTGATTGTTCGAGATTGGCTGCTCCTTTTTCCCACAATCCCATACTGTATTTAGGATAAATGAGTTTTCCATCACCTAACATGGGATTCAGCATAGCTTGAGGCAAATCGTACTGAATCTTCATTAAATCCCGTGAACCTTCGGCGGTATGCTCAGTTTCGGTTAATACCCATTCATAGGGTGCAAGGAGGGATGGAAAATACTTAAATAACACGGGCATACAACTATCAAAAAGCGATCGCAATACAGAATCTGGTACTTCTAATCCGTTGATATAAGACTCTGCTACTGCCATTTGCACAGCATTAACTGTACTAACTGCGAGGCGTGTTGCTCTGTAAGCAATAGGACTTTTAGTATGCACATCTCCCACTATGGGAATATGTTTGTCAATGTTTTGTAAAATTGTTGATGAACTCATCTTTATATTAGGTCTTAAAGATGCCGCTATTCTATATCAATAAAACCAAGTGGAAATAGCATTAAAAAATAGATATTTCCTTAGATAGATCGTAGGAGAAAAACAGGAATAATAAATATATAGCAGTATGCACTTGAATGAGATACATCATAGTTCTCTCCTCGCTTGCAATGAGGGGCTAAAATCATATCTTGCACCATCATCTTATTGCGAAAATCTAAGTCTACAACCCTTATTATTGCGTAGGGTGGGCATTGCCCACCGCACCCTTATTGAGAAGGTGCAAGATGTGAGTAAAGTATCTTACACAACCGATAACCGCTATAATACATCAAATATGTGATCATGGTTTATCACAGTGTTGCTTACCTACCCTACACCCTTAACTGACATTGTTACAAAAAACGCAACAGCACCCCAGATCATAAATTACCCCTCGTACAATCCAAGTAGTGAGGAGTAATAGAGGCAAAATCATGAAATATCAGGGAAATGACCGGGGTTTGCTACCGATATTTAGCCGTTGTGGGTTAACAATGTTGCTAACTGCGGTGTTACTGGTGGACTCAGTGGGAGCAATGCCAAGAGGTACAGGGTTACAGATAGCACAACAGCAAGGAACACAACAGGAAGCCATGCTTGCTAAAGCTAAAAAGTTATTTCAAGAAGGAATGCAGCTTTATCAGCAGGGTACAAAGGAATCTTTATTACAAGCAATTAATAAATGGGAAGAAGCACTTCCCCTATTACGTGCAGTGAGAGATAGGGGTCTAGAAGCCACTACTCTCTATAATATTGGCAGTGTCTACTCCGACCTGGGAGAAAATCAGAAAGCACTGGCATACTATAACCAAGCACTTCCCCTCAGACGTGCAGTCGAGAATAGGGGTGGTGAAGCCAATACTCTCAATAATATTGGCACTGTCTACTCTTCCCTGGGAGAAAAGCAAAAAGCATTGGAATACTATAACCAAGCACTTCCCCTGTATCGTGCAGTGGCGGATAGGGGTGGTGAAGCCACTACTCTCACTAATATTGGCACTGTCTACAACTCCTTGGGAGAAAAGCAGAAAGCACTAGAATACTTGAACAAAGCACTTCCCCTGTATCATGCGGTGTCGGATAAGCGTGGAGAAGCCACTACTCTCAATAATATTGGCACTGTCTACTCTTCCCTGGGAGAAAAGCAGAAAGCACTGGAATACTATAACCAAGCACTTGACCTCAGACGTATAGTGGGGGATAGGGGTGGAGAAGCCAATACTCTCAATAATATTGGCACTGTCTACTCCGACCTAGGAGAAAGACAGAAAGCACTGGAATACTATAACCAAGCACTTCCCCTAGCACGTGCAGTGGGGTATAGGGATGTAGAAGCCGCTACTCTCAATAATATTGGCTTGGTCTACTCCGACCTGGGAGAAAAGCAGAAAGCACTGGAATACTATAACCAAGCACTTCCCCTAGCACGTGCAGTGGGTAGAATTCTCACTGGTATTGGCGCTGTCTACTCCGACCTGGGAGAAAAGCAGAAAGCACTGAAATACTATAACCAAACACTTCCCCTGATGCGTGCAGTGGGGGATAGGGGTGGAGAAGCCGCTACTCTCAATGGTATTGGCACTGTCTACTCCGACCTGGGAGAAAAGCAGAAAGCACTGGAATACTATAACCAAGCACTTCCCCTCAGACGTGCAGTGGGGGATAGGGGTGGAGAAGCCACTACTCTCAATAATATTGGCAGTGTCTACTCCGACCTGGGAGAAAAGCAGAAAGCACTGGAATACTATAACCAAGCACTTCCCCTAGCACGTGCAGTGGGGGATAGGGATGGAGAAGCCGCTACTCTCTCTAACATCGCCAGCCTACAAAGCAGCCAAAACAACCTCCAAGAAGCCCTGACCAACATTCAAGCCGCCATCAACATCATCGAAGACCTACGCACCAAAATAGCCAGCACAGAACTACGTACATCCTACTTCGCCACCAAACAGGGCTGCTACAAATGCTACATAGACCTGTTAATGCGGATACACAAACAAAACCCCAATAAAGGCTACGACGCACAAGCACTACACATTAGTGAACGTTCCCGCGCTAGGGGTTTAGTTGAACTTCTCACCGAAGCTAACATCAACATCCGTAAAGACATTAACCCCCAACTTTTAGCCGAAGAAACCCGCTTACTGTCCCTGAGAGATGGTAAAGAAAAACTCCTCTCAGAACTGATGAGTAAACCAAAACCTCCCGAAGAAATTATCCAAACCACTAAGCAAGAAATTCAAAATATCATCCAACAACAAAAGGAACTAAAAAATCAACTCCGCGCTACTAACAAAGAATACGCAGACTTAAAATATCCCGAACCTCTAACATTACCCCAAATTCAACAACAACTAGACCCTGATACAGTCCTATTACAATATTCATTAGGTGCAGAAAATAGTTATTTATGGTTAGTCACTCATAACAGTTTCACCACCTATCAACTACCCAAAGAAGCAGATATTAACAAAGTTGCCCAACCATTAATTGACAAATTAAAAGCCCCCGTCATTGCTGGTGCATCACTCCAGGAAACCGCCCAATATGTAGCAGAAACAGCTAAAGCAGCTAATGAACTCAGTCAAATAATTCTTAAACCTGTGGCTGATAAATTAGGGAAAAAACGGTTAGTAATTGTCGCTGATGGTATCTTACATCAAATCCCCTTTGCTGCATTATCTGACCTAACCCCCCAACCCTCTTCCCTGCAAGGGAATGGGGAGCAAGAGTTACTCCCCTCGCCTTCTAGGAGAGGGGTAGGGGGAGAGGTCAAATATCAACCATTATTAGTCAATCATGAAATCATTAACTTACCATCCGTCACCAGTTTAGCTACCCACCAGGAAAAACTCAAAAACCGCAAAACAGCACCGAAAAAATTAGCTGTATTAGCTGACCCAGTTTTTAGTAATAATGATAGCCGTGTCACAGGTAAAACAGAAGTTGCTTTATCCACCGATTTAGATTTAGAACGTTCTGCTTTAAGGCGTTCTAGTGCTAATAGAGGTTCATTATCTCGACTACCAGGAACTCGTAAAGAAGGAGAGGAAGTTTTAAAACTTGTTCCCAATAATGAAAGTATCCAAGCCTTTGATTTTGATGCTAATTATGAATGGGTCATAAGAGAAAAATTAAATCAATATCAGATGGTACTTTTTGCCACTCATGGACTAATTGACATGGAAAACCCAGATTTATCTGGCATAGTTTTATCATTGTTTGATAAACAAGGAAACCCGAAAAAAGGATTTTTAAGATTGAATGATATTTTCAACTTAGATTTACCTGCGGAATTAGTGGTATTAAGTGCTTGTGAAACAGGTTTAGCTGGGGAAGTTAAAGGAGAAGGTTTAATAGGTTTAACCAGGGGTTTCATGTATGCAGGTGCGGCTAAGGTTGTCGTATCTTTATGGAAAGTGAATGATGAAGCAACAGCAGAATTAATGACTGAATTTTCTGGTCAAGTATTGAAAGAAGGTAAATCTCCTATTGTGGCTTTAAGAAATGCCCAGTTAAAATTATGGCAACAACAAAAAACCCAAGATCCCCGTTTTTGGGCTGCGTTTACCGTGCAAGGTGAATGGCAAAAATAGTTATTAATAATTAACCATTGTAGGTTGGGTTAAGCGACAGCGCAACCCAACATTTCTTTTCTTGATGAAGATGATCAATCTCCAAAACATTATAATGTAGATGATTATAACAGGCAAGATGCCTTTTCCACACAGCCCAACATTTCTTGTAAACATTAATAATTGTTGGGTTTCACTGCGTTCTACCCAACCTACAATTATGAGAGAATATAAAAATTATTGGTTACAAAAATTGTAACTGCACCAGTATTTATTCCTTGGCATTTTATACTTAAAAAGTCAAAGATTTATTTTCTTATTAATGGTGCGTTACGCTACGCTAACACATCATACAAATTACTAAGAAAATCCACACATTACAGAATTTCAAATGAGGAGTGTTTACCATGTCTAAAAGACTATTTGCTTTATTAACAGCAAGTGCTGTAATTGTAGCTGCTGCTGGTTTATCTGTGGAAGCACAAAGTAAACCTAAAGATAAACCAACAAATGCCCCTACTTTTGTAAAATTGGAAAATGCAGGTAAATTAAATTTATCTTCTGCTGGTAATCCTTTTAAACCGAGTAATTTTAAACAATCTAAAAAACCTTATGCTGGAGATCGGGGTATTATTGGCTATGATAACCGTGAACCAATGTTAAGTAGAGAATATCCTTGGTCTGCTATTGGTCGGATTCAAGGAACTACCACAGACGAAAAAAATTATCATTGTACAGGTACTTTAATTGCTGAAAATTTAGTGTTAACAAATGCCCATTGTGTGATTGATCCGAAAACTCATCAACTCAGTAGAGAAATTGCTTTTTTACCTAATGTAATTAACGGTCAAGTTGCTGATAGACAAGATATTGCTTTTGCAGAAAGAGTAATTTATGGTACTGATTTTACAGCAGATACAATCACTAATCAAACTCAAGATTGGGCAGTAGTCAGATTAAATAAACCAATTGGTAGAAAATATGGTTATTTAGGCTGGAGAAATTTACCAGTTTCAACGATGATTAATAATCCCAAAAAATTCTCTTTTGTTGGTTATTCTGGTGATTATCCTAATCCCAGTAAAAGAGGTTATGAGTTTTTAAGTGCTGGTGCTGGTTGGACTGCTGGTTTTCAAGAGGGATGCAGTATTGTGAAGGAAGATAGAGATATACTGTTACATGATTGCGACACAACCGGAGGTTCTTCTGGTGGTCCGATTATTGGTTGGATTAATAATCAGCCTTACATTGTAGCCTTGAATAATGCTGAAATTAAGAATGTTAACACCAATGAAGGTATTATTAATTTAGCTGTGAATTTATCTTTTTTAGATAGACTGGCTGGCACAAATTAAGGATAATTGATAGTTCCACTTGCCAGCAAAATATCTAATTTCTCATGCTGATAAGCTGTTGTGCATTTAATTTGTATAAACCTAGTGTCCAAGATGTGCGTACTACAAGACTTAACAATATTAGGATTATCAAATTTACCTGCTTAACAGCTTATCCAGGAAATGAATAATCAACTTTTATCAGCACATAGGTTCGTATCTCATTCAACTGCATACTGCTATATTTATTTCTTCACTGTGGCGTACAACTAGATAAAGGTCGCCAAGAACGTTGAGAAAACTGACCTGTAGGTTCATCAGCCAAAAGCGTTACTTCCCCCTTTTCATTCATCACCCAACTTTTTGCCGGGACTGGTAATGGGTAATTGGTGATTGGTGATTGGGAAAATTCTTGACCTCTGCCCCCTGCTCCCTGCTCCCTGCTCTCTTCCACCCAAGCAAACTGCTGAGAATTACCGCTCAGAGCATCATTAGGACTCGGTGGTACTCCCCCCCGTCCAGTGATAGAAAACTCGCTCCCTGCGCCTCTTGTACAGGGATTAGCTGCAATTAAAGTATTAGGATCAACGACATTTTGCGGTATTTCCACCAACCCTTGAGCGGGATTCACCCCAGAGGTGCTAAAGGTGACAGTCCCTGGGAGCAACGCGATTTTGTGAGGTAGGGCAAAAAAAGTGCGATCGCCAAGTTAAAAACAGGCATCACTAAAAAATCTTTACCGTACAAAAAAATGATTTTACACATAACAAATAAATAATATTACT
>NZ_JACJST010000033.1 GCF_014698305.1 Anabaena lutea FACHB-196 | reverse complement strand
CTGTTGCGGCAACGATAGTCTGGGGGTTGCCCCACGCCAAAATAGCTCGATGCCAGGTCTATTCTTACCACAAACCCCCCTCCCCCTTCACACCGGGGGGGTTTTGTTTTTTAACATTCTCACTTTTATTCCCAGCAAAACATAGCACGAAAAATTCTTAATTAACTTAAGAGAATTCAAGGATGACTTTACGTCCATCTTAGGAGATAATCTTGTGCAAAAGTTGTTCCTAAGATAAACCTACCTATCTGAAATTCATGGATTCTTTATCTATCAATTCCCTACTTGACGACTTGAAAAATCCTGATTCTATAGTCCGTGAGCAAGCGACTCGAAAAATTTGGCGGCTTTGGTTTCAGCAAAAAGGTATATATGGACTGGAAAAAATTGACCACAGTCAAAAGTTGATTGATGCAGGGGAGATGATATCCGCTGAAAAAATACTAACTGAATTGATAAGCATACAAGCAGATTTCGCTGAAGCTTGGAATCGAAGAGCTTTTCTCTACTATAGTATAGGCAATTATAAAAAATCGCTAGATGACTGCCAGATGGTTGTCGAGTTAAATCCAGTGCATTTTGGCGCACTTCACGGTATGGGGTTGTGTTATGCAGCACTGGGAAAGTATAGTGAAGCTATCGAAGCTTTTCAACAAGCATTAAAAATTCAACCTTATTCCTTGGTGAATCAAAAATTGATTCTTGAATGTACGCTCAAACTAAGTTAAACCTATTACTGCAATTCAAAATGCAGATTAATATAAACTAAGGTGTAAAGGAGCGCTGAAAATTAGCACAGGTGCGTTAACTCCACGCTCCTCGGCTTTCAAAAAAGTCTAAAAGCAAAGTTTTCTAATTCCAAATTAAAAATTCAACATTCCATCTGTCAGGACTGATAGTGGTATGAAAGCATTTTTCTGATTATCATTGTTAATTTGTACTAACATTCAAAGACGTTCCAAATAGCTCAAAAGGTCTGCCATTTCTTGGGCGCTGGGCTGGAATTTTGGCATAGGAGGTGTTTCACCACTAATCACTTGGTGAATTAACCCATATCGAGATTTACGCTTGGGGACAGCTTGTAAGCTTGGACCTACTAGTCCATCTGCTTCTAAACCGTGACATCCAGCACAGTTGATTTGAAAGATAGCCTTTCCCTGTCGGGGGTTTCCTATCAGCGATAGGACATTCTTGACATATGGATCGGAGGCTTGAGCCATCTGAACACCAAGAATGGTCAAAGGGATTACTATGAGTATCGCCAAAGCCGACAAAACGATCCACTGAAACTTTGATTCAGGTTTGGTAAGCTGGTTATCCAAAAGGGTTGCTGTTACAGTCTAGGTGTACAAAAAACTTTTCGTTTCCTACACATAGCTTAAAAGTTCTTGATTGTGTCTGCAAGTACAGATAATGATTTTTATATAGTATTTAGATTCCAAAAACATCATAGGGCGCGGGATTGATGCTGGATTTGGTAAAATCAAAAACAGGAAACGAATGTTGAATAATTGCAAAGAGGAGATTTACAGTGGTTGAACCCCTGCTCTCAGGTATTGTGTTGGGTCTGATTTTCGTCACCCTTAGCGGACTGTTTTATGCTGCTTATAGGCAATATAAGCGCCCCAACGAATTGGGAGGCTAAAGCTGAGTGCTGAGTATTGAGTCCTGAGTTGTGAGTGGTGGGGAGTTAGAAAGAATTGGAATCCTATCAACCTAGTACCCCATCACTCCATCTCTTCTAATTCCATAGTTCTGTAAAAAGTTAGCGCTGTATTGCCATAAACTTTTTGATGGGAGATTTGCCAATTAGGGATTTGTGGTGGTTCCCAAGCTTGAGGACGATGTTCAACGGCTATTTCTCCATCAGGATCTAAAATTTGATAATGAGAGATCGCTTCTAAAACTGGCTGATATAACCCACTGGCATAGGGCGGATCAAAATAGATTTTGTCAAATTGCTTACCAGATAAGTTTTTTAACTGCTGGAGTACATTTCCTCGCAATACCTCAAATTTTTGGTCGTTATTAGCTACTAACTGCCAGTTTTGTTTGATCATTGCACAGGCTTTACTAGATTGTTCAATTCCTACGACCAATCTAGCTCCCCTACATAAAGCCTCTGCCCCCATTGAACCGCTACCGGCGCACAAATCCAGCCAGCAACAACCATCAATTTTCCCTTGCCAAATATTAAAAACTGCCCCCCGTACTCGCGCACTGGTAGGTCTGGTTTCTTGCCCTGGTAAAGTTTTAAGCAGTCGATTCCCGTAAATTCTCAGACTCATTAGCTATTAGTCTTTGGTCATTGGTTGTGAGTTTTAGACAACTAATAAAATTGCAAATTTTTATTAAGCAGGAATCTTTTCGCGGACTTGAGCCACAAAATTAGATAAAACTTGCAATCCTATATTAGAGGATTTTTCGGGATGAAATTGGACTGCCATGAGGTTTTCATAAGCAATAGCAGCTGTGACAGTTTGATTACCATGAGTGACTGTTGCTGCTTTAATTTGCGGATCAATGGGGTCAACATAGTAGGAATGGACAAAATAAACCCAAGGTTGGGAAGGTAAATGTTCCCACAAAATGCTTTTTGGCTGAGTAAGTTGCAGTTGATTCCAACCCATGTGGGGAATAGCAATACTTGGTTCTGAGCGAAATCTCCGCACTTTTCCGCGCACAATTCCTAGTCCTGGTTGAGTCCCTTCGTCGCTGTATTCAAACAAAATTTGCAGTCCTAGACAAATGCCTAAGAAAGGTTTACCAGATGCGATCGCATCTTTAATCGGTTGTTCTAAACTACGCGATCGTAGATGTTGCACTGCGGGATCAAATGCTCCCACTCCTGGCAGAACTATTGCATCTGCTTGTTCTAATTCCTTGGCAGAATAAGTTACTTTAGGAGTTGCCCCAGCTTTTTCTAAACCTTTGCAGACTGAGTGCAAATTTCCCATATCGTAATCTACGACTGCAATTACTGGCATTTACCTGCTCCTTGTAAATTTATTAGGGAGGGCATTTCATTTATATTCTAATTCTAATTAATATTTATTATGCAGAAAAAAATACTATTAACTTCTTTTGACACTTGGCTGAGTGAACAACAGTCAAATTCTTCTGATGATTTGTTACTCGAATTAGCCAAAATGGCTTGTCTCCCTCATGATTTATTTTTTTTGCGCCGACTACCTGTAGATGTTCAGCTTGCTAGTTCTCGCGTCATTGCCAAAATCAATGAACTTAAACCAGATTACGTTATTTGTTGTGGCATGGCAGCAAGTCGTACACAATTAAGTATCGAAGTCATTGCTCGTATCGTGTCTGTACAGTCTACGGATATCTCATCTCTAGATTGTGCAGAAAGTTTTTGGCAAACAACTTTGCAAACTACTGTTGATGTTGAACAATTAGTAGCTGGGACAAAGGCAGTTGAGATTAGCTATGACTGTGGTAAATTTGTGTGCGAAGGTCTTTATCATTCAGTGTTGGACTACCTGAGTCAATCTCAACTCCCCATTCCTTGCATCTTTGTTCATGTTCCAATTTTGAATCAAGAAAATTTGATAGGCATTCTTGCTGATTTTGTTTTAATCATTAATCAACTGGCACTTGTGTAGGGTTGTCAGCGTCTTTTTAGAAAAATTTTCCTCTGTATTATGTTGCCACTATTACTCGGTTTGACTCTCGCGCAAGCAACTCCAGCCACACCACCACCGGAAGAAGTGGTACAACCACAAGAAGTTCGTCCTTTACCAGGGCAGTTAGATAATGTGCCAGTATTTAATAGCAATAGCCCAGAATTGGTTTTAAAAGAAGGAATTTTACTTTCTACCTTTCCAGGAAATGGGAAAAAAGTACCAACGGCACATTTAAATTTTCCTTTTCGGGGAAGGTTTGATATCTTTGCTCATCATGTTGCCAAAGCAGAACCACCGGAAAATTTACGTTCTCTTTACCAGGGAATAATGTTGCATAACCCTGGTGCTAAACCAGTGAAAGTCAATATATTGCAAGCAGCAAGTTATTTAAGTCAACCAGATGCACCATTTATTCAGTTAGATTCTTTTCTGCCCAATAATGCAGGTACAGTTTTTGCAGGCCCTGGTAGTCGGGTGATGTCTGATGTGCTAAGAGGAAGAAGACAAGCAATTTTCCCGGCTCAAATTGTTATTCCTCCAGGGGAAAGTCAGATGTTATTAAATCTACCAATTCCCGTGCAAGGATTGACACCGCCACTGAATGGTCGATCTACATTTATGCGCTTGTCGAGTAATGGAACTGTTTATGCAGCTAGTTTAGCTATGTTTGCACAGACAAGTGCTGATGGTAGTGAACGTGCGCCAAATTTAGCAGAGTGGCAAAATTTATTAGATAACGGTGAATTATCTACACCCAGAGATAAAGTCCCAACTCCCCTTGAAGAAACTGGTAAACCAAGAATTTATGGAAGGGTAGCAGGTGTAGCGAGTGGTTCTCAATGGCGATCGCTCTTAGTCGATAATCCTAAAGTTAATTATTTGACAATTCCTCAACCCGGTCAAGCTTTTTCTTACCCTTTAAGCACACTGCATGGTGGCACGTTTGGTACTGGTCAAATTCAAAGCGCATCTATGTTAGTCCGCTATCCTGATACGGCTTATCGCGCTCATGGCAATTATGGAATTCAGTATAGTCTCAGGTTGCCTTTATACAATACAACTCAAAAACAGCAAACTGTAACTGTGTCGGTGCAAACTCCCATCAAAGAAGATCAGTTGAATAAATCAGGACTACGCTTTTTCACCACAGCAGCGCGTCAAGTCTTCTTTCGAGGAACAGTGCGAGTACGTTATCAAGATGACCAAGGTAAACCAAAAACTGAATTTGTACATTTAGTGCAAACCAGAGGTCAACAAGGGAAACCATTAGTATCATTAAATATGAAGTCAGGCGATCGCTCTTTAGTAGAAGTAGACTTTCTCTATCCTCCAGATGCTTCACCACCTCAAGTTTTAACTGTTTCAACTCAAGCTGAAAATAAGTAAAATTATCAGCTTTTAACCGCAGACAATTTTAAAGAGGAGATTATTTATGGTGGGTTACGGACTACCGTCTTAACCCACCCTACTCGACCTGAAAATTAAGTGAAATTATCAGCTTTAGACAATTTTAAAGAGGAGATTATTTATGGTGGGTTACGGACTACCGTCTTAACCCACCCTACTCAACCTGAAAATAAGTGAAATTATCAGCTTTTAACCGCAGACAATGTCATTGCTAATTTAGCTGCACCTGCCATTCCTGCTGAGTTACCAAGTTCTGCGGGCAAAATTTGTAAACCTAGACGCGATGTAGGTAAAACCCGCTTTTCAATTTCTGCCTGCACAGCTGGTAAAAAAAAGTCAAAACTAGCACTGATACCACCACCAATAATAATTGCTTGTGGTGTAAGTACATAAATTAAACTCGTTAAACCAATTCCCAAGTCTCTGCCATATTCTTGCCAAAAACTCAAAGCTTCAGCATCTCCAGCTTGAGCAAGTGCGCCTAATTCTGCTGGTTCTTTACCAGTACGGCGACGAATAGCTGTCACCGACGCATACTGTTCTAAAGAACCTTGATTACCACTATTACACATTGACCCATGAGGATTTAAGGTGATTAAACCTAATTCTCCGGCTGCGCCTTGATGTCCGACAAACAATTTACCATCGAGAATAATTGCACCACCAACCCCAGTCCCTAAAGTCAGGAGAATCAGATTTTGAAAGTGACGACCGGCACCTAACCAAGCTTCCCCCAACCCTGCACAGTTAGCATCATTAGCGAGGATGGTTGGTTTACCAGTTTTGGCTTCTAACCAATCTGCTAAGGGAACATCATGCCATCCAGAGAGGTTAATGGCAACTTTAGCAATGCGTCCAGTTGCGTCAGCAGGGCCAGGAGTTCCCACACCTATAGCTATAGTTTGATTATCTGGGTCAATTTGAGCGATACCTTCGGTCAGCGTAGCTATCGCATCTACCATCTGCATCATTACCGCTGTCGGTGTTGCAGGTTGGGGAGTTGCTACCGTTAAAGATTGTAAACAAGTACCATCTGCTGTAAAACGCCCCAGCTTAATCGCTGTTCCCCCCAAATCAATACCAATTACTTGCTGCACAAGGCTGATTCCCAAATCTTTATTTTAGATAAAACCAAAAAATCATACCAATCATATCGTGTCTGGTGGTTAGCTTCGCTGGTTGCTAGAGATATACTTATGACTAGGGCTGAAGCGGAGAGTTTTTTTGATCAGCAAAGTGACAGAAGAGGGCTATAGCAATTCCCATTGTCATGAGGTACAAACAGTAATAATTAAACGCAGATAATTTTGTACTTCATTAGACTAGGAAATGCTATAAGTTTTTTCAGCGCAGAGTGCAGGCCACTTTGGTTAACGCCAAGCTACGTGAACAAAAAAATCAAATATTATTCTTATATAGTTAAATAAATGGATATTAATCATCTTAAACATAATGCTGATTTAAATCTGCAAGAAGGAAATTTCTCAGCAGCTATCAGCCTCCATGAAAAATGTATTGATTTGGCTCCTGATTTAGTTTCTTTCTATTGGTATTTAGGATTATCTTGGTTATTACAAGGAAATGAATCTCAAGCTCAATCAATTTGGTTATCGACTTTCACAAACACAAATTTTGATTTACAAGAACAGGATTTACAAGAATTTATTGAAATATTAAACAATACAGCCCATCAATATTTATCTGTACACAAACCTGAACTAGCTCAACGAATTTATGAAGCGATTTTAGAGTGGGACAACAATAACGCTGAAGTTTACTATAATTTAGGTCATGCTGTGGCTATGCAGGGAGATTTAGACACAGCGATTGAACATTGGCAAACTGTTATTCAAATTCAACCTGATGCGGTTGATGCTTATCTTAATCAAGCCCATATATGGTATAAGCTAGAAAACTTTGAGTTGGCAATTAAATGCTATCATAATATACTTTCATTAGGTAGAGAAAATAATTTAATATACTATCAAATTGGCATTTGTTATACCCACCTTCAAGAGTGGGATTTAGCTATTAATTATTTGGCAAAATCTATCCAAATGCAAGCAGACTATGCACCTGCTTATGGTGATTTAGCTTTAGCATTGATTCAGATAGGAAATTTTGATCAAGGAATTGAATATCTAGACAAAGCTATTCAACTTGATTGTCAATTTGCTCAAGATTTAATAAATATTTTAAAATCTAAAAAAATAACATTAAGTAATACTAACATAAAGGGAATTGAATTTATAAATTTAATAAATAATCCTCACAATCAGAAAAGTGACTTGTATTTTTATTTAAGTCAAACCATCTATTTTAAATATCCTGAAATTGCTGATAAACTACTCCAGGAAGCTGTGGAAATAGATCCACAAAATTTAGATATCTCCTTAGCATTAAGCAAAATTCTGTTAGAGCAAAATCAAATAACAGAATCAATGGCTTTGTTAAGCAAGATTATGAATATTGATAATCATGAAGACATTTATTATGTAATGAGTCAATGTTGGTTAAAATTAGAGAATTATCAACAAGCGATTATTTACTTAAAAAAAGTAATTGCAATTAATCCTAATTTTATTGAATCATATTACCTACTAGGAATGGCATTGTTTAGAAGTGGGAATATAAAAGAAGCAATTAGTATTTTAAAACAGCAACTACAAAAAGAGCCGAATTCTCCTATAACTTTGGCTTATTTAGGTTTTATTTTAGCGAAAAATAATCAGTTAGAAGAGGGTATTGATTTTTTAAAAAAAGCTATAGAAACTCACTCAGATATTACTGCTTTTGTAGAAACATTAATCAACGTTATTCATCAAGAAAAAACAAAAACATTAATTGAAAATCTTGATTTATCCCAAATTCAACCGATTTCTCCTCCTGCTCATTTTTATGAATCGACTCAAGACTGGGTACAAAATTATCTTTTGGGACAATCTAATTATGTAGAAATTTATCCAGAAATTGATGTCAGTTTAAATTATCCAAAATCTTTAGATAATTCCATACATTTTAGTTTTAGATTTGGTAGTATAGTTAAATTACCATCTTCATTTGTAGCGACAATTCCTCAAGGCAGATTTTGGTTAAGTTCAGATCAAACTCAATCAGCAATTATGACGGATGAATCCCATTTTTTAGCTGATATTTCTCCTGATTTTCCGATTTTAAGCCCTAATCATCCTGATAAAAATCCGAGTCAACACGCTGTATTTTCTGTCCAAAAATTACCTCCAATTCATTTGCTTGAAGGAACTGTAGCTGTTTTAGCTGGACTTGCAAACAACATTTATTTTCATTGGATGTTGGATGTTTTACCCAGATGGGAATTATTAAGAATAAAAGGCATAAATTTTAGTGAAATTGATTACTTTATAGTTGATAATCGTTTACCGTTTCAAAAAGAAACTTTAAATGTACTAGAAATTCCCGAAGATAAACAAATTAATATTAAGAAAATTCATCACATCCAAGCAACTAAGTTAATTGTTCCTTCTTTTCCAGGTTGTGTAGCATGGATGCCAAAGTGGACTTGTGATTTTTTAAAGCAGCAGTTTCTGAAACCAGAATATATCAAATTGACATCTCCGCAAAAGCGAATTTATATTACTAGGAAACTTGCTAAAAGTCGAAGACTGTTAAATGAAGAGGAAATTTTAAATTTACTTGAAGATTATGGATTTGAAACAGTAATTTTAGAATCAATGTCTGTATTAGAACAAGCTGCTTTATTCTCTCAAGCTGAAGTCATTATTTCTCCTCATGGTAGCGGTTTAACGAATTTGGTCTTTTGCCAACCGGGAACTCAAGTTATTGAGTTATTTTCACCAAATTACGTTTATCATTGCTATTGGTGGATTAGTAATTTAGTAGGTTTAGATTACTATTATTTAACAGGTGAAACTCTCCCTGGTTGGCATCTTCATCATTTTATTTATCCTCAAAACTTTACTGAAGATATATTCATCAATAGTAAAAATTTATTAAACCTGCTGCAACTAGCAGGTATCAATTAAAAAGGGATATTTGAGAGAAAATAGTTTACAGGTACGCAGAAAAAAATGTAACTTGGGTTTTGTGGATGCCAATAATCCCTATTCATTTGTGGTTACTAATCATTTGCACATTAGCAACTCGGTAGGAACTATTGCTTACCTGTTCCCACTCGGTGACTGGTGTACCTCTTAAAATCCCAGAAAGGGCAACAGAAAGCATTAACCCACCAGCAGCAGCAGCAATTAAAGAAATGTTATCTTTCACACGAATCTCTCAGTTTGTTAGTTGTCTATTCTTACGTGACTAGCAAGAACCGGGTTTTTCTCCCTCTACTTGCGAATACTATTTTCTCTTCTCAGACGGGGATTGACAAATTCGTTTAACCCTTCACCAAGTAGTGATAACCCTACCACAAGGAATGTCATCGCTGAACCAGGGAAAAGAGTAGTCCACCAAATGCCTGTGGGTAGTGCTTCGAGGGCTTGTTTTAAATCGTATCCCCATTCGGGGACTTCTTCTGGTAATCCTAAACCCAAAAATCCTAAACCGCCTAAAACTAATATGGCATCTGCGGCGTTGAGAGTAAAGAGGACGGGTACGCTTTGAATGACATTAAAAAATAGATAGCGGGATAATATCACCCAGGTAGAAGCGCCCATTGCTTGCGCGGCTTCGATGTAGACTTCGGTTTTGACGCTGACGGTGTGGTTGCGAACAACGCGATAATATTGGGGTATGTAGGCGATACTAATAGCGATCGCAGCATTCAAGATTCCTCTCCCTACCACAAATGCCAGTGTGACGGAAAGTAATAATCCTGGTAGGGTGTAAATGCTATCCATGAGAAACAGCAATATTTTATCTAATCTTCCACCCAGATAGCCACTCACCATCCCCAACGGTACACCAATCACCATACTTAGCGCCGTTGCCAAAATCACTACTTGCAGTGCGGCTTGGACACCAAATACAGTTCGGGAAAATACATCATAACCCAAGCGACTTGTCCCAAACCAATGTTTAGCTGAGGGTGCTTCGTGAATGGGGTTAGAGAGAAATTCTTTAGGATTTTGTAGCCATCCCCAAGCCTGAAATACGGGTGCGAAGAAGGCTAAAAAGATGAAAAACAGAGTAATTCCTAACCCAATCAGCATTAATCGCTGAGAAAGGCTAGGATTTTTACTGAATTTGAAAAAATTAGGTAATTGGCGTTTTGTAATGGTCACGTCGCTTCCTACTAAAACCAGCCTATCAATTAGCAGATACTTTAGCAGATTGTCAACGCTACATTAAATAATCAGATACCCGACTTCTCTAAAAATTCGGGTATCTGCTGCTTTTGATGGAGGAGAAATTAGATATTTGCAGTTAAACCTACTCGAAAAGTAAACCCAGGACTATAAATACGATTAACTCGCTCATATTGCTCACCGAGTAAATTTTCCAAATAAATAATCAACCCCAAATTTTTACTGACAGGAATTCGACCACTCAAATCTAAATTTACAAAAGACGCTGAGAAGTCTGTATTTTTATCACCACCAGCAGTATTGGTGAAAACAGAGCGACGGGAACCACTATTGTAAGTCACATACATATTAGCCTGCCATCCCGCCTTTTCATAACCAATTCCAGCTTGAAGTAAAGAGTAAGGAATTAACCCTAATTGTAATCCTTTTTCAGTTCCAGTTTTAATTTGGGCATCTGTATAAGTGTAGTTGAGAAAAGTTGACCATTCACGAGCAATTTTTAATTGCAATGCTGCTTCTAAACCATTGGTATCGACTAAGCCTATATTTTCCCATCTTCCACTAATTACTCCTAACCGATTATCTAAACTACTGCCAAAATATGTAAACTGTCCCAGCAAATTATTAGACAATCTCACATCCACTCCCGCAGTCCAAGCAGAACCAGTTTCTGGTTTTAAATCTGGGTTTGGTTGCCAAGCATGAACAGTATCATAAACATATAACTGATCTAAACCTGGATTGCGCTGCGCTCCGGCCCAACTTCCACGCACAGCAACGGCTGGATTCACAGCATAACGTAAGCCAAAACTAGGGTTAAGATAATTACCAAACTGCTCATCAAAGCTTTGTCTTAGCCCTAAATCAACTTGAAAAACATCGCTAATATTCCAAGTATTGACAGCAAATAAAGCTGTATTTAAGAGGCTGCGATTTTCTTTTTCATTGTTGGCAATTCTATTAGGTGCTGTACTAAAAACATCCCCATTTAAGTTAGTATTTTTTAAATCTAAACCCCAACGCAACTGATTATTAGGGCCAAGTTTCCAATCATGATCTACTCTGGCTGTAATTTGTTGAGTATCTAAAATTCCGGTGCGGTAAAATGTGCCTGCGGTCGGACCATAAGTGCTAAAGTAATCTTGGTTATAACCAATAGAAGTTGTTAAATTAGAGTTTTCTCCCTTACCAAGTCGAGTTTTCCAAGATAAACCAATATTTAAACCATCATGATCAAGTCGGTCTTTTTGTAATGGAAAACCGAAATAAATTAAACCTCGACGACTACTTAGTGCAGTTACATCTAAATTGACCGAATTTTTGGGATCTAAATCTACACCAATGCTGCCAAAATAAGTGCTTGTAGCTGTATCTGCATTGGATAAAAATCCTTCAGCATCACGGTTTGCTGCTCCTACAGGTACACGATAACGGTTATCGATAAAGTATCTTTCAAAGCTAAAGTTGTACTTGACTGCACCAGATGAACCACCATAAGTTATCTGTTGATTATTTAAATTCAATGAGCCAAATTCTGCACTAGCATTTAATTTAGGTTTACCATCACCTTCTTTAGTAATGATGTTAACAACTCCCCCAAAAGCCGATGAACCATATAAAGAGGAAGCAGCCCCACTATACAACTCAACTCTTTCTATAGATTCTATAGGAATACTATTTAAGTCAGTTGCACCATGATATGTATTGATATTACTATTAATTGGTCTACCATTAATCAGAAATACAGATTGGTTAATTGATGCACCCCGGTAATATGTACCTGTGTGAATATCTGCACCATGTCCGACATCATTGATAGCAAAACCTGGCATTCTTTTCAAAATATCAGCAACGCTGGTTGCACCCTGTTTTTGAATTTCTTCTTTTTCAATTACATAAGTAGGAGTAGATTCAGGTAAAGGGTCTTTTTGTCCAATTGTTTCTATGGATATATCTGCTTCTGGCTGAGTGTCTTCCTTAACTTCAGTTGATGCTGGTTGTTGAGTTAATAATTCAGCATTTGTGGCGGGTAGTTCAATTTCACTTAAACTAGGAATATCTGAATTTATTGAGGTTTTTTGATTTTCATTTTCAGAAGCTACAGCAGGAAATGCTACCAGTAAGCTCAATAAAGAAACTGGCAGGAAAAACAAATTCTTATTCATATTTCTGAACTCACACCCGGTAAAAACAAATAGTATTTGCGATTCTCTACTGTTAATACAAATACTGTCAAAAGACAAGCTGTCATACTTGAATTCATCAATACTCAGAACTTTCCTGGGGTATGGGTTCGAGAATTGTCACTTCAATATCGCAGTCATCACATTGGAATACCCGTTGAGATAGTGACAGCGATACTTTCCTGGGGTATGGGTTCGAGAATTGTCACTTCAATATCGCAGTCATCACATTGGAATACCCGTTGAGATAGTGACAGCGATGATTTTTTCTCACCACAATTAGAGCAAGTTTGACTACTATAGGAATCGTAAATGATATTTGATAGCTTGCGTGGCGTAGCCATAAAATTTTAAGTCTCACCATTGCTACGGTGGGCAATGCCCACCCTACGTATATTTCAAAAATTAAGCAATTTCCATGACTGATGAGATTTCTTGTTGAACAGTTTTCAGCAAATATAAGGTTTTCTTGGAGGCCAATGTTTCTTTTTGCTGTTCAAAGTATGCTGATGCTTTTTGTAAATCAGCGATCGCTCTTTGATAATACCCTAAGTTATAGTTGGCTACTCCCCGATTAACGTAAGCTAGTGCATTACTGGGTTTCAGCCTGATAACTTGGGAAAAGTCATGCATTGCTCCCAGGATATCACCGCTACGCTCACAGGCACAAGCTCGGTTAAAATATGCTCTATCATCTTCAGCGTTGAAGTGAATTGCTAAATTAAAATCCTTCATAGCCGCTGCTAGATTTTGCAACTCTAAATTAGCTAAACCTCTGTCATTGTATATATCTGCTAACAGTAGCGTGTTAGTGGGGGAAATTTGAGTTAATGCCAGGTTATAATCAATGATCGCTTGGGAGTAATTACCTTCCTCTGCAAAGGCTATCCCTCGGTTGTAGTGAGCGCGAAAATTAGCTGGTGTTAGGGCAATTACTTGATTGTAATCAGCAATAGCATTGGGATAATTCCCTTGTCTGTAGTGTGCTAGTCCCCGGTTGAGATAAGCTTGGGAGTTATCAGGTGCTAAATTTAGTGCTTGGGTACAATCTGCGATCGCAGCATGGTAATCTTGTAGCTGTAGATATGCCAAACAGCGATCGCTATAAGCTGCACTCAAGTTACTCTGCATTTGAATCGCCAAAGTCAAATTCTCAATTGCTGATTGGTAATTACCTTGCTGCATTTGGTTTACACCCAATTTTAAAAAATCACGGGCGGGAATTTGGGTGTTCGCAAGAAGTAATGAATTTGCACTTGGGGTTAAAAAAGCTAGAGTAAAAGCTATAATTACACTGAAAATTAATCGCCAGAAATAAGTCATACACATCTCCTTTGATAATTTCAGAATTACAAAAATTAGCGGGACAAATAGCCCCGCAAATTATTAGTTAATCACCTTAGATATGGGATTACTTCCAATCTTTCCCAGCTTGTTCAAATACGTAAGCAGCTACATCGTCAATCTCGGCTGGTTTTAAACGACCCTTGAAAGCAGGCATAGCACCTTTACCGTTTGTAACTTGGGCAATAATTGCCTCTGCTGAGTACATATCGTACTTTTCCAAATCCGCCTTCTTGAGGCTTTTAGCAGCGTTAACCAAATTCTTACCACCTGCGTGACAAGAAGCACAGTTAGCACTAAATACTGTAGCTCCATCTGCCAAAGCTGGACTACTGAAGGCAAAAGTGAAGATAGCTATGCCTAACAGTAATACTGAAATTATCTTTTTCATGTCGTGTTCTCTCTACAACAACGGCTAATTCTGTCAAATCTCCCTTATAATTGTGAGTTGAGCAGTTGCTTGTGTCAAACGACAGCGTGTCAAACTTGGCTCTAACAATTAAGGATTCAAGATTGACTGAGTTAGTAGTAAACTGCGGTGGAAATCCACCTACTATTTAAAATAGGCGAAAAGTTGAGAAAACAAGTGTTTTAATGTTTAAATTTTAATTTTTCAATTTTTAATTTCCGTCCTGCGCTACTAATTTGAGGATGGATAAAAAATATAAATTGATGTATGGCAGGAGTCAGGAGTCAGGAGTCAGGAGTCAGGAGTAAAACCCTCTTGTAGTGGGAGTTTTATTATCAATTGATGTCCTAACCACCTTGTCTACGGCTGTAAATGGAAATTTAAGACTAGCAAGAATAAATTAATAATGAAGAATAAAAGGAAAAGTGTATCAAAAACTTTATCCTTTATTCTCAAAACTTCATCCTTTATCTGCTAACTTTTTTATTGCCTCTTCAGTAACACGACAAATTCGCCAATCATCTAAAATATCTGCTCCCATACTGCGGTAAAATGCTTGTGCTGAGACATTCCAGTCCAAAACACTCCACTCTAAGCGCCCACAATCCCGTTCTATAGCTATTTTGGCTAATTTAGTTAGAAGTGCTTTACCAATACCTTGGCGGCGAAATTCTGGGAGAACAAATAAATCTTCTAGATAAATTCCTGGCTTAGTCAGAAATGTAGAATAATTGTGAAAGAATAGGGCAAATCCCACAGCTTGACCCGCAGATTCTACTAAAATCGCCTCTATATATTTTGGTGAGCCAAATAAATGCTCCTTCAGTAATAGAGCATTGCCAGTGACAGCATGAGATAATTTTTCGTATTCTGCCAGCGCCTGAATTAATGCAAACAGTGTAGTGCAATCACTGGGTTCAGCAAACCTGACAATTAAATTGCTATGAGAAGTCATTAGTCTTTAGTTCATAGTCGATAGTCCATAGTTTATAGTTAAGTGCGTAAATTTTCTTAACTAGGGCTTGCTTAATAAATATGAAAAGTTTGCAGGTAAAGGGTTTGAGCCGTTTTCCGGTAAAAAAAAGTGCAAGCTTTTACGAGGTGGAAACTGAAAAACCTTGCATTTAATTCCTACTCAAAGGAAAAATCGTTCCCATCCAACTCTTGAAACTGTCACCTGTCACCTGTCACCTGTCACCTACCTCCACGAAAAGACTTTCTCAGCAAATCCTAACTAATCACAACTGATACCAATTTGAAAAAAGAATCGGACAAATGGAAATCTGAAAAACATATCCAGTAAGTCTTTCACAATCCAAAATCCCAAATCTAAAATCCAAAATGGTACGACCAATGACTAATGACTAATGACTTATATCAACCAACCTTTTAAACGTTTAGCAATGTGGGGACGGCGTAATTTTCGCATGGCTTTACTTTGAATTTGACGCACTCGTTCACGGGAAAGATTAAACATATTCCCAACTTCTTCCAAAGTGCAGGGTTCGCTGGTTGTCAGTCCATAGCGCAGAGAAATTACGTCTTTTTCCCGTGGAGTGAGGACATCACCTAAGACTTCCCAAATCTCCTGACGCATCATGTTTTCATTCATTTTGGCTTCTGGAGATTGGTTATCCTCATCTTCCAGCAAGTCCATTAATTCGGTGTCTTCTTCCTTACCGACGCGGTGATTGAGGGATAATGCTTGACGGCGCAGTTGTTGGAGTTGACGCAGTTGTTGAACGCTAATTTCCAAAGATTCTGCCATTTCGGCTTCCGAGGGGTTGCGAGCAAGTTTTTGCTTGAGTTCTCTTTGGGCTTTTTTAAGTTTGTTAAGTTTTTCAACAATATGGATTGGTAGGCGGATAGTGCGGGCATCATTAGCGATCGCTCGTGTAATCGCCTGTCTAATCCACCAATAAGCATAAGTAGAGAACTTATAGCCTTTATCAGGGTCAAACTTTTCTGCGGCGCGATTTAACCCCATTGCGCCTTCCTGAATCAAATCTAGAAAAGGAACTCCCCGGTTGAGATAACGCTTGGCGATAGATACCACTAACCTCAGATTCGAGCGAATCATTTTCCGCTTCGCTACTCTTCCTTGATACAAGCGACTTTCCAGTTGTTTCTCTGTCATGTCAAACTTGGCGGCTACTTCGCTTTTGCTCGGTTCCTGTCCTAGTTCTAATTCCAAAGCAGCTTGTAAGTCTTTTACTTCTTCTAAAAACCTAACTCGTCGCGCTAACTCTACCTCCTCATCAGGTTTTAAGAGAGGATAACGCGCCATTTCTTTAAAAAACGCGCCAACAGCATCGTCATGTTCGGTTTTATTGTATCCCGAAGGACGAGCGGCTGCCATCTCATCACCATCGCGTTCATCTGACTCCAAATTTTCTACAATTGAAGAGTCTTCAAATACTACTGCCTCTAAACTATCTAGTGATGGTTCTTCATTATCAGCCGCGTTCTCCAGTATTTCCATTGTTCCCAATTCAGCAAGATTCATAGTTTCCTTTAGGGATTGTTGCTTTGTTTGGTACATAAATTAGTGACAGATGCTCGTTTGAGGATTGGTAGTTTTTCTTAAGAGATAAATACATCCATTTACCTAGACAAATACAATCTTCTCAAGAATTCCTGATTTGGAACGAAAATCTGTACCTGTATGTCATGTTTTTCGGTTATGTTTAGATACAAGCTATATGGGCTTTGCACCCAAAATACCATCTTCTCAGAGTACCAGCAGACATATTCCTCATTTTTTTCTTAATCACCAAATATGTCAAACCCCTCTCAAACATTCTCAACCTTAACAAATATAAAAATTCCATCTAAAGAACCCTAGAGCTTAAATTTTCATGTATTTTTCTATATTTTTAGTAGGGTTAACGATGGAAGTGTAAGTCTAGCAAATGATACAAATTACGAAAATGCTGAATGAAAATCCGGAAAATATTAATTGTATAAAAGCATCTCATATAGCCGAAATATTGAATATCTATCAATGGGCGGAAAAAATAGTATTCCCTATTTCGTAGTTAAGCAATTGATTCTTTAATATCTAAGAGGATGTCATTTGTGTAATTAGCATTAAATATTTATTGCACGTACTGTGGAAATTAATTTGTCTAGTAGATTACACCAGTTAAAACTTATCAAGTATGATTGGTAATAAAAGTATTGCGAAATACCGTTTGCTTGTAGTAATCTAACAAGTTAAAATTAAGTGAAGCTTGGTTAATTTGATCCAGGTATGTGAGCAAATATCTGTCTAAAAAGTCGATAATCATGTATATTAAGAGCGTAAAATTATCTTCTGTAGCCGTAGCTGAACCGGGGGAGTCCTACCAGTCAAAAACAACTGTTTATGGATGGATTGAAGTACTCGTAGATTGTCCAGGAAGCTCAGACTTATATACATACAAAATACCACCCCAGTTAGAAATAAAACCAGGGGATATTTTGACTGTTCCCTTTGGGACACAACAGGTAGGAGCGATCGCAATTCGCTTACTGACACAGCCTAATGTTGATCTACCAGCAGACAAAATTCGGGAAGTAGAAGATGTAGTCAGCAAAAGATTTTTCCCTAGCACTTATTGGGAACTACTCAATCGCATCGCCGCTTATTACTATACACCTCTAATTCAAGTAATTCGGGTGGCTCTACCACCAGGATTATTAGGGCGATCTCAACGTCGTCTGCGTCTGACATCTTTAGGAAAAGATCAAGATGTCTCTAACAATACTTCTGTGTTCATGTCACCCACAGCGCAACAAGTTTTACAACTCTTACAAAAAACCCCTACAGGTGACTACAGTTATTACTATATTCAACAAAAAGTTAAATCTTCCTATCGGGGAACTCGTGAATTAATCCGCTTGGGATTAGCAGAAAACTACCTAGAACCGCCACGACAAAATCAACCCAAACTACAAAAAGCGGTAACACTGATAGAAAATAATGACCGAGATTTAACGCCCCGTCAAAGAGAAATTGTGGAAGTGCTACGACGACAAGGTGGAGAATTATGGCAAAGTGAATTATTACAAATTTGTAGCGCCAGTACTTCTATCCTCAAAGCTTTGGTAGAAAAGAGCTATATAGTAATTGAAGAACGAGAAATATTACGCAGAGAACAAAGTCCCCTCATGGCTGGGGATCAAGCAAAATCTTTAACAAATGCTCAAACTAGCGCCCTAGAATTAATACAATCTTTAAATGGATTTGCTCAAGTTTTATTACATGGGGTAACAGGTTCAGGGAAAACAGAAGTATATTTGCAAGCGATCGCACCTCTCCTCAACCAAGGTAAATCTGCTTTGGTATTGGTTCCAGAAATTGGACTCACACCCCAACTCACAGATCGTTTTCGCGCCCGATTTGGAAACAGAGTCCAGGTTTATCACAGCGCCCTCTCCGACGGTGAACGCTACGACACTTGGCGACAAATGTTCACGGGAGAAGCTCAAGTAGTAATTGGGACTCGCAGCGCCATTTTCGCTCCTTTACCCAACTTGGGTTTAATTATCTTGGATGAAGAACACGACAGCAGCTTTAAACAAGATTCCCCCATTCCCACCTACCACGCCCGCACTGTCGCACAATGGCGGGCTGAATTAGAAAATTGTCCCCTCATTTTAGGTTCCGCGACTCCTTCTTTGGAAAGTTGGATTTCTGTTAAAGCAGAGAACACCTCCCCACCTCCCCACCTCCCCACCTCCCAATATCTTTCACTTCCTGAACGCATCAATTCTCGTCCGTTACCACCTGTGGAAATCGTGGATATGCGTCGGGAGTTACAGGAGGGAAATCGGTCTATTTTTAGTAGATCCCTACAAGAAGCTTTAGAACAGCTACAAGAGAAAAAACAACAGGGAATTTTATTTATTCATCGTCGGGGACATAGCACCTTTGTTTCTTGTCGCAGTTGTGGTTATGTCCTGGAATGTCCAAATTGTGATGTTTCTCTGTCCTATCACCATGTAGAAGAGGGTGCGCCGCAATTATTAAGGTGTCATTATTGTAATTATGGGCGATCGCACCCGCCACATTGTCCAGAATGCAGTTCCCCCTATTTAAAGTTCTTTGGGAGTGGAACTCAGCGAGTAGCACAGGAATTAAACCGCCAATTTCCTGCTCTTAAATTAATTCGCTTTGATAGCGACACCACTCGCAACAAAGGTTCACATCGTAACTTACTCACCCAATTTGCGAACAAAGAAGCAGATTTATTAGTGGGAACACAAATGCTCACCAAAGGTTTAGACTTACCCCAAGTTACCCTTGTTGGTGTAGTCGCTGCTGATGGTTTACTACATTTATCAGACTATCGCGCCAATGAACGCACATTTCAAACCTTAACCCAAGTTGCGGGACGTGCGGGAAGAGGAGAAGATCCCGGTAGGGTAATCGTGCAAACCTACACCCCAGAACATCCAGTAATTGAAGCAGTTAAAAGCCATGATTATCAATCTTTCTCTAATGCAGAATTAGAGCAAAGACAAGCACTTAATTATCCGCCTTATGGTAGATTAATCTTGTTGCGCTTGAGTAGTCTTGACCCCATTCAAGTCCAAAATACAGCCCAAATTATAGCTACAAATTTCAATGATACAGAAGGATTTGAAATATTGGGGCCAGCACCAGCTAATATTTTACGAGTAGCTAATCGTTATCGCTGGCAGATATTACTAAAATTTGCCCCCGATGCATTACCCAATTTACCAGATTGGCAAGAAGTCAGGGCGCTTTGTCCTTCCTCAGTCAGCTTAACGATTGATGTAGATCCTATCAATATTATGTAAACATCAAAAATCATGGCTAACAAAGTTGCAATTATCGGTGCTGGCCCTAGCGGACTTCTTCTAGCTCATTATCTACTACGTCGTCATCACCAATACCAAATTGATATTTATGAACGTCGTAGCGATCCCCGTGGAATTCCCTTTGACAAAACCCGCACCTTTCCCATTTCCCTTGGTGCAAGAGGAATGAATGCTTTACGTCAAATTCCCGGACTAGAGGAAGCAGTTAAAGCCGTAAGCTTAGAAATACAAGGTTCAATTCTGCATGGAAAGAACGGCAAAACTCAAGTTATCAAGAGAAAAATACCTCTTATTACCCTAGATAGAACTAATCTAGCAACTGTCATTTTAGAGAAATTAGTCGAAAAATATGATAACAGCCGCATTAATATTCACTTTGATTGTCAATGTACAGAAATAGATTTGGCAAACAAAACAATTAAATTTTCCCAAAGTACATCCTCAAATAATATAACAGAATTTACTAGCAATTATGACTTACTAATTGGTGCTGACGGAGCGCGTTCTGTAGTCCGAGAAGCCTTTCTCAATACGGATAATTTTCAATTTGAACAAAATTACGTTCCCAATGCTTATAAATCTATTTTTCTTCCCAATCCAGATCAAATACCAGGAATTGATTTACAAAAACGGAAAGTTCACGCTTGGCGAATAAATAATGGTATCTCCATACTCATGCTACATCAAATAGATGGAAACATGAACGGAGTCATCCTTTTTCCATATGCTAAGAATCCCATTGAACAACTCGCAAATGCTGAAGAAGTGCAGAAATTCTTTCAAGATAATTTCCCAATTATTGGGCAATTAATGCCAGCATTTGAAGCAGAAGAATTTGCTAAAAGGCCGATATCGAGAGTTTTAACAGTGCGCTGTAACCCCTATCATTTAGGAGATAGTGTATTGTTAATTGGTGATGCTGCTCATGCAGTTTCTCCTTCCATTGGACAAGGGTGCAATTCAGCTTTGGAAGATGTGCTAATTTTTGATAAAATTTTAGATGAATATGCTGATAATTTAGCACAATCATTAACAGAATATAGCTTGCGTCGTCAACCTGATGCTTTTGCTTTAAGAGAGTTAAGCGATTATTCCTTCCCTACTTCCAAGCATTTATTTACTGAATTTATTATTCGCAATACCTTAGCCAAAATTCTCCATCAAATCTTTCCCAAAACTTTCTTACCACCTATATTTGAGTCCGTATTTGCAGACGATATTCCTTATAGAGAAATTTTGCATAAATACCAAGGTTGGATATCCAAAGTCAAAAAAAATAATGACAAGGAATAGAAAAATTCAAAATTCAAAAAGGATACAAGCCCCTGAATTCATTTATGGAAGTGAATATATCTTGTCCTTTGTTCCTACGTTACGGGAAACTACCCTCCGGGTGTCTGCGAAACAAAATTATTTTTCAGTAGCAATAATATGTAAATCTATTTTTTGATCTCTGATTAACTCCATCAATCGTTGCGTAAAAGAACCTTTAAAAAATCTTTTCCATCGAGGTTGCTGACTTTCACCAATAACTATTTGGGTGATATGATGAGTTGCAGCAACTTGGGCAATTGCTTGAGGAACATTATTACTTTTTACGTGGATAAATTCACCACCAAATTCTTGGCATAGTTTCTCGCAAGTATGAATATGTAAACTTTCTTCTTTGGTGAGAAACCGTTCAGGATCTGCAATGAATACAGTATACAACCTGGCATTCATATAACTGGCAATCCGCGCCCCACGACGCAATAATTGAATTGAATTTGGATAAGTAGATACACATACTAAAACTCGTTCATGGATATTACAACTGTGTCCAGTATTAGTTGAAGTATTTGCTTCTTCCTCAACAGTATCAGCTACTTCTCTTAACGCCAATTCCCGCAAAGCAATCAGGTTACGACGCTGAAAAAAGTTTTCTAAAGATTGCTCAATTTTATCATTAGCATAGATTTTACCTTCCCGCAGACGCTCTTCTAAAGTTTCTGGAGTGACATCAATAACAACAACAGCATCAGCTTCATCTAGGAGAATATCGGGAATGCGTTCTCGCACCACAACACCCGTAATTCTGGCTACTAAATCATTCAAACTTTCCAAATGTTGAATGTTGACAGTAGAGTAAACATCTATGCCGGCTGCTAAAATTACTTCTACATCCTGATAACGTTTTTCTCTCAGAGAACCGGGTATATTTGTATGAGCCAATTCATCAACTAAAACCAGTTGGGGAGAGCGTGCCAAAATTGCCTCCGTATCCATTTCTTGGAGGTTGATATTCTTGTGAATAATGGCTTTTTTAGGAATTACCTCCAATCCCATAGCTTTTGCAGCCGTGTCTTTGCGTCCATGAGTTTCCAAAACACCAATAACAACATCAATCCCTTCTTGTTTAAGTTGATGTGCTTCCTCCAGCATTTTATAAGTTTTACCCACACCGGGAGCCATACCAATGAATATCTTATGCTTTCCTCGTCTGGCTGTGCGGATATAAGAACTGTCAGGGGATAGGTTATTGGGATGAATCATGAAGATCATCAATGTTTGTTAGTTCATAACAATTATCTTACTTGTGTTTGATACTAAAAAGCTCCTAAAGAATTATTTTTATTTACAACCCACCAGAGTGTTTATTTAATTCTATCCCAAGCCCAAGTTCTTTTTTACTGCTTTTCAATTCTTTCCAAAGTGTTTCAATCTGGTCATAGGCTTCCTCTGGAGAGAGTTTACCACCTGTTTCTAAGGCAGTTATGTAAGCAACTTTTTGAGAAAATATTTGTAGGTTGGCATTAAATACTAGGTTTTGTGGCTTAACTTGACCATAGTAGCAACTGCGGGGGTAGAGAAAATTATCTTTGTCTCTTTGATTTGGTACTTTCATATTTACATAAGCCACATTGGGCTAAGGTAGCATCAAAACTGTACTGAAAATTATAGCCTCTTTCAAAAGTTGGTAAATGCCCTTTATCTGGGTTGTTATAATCGGGTTCATAACCAGACTTAAAGTTTTCTCTATTGCTATTGTGTCTGATGCACCCTACAGACTAGAAAAACCTCAAAAATGAATAACAAGCAACTTGAGCGATTATTTTAGATATCTATATTCCATTTCTAGACTTTAGTTTCTGATTTTTGACTTTAATTTGTGGCAAATTTTTCTTATCTTTATATAAATAACAGATTTCAACCAGCGTCGTCCAAATTTCTAGAGAACCATGAAATTGACTAATGACATCATCGATAATTCTGGAAACGTTCTGTTGAAAAAAGTCTGGCTCAAATCCATAGAATACTCTTGATAAATTATTAGCAAATAGTTCGAGAGATTGTTTACGTTCTTCATTTTGAGTAGATTCTGAAGCTTTGATTACCTGAGTATGTATTGCTGAGATTTTTTCCAAAATTTCCTCAGAGTCCAGTAAGGTTACTTCCCCTGAGTAATGAAATTTTATTCCCAGATCACTAAGCTCATAAACACTGTTCTTAATTTTCTTTTTCAGCAGGTTACATATTTCCTCATTAAATATCTCACTTGCTAGAGGATTACGCATATAGTTATTTCTAATATGATTTTGGACAGCATCAACGTGTGCAGCGACAATACCTTCTTGCTGTATCCATAACCTATAGATATAATCCTCAAACCTGAGTCTGGTTGGGAAAAAGGGTGGTAAACCCAAGCGATTATCATATCCTGCGACTCCGCAATCCATTCTCCAGTTTTTGTTAGTAATTACTGGTCTAAAATTGGTGAGAATATAAAAATCATTCAAGTCATTGGGACTGATTTGAGTTTCATCATGAAGATACATATTCACGAAATCAATGGTATCAATATCGTTAGTTCCTGTGCGAAATGTTTGGGCAATTTTGACAACAGCATTATTTAATACCGTTCCTTCTTTTAAGAAAAGACTATTTTCGCGAAAGTAACCCATTGTGGCATTAGTTTCTAAATCCATTGCTGTATCAACAAGAAATTCTCCTGTCTCGAAATTCTCTGGTACATGACTGGCTTTTTGACCAAGAACATCACCAAAAGCAGTGAGTAAATCAAAAGATTTATGGACAAATCCTTCGTCATTAGGTTTGACTAATTTACCTCGACATATTTCGGAACTTGATAAAGATTCTGGTTTAGTTTCCATCAAAGCATAAGGTCGCATATCATCATCTGCACTGACCATAAAATGCCCAAGAGTGTACATTAATGTGAAGTTACGATTGCCACCATAACTAGGTCGAAATAAGTTTTTAACAAGTGATTCCAATTTGCGATCGCGTAGTCTTTCATTTAAAAAAGTAATAAACTGCTCTTTTTCATGAGGTCCAACATAATATAGATCGTTGACAGTCTTCGTTTGCTCTAAAAGTTGGTAGTATTTTTCGTAATTACCAAGAGTTGAATCATCAAAAACGATCATTTTGATTGCGTGTCCGTTTACCCAGAAATTCTCATCATATTTCTCGATAGTTTCAGCTACATCTCTCAGTCTATGAGTGGGAATTACAAAGATAGTTTCTTTTGATTTCATAATTGCCTTTGATTATTTCACGTGAAGTTGAAAAAAATTACACTTTCTTGTAACTTTTAAAATTTAAAAGTGGTTCTGAATGTGCCAATTATTGCATCATCATTGTTGGAACTTTGACCAGGATTTGTTAACCAAATTATTCCTGGAGTGATAGAAATATTGTCGCTGAGACGATATTTATAAAAGCCTTCAATGTGATATGGAATGAAAGCATTATTGTTGCTACTTGTTTTTGATTAGTTAATGGCTGATCAACCTCAGCGTTGACGCTATCAATTTCCTTAATTGATACTAACAAAGTAGTCATTAAACTCACGGAAATTAACACTGAATTTTTGCAAAATAAATGAGACATTTTGATTTTCCTCACACCTGGTTTATGTAGACAAAAATTTACTTACTGCTAAGAAGACTTCTTCCAGATTTTTTCTAAAATCTCTATTTGCTGTCTTCTTTCAATAGTCATTTTTTGAGCGATATCAGGTACTCGCTTTTGGCTATTATTTAATAGCTCAATTTGGTGGATTATTTCTCTTGAAGGCAGACGAGCCTGTTTTTGGCAATTTCTATACCTTAAAAAGCATCCTAAACTCAGGCCAATAATTGCCAAACTTACAAAAGATACTGCCAGATAACCAATATATGGTTCAGGATGATTTACAGATTTAGCCTGACTAGGCTGAGGGACAATACCAATAGAAAAAGTAGGCTGAAGATGAAAGTTATTGAAGTTCATAACATAGCTATAAATAGCGAATTACAAATGAGATCCGCAATTATGAAGTGGGTTTTAATTTCTTTCTAAATTCAGAACTTGGTGAACAATTTTTGAGATTTCTATTTTCAATTTGCTAGAAATTGAATTTGATTCAACGACTAAAATCAGACAAGCAATAGTAAAAGCGAGCGCAGTGACACTGATATGGCACATCCTGTTTAACTTGTGTTTATTCTTCCTATAAGCAGCAGTTGATTTTCTCTCTTTTACAGGAGGTACAGTCGCCGCAGCCGCTAAACGAGGACTTAAAAACTCTGCTACTTTTCGCGTCAGTTCTTCACCTTCAGTTCTCGCAGGAAAGTAATACCAATCTTGTGTTTCAGGATCAAAAACTGTGCTGGAGTAAACAGAATTATCTGCGATCGCACTTACAGAAGTAGGTGAATTTTTTTGATGACTCAACTCAAAAAAAGGAGTTTCAAAATAGTCCTCTGTATTTGTAGTTTTGGCATTACCTAATGAACTATTCAAATCTATTAGTGCCTCTGCTGCAAAGTGATAGCGTAGTTTAGTTGCTGGATGTACTAGCTTACAGAGAATCTTCTCTAAAGAAAGACTTATCGGTTCAATTAAATATGACTGCCATATCCACACATCTTCACTACAATCATATAAATCAAAAGGCGACATCTGGGTTAATAAATGTAGACAAGTAATACCCAAACTGTAAAGATCGCTGGCAAATACAGCTTTACCTCGAATTTGTTCCGGTGCAGCATATTCCGCACTACCAATAATTGTTCCAGTTTCCCAACTTTGCCAATTATATTTAGCAGCACCAAAATCTACTAAAAATAATTTGCCATCTTTTTGGCGACGAATAATATTAGCAGGTTTGATATCCCGATGAATTACTTGATGAGTGTGAATAAACTGTAATAAAGGTAACAACTCACCAAGTAACTGGCAAATTTCTACTTCATTAAACGGACCAGAGTCAGCTAATTCTTGTTCTAAATTTTGTCCATCAACCCATTCCTGGACTAAATATTGCTTACCTTCTTCCTCAAAGAAATCTAGGAATTGAGGAATTTGACAATGTTGACCTAGTTCTGCTAAACGCACAGACTCTTGCTGAAATAATTCTCTAGCTTTTTGTTGAAAATAGTCTGTTTCTGGTTGTGAAAAAAATTGCTTTATGACACATAGACTAGATACTGAATCATCCAAAAATTGCCTACTTTTAACATCTTGCTCATCAACAGCCAGAAAAGTTTTGCCAAATCCTCCTTGCCCAATAGTTTTTATGAGACGATAGCGGCTACTCAGGAGAGTATTTGACTGAATAAATCCAGAATTGTTATTTTCTTCTGAAAACTTTAGGTATTGTTGTTTATCGGGAAAACCGCTGCACATACAACGGATTACTCCTTAAATTAAATGATTTACTAAATGGGGTACAAAAATTTTTCCAAACTTGTCTTTGTGATATTTATCATCCCATTTCTTCCTATTCTTCTGACACCTCCACGTTCACGTTGAAACAATTTTATTTCTTGAATATTAGGTAATAAAATCGGGTTTTGTGACAATGAAAAAGTTTGATATTTTAACCACCCTAATATGAAATAGGAATAGCAAGGCGTAAATAACATCCAAGTAATAAAGTTCAAACAAATCAATATTTTAATCTTTTCTGTTGTAAGCATAGAAATTGATCTTATTGATCCTAATTCAACTCGCAGACGTTAAAAAATCTAATGCTAGATTCAACTTCAAAACATTAACTCCAGGTTCACCAAATATACCTAAAAAACGCCCATCTGTGTTTTGAGAGATTAAAGTTTCTAGTTGCTGTGGTTCTATTCCTCTTGCTTTAGCAATGCGTGCAATTTGCACCTTTGCACCTTCAGGAGTAATGTGAGGATCAAGACTAGAGCCAGAAGTATAAACTAAATCAGCCGTCGGTTGGATATCTGCTTTTTTTAAACGATTAATTTCACCTTCATTACCATTAATTCTTTCCAACAAAGCAGGATTACTGGGAGCTAAATTACTAGCACCAGATACTCCAGTTTTCAAAACACCAGCTTCATCCTTTTTAGGATCTGCTGTGCTGTAATTAGTCGTGCTGGGACGACTCCAAAAATACCTTTCACTTGTAAAAGGTTGACCGATTAATGCTGAACCAATAATCACACCTTGGGAATTTGTAATTAAGCTACCATTCGCTTGATAAGAAAAAGCAACTTGTCCCGAAACCAACATAAATAATGGATAGATAAAAGCCGTTATCACCCACAAAACTAAAGTCGAACGAATCGCCTTACTAACTTGATGTCTCTGACTCATTTTTAAATCTCCCAGGGTGAAAAATATTAACCTTTTTGTTGGGTTGTGCTGTTGCTTAACCCAACCTACGAATTACAAATTAGTGATTAAAACCTCTCTGGTTGAAAAATCACAACAAATAAATAAATACAAAGACTCAGGGTAACAAGTCCCAATAATGTAATTGTGTAAGCCGAAAAACGCGATTCTGATATCGGTGTCGCTGCTTGTACTGCTGGTGCGAGTAATAAGTTAAAGCAAAGCAGTAAAAACAGACTGAGCGGAACTCGATTTCGTTTAGAAATTGCCAATGCAAATACTTCTGAAATTTCCGGTGGTAAATATTCCATAATTTAAAATCCAAAATCCAAAATCTAAAATTAATTAGGCTAGTCCTACAGATGCAATAAAAACGTCAATAATTTTGATCGCAATAAAAGGAGCAATCACGCCACCTAATCCGTAAATAAAGATGTTTCTTTGCAGAAGTTGGTCAGCAGTGAGAGGACGGAATTTCACACCAGTTAATGCTAAAGGAATTAACGCGGGAATAATTAAAGCGTTGTAAATTAAAGCTGATAAAACTGCTGATTGGGTACTTGCTAAACCCATGATATTTAAACCACTTACACCAATACCAGGGAAAATTGCCGGAATAATTGCAAAGTATTTGGCGACATCATTAGCAATTGAAAAAGTTGTTAAAGCACCACGAGTAATTAGTAATTGTTTGCCAATAGTGACGATATCAATTAATTTGGTAGGGTCAGAATCTAAGTCCACCATATTTGCAGCTTCCTTAGCAGCTTGAGTACCAGAATTCATTGCCACACCTACATTTGCTTGAGCTAAAGCTGGTGCATCATTAGTACCATCTCCAGTCATTGCGACTAATTTTCCTTGAGCTTGTTCATTACGAATTACTTCAATTTTATCCTCTGGTGTTGCTTCCGCAATAAAGTCATCTACACCTGCTTCTTGGGCAATGACAGAAGCTGTAAGACGGTTATCTCCTGTCAGCATTACAGTTTTAATTCCCATGCGGCGCATTTGATCAAATCGTTCTTTAATCCCTGGTTTAATAATATCTTTAAGATAAATTACACCGTAAATGTCATCACCTTTACAAACTGCTAATGGTGTTCCTCCTAATTTAGAAACCCGTTCATAAGCTGCATCAAGTTCTGGAGTTAATTGTCCATTGCGAGAACGCACAAATCCTTTAATTGCATCTACAGCACCTTTGCGAATTTCTACACCATTAGGTAAATCAATACCACTCATACGGGTTTTTGCAGAAAATTCAATTCCCTCCGCATTTTTTGAACTAAAATCTAATTTTGCTCCTAATGATTCGGCTAATTTAACAATTGATTTTCCTTCAGGAGTTTCATCAAAAACACTTGATGCTAAAGAAATTTGGGCAACTTCATCTAGGGAATGACCTTTAACAGGAATAAATTCCTCTGCCATGCGATTTCCTAAAGTAATTGTTCCCGTTTTATCTAAAACTAAAGTGTTAATATCTCCACAGGCTTCTACAGCCCTTCCAGAAGTAGCTATGACGTTAAATTGAGCAACTCTATCCATCCCTGCAATCCCAATTGCACTCAATAATCCGCCAATTGTGGTGGGAATTAATGCCACTAATAAGGCAATTAATACCGCAATACTTACAGGTGACTTAACATAAACTGAGACTGTAGGTAAAGTGGCAATTACTACTAGAAAAACTTGAGTTAGCACTGCTAAAAGTACAGTTAAAGCAATTTCATTGGGGGTTTTAGTACGAGCAGCCCCTTCAACTAAAGCAATCATGCGGTCAATAAAACCTTGACCTGGATCTGATGTTACTTTAATAGTTAATTCATCAGAATTAATGCGAGTTCCTCCTGTTACAGAACTAGCAATATCAGTTCCCGGTTGTTTTAATACTGGTGCAGATTCTCCAGTAATAGCAGATTCATCAACAGCAGCTACCCCAGCAATTACTTCTCCGTCTGCGGGGATAACATCACCAGCTATAACTTTAATTTGGTCACCACGACGCAACGTAGTAGAATTAACTTCTTGAATAGAACCATCAGGAAGAAGTTTTCGGGCTGTAACATCAGATTTTGTCGCCCGTAATGAGTCAGCTTGCGCTTTTCCTCTTCCTTCAGCAACAGCTTCCGCAAAATTTGCAAACACAAGAGTAAAGAACAGAATTAGGGTAATTAAACCGTTAAAAAGTCGCGGATTATTACCAGGAGTAACACCAAAAAGATTAGGTTCAACTGTTACTAATGCTGTAATAATTGTACCGACCCATACCAAAAACATAACTGGATTTTTTAGCATATTGCGTGGGTCTAATTTAACAAATGCTTGTTTAAATGCCCTAGAATAAATTCCAGTCTTTTTAACCTTGGGAGTATGTTTACGTTCTTGTCGAGTTTTTGTAGTTTTCATGGAAATTTAGTTACTTTTAAATTCACAACTCCAACCTAATTTCTTTCTTCCTTTGCGCCTCTGCGTCTCTGCGTGAGGAAAAAATATATAGTTCATTTACCGATCAAAAACCATTCAGCAATAGGACCTAAAACTAATACGGGGAAAAAGGTTAGCGCCCCAAGAATTAAAATTACTCCACCTGTAACTCCGGTGAATAAACGAGTGTCGGTTCTGAGAGTACCGGCAGTCATGGGAACTGGTTGTTTTCTAGAAATACCATCTGCTAGTAACAGTAAAGCGATGATAGGAATATAACGACCGGCTAAAATGCTGACACTGGTACTAAGATTCCACCACAGGGTATTATCTCCTAAACCTTCAAAACCAGAACCGTTATTTGCAGCAGCGGAAGCATATTCATAAACTACTTGAGAAACGCCGTGAAAACCGGGGTTACTAATACCTGAAAGAGTATCGGGAAAGGCAAAAACTATCGCCCAAGGAATTAAAACTGCGAAAGGATGAACTAATAAAACTACGCTGGAAAGAACTATTTCTTGTTTCTCTATTTTGCGTCCTAAAAATTCTGGTGTGCGTCCTACCATTAAACCAGTTAGGAATACTGCCAAAATTAAATAGATAAATAAATAGGCTGTGCCGGTTCCCTGTCCTCCCCAAATAATTTGTAAAAACATATTTGAGAGTGTGGAAAATCCTCCAGGAGGCATTAATGAATCGTGCATTCCGTTGACAGCACCACACATTGTTGCTGTTGTCATTACTGCCCAAAGTGCTGTTTGCGCCCAACCAAATCTGACTTCTTTTCCTTCTAAGTTGGGTTGCTGTGATTCTAATAGAGAATTAACAAGAGGATTGCCTTGATATTCACCAATTACTGTGATGACTACTAAGAAAACAAAGATGATAAATACCATCCAAAATACTAACCAAGCTTGTTTAAGATTATTAGCAAATACTCCATAGGTGTAAATAAAAGCTGAAGGGATAGAAATCATCGCCCAAGTTGCTAATAAATTAGAAAACCCATTGGGATTTTCAAAGGGGTGGGCTGAGTTAACACCAAAAAAACCGCCGCCATTTTCACCAATTTGTTTAATTATCTCATAATGGGCAACTGGTCCACGTGCGATCGCTTGTGTTGCTCCTTCTAATGTTGTCGCTGTTGCCACTCCTGCAAGGGTTTCGGGTACACCAGCCATGATTAATAATAATCCCCCAACAACAGACATAGGTAGTAAAATCCGGGTAATTGCTTTAGTTAAATCACCATAAAAATTACCTAATCCTCTCCCTGTTAAACCGCGAATAAAGGCAATCCCCACCGCTAAACCTGTCGCGGCTGAAGTAAACATTAAAAAACCCAAAGCAAAGGTTTGACTGGCATAACTAAAGGTTGTTTCTCCAGAATAATGCTGTTGATCTGTGTTGGTTAAAAAAGAGAGAGTAGTGTGTAATGCTAAATCCCAACTTGGCGCTTTTAACTCTGTAGGATTTAGCGGTAAAAATCCTTGAGTCATCAATATCAAAAATACCAAAATCGCCATAGCAAGATTACTATAAATCACCGCTTTTGCATATTGCCAACCTGTCATTTCATCTTCTGGGCGAACTCCACTTAATAAGAAAATTATTCTCTCAAAGGGATTTAACACAGAGTCGAGCAGTGTTCTTTCTCCTAGAAAAACACGAGCTATATATCTCCCTAAAAAAGGAGTAGTGGCAATGACAATAATTAATGTCAATGCAATTTGCATCCAACCTTGTAACATGAATTATAAAAACTCCTCAAAAAATCTTTCAACTTCTTCAGAATCAATCATGTTTATCCTGCTAATCCTGATATGGCTTGCGCTACCAGACAGTGATATTGAGATGATTAATTCATATCATCAATTATTGATGAAAGAAAAACAAGGAATACAAGAGTATAAAAATCGTTTATTTTCATATATAGGTGTTTACCCAGAAATATATATCAGTGTTTAGCAGGTTTAGGATAAATCTAAACGCTAGATATAATTCTCTGTAAACACTATATTTAACTAATATAATTTATCTATTATTAATATAATTCAGTAGTATTTGATATTTATTCTCTCTGTGCGATGGACACTTTGCACAAGTCGGGGAACCCGCCCAAGCAAGTGTCCTCCTCTGCGTGAAACAAAACTCCTTGTCCAACACAAATTAAATAGGAGTGCTATATACTTAGTTAAAATAATCAAAGGTAGCTTTATAAATGGTATATTTAAAAAATAAATTAATAAACAATAACTTACAAATCAGTAAAATATTACTGATTGTGACTATATTTATCTTTCTAGGAATTTTAGAGTATTCCACCCCCAATGACTATGTTTTTGGATATCTCTACAGTGGAGCAATTTTATTAGTAAATTCTTGGTTTGGGGGAATGGCAACAACAAGCGCAACATTTGTTGCTGTTTTTCTAACCATGTTAAATGTGTGGATACCCGTAAGGGAAGTCATTCAGGCTTCTACTATTGCTAGTCGAGTAATTGCCGCAATGGCGTTGATAGTCACAGGATTTTTAAGTCAGCGATTGCGAAAATCTCAAAAAGCTATTGCACTTACTCAAACTCAACTCGAATCCCAAGCCCAATTAGTAAGACTAAGAGAGGATTTTGCCTCCACACTTACCCACGATTTAAAAACACCACTTTTAGGTGCAATTGAAACTATTAAAGCTTTTCAACAAGAAAAATTTGGTGCAGTTTCACCAACTCAGCAAAAAGTTTTGGCAACAATGGCACGCAGTCATGAAACTTCTCTAGATTTATTAGAAACTTTGTTAGATGTCTATCGCAATGATACTGAAGGCTTAAAACTAGATTTAGCTCCTGTGGATTTAAGCATATTAGCAGAAACGGCAGCGGCTACTTTGATTGAATTAGCGGCAAATCGTCGCATACATCTATCCTTAAACTATGGTAACTCCGATTGGAGGCGATCGCTCTGGGTTAATGGCGATGCTTTGCAACTGCAACGAGTTTTTAGCAATCTTCTCATTAATGCTATCAACCATTCTCGACGCGGTGATCATGTCGAAGTTGTCTTAGAACCCCAAACTTCCTATCAAGTTGTGAAAATTTTAGATACAGGTGCAGGTATTCAACCCGAACAGTTTCCCCACTTATTTGAACGATTTTACCAAGGAAATAGCGATTCCTACGGAGCGCTGCGCTATCGCGGTGGGCTTTCCCAACGTCAAGCTAAAGGTTCTGGATTAGGGCTTTACTTATCTCGGCAAATTATTGAAGCCCATAACGGTATAATATGGGCAGAAAACAGAGTTCCCAATGGTGCCATTTTTGGTTTCAAGCTCCCTGTTTTGCCATTTCAGTCTTAAATACATGAGATGTCTTCTAGCAAAATAAAAATCCTCCTAGTTGAGGATGATGAACTTTTCCGCTTGGGCTTGCGTGTGCGATTGCAGCAGGAAACTGGTTTGGAGATTATCGCCGAAGCGGAAGATGGTGAAACAGCTATTGAGTTAGTAAACCAGCATCCTCTCAATGTTGTTCTTTTAGACATAGGATTACCAGGAATCGGGGGAATTGAAGCCTGTCACCAAATTAAACAAAAATATCCCAATTTGCCAGTTTTAGTCCTCACTTCCCATGCTGAAAAATCCCTAATTGCGCGGTTAATTGCAGCGGGCGCTCAAGGCTATTGTCTCAAAGGAATTGCCGCTGAAAAATTGCTTTTAGCTCTCCGTTCTGTAGCTGCTGGAGCATCTTGGTGGGATGAAACTGCAACTAAAGAAATTCGTTCTTCTTTTGCATTTGATTCATATAATATCCGGTCAGAAAATATTTTAAAAGCCTCTAATCCTCTTACTCACAGAGAAGAAGAAATTCTCACACTTCTAGCCGCCGGCAAAACCAATCATCAAATAGCTGAAACTCTTTACATTACAGATGGAACTGTCAGAGTTCATGTTCATGCAATACTGCATAAGTTAGGAGTTGGTGATCGTCAAAGTGCTGTTGTTGTTGCTTTACAAAAACAGTTAATTAATCCCTTATAACTGAAATAGTCTTTAAATTACGAATTACGAATTACGTATCCCTAGCGGAACCGAAGGAAATATTACGAATTACGACCTGTGGTACTAGACTTTACAGCTTTAATCTGGCAATATGTCCTGGCATAACTAATTATATTCACCAAAACTCGAAAATATAGAATATAATCATCAGCTAATCTCGGTTATGTTTGGCATGAGATATTTTAAAGGGTGTAATCTTATACTAGAAACCAGTAATAGTGTAAAAAAGTTATCATTGGTTTCTATATCTTGAGAGGCAGGAGAGATAATGTGTTGTATAAATATAGGAATCCTATAGATAATGCTAACTAGCGAAAAAATGAATAAGAGTAAGATAGAAATATTTTTAACATCAACTTCAAGAAACATCTAGAAAATAGTAAATTCAGATTTACTCTCTTGAGGTGATTCAGAGCAATCACCCAATTCTTAACCATCAAATTTACGAGTAATTCATTCATCTGTTATCTCTAAGTATTGACAGGCTAAAACTTCAGTTTAATTGAGTAAAAACTAAATGGGACAAGGTTTTTTACAAATTGCGTTAACGCTGTGTATCGTCATATTCATTACTCCCAAATTGGGAAAATACATAGCCAGTGTATTTTTGGGAGAAAGCACAATGCTTGATCCTATTATGAACCCAATAGAGAAAATTCTCTATATACTAGGGGGTGTCCGCAGAAAAGATGAAATGACAGGTTGGCAGTATATCCGGGCAGTAATATGCACCAATCTAGTCATGGGAATTTCTGTATATTTACTAATCTCTTTTCAGAGACTTTTACCCTGGAATCCTAACGGTTTTGGGGCGATGAAATGGGATACCTTACTGCATACTACTATTTCTTTTCTGACTAATACTGACCAGCAACACTACGTAGGAGAAACAAGCTTAAGCTATTTTAGCCAAACTGCTGCTTTAGGCTTTTTAATGTTCACCTCAGCAGCCACAGGTTTAGCGGTAGGAATTGCTTTTATTCGCGGGTTGACAGGGAGAAAGTTAGGGAATTTTTATGTGGATCTCACTCGTGGAATAACCAGAATATTGCTACCTCTGTCTATTATCGGTGCGATCGCACTCATTATCTTAGGTGTACCGCAAACATTAAAAGAAACTCTAGTTCTCCAAACCTTAGAGGGAGGAACTCAGTATATACCTAGAGGTCCAGTTGCTTCCTTTGAAATCATCAAAATGTTAGGTGACAACGGCGGCGGTTTTTTTGGTGCTAACTCCGCCCACCCCTTTGAAAATCCTAATGGCGCTTCTAACTTAATAGAAATTATCGCCATGATTTCTATCCCCACATCATTAATTTACACCTACGGCATATTCGCCAATAACCTCAAACAAGCTTGGTTACTATTTTGGATGGTGTTTATTATCTTTGTAATTCTAATTTGGGTAACTACCGTTGGCGAACTGCAAGGAAATCCCATCATTAACAAAAACCTGGGGGTAGAACTACCGAACTTAGAAGGTAAAGAACTGCGATTTGGCTGGGCAGAAACTGCACTATGGGCAGTCACAACTACTGCTACCATGTGCGGTGCTGTCAACGGGATGCACGATTCCCTCATGCCTCAAGGCATATTTTCCACCTTATTCAACTTATTTCTCCAAATTATTTGGGGAGGACAAGGAATAGGCACAGCATACTTATTTATTTACCTAATTCTGACCATGTTTATCACCGGGTTAATGGTAGGACGCACCCCGGAATTTTTCGGGCGCAAAATAGAAAAACGGGAAATAGTCCTCGCCAGTGTAGTGCTGCTGATTCACCCGATGATGGTGTTGATTCCCAGTGCGTTAGCTTTAGCCTATCCTATCTCCCTAGCAGGAATCAGCAACCCAGGCTTTCATGGTATTTCTCAAGTAGTTTATGAATACGCTTCAGCCTCGGCAAATAATGGTTCTGGCTTAGAGGGGTTAAAGGACAACACTCTCTGGTGGAACTTGAGTACCAGTTTCAGCATTTTAGTAGGGCGTTACATTCCCATTATTGCCATCCTCCTCTTGGCTGATAGTATGTCCCGCAAACCGAAACAACCAGAAACCCGTGCTACCCTCAGAACCGATTCTCTCCTATTTACAACTGTCACCGCCGGCGTAACCATCATTTTAGGAGTACTGACTTTCTTCCCAGTTTTAGCTTTAGGCCCTATAGCTGAAGGTTTTAAACTAGCTTCGGGAAGTTAGGGGACGCGGTGACACGGAGATGGGGAGATGGGGAGATGGGGAGACACGGGGACGCGGTGACGCGGAGAAAATGACCAATGACCAATTACCAATTACCAATTACCAATGACCAATGACCAATGACCAATGACCAATTACCAATGACCAATGACCAATGACCAATGACCAATGACCAATTACCAATTACCAATGACCAATTACCAATTACCAATGACCAATTACCAATGACCAAATATATGAATCCAGCCGCAACTACCCCAAAACCTAAATCTTCCCGTCCTCGTCCTAGCGATCGCCGTCAAAAACGCCAAAAAACACGGGTAAGTACCCAGGGACTATACACTAGGGCAATTAGGGATACCTTTGTTAAGCTGCATCCCAAATATGTGATCAAAAATCCTGTCATGTTTCTGGTTTGGGTGGGAACCATCATCACCCTAGCTGCAACGATATATCCCCCACTATTTGGGACAGTTAACCAAAAAAACCCGGCACTTTTCAACGGCTTGATCACAGTGATTTTGTTCTTCACCATTTTGTTTGCCAATTTTGCGGAAGCTGTAGCCGAAGGACGCGGTAAAGCCCAAGCCGATGCTTTACGCTCAACAAAATCACAAACCATCGCCAAAAAAATCGTCGTCGATGGCACAATTACAAAAGTCTCTTCTACCAGCCTCAAACAAGGTGATACTGTCTACGTCGTAGCAGGTGATATCATCCCCGCTGATGGTGAAGTGATTTTGGGTGTTGCTTCCGTGGATGAATCAGCAATTACTGGGGAATCTGCACCAGTTCTCAAAGAATCAGGTTCAGATGTTGCCAGTTCCGTTACTGGTGGTACTCGCATCATCTCCGATGAATTAATTATCCGCATCACCGCTGACCCCGGTAAAGGCTTTATTGACCGGATGATTGCCTTAGTCGAAGGTGCAGAACGCCGCAAAACACCCAATGAAATAGCCTTGACGGTACTACTGGCAGTTCTCAGCCTCGTATTTTTATTTGTGGTCGCGACAATACCTGCCTTTGCTTATTATGCGAACAGTCCAGTCAGTGTACCCACACTAATTGCCCTGTTAGTTGCCCTGATTCCCACAACTATTGGCGGTTTACTCAGCGCTATTGGCATCGCAGGTATGGATCGGGTCGCCCAATTTAACGTTATTGCTACTTCAGGAAGGGCTGTGGAAGCCTGTGGAGATATTAATACTCTTGTATTAGATAAAACAGGTACAATCACTATCGGTAACCGTTTGGCAGAAGCATTTATCCCCATCAACGGTCATACAATGGCCGAAATTGCCAATATCGCTTTAGCCGCTAGTATATTGGACGATACTCCAGAAGGTAAATCTATCATCCGACTAGCAGAAAGATTAGGCGCAAAGTTTGACTTAGACCGCAAAAAATCACAAGGAGTAGAATTTTCCGCCAAAACCCGCATCAGTGGCACTAATTTACCTGGTGGGAGGGAAGTACGGAAAGGCTCAGTTGCAGCAATTAAAGGGTTTGTCGCTTCCCGCAATGGACGCATAGTCCCAGAACTAGATACCGCTTACGAACAAGTTTCCCAGCAAGGAGGTACACCCCTAGCAATTTGCCTAGATAATGAAATTTACGGTGTTATTTATCTCAAAGATATTGTCAAACCTGGTATCCGCGAACGGTTTGACCAAGTGCGGCGAATGGGAGTGCGTACCGTCATGCTGACTGGAGACAACCACATTACTGCTGCTGTCATTGCTAAAGAGGCTGGAGTAGATGAATTCATAGCCGAAGCCACACCAGAAGAGAAAATCAGCGTCATTCAACGGGAACAAGCTGAGGGTAAACTGGTGGCGATGACAGGAGACGGGACAAATGATGCTCCCGCCTTAGCACAAGCGAATGTTGGCGTGGCCATGAATACAGGCACTCAAGCCGCCAAAGAAGCAGCTAATATGGTGGATTTGGACTCTGACCCCACTAAGTTGATTGATATCATTAGTATTGGTAAACAATTGTTGATAACTCGTGGAGCTTTAACGACATTTTCTCTCGCTAATGATATTGCTAAATATTTTGCCATTATCCCAGTGATTTTTACGGCTGCTAATCTAGAAAGCTTGAATATTATGAGGTTAACCAGTGCTAATTCGGCAGTACTGTCGGCACTGATTTATAACGCTTTAATTATTCCGGCTTTGATTCCTTTGGCATTGAAGGGTATACAATTTAAACCTTTAACAGCTAATCAACTTCTGCAACGCAATATCTTGATTTATGGATTAGGTGGTGTGATTGCTCCATTTATTGCTATTAAATTATTAGATATGCTAATTACATTGCTAGGGTTAGCTTAATGTCTGAATCAGGATTTCCAGGATTTAAGGATAAACAAGATTAAAACGCTTATTCTATCACCAATTACCAATCACCAATTACTAAAATTTAATTATGGTATTTATTCAAGAAGCTATCCGAGCCATACGGATGACTCTGTTGCTTTGGTTATTAACAGCAATTATCTATCCTCTGGCAATCCTGGGAATTGGTCAGTTTGCTTTCCCATTTTCAGCCCAAGGTAGCATCATGTTAAACATTGATAATCAACCAATTGGTTCGGCTTTGATTGGTCAAGTTTTTACATCAGAACGATATTTTCAGGGTCGTCCAAGTGCAGTGAGATATAGTCAAGGCAGGAAAGCCAAGCCAACGGGTATATCTGGAGCTAGTAATCTCGCTCCTAGTAATCCAGACCTCACTAATAGGATTCGGGAGCAAGCCACTCAATTCCAAGATGACAATATACAACCGCTGGCAGATTTAATTTACACATCTGGTTCTGGTTTAGATCCCCATATTTCCTTGAAAGCAGCGCGACAGCAGTTAGCAAGAGTAGCGCGGGCAAGAGGCATCCAAGATGATGATATAATACCTTTAATTAATAAGTACACTGATGGCAGGTTTTTAGGAATATTTGGTGAACCCGGAGTAAATATTTTACGTTTAAATTATGCTCTTGATTTACAAGATGTGAACCGTAACCAAAATTAATAATTAGTTTTAACCGAGTACCGTGGGTTTAAATCCCTCGGTTCAATAACCGGCAAGTTTTGGGTCGGGGTCTACTTCTCCGTCACAAAACTTAATTACGTATCCCTAGCTGGACCGTAGGCACTATTACGAATTACGTTGGCGGTAGCCTGCCGTAGGCATTATTACGAATTACGAATTAAGTAGGGTGTTGCAGGTTTTGACATCGGCCAGAGTATGAATTAAACTACTCTTGCAATCTAAATCAAAATCTCTGCCAATGCACCCAACTCGCGTGATCGGTTTAATGAGTGGTACCTCCGTAGATGGCATAGATGCCGCTTTGGTAGAGATTTCTGGTACGGATTTGGATCTAAAAATTGAATTAGTAGCAGGGGAAACATATTCTTACCCCGCTGAACTACAAGAAAAGATTTTGGCAATTTGCGCTGGTGCGGCCATCTCAATGGCAGAATTAGCAGAACTAGATGATGCGATCGCTCTAGCTTTTTCCCAAGCCGCCCAAAATATTCAAATTGGTCATCCACCAGCTACCTTAATCGGCTCCCACGGTCAAACAGTTTACCATCGACCACCGCAGATAAATGGGGAGAAAACTTCTCTCCATCTTTCATTGGGCTATAGTTTGCAACTTGGTCGTGGTGATTTAATTTCGCGCCTTACAGGTATTACTACTATCAGTAATTTCCGTGTGGCTGATATTGCCGCTGGTGGACATGGTGCGCCTCTTGTTCCTAGAGTCGATGCCTATTTGCTGGGTCATCCACAGGAAGGGCGTTGTATTCAAAATATTGGTGGTATTGGTAATGTTGCTTATATACCTGCTCGGTGTGACAACTGGCTCTCTCAAATTCTTGGTTGGGATACAGGCCCTGGAAATAGTTTGTTGGATCTAGCTGTACAACATTTTACAGATGGTGCTAAAAGTTACGATGAAAACGGAACCTGGGCAGCTAGTGGTACTCCCTACCAGCCATTGGTAGAAAAATGGCTCAGTCAAGATTATTTTCATTTACCACCACCTAAATCTACTGGGCGTGAGTTATTTGGTGTCACATACTTCAATAATTGTTTACAAGATGCCCAAGTTTACCAACTCAGCCCCGCAGATGTGTTGGCGACAATTACAGAACTGACCGCAGCTTCAATTGTTCACAGTTATCGAACCTTTCTACCACAAATGCCACAAAGAGTATTATTATGTGGCGGTGGTAGTCGAAATCTTTATTTAAAACATCGGTTAGAGTTGTTATTGGCATCAATTCCAGTTTTAACTACAGATGATGTCGGCTTAAGTGCGGCTTTTAAAGAAGCGATCGCCTTCGCCGTCTTAGCATACTGGCGACAACTAGGTATTCCTGGTAACTTACCCGCTGCAACTGGAGCGGAACAAGAAGTGCTTTTAGGAGAAGTTCACAGTAATAGTACTGCATGAACAATATCCTTTGCTGATTTATCCTTGGTAGACTATGTTAAATATATATCTCTATTTTTACGTATTGGTTCAACACAAGGACTATATTCGGTGACTCACACTTTTTTATTAGAACCAGGACGCTGGATCATGCAAGGAAGTTGGTTAGAACGTAATGGTATGCCAATCAGCTTTAAGGGCATGACTTTAGTAGTTTGGAATCGTGACAACTGGTTTTCTATGGCCACAAAGTTGGTCTTTCCAGGCAGCGATCGCTCAGAAATATCTTGCCAATATAAAGGAAGACTGCATGATGGCGATCGTCAATATACTTTTTTACTCCAGCACAATCTTTTAGGACAGGTTGAAGGTGAAGGTTGGATTTGTCCAGATACCATCGTACAGCGTTACTGGGTATTGGGCGATCGTGAACGTCGTAGCGGTTTTGAAACCTTACACCAGGTTTCCGATGATAATTACTATCTCACTAGCGGTATCCTAGCAGGTCATTTTTTAACCAGTACAATGGAAGCCAGCCTAGCGCGTCAACCCACATAGGGAACCTGATTCTAGAAAAGTGAATCTTGTCTATTTTTAGTTAATTAAAATTAGCTCAAAGGGCTACAGAATCTCCAGTGTTTGAATTTACCCCAAGAAAAGTAAAAAAAAGACAATTGCACTAGAGATGAGACAGTTAGTTTCTAAGTAATCAGCTGCTAAAGCAAAAAAATATTGACAATATTCAAAACTGTGTGAGTGAATATACTTAAATAGCCGGATAATTCCATTAACACCCTACTGGTTTTTTACTAAAAGAAAGAAAAATGCAAAAATTAGACCTCTATCAAGGTTTAATCCACGATTATTGAACATTGGAGTCGAATTATCTATGTCAGACCCCAACATTGGTCGTTTACTCAGCAAACGCTACCAGCTTCAAGAACTAATTGGGACTGGAGCAATGGGACGGGTGTATCGTGCTAAGGATATTTTGTTGGGAGGTGTACCCGTTGCAATTAAGTTTCTCGCCTTATCCATGCAAAACGAAAAAATGCGTTTGCAAGAACGTTTTGAGCGAGAAGCAAAAACCTGTGCCTTGCTAGGTCAGAAAAGCATTCATATTGTCCGCGTGATGGACTATGGCGTAGATGAAAATAACACTCCATACTACGTAATGGAATACTTGCAAGGACAAAGCCTAAATACTGTAATCCGCAACCAAAATCTACCTATATCTAGATTCCTCAGTATGGCTCGGCAAATTTGTCTGGGCTTACAGTGCGCTCATAATGGTATCCCCGTAGATGGAGTAATCTGCCCAATTATCCATCGTGATATTAAGCCTAGCAATATGCTGGTAATTCAAGATGCCAGTTTTGGGGAATTAGTCAAGGTATTAGACTTTGGCATAGCCAAGTTAATCATGTCGGATAGTGATCAGACGAAATTCTATTTGGGTACTCTCGCTTATTCTTCTCCAGAGCAAATTGAGGGTAAAGAATTAGATAATCGCTCGGATATCTATAGTTTGGGTGTGATGATGTTTGAAATGCTCACAGGTAAAATGCCACTGATGGCGTTGACTCAGACTTTTGGAGCATGGTATCAAACTCATCTGTTTCAAAAACCTCTGTCATTTGCTGAAGTTAATCCTACATTACAAATACCAAAGCCAGTCGAAGATTTGGTGATGAGTTGTTTAGCAAAAAAAGCAAGCGATCGCCCTCAAAGTATTAATGATATCCTCGCTGTCTTAGTAGCCGCAGAACAGGAGGACAAGATACGTAAAAAGAATAGTCAAAATATTCCTTTAGTCAATCAAAGTTTCACAACTCATACCAATATTGAAAAACAGACAAAACCTGAAAAGCGCCTAGCCCCAGCAATTGACAAAACAAACAAAACTGAACTGCGAATATCCCCCATCAGCGATGAGATTGCTCGTCTGGCTTCTTGGCCTTCAAATAAACCAATCGCTGATATTTTTTTTCCCCAAACTATCTATAATCATGGCGAAGCTTTACCAGCCTTGTGGGTAATGCTACCTGAACAAGAAATTCGCAAGCGCTTAGTCTGTACCCGCTACAATCAATTTCTTTTCATTTCCCTTCCTCACCCAATGCTGTTGTGGATTACAGTCATCTATAACCGCAAACATGGAGCTAAATGGTTACCTTACTACATTAATCTCAAAACCACCTTTGGCCAGGAGATCGTCCGCTTACTGCAATATACAGGTAATTATCGCTTGCTATTCTTTGCACGAGAGAGACCCAGTCGCTGTACTCATGTTCTACCTTCCAATATTGCTTCCATTCAATGTGAGCGACTGCAAGAGTGGCTGCAAATGAGCAAGATATTGGCATCATCTGGGGACGCACAATACAGTAAGGAGTTACTCAAAAAAGAGTATGAAAAGATTAAACCGCTAATCCTAGCCAAGCTGGAAGCAATGGATACCGATTCACCATTTGACCTGTCTGGTTAAAGTTAATTTCATTATGTTACAAAAAATATATGTATTTTTATAGCACTTAATCCTAAAAAGTAAACTTTTATAAACAAAATATCTCTAGATTGGGAAATTATAGTTATATAAAACTTGGAAGCGAAGAATAGTAAATATCTAATCCAGTATGAGTCCAGTATAGAAGCTGGAAATTTATACTAGAGATGTACAGACACTTAATGTATAAAAGGTCGTAAAAGTTTATTTAGCCAAATCATATGATTGTGGCTGGGTCAAATGGGCCAATCGAATATAAAGGCTAATTATTGATTTGAGTGAACTACTTACAACCGGCTCTATATAAAGACTCGTAAAAGTTTGATGAAAATGCGAATTAATTTACTGAGACAAGTTTCTGGATAAAAGGAAGTTGCGATCGCTGATCGAAGTTGACGCCCCAGCATCCCCAGCTGTTTTCCTCCCTGGAACCTAGCAAGAGAAGGAGGTCGCCCACTGCGACACAAGAATATTTACTCTATGCCATAGTGGAGCCTGGATCTAGTCCCCACTGATGCTTGAGAAGTTCTTTATAGGTTGCCTCCCGCACCACCATTTGCTCATAAAGCCTAACCAAAAAGTCTTGGGCTTGTTCATGGCTCATGTGCTGAACTTGTGTAGCAAATGAGCGGATGTTAAATTGCTGTTCTAAGGAAAGCTCAACTGGTTGATTCATAGTTAAAACCAAAAAACAACGCGTAAAAGTGATATTGCTTACATAAGAGCCAAAGGGATCATGCTTAGGACAGTATATGCCTGACATTTGTTGATCCGTATTAAGAAAGATAACAATTGTTTGACAAAACGCCTAGTTCCCTAAGATTGGTTTTTATGTTGAGATATTTTGCACCTAGAGCTACTAATATACAACTCAAGTCTGATCAGGTGTATTTCGGGTAAATAAACCGATGTTGCAACTCAAGTGGGCTTCAGGACGCTCCCTGGATTGGCTTAATTAACTCAAGTTGCAGTTGAGACTTACAAGGGTGAAAGGTGCAAGATGTCTATTTTCTAGATTATGTAAATTTAGCCTCGTTAGGTAAATTTAGAGGTTAAAGATATTTTTATCAATTTGTAAATAGGAAAAATGCTCAGATTGAACAAAATGCTGAGTATATTTACTGGATTTTTCAAATATTCATGATTGAACCAATGACTGAGAACGAGGAACGGGTATCACTCCCTCATTCCCAATGACAACTTTTGCTGTAATGTCAGATGGAACGAAAGCCGAAAGTCCTAACTACTCAAATCTAGACAGGAGAATTCGCAAACTCCAGAAAAAATTAGCACGTCAAGCCAGGGACTCAAAACGTAGGAACATAACTCGAATTAGAATTGCAAAACTGCACAATCAAATTACCGACACCAGAAAAGACTTCTTGCATAAGCTATCTACCAAAATAGTGAGTGAAAATCAAGCTATTGTTTTGGAGGATTTGAATGTGTCAGGAATGGTTAAAAACCGCAAGCTTTCTAGAGCTATTAGTCAGCAAGGATGGAGAGAATTTAGAACTTTGTGCGAAGGCAAGTCTGAGAAACTTAACCGAGATTTTCACGTTATAAGCCGATGGGAACCCACTAGCCAGGTTTGTTCTGAGTGTGGTTACAAATGGGGCAAACTTGATTTAAAAATTCGGTCAGTTCAGTGTTTAAATTGTGGAACTGAACACGACCGAGACGAGAATGCTGCAAAAAATATAAACAGAGTCGGGATAGGGCATTGCCACGACTATAAATGCACGTCGAGATGGAGTAAAACCACTTCGGTGGTATTTGTCAATGAAGCGTGAAGAATCCCCGTGCGTTCACGCCGGTGAGTATGTCAACCATGAAATTAAGAATTTTCCTCTACAGCGACAAGGACGACGGTAATGTTGTCGTGACCACCTTCTTCCTTAGCAGCTTCAACTAAAGAGAAGGCTACTTTGTCAAGTCTTGGTGTATCTTGGAGGTAGCTAGAAATCTTTTGGTCAACGAGTTCCTCAGTGAGTCCATCACTACATAGCAACAAGCGATCGCCAACTTGTAGTTCTAGTGGTTGCACATCAACATGATGCACGTCTTCACGTCCCAAACAGCGGGATAAAACATGGCGATAGGGATGCAACCTAGCTTCATCGACAGAGAGATCACCAATTTTGATTGCTCTGGCTATCCAAGTATGGTCTTCTGTAATTTGCTCTAGTTGGGAGTCACGAAACCGGTATAGTCGTGAATCGCCAATGTGGGCGCACAGAGGCGGTTCTGGTGAACGAAAAAGTACGACTACAGCCGTTGTCCCCATGTCAGACCGTTCCGGGTGATTTTGCTGATCCTGCAAAATAGCTGCATTAGCTGCCAACAAAGCTTGCTCTAATAATTCTTGTGCAGATTGGGAAGATTGCCAATTGGCTGCCAAATAATTCTGAATTTCTTGGGTAGCAATGCGACTAGCTTCTTCACCTCCTGCATGACCACCCATACCATCAGCAACTATGAAAAATCGCCCTTCTGGGTCTATGTGGTAAGCATCTTGATTATTAGAACGAATAAGTCCCGGATCGGTACAACCGGTAAAGTTAAGTTTCATAAATTTTTTTGGAAACAATTAATACATACGATCATAACGGTCGAGGCGTAAAAGCAGACGAATTAGTATGACTGAGACTGCTGCTGCTATCAAACCAGCCAGAATTGCCAACCATAGTTCATGATTCACTAATAGAATCGTAGCGGAAAGTGTAAATCCACTGATTATTAGAGCGTAGCTTGTTCCTAGTTGAATGTTACTCTGCCTGCGTAGCAATCGTTCTGTTTCTACAGAGCGAACCCGCACGCGAATATCTCCACGTTCTAGTTTATCTAGTGTATCCTCTAATCTTCGTGGTAATCCTAAGGCGGTACTACTGACTTGCGCTGCTTGACGACTTAATTCATTCAAGAAACTATTCCCCTCTGAGCTATTGTTGTCGGTAATCAGCTGCATTGCGTAGGGCTGGGCAACTTCCATAAAATTAAATTCTGGATCTAGTCCCTTGCCTACCCCCTCTAGGGTAGAAAAAGCCCGCATCACAAAGGTAAAAGTTGCAGGAAATCTAAATGGTTGATCGTAAGCTATTTGGTAAAGGTCTTCACTAATAGCGGCAACTGATTGATTTTCAAAGGGCTTATCCATGAAATTGTCCAGCATATACTGGACAGAACGTCGTACAGGCCCCATATCGTCTGTTGGTGCGATCGCACCCAAATCGATGAGAGACTGAACTACACGATCGCCATCTTTTTGAGCGATACCAAACAGGGTTTCCATTAGTCCTTCGCGGACATTGGATTTAATCCGCCCCATCATCCCGAAATCGTAGAAAATCAAAGCTCCATCAGGGCTAACTGCTAAATTACCAGGGTGAGGATCGGCGTGGAAGAAACCATTATTAAGTAGCTGGTGTAAATAAGCTTGAGCGCCATAACGAGCGATCGCTTTTCTATCTACACCCGCAGCTTCTAAAGCTTCATATTGGCTGACTTTAATCCCCGGAACATACTCCAAAGTAATGACTCTAGAGGTGGTATAACGCCAGTAAACCCGTGGCACCTTTACCCAGTCATAAGCGCGAAAGTTGCGGCGAAAAGTATCAGCATTCCGACCTTCATTGAGATAATCGATTTCTTCCCAAAGAATGCGACAACATTCGTCATAAATGCCCATCCAATCTCGTCCCCGTCCCCATTTGGGATGGCCTTGAAAATAACGAGCAATACCCTTGAGAATTTGCAAATCGATTTCAAACAACGTCTTCAGTCCAGGACGCTGCACCTTGACAACTACTGATTCGCCAGAATGCAACACAGCTTTGTGAACTTGCCCCAAACTAGCAGCAGCTAGGGGAATCGGTTCAAAACTCTGGAATAGTTCGGGAATTTTTTTACCAACTTCTTGCTCAATAATCGCTTCTACTTGCTCATAACTGAATGCTGGTACTCTATCTTGTAGCTTAGATAGTTCTTCCACGTATTCACCAGGGAAGATGTCCGCGCGGGTAGAAAACAATTGCCCTACTTTAATAAAAGTCGGACCTAAGTCCAAAAACGTATTTCTAATCCAGATGGCTTGCGCTTTGCGTCTAGCAGCTTGTTTCAATTCAGTCACACCACCAGGGTAACTCCAAGCTTTGTTAAAGCGCCAAAGTTTAAACATCAAGGTCAATACAAAAGACCAAATGTCTATAAAGCGCCTTTTGCTAGAATAGCTTTCACGATTCCAACGGTATGCCTTATCTGAGTAACCTTGTTCCATATTATTTTTCGCGTACCGTTGGTTTTTAATAGAATCTCCAGTAAAAAAAGACACTCTAAGTTCTAAACTTTTTTTCTCAACTTTGAGCAAAAGCCAATGAAGGGTTAACTGGGGACTGGTGATTGGAGACTAGTACCGCTTTCTCGGAATTAAAAATTAAAAAAGCAGATGACACCAGCTTTTTGGGAAATTTTTAATGGTTGGTTGAGTTAAGCCGTTGTGTACTAGTAAAAATTCTGACCAATTACCTTTTTCCCAATTACCCTTTATTTTGAACTGGTGCGATATTTTTGCACTTCAGTTCGCAACAAGGCGATTTCTGCCCGTAATTCATCGATATCTGCTTGCAAGTCACCTGAACCTGAACCAGTGGGAGTAGTACCTGTGGTTGTACCAGTTTGCGCCGCTTCAGCCGCCCGATTAGCTCGTGCTATAACTTCATCTGTAAACTGGCGCAGCTGTTCTCTGGCTTCAGCATCAAATTTGCCCAATTCACTCAAAGCATCGGTCAAAGCGACCTCTACCCGTTCATTAATCACTTCAGCTACTGCTCTGCCTACAAAAAAGGCTTGCACAAGTGGATTACTCATAAATTTTTGTAAAGTTGCTCCGCAAGAAAATTATAGCTTGCCTGGATACGGGAATGCTTCTCTCTGTCAGTTTTGAGTGGGAGCAACTTGCTCAAATCCACATCTAGCAGTTGCTCTCTAGGTTAGAAAACTATACTGAAGGGCTTGAACTATTAAATTCCTGAAACCTTACCACTACCGATAAAATACAACAACGCCATCCGCACCGCTACACCGCTGGTAACTTGCGATTGAATTAAACTAAATTCAGGATCATCCATTAAATCAGAACTAATTTCTACACCCCGGTTAACTGGCCCTGGATGTAAAACTTTAACGTTAGGTTTACAGAGTTTTAACTTGGTGCGCGTAATGCCAAATAGTTGATGATATTCTCTTAAACTTGGTAATAAATGGGCTGTCATCCGTTCTTTTTGTAAACGCAGTGTCATGACAAAATCAGCATTTTCCAAAGCTGGTTCTAGTTGCCAATGGGTAAATAACCGTTGAGAATTTTCTGTGGCTCCTAAATATTCAGCAAAGAATTTAGGTAATAGTGTGGGAGGTGCGGCTAGATGGACTTCTGCACCACTGGCAATTAAACTCCAAATATTAGAACGGGCTACACGAGAATGAAGAATATCCCCAACAATAGCAATTTTTTTACCTGCTAATAGTTCGATGCGGGGTTGGGCAGAGTCAATTAAGCTAGAAATAGTAAATAAGTCAAGTAATCCTTGAGATGGATGTTCATGTTGTCCATCACCAGCATTGAGAACACTCACTTTTACACCTAAACGATCCATTTCTTGGGCGATCGCTTGGGGAACTCCTGCATCCTTATGGCGGATCACCATAATATCAGTTCCCATTGCCAAATAAGTCTTGGCTGTATCCAGAATTGTCTCTCCCTTCGTCATGGAAGATGTAGCCGCAGCAAAATTCAATGTATCTGCACTTAGTCTTTTGGCCGCAATTTCAAAACTGCTACGAGTCCGCGTAGAGGGTTCAAAAAATAAATTTGCTACCACCTGTCCCTGTAAAGTTGGGACTTTCTTTGTGCGTCGTGATAGTACCTCTTGAAACGAGGCCGCTGTTTGCAAAACCGCATTATATTCAGCACTAGTGAAGTCAGCGAGAGAAAGAATGTGATGACGGTTCCAGGTAGTCGTAGGCATAAATAGCTATTAGTTGACGTTGTAGAGAATGATACCGAGTGTTTCTCTACAGCTTGTGAATTTGTATATGTTGTGCCAATGATAACACCTGTGTTCTAGCACTTTTTTTGTGCCATCTGATTCAGTTTAACTAATGTTTCATCACACCAACTAATTAGTGCCTGAGTTACATACAGCTTATAACTAGCAGTTATCAACCAATAGGGAAGATTCGGATTCTCTGTTCCCTTTGCTTTCACGTCTTCAGTAATCCCGACATACTTTTTTAGTAGTTGCTGTTGCAATTCCCGGAATTGTTCTACATGACGAATGTTATCAGCTAGGCTCATTTGCCTACCAAAAAACAATTTTAACAAAATTTCAATTCTGTCTACCTGCGGTTCAATAGGTTCTATTAACCAACGTTGCAATTCTTCAATACCTTTTTCTGTAAGTTGATAAACGTGACGATCTGGTTTACCTACTTGCGTTTGTATAGATTGAGTCGCTAATCCTTCCGCAACAAAACGTTTAAGAATAGGATAAATCTGTCCGTAACTCTCACTCCAGAAGTTGCTGGTGCTAAGTTCAATCTTTTTTTTGATGTCATAACCCGACAAAGGTCCAAAACTTAAGATTCCTAGAATCGCGTATTTACTTTTATTTTCTCTTGACATTATCTTTATCAGAGATATATCTTTAAGATATAGTTGGGTATAGAGTTATCACACTGTAACAAAGTTTAAGGCAGGAGGCAGAGGGCAGAAGGCAGAAGGGAAGAGAGTTTGAGCTAAATTTACTTTTCGTTACATACTTCTGTTTTTTTGTGCCTTCCTACTTAGTCTTCTATCAATTCACTTACAGCAGGAGTCAGGAGTAAAACTGGCTTGCTGTCTAGGTTTCAATTTTGATTCTGTACCTCATTGATCTGCAATCTGCTGTAACTCTATTTAACTATTTTGAGATGGATATCTTCTATCAATTCACTTAATTAAAGCTACCAACGAATTCCCGCGTCTGTGCGTCTGTCCATTTGTATCAATCTTCAAGTGAAACGATATTACCCGTCCACGTCATTGTAAATAACAACAAGGAAAATATGAAAGCATTTGTAACTGGTAGCACTGGATTACTAGGTAATAATTTGGTGCGTTTATTAGTTGAAAAAGGCTATACAGTAAAAGCTTTAGTTCGTTCTCCAGAAAAAGCAGCTAAACTTTTTCAGGGCTTAGATATCGAGTTAATTCAAGGTGATATGTTGGATGTTGATAGCTTTGCATCAAAATTAGCAGGATGTGATATTTTATTTCATACAGCCGCTTATTTTCGAGAATACTATCAACCGGGTAATCACTGGCAAATACTTAAAGATATTAATGTCAAAGGGACGATTAAGTTATTGAATACTGCTGAAAATCATGGCATTAAAAAAGTTATATATGTGAGTTCATCAGGTCCATTGGGAATGAAATTTCCTGGTGTTCCAGGTGATGAAAATACACCAAATAATTCCCTAGCCATGACCAATCTTTACTTTAAAAGCAAAGTGTTAGCTGAAGAAGAAATTTATAAATTTTTACAACAGCATTCATTACCAGTTGTTTTAATTTTACCAGGTTGGATGTTTGCTCCCAGAGACACTGCACCGACAAACAGCGGACAGTTAGTGCAGGATTATATGAAACGAAAAATTCCGGGGATTATTGACGGTGGTGCTTGTATAGTTGATGCCCGTGATGTTGCACAGGCAATGATTAATGCAGTAGAAAAGGGTAAAAGTGGTGAGCGCTATATTGTCGCTGGAAAATATTCTACTTTAGAAAATATTTTCTACAACTTAGCCAAAGTTAGCGGTGTTCCTGCGCCTAAACTGCGACTTCCCTATCAATTGACAGTGATTTTAGCTTGGTTTTCTGATAATTACGCGAAATTCACAGGGACAAAATCAGTAATTCCTCTAGAAGGCATTAAAATTATGCACGACAAGATAGAATTGTCGTCAACAAAAGCCATTAAAGAACTAGGTGTAAATTTCCGTCCTTTCCAAGAAACCCTGCATGATGTAGTTAATTGGTATCGCCAACAAGGTATTATTAAATAATTTAAATAACCTTAAGTTGCTAGTTAGGAAATAGCCAAAAAGCAAGAAGCAAGAACATGAGCAATTACCAGCCTAAACTAGATAAAAAATAACCTGTGTAGGCTGATAGCTGAATTTAAGGTTGTAAATTAAATACCTTTAAAGCAATAGAAATCATACTGAGAAAGGTTAAAAAGCCAATTGTATCAAGGAGTGTTGTCACTAACGGACCACTCATTAAAGCTGGATCTAGTTTGAGATGCCTCAAACCCATTGGTAGCAAAGTTCCCAGAGTAACAGCTACCATTGTATTTGTGGCCATAACTACCCCTGCAATCAAAGCTACCCATCGTTCTTCGGGTTTAGCCCAAATCAAGGAAAGGAAAATCATTGTCATCCCCAAAGCTAAGGCAGTTCCTAAACCGGCTAAAAGTTCTTTGCGGAGAATTTTTGGAGTATCTTCGGGTGTGACTTCACCCACACCTAAACCGCGAATGGTGACTGTGAGGGCTTGTATACCTACAGTTCCGCCTGTGTTAGAAAATATGGGCATGATCACAGCGAGGACTGGTACAGCAGCAATGACTTGTTGAAAGGGAGCGATCGCACTGGCAGCACCAATATACAATGCCATAATCCCCAATAGCCAAGGCAACCGTTTCCGAATCGTGATGTGTGCGGGAGATAAAGCTTCTTCATCACCACTTACCCCTGCCAATTTTTGGATATCTTCTGTGGCTTCTTCTTCTAAAATATCGACGACATCATCAATCGTAATAATACCGACTAATCTATCTTCCCTGTCAACTACAGGCATAGCGATTAAGTCATAACGCTGCATAATGCGGGCGACTTCTTCCTGTGAGGTTTCTGTTCTGACTTTGACAACGTGGGAACTAGCAATATCTTTAATTAAGACATCGGGAAAAGTAAATAATAGCTGACGCAGAGAAACAACACTGACTAAAGTGCGGTTATCATCTGTGACGTAGGCGTAATAAATTGTTTCCTTATCTTCGTCTTGAAGGCGGATTTTACTTAAGGCTTCACCTACAGTTAATCCTCGTCGCAACCGCACATATTCAGTTGTCATTACCCGCCCAGCAGTTCCTTCTGCATAGCCGAGAATTGTGGCTGTGGCTTGTCTTTGTTCTGGACTGAGTTGTTGTAATAGCCGTTTAACTACTCCTGCTGGTAGTTCATCAAATAATTCTGCTCTTTCATCAGGACTCATTTCTTCCACCAGATGCACCACTTGGACATCATGGAGAGAATTAATTAGTTCTTCTTGTACTTCTGTAGGTAGATATTCAAATACATCTATTGCTTGATCTTTGTTGAGCAGACGAAATGCGATCGCGCGCTGTTTTTCAGGTAATTGTGAGATGTATTCCCCCACATCCACAGGTTGTAAACAGTTTAAATCACATTTCAATTGGTTTAAGTCAGCAATGTCTAAGGAATTGCGAACGTCTTGTGTCAGCATTATAAATACCTCCTATAGTCTCCCCCACGCTGGGAGACTAACTCGCCAGCTTAGAGGAGGTTGCTACTGCCATCTGGTGGACATTTGTCCATAAAATCTCAAGAACTCAATATCGATAATTTAATCAAAGCATTGTCAGTTTATCATCCTAACCCAGAATGGTTTTCTCGGATAGATGTCTGGTACTAATACCTCTGCTAGTAGTACTTTACACGAGAACGGATTTTGCTACCTTGATTTCTGTTTAATTTAGAAATTTTACTACTGTATTAATCTGTGTCAAGTCAATCAGCCTATTTACTGACAAACTTCACAGAGTCAACATATTTAGTTTACAAAAATTAGTTTTTTTATTTTTAAATTTCAAGGGTAGAAAGGGGAATATGTTTATCTGTAATCAAGTGGGAATATCAAGACATCTGGTGAAAAATAATGTAGAGCCGAGAATCCCTACCCAGGTCACTTCTCTACAAGGGTTCTAGGATACGCATATTTCATTTCTGGAGATGTCTAAAGACAAAAGCTCAAACAGTTAGTTATGAAAAAAGTTTTTAGATTGGTAAATCCTGTAAACGCTTTTATTGAGATTTTTTAGAAAGGAATATCATCATTATCAGATGTATTATGCGATCCTATATTCATTAAAATTTTACCAAAATAAACAAGAAAATCTTTTAATACTTCTTTTGAATTTATAATCATTTGCCACGTATAGTTAAATTGAAATTCTTGACCCTCATAAAGCACTAAGTAACTGTCGCTGGGGAGCAACGCGATTTTGTGAGGTGGGGCAAAAAAAGTGCGATCGCCAAGTTAAAAACAGGCATCGCTAAAATATTTTTCTGAAATTAATGTTAAATAAAT
>NZ_JACJST010000032.1 GCF_014698305.1 Anabaena lutea FACHB-196 | reverse complement strand
ATGGGGAGATGGGGAGATGGGGAGATGGGGAGATGGGGAGATGGGGAGATGGGGAGATGGGGAGATGGGGAGATGGGGAGAAATAATGATCTACTGCACCCTGTTCCCTGTTCCCTGTTCCCTGTTCCCTGTTCCCTGTTTACGAATTACGAATTACGAATTATTCTCTGATGGTGGGGACGACAAGGACTTCCCAAACAAACTTGATTTGCTGGCATATCAGTAAAAACACTACTACGCGCCCCAATCACTGCATTAGCACCGATTTCTACTCCTGGGGCTAGGAAACAATCTGCTGCTACCCATGCACCATTACCGATGGTAATACTTGCAGTTTTTAAACCAAAGGCTGGATCTTGAAGATCATGACTACCTGTACACAGGTAACTTTTCTGGGAAACTATGCACTGTTCACCAATGATAATTTGATCAAGACTGTAGAAAACTACGTCATCACCAATCCAACTGTAATCACCAATGGTCACTTTCCAAGGATAGGTGAAACGGGCTGTGGGTCTAATTAATACGCCTTTGCCAATCTTAGCTCCAAATAGCCGCAGCAGGGCGCAACGCAGAATATTTAGCGGTTGGGGAGTCAGAGGAAATGCGATCGCTTGCACCAACCACCATAATAAAACATACCAACCCGGACGACCTCGGTCAAACCAGGATTGGTCATATTTACGTAAATCTACAAAAGGTCTGTCATTGGTCATTGGTCATTGGTCATTAGTCATTGGTCATTGGTCATTGGTCATTGGTCATTGGTCATTGGTCATTGGTCATTAGTTATTTGTCATTAGTCATTAGTCAGGAGAAAGATAAATATTTTCCCATTACCCATTACCCAACTTCCTGAGACAAAGTTGAGGAGGTAGATTCAGAGGTGTTTGCAGTATTTAACTGTCCACCACAACTGCGTAATTCGTAGAGTTTGACTCCTATTTGATATTCATATTGGCTCAATAACCGTCCATAGATGTATCCAGCTTTGCCATCTAAAAAGCCAAGCTGAACAATATAGAACAAAATAAACCTTAATAATGGTTTAAATGGCAAGCGTACCCACACTGTTTTTAAGAAGCGTTTACGTTGTACTGCATCACCAAATAGATTTGCACCAATTGTTTTACCATTATCTTTACCTGTGAGCAAATTTAAATACACACGGGCTTCCCAATTAGAATAGCGGTTATGTCTTTCTAACCAGTGATAAAGATTGCGGAAATCTTCATGGAGCATATCATGTTTGAGATACCCAACTTGTCCCTGTAAAATTACGTGTTCGTGAACTTCGTTATCGCCTGTGTTGGGGATATCTTCGGTGTTGAGGTTTTCGTAGCGGCCTTTTTGATGTTTGAATAAGCGGAGATTCCAATCAGGATATTTACCTCCGTGACGAATCCATTTTCCTAAGAAAAATACACGTCGATTGATGTAATAACCATTACACTTATCGCTCTTAATTACTTCGGCAATTTCTGCCCAAGATTCAGGTGTAATCCGCTCATCACAATCAACAATTAGCACCCATTCATTCCGAAAAGGTAGATTTTCTAATGACCAATTTTTCTTTTTTGGCCAACTGCCATTAAAGTTGAATTGTACAACTTTTGCCCCGTAACTCTCAGCAATTTCAATACTTTTATCGCTACTTTGGGAATCGACAACAAAAACTTCATCAGCTACTGCCAGACTAGTTAAACAGGCAGGCAAGTTAGATTCTTCGTTTTTGGCGGGAATTAGTACGGAGACTGGTATTTTAGATGACATAATAATTTTTACTTTAATTTATTTTTTGTTCGCTGTAAAAAGAAGTCCTTGAATGGCTGCATTTAAGTAACCAATCTGACCATAAGCATAGACTAGTTTATCAAATCTTTCGGCTGGATCAGTAATATATTGTAATGATTTATATAAGCCACGTACAAACTTCTCGCTGCCTCGTTGCAGTTGACCAATACCGGCTTTACCAGCAAGTTGTTCCCGATAGCACTCACTAATACCTTGCCACCAACCCCGGTTTAAAAACCAGGAGGGTTTTAGCCGTTCTGGGGCAACATTGTGAGCAACTAGGGCTTGGGGAAGATAAGCGACTTGCCAACCACGCTGAAGGGCAAATTCGGTCATTTGTAGTTCTTCGTTAGATAAGAGGTTTTTGCCGACTCGTCCTAGTTGAGGGTCAAAACCGCCTATATCTTCGAGAAAACTGCGCCGAATCGAGTAATTTAAGCCTCTAGGGGTGGAACCGGGCTGTTCAATGTAGACGATACTGTCTCCCAAATCGTAGGCTCCCAAGTTAGCAGCGAGTCCCGGAGATATCCACTTTGGTGGTTCAATGTCTGGAGGCCAGATGAGAGTAACTTTACCACCTGCGATCGCTATGTTGGGATTATTTTCGTAGGCAGAATACAAAACTTGCAACCATTGGGGACTAGCGACTGCATCATCATCCAAATAAGCGAGAATGTCTGCGCTAGTAGCCTTAGCGCCTGTGTTACGAGCTACTGATAAGCCCAGGATCGGTTCAAAAATGTACTTGAGGCGGGGATCTGCTGCTCTTTGTTCGACAACTTCACGAGTGCGATCGCTAGATCCATTATCCACTACTACAATTTCAAAGTTAGCAGTAAAGTCCTGCGCCAATAAACTGTCAATCGCTGCACCTAAATAGGTATCTCGATTGTGAGTACAGATGATGGCAGAGATTTGTAAGTCCGGCATGGGATTGATTACTATAGTTTTTAAATTGGGAATTTTGTTAAAAATATCCAATTCAACTTTTGCTTACTGGTTGTTAATCTACTCTATAAAGTACTTATCGACCAACGTAATTTTGCTGAAAACAATATTTGCAGACAAGTTTCATAAAAAAATTGTCACCACTTTACCAATACTTCATGCTTGTCGGATATGACTGTGTAAAGCCACAAGTGTTTCTGCCAATTGACCCAGCCGAGTTTCTAGATATTGCTTGCGCCCAAACAGTTGACGTAATTTTTGATATCGCGCGATCGCCATACTCACAGTCGGAACCTGTTCTACTGGACATAAACGCGACCAGACTTTACCAGCTGCATCGACTCCACAGAGGCGGTAGCCAGTACGCGATGATGGAGATGATACCTGATCACTAGTCTCACAAATTTCTTCCACATAATCCATCAGGCGCTCAACTTCCGCATGACGCAGCGTTGCCGTTCCTCCTGTTTCTGGTTCTTGAGGATTGGATTCTAGCCAGCCATTAATAACTGGTCCATCTAAATAAATATCTTGAATTTGTTGCAAAATGACCTGTAACTCAGTTTGCCAATCAGCGACAGTCTCTTGAATTTCTTGCAAGAGATTCATTGCAAATGCTGGATTGGCTCCGTGGCGATGATTACTGAAGCTCGGTGTTTTAAACTTAGGTAGGCTAGGTGTTTTGCCTTCACCTGAGTGCGCGGGAAAAGTTTGTACGGAATTATCCTGGGAAAAGAAATTGGGATCTGAAGATGATTTACTGACAGTATCTCTGCCCAAATCAACGGTATTGATGCCCTCATTATCTGAAGGCTCTGTACTGTCTGTGGTTTTGTTAGCTCCGATGCTAATCCTAAAGGAGAACGGGCGTTTTGTTGAATCACCTGTTTCTGTGCCTAAGTCAGTGCCACGAATTCCCAAATCATGTAGAGTTGCCTCAATCCGTTTTAGGCCTGCTTTCATAAAGAGATCCTCAAGCTTGTTCTGGTAGTATTGATTGATTTGCGAATCAGTTTGTTAAAGAAGCAAATTATTGAGAAACTTTTCTTTATTCTATAGGTAGAACAAGACTTTAAGGAAGACCAAGATTGTGATATCTTATGAGTAGAGTTATTTTAGTAACAGGCCCAGCACGCTCAGGTAAAAGTGAATGGGCAGAAACTTTAGCAAAACAGTCAGGAAAATCAGTTATTTACATAGCAACAGCTACAGAAAATCCTGAAGATCAAGAGTGGCAGCAACGTATTGAAAAACACCAAAAACGCCGTCCTCAAGACTGGGTAACTCTATATGTACCTGTGGAACTTGCTACTACCCTAGCTAATGCCCAGCCTAACACCTGTCTTTTAATTGATTCTTTGGGAACTTGGGTAGCTAATTTTTTAGAACAAGACGATGTGAGTTGGGAAAATACCTTGGCAGAATTGCTCAAAATAGTTGGTTTAGTTGCGGCTGATCTAGTATTTGTAGGGGAAGAAACTGGTTGGGGAGTAGTACCAGCTTATCCTATGGGTAGGACATTCCGCGATCGCTTGGGTTCTTTAGTTCGTCAGTTAGGTGCAATTTCTGAGACTGTTTACCTAGTTACTGGTGGTTATGTTCTGAATCTCAGTGTTTTGGGTTCTCCCTTACCAGTAGCAAAGCCTTAATTCCAAATTAAAGATTGGCCGGGTAAAATTTCTGAATTAAAACTACAATTAAGCATATGGCAAACGAACAAGAAGTTAAAGAATATGTTGCTCACTGGTTTCAGTTAGGGAAGAAAGTGATTGTAGGTAATGGTAATCACAGCTTCTTACCTAGCCCCGTGCTAAAAGGCGATCGCTATAGCCCAGAATTTGAAGAATGCTGGCAAAGTATTCTTTCCTTAGAAATTAGTGACTGTTATTTAGAAGGCACTCACGAAACCATAGCTGAACTGCTGACACCAGTCTGGGAAATGCTCCCTTGCGGTCGTTGTTCAATGCCTGTACCGATACGTAGTGTGGGAATGCCAGCTTTGTTTTGTCCCTGTAATAGTTTACCCAACTGGCCTAATACCGAACTACCAGCACCGCGTGGCCCCGTTAATAGCCAAGAACAGCTGACAGTAATTTGCGATCGCTTAATAGATAACATTCCTTGCACTTGAGTTGGTAAAATTCCAGCAACCAGTTTCATCTCAAACCAGAAATTTAAACTTAGACACTAATGCATTGAACAAATGAGCTTGATAAAGTTTCTCATAGTCTTCTTTGAGCAAGTGCGTCTCAATTTCTTGACTAGCCAAAGGTGGAGAAAATAAATAGCCTTGACCGAGTTCGCATCCCAGTTGCTGTAACCATTGAAGTTGTTGTGGTGTTTCAATCCCTTCAGCCACCACAGCCAATCCCAGTTGATTGCTCAAGGCAATGATAGTACTCACCACCTGATAATTACGATTTCCTTCCTCCATCTGACTCACAAAAGAGCGATCAATCTTCAAATTATCAGCAGGTAAACGATGGAGATAATTGAGCGATGAATATCCAGTTCCAAAGTCATCAATGCTAATCTGAATTTTTCTGTCCTTTAATTGGGTCAACAAATCAATTGTTTTATCGATATCCTCAATTAGCATACTTTCAGTAATTTCTAGGACGATAGAATTGCCTTCTAAACCTGTTTCGGCTAGTGTGCGATCAATGTCTTCAATTAAACTGGCTTGGCGAATATCTTGAGCAGAGAGGTTAATACTAACCTTAAGCGGGAAGTGAGTAAAATTTGTTTTCCAGTTGACCAATTGTTGACAAACTGTGTAAAACATCCAACGATCTATCTGCACAATTAGCCCAGTTTCTTCGGCAATAGGAATAAATTCTCCTGGAGAAACGAACCCGCGAGTAGGTGAAAGCCAGCGCACCAATGCCTCAAACCCAATTAGCCGACCGCCTAGTAAATCGACAATAGGTTGGTAGTAGACAATGAACTCTTCTCGTTCCAGAGCTTTACGGATCTCAGTTTCTAGAGTTAGTCGATTTACAGCTTGGGTATGCATTTGGGCATCAAAAATTTTGTATGAATTTCGCCCCTGAGCTTTAGCTCGATACATGGCAATATCAGCATCTCGGAGTAAATCGGCGGCTTGACGATAGTTTTGTGTAGCAAAAACAATTCCGATGCTCGTACTAATAAACATTTCGTTACCATTGAGCATCAGCGACGTTTGACAATCTGTGAGGATACGTTCAGTAATTTTAATCGTAGCTTCAATACTGACGATATCTTCTAGTAAAATTACAAATTCATCACCACCGAGTCGAGCGACTAAATCCATATCTCGCAGGTGAGTTTTCAACTTCTGGGCAATACTCTGAAGTAGTTGATCTCCAGCTAAATGCCCTAAACTGTCATTGATGACTTTGAACCGATCTAGGTCTAGAAACAAGACAGCATAATGATAGGTTTCCACCCTTTTAGCTCGGTTTATTGCTAGTTCCAGTCGCTCCTCCAACAGCGTCCGATTCGGTAAACCTGTCAATGGATCATGAAAAGCATTGTGAATAAGCTGTTCTTCCGCCTGTTTGCGTAACCGAAGCTCTTCGTAGAGATTGCTAATATCCGTGCGGATAGCCAAGTATTGAAAGGGCTTACCCAAGGCATCCAAAAAAGGTACAATCGTGCTATTAACCCAGTAGAAACTGCCATCTTTTGACCGATTGCGGATTTCGCCCCGCCAGATCTGCCCCTGGCTGATGGTTTGCCACATCTGAGCAAAGAATTCTTGAGAATGATAGCCGGAATTGATCACCCGATGGGTTTGACCAACCAGTTCCTCTCGGTCGTATTGAGATATCTCGCAGAATCGATCATTAGCGTAGGTGATTACCCCGTGAGCATCAGTAATAGCGACGATGGCCGATTGATCTAGGGCATATTTGAAGTTGGATAATTCCTGGAGAGTGTGGTGCAGTTTTTCCTCTGCTTGTTTGCGCTCTGCCCGCACCTGAGCATCCCGAAGTTCTCGACGCACTGCCTCTGGTAAGCGGTTTAAGTTATCCTTCATCAGATAATCATGAACACCCGCTTTCATCATTTCCACAGCAGATACTTCGCCGATGGTTCCAGAAACCAGAATGAAAGGAATATCTTTTTGACTCTGCTTTGCTATTTCCAGAGCCGCAGGAGCATCGAATCCTGGCAATCGGTAATCTGAAATGATCACATCCCAAGTCCGGCTACCGAGGGCTGTGCGTAGCTCTAGGGCTGTTTGGACACGCTGCCAGATAGGATTGAAACCACCGCGACGCAGTTCGTGGAGAACTAATAGGGCATCTGTTTCTAAATCTTCAACAAGCAGGACATTCAAGTCTTGACTCATATCTAATACCAGTTCACTTTAAGGTTGATACAAATGGACAACAAACGCACAGACATCGGGACGTGGAAGGATATTCATTTGTAGCTTTAATTAAGTGAATTGATATTACAATTTCTGAAGTTAGCCGTTCAGATAGCTAAGAGTTTAAGTGAAATTCATGCCGCCCATATCATTCATAAAGATATCAATCCATTTAATCAGTGGGTGGATTTAATTAAATATCATACCTTTCTGGTAAACCTATTCCGTTGTAGAGGATAGGCTTTGACTTTCGCCCTTCTACTGATGGTTTTACATTCACCAACATAACAACTTAAAATTATGTGATTAAAGTGCCTGGGAAATAAAAACTGATTTATAGCCAAAGTTATCTGAAGGACAGGCAGTATGTATTTAACAGAAATCTTGAAATCAAAATTATCTGAAAATCGCCAACTGTGGGGCTTGATCCTACTAATTATTGCTGGCTTTTTAGGAAACTACTGCCGATGGACGTTATTTTTCGACATTGATTTTCTGTTTGGTTCAATTGCTGTTTGGATTGTCGTTTGTTTATACGGAGTGAGATGGGGGACTTTAGCAGGTTTTTTGGCCGGAAGTTGTACCTATGTGATTTGGCATCACCCCTATACTACCTTTACTTTTACAGCAGAAGCCCTATTTGTCGGTTGGCTGTTTCACCGACGGCAGCACAATAATATTGTTTTGCTGGATGCTCTTTTTTGGTTGGTAATCGGGATGCCATTGATATGGTTATTTTACGCGATCATTCTGCACGTCGATCCGATCCAAGCCCGAATTATTCTCTTCAAGCAGCCTACTAATGGTATTTTTAACGCCCTTATTGCCAGCTTATTGCTGACACATTCACCAATTCATCGTTGGGTTGACCGTCCACCTGCTATTAGCACCCTTTCACTACAACAAACCCTGTTTAATTTACTGGTTGCTTTTGTGTCAGTTCCCACCTTAGTTTTGATTGTGCTGGCCAGCCATCAGGTGGTAGATGATATCAAAAATATGACTCGTTTAGATTTAAATGATGCGTCTCGTTACCTGACAGTTGAGGTGCGTGGCTGGTATGAACGACGTTTGGGTTCTGTGAATGGACTGGCCGAATTAGCAATGCTCAACTCTTTCGGGAGCGACGCTTTACAACAAAATGCTGCATTCGTCAGCCGGACTTTTCCTGAGTTTAGACACATTCATATTCTGGATGAGAGGGGAAAACCCATTCTCGATTTTGAGAACAATGTTTCTGCTTCTGAGAGTGCCTTTAATGAAGACAAATATTTTCAGCAAATGCAGCGATTGCCCCAACCTTTTCTCTCTCCCGTTCTGCTGCTACCAGGTAAGTCGGCTTTTCCCGTTGTCTTATTGGGTGTGCCAATCCTAAGGGATACAAAACTCATGGGTGCTATTTTTACTGAAATTGATTTAAGCAATATTACAAAGTTGTTGCAGTCTAATTTAGGTGAAGAAAAGCTAGACATCACATTAGTGGATCAAAAACAAACAGTAGCAGCCAGCACGAAACTAGAATGGATTGGTACTCAGGCTTTTAATTGGCGTAAAGATGGCAGGGTTGACCAGATAGGGACTCAAACCTACCATTGGCTACCAATCACTGGTAGTCCTCTGGTGATGGTACAGTGGCAAAATTCCCTATTTGTGAAAGAGTCTGCCATTAATCAGACAATTCCCTGGACACTGGTGGTACAGATGCCGGCAATCTCTCATGTGCGCCAGATTGAGTGGGTTCACACCCGCAACATGGCAATACTCCTATTTGTCTCAGGACTAGCTCTGATTTCTGCTACCCTAGTTAGCCGCCAATTGGTCAAACCCTTGTCTCAATTAGCAGAAGTCACCACGAACTTACCAAATAAACTGTTAGAGCAGAAACCGATCAACTGGATACAGAGTCAGGTGACTGAATTGGCGCTGTTATTGCGGAACTTTCGGTTCATGGCAGCCAGTTTGCAGCAAAAGTTTGGGGAAATTCATCAAGCCAATGAACTATTAGAACAACGAGTTCAGGAGAGAACTCAAGCACTACAACAAACAAATGCCGAATTAGAGATGGAGATTGCCGAGCGCAAACGGGCAAAGAAAGATCGCGATCGCTTGATTGCTATTCTCGAAGCCTCCACCGACTATATTGGCATGGTTGATCCCCAAGGTAATAACTTGTGGAATAATGCCCAATTACGAAACCTGATGAATCTATTCTCGGATGTAGACTACTCTACCTTGCGTATTCCCAACTACCATCCTCAGTGGGCATTAGAGATTATTGAAGATCTAGGAATTCCGGCAGCAATTCAGAATGGCACATGGGTCGGTGAAACGGCGTTATTGGCTAGTGAAGGTAGGGAAATTCCCGTTTCCCAGATGATTATTGCTCACAAAACAACAGATGGCAATCTGGAATATCTCTCTACTGTTATGCGGGATATCAGTGACCTCAAAGCAGTGGAGGCTGAAGTTCGCCAACTCAATGCGGAGTTAGAAGAACGGGTAATCCAACGAACTGCCCAATTAGAGGCTGCTAACAAAGCTTTGGAGTCTTTTTCTTATTCCGTTTCCCATGACTTGCGAGCGCCTTTACGAGCAATTGATGGCTTTTCGAGAATCATGCAAGAAGACTATAGTGAAAAACTAGATGCAGAAGCCAATCGTTACTTAAAAATTGTCCGGGATAATGCTAAACGCATGGGTGATTTGATTGATGATCTGTTGAATTTATCCCGTCTGGATCGGAAGGAAATGTCTAAGCAGACAGTGTTTTTCAATGATTTAATTCAACAGGTGCTGAGTGATTTGACCCCACAATGGTCAGGTCGTCAAATTGAATTTGCGATCGCTGATTTACCCATCTGCGAAGCTGACCTTTCCCTCCTCAAACAAGTCTGGATCAACTTGTTATCGAATGCAATTAAGTACACCAGCTACAAATCCGTTGCCCATATTGAAGTGGGTTATGAGGTTATCGATGGTGAAGACGTGTACTTTATCAGAGATAATGGGTCAGGATTTGATATGCAATATGCCGATAATTTGTTTGGAGTTTTCCAACGTCTACACCGTGAACAAGAATTTGAAGGCACAGGCATCGGACTAGCGATCGTCCAACGGATTATTCAACGTCACGGAGGGCGCATCTGGGCTCAAGCAGCCGTCGATCAAGGTGCAACCTTTTATTTCACCCTACCAAGTAGTGAGTAGTGAGTAGTGAGTAGTGAGTACCGAGTATTGAGTACCGAGTACCGAGTACCGAGTACCGAGTACTGAGTACCGAGTAGGAATTTTCTGCCCCCTGCCTCCTGTCCCCTGTCCTACCATAACTAATGACTGACCAACCCATTGATCAGCCTACTGATACATCTTATGAGCAACCGATTTCTATTGTGTTGGTTGAAGATAATCCTGCTGATGCAGAACTAGCTATCCGAGCCTTGCGTCGCGGCAGAATTGGCAATCAACTCCAATGGCTCCAAGATGGAGCAGAAGCCCTCGATTTTTTCTTTTGTCGGGGAAACTATGCCCATCGGAATATGACCAATCAACCCAAAGTCATTTTGCTGGATTTGAAATTACCAAAGGTAAGTGGATTAGAAGTTTTACGGCAACTCAAATCTGACCCACGCACACAAACAATTCCAGTTGTGGTGTTAACATCTTCCGCCGAAGATAAAGATGTGATTGAGAGTTACCAACTTGGGGTAAATAGCTATATCGTCAAACCTGTGGATTTTGAGCAATTTAACCATGCAGTCCAGCAGCTAGGGTTTTATTGGGTTTTATTTAACCGAGTACCGGTTTTTTGAAGAAGACACAAGGGGAGAAGGAAAAAGGGGGAAATCGATCTCCCCCTCTGTGTGTCTCCGTGTCATCTTCGATGAGCAACGAAGCTCACGGACTTGATATTATTCCAGCACCTGGGCTGTCTTCTGCTGATCCAATTTGAGAATCAAAACTCCCAAAGGTGGTAAACACAAATCCAGGGAATAAGGACGATTATGCAAAGACCAATTATCAGTCCACTTACCGCCTAAATTGCCCATATTGCTACCGCCATATTGACGGGCATCACTATTGAACATTTCGGTATAAAAACCTGATTCAGGAACACCGATGCGATAGTGAGAATGAGGTTGGGGTGTGAAGTTGCAAATCACAACCACAAAATTTTCCGAATCCTTATCGCGGCGGATAAAGGAAACTACACTATGACGGTTATCGCTACAGTCAATCCACTCAAATCCCGGCTCGGCAAAATCTTGGGTGTACAAAGCTGGCTCAGAACGGTAAAGATGATTGAGAGCCTGGAAAAAGTCTTTTAACTGTTGGTGTGGTTCATGCTGGAATAGATGCCACTCCAAATCAGCCCAAACATTCCACTCACTCCATTGCCCAAACTCCATGCTCATAAACATGGTTTTCTTACCTGGGTGAGCAAACATATAACTAAACAAACAACGCACATTGGCTAACTTCTGCCATCTATCCCCCGGCATTTTGCCAATGATATTGCTCTTACCATGCACCACTTCATCATGGGACAGAGCCAGCATGAAGTTTTCGCTGTGGTTATACCACATACTAAAAGTAATGTTGTTTTGGTGGAACTGGCGGAACCAAGGGTCCATGCTGAAGTAGTCCAGCATATCGTGCATCCAGCCCATATTCCACTTTAAGTTAAAGCCCAACCCTCCTGTGTAAGTAGGCCAAGATACCATTGGCCAGGAGGTAGATTCTTCAGCAATGGAAAGCGCACCAGGAAAATAGCTAAAAATATTGTGATTTACCTGGCGCAGGAAATCAGCAGCTTCTAAATTTTCTCTACCACCGTATTCGTTGGGCAACCATTCCCCATCTTTACGGCAATAGTCAAGGTAAAGCATAGAAGCTACAGCATCAACGCGAATCCCGTCAATGTGGTATTTGTCAAACCAGAACAGGGCATTTGCTACTAAGAAATTGCGGACTTCATGGCGATTGTAGTTGAATACTAAAGTTCCCCATTCTTTATGTTCGCCTTTGCGAGGGTCTGCGTGTTCGTACAGGTGACTACCATCGAAAAAAGCTAAACCATGGCCATCTTTAGGGAAGTGACCAGGAACCCAATCTACAATTACGCCAATTCCGTTTTGGTGACATTGGTCAACAAAATACATAAAATCTTCTGGGCTGCCAAAACGGGAAGTTGGGGCAAAGTAACCAGTTACCTGATAACCCCAAGAACCATCAAAGGGATGTTCGGCAATTGGTAGCAATTCCAAATGGGTGTATCCCAATTCTTTGACGTAGGGAATGAGTCTTGCTGCTAATTCCCGATAGGTAAGAAAGCGTGCGCCCGGATTTAGTTCGGAGACGGTAACTATAGGTTGAATTTCCCCATTGCTCCCTTTGGGGGGTTCCCCACTAGCCGCGTGTAACCAAGAGCCTAAATGTACTTCATAGACGGAAACTGGTTGAGTTAGGGGGTCTGTGTGACGGCGCGTTTCCAGCCAATCTTCATCAGCCCAGGTGTAGGAGTTTAAGTCAGTAACAATTGATGCGGTTTTGGGGCGTGGTTCCTGCTGGAAACCGTAGGGATCAGATTTTTCGTAAATATGTCCTTCAAAATTTTTGATTTCATATTTGTAATGCTCTCCCACACCAAGTTCAGGGATAAATAATTCCCAAATGCCTGTGTGTCCTTTTCGCATCTGGTGTTTGCGTCCATCCCATAGGTTAAAGTCTCCTAGTAGGGAAACGTTGCGGGCGTTGGGGGCCCAAACAGCAAAATAAACACCTTTCACTCCATCTACTTCTGTGAGATGCGCTCCCAGTTTCTCGTAAATGCGGTGATGATTGCCTTCACCAAACAAATGTAAGTCAAAGTCTGTTAGGTGGGGAGAACGGAAAGCGTAAGGGTCGTAAGTGACACGCTCATGTTCCCCTTCTTTAATTCGTAATTGGTAGTTTGTGAGTTCTGCTGTTTCAATTATGCATTCAAAAAAGTGGGGATCATGGACTGTCTGCATTGGGTATTCTTTGCGTTCTTCAGGAAGTACTACCCATGCTGCGCTGGCATTTGGTAGGTAGGCTCGCACAGCCCAGACGTTTTTACCATTTTGTTCTATGGCATGAGAACCAAGTATTTCAAAAGGATCATGATGCTGATTCCGAACAATGCGATTAACCTGTTCAGGTGCGATCGTGGTTATGGACATGAAGCTACCTACGTGAAATAAGGTGATTGACTAAATCTGCTTTTTTAAATATCTATATATATTCTTTACATTTATTTGCAGTTTTGTCGTCACCGTCATAGTACCTCAGAATGTATCTTGATTGGGAGATGGGGAGATGGGGAGATATGACAAGTGTAAGTTTTTTTACGTGGGTATGAGTATTCACTGCTGAAAGCGAGAGTCTGATGGTTGGCAGTGGCACAACACTTGTTTAGTTGATCCACAACGTGCTGAATGGTTGTGGTTAGCCATTGCTCATACTACTGTTGATAGCTTTTATTACTCCAACTCCTACTAGTTGTAAAAAAAACTACACCTGTCAGATCCCTTAGTCCCATCCTAATCCTTTGATTCATCTAACCGGTTCTGTTTTTTAACTTGCTCAAATTCTTGTTCTAGCAAGTCTGTCTCACTGGAATAAACAGAATCTTCTTTACCAATGATTTTTTCTGTAGCAAATTCACTAGCAAAAGCAATTTTTTTCTGTAAAGTCGAATCAGCATTTGCTAACAGTCTTGCTCTTTCTATCCTTTGGTTATTACCAGCGGCAATTTTACCATTACGCCATTGAATCCAGAAATAACGCAATAAGGGTATACCTAAAAAACCTGCTCCATAAGCCAACAACAGCCAATAAATTCCTTGTACAAAGCCTACCAGTCCACCTATTTGCGCTGCGGCTGTACCATCCCTCAATAAGCTTCCCAATATTAAAGCAGCCACAAAATTGAGTACACCTAAACCAGCACTCAACATAATTTTTCCTGAACTCGCCGCACTAAACCGCCAAGGAAATTCCTCTAAATAAGGAGCTATTGACTGCCGCTTTTTTTTGCTGGCTCTTACTTGTAACTCTGGGAAATAATAGACAATTTGCCCATCAGCACTTACCTGGGGTTGCCCATTAAATCTAACCAGTACAGGCAACATATAATCTTCGTATTCTTGCTGATATTTTTCACCCAAATTATCCAGATATGGGGCAATTTGTTCGGCTACTATTGCTCCTTTGTGATTACGAATTACTGTCGCAATTTCTTGCCAACGGCGTTCTTCTAAGTTGGCGTTAGGATTACCATCACCAAACAAAAACGAAAACACAGCTTCAAAGAAATTGAGATCGCTCTCTTCCCCTCTTTGTTGTCGTCTTTCTTGGGATTGTTGTCCATAATCGGGACTAAAATACCAGAATAAATCTGGGAAAAAGAAGAAATTGAATCCACGAGAACTGCCGCTTCCATTGTCTCCATCCCGATCTGAATTGGCAGCAGTAATGATAATGATGATGGTGACACTAATCAGCGCAATAGAAGCAATTAAGAAAATTCCAAAGGAAATGCGAATTAAGTAAAACAGCACTCCCCAAACTTTTTTCCACCATTCCTGCAACCGTAATTGCAAGTATTTATTACGCAAGATTGTTCTAAAATTTTGGGGAAATTTATAAACAATATCACCGGATTCTGCTACCTGTAAATGTCCCCCAGCATCTGATGCTAAAGCTAATAATCCTTGATTGGCTTCAGCTAAATTTAAACCAGCTTGGGTTGCCACGTCACCAACGGTAACTCGGTAGCCCAATTGTTCTACAGATCGCATAATGGCGGGATTGGGAGTCATTGCTCTCCTCTCCTCTTGTATTTGAGTTTCTCTTTATCTAGTATAAAGTTTGATTTTAGTTTAAACCCATAGCATAAACTCATCACCAAATGATATGGTCATTATGGCGCTGGACAATTCTTGTGTCTAGTTTCTCCCTAGCTTAGTAAACCAGCACATTTTCCCTAATATGGTTCAGTATACTCTCGCTCAAAGCCCAGAAATTATTCTTTCTGTTCCTGGCAAAGATTCGGCTAAAGCCCGCGACAAAGCAATGGATCAGCTGATGGAACTGATGGATACTGATCAGCTATCCACAGAACTAGAAGAAGGATTTGGACCTCAACAGTTAATTGAAGTTAAGGAACCAACTATTGATAATACTAGCGGTGAGGATGCCATTACCCAAGCCGTCCAGATTCTCAACAATTTGGCTACACTGAAGTTGAAGGTGCAAGAATCACGGTCTGAAGCTTTGGAAATTCGCAAAGCGGTTGATGTTCTTTTCTCAGATAATGTGGTGACTGAGGAGGAAATCACCCGTCTCAAGGAAGGTTTTAAGGTTCTTAAAAATTTCGCCCAAGCTAATATCCGTTATCAAGAAGCACGCACAAAAGCAGAACAGGCTAGACAAGTTTTGGATCAAGCTCTCAAATCACCTGAAAAGTGACCGAATAATTACTAATTCGTAATAGTGCCTACGGCAGGCTACCGCCAACGTAATTCGTAATAATGCCTACGGTCCCGCTAGGGATACGTAATTCAAGGTTACAGAGCAACTAACTTTAGTTATGGAGAGCCAAAAATTTATTCCTTGGTTTAAGCCCCTGGCTTTAGACATGGGGTGATCATTAGGAATTACTTTGACTTTACATCAAATCCCGTTGTTAATTTTGATAATTGACAAAAAAAAGGGCAGGTTTTAAAACCTGCCCTTCTTAATACTGGGGCGCTAGGATTCGAACCTAGGGATGGCGGGACCAAAACCCACTGCCTTACCACTTGGCTACGCCCCAACGAAGTAAGTCAACTTCAAATAATATAGCAGTTACCCTGGGGGTTTTGTCAAGTACTTTTTAGAAAATATTTTTATTCTTATTTTATTGTCGAAGAAAGGCATAAAAAAAGAGGGAAGGTTAAAATACCTTCCCCCTGCTTGTTGTTTTGATTGTTTTCGTTGTTTTCTGGCTTTTGCCCTTCTTTGAGTTTGTTTCTCAGCATCTGTCTTTGTTTCTTCAGTTGTCTCTTTCTGGCAGAACCGCCTCGGCCTTTATCGTTTCTCCCTTCTTTGCGGGGAGATTCCCATCTTTTTAAGCGCATGGTGTTAATGTGGGTTGTTTTTACTTGTGTTATTGTACTACAATGTTTTTACTTTTGACAAGAAGTTGGAACAATCATAGTGATCGCACTTCATTTAGTATCAAATGCATCATCTCTGGGTTAAGTGATAAATCCGATCAAAGCAGCGATGATAATTAATTATTTAAAATCCAATTTGCTAGATTTTGTCTAATTCTTGTTAACCTTGCTTCAGAAATTTCACCAATTTTTCCTAAAAGTATCTGCTCTGAAACCACAGCTAGTCGTGAAGCTCGAATCACACTTTCTGATTTTAAGCCTGTTTGCGAAAAATCAACCTCTTGGGATGAGATAATTTCATCTCATCCTGCTAGTTATTGTCCTGTTTTTGTGGAAATCATACAGGCAAGCCAGTCATCATATACATTATTGGATAGGGGTTTTATGAGTAGTGTAGGACGTAGTTTCCCCAGTGTCAGGTTAGTTTGCGGAAATCTGAAGAGAACTATTTGACCTGCTATTGCCATTTTTCTATCAGATCAGATTCGGTGTATTCAGGAAGATGATCATTTTCTAAGCCTCTCATAGCTTGTTCTAAGGAAAACTCGTTCCATTCTTCATTTTCTTTGTTGGTCAAGAGCGGAATTAACATTTTTTGAATTATCCATTTTTCTTCTTGTATCAGTTCTAAAATACTTTCTTTTATGAGGGCTTTCAGTTGTTGGGTTTCCATTGTTCACCTTTGGTTAATCATTCTTTGATTTTACCTAGTTTTCAAGTTGTGGGAACTGTGACTAGGAGATTGAGAACGAACCGCAGAGACGCAGAGAGAATTTACTGTTATTTTTTAGTAGGTTAACAATAATATCCTGTACATCCTTTAATCCTGGTTATCCTGATTCTGACTTAATATTTTTCTGTAATCTTTAGATTTTACAGTCCACAAGTCTCGACGCGAGATTTTAAGTAAATGCTGATTGATGTTTACCCTACACCCCACTTGTATCAACTTAAGAGGATGTTTAAAAAGTTTTAGGAAGTAAAAATTTTACAGATTCAAATATAAAATTTGGAGACATCCACTCTAATGACATAGCTACAAATTATTTCATTGAGTAGTATTTATAATTGGTGCAAAAGTAGTCAAAAGAGTTATTGCTTTCTAGCAACTGAACCTTGAAAACATTACTATGTAAGCAATGGGCAGGAGGAGAATCGAACTCCTATACCTTTCGGTGCCGCATTTTGAGTGCGGTGCGTCTACCAATTCCGCCACCCGCCCTTGGGTGTAACTTTCCTATTATAGCCTATTTTTTGATTTTGGCAACAAGTATTTTTTAGAATCGGGAATAATCAAGAATTACCAATTACGGATTACCAAAGTTGAATCAATATCTTGTAGACTAGCACAGCCGCTGAGTGCCATTGCGGTAGTTAATTCATCTTTGAGAAGCGAGATAATATCAGACACGCCCTCTTGTCCAGATACCGCTAATCCCCACAATACAGGACGGCCGATGAGAACGGCTTTTGCGCCTATAGCTAAGGCTTTGAGGATGTCTGTACCTCGACGGATACCACCATCTAAAAGAACTTCTGCTTTACCGTCTACTGCGGCTATGATTTCGGGTAGAGCATCTAAGGAAGCGATCGCACCATCTAATTGTCTACCACCATGATTAGAAACCACAATCCCTTGAGCGCCATATTCTACCGCCCGCACAGCATCATCACCCCGCAAAATCCCTTTCAATACTAAAGGTAAGGGACTAAGAGATTGCAGCCATTCTAAATCTTTCCAAGTCAGTGCGGGGTTAATCTGTTGAGCAAAATAGGTCAATAACCCAGATTCGCCTTTTTCCTGGGGAATATCTAACCCAGATATTTTGGTTAAATTAGCGGGATGTAAACCCGGAGGTAATGTAAATTCATTGCGTTGATCTCGTTCTCGCTTTCCCAACACAGGAGCATCAACAGTTAGACACAGTGCTTTGTAACCTGCTGTATATGCTCTTTCTACTAAAGCGCGAGTTAAACCCCGATCTTTGTGGATGTAAAGCTGGAACCATTGCAAACCATTGTCAACCGTTGCAACTTCTTCCAAACTCTTAGTAGACAATGTACTCAAAACCATACCTACACCTGCTGAAGCCGCAGCTGAGGCTGTCGCCATTTCCCCATCTGAATGAGCGAGACATTGAAAAGCCATTGGTGCAATGAGCAGAGGGAACTGCAAAGGTTCACCTAAAACTTTGGTAGTTAAGTTGATTTCACTGACATCAACTAACATTTTAGGACGGAGTTTGATTCGTGTAAAAGCAGTGCGATTATCTTTTAAAGTGATTTCATCCCATGCACCACTGCTGTAATAATCAAACGCCATTTGCGAAAGATGAGCTTTTGCTAACTGTTCATATTCAAATAAGTTGATGGGTGAGTTCATCCCCTGCTTCCCCTGCTTCCCCTGCTTTCTGTGCTGTCACTCCTGCGGATATTTACCAATTACGCCAGCCGCCCTTCGGTGCAGTTTCAAGTTTGTCCTTAAAACCGTGATTTTGCAGTAACTTTTGGTATTCTAAAGTACTACTCCAACGGTCAATTTCCCTAGCTCGCAATACTGGTACAGGGTGGCTTAATTGGGCGGTGCGGGCTTCTTTGACCATTTCGCCAAGTTCGGTTTTACTAATGTCATCATAAGCACGAGCTTGGGCAACAAAGGCATCGAGATTTAGCTTGGGTGCTAAGGTGGGAGAACCGCCAGCAAGCTTCATTAATACTGACATGACAACTTTGGGGTCTTGGGTAGCTAACAAAGCGGCGCGATCGCAGGTAAACTCAGCACAACGTACCCATTCTAATAATTGTGCCTGTAACGCTTGAGCCACAACAGCACCAACATTAGGTACAATTCCTGCTACTAAGACTAATAAATTTACAGGTGTTAAATAAACACTGTGATCACATTTGAGATGTCCCAACTCATGGGCAATTACAGCTTGTATTTCCTCTGGTGTGAGAATATCAATTAAGGAAGTGTGCAGAACTACAAACGGCTGCTTACCACGCATAGCAAATGTGTAAGCATTAGGAGCCGGATGTTGACGCACATACAACTGGGGTGGTTCGATATCTAAGATATGACAAGCATCTAACAACAGCTTGTGTAAATCCGGCAGTTGTTTTTCACCAACCAAAATACTTGATGCAATATTTTCTACATAAAAAACCTGTTCAGCCATTGGCCCCAACAAATTCCGCACCATCATATCTAAGCCAGGAATTTGCTTAAGGGTGTTGGTTGCTTCCAAGTCTAGAGGATGACGGAATGAGTCAGCTTTTAAACCAATTAGTGGGGTTTTAAGTAAAGACATAATTATGGCAATCAATAAAAAATATATTTCCCACAGCTAGTATAGCGATTTCAGCAGGGTGGGCATTGCTAGTACCTGGAGATGATGTGCTTGTTGCTTGACTTCTGCCTAATTAAACAAAAATGGTTTAACAAATTGAATCATCCGTTCTAGCTCCGGTTTATTGTGTCTGAGAAGATGATGTCCCCATAATTCATTTTTGTTTTCAGAGCAATCTTACGCATTCATAAACCAGTAAATTGACTATCCATATCTCGTGATTGATGTAATATCCTAACTATCTAGATTCCATTTCCCGTCAGTATATTCCTTTTTTTTGAAAAACTCCAGTTTTCAAGATGGATGAAGCTTATTTAAGTATTAAAAGTTACATTATAAAGTGATCGTTCATTTTTATAATGTATTTTAGCACTCTTTTAAATCTATATATAGTTGAGGTTCTGTCATAGAATGATTTATCAATTTCTTTAAAAATGATTTCAGAAATATCAATACTGTTTTTCTACTTTTTAGTAAAGATAACTGTTTCTTAAAATCACTTTCATTACCATGTGCTATACAGCTTCTATAATCATAAAGGGTACTCCAAAGTTTATCTTCACTGCAAGGATTAAAAAAAATTTCATACTCTACTTTACATGAAAACCTTTTTACTAGCAGTGGTATTTTCTTCCTAATCTGATGTTTTAATGAAGCTCCTTTATCACCAGGATTATATGTTATAAGTGATTCAATAATACCAAAAAATCCTATTATTACAAAATCGCTGTCTATGGGTAGTCTATTTAAATGATAAAAATTATCAATACATTTTGCTATATGAGGATATTTTGTAGCATCAAAATGCTTAATTTTATCAAAGATTGATTTCAATTCCAACAAATTCTCAATTTCTAGGTGCTTATTCTTTTCTAGATCTGGGTTTAATTTCCAATTTCCTAAATAAGTCATGAAATTGACAGTGAAACTAATCTCATATTTTTGTAATTCAGATAACCAAGACAACCCAAGCTCCAAATCTATTTCCGCTAAATTTGCTGCCAGTTGGAGACGCATAAAAGTTTCTTTATTATTCTCTAAAAAAGATATTACATAATAATTCCACTTCTCTCTAGGCATCCTTCTATACGAGTTATTTTGCTCAAGAACTGCTTCACATTCATGCTTAAAGCCAAGGTGGTTATCTCCCATACTGTAGAGTATTGATCTAATATCATCAATTTGCATATCATTTGCTTTTTGCAAGTACCAGCCTTCAATAATTTCAAATGGCAATTCACAATCAATGGTTAATGGATTAGCTACAAAAGCAAAATTTATATTTTCCATAATATTTAGTTTCCTTAATTCAAACACGCTCTAAAATTAGTAACAACTATAGCTTTGTATAACATAGGAATGAGAATGATCATGTTAATTTTTTTTTAAATTAAATTACTTTGCCACAAATAAATACTTAGCACCAATCGAGCAGTAAGTTTAAGCAGCATTGTCTGATGAAAGCAAATTATCACAAAGGTCACAACCCAAAAAAGGGAGAGACTTTTCCTTCAATGCCTTACTTTTTTATGTTTTTATGACTGTTCACACACAAATTACTTTATTAACCGCCTTTTCCCTAGTCACCAAAAAATGAATGGCGAAAGTTACCAACTTGATATTTCATCAACAGGTAAAATCCGCCATTAAATCACCAAATACGAAATCCCCTAACTCTAGATAGAAACAGAAGCCGGGGGATTGCTGTTGTTTGTATGTAACTCTGCATCAGCTGATGCTTCACTATTCACACGGATAATCTTTGCTCCTAGTTGCTGCAATTTCATATCCAGGCGATCATAACCACGATCTAAGTGTTTTAATCCTTGAATTGTGGTTTTTCCTTCGGCTGCTAGTCCAGCTATAACCAAAGCTGCGGATGCTCGTAAATCCGTGCCTATTACTGGTGCGCCGGATAACATTGGCACGCCGCGAACAAAGGCAGTATTACCTTTAACGCGAATATCTGCCCCCAAGCGATTTAACTCGGAAGCATGACGCAGACGATTTTCAAACACAGATTCGTTAATGATGCTGTCACCTTCTGCCAAAGTCAGCAATGCCATAAAAGGCGCTTGCATATCTGTGGGAAAACCCGGATGAGGTAAAGTATCAATATCCGTAGCTCTGAGTTTCTCTGCTGGTAAAATGCGTAAACAGTCTGACCCTTCCTCAATGATGGGTACGCCAATTTTTTGTAACTTGGCAATCACTGGGATTAAATGGTCGGGAACCACTGGGGAAAGAGTAAATTCTGAACGAGTGATGGCTCCAGCGAGTAAAAAAGTTCCTGTTTCAATGCGATCAGGAATAATGCTGTAGTCGGTAGAATGTAATTTCTCAACACCGTTGATGGTAATTGTACTCGTTCCTGCTCCTTGAATCTTCGCTCCCATTGAGTTACAGAAATTAGCCAAATCGGCTACTTCTGGTTCTCGGGCAGCATTTTCTAGGATAGTTTCACCATCAGCTAAGGTAGCTGCCATCATCAGGGTTTCAGTTGCACCCACGCTGGGAGTATCTAAATAAATTCTCGCTCCCTTCAATCTACCATTGCTACCAGGAACAAAAGCATTACAAATACCATGCTCAATTTGCACTTCTGCTCCCATTGCTTGCAGTCCCCTGACGTGCAAATCAACTGGTCTAGCACCAATGGCACAACCCCCTGGTAGAGGCATTTGTGCTACTCCCAGTCGCGCTAACAGGGGTCCAATGGCAAAAAAGCTGGCTCGCAGTTGAGTAACTAGTTCATAAGGCGCTTTGGACGTGCTAATTTCCCTGGCATCAACATCTAAAATGTCGTCTTCTCTGGTTAAGCGCAATCCCAAAGCTGATAAAACTTGCCCCATGCGCTCTACGTCCGCTAATAACGGGACATTGCGAATACGACAATCTCCTGAACAAAGCAAAGCTCCAGCCATGATTACCAGTGCTGAATTTTTTGCCCCGCTAATTCTTACATGACCTTGCAAAGGATGCCCACCCCAAATTTGCAAGACTGAGGAGTCTGCTTCAGGTGAAGACTTGGCATCTGGTAAGCTGCTAGAAGAATTAATAAGCCTACCTCCAAAAAAAGTACGCAATAATAAAGGTTTAAAGTTGGTTTTGATTCTACAGTAAAGAGTTGGTTTGTCTACATTTTGGTGTTATGACTTGTGGAGATAAATTTTCACTTTCTCGGTTCTGATGGCTGTAAATAATTACTAGCAAGCTTTCTGCGGTTTGACAATTTATTGGCTATGTCAATACCAATTAAGTGCTATAAGTTAAATACAATACTCAATAAGTACTCCTTCCTGTTTTTTTACTTTGAGAAACATTTTAGTTGACAAACCTACAGCATTAAGCAATAATAAGAAATTGTCGATAAGATGTCGATGCCAGCGGAACTGGCGGAATTGGCAGACGCGCTAGATTCAGGTTCTAGTGCCGCAAGGCTTCCGGGTTCAAGTCCCGGGTTCCGCATATCAATTTGGGATTGCAGATGAATCTAAAATCCCAAATCTCAAAATCTAATTAATTATGTAATTATGTATGGGAGTTTAATTGCCCTGCTCCTAAAAGCAACAACTTTTGTGGTGGTTTATTTCTGACTAAATCTGGAATCTCCTTCAAAGACGCTACGCGAACGGAAGTTTTTTGAGTTACTATTACAAAAATTAATTAAGAATTACGTATCCCTAAGGAGACCGTAGGCTTAATTACGAATTACGAATTACGAATTACGAATTACGAATTACGAATTACGAATTACGAATTACGTTGGCGGTAGCCTGCCGTAGGCACTATTACGAATTATTTTAAAATCGTGTTGACAAGTTTACAAAATTCCCTAGTTAAGCAAATCCGTAAGCTGCACTCTACCAAAGAGAGACATAAGCAGCAGCTATTTTTACTGGAAGGGACGCACTTGCTAGAAGAAGCTTGTGCGGTGAATTACCCTTTAGATACCCTTTGTTGTACAGAAAAATGGCAAATGGCACATCCTCAATTGTGGGATAATGCCTGTAGTCGAAGCCATCGCTCAGAAATTGTTAGTGAAGACGTTTTAGCGGCCATGGCAACTACGGTACAGCCAGATGGTGTAGTTGCCATAGCAAAGCGGAGTGAACAGCAAACCCAAGTCCCTTTTACTGGTTTGGTTCTAGCTGTGGAAACTCTGCAAGATCCAGGGAATTTAGGGACAATGATTCGCACCGCTGCGGCTGCTGGGGCATCCGGTTTGTGGTTGAATAGTGATAGTGTGGATTTAGATAATCCCAAGGTTTTACGTGCGTCTGCGGGGCAGTGGTTTCGCTTAAATATGGCGGTGAGTGAAGATTTAAGAACGACAGTTGCCCAAAGCCAGCAAGCAGGAATGCAGGTAGTTGCTACTATGCCAAGTGCAAATTTAACTTATTGGGAAGTGGATTGGCGTAAACCTAGTTTGATTCTACTGGGAAATGAAGGGGCTGGATTGTCAGCAGATTTAGCAGCAATGGCGAATACACAAGTGAAAATTCCTCTGAGTCCTGGAGTAGAATCTTTGAATGTAGCGATCGCAGCGGCTTTAATGTTATACGAAGCCCAGCGGCAAAAGATTTATAGTTGATCAGTTCTTAATTTTTTTGTTTTCTTGCTAAATATTGCTCAATGTCAGCAACTGCATCCTCTAAGGCTGATATATCAATAGCATCCGTCTTGTTGCTGAAGCTATCGTTCATGGAGCTACTAGTATCCAATTTATTGTTCACTTGATTTATAGTGGAATTGACTTGTAAGATGTCTTCTAACTGAAGCAGGGATTGCTGAAACTCTTGAGCAGCATCATAGCGCTGATATTGGTGAATAGGTTTCATAATCTTAATAAAGAGAATCAGGGTGAAGTTGAGCAATTTTGGATTGCAGTCGCTAATCCAGTCAATTTGAGCAGTCTAAAATTATTTTGATAACTAGCTGCTCACCACTATTTCGTCTAGTATCAATCTTACACATTAGCAGGCTTGACTGCCAAATTTGTGGAAATGAATCAATCGATTAAACAAGTTCTAATTTGGTTGGGTGCAGCTATCATCGGTTTTAGCGTCGTGGGTTGCGATCGCCTGTTTCCCCCGACTGGTGATATTGTTGAGAGGGTGAGCGACGGTGATACCTTGGTGTTGAAAGACACTGATGGCAAGAAGTTCACAGTGCGCTTTGCTTGTGTTGATTCCCCAGAAATACCTCATTCTCAGAAAGAAAAAAACAGTAAATTTACTAAAGATGTAAATCAATTTGCTTGGGGTGTGAAAGCACAAACACGGGTGGAAGAACTTGTGCAGCAGGCAGGCAATCGCGTCAAGTTGAGTATAACGGATAGCGATCGCTATGGTAGAAAAGTTGCAGAAGTGCGTTTAAAAGATGGTACGTTTGTCCAACAAGTTTTGTTACAGGAAGGATTAGCTAAGGTATATCGTCCTTATTTGAGCAAATGTCCCAGTAAAGATATTGTCCAGCAAGCCGAAGCGCAAGCACAACAGCAAAAAATAGGAATTTGGAGCGATGCTAAATTTGTTGATCCTTGGGATTATAGAAAAGCAAATAAGTAAATCATTGAAATTAGTAAAAGATAGGCTAGAAAATTGGCGTTGCTGATTAAGAGTATGATTTTGTTTCACGCCGAGGCGCAGAGAGTAAGAGTTTGAAATCGTTGATTTTTCAATTTCATACTTCAATTCAGCAACGCCAGAAAATTAATCATAAAAAGCCTCAACTTGAGTAGGAGTCAAGCACCATGCTAAACCCCTACATATCTCATCAATTACAGGATACTTTACCGCTGCTGTAGACAATATCTACAAAAAATCTCTCTTAAGCCATATTTAATAAGCCATCTTTTATTTGTGTGCTTTGAGGTTAGTTTTTCCATTATCACTGTCTAAGTATTGGTTAAATCATAATTTAAACTTATAAAAATAGAATAGTGATTTTAATATTCATAACTTATCACAATTCAAGTTTAGATTTCCTTAATAATTAATTGAGAATTATTTTTATTTAGCAACGCTCTTGCAATACTTTCAGCGATTTGCTATAATTCTGGAGAAATTCATAATCGGGATTATATTGTCAATTTTGTATCCGGCTGACAAGATGATCTTCAAAACCCTTTATTTATAGTTGTTTCAGAAATCAATACTGAAAAATAATAAAAAACTTCACAAATTAGCAGCAATTTCAGAAAGAAATTTCGACAAAAATTATCCAAGAAATCATGTAATTTGATGGGTAGAGCAAATGCACCATTGACAAATATGTTAATTCATGATGTGTGGGGTAATTTTTGGTGGTTGGTGGGTAAAAGTGATGACTAGCGAGAGGTTCAGACTGTTCCCTGTCCTCACCAACAACTTTTATGGCTTACGCCAAGCTACGCTATCAGCAAACCCTACTTATACATTTGGTCATGAAACCTAGACGTGGGTAGGGGTTTAGCATTGCTCACAGGTGTCAACTTTTGCCGTTAGGATATACCTAATAATCTGCGGGTTTGAGGTCCAACCACACCATCTTGACTTAAGCCTTTTTGGTCTTGAAACTTCTCCACAGCAGATTTCGTATCGTCATCATAGCTGCTATTAATTTGGTTTGCGCTCAAAAAACCAGCATTAACTAATGCCTGCTGAACTTTGCGAACATCTTCACCTTGTAAATTAGGAGTAGTGAGTTTCAGAAGTCTAGCCATGGCAAAACCTTCAGCTGGAGACATATCCAGTTTTGCTGCTGTTTGGGGTCCAAATCCACCATCCACTGTAATTTGATCGTTAGGATTGTTCTTGTTCCAAAGTTGCTGAAAAGCCTTGACCCCAATATCACCAATATCATCCCTAACACCACTGCCTCTATAGGTGAAATGAACTGAATCAGCATTACCAAACCAATCCCAACCTTCATTTTCTAAAGCAGATATCCAAGCCTGAAAATCAGGAGTATCCAAAGCTAAACCATCTTCATGGTTACTAAGACCAGGCTTGGCTGCACGTGGTGGGGCGCACTGACCGCCCAGTTTAAACCAGCTATACAGAAGGTGCTGTTGAGCAACTGTCCGATAAGCAGAAGTGATATTAAGTGTTGTTCCTCGTTTTCTGATAGCACGTCGGAGTGCTTCTTTCGCTGCGGGTTGAAGAAAAAGATTAACTGGTGGGCTGGCAGCACTGACATTCAAATCTTCAAAATTCACAAGAATGTTAGGAATGAGAAGATTCATCTCAGCAATAATTTGTAGACTCAGACCTGCAACTATAGCAGTGCTACAAGAACCATTAGATCGATTGGTAATAACTTGTTTTACTGTTGGCATATATGTTTGTTTGGAAAAATCTGCCTTTTAAGAAATTAGCATTTTTACGTCAATTTTGAACAAAATACATAATTATTTTACATTTTCTTTACTGATTGGATTCATCCATATTTCTAACCGGCTAATGGCTTGAGAAGAAACCAGCGTTAAACATAAATAAATCACAGCTACAGCCGCGTAAACTTCAAAAGCGCGATAGTTTTCGGAAACAATTAATTGTCCTTTTCTAAATAATTCTTCAAATCCGATTACTGCAACTAAACTAGTATCTTTTAATAAACTGATAAACTCATTACCCAAAGGTGGAATCATCCTGCGGAAGGCTTGGGGAAAAATCACATAACGCATTGTTTGTAGAGGATTTAAACCTAGTGATTGGGCTGCTTCTGATTGTCCTATTTCAATTGATTGAATGCCGGCACGAACAATTTCAGCAATGTAAGCGGCGCTATTTAAACTTAAAGCAATTACTCCGGCTACAAGACGATTTAATGAAAAGGTCAAACCCAATTCTTGAGAAATTGCAGGTAACCCAAAGTAAATCATAAAGATTTGCACTAGTAAAGGTGTGCCTCGGAAAAAGTCTATATAAGCCCTCGCTAACCAACGTATAGGTGTAATTTTAGAAAGACGAATAATACCAATTAAAGAACCACCAATTAAACCAAACATAACTGATAAGAATGCTAATTGCAATGTTATCAATACGCCGTTTAATAAAGTGGGTAAAGACTGAAGAATTACGGTAAAAGAATTTAATGTGGCTGTATTTTGATTTGCAAATGGTGATGCTGCTGGTAATTGTGGTGGTGTAGATTTAAACCATTTTTGGTAAATCTGTTGATAATTGCCGTTTTCTAATACCTTTGTCAACCCTTGATTTATCAAAGACAAATAAGGCGAACTTTTAGCAGTTGCAATTCCGTAAAATTCCTCTGTCAGCAATTGCTGTATGACTTTGATTCCTTGGAGATTACCTGTATTGATGGCGTATAAAGTTACGGGTGCATCGTTAATAACTGCATCGACATTGCCATTTTGTAATTCTTGCAGTGCTAAAGGTGCAGAATCAAAACTGCGAACTTGCGCCCCTGTTACACTTTTAGCCTTTTCTGCGCCAGTTGTACCAATTTGAACGGCGATTTTTTTATTTTGCAGACTATCAAAACTAGTGATATTTTGATTATCAGTAAGAATTGCGTTGCCTTTGGCAAGCGTAGCTATCGCTAAACCTGCTTTAAAATAAGGACGAGAAAAAGCTACAGTCTTTGCCCTTTCTTCGGTTATTGTAATTGAACTAATTGCCGCATCTATGGTTTTAGCTTGTAATGCGGGGATAATGCCATCAAAAGGTAAACTTTGAAAATCTACTTGGAAACTAGCAGCAGTGGCTATCGCCCTCATCAAATCAATCGAAAAACCTGTTAACTCTCCACCTTTCCCCTGAAATTCAAAAGGAGGAAACGCCGGTTCAGTAGCTACCCGCAGAGTTTTTCCATCATTCGGAGTCATACTACAACCTGCTAATAAGCAGCAGCTTAACCCTAGTACCAAACACCAACGCCACCAACGCCCAAAAGTAAATTTCACCTTTTCCTCTCTCTGCGTCCTCTGCGGTTCCTTCCACACACTATATACAGCTTTGGTTAGCTTTTCATATTGTGAAGATCCCCCAAATCCGCATATTTTTATCCGTCTTCTTGACGCTGAATCAGGATTTCCAGGATTTAAGGATGAAGTCTGGGATTTGATCACCAATTACCTTTTTCCCTGCCTCAACTAGATAACTAGCAACTTGGGTTAAATATTTTAATTTTTAATTAAGCTGCTTAGGCAGCGCTCAATACTCAGTACTCGGTACTCAATACTCGGTACTAATTACCTTTTTCCCCTGCCTCAACTAGATAACTAGCAACTTGGGTTAAATATTTTAATTTTTAATTAAGCTGCTTAGGCAGCGCTCAATACTAGGTACTCGGTACTCAATACTCGGTACTAATTACAGAAACTCGCGCAAGAACTCGAAGGGATTATCTTCCCAACATGGTTCTGGTACTAACCACACCAATTTACTTTTGATTTCCGCTTCAATTTCATCGCTATCGTCTCTATCAAACAGTAATATCAAAGCTTCCCAGTCGCGTTCTCTGAGGGAGGTGTATGAGGAAAAATTTACCTGTAGATTATCTGAGTAATTCACAAGCACTGTTTTTGTTGATTTTTACACTAAGTGAACATATTTGCAGACAAATGAGCATATTTTAGTGTGACAACAGAAATTTATAAGTGACGCAGATCATCATCCTCAAAAACAATTTACTAGTAAATGAAATTACAAAGATAGCACAATTCCTTCTGGCTGAGAATCGACTAATTCAACATCAAACACCTCAGCAAAGCACCGTGCTACACAAAAACGGACTTCTTGAGATTTGATACCAGGAATCCATTCCGCTAAACTGCCCACAGACTTATCAGCAATACCGCAGGGGACAATGCTTTCAAAGCCAGTCATATCTGGACAAACATTTAAGGAAAAACCGTGCATAGTAATCCAGCGGCTAACTTTAATCCCTATGGCCGCGACTTTGCGCCCTTCTAACCAAACACCAGTAAAACCGGGAATGCGTTCTCCCTGCAATTCATAATTGGCTAAAACGCGAATTAACACTTCCTCAAGTTGGCGCAAGTACCAATGCAAGTCTTGACGATAATGTTGCAGATTTAAAATTGGATACCCCACCAGTTGCCCAGGACAATGGTAAGTGACTTCGCCACCACGTTCAACTCGATGCACATCGTACGTGCTTTTGTCAAGGTCAAATTTGAGAAATTCCGGGTTGGCTCCTTGTCCCAAAGTATAGACAGGTGGATGCTCCAGCAAAATGAGTACGTCTTCTAGGTTAGGGTTGTTGATGCGTTCTGTGAGTAGCGATCGCTGCCATTGAAGAGACTTTAAATACGGCATTAATCCTAGGTTATATAAAAAACAGCGATATTTGTTGCTGGCGTTACTATGAATCATGTCAAAAATCAATTGGGTAAATGACGAAAAAACATTTAAAATCACAGAAATTTAGTCAACAAATGTCAAGCTATGCAAAGGATTTTAAAGGAACGTCAACGGAATCAGCAATATTAACCACAAAGTGTTAATTTGGATATATAACCTCAATGGTGTTGGGAGGAATTCTCTGCAATAAGCATCACGCCAAGACAATAGAAACGAATGCACTGGCTGATGGGATCTCAATTGAGTTGTATACATCCGGATAAAACTTTCACAAAGGCTTGTATTTTGTATTCACAGTGAGCAAGCTGCCAAAATAAAAACAAGAGCAACTACTCCTAATTATATAAAGGTTGCTTTAACTCACAAAGTAGGTACAGTATAAGTAACACGGCTTTATTTAGGGGTTTTCTTGGAATATCCAATTGTCTAGCAACCAGTTGGAACTCAGCGCAGAGGTTAACAAATTAGATCAAGACGAGAGGTAGTTATAAGGAAAGATGCAGCAACCTGAGAGCCGATGCAACAGTAGTACATTAATAGCAGTTTACGATTTGTCTTGGCGGCAGTAATAGACCTTACCGCAATTTCTGTTCATACAAAACACAATTCACATCAAATAAATATTGAGCGGGAGAGTTTACATGAAGCTTGTCATCCACGGCAAAAATATTGAAATTACCGATGCGATTCGGGAATATGTACATCAAAAGATTGAAAAAGCAGTTAGTCACTTTCAGAACATCACCAATGAAGTGGATGTCCATTTGAGCGTAGCTCGCAATCCCCGAATTAGTACCAAACAAGCGGCGGAAGTAACTATTTATGCCAATGGGAGCATCATCCGGGCGGAGGAAAGCAGCGAAAACTTATATGCCAGTATTGACTTGGTTGCAGATAAAATAGCCCGTCAACTGCGTAAATATAAAGAACGTCGTCAAGACCACAAAACCCAACCGATATCAACTACTGACGTAGTAGTTCCAGAACCAGTAGCAGCAGACTTAATAGGCGATCGCACTCCCGAACTACCAGGAGAAGTCGTCCGCACCAAATATTTTTCTATGCCCCCCATGACTCTTGCAGAAGCCCAAGAACAACTGCAACTCGTGGGACACGACTTTTATATGTTCCGTAATGCCGAAACAGGAGAGATAAACGTCATTTACGAACGTAATCACGGCGGTTATGGTGTGATTCAACCCCGCAACGGTAACGGTCACACCAACGGTAAAAATGGCAAAACAGCCAACGTTGCCGTACCAGAAAAGTCTAAAGCTTGATTTCAGGTGACAGGTGACAGGTGACAGGTGACAGGTGACAGTAAAGAGTTTCATCTTCCCTGCTCACCTGACCTTTCCTAGTTACCAGGAATTTACTTTGCAGCCAATTGTTGCAACGTTTTCAAGGTTTCCTCAACGTGACCTTTAAAGTTCAACATGGAATCAAACACATATTGAACAATACCGTTTTGGTCAATTACATAAGTCACCCGGCCGGGGATAAAACCAAAAGCGGTAGTTGCACCGTATTGTTTCCGCACTTGGTCGCCTTTATCACTTAACAGTGTAAAAGGTAAATTGTGCTTGGCTGCAAATTGCTGGTGAGACTCTTGAGAATCGCCACTTACGCCGATAACTTCAGCACCAGCGGCTTTAAACACTTCATATTGATCTCGAAACGCGCAAGATTCCATAGTGCATCCTGGTGTATCGTCCTTAGGATAAAAATAAAGAACAACAGCCTGTTTACCACGAAAATCTCTCAGGCTGACTTGAGAACCGTTTTGGGCCGGTAGGTTAAAATCAGGCGCAGTATCTCCAACTTTGATAGCCATATTAAAAAATTCAAAATTCAAACATTACTTAATAAAATTTTACCTTGTAACCTAGTCCATACATTTTCCTTGATAACGTGCATCAGGCAGGGTAGGGTAGATAGTCATCAAAGACAAAATTCCGCCTATGCGCCTGACTTCACTTGATGTTTTTCGCGGTATCACCATTGCGGGTATGATTCTCGTCAATATGGTGGGAGTCGCAGACGATAAATATTCCCTTTTAGATCATGCTGAATGGAACGGTTGTACACCAACTGATTTAGTATTTCCTTTCTTTTTGTTCATTGTCGGTGTAGCAATGACTTTTTCACTATCAAAGTACACCGCAGATAATAAACCCACTCAAGCAGTTTACTTACGTATTCTCCGTCGTGCTGTAATTCTCTTTATTTTAGGATTGCTACTTAACGGCTTTTGGAATCAAGGTGTTTGGACTTTTGACTTAAGTAGCATTCGCTTAATGGGGGTATTACAACGGATTAGCTTAAGTTACCTTTTCGCATCTTTGATAGTTTTAAAACTACCCCGCAAAAGTCAATGGATATTAGCAGGGGTGTTACTTCTTGGTTATTGGTTAACAATGATGTATGTTCCTGTTCCCGAATATGGTGCGGGAGTGTTAACGCGGGAAGGTAATTTTGGCGCATTTATTGACAGATTAATTATTCCTAAAGCACATTTATATAAAGGTGATGGGTTTAATTATCTGGGAGATCCAGAAGGACTTTTCAGTACTATTCCGGCGATAGTTAGTGTTTTGGCTGGTTATTTCGCTGGGGATTGGATAAAAGAGAAAAAACAGGCTAATTCACAAACCAGCATGGATTTAGTTTTATTTGGTTTGTGTTGTTTAGTAATTGCGATTATTTGGGATGTAGCATTTCCCATTAATAAAAAACTATGGACAAGTTCCTATGTTGTATTTACTGTTGGTTGGGCGTTAATGTTATTAGCCGCTTGTTATGAAATGATAGAAGTGAGGTTAATAAAACGCTGGAGTAAACCGTTTGAAATTATGGGATTAAATGCGATCGCTCTTTTTGTTGCATCTGTCTTGTTAATCAAAATCACAGCAAAAACCCAACTTGGTACAGGTGAAACAGCCATTAGTATCTATAATTGGATTTACCAAAATATCTTTGCATCTTGGGCAGGAAATTTCAATGGCTCATTTCTATTTGGGATTGTTACTGTGTTATTTTGGTACGGTGTAGCAGTTTTGATGTATCAGAAACGCTGGTTTATTAAAGTGTAAATAAAACTCTTGTGGGACGGGCATCTTGCCTGTCCGAATCATGAAAATTCAATAATAAAAACTTTGCGCGAGATTCATTCTTTCACATCAAAATCCACTTTATCATAGATATCTTCCAGCAAAATTTGACAAGCTACAGAAGCTAAATTTAAAGAATCATGACTATCTGAATATTCTGAAAAAATCCATTTGTTATTATCAGCTTTGTAGAATTGCTCAACGTGCATTGTATATTGGTCAATTAAAATATATTCTTGAAAGCTAGGAATAGTTCGATAAGCAGCAAATTTTTCATCTTTATCATAACTTTTAGTAGATGTTGATAATACTTCAGCAATCATCACCGGGTTAGTAATAGTGTCTTTTCTTCCTTCTTCAAAAACTAATGGAGTTTGGACAACCATAATATCAGGATAAGTGTGAATGCGTCTGTTAGGAATCCAAAGCCGTTGATCTGTAACAAAGACTCGATAAGGTTGACGTTTAAGAGCAAAATTTAGTACAGCATAAAAATTGCCAGCAACTTGGTTGTGATCTGGTGTTCCGCCGGTCATGGGTATAATTAATCCATCAATATATTCGTGACGTATATCTGAATTTACTTCTAGTTCTAAATATTCTTCAGATGAATAGTAGCGTGTTTCTTGTGCAGTAGTCATGATATTTTCTTCTGCAAGAAGGTTATAATAGAAATGAGGTGAATTTATTTAGCTTCAGTCATTAAAAACTATTGGGTTCAAAGAATTTTTCAAAGCCTTTTTTAATTAATCCTTCTTTCAATTTTTTATCTCCTGTCCACAATAAGCCTTCTAATTCCAATGTTAAAGCAACATGGGGAGTGTCACTTTCATCAACATCTTTACATAAAGCATAAGCTGCTGCTCGGTTATCAGGTGCAATTAAGTCTTCTTTATAGAGATTGAGTCGTTGTAGTAATATTTGGTAAATTCGCACTATTTCGTTTTCAGATAACTGACTAACTTTGATTATCTTTTCTTTACGCTTAAATAACTCTACCAATACTAGCTCACAGATATAATAACTATATTCTCCTTGAAAGAGGAGGTTAGCAAAACTAGATTGGCTGTTGAGTAACGCAGAAAATAAAATATTTGTATCAACAATAATTGGCTGGTTTCTAGACACTAGTTACTCTCCAACAAATTTATGTTTGATATTTGACCATACATCAATATCAATTTCCTTAGCTAAAGCTTCAGCTTGTGCTATTGTCATACTGCTTTTTTTTCTGAAAGACTCTAACTCAAGATAATCTAAAAATTTCTTGAGAGTATCTAGCTCAATAATATCTTTTTTGAACCTGATGATCAGGTCTTGGTTTTCTACTGTGATATTGTAAATTTGATCTGACATAGGATGATAGTATTTAGGTAGTTGTGGGGCAGTATATACTTGGATATTTATATTATCTCAGAATTAATTGGGTTTGGAGAAAAATTTACTCTTCAACTTTAGGATTAAATAAAGCAACCCAGTAAAAAGTATCTACGAATAATGTTTTCATAATTATTGTTTGGGTTTACCATAAAGATAATGATCAACTTGTGCTGCACCATCTGTAGGTAATTTGGCAATAACTTCTTCTGGTAAATCTTGATTAGCTTCTTCAAATATTTCCCAAATTGGTTTACTTTTCTGTTGCTGTTCTCTAGATTTTATAGTTAATTGATTAGCAGAATTAGACTCATTAGCTTGTTGATTTCTTCTATTTTTAGCAAATAATAAAAAATCCAACAATTCTTCAATGAGATTTTCTGGCGTTTGTTCGATTTCTCTGATTAGTCGTTCTTTAGCTGTCATGGTTTTACCTCATTCAGATTTTATTCATCGAGGGAATTAATACCCAAGGCTGCAAGTTGTTGATTTATCCAAGCTGTAGCTGTGGTTTCGTCGGTTTCTATGGCTTTCTCTACTCCTATTTTAGCAATTTCTAGAATTTGATGAGAGGTTTCTTTTAAATAGAGAGAGTTGACATAATAATTAATAACTTCCTCTTGCTTATCTTTAGATATGAAAGGAATTAAAAAACTTTCTATATCTTTACGATAAAGTTCTGCTTGTGCAGTACCAGTGCTTATCTGTTCAGTTTGCAGTCTACCAATAATAGAATTCATCACAAAACCTACATACACTGGATTTTTTTCATGAATTTTCAAAATATTAACATGGTTACTAGCTAAAGCTTTTTCGTGTTTTAAATAAACATTTGTTCTTAAATATAAGCAACATTCCCGCTTTTGGTTTGCTTGATAAAAATGGATTTCTCCAAAGTATCAATTTCTTGGGGTGTAAATTGAGCAATCTTGTAATTAGAGTCTTTGAAAATAGCAGCAAGATTCATGCGGTGTTTAGTTCTAATTCTAGTCGCTAAACGCTGAGAAGTTCCAGACATACCGGAACCCTCAAACTAGATAGCTGAACTAGTATAAAACCTAGTTTGACATTTTGAGTCAGTTAACAGAACTTTTGTTACTTTACTCAAAAAAATCAACCCATTAATTAAACTGCAACCTCCGTAGCTTCCAAAGCATTAATTTCATCCAAAATCCGCCAAATCTCCTGCATCATGGGATCTAATCCAGTACGAGTCACAGCCGAAATTATGAAAACAGGAGCTAAAGAAAGATGATTTAATTGCGTAGCTAAAGCCTCCAAATTAACAGTTTCTCTATCGACAGCATCAATTTTATTTAATGCTAAAATTTGCGGACGTTTAGCTAAACCTCTGCCATAGGCTTTCAGTTCTTCTTGAATAGTATGATAATCAGCGATGACATCTTCACTTGTGGCATCAATTAAGTGTAATAAAACCCTTGTCCGTTCAATGTGACGTAAGAAATCATGACCTAAACCAGCACCATGAGAAGCACCTTCAATTAAACCCGGAATATCGGCGAAAACTGTACCATCACCCGTGGGTTTCTTAACTACACCCAAATTAGGAATTAAGGTAGTAAAAGGATAATCAGCAATTTTCGGACGTGCGGCTGATAAAGAAGAAATTAAAGTTGATTTACCAGCATTTGGTAAACCGATGATTCCTACTTCTGCTAACAATTTCAACTCTAAACGTAATACCTTCTTTTCTCCTTCCAACCCAGGAAGTGCATATTCGGGAACGCGGTTGCGGTTACTCAAAAAATGTTGATTTCCTAGCCCACCTTTTCCACCTTCAGCAACTCGAAAAACTTGTCCGGGTTCAACTAAATCGCATAGTAAAGCACTTGTTCCGGCATCATAAACAGAAGTACCACAGGGAACTTCGATAATTAAATCCTTTCCACCCGCGCCGGTGCAATTATTGGGGCCGCCACGTTCTCCATTTTGTGCTTTAAACAAATGCTTGTAGCGAAAATCTAGCAAGGTTTGGAGGTTGGTATCAGCCACGAAAATGACTGAACCGCCTTTTCCGCCATTCCCACCAGAGGGACCACCTGCTGGGACATATTTTTCTCTGCGAAAGGCGACGATACCATCGCCACCTTTACCTGCTTCTACTTCAATTACTGATTGGTCAATAAATTGCATATTGTTAGAGTCCTGAGTTCTGAGTGATGAGTTATTAATTATAAGTTTTTCTTAACTTTAAATTCCTCATTCTTTACTTGTAACTCAATCCTCAGCACTCAGCACTTAAATATAAGGTGAAATATCCTCACCACAGTCATCTGCGAGGTAAGACAAGGCGCGGAAGCGTAAACCTACCAATTGTTCATACAATGGGTTAATTTTACACATCGGTGGGATGTGAACTATCTTCCGTCCAAAGAGAGTGACATCTCGCTCAAAAGGACATTGAGAGGGAATCATTTTACACAAAAATCTAGCAACTCTGGGATCTTGAATATCTAACCCGTCTAACCATTCGCGCATGGGGCGTAGTGCGTCTGGTGGGGGTGCTGTGAGTGCAGAAACAGTTGAGACGGGGCTTTCTGCTTGTTCTGTATCTTCTAGGGTATGACCCAGGGCTGCTAGGGCTTCTGTTTGCAGTTCCAAGGCTTGGCAAAATTGTTGCAGAAGTTCCTCTTCGCTGGGAGAATATGTTCCATCTGCGATCGCTACCATCACCGCTGTTCGCAAAAAATTTTCCGCTGCTGGTGTACCTTTACCTAATACAGCAGCTAATTCCTCTGGTGTAATTATCTCTAAACAATCCCAGTTAAGAGAAGGAGCTAATTCATCCTTAGTGATGCTGGTAATTAACTGTTGTTCTTGGGCATCAAAATTACCATCTGACCAAGCAATAGTCAGTAGTCCACGTAACCAAGCAGCAATTTGTTCGCTACTGTAAGGGTTTTGAACACCACTTGTCATAAAAACTCACGCCTCAAAATTTTCTCAATCATTACTAAACTACCTTAATCGTCAGTTTTGCGTTAGAATCCGTCTGAAGAGGATTATTGAGAATTCTTTCTATTTACTACAGCGATTGTCTCTTGAACAAAATGATATATTCAAGGACTTTCAACGCTGTCACCTGTCACCTGTCACCTGTCACCTGTCACCTTTTCTTATGTTTTATTTCGGTATTGAACATGAAGTTGCTTTCCTTAACCATGAAGGAAAATTTGCTGATTTCTCTTGTACGAAATTTGCTGATTTTCAACAAATTGTGGACAGGCTACCCACATACCCTCATGATTACCCACAACTGCGAGTAGGCGATGCTGGCATTAAAAAGAAGCGGTGGTATATTGAGGGATTTGAAAGATTTGCTGATTCAGAAGTGGTAATTGATTGTGCAGCCAAAGGTATCGAAATTAGAACAACCATACATTCTGATATTCAAAGTGCAATTAATGAATTAACAGAAAGTTTTAATCTCCTGGGTGAGGTAGCGGCTAGTTTTGGTTTTACACCGATTTTAGTCAGTTTTAATCCTTATACCTGCGTTTTTGAGCCAGAACCGCCATTGAATGCTTTTGAAATCAAGCAATTACAAGCTTATCCTGATGAACAAACTGCCAATATTTATATGGTTTCCTATGGACCAGATTTAAATATTTCTGTAGCAGATTTACCTATTGAAGATGTAATTGATATGGGTAAAAAACTAACTTATTACAGTCCCTATATTGTTCCTTTTAGTTATAGTTCGCCTTTTTATAATGGAGGTTTGTGGGAAGGTTTATCAGTTAGAACATTTATCAGAACAGGCAAAAGATCAGCAACATTAGTTTTTGTAGAAAAAGAAGAACAACTGATTAAAAGTATACCTTCATTGACCAAAGTTGCCCGCATTCCCGCCGAGATAGGACGTATAGAATTTAAAGCTTGCGATAGTTGTGATGACTTTTCTATTTATGCTGGTTTACTAGCTTTATTAAAAGGTCTAATTTTAGACCAAACTTTGCATGGTCGAGCGACTACACCTGATGCTGCTTTGCACCAAATTTCAGCCAAATCAGGATTTGACAATCAGGATATTTTTGTCAATGCAACCAAGCTTTTACAAGCTGCGGAAGTTGCTTTGACAAATGACCCAGATATTGAACTTTTAACACCGCTAAAAGTTATTTTGGCAGAGAGAAAAACAAAATCTCATCAACTAATTGAGATTTACCAAAATTTAGGTTCAATTCAAGAAACACTCAAGCAAACTTACTAGAACAGTTCTGAGTATTGAGTGTAAACTCAGGAGATAAAAATTCTTGCTCATATTGCTCATTTTTTGCTGGGAGCAAGCTGTTCCAGTGGGATGAGAGTTTCCATCACAGTCTTAACAATTGGTGCAGCGACAGTAGAACCATAGGCATTTTCTCCTTTTGGCTCATCCACAACAGCTAAAACCACATAACGGGGAGATTCCACTGGGAGAATAGCCACAAAACTCGTAATTCTAGCACCGGGGATGTAACCACCGTTGGGACTGGCTTTTTGGGCTGTACCAGTTTTACCACCAATGCGATATCCGTTAATTTGTGCTGCTTTACCAGTACCTTCAGAAACGACAGTTTCCATCATTTCTACTACCTTTTGGGTAGTTGTAGGCGAGAAAATTTGTCTTGGTGGTGTGAGGTTAGGAGAATAATGATTTTGCCCTTTGGTATCAATCAGCCCTCGGACTACGTGGGGTGTTACCAATTTGCCACCATTAGCTAATGCTCCTTGCATTTGCACCAGCTGTAATGGTGTCAGAGAAAAGCCTTGTCCAAAAGAAGTGGTTGCCGGTTCAATGGGTGAGGCCATAAATTCTTCTTGACTTTTGAGCCGACCACCCACTTCAAACGGTAAATCTGTATCAACTTTCTGCCCTAGTCCCAGACGTTCTAGCCAGTTGTAGTATACTGGGGGGCGCAATCGTTGAATGATTTGCACCATGCCTATATTACTGGAGGTTTGCAAAATCTCAGCAATGTTAATCCGGCGATAACCATTTTTTTCAGCGTTTTTGATGACCCGGTCAGCCACTTTAAGAGTACCTGAGTCACTGAAAACATCATCAGGTTTAATTACACCATTTTCTAGAGCGATCGCAATATTCAAAGGCTTAAAAGTTGAACCGGGTTCATAAAGATCCGCTACAGTCCAGTTTTTAAAGAGAGAAATATCAGCTTTAGAATATTCATTTGCATTATAGGTAGGCTGGGCAACCAAGGCCAGTAATGAGCCATCCATAGCATCCATAACAATGACAGCACCGCGTTTAGCCTGAAACTTTTCTATCTGCTGTTTGAGAGCAGCACGGGCAGCCCTTTGTAAGCGACTATCAATAGTCAGTTGCAGTTGTAAGTCATCAAAATGTAGAAAACCCTCAGGAGCATGATCAGGCATCAGCGCCCCATTCCCCGCCCGACTGAGACGCACCGTTTGTACAGAGCGTTCTAGCAACTTCTCCTGACTGTATTCCACACCCGCCTGACCCCGACGGTCAAGGTTAACATAGCCGACAACATCAGCAACTAAATCACCTTGTGGGTAGAAACGGGAATATTTTTGAATAAACTCCAAGCCATTCAAGCGTAATGAAATCAAGCGGTCAGCGATATTTTCTGATACGCCATTGGCTAGAAGAATCCCGCTTTTTTTACTTTCAAATGTTTTGAGTAACGCAGTAGCATCTTTGTTGAGTATGGGCGCAAGTTGTTGTGCCATTTCTTCATTAGACTTATCAAACAACTTGGGATGGGTGTACAACGTATACACAGGGCGGTCTATCGCCAACAAATTGTTATTGCGATCAACTACTGGTCGGCGGGGCATAAAAGGACGTAAATTCACCATTTGCTGGTTTCTTGCCCTTTGGGTGAGCTTTGATCCCTGGATAATTTGCAGCCTATACAAATTGAACACCAACCCCAACCCAGCAGCAATTAGTAAACCCCAAACTATTAACAGTCGAGACTTAATTTTTGCTGACTGGTCTTGAGTTTTATCAGTACTATGATCTGATATACCTGGTCTGGAAAACTTCCGCTGCCTTTTGAATTCTAAATTCCGCAAATTTCTGAATTTTGTCCTATTTGATGACTTCTGCATTGGGTTTGTCCTCTATCCTTTGCCATCTGTCAGTTATACCTGTATAACCCATGACCAATAGACTTCTTGCAGAAGTCGGGATAATATCAAGTCCGGCTAATTGCTGATCGAAAAAACTCGACCCGTCTCCGTGTCCCCGTGTAAGAGCGTCAGCCCTAATCAAATGACCAATCACCCTTGATATTAATATCCCAGCGTTGAGGGTATTTGTCGCTGGGTTTCTGAATTGATAGTTGTGGTTTGGGATGGCGAATTAGAGCTATAAGATGTTGGTGGCAAGAAAATTGTCTTGGCCGGACTTGGTGAGACTAATCCTGCTGTTGACTGTTCTGCTTCTTCGGCCATTTTACTAGTCAGTGTTGCATTAGTTGTAGTCAACTGCCGCTCATGACGTTGTAAACTTTGCAGTGTGCGGTAAGCTTGACTCCAAAGCTCTTGGGAATATACAGTCCAACCATAAACCACCAGTGTTGCAGCTACACACAAAAACGCCGCAGCTGACGAATAACGATAAAGAGAGTACATCCTTAGCAACCACAAAGGCGCAGCCCCAGCATTAGACATTACAGGTAAGCGTCCGCTCGACTGTTGTTTTAAATTTGAGGTTGGTTGTTTGCCCGACTCTTTCATCAACATCGGTCTTTTTGCTTCATTGGTAGGAGAAATTGATAAATTTCGGGAGGAACTTCTTTGTCTTCTGGGGCGTACAGATGTGGATTCATTGCCAACTGTCGAGGATCTGGGTGTCATTAATCCCAAACGCCTGGAACGTCGCTGACCCCACGGTAAGATAGAATCTTTTTGGAACCAAGTACTTTTTGTGGAAATAGCTGATTTGCGGGCAACAACCATAATTTTTGTGCAGGGAAATAAATATTGTATTGATTTAAGCGGATTGTTTTTACCAAGGTTAAAGTTGTTTATTTAGCAAACAGCACACATAGCACCTTTTCAGAGTTTTCAAGGGTAGTTGCACCAATGTTTGCGTCTCCTCGATAGTGTAATGCTTGCTTTTGGGTGATCAGCTACTGTGATAAATTGACCAGCTAGAAATTATATCTAAGATTATGGCAATGTGGAGCAGTAACAAGCAAGAGGCAACAGGCAAGAAAGACCCCCAATTCTGTAAGTGGCAGTTCCCTCTTGAAGATGGTTACTTAGTATTATCCTTTCCTTCTTGTTAAGAGTATCCTGAAAGATTTAACAAAAAGCAACAAATAGGGTATCGTATTCAATGAGGCGAAAGATTTCTATTGCCCTAATTGGTGAAAGAGGAGATATGAAAACAAAAATCTTTGGTTTGGCTTTGATGTTAAGTCTGGCAACTATGCTCGGAGCTTGCGAAGGCGGTAGCGAACCTGCTGGGACTGCAACCAGTTCCCCTGCTGCTACAACAGGTGGTGAACCGACTGACACTGGCGCTAGTCCCGCAGCTAGTCCCGCAGCTAGTCCCGCAGCTAGTCCCGCAGCTAGTCCCGCAGCTAGTCCCGCAGCTACACCCACTACGACTCCCTAATTAAGTCAGGATAGCGCTCCTCACTACATCGCTATCACTAAATTTAATCAGGTTCGAGCAACAGCAACAGTACTCTCATACCGAGAGTGCTAAAATATCTATCTAATTTAATTAAGACAGCAACTGAAGAAAAAAAGCAAAAACGGTTTATAGCGCCTTTCAGTTGATATATGTCTGTCATTAAAGCTTGAAAAAAAACTTCCACTCATTAAAGAAGTAGCTTTATGTTGCTACTGCAATTTAGTACATCTCATTATTGTCGCAAAGCCCGCCTAGCGCTAGGTTATAAGCGAATTAATTACAATGTCGAAAATCTCACTCCTGGCTTACATATCCTCAAACTCAAGCCCCTGACAGGTTTGAGTACACTGCCAGTGTTGTTGCCCCAAATTGAGGGACAACCGCAAGCTATCGCTGACTCAACCCAGATTATCAAATTCCTAGAATCTTATCAGCCAGAACCTGCAATATTTTTAACCAACCCAGAACAGCAAACTGAAGCTTTGATGCTTGAAGACTGGTTTGATGAAAGCATCGGTACAGCAACAAGGTTTGTATATTATCAGTTTCGCGCCAATGAAGGACAACAAGTTGATCCATCATTCTTTAGCCAGATGCTAATTAGAGTCGTGCGACAACAGTATGGCATCAACGATGCTACAGTCAAATTGGCTACTAGCAGATTATCCACATCCTTGGCAGAATTATCGCTTCGCTGGCAAAAGAGCGAATATTTAGTTGGTGGATGCTTGAGTGTGGCAGATATTACCGCAGCTGCCTTACTCAGTCCTTTAGCACTCATTCCTGAATACCGTCAGGGATATCCCTGGTTGTTTGAGCGCATCGTGCAGATCCATCAATTGTGTGGAGAGAAACTACCACCGGGACTTTAGAAATTCAAAATTCAAAATTCAAAATTCAAAATATGAAGCGGATAAAAATTTTGGTTTTGAGTATTAGTACTAGTATTTTAGTTGGGGTAAGTAGCCATTGGGGGAAAGCCGTCATCGCATTACCACCACCAGAGGATATACCAGAGGAAATATTGCGGACAGAGATAATCACCGAAGCGCGATCGCCCATTGATGGTAAGCGCCTAACCGCAGCCGAATACGCAGAATTACAAACCCAATTGCAAACAAGTCCACCACCAAAGCTCGATGCCAAAATCCGAGACCAAATATTCCTGCTACGGTTACGTAAAGCATTATTACAGATTTTCCCATTTTTAGGTATTTAGTTCAGTAGTCAGGCTGGGAGATGGAGGGATGGGGAGAATTAACCTATTCCCTGCTCCCTATTCCCTATTCCCAGTTTATTTAGCCTGAATCGGCGTTAGAGCTACACCTTGGTAATAATGTCCTAAAATTTGTAAATGGCTGGCTCCGCGTTGAGCTAAACTATACGCGCCCCATTGACTCATACCTAAACCATGTCCATAGCCTAGTCCTTGGAGGACAAAACTGCCATTTTCTCCTTTACTAACGCTAAAACGGGTACTTTTGAGCCTGAGTGCGGTACGAACTTCTTCACCTTTAAGTACTTTAGTACCTTGCTCCCCGACGATTTTTAAGGTTTTGACGCTGCGGAAAGGAGAGAAAGATTCGGCGATCATATCTTTGATGTTGCCTATCCCGGAAATTCTGGCGCTAATTTCTCCAGGAGAGAAGGTTTTTACCCAATTGCATTCTTTGAAACCTTGATCAAAGTCTTGTACTGCACGCAGGTAAGGGAGGGTATTTCCCCAAACATCTTCTACATTTTCGGTGTGTCCACCAGAACAAGCATGGAAGACTGAGAGAATAATTCGGTTGTTATAGGTGAGGACTTTTCCTGCTGTTCCATCTACAGCACCATAAGTGTTACGGGATTCGCTGCTGACACCTTTGTAGATTTGCCAGCGATCTGGACTATCTCCTAAATCATAAACGGGATTGTTACGCTGTTTTTCTCGTTCATAGAGGGCATAGGTACGGGCTGCGATCGCTTGGGCTTTGAGGGCTTCGGGAGGCCAACTAGAATTCATTTCTCCACCGATGACGCTGTAGAGATATTCTTCTAAATCGACCCAATTAACTGCGGTTAAGCCTTTTTCGGTAGGAATGACAAGAGTTCTGCCTCGAAACCAGCGATCGCCAATATAAACAAATCCCTTAGCAGTTGGCTCAATCCAAAATAACCCAGATTGCCATTTATCCAAAGCCACTCCCCCAGGAACTGCTTGAGCAGCATAAGCGCTCATTCCTGGCAACTGTCCAAGAGTACGTCCGGCACTATCTTTAACTATTGCAGTTGTGGAAGCACCAACTTTGACTTGATTTACTCCCCTCTCAATTGCTACGCGCAGGATGACAGATGCTTGAGCAGGAGCAACCAAAACAAACCACAAGAGGATACCTATCCACCAATGTTGTCCTTGAATCCGGGAAAATAAAGCGCCTAAATAAAGTTGGATTTTCATGCTGATTGTCTAATCACAAGCCTCTACAAGTTAAATAAGACAGTTCTCCCAGATAGGAGCTTGCCACTTCTACTTATTATGCATTTTGATTAGACTTGTGGGGTTTTAATCAGCAGATTTAATCGTGTCAGAACTTTTGGGAGATTTCCTGACTTTTGGCGAATTATTCACCTCATTTGCCACAATACCGATTAAATTCAACTGGCTCAAAATTTCGGTTGCTTGCATGAGTTCCTGTGGGGTTAACTGACCAATGCGCCCAACTATGACAATTCCATTACAAACAGAGGCGATAATTCTAGCATCAATGCTATCTAAAACAGCAGGAGCATCTATCAACACCAAGTCATAAATTTGCTCAAAAGACTCAATCAATTCTTTCATTCGTCCAGAACTCAGCAGATTCACCACATCTTCTGGTGTTGGACCAGCAGTTAAAATATCAATTGAGGGGTGAATAGGTTGGATATAATTATGAACTTGGGTTTTGATATCATCCACCAATAACAGAGATAGCCCCCAATCATTGGAAATTTCCAAGATTTTATGTAAACTGGGCGATCGCAAGTTAGCATCAATAACTAGTACCCGTTGATGCATATGTGCGGCACTAGCCCCAAGTCCCAAAGCTAAAGTTGTTTTTCCCTCTCCCGCTACTGCTGAAGTCAACATCAAGGACTTGAAAGGCAAAGGATTCTTGAATATTTGAATATTTTGATAAATCATATCCAGGGTTTCATGGCTGGATAATTTGTCGTTGTTTTCCAGCTTTGGGGATGCTAAATTTTGTCGCCCACGTCTAATAATCCGCTCAATTCTATTTTTTAAACTTGGTTTTCCCAACTTGGAAACAGAACCCAGTAATCGAAGGTTTGTTAGTTTCTGTAAATCTTGCGCTGAAAAAATTGCCTTATTAAACACCTCCCAAATCAAGGCTGCTGCCACACCTAAAATTGGACCAATTAGCACTCCTCCAATTATCAATAACCATTTACGATTACCGATATAAATCCCCAAGTCTGGCTCTTCCAATACTTGCCAGTCAAATCCTCCTTGAGCCATTTTCATTCCCAATGACTGTTGGACTTGAAGCAATTGATCAAGTGTTCGGCGTTGGAATGTTATATCTGCAAGCAATCGATTGTACTCTGCTATTATGCTGGGGTATGTACTTAGCTGCAAGCGAATGCGTTGTTCAGATTTAGCTAAATTATTTTCATTGTTAATTAGTCCAATAGCTGTTTTTTGTAACTGCTGTAACTCATTAACTAACTTTGGCTCAACTCCTAATAAGCTTTGGGTTACGGTGTTAGTATTGACAGATTGCTCTTTTATTTCTTGCTGTAATAAGGCAATTTGAATTTTGTGTTTTTGCTTGAGTTTTATTACAATTGGTGAATTATCAGTATAGCGCAGACGCTCCTGAGCCAAACTCAATTCTGTCTTTTTCACCTCATCTAATAAGGCTTGGTAGCGGCTAGAACGATTCAAACTAGCTGCCAATTGTGCATTCTGGCTAGAAGATGCTATTTTTTGATCTAGGCTATTGTACTGAGCTTGTAAAGCTTCAAATTCAGCGCGAGTAGTTTGTCGTTGTTTTTGAATATCAGCAAGAGATTCTTCCAGGATTTTACTTTGTACTAACGGGTCAACTAAATTATGTTTCTGGCGAAATAATTCTAATTTTTTCTCTGACGCTATTACGTCTTTTTGCAACTTGGGTAATCGATTGTTAACGAAAGCTAAAGCTTGATTTACACGCTGCTTTTTTTGGTCACTGTTGTAGTCTTGATAAACTTTCTGGAGAGCTTGCAATACTCTTTTTGTTTTTACTGGATCTGGGTCTTTGAAAGAGACTATAAATACTTGATTAATAACCTGATTAAATTCTGATAAACCCTCCACTGGGGTTACTTGCAAAGCTCCTTGATCGCCAGAATCATTTTTACCCTTCAGATTTTCTATAGTAATATTGGGATAATGAGATCGTAACAAATCTACAGCTTGTTGTACCAGCTTAGAACTCAGCATTAATTTCATCTGATGAGTATATTCTCCAGATGAAAAATTAGGTTTAATTAACTCAGCTTTTGCATTTTCCTGCTTCTTGATTGATCCTGATCCTTCATCTAAATCAGAACTCACCATGATCTGCATAGAACTCTGGTACATCGGTTTAGTGATAACAGCTAGAAGAGAAGTAACTGAAATCACTGCACAGGAAACCCCTAAAATCAAAAAGCGTCGGTAAAACAGAATTGTAGAGATTTGTCTAATGTTAACCGACCTTGGCTTAGAGGTAGTAAGCTGTTGATGATTTAGACCAGTTGTAGCCACTATGAAAGCCCTCTACTATTGAAACAATATATCTATCTGGAAGATGATTATGAGAAAAGAATTGGAGAGAATTTATACTCAATCTTGTCTCAGAAATAATTAATATTTATTCTTCCCATGACGATAGACCTACTTCACAGAACATTTTCTTGAATTTGTAGTGATTACATAATCTATTCATTCAGATATATGTCCAGTCAGCACTATGATAATAAATTTCTTCATCAGATTTTTAAATCTTTAATGAAGCCTGAAGATGGAATCTATTAAGGTTGATATTATATTTTCCATAACTAGTGAAACTACTCAGGTTATTTTTGAGGTTATTTTTCAGTTATTGTGAAAAAATTTGCATCGATTTTGAAAAATCACAGCTACAGATGGAAAACTGCAATGCTGATGTAAGTCTGTGAAAATCCAAAATCCAAAATCTAAAATCCAAAATGGGATCTAAACCTTTGTGGTTGTCATGGGTTGGACAACAGATATCAAAAATTGTAGAGACGTGACACAAAATATTTATACAATTTTTGACGCGATTATATAAACGCAAAAAAATAATCACGGTGTGGAATACCCCACCGATCTCATCGGTTAGCACACCTTATGAACAGTTTGCAAATTTTGTTTACATTTGTTATATTTATTTACATAAGGAAACACAAGTTAAAACAAGAGGTTCCGAAATGACTATCTTAATTGCATTATTTGTTGTCGGTTGGGTAGCTGCTTCAGTTGTTGGTTCTTTGGCTTACTTCATGGGTGAACAAAGCAAGCCCATTCATGAACGTAACTGGCGTTCTGAGTCCTTTGAACAGTTGGCGAAATCTATTACTGGTATGGAAATAGACTATAGCAATCGCACTCCCGCCTATGTAATGGATGCTTACACAAGCCGCAATCTACCTCAATAGTAGTAAAAGCAGTTTAAGAAAATGTCCATAAAAATAACCCCCAGTATCTCGACTGGGGGTTTTGCTGTTTTTAATCGAAAGAACAATGATGGTGACAGATGGATTTGCAGAACTCAGACACAGAGAGGAATTTCCCATCCAAAATCTAAAATCCAAAATCCAAAATCCAAGATGGTATGACTACATCGGACGGTAAGTGCGATAGTTGATATTGGGGAAGATATTATCCATTAATTCGACTTTTTCCAGCCAACCGCTATCAACTTTACCGATTTTCACATCTTCATACAGTTTATTAAACCGCATTAAGTGCGATCGCGTTCTTCTCACCGCATAAGGAACCATTGTTCCCGTCCGCATAATAAACGCCCAGTCAGAAGATTGTGCTAATAATAACTCTCTCGCAGCTTGGTTTAAAGCTTTCCACTGCAACTCATCCTCTGGTTCCAGGGTTGATATTTCAATCATCCGTTCCGCTGCTTTATGTAAGTGCGGGTAAACCCAAGCATTAGTTTCATTTAACCAATACTCGTGGAACCCCTTATAACCCCAACTCGACTGAGCCGGACGACAAACCTGTTGTGTTGGATTTGCGCGTAAATAATCAGCCAAATGCGTCATTTCATAAGTACTTTGGTCATACCATGACTTACGGAACAAGTAATCAATAAACCAAGGACCCTCATACCACCAATGACCAAATAACTCTGCGTCATAAGGAGAAACAATAATTGGCGGGCGACCCATGATACCGTGTAAATGCTCAGATTGCCGCTCACGGTTATACATAAAATTAGCAGCGTGGTCTGCCGCTTTTTCCCTTGCCCAATAAGGATCATAGAGTGCTTTATCAGAAAGACCTAAGCCACGTCCAGTAATTTTATGATACTTAATGCCCGTATTTTTCCGCTGACCATTGGGCATGATGTAGGGCTTAATATATTCATATTCCGCTTCCCAGCCCAAATCTTTGTAAAATTCTCGATATTCAGCCGCACCAGGATAGCCAACCTCAGAAGACCATACCTGCTGAGAAGATTCATGATCTCGACCAAAGGCTGCTACACCAGGTTCAGTGAAAATGGGGGCATAAGTACCGAAGCGGGGACGGGGACGAGCGTATAATATACCATGACCATCGGTGAGGAAATAACGCAAACCCGCGTCCGCCAGCATTCGGTCTAAACCTTCATAGTAGGCGCATTCTGGCAACCAAATCCCTCTAGGTGCTTTACCAAAAGTTTCTTCGTAATGTTCACAAGCTACCTGAATTTGCGCCCACACAGCTTGGGGATACATTTTCATCAGCGGTAAATACCCGTGAGTAGCACCGCAAGTGATAATTTCTAAGTTATTGGTATCTTGGAACCCTTTAAAAGCCGTTACTAAATCACCGTCATAACGTTCCCATAACTCACGCGCTTCGTTGAACTCAGTGGCGTAATGTTCAGCTAAATAACGAAGATGCCCATTTTGGACATTTCGCTCGGCTTCCAGTTCTATAAGTTCTTCTAGTTGAGCTAAGTGTGCGTCATAGCGTTCTTGTAGCAGAGGATCACGCAGCATGGACACAAGAGGAGGTGTCATACTCATCGTGATTTTAAAGTCGATGCCGTCTCGCTTTAAACCTTCAAATACTTTCAATAAAGGGATATATGTTTCGGTAATGGCTTCATATAGCCATTCCTCCTCCAGCACGTAGTCACTTTCTGGGTGACGAACGAAGGGTAAATGTGCGTGAAGTACAAGCGCGACGTAGCCTATAGCCATAATAATTGTGGGTTGGTACTAGTAAATTGAAGGTCGAGAGTTTGGCTGAAATTAACAATATTTTAAGACTATATCGGGATCATGATGCTTTCTTATTTCTTACCCCTAGTAATTTAAAATTAGACTAACGATGATAAAGGTCAATCACCTTGAAAACGGATAGCCTATTCTACGAAATCTTTCAAGCCGACCCCAGTATTATCTTTGAACTTATCAACAGTAAGTTTCCCAGAAATGCGACTTACAGTTTTACCTCTGTGGAAGTCAAAGAAACCAGCTTTCGGATGGATGGTATTTTAATCCCTCCTATCTATGCTACTGACTTACCTATAGTATTTGTCGAAGTTCAAGGATACAGAGATACCAAAAAAGTCCTTTACTCTAGCTTTATTAGTGAAATTTTCCTTTATTTATACGATTATCAGCCTGTAAATGATTGGGAAGGAGTGCTAATTTTTACAAAACGCAGTCTAGATCCCGGTTTGCCTAGAAATTATCGAGTATTTGGATCTAGTGAGCAATTTCACAGGATTTACTTAGATGAATTAAATGAAAATACTGATATATCTTTGGGATTAAGTTTATTGCAACTTGTGGGCTTACGGGAAGAACTTGCAACAACCCGTGGTAGAGAACTCATTACACGCACCCGACAGGAGGTGACAGATGCCAAAACACAGAGTAAGTTTATAGAATTAATAGAAACGGTCTTCGTTTACAAATTTCCAGATTCAATGAGAGAGGAGATTGAAGCGATGTTAGGACTAAATGAACTTAAGCAAACACGAGTTTATCGAGAAGCTTTAGAAGAGGGTCTTGAGCAAGGTCTTGAGCAAGGTAAGCTGAAGGCAGTACCACTGTTATTGAAAGCAGGGATAACTGTTGAGGAAATTGCTAAACAGTTGGGTGTAGATTTAGCCGCAGTCAGAAAGGTTGCTGAAGAACAGTCAGCATGAAAAATGCGATATCGCTATCCTTATTCCTCGCTCTCGCGGTATAATTCTTGCAAATCCTGTAATTGAGTTTTACGGGAAATACGCCGATATTTTTTACTTTCTAGCTTCGGTTCGTATTGACTCTGACCTTTGCCTTTAGATTTTAATTTCAGACTAGATTCGGGGTCAGGTTGTTGGTTAAGATGATTTTGATATGCGATCGCATCGTTCAAAAATTCTAAATAATGTTCATATCGTTCCCAGTCACCACTCACCACACAGTCTGGTTCATCTCGATGGGTACAATCACTAAATCGACAATTACCAGCTTCTAACCTTGCTCTAGCTTCTGGAAAATAGTAGATTAATTCTTCGGGACTGCAATCCAAATCCGGCTGATTAAAGCCAGGAGTATCAGCTAACAACCCACCTTTAGGCATTTCAAATAATTCTACATGACGGGTGGTATGGCGACCACGAGCTAACTTACCGGAAACTTCCCCCACTCGCAGGTTGATATCGGGAATTAGTCCATTGATTAAGCTAGATTTACCCACACCGGAAGGGCCAGCAATTACAGTAATTTTATCAGTCAAATATTCGGCTATATGGTCAATATTAATTTTGTTTTGAACGCTGATAAATAGCGGTTGATAACCCCAAGCTTGTAAGCGATCGCTAATTTGCTGTTTTTCCAGAGGGGAAATCAAATCACATTTATTCAAACACAACAGCACATCAACCCCTGTAGACTCAGCCTTAATTAAAAATCTGCTCAATTGCACAGGTTCTAAAGGTGGGTCAGCTACCGCAAATACCAGGAGAATTTGGTTAACATTAGCGATCGCTGGACGATTTAATTGACTATGACGTGGTAAAACCTCAGAAATTGCACCTTGTTGCCCATCCCAATCAGGTTCTTCCACAATTACGCGATCGCCCACCATTACCTGTTGGCCGATTTTTTTTAGTCGAGTTCGCCGCGTACAGAGGAGGATCAAGGGCGGTGCTGGTGGGGAGGTAGGGATGTGGGGAGAATTTTCACAACTTTCCCCATCGCCGTCCATCTGTACTCGATAAAAATTCGCCTGTACAGCTAACACCGTACCCACCAACTGTGTTGTATTATCAACAGTTTCCCCTTTCATTTGGCAACTACAGGACGGCGTACCAACAGAGAAAAATAGCCAGAGCAATCCGTAATTGTTTCCACCTGATAACCTGCCATTGTCAGACTATCAGGAACTTGTTCAATTGGTTCTCCAGCATCTAACCAGACTTCTAACAACCCTCCCAAGGGCATTTGCTCCAAACGGAGTTTTGTCCGCACGAAATTAATCGGGCAAGGAGTACCACGCAAATCTAGTTGAGCATCAGGAGTTAACAAGGAAGATACACTCATGACTTAAACAGATTTTCAAAAAATCCCCCACCTTTACCAGTTCTGTCCCCCTTAATTTTAGCCAGCTTCTCCAGCAATTCTCTCTCCTCTGGGGTGATCTTCGTGGGAATATCAATTAATACCGTCAGCATATGGTCGCCCCGACTCACGGGATTTCCCAAGCGAGGTACACCACGATTTTCTAGCTTCATCACCGTATTAGGCTGAGTTCCTGCGGGAATGATTAATTCCACAGGTCCATCTACCGTATTTACCTCCAAACGGCAGCCTAAAATCGCTTGCAGATAGCTAAGTTGGATTTCGGAAAGAACATTAATTCCTTCCCGCTGGAATTCTTCATCCTCATTCACGAACAAGTAGACATACAAATCCCCAGGGGGACCACTCCGCTGACCGGCATCTCCTTCTTGGGAAATCCGCAAGCGTGTGCCATTATCTACCCCAGCCGGAATAGTAATTTTCAGCTTTTTCGTGACCTGATTTGCGCCCTTACCGTCACAAGCATCACACTTATCTTCAACTACAGATCCTGTGCCATTACAGGTGGGACAAGTAGAGACTTGGGTAAAGCTACCAAAAGGGGTTCTCGTCACACGTCGTACTTGACCGGAACCGCTACAAGTCGCACAAGTCCGGGGACGAGTTCCCGGTTTAGCACCAGAACCACTACATACTTCACAAGTTTCTAAATGAGAAATGCGAATTTCTTTTTCGCCACCAAATACTGCTTCCCGAAAATCTAACTTCAGGTCTAGCCGGAGGTCATCACCCCGCACAGGTCCACTGCGCCGTCTTTGTTGCTGGGTTGGTCCACCCATTCCCCCAGCAAAGCCACTGAAAATGCTTTCAAAGATATCGGCAAAACCGCCCATATCGCCCACATCTTGGAAGCCAGCACCAGCCCCACTAGAAACGCCAGCTTCACCAAAACGGTTATAACGCTCGCGGGTTTCCGGCTCTGAAAGCACTTCATAAGCACGGTTAATTTCTTTAAATCGTTCTTCCGCACCCGGTTCTTTGTTCACATCTGGGTGATACTTCCGGGCTAAACGGCGATAGGCTTGTTTAACTTCTTCTTTGTCGGCGTCACGGGAGACACCCAGAATTTCATAATAGTCGCGGGCCATAGAGCAAGGGTAAAAGTTAGAAGGAAGAAATCAGAAGTAGGGTTGGCAGAAGGTAAAGGACTAGAGACAACACTTAATTTTTGTTAATAATTGATTTTACCTTTTACCTTTGACAAAAATTACTAGAAAGTCTTGAGTAACAGGTGCTTTTTTCAATATCAACAAAACAAGTTAGATAAATTATCAACACATTCAGCTGAACCGCCCTGACGGGCAACCACTGAGTAAGTGCCGCACCCTTTGTTTGAGCGCAGCTTTGGCACCAACTGTCTCAAGCTGTCTCTTTTACAATTGTGCTACTTAGATGAGTGAAACTACGCCTATCAACTAGAGGAACTAGCCGTACAAAATGGTACGGAAAACAACCATATACTTTTGAGAGCATATGTAATATTGAAGCATCTAGTCTACTCTAATTCGCTCCTACAATCTAGCAAACCTTGGGGATATAAAACCATGTTTATTGTCAGCATCTGCCTAACTTGAAGAAGACACGGGGACACGGGGACACCCCATGTCTAAAGCCAGGGGATTCCAGCATAGAACCAGCGGCACGAACCCGTTTTATCATTTTTAATTTTTAATTCCGAGAAAGCGGTGTTAGTCTATCGCCTCATAATCAGCCGCAGCAGTACTTTCATCATCAAAATCAAAATTAAATTGTGGTAGTGATGCTGCATTCGTGGTAGTTTCAGCGACTACTGTTGAGGAATTATCAGCAAGTTCTTCTTGTTCAATTGGGTTATCTAATGGGGTACTGGCTCGTTTGTAAACATCTGCACCAATGCCAAACAGAGTTTGTTGGAAGTCCTCTAATATTGGCTTAAAGACTGCTACAGAGGTAGAAGGGTCATTCATTGCTGCTTGGAGTTTGGCAAATTTCTCACTTGCCAACACTTTAATTTCTTCACCGATTAAGTCGCCATTATCCCGTAAAGTAGACGTGTAACTTAACAACAGGTTATCAGCTTGGTTTTTAAGTTCAATCAGTTCTTTACGTTTTCTGTCTTCTTCAGCATACAACTCAGCTTGTTGCCGCATCCGTTCGACCTCAGCTTGACTTAAACCACCTGTATTGGTAATCCGAATACTTTGCTCTCTGCCTGTACCCTTGTCTTGAGCAGAAACTTTGAGGATACCGTTGACATCGATGTCAAAAGCTACTTCTATTTGTGGTACGCCACGAGGAGCAGGAGGAATACCAGCTAGGAGAAACTTACCAAGAGTTTTATTATCTCGTGCCATAGCCCGTTCTCCTTGGAGAACATGAATTTCCACGGAAGATTGACCATCAACTGCTGTAGAAAAGACTTGGGATTTGCTCGTGGGTATGGTGGTATTACGTTCAATGATTTTAGTAAATACTTCTCCTAAAGTTTCCAGGGGAGCAACGCGATTTTGTGAGGTGGGGCAAAAAAAGTGCGATCGCCAAGTTAAAAACAGGCATCGCTAAAATATTTTTCTGAAATTAATGTTAAATAAAT
>NZ_JACJST010000031.1 GCF_014698305.1 Anabaena lutea FACHB-196 | reverse complement strand
TAATGAGACTTAATCCCAATAAGCGTAAGTATTATCAACAAGGTCTAAGAGCTATGAATCTTATACAGTCTGTCTTTTAGTTGATCTTGTCCCCCCTTCAGGAATAAACCAAAAACCTTTATATATTAACACTTTCAGGGTTGAAAAGGATAAATCAGGTGCAAGGAATAGGCGTTGAAACCTTTCATTTACCTATCACTTTTACAGATTCGAGACTATTCTTACCTCCTTCTTATTCTGACTCCTGACTCCTGACTCCTGACTCCTATCCCCTCACGGAAAGACTTTCTCAGCAACCCCTATTGTAGAATGTCTATTTCTTGAATGTGCAACAAGGAACAATAGAAGCAGAAGCCGAATTATCTAAATTAACTTGTTTAAGCAACTCAGCCCAAGCTAATGTTATTTCAGGGTCTTGATTTTTACTGCTTTGCATTTGTTCACCCAAGCTTGTTAAAGCATCATGCCAAATACCATTTTTGGCAAAAATAGCAGCTTTTTCTAATGGTGTTTTAGCTGCTTCTAGTTGCTTTGGCAGTGTTGGATTGAGGTCAACTTGTGTGATTGAACCGCGAACATAAACGGACGCAGAAGACTTGTTTGGATCACAATAAATGGCAAAAGTCCAACGATAAGATTTGCCTGTTTCTAAGGGTACTGTAGGTTTTACAGCTAGACTGACTATACCTGCTGGTGTTTCTGGTGGATTAAATTTTGTTTGATAGACATAATTATCTGCTTCGTCTTGAATCACAAACTCTACAGGAAGTTTGGGAGTTAACTTATCAGGTACTAAAAACCAAAATGTGGGATTTGGAGATGCTGAGTTTCCCCAAACGAAATCTTTCGTTCTTGTTTTAGTTATGGGTACTAGAGCCGTGAGGTTTGTATACTGCTTACATGGGCCTCGGCTACCCCCACCTTTACGTCGGCCTCTGGGTTCTCCTGGCTGTTCCTGCACTCCTGGTGCAATATATTGTATTTGAGTAGTTGGTGTTGGGGTTTGAGCCTGTCCACTTTGCCAATTTCCTGGTAAGTTAAATATGCTCCAGGTCATTGCAGAGATGAGGGAGAAAGTATGAAAACAAAGTATCTTTTTCATAGCAACAATTAATTTTTTGATGAAACAATGTATATAACTTGTTATACTTGTTTTTTATGAATATGCGCTTGATTCCTGACTGTAAAGACTTTATCCCTCTATTGGCTTTTATCCCCAATTTACAGCTATTTTTGTGTAAATGAACCACATTTTTAGATCACACCCATAGATGCAGAGTGGTTTCTCGCAGAGTCAGCACAAAGGAAGAAAGTAATCCAGATATTCAGAGTGTGTTCTAAATACGTTAAAACCTAAAAACTTTTTGGGTTCTTAGGTTTCCACTGCATGGATTTTCAGTCTATTTTTTTATCGCAGTCATATTGCACTGTAAACTAACATTTACTGTTTAATACCAATTCTGTGTAAAGTTGCGCCAAATAAATACCGTAGAGACGTTCCATGGAACGTCTCTACATCCGCCAATAAAGCGCATCTTCATAAAGAAATGGTATAACAAGTTTCGAGGTTCCTCAGAATTTGCTCCTTCAGGATTTTGTCTTTATAATTAATTGGAGTTGCCACTAACATATTTAATTACACGTTCGGACTGTAAAAGTTTGCCATTCTTGGCAATGCTTAGTTCAGCCCCAGTAACAACATATTCATATTGTCCATTCTTGGCAATAATTCCTATTCCTTCTTCTGAATAAGTTGGCAGAGAATAAATTCCTCTACCATTCTGCTTAGAAATGCCTGTATAAAACAGCGTTCCACGACGATTGCAAAGGTGAATAATAAAATTACGAGTTTCAATTTTGGCAAATAACTTTCCTCCTCCCGCATATTTGGGACAAGTAGTTACTCTGGCTATATTTCTGCTATTTACTGCTGAATTTTTATTAGCTGTTAATTCTGAGGCAAAAGCAGAATTAACAGTGCTAACAACTGATAAAGCTGTTCCAAAAGTTGTAGCCAAGATTAATAAAAAAGACTTCATTTGTTTGTTAGGGTAAATATTCATGTTCAGTTCCTTAATTCAATCAATTTATACAGTTTGTTCAGAAGTCTGGTGTTAGCCATTTGACTTCTTGATGAGTTACACGTTCCAGTTGTGAGGTTTATGCACTCAAATCAGAGCAAAATAAAAAGTTTTTTAGTAGAACTTAGACCAAAAAATTCGATAAAATAGCCTCAAGTGTATATACAGAAAGACTTTTACCTCAATTTGTTGGGTTTATTGATATACCGCAGGGAATAGGGTTGAAAGTCTCTTTGTATATGGCTTTGTGAGTAATTTGCCTAATTTTTTAATACACTTGCAATATCTAAAATTTCTGTATTTTTTTTACTGCTTGGCACTCACGGCAAAATTCCGGTATATATCTAGACTAATGGCTGCTGGCTGATTGGCTACTTTCAAGAGTGTTGTTTAAATTTTGCTGTAATCCCACCAAAATCTATACTGAAAACTACTATCTGTGTTTTCAGTTACTCCATATTCATCGCAGCCGTATTTCTCAGTTGCAAGAGCGGTGAGGTCATATTCAAGCTTATTCCAGTTTTGATTGATTATATAGTGTTTGGCAATTCTTAAATATAGAACTGGACTGACTATACCTTCTCTACCGACAAGAAACTTGTGGTGTATCTTATCATTATTGAAATTATTGAGAGCAATATCCATTGGTGGAATTAGATTATTGATGTCTCTTACTAACTGGGTAAGACATATGCCACAATATGGAAAAAAATCTGCATTTCGAGTTAGTAAAAGTTCATCGATTGCTTCACAGTAATCAAGTGCAAGCTGGGCATCAAGTTCTGCACAGCAGAAGTAGTTAGTAGCAAAAATTTCAATTGCAGCAGTAACTTGGGGATGATATAATTTGGGCATTACCATTACCTTTGTTGAGTTCCTTAGCAACCACAGTTTTAAAACTGAAAACCCATAGGTTCTAAACTTTTTTTCAGCTTGTTTATGAAATTCTGGAATTTTAAATCAATTAGACAAAAAGCAGCTAAAATAATTGAATTTAAAAAATAAATAATTATATTGCTGGTCAAGATAGGCCATCTTCTTAAAGCACCCAAAAAGACTTTTAAGTTAACTTCTCTAGCTTTATATAAAATCATCCCCCTGCAAAATTGTTTAGAGTATCCACTCTCTTCTAGTTTTAAAATCATTTCTGGGATGTGTTTATACTGGGCTAACAGCGCGCACTTTGGCTCTTTCTGCCAATAGCTCACACCAACAGTACATTCTAAATAAATATCTTTACTGACAATTACACTGCCATTAGCAGCACAATAGCCGGCTAAATAGGCTAAAGACACCCAATTACTTGAAGCATCTTGCCAAAGTTTTAGAGATTTTTGTACTAAGTCAGTACGATATACTGTGGCGCTTAAGAGGCTAACTGCACCAATACTTTTTGAAAAGCAATATTCAAATATAGCTTTGCCATTACTACAATCATCTTCAGTCTCGATATCAAACCAGCGGTTTCCAATAATTGTTGGTGGATGGACTGCTTCTCCAGTAATTTTATTCCGACCAGAAAAGTTAAGAAACAATAATGACAAATCTTCATGTTTTTTAACTTTGCTAATAACATAAGTAAGTACTCCATTTGAAAATCTGTCATCATCGCTAATTGTCCATACATATTTTGTTTCACTTAAATTTATGCAGTGAATAATGTTTTTCATCAACCCTATATTTTCTATATTCCTATGAGATTTAAATGTGGTATTACTAAGAATTGTTTGCCATTTTTCGATAATCTGTTGAGTATCATCAGTTGAGCAATTATCAGAAATTAAAATTTCGCACTCAGATTCAAAGCCTTTGATTTCTTGAGTAAGCCATTCTAGCTGCTCATCAAGCAATTTAGCGCGATTAAATGTGGGTATAGCTATGGTCAGCAATTTATTCATAATCAGGAAAATTTCACAGCATCTAAACTAAAAATTCAGCAATCATCTCTCACAAATCGTTCACTGGATAATATTATTGTTAGCTCTAATTCAACAAAGCTTCTACACGTTCCACTACTTCAGCAGACACTTCTTTCCATGACCGATTTTGGACTGAAGTTTTGGCATTTTTGCCAAGAGTCGTTCTCAACTGGCTATCGCTAGCACACTTTTGTATTAGAGAAGCTAACTTCTCTGCATCACCCGGTTCATACAGTAGCCCGTTATACCCATGATTAATCAAATCTTTTTGACCACAGCAATTTGTCGTGATACAGCAGCGTCCAGATGCCATTGCTTGTAATAACACTAAAGGTTGCCCCTCAAAAAAGCTAGGCAGAATAAAGATTTGAGAACGGATAAAGAGATTAAGCTCATCAGATACAAAAAATTTGGGAATTATTTCTAAATAAGGATGAAGATCCTTTGGCCAAGAAGCTAAAACAGCCTCATGGTCAAGACCTGTACCAGCAAGTAACCAATGGAAGAATAAGCCTTGTTTATGCAAAATATGAGCAGCATCAACTAGTGTCTTAATTCCTTTGCGCTCAACCCAAGAACCCATAAAAAGAATAGTGAATGGTTCGTTAGTCTGCACTGTTTCATTTAAATCATAGGGATAAATTCCATTTTTATATAAGAAAATATCTTGGGAATCTCGATGATAATATCGTTGAACAAATTCAGAATCTTCTTGATTTAACATAAATAAAAGATTCGCTTTTTTTAAACCTAAGTCACAATAATGCAGTCTCCATAAGGGAAAAAGAAGCTTTGTCCGTAATTTTAATTTTTGAGAGCTTCCATATTTGCCATGCAATTCAAAATCCCAGGCTCTTCTCTCCAGACCATGGCTAACTACTACAATAGGAATATTAAATGATAGGAAAAACCCAGAGGCAGGTTCATGAATTATAAAAAGAGATGCTTCCCGACCCAGCTGATTATAGAATCGCCGAGCTGCATAAGGGAAGAATGCTTTATGAGCAACTCGCCCTGTTTCTGCTGGTCCAATGTGTAGAAATTCGTAGCCTCGGTTTTCAAATTCATTTTTCCAATGCCAAGCAACTCTTCCCATACCAGTCTCTTCACTTAAAAGAACTTCAGCAATGTAAACAATAAGCTTTTTCATAAAAAATCTCTAATTAATTGCGGTTTTTAACTAAGTAAGTCGGCACGATAAAACTGATATATGTTTAGTTTTGTAAAAACGGTGAAACGACCTATTTATAAGGTATTGGTTGAATTTACATTTTGTTACATAAGTTGATTTTTTAACGCCAACTTACTCAAGGTTTTATAGCAACAGCCAAGATGCTTAATCAGACTTCCAAATCTGTTACCTGTGACCTATTCCCTGTCACATAATATAATTCAACTGTAATAAATTAAATTTCACCACTATTTTACTTTTAGATTTTTAATAATGGTTCAATTGCTAATCCCATACAATCAGCAATAAGCTGTAATTGCTGTACACTATCGTTCGTAAATTGGTAAGGACAAAATTTGCCAACGTGCAAGACACCGCATACTTGGTCTTTTAGTTGTAACGGGACACCCATTATTGACCGGATTCCCTTATTACGTAAAATAGGGCTTACAACTTCTATTTTTGACAGATCATCTACAATTATTCGCTTGGCACTAGTTGCTATTTTACCTGCAAATCCACAACCCAATGGAATTTGAATGCCTTCTCTAATTTCCTCCTCCAACCCAATAGTCGCACACACAAATAATTGTTGTTCTTTTTCTGCTGGCAGCAGAACTGTAACAGTATCGACATTCATGACTTCGCAGATAGAGTGAAGTAATTTTTTAAAAAGTAAATCACATCTGGCGGTATTGTTGATGTTCTGGAGATGTTGATAGTTTACTTTAGCAGCCTTTTCTACTTGGGCAAGAGATGTACTGAGCAGAATAGGAAGACGGCAGCCGTCTTTGCAATATTCCTTACGACTGCGAATCACTTTTGCTGGTACACCTACTGCAACAGAGAAAGGAGGAATATCTTTAGTAACAACAGCGCCAGCACCAATAATGCTGCCTTCTCCAATGTTTACCCCATCTAATACTTTTACCCCTGAGCCTAACCAACAATCATCTTCAATTACAATTCCCTCTCGACTAACACCCTGAGAGTTAATATTTTCAGTAGGATTTGAATAAAGATGATTATTAGCAAATAAACCTGTTTGTGCTGCAATTAAACAGTTTTTACCGATTTTGATATTGCCAGGTCCGGCAATACAGACGTAAGGGCCAATAAAGGTTCTTTCATAAATCTCAATAGAAGTGTTGTTTAATGCCCTAATATCAACACCTTGTTCAAGGCTGACTTCATCTGCTAAATATATTTTATTATTTGAGTGCCATCTTGCATCTAAATTAACACTCCGTGCAATTTGCACCTTATTACCAATTTCAATACAAGAAGCATTAAAAATTTTAACATTATTTTCAAGAAAAACTGATTTACCTATTTTATGAAGAATATTACGATATAGTAAATTTCTTAATTTGCCTCCTATAATATTTGTGGGTAAATATCCAAATAAATTGGTTAATAAAATTTCTTGGATATGTTTCCAATGAGAGATGTATTCCTGACTAACCATTGTAATTTTTTGTTAAATTAAAAAGTGAGGATGGTTACGAATAAATTTTGTAAGCCGAAAAATTGCTATATTTTTTCAGCAGTATTAATCCCTGAAGATAATTAAATCAAAATTATGTTTCATTTTTAAGCAAGTTAAGGATTATGTTTTAGTTGTGATTTATCTGATTATGTCTTTATTACTAATATTCGTCCACATATATGCAACTTCTGTAAAATACGGCATCACCGTGGGCGGATAGCAAGATTATATCGCTATAATCCCGCCGCATCAGAACCGTAAGTGCGCCTTGCTACCTACCTTTTGTATATAACTGTGTACGTAATTTTCCTAAGTTTTTAATATACTTTTAATATCTAAAATTTCTGTAATTTTTTACTGATATAGGTAACTTGAATGCTAGAAACTACTAAGCAAATTAGAGGTGGTACTAAGGGTATCCAACCTCCTTGAATTAATATGAACAAGCAGAGTCCAGATATTGTGCCTATTGCCGTAGCTAACGCAATACTTAAATATCTAATTTTCCGAAAATACCAGCCTAGTAATCCACCTGTTAAAGACCAACAGCAAATCCAGCAGATTTCACCCCATTGAGTCCAAACCCATAACAAGGGTCGGTTGTCTAATGCAGCACTGATAATTTGGCTCACCATCTGTGCTTGGATGAATATGCCTGGTACAACTTTTAATGGGCTTTTACTGTATGGTGTAGACCAATAATCACTGCTGCTGTTACTGGTTACACCAATGAGAATAATGCGATTTTTAACGGCATTGGGGTTAATTTGCCCGTTTAATACTTGGCTCATGGTAACTTGTGGGGCGATGCCTGCGGCGGGCGAAGCCAACGCTTGCACAGAGGGTGAAAAACGATAGTTCAGCAGGATTTGACTGCCTTGTGCATCTATAGACTGATAACCGCCACTTCGTTTGTGCAAACGTCCGAAGGTTTGATTCCCTAGTTGTAAATCCCAATCTGGTGTAAATTTGGCTGTGATTCCTTGTGATTGCAGATATAAAAATGCTAACCGAGTGCTGAAGGCATAAGCTGGTGTACAAGTTGATGAGATGGGGTTGGGAGTCATTGCTACCAAATGACGGCGCATTACACTGTCGTTGTCTTCGATAAAGTCGCTAAAACCCAACCGTGTTTCTGGTATTTCCGGTGGAGGTGAAACGCCTGTGGGGTCATATTCTGGGTCAGCACGTTTACAAATAGCAATCAAGCGATCGCTTTTTTGCATCCGTTTGGCTAGTTCTGGTTGATTGGCACTCACGGGAAAATCCCGGTATATATCTAGACCAATGACTGCGGGTTGATATTGTTCGAGTTTTGCCAGCAACAAGTTGAGATATTTATCTGAAAGTGAACCTTGTCTGGGTTCTTGTCCTTGGGCTTGAATATCTTGGTCAGTAATGGTTACAACCAATAGCCGAGAGTCTGGTTGTTCTTTGGGGCGCGATCGCATTAATTGATCAAATGCTCCTATTTCTAGGGCTTCCATTCCTCCAAACAACCGTATTAATACTATCAAAAAAGTAATAATTGAACTACTAAAACAAACAATTGGTAACTGTTGTAAATTGGCACGTGACAACTGTGAACCAGACTGCTGACCGCACAAATCTGGCCATGTTGGCGATATTTCCGATGGATTCTGGCAAATCACGGGCAACCAAGTAGCACAGGGAAAATCCTGTTCTAAAGACTGTAACCTTTCCCTAGCTTCCCTAACTGCTGTATACAAAGTTTGTCCTCGTGAAAAAACAGCGAGGAAATGCTTTAAAAATTCCTGTGCAACCCGGTCTGGCACAGGTTCTCGCATGACAATCACTTGAGGTAAATGCAAATCAGCTAAATCTTCTGCTATGCCCAAACCATCACAAGAGTTAAAAATTGCTAAATGCAAACCTTGTGCGATCGCTTTTTGTAAACCATACTTTAATTGATCAATGGTCAAAGTTTCGCGAGCATTTAGTACCATTTTCCCTTTCCCTTGGCTGGAACTATGCCCCGCAAAAAAGAGAATGTCCCAACCAGATTCCCATAATTGTTCTGTAAGTTGGGAACGGTTGGGTTCAACTAAAAATTTGAGTTCAGCATTAGGTAATTGTCGAAGTAAATTTTGGTCTTTTTCCAGATCGATGCCATTGCGATCGCCTAAAATAGCTAAAATTCTAACTTTACCATTAGTCTTTCTCTGCTTGGTTTTAATTGCACGGGTATATTCAGGAGGACTGAGGGCTATTTCTGCTAATGGGTAATCATTAAAAAAATGCCACAAACACCAAGGCAACTGTAAAACTTGATGGCATTCAGAAGTAATAATGCAGCGAATTTCATCTGTAGGTAAAAGTTGAGTACGCAGTTTGCGGTCAATATTCAGAAACAGCAAACTATTGAGCCATATATTCAGACTTTTTTGTAATTCTTGGCAGAGGTTTTCAAACTCAGTTTGGGAAATATGGGTAACGTCTTCTTCATCAATTTCAAATGCAGAAATGTTGTGACTACGCCATCCTAAACTGGCATACAAAGCTGTATACAATTGTTGCCAACGTTGATAAAGATGCTCTAATTGTGGTGCAGCAGGTAATCCACCTGTAAATTGCATGGGATTAGGAATATCCGTTTGCCAAAGTTGAGCTATGACCGTGGGAAACCCTTGGTGTAAGTTTCCTTTTCCTAAATTTAGGACGATCAATTTACTCATGGTTGGTAATTTGTAATTTGTAATTTGTAATTAATTTCTCGTTCCCATACTCTGTATGGGAATGAATTTTAGTAGGCTCTGCCTATTTCTCATTTTCTCATTCCTATATTCTATATGAGAATGAATTTTAGTAGGCTCTGTCTATGGCTCTAGCAACGATGATATCAGAGGCAGAGGCTCTGTGATGGCATTCCCAGTCAGAGCCTGGGAACGAGATAAACGAGATAATTCAGACATTTAATTAACATTCAAACTCTTCTGTGAAGGTGAAATCATCTAAAGCAACCTGAATACTAAATCTTGTATTCACTGGACATCGAAACCTTTTCAGTTGAATAGAATTATCTGCTTCCCTTGCTGCTACTGATTGCACAACATCGCCTGATGTGGAAATCAATGCTAGTCTAACATTAGTTGGTAAATAAGAATTGCGATTATTCGGATATAACTGAGCGCGAATTCCTACTCTTCCATCTGTTTCTGCTATCACAGTCAACATCAATACCACTGCTTGATTACCATCTTGAGTAGGTAAATCAATAACTTTTACCCGTCGAATTGATTCTTCAACAACATCATTAGTTTGACGAAAGCTAAAGGCTAAATTTGATTCTGCACCAAATAAAGATTCTATTGTTTGCCAGCTATTGGTAACAACATTCTCAAACCACTGACGCAAATTAACAATTGTTGAATTCTGTGTTTGTTGGAAAAAGTCTTCGCTTTCTAATAATGCTCCCCAAATTTCAAAGGGCAATTCTAAGCGAGGATTAATAATTGTGGGATTTGCTAATCTCTGCTTGAGGTTTTCTGCTTGGGTAGCTGATAAAATAGGCAAAGGAGAAATTTCTACTTGTGTTTGTTCTTCAGGATACAATTGCCGTACAACCCAAAGCACATTTAAATCCTCAATCATCTGATTGGCTTCCAGAGAATAAGTCCTCTCTTGAGGATCATAGCTACCTTGATTTTTTAACTGCTCATGGGTGGTATAACCCCAAATTCGCAGCCACGCACCATCAGGATTAACTTGTACTGCTAGATAATAATCTCCAGCTAACTTAGGAATATCTATCCATTCTTGGGGAACATGAAATTCTCTAGTTTCTAAATTTTTATCTGGAATCAGAATCAGGCGCTTTGTATCCAGATTTATAGCAGTACCGCTAACTACTTCCCAAATATCGGGAAGGGTTTCTAAAGTAGCTTCTGGTGCATATTCTGTTTGCAACCAAGGCAAAAAGGTACTGAGACATACTTGATTAAGAAAGGCATTCCAACGACCGAGAGGACTCACAAAAGACTGGCTTTGCTGCCAAGATTGGTTTTGTACCTCTAAAGAAACCTCTAACCACAGTTGGGTAGGGGGGACACAGAACAGAGACATAACTATTTCTCCTTTGAGGAGTGAGATTCCAGATTACGAAAATAATTCTGTAACCACTCTTCCAACACTGCACTAATATATTTCACCACGTTGGAAGTTGGAGAAATATGCATTTTCTCCTGACTCCATTTGCTAATGGCCAGCAGTAGGGATTCTCTGGCTTTAGCTAATTGGCGTGAAACTTGATATTGCTGGATTTGTTGCTGTTGGGCAATTTGTTGTTGAGTGAGTCCTTGCTGATAATATAGCTGCAATAACTGCTGTGATTGTGGAGTCAGTTTTCCCAAGGCCGAAATTAACAAGTTGTGGATTTCTGTTTGTTGATTTTTTTGAGTTTCGGCTTCTTCCTCAGCAATTATACTAGTTAGTAAAGATTCATGAGTATTATCTGGTAAATCATCTTGTAATTCACCTTCTGCTTGTCCTAGCTTGGGTAAGTTGAGGGAAGAAACTACTGGATAAAGATAAGCACGCACCTGTTTGGCACAAAAAACTAGCCATTTTTCTAGAGTTTCCCCATTGCATTCTGTCCCAGGTGGGTTTAGGGTTAAGCATTCGCGGTTGTAGAGTTGAGTTATGGTTTCCCAAGTCTCTTGGTCAGGTTTTTGTAATTTACGGACACCTGGTGATTTACCCAGAATATAACCATCTGTAAAACATTTCCAAGCCAACAGGTAACAAGCAATAATCTCATCTGTCACCCCAGCATTTTGTAAAGCTTCCTGGAGTCGCTTGCGGCTTAATTTCAGCAATAATGCCCAATCATTACAAAAATCTATTTCTTGTTTTTGGCGTAAAGCATCACGAATAATATTACCAAAAGCTACAGCACTATAACTTTTTAAACTAGCTTTTTGATTAGGATCACAACCTTTTAAGATTTTGGGAACTTCTGAAATTGCTATTTGAAAACAATCAGATAAACTACTCTGTAAGCTAGAAAATTGGGGAATTGTTCTTTGTACAGACCAATAACAGGTTTCTTGCAAATACGCAGATAGATGACCAAGCGCTAAGGAATTTGGTTGAGTTTGCCAAGCTTTATGCCAGTAAATTGCCCAAAAATTTTCTGAGTTTTGCGTTTGGGGTATCTGTAATAAGAGATTTTGGATGCTGCGGCGTAATTTGGCATCATATACCCAACCATTGAAGCGTTCAGCTTCAAATTGTAGGAAAGTCGCAAACATTTCCAGGATACTTTGCCGAGAGCGCATGAATTAATAGGTTGCTAAATAGGGTTTAGATATTGAGATCAAGTATAAGGTGTAGCGACAAAAAATAAAGCCCACATTCTTGACATTGACATTGATGTCAAGGTTTAGGGTGAGAGTAGTTATCTTCAGACAACTCTTATGCTCTACCCCCAACGGTTTCAACAATTCACTACAGAACACGCTGACGCTGTTGCCGCAATGCTTTGTGGTTTCTTGCTATTTCTCGGCTGGTTTGCTTTACATCTCAACTGGTTGGGTTTGGCGTTGCTACTGTTACCTGCGGCTTATGTCATTGGCGGTTATGAAAGCGCTCGTGAGGGACTAACTACTCTTTTTAAAGAAAAAGAACTAGATGTAGATTTACTGATGATAGTGGCGGCGCTAGGGGCTGCTAGTTTGGGATTATGGAAACAGGAATATCATCTAATTATTGATGGTGCGATTTTAATTCTCATTTTTGCGATTAGTGGCGCTTTGGAAGGTTACGCTATGCGTCGCACAGAACGCAGTATCCGCAGTTTGATGAGTTTGACAGCAGATACAGCGCGGGTTCTGCGTCAAAGAAGTGAGGAAATGGTTTCTATCTCTGAGTTACGGGTGGGAGATGAAATAGTTGTGAAACCGGGGGAAATAATTCCTACTGATGGGGTGATTTTATCTGGTTACAGTACTTTAAATCAAGCAGCTATTACGGGGGAATCTTTACCTGTAGAAAAAACGGTGGGAGAGGAAGTTTTTGCGGGTAGTCTCAACGGTTATGGGGCGTTACAGTTGCAAGTACACAAACCTGCGGAAAGTAGTTTAATTCAACGGGTAATTAAGTTAGTTGAACAAGCGCAAACAGAAGCACCACCTTCTCAAGAGTTTATCGAAAAATTTGAACGGGGCTATGCGCGGTTTATTGTGATTGTGGGGATATTATTGGCAATTTTACCGCCATTTCTCTGGGGTTGGGATTGGGAAACTACGATTTATCGGGCTTTAACTTTTTTGGTGGTAGCTTCTCCCTGTGCTTTAATGGCAGCAATAATGCCTACTTTACTGTCTGGAATTGCTAATGGTGCAAGAAGGGGAATTTTGTTTAAAAATGGCTCTCAATTGGAGATGATGGGGAAAGTTAGAGCGATCGCATTTGATAAAACTGGTACTCTGACTACAGGACTGGTAAAAGTCTCTCAGGTAATTGCATTTGAGGAATTTACTGACAATGATGTATTAACAGCAGCAGCATCTGTAGAATCGGCTTCTGAACATCCCATTGCTAAGGCAATTATTCAAGCTGCGGCTGAGTTAACATGGGAACGGGCAATTGCGGCGCAAGCTCTCCCAGGACAGGGTATTATTGGCATAGTAGATGAACAAAAGATCATTGTCGGGAATGGGACTTTTATTAAAAAGTATGTGACTAATTTACCCGCAGCTTTGCAAAAAACGGCGCAAGGTTGGGAAGATGAGGGTAAAACTGTGGTTTGGGTAGCCAGGGAGAATTCTCAATCAGGAATCGTCAATTGTTTGGGTATAATTGCGATCGCAGATGAAGTCAGACAAGAAGCAGCTGCAACTATTCACCAGTTACGGAAGTTGGGAATTGAAGAAATTGTCATGTTAACTGGGGATAATCACAGAACAGCCCAAACTGTGGCTAAGTTGCTGGGAATTGATCGAGTGTATGCAGAGCTTTTGCCAGAAGATAAACTAGATGTAATTCGTAGTCTCCAGAAACATTATCAGACTGTGGCTATGGTGGGGGATGGTATAAATGATGCACCTGCGTTAGCGCAAGCTTCTGTTGGTATTGCTATGGGTGTGGCTGGTAGTGATGTGGCTTTGGAAACCGCAGATATAGTATTGATGGCGGATAATTTAGAAAAGATTGCGGTGGCGATGAAATTGGGCAAGCGATCGCACTCTATAATCAAACAAAATATTACTGTAGCTTTAGGTTTTATTGTTTTACTCTTGATTGGTAACTTTTTCGGGAATATTAACCTCCCTATAGGCGTTATCGGCCATGAAGGTTCGACGGTATTAGTGACTTTGAGTGGTTTAAGGTTATTGAAAAAGTGAATATACAGCGCTTTCTGCTGTTATGAGATACAGTTGTTTAAGCCCGTAGGGGCGGGGTTTCCCCGCCCTAGATTATATTGCATTCAACCGAGAACCGCTGTAAGTTATGCATATGATGTGACAGTTGTGGGTAACTACGCGTACGCAGTGGGGGACACCCTAGAGATTATTGATATTTACAGGAATTGCTAATATTGATGTGGTGACATCAGGTGCTAATACTCTCCTACGCATTGGTGATGGAACAATTGGTAATTCTGGCTTTGGAACTGGTCAGTTATTTAGCTACTTTATCCGGTACATCTGGGTTTAATAGTGCTAACTTCAATGTTAATCTGTTTGGTGCTAATTTCTTGTTTAGTTAATAATCATATCTTGCACCATCATCTTATTGCGAAAATCTAAGTCTACAACCCTTATTATTGCGTAGGGTGGGCATTGCCCACCGCACCCTTATTGAGAAGGTGCAAGATGTGAGAATAGGTGGTTGATGATTTTGGTGGGTTACGCTGTCGCTAACCCACCCTACAATCCTGATTCTGACAGATGATGTAAATGTCAACCGTCTGGATTATACAGAAATTCACATCATTTCGATTTTGAGGTTTTAGTGCAAATAAAATTCCGCCACATCTGTTCTACAACCCATACTTCAGCCTAATGACAAGGTAAACTGGTGGAATTGACTGACGAAAATTAGTGACTTATGCCTGCATTTTTATTAGAAGTTGGTACAGAAGAACTACCTGCAAGTTTTTTGCGTAATGCCATCATACAATGGCGATCGCGCATTCCCCAAAGTCTGGAAGCAAATAGTCTGACTCCAGAAGCGGTTGAGGTTTATGGAACTCCTCGAAGGTTAGCGGTTTTAATCACCGGTTTACCGTCTCAACAACCAGACAAGGAAGAAGAAATCAAGGGACCACCCGCACAAGCAGCTTTTAAAGATGGTCAACCCACACCAGCAGCAATAGGTTTTGCTAAAAAACAAGGTGTGGAAATCACAGCTTTAGAAATTCGTCCCACAGAGAAAGGGGATTTTGTCTTTGTTCAGAAAAAGACTGCTGGCCGTCCTGTTGCGGAAATTTTAACAGAATTGGTTCCCCAGTGGGTTTGGAATTTGGAAGGAAAGCGGTTAATGCGTTGGGGAAGCGGAGATGAAAGATTTTCTCGCCCCATTCGTTGGTTGGTAGCTTTGTTAGATGGGGACGTTTTGCCGTTAGAATTAAAGAATGGCGAAAAGACTGTGAAGAGCGATCGCATTTCTCAAGCACATCGCGTTTTACATCCCGAACCTGTCAGCATTTCCCACCCTACAGAATATGTAAATACTCTCCGTTCTGCTTTTGTGACTGTCATTCCTGAAGAACGGGAAAAAGTCATCACCCAAAAAGTCCAAGCCGCAGCCCAAACAGCAGGTGGACATACAGTTCTTTACCCAGATTTATTAGCAGAAATCATCAATCTTGTTGAATATCCTTCCGCAGTTATCGGTAAATTTGAACCAGAATTTTTGCAATTACCAACTGAAGTAATTACAGAAGTGATGGTTACGCACCAACGTTATTTTCCCATCTTCAAAAATGACGATCATAATGAATTGTTGCCAAATTTCATCACAATTTCTAACGGTGATCCCGCCAAATCAGATATTATTTCTGTCGGGAATGAAAGAGTAATTCGGGCGCGTTTAGCAGATGGCAGATTTTTCTATGAAGCTGATTTAGCTAAACCTTTAGAAAGCTATTTACCCCAATTAGAAAAAGTCACTTTCCAAGAAGAGTTAGGTTCTGTCCGTACCAAAGTAGATAGAATAGTGAATATTGCTGGACAAATCAGCAACCAATTACAATTAGATGCAGCAACAAGCGAGAATATTCACAAAGCCGCATTATTATGTAAAGCAGATTTAGTCACGCAAATGGTGTATGAGTTCCCAGAATTGCAAGGAATTATGGGAGAAAAATACGCCTTAGCCAGTGGAGAAAATAGCGAAGTTGCCAAAGCGATTTTTGAACATTATTTACCCACAGGTGCAGGTGATATCTTACCCGCAACTCTCACAGGTCAAGTTGTCAGTTTAGCTGATAAATTAGATACTTTAGTGAGTATCTTTGGTTTAGGTTTAATTCCCACAGGTTCATCTGATCCTTTTGCTTTACGTCGTGCGGCTAATTCCATAGTCAAAATAGCTTGGTTTGCAAATTTGCAAATTAATTTAGTGCATCTAATTGAGCAAATAGCTACAAATTTTGCCACCACTTTTCACAAAGATGCGAAATCCTTAATTTCCAACTTGCAAGAATTTTTCTTACAACGTATCCGCACCTTATTACAAGAAGAAAAACAGCTAGATTATGATTTGGTAAATGCTGTATTGGGAGAAAATGACCCAGAATACACAGAACGCGCTTTACAGGATTTATTAGAAGTACGCGATCGCGCTCTCTATTTACAACAAATCCGCAAAGACGGTACATTAGATAAAATCTACGAAACCGTTAACCGTTCTACCCGTCTCGCAGCACAGGGAGATTTAGACTTTCAACAGCTAGAACCACAATCCCTTGTAAAACCAGAACTCTTCCAAAAGTCTTCTGAACAAGCATTCTATCACGCCCTAGTAGAATTAGTTCCACAAACTCAAGCAGCACAACAAACCCGCAATTATCAACTGTTAATAGCCGCACTGGAAAAAATTGCGCCTACCGTGAGTAAATTTTTTGATGGTGAAGATAGCGTTTTAGTCATGGACTCAGATGCAAACATCAAGCGAAATCGGTTAAATTTGCTGGGATTACTCCGAAATCATGCCCGTGTTTTAGCTGATTTTGGGGCGATTGTGAAAAATCTGTAGCATAAAGCAACAAAAACTGGTGTAATTTTTACCAATTCGGGTTAACATAAAGTAGCTTAACCAGGGATGCTACACAGTCTATGCCAGAAGCTTGCATTATTGGCTTGGGAAAGTCCGGGGTTGCTGCGGCAAGATTGTTGAAACAGGAAGGCTGGGAGGTAGAAATCAGCGATACGAACACCTCCCCAACCCTTCTTAAACAACAAAAAGAACTAGCAGCTGAAAAAATTACCGTCAACTTAGGACATTCTCCAAACCTCGATACTAATCACTTACCCGAATTAATAGTCGTCAGCCCTGGAGTACCTTGGGATATTCCTATCTTAGCCAAAGCGCGATCGCTCGGAATTGAAACTATCGGCGAAATGGAACTCGCTTGGCGACATTTACAAAATATTCCCTGGGTAGGAATTACCGGTACAAACGGTAAAACCACCACCACAGCCCTAACTGCTGCCATTTTTCAAGCCGCAGGATTCAACGCCCCAGCCTGTGGTAACATCGGTTATGCTGCTTGTGAAGTCGCTTTAACCCAGATGGGAATTGAAGGCGACGAAGAAAACAAAATCCAAAATCCAAAATCCAAAATCCAAAATCGCCTAGATTGGATAATTGGTGAACTTAGCAGTTATCAAATCGAATCTTCCGTCACCCTGTCTCCCCGCATTGGAATCTGGACAACGTTCACACCAGATCATCTTCCGCGCCACAAAACTTTAGAAAATTACTACAATATCAAAGCCAAGCTATTAAATAATTCTCAACTAAAAATATTCAATGGGGATGATGCCTATTTGAGTCAAATAGGTTTAAATCAATGGCAAGATGCTTATTGGACAACTGTTAAAGGTAAAGATTTCCTCATTGGGGAAAAAGGCTTTTATATTGAAGATGGTTGGGTAATAGAAAAGTTAAACTCCACATCAGCACCCAAGCAAATTGTGGAAGTATCCGCTTTACGAATGGTAGGAGAACATAACCAACAAAATCTTCTCATGTCAGTAGCAGCCGCCAGATTAGCAAATATTGATATTGAAGCAATTTCTCATGCAATTAGAGAATTTCCTGGTGTTCCCCATCGTTTAGAACATATCTGCACTTGGGAAGGAATTGACTTTATTAATGATAGCAAAGCCACTAACTACGATGCTGCTGAAGTTGGTTTAGCATCTGTGAAAAGTCCAGCCATACTCATTGCTGGTGGGGAAGCCAAACCCGGAGATGATACAGGTTGGTTAGCAAAAATTCAAGCTAAAGCCGCTGCTGTTTTACTTATTGGTAATGCTGCACCTGCATTCGCGCAACGTCTGCAAGAAGTAGGATATCATAATTATGAGATTGTGGAAACAATGGCAAACGCAGTTTCCAAATCAGCAGAATTAGCCAAACAGCATCAAGCAACAGTAGTGTTATTATCTCCCGCTTGTGCGAGTTTTGACCAATATCCTAATTTTGAAGTGCGGGGCGATGATTTTCGTCAATTGTGTCTGAAAACTCCTATTTAAAAACACTAGATTTGTAAGGGTTTAGCAGTGCTAAACCCCTACCTACAAAATCAAAGGATTAATCTCATTATAAATGAGATTCTATGACTTGTATCTGCGGTTATCTGCGTTTAATAACTAATAATTGCTGAGACTTTTGTAAAATTTCTAAGTAGCCATCAGAATCAATAATTGATTTTTACCAGAAACCTGTTTACTAAATTAGAGAATGTCAGTCTTAAGGAGGATGCTTGAATTACTTAAAAAATATAAAGTATATAGTATATTTTACCCTGAGTGAAGTCTGGGCTTGGTTTCCCTTCCAAGCCTTTTTTGTTTATTTATTTTTCACCCAACCCTTTCGTCAACCCCAGCACATCGCGAGGAAGTTCCTTCACTAGCCGAAATGGAAACAGTGAAGTTGAAGAAATTTGAGCATAATCTGGAGTCAGGAAAACTGCATACTTGCTGGCTTCAGGAGTTAATTGTGCAGCCATTGCTAAAGTTATAGCTTTCAAATATTTGCGAATATCTGCGGATTTTTCACCCACTACTTCCCGATCATAAAAAGATGAATTAGTGTTTTCCTGATTATTCTTAATCAGACTAGCATCCATCACACTCAGATGAGTACCACCAACTGCACCAACCAACCATTTAGGAGATTGAATTTTTGCAAAACTGATAATCTGTTCACTTAAAGGTGGGGTAACATTATCGGCTGAACTTGTTAATATTAAAGTTGGTACTTGCACCTTTGTTAAACCCGTTTCACCAAACACTAAAGAAGTAGCAGGATTGAGGGCTACTATCTGTTTGATTCTGTCATCTCGTAATTGATAGCTATTTTCCGGTAATCCTTTAGCTACACACAAAAAACTTTGTAGCAAAGCCAATTTAGCCGATTGCTGATCACAGCTTTTTGTGAGACTGTCAATTTGGAACTCACCTCCAGCCAATGCTAAAGCTGTAGTACCACCAAAAGAATAACCGACAACCATAGTTTTATTAGTTGCTAATTTCCCTTTTAATGGGTTATCAGCCGTTTGATTTAGCTTTTCTAATTCATCTAAAACAAAGCTAACATCTTTTGGTCGATCTACAAATTCTTGAGGTTGAAGCAACGGAGTTTTATTTTTAACTGCTAAATCCCTGCTTGTCTGATTACTACCAGAATGTTCTACAGCTGCGACTACATAACCATGAGAAGCCAGATGTTCAGCTAAATAACGCAAATCTGTACGATTTGTACCAAAACCATGAGAAAAGACAATTACAGGTTTGTCAGTATTTGTAGCAGTTGACCAGTAAACATCTAAGGGAATATTACGTTGTCGCTTTTCATCATTCAGATTTAAGTTTAGTACTTGTACTTGGGCGCTTCCCGATTGTGTAGGATCAACAGAGTAAGAAACTTGTACTTTTGTGGGGTCAATTCGGGGAGTCATAGCCAGCATCAACTGCTGAGTCCGCCAAAAAGCCATATTCAAACTCTGCGCTACTGTCAACGCTTGCGGTACACTAATTTCTAGGCGTTTACTGGGATAAGCCGCAATAAAATTGAGTACAGATAGACCTTGGGACGAACTAGCACCTAAAATTAAACCTGATCTGAGTGCTTGAACTCCAGCTTTATCCTCACGGACTATAGCCTTAGAGATGTCATTAAGAATGGTGTTACCCAGTTGAGTATTGAGTAAGCGATTGAGAGTGACGACATTCACAGGTACTCTAATTTTTAAGCCCCGCACCAGGAAACTACGTTGTTGTTCGGTTAATCTTTTGGTGTAAGTCCCTAAACTAGCAGGTAATTCTCCAGTTTCCGCAGTCTTTTTTAAGTCAGAAAGAGAGACAGATTCTTCCAAAGCACCATACCGCACCACAACCTGATCTGCTGCTTGCGCGGAAGTGTTTACTCCCAATAGTTGCGTGAGTGCGATCGCACTCAGTACACCTGCAACTAGCTTAATATTTTTCCAGCTTTTTTTTATAAACATTTTCAGAATGCACCTCAACTTAAGGGATTGTAGCTGCTTTTCGTGTGTTTGACTACTATTATTCTGAATTAAAAGTTACAATAAACAATCTTACCTCATTGACAAAATTTATTTAAAATTGGTATTAATAACCACTAATATTGCCTAAATAGTCGTCTAATTTAAATACGACAATATATAGGAATCCGGTTTGATTACGGAATTTACTTGTGTGGGCAGGTAATAGGGAATAGGGAATAGGGAACAGGAGAGGTAGATATGTACTGATTTTTCTAAACGCAAAGCGCAGGACACTTTCACAAAAATCAAATAGGAGTCCTATAGAAATTTAAATCTCATGCCCACAAAATTATCTTGACTGTATGCGTCGCTCCTTCACTTATGGTTTAATTCTGCTGTTTTCTATAATCATTATTCTTATTTGGTGGCCTGTAAATGATTCTAATTGCAGTCTTGTAGATGTGCTGAAATTAAAAAACAACAAATTTCAAGTCCAAGCAACTCAGGTTATTGTTAAACCTTGGCATGGTGAACATCATGTATATGGGATATTTATGGTTCCTGATGAATATAAGGAAACTCCATTTTTTATGTTAACAGTTCCAGGTAATCGCCAATACTGTTCTCGTCCTTTTGGCTATAGCCAAAGTTATAATAATATTGTTGCCAAACCAGGAACTCATTTGATTAGGCACTATATGAGAAGTCGCATTGCTATAAAAATGATTTTTCAAGGTTTATATTCTCAGATGAATAATCCTCAAAGCTGGACTTTGACATTTCCTAAACCCAAGGTTAATTAAGTCGCTGATGGAGTTGTCAAAACAGCCGTTGTTTCTAACAAAGTAGTAGCAGCGTTGACAATAATTTGCGCCGAACCTGTGAAAAAAGAGCGATCGATATTTTTGGGTAAATCACTGGGTTGGTGGTAATTAGGACTACGCAGATTAGCAGTATCTGTCACTAATACAGCACCTACACCTTGATACCAAAATGGTGCATGATCACTACGTAAAGTATCCGGTGTCAACACACCTTTGAAAGGTACAGGTAATGTCAGTACTGCTGGTAGATTTTGATTAGGGTTGCTAAAAGCATTCAATAAAGGTAGATGTTCCATATCACCTACTACTGCTAAAAAATCGCCTTTATCGCTAGGTGGAGTTACAGGTAATCCAGTCGGATATTTCTGACATCCAGCAGTGTAACAAGCATAACCCACCATATCCATGACAATTACACCCCGCAGATTTGATATACGTGCTTTTTGCTTGACAAAAGCTTGACTACCTAAAAGTCCTGCTTCTTCCTTGTCAAAAAAAGCTAACTGCAATGTTCTAGATGTGGGATAGTCAGCGAAAAGTCTGGCAACTTCTAATACCACAGCTACACCCGTGGCGTTATCATCTGCACCAGAAGAAAATTCAACGCTATCATAATGGGCAGCGATGAGAATTGCACCAGCAGCTTTGTCAGTTCCCTGTCGTTGAGTAAAAATATTTACACCTGTAGGAAATTTTTCTATTTGCGGTTTCCAGCCGAATTTCCTTAATTCAGTTGTAATATAAGTGCGGGTATTAAATCTCTCTTTTGTTGTAAATCGCTGAAAATTCAACTTTTGAAGATGTGCCAAAAGCTGATCAGCAGACACCAATAGAGTATTAGTATTAGTATTATTATTCTGCGGTTCTGGCTGGGATTGGGGTTTTTCTATGGGAGTATTTTCAACAATAGGTAAAATTTCAGGTTGCTGGAAAGCACCGCTAATGTCCATCACAGCTATTGCAACCAAGATCACTAACATTAGCCAAAGCCATTTTTTCATCATTATTAATTACTCTTATATTCCAGACCTAAGATAACGCAAATAATTTAGTTCTCAGAGTTAATTTGTCTGGATGTTGCAGGTGGGATATATTCATTATTTCCTTGCTTTAGCTTACCTAATTTAGCAGCCAAGTAAGATTTGATATTATTCATTTGTTGTATCTTGTGATCAATTTCGGTGAGTTTGCGCTCAATGGTTTTGATTTGTTCGCTTTGAGGCATGGCATCACTTCCCCATTGATCAATTAGCTGTTTGATCTCACTCAGAGTAAATCCGAGTCCTTTTCCCTGGTTGATTAAAAAAAGACGTTCTACCGTCTCTGCATTGTATTCTTTGTAGATTCTGGTTCCAGCAGGCTTATCACCGGCAGCGATTAAGCCTATTTTTTCGTAAAAACGGATAGTGTCCTTCGATAGCCCCGTTTTCTGGGACAGTTCACCAATCAACATCACAGCAACCTCAAATATCTTACTTGACTGCGGACTATACTCCACAGTTTAAGATACCTGTATAAATAGCAAAATTTGATTTTCTAAAAGGCAACGATGAGTAAAACGGTTTTAATTACAGGTGCTTCCAGTGGTATTGGTGAAGCAACAGCCAAGTATTTCCTCCAGAAAGGCTGGAATGTTTCAGCAACGATGAGATCGCTCAATAAGGCTGATAATTGGGCAGAAGAAAAGAACGTGATCTATCCCCATCTAGATCTCACCAAACCGGAAACCATTGCCTCTGCTACCCGCGAAACATTAGAGCATTTTGGGCAGATTGATGTTTTGGTCAATAATGCTGGATATGCGCTCATGGGACCACTGGAAGGTGTGACACCTGAGCAATTAGAGCATCAGTTTCAAACTAATTTTTTCGGGCTTGTATCCACTATCCAAAATGTTATTCCAGTTTTGCGCCGGCAAGGAAAAGGCACAATCATCAATGTTTCTTCAATTGGTGGTCGTCTCGCTTTTCCGCTTACTTCCTCTTATCACGCCACTAAATGGGCTGTAGACGGACTTTCTGAGTCTCTAAGCTATGAACTACGTCCCTTTGGGATTCAGGTAAAAATTATTGAACCAGGTGGCATCAAAACCAACTTTTTTAATCGCGGCACAACTTGGGCTACCCATCCTGACTATGCACAAATGGTCAATCATTTACAGCAGTTCACAAAGAAGATTAATGACTATTTAGCAGAACCAGAAGGAGTGGCAAAAACAATTTATCGGGCAGCAACTGATCAATCAGGAAGGCTGCGTTACTCTCCTTACGGTGAGGCTTATTTCTTCCTACACGCCATACTTCCAGATAAATTATGGCGGTCTTTAGTTGGTAAGATAATGCTGGGAAAAAGCTATTAGATCCATTTTATCCTGATTAAAAGCATTTTAACAAATCCTCGATCAAACGCTACAGTACGGCGGAATTTAAAAAGCAGATTATACAAACTTTTCAGGAATTGTTGATGGTCTGCTTATTTGCGCCTTGCTGTACTAGTTTGACAGCTTGTCTTTTGACAAAATGACAATTTTAACGTAAAGTTCGCGTCTAGAAAAGTTCTGACTTAAGCTTCAGAACTCATAACTCATAACTCAGGACTCAGGACTCAGGACTTTATTTATGTGGTTAGATTTGCTGTTGATGACAATCCTGGGCTTCCTGGGGAGTTTTGGACATTGCTTTGGGATGTGTGGCCCCCTAGCAGTTGCATTTTCCCTTTCGCATCAACAGGAAACTCTGGGTTGGCAACAGCAATTAAAATTTCATACCCTGCTAAACTTAGGGCGAATGTTGAGTTATGCTCTGGTTGGCGCTGGAATTGGCGCATTAGGTTCGGTACTAGTCGAAAGTGGGCAATTAGCAGGTATTGGTAGCGATTTCCGCCGTTGGATAGCAATAATTACTGGCATAATGCTGATCTGGTTTGGTTTAGGACAAGTCAAACCAGACTTAATACCACGTATTCCCTTACTACACCCTCTATTACAAGGTAGTTTACATAACCGACTGAGTGCAGGGATGGTGAAGCTATCCTTACACAGTAGATGGTGGACACCAGCACTATTAGGGATGACTTGGGGTTTGATGCCTTGCGGTTTTTTATACGCTGCTCAAATTAAAGCCGCAGCCACAGGTAATTTATGGCATGGTGCAATTACCATGTTAGCTTTTGGTTTGGGAACTCTACCGACGATGTTGGGAGTAGGTGTTTCCACTTCCTTAATGAGTAAAGATCGGCGAAGTCAGTTGTTTCGCTTGGGTGGGTGGGTGACACTGATTATTGGCGCAATTACCCTGTTGCGGACTGGTGACACAATGGTAGACTACAGCGGACACGCCGCCTTGATTTGCCTAATTCTGGCGCTAATTGCTCGTCCCATTAGTAGCTGCTGGGCATCACCTCTGCGCTACCGTCGCGCTTTAGGAGTAGCTGCTTTTATTCTCTCTGGGGTGCATACCACCCACATGATAGAACACTCCCTACAATGGAATTTTGCCGCTTTCGGGTTTTTGCCTTTGGAATTTCAATGGGGTATGAGTGCAGGTGCTGTGGCATTGATGTTAATGGCTCCTGCGGCTTTTACAAGTTTTGATCAAATGCAAAAATATTTAGGTAAGTATTGGCGGCAAATTCATCTTTTAAGCGTTCCAGCTTTACTATTGAGTACCATTCATGCAGTTTTAATTGGTTCTCATTATCTGGGTTCTTTAAGATTAAGTTGGGAAAATAAATTAGCGGCTGTATTACTGGGAATCATCACTCTTGGGGTGTTATTAGTCCGTTGGCACTGTTTTTGGTCAAAATTAAGTATAGAAAAGTTGTATGTCCCCCCAAACAAGTCACGGTAAACTCAGTGTTTCGACTACACCCAGGCGGAGAAAGACAAATTATGTCTTATCAGTATTTTTTATAGTTATATTATTAACATCAGTTTCTGTTGCTTCTGCTCATAAGGTGCAAATTGCAGCCGATGTTGGTGGTACTCTCCACATTGAACCCAATGATAACCCCCGTGCGGGGGAACCTGCTCAAGCTTGGTTTGCTCTTACCCGCAAAGGTGGTAAGGTACTACCCCTCAAAGAGTGTGATTGTCAGTTGGCTGTTTATGCCGAACCTTATACACCAGGAGAACCGGCACTGCTTGAGCCTGATTTGCAACCTGTGCAGGCTGAACGGTATGAAGGCATACCAGGAGCAAAAATTACTTTTCCCAAACCAGGGGCTTATGAACTCAAACTGACTGGTAAACCAGCCACAGAAGGGAGTTTTCGACCTTTTGATTTAAAGTTTCAAATCACCGTAGCAGCAGGTAAGGCTGTAGAGACTCCACAAGCTGTAGAAAATATTACTAATCAACAGCAAGGTGGGGCGATAGGATTCATACAGCCTATAATTGTCATAGCAATTATACTCCTATGTATAGGTATCGTCTTTTTCTTAGTGCAAGCACTGAGGAAAGAGTAATTCGTAATTCGTAAACAGGGAACAGGGAACAGGGAACATGGAACAGGGAATTCTTAATTTTCCCCCCATCACCGCGTCCCCGCGTCTCCGTGTCACCGCATCTCCGTGTCACCGCATCACCGCGTCCCCGCGTCCCCGCATCTCCCCTGCTCCCTGTCACCTACTTGTGCCGTTTTTGATGCCATTGCCAGGCATGGGCGACAATATCTTTAATATCTGGGTATTGAGGTTTCCAGCCTAAGACTTTTTTGGCTTTCTCGCTTGTGCCGATGAGAATAGGAGAATCTCCAGGACGGCGATCGCATTCTTGAACAGGTATAATCTTTCCTGTAACTTCTTGTGCTGCGGCAATCACTTCTCGAACCGAGAAGCCGTTACCATTACCCAAATTGAAAACTTCGCTTTCACCACCTTGGAGTAAATATTCCAAACCCAAAATATGAGCATCTGCTAAATCACTGACGTGAATATAATCCCGAATAGCAGTTCCATCAGAAGTAGAATAATCGGTACCAAAAATCGAGATTGATTCTCGCTTGCCTAATGCTGTCATCAATACTAAAGGAATCAAATGAGATTCGGGATTATGATCTTCACCCAATAATCCATTGGGATCAGCACCAGCAGCATTAAAGTAGCGGAAACGCACCGATTTTAAGCCGTAAGCCACGTCGAAATCAGAAAGAATCTGCTCTACCATTAACTTGGTAGTTCCATAGGGATTGATGGGATGTTGGGGATGTTCTTCAGTCAGCGGGATAAATTCTGGTACACCGTAAGTGGCGCAAGTGGAGGAGAAAACAAATTTCTGAATAGAGGCAGCCAGCATCGCCTCTAACAGCGTCAAAGTACCGACAACGTTATTGCGATAGTATTTGGCAGGATTGGTTACTGATTCGCCCACATATGTATAGGCTGAAAAGTGCATAACTGCTGCCACATCATGGGTTTTAAATAGATGATCTAACAGGGGACGATCTTCTATGTCACCTTCTATAAGTTCTACCTGTAAAACTTTTTCCACTAAATCACGATGTCCATACACCAGATTATCGAGGATCACCACCTGATAACCTGCCTTTACCAAAGCAAGTACTGCATGAGAACCAATATAACCCGCTCCCCCAGTTACCAAAATGGTGGGCTTTCCTGCCGACATAGTTTTTCCTTTATAACGATTTGACTACTACTACTCAATTAATTTAGTTTACTGGTGCTATGTTGCTCTTCTGGAAAATCCTAAGATATAGACGCAGTGTCAAAAAATTGAACTAAAATCACTACGACGGTAGTCTGTAGGTGTGAGGTATGAAGTATTTTATAGGTCGGCTAATAGTGAAATTACAGTTTGACGATAAAATAAGTCCACTCCCCGCATCCTTTGGGCTTGCCACACCAGAAAATTAGAGAGTTAATCTATGTTTCAATTACTAAGCCGGGTATTGTTGTGGCTGCTAATTGGTGTTGTTGCCTTTTCTTTATTCCAGAGATTTTATCCAACAGTAAACTTTGTTGGACGATTTGCTTTAGGGATTGTATTGGTCGTTTTAGCTTTGGCATTTCTTAATCCTAGTGAACCCGCTGTAGCTTCCTTGTGGCGGTTGATCTCTTTTCCACTCAAGCCTCTAGGTGCGTCGGTTTTAATGTTGTTGATTGCTGCCCAAAAGATCAAAGGAGGTGGGATAGACAAACCCGGTGGGTTGTTATTGGGTTGGGCGCTGACGATTTTGCTATTGTCCAGTACACCAGCTATTGCTTACTTCGTCGTCAGAACCCCAGTAGGGGCAGGGCTGCCCCCGTCTGCATTAGTTGCTTTGAGTCCAACAAGTACTGCTTTGAACATCTCAGATATCAGAGGGGATAGCATCCTACCTGTGGGAGATATGAATCGGACAACCATGGCCTTCAATGCTCTAAATATGGGAATACCATCCTATCTACTACAAAATCCTCAAGCCATCAGTACAAGAGGATTACGAGTAGAAGATTTTGTACCTAATGCGGAAACGCTACAACTGACAACCCAAGTTTGGGAAAGTTATCTCAATCAGATTTACATTTTCTTACGCGGGCGCTCTTAAGAAGGTGGAAAACCTGATTATAAACAGGCCGCTCTGCTACCTTGTAGTGGCTGGCCTGTTTTAAAATTTGGTCTGATTTGCTAACTTGAAGAATAAACGCGCAAACACGGACACGCAGGGACGCAAAGGTGTAAATACGCAAATAAATATTTTTATCGAACAGAATTCAGGAGTCAGAAGTCAGAATTGCTGAATTAATTCTGTGCGAGTGGCGGATGAATAACCGGGTTTAAGACCCCCACCACATCTACGATTTGGTGGTGCAACAATTCAGTTGTGGGTACCCAATCCTCGACTGATTGATTCTGACCGGAGGCGGAGCGTCTCCGGCTCCGCTACTGACTCCTGACTCCTTCTTCAAGCGTCCTCGTGTACCCAGTTGATCATGGCTATGTAACTGAGTCATGGATTAGAGTAGGTGAAGACGGGCTACGGCAATAACGACAATACAAAAAAACCATAGCCAGTTAGTCCAGGATGATAAAGTAGCAAAATTGCGTGAATGACACAATCTCGACGGCTTGAGAAACTCGGTACTTATCTGCGTCCCTATTGGCGAGAGACGGCATTAGGCATTATTGCTTTATTGTTTGTGAATGGTCTAGGCGTTTATATCCCTTTGCTGATTCGCTCTGGGGTAGACAAACTTTCGACCACCTTTAGTATCAATCAAGTATTACATTATGTAATTACAATCATCTTGCTGAGTTCAGCGATGTTGCTGATGCGGATGGCTTCCCGCATTTGGATATTTGGCGTAGGGCGGCAGGTAGAATTTGAACTGAAACAGCGGATTTTTCAACATTTGCTCAAGTTGGAGCCAGCTTATTTTGCCAATAACACTCCTGGGGATTTAATCAGTCGGGCTACTAGTGATGTAGAAAATATCAGGAGGTTGTTGGGTTTTGCGGTATTGAGTTTGGCAAATACTCTGTTTGCTTACGCTCTAACGCTGCCAGTGATGCTGTCGATTAGTGTGGATCTGACATTAGCTTCTTTGGCAGTCTATCCGTTTATGTTTCTGTTGGTACATCTGTTTAGCGATCGCTTGCGTCAACAACAATCAGCGGTGCAGGAAAAACTTTCGGATCTGAGTGAACTCATCCAAGAGGACATTAGCGGCATTTCTTTGATTAAAATCTACGCTCAAGAAGAAAACGAACGTCAAGCTTTTAACAAGAAAAATCAGCAGCTATTGGCAGCTAATCTAAAATTGGCACAAAGCCGCAATACTCTGTTTCCGCTAATTGGCGGTTTAGCTAATCTCAGTTCTCTGATTATCATCGGCTTGGGAACAATGCGGATATCTTCTGGCACGCTGGATGTGGGTGATTTTTTGGCGCTACTGATTTATGTAGAGCGTCTAGTTTTCCCAACAGCTTTGTTAGGCTTCACCATCACTACTTACCAACGAGGTGAAGTAAGTATAGATCGCCTGGAATCTATTCTCAGTGTTACCCCCAAAATTCAAGATCCCGCAGATGCCATACGTATCAGCGCCGACAAAATCACAGGAAAACTGACAGCCAAAAATCTCACTTATACTTACCCTGGTGCCAGTACTCCAGCATTAGACCATATCAACTTTACTATTGCTCCGGGGGAAGTGGTGGCTATTGTCGGCGCTATCGGATCGGGTAAATCTACTTTGGCTAATGCTTTACCACACTTGTTGGATATTGAAGCTGGGCAGTTGTTTTTGGATGGGATAGATATTACAAAAATAGCTATAAATGATTTACGGGGTGCGATCGCCTATGTGCCTCAAGATAGCTTTTTGTTTAGCACCACCATTAAAAATAATATCCGTTATGGAGATCCGCTAAGTGAACAAGAAAGTGTAGAAGCAGTTGCTCATCTTGCCCAAATCGAGGCAGAAATTAGTAATTTTCCGCAGCAGTATGAAACTATTGTAGGTGAACGAGGAATCACTCTTTCTGGGGGACAGAGACAACGTACAGCCCTAGCTAGGGCAATGCTGATTGATGCCCCGGTGTTAATTTTAGATGATGCTCTCTCCAGTGTTGATAATCAAACAGCCACAAAAATCCTGAAAAATCTTGATCGTGGCACTCAAAGGAAAACAGTAATCTTCATTACCCATCAACTCTCCGCCGCTGCCACATCTGACCGAATTTTTGTCATGGACAAGGGCAAAATTGTCCAAGTAGGTAATCACTCCGAACTTCTAGAACAGCCAGGTCTGTACAGAACTTTGTGGAGTCAGTATCAAGTTGAGGAATTACTTCGTTGAGACTCTCAGGGACTTCCAAATAAAAAAATGCTATATCGCTTTTAATGCAGGGCAGGGGGAAAAAGTCGTTTTGATTCCAGCAGAAATTGGATAATTTATTTTTGGGAGTTCCTTAGAGTAATCCTGCCCTAATTGGAACTTAACAAAAATATATATAGCCAGTGTCATATATATTTATAACGGCGTTAGTTTTTTTTGAGATTGAAGTAGTATAAATTACAGAAAAGACTAATTTGACCTATTAATGATAATGTTGAAAATTCAACTAATAGCATCTTCCAATTCAGGGGAATTACCTGCATCCAGACTGTACAGCCATATGGGAGCGATCGCAGCTTTAGTCCTGATCAGTCTACTAAGTTCATCAGGTGGATCACCAGTTCAGCACAATATTTCTAACTCCTGGGAAGGATTAATTTGGGGGATAGCTGATCCAGTCATTAGCTTAAATCGATTAGCTGGCATAGTTGCCATCGGTTTACTGGCTGCTCGATTTGGACGTGGTGCTTGGATAGGTGCATCTTTTGTCATAGCCGCATTCTGTGGACAAATGATTCATCTGTACCAACAAAATTTACCAGGTCAAGAAATAGCGATCGCTATTTGCACTATTGCTTTTGGCATCATCTTAGTCCGGCAAATTCAACTTAGTTGGTTAGTTATAGCCATACTGGGTGCTGCTGCTGGTTTATTTCAGGGATATGCTGATGGTGAATCCATCATCGGTGCAGGAATACTCACTGTAGTTGCCTATATTATTGGTGTCATTTTAACTCAAAGTGTAATTTTCCTCTGTACTAGAGAAGTTGGTGTAATTATCGGTAGCAGAGAAATTCAGCCAATATTACCAAGTAAAATTCGCTGGGCTGGTTTAGCTGTTTGTGGTATCGGTATTGTGTTTTTGGGTCAATCCTTCATCTAATTAAGTAGAATATAGGACTTACGCACTGTGCAAATTAAACATGGTGTGCCTTTACCGAAATAGCTTCTTTCAGGCTTTAATTAATAATTTTGTTGATGTCGTGTTGTAGGGGTAAAGCACAGTGCTAAACCCCCACCGATAATTTTGCTTTTCAACAATACACAGCATATTAAGTTAGGACTTACGCACACCCCACGGAAAAACGAACCACAGAGGTACAGAGTTCACAGAGAAAAGAGGCTTTGAGAGATATTTTGCGTAAGTCCTGTAAGTGTTTTATATAGCCGTGGACAGGGTGGTTAGGACATCAATTGATAATGAAACTCTCACTACAAGAGGGTTTTACTCCTGAACCGATAGCGCAGCGTGGCGTAAGCTATAGGTCTGCGAAGCGTCTCCTGACTCCTGCTATATGATGCACGCGTAATCACTTATCAAAAAAATCTCTGTGTCCCCGCGTCAGTCTAGATGATAAGTATATCTCTGACGAGACGCTACGCGAACAATCGGACATTATATTATGTCAAGTTAGCCTCAAGTCCAGGAGATAACCCTTCTCGAAATCCAGTAGTATTGCTGGAGACATGAGTAAAACAAGCTTCATATAATATGAATTGACAAAAAAGTTATCGATTTCAATCAATGGCAATTAACTGTAACTTAAATAGGTTTTCGGAATGCATACCAGTATGAGAATCAGTTAGACTTTTTTAATACTGGAATTTGCAATTTAGCCTGGTATTACTGATTATGAAATTATTGGATGAATACTAACAATATTACTATGATGATTTCTCAAAATTGGGGCGGACAGGAAATGATTTCAGCAGGAGTCGAAGCTAAAATAAGTCGATTAGAATCTATTGTTGAGCAAATAGGGGAAGCAGTACTATCTACTACTGAAACAATTGAACGTCTGGCAGAAAGAGTGGATGCTCTAAGTGTACAAGTTGAAGCACAAGGAAAACAGGTACAGCAGCAGGGGTTTCAAATTTTCGCTTTGTGTGATGCTGTCCAAAGTCTAGCTGAAGCTCAGAAAGATTCACTACAAGAACTCACTCAATTGACACAAACAGTAGACAAAATCGTGTCTTTGCTTCAAAGTCCAGATGAAGAAACATGACGTTTCACTTCAAACCCTTAATTGAGTTATCGCAATATTCCCAGAAAAGCATACATCCACATCACTCCCAGGAGTGCGATCTCGTTTACCATATTCCCCCACATAGTAAAAATCATTACCTTCCATCCGATAATTGACGGGCAAAGGTTTGGTGCATGGTTGACAAAACACAACTTCAGGATCTGTTTCTCCCGGAAGGAGATGAGGTAAATTTACGTTCCAGAAGTTTCCAGGTTCTAAAGGACGTTGAAGCAAATCTGCTAAAACTGCTGATGTCCATTTAGCGGCTAAATCCCAATCGTAATTTAGTTTGGCTTTGCGATATTGGGAAATTGCAATTCCAGGAATACCATGCATTGCAGCTTCTCTAACAGCTGCGACAGTTCCAGAAATGTAAGCATCTACGCCCAGATTCCCTCCGGCATTAATGCCTGAAAGAACAAATTTGACATTTGAACATATTTGTGTAATTGCAATTCTCACACAATCAGCGGGAGTACCAGAGATAGCGTACTCAAACTCAGAACGGCGTTGTAGTTTAATAGGCACAGTTGTCGTCACTTGATGTCCACAACCAGATTGATGTTCTTTTGGTGCAGCTATAATTACATTTTTCCCGTTTACAGCTTTCAGTAAGGCTTGGATACCATCTGCGTCAATACCGTCGTCGTTGGTTAAGATGATGGTCATGTATTGTAAAACTTCGCCGAATATATAGACAAATATAACTAGTACCACACGGCGTAAGTTAACCAACCCTTAAAAATACCTGAAAAGCCTGTTTAATCTGTTTTTTTAATTTTTAATTTTTAATTCCGAGAAAGCGGTACTAGCAACTTATGTTAATAGTTAATTAATCTAACAAATCCATAATTATCCGCAAATGGGGTGATTTTGTCCTTGGTTGTGTAGTATTTTGAGTGCAAGACTGTCTTAGGATTCATCCGATGAAACAGCTACTCAAGCAATTATTTAGTAGTCAAAAATACTTTACACGCCTCATTTTATCCTTAATGGTGATGATGATGGCGACTTCTCTGTTCGCTGTGCCTGCTTTGGCGACGGGTGTGTATCAAATACCCAGTTTGTCACCAGACACCTGGATTGTAGATCAAGCTGATGTCATTAGTCGTTTCAATGAAGGTCAAATTAGCAGCGCCTTCAAAGAATTGGCACAGGAAACTGGTAACGAAGCCAGAATTGTGACTATTCACCGTCTTGACTATGGGGAAACACCAGAAAGTTTTGCTCAAGGACTATTTGAAAAATGGTTTCCCACAGCAGAAGCACAAGCAAATCAAACCTTATTGGTGATTGATACTGTTACCAATCGTGCCGCTATTGTCAGCGGTGATCAAGTCAAGTCTACATTGACAGATGCGATCGCTGAAAGTGTGGCTGAAGAAACTTTGGGTGTACCGTTACGCAATGGTAACAAATATAATCAGGCATTTATTGACGTGCGCGATCGCTTAGTCGCTGTCATCTCCGGTAAACCTGATCCCGGCCCACCAAAGATAGTAGAAACTATACGAGTAGAAGGAACATTTGGAAAAACCGAAGGAACCGAAAAAGACAATGCGATCGCTTGGATAGTAGGATTGTTAATTGCTGCCACTGTCATTCCCATGGCCACTTACTATATCTACCTAGCCGTTCAACCATCAAATGAGGCATAGGTGATTGGGGATGGCGTAAAACATCGTACCCTATATTGTGTAGGGGTTTAGCATTGCTAAACCCTCACCACTGAAATTACATATCCAAAATTTCTGCACTTATGCCGGCGCTTTTTCATAGCTATCAAAAACCTCTGTTTCTATTTCCTGGATATAATATTGGTCAGGATCAAAAACTCCATAAGTTGTGATCAACATCGCATGAATCAATGCCTTTGCTTTCAGCATTGTTTCTTGAAACTCCAACTGGGGATCAGAAAGCGCCACAATACCCCCACCAACGCCAATCGAAGTTTGTTCTGGAGTCAACACAGCAGTACGAATAACAATATTCAAATCAGCTGAACCATTCAATCCCAAAAAGCCGATTGCCCCTGAGTACACACCCCGCGCTTCCTGCTCTAATCGATCAATAATTTCCAGGGTTCTGATCTTAGGTGCGCCAGTCATAGAACCGCCGGGAAAGGCGTTGCGAATGCAGTCTACGGCGCTCATATCGGCGCGTAAATGACCACGAATGGTCGTTACCAGTTGATGTACTGTAGGATATGTTTCCACATCCATCAATTTGGGAACATGGACAGTGCCGACTGCACAAACTCTTCCCAGATCATTGCGAAGCAAATCCACAATCATCAGATTCTCTGCTCGATCTTTTTCGCTATTCCGTAATTGTTCACGCAGGATAAAATCTTCTTCGGGTGTTTTTCCTCGTGGCAGCGTCCCCTTAATAGGCTTTGTTTCTACCCAACCTTGGCGATCAATGTGCAGAAATCGTTCTGGAGACGAGCAAGCAATGGCCACATCGCCAAAGCGCAAAAATGCAGAGTAGGGAGCAGGATTGATGCGGCGTAATGAACGATAGAACCCCAGTGGATCTGGTGTCGTGTCTGTATGAATCTGGTTCGTCAAACAAACTTGATAGGTTTCTCCTTCGTGAATTTCCTGCAAACATTTCTTAATATCATCAAGATAAGTCCTTTGGGAACGGCTTAACCGGAAAATTACAGGTGTCTCTTTCTGCTCAGGAACAATAGGTAACAGAGGAGGAAGGTGGTGAATTTGGTGTATTATCCATTCAAACCAAGCTTCTGCTGAGGCTGTTTTTCCTTCCTGAATTAGGCAAAGCAAATAAAGAGTTTGCTCCTGGTGATCAATTACAATCATCCGATCAGCCAACAAAAACATGGCATCGGGTAAGGTAGAAGAGTGGTTTAATTGCGATCCACATTCTGCCTTGAGTTCATAGCCAAAGTAACCCACAAACCCGCAATTAAAATCAAAGGGTAGATCATCAGCTGGGCAATGTCGCCGTTCAATTTCTCGCTTGAGATACTCAAAAATTCCTTCTTTTCTACGGCTGATATTATCAGATTTTGTAATAGTCAGTTCCTGCGATAGCGTCCGATAATGAATCAAGAAACTGTTTTCTCCACTGCTATCTCCCATGAAAGAAAAGCGAGAAAGACCAGGTTCAACACGACTGCTATCTAGCCAAAATGCGTTGGGTGATTTACCAAACAAATGCACAAATATCTGCTCAGAATCGGGACACACATTCAGTTTGCGCGTACAAAGTTCAAATTCCCGTTGCTGTTTTTGGACAGAAGAACTTGTTGGCAAAGCAGCATTACCGTTGTTTCCTTTCCAATAGTGTTTTCTAGGATTTTTGCCTAGCTCATGGGCAAATTTTCGGGTAATTTCTTTAAAATTCTCGAATAAAGTATGTCCATACTGAGTACAAATTGACTCTGGATGAAACTGTACACCCCACAGTGGCAAAGAACAATGGCGTATTCCCATCACCAGGTTATCTTCTGTCCACGCTACTTTTGCCAAACAGTCCGGTAGGTCATTGGAAACCAGCAAGGAATGGTAACGCACAACAGAGAAAGGTGAAGGAATTCCCGCAAACAAATCACTGCCATTGTGATAAACTTCACTGACTTGACCATGCCTAACTTCAGGGGCATAAATAACTTTTCCCCCATACCCATGACCAAGTCCCTGATGTCCAAGACAAACCCCTAAAAGTGGCACTTGGGCATTTTGAATAATTTGACGACAAATTCCAAAATCTTTTGGGTTTTCTGGACGACCTGGCCCTGGTGAAATCACGATGTTATCAAATTCCCACTGGTTCAGTTCATCCCATACAAACTTGTTTGTAATTACAGTGGGATACTCTCCATTGACTTCTGCAATTAATTGATAAAGGTTAAAAGTATAAGAGTCATAGTTGTCAATAATCAAGGTTTTCACGTTGCAATCCTCTCAATTAACTTTTCAAAAATTTCAGCTTTTTGTTGGTATGACAACATGAAACCAAACCTAGGAATCAAGGCTTTTTCAATTTAGCAAAGGTATTGTTCAGAGGGAACTCTTAACTCTTAATAGGGAATAGGAAAAAGTCATATTTAAAAACATGAAATCGAAATAATAACACTGTTTTTTGACTGAGCTTTAAACTCAGAACTAAAGTTTCTTATCTGTTCCCTGTTCCCTATTCCCTTTTTTTGTAAACTCAATTTTCTCATCAGCTATCAAATTGGGGAAGAGATAATACCTATTACCTCCTTCCCAATTACCCATCATTCTTGATTTTAATCCTGAATGTACTCTTGCCCTGTCACTAAAGCAATTTCAGCGCGAACAAATTCTCTACCCAAATAAGCCGCATGGTCTAGTAAGGTAAGAGGACAGGGTTGAGTTTCTTCAAAAATCTTCACACACAGTTCTTTTGCAGTCCTGCCACTAAATACAGTTGTGTGGATTCTTTCTACCTTTCCCCGTGCCGGAATTACCTGACCTGTTTCTGGATCTACAGCCAAACCGCGATCATCAATTACATTTGTAAAATGCTTGGCGTAAATTAACTGTTCATTGCGGTCTATGTAAATAATGAAGTAGCCACTGGGATCAAGGTCAATATGACGTTGAGAAAGTTTATTATCAATTGCGGTTAAATCATCAAGTAACAAATTCATAAGCATTCTCAAACGAAAAATTATTTCGACAGTCTTTTTACATTACATCTCAAAGGTATTGCTGAGGTGATATTTTTCCTAAGCATTACCTTTGCTAAAAGGTAACTCTGCATTAATCGCCTCCATTTCCTGCTGTTCCATTTCATTAACTTCCCGAATATAGGGGCGCAAAATTTGTCCTAAACGATTGTTGTAAAAGCGATGGAGACTGTAATTGGGTTTGGCTGGAAACCCTCGCCGTTTCTTGTGTCTACCTCCTGCACCGGGGTCAAAAGTTTGGATACCGTGAGCGATCGCCCACTCAATCGGTTTATAATAGCAAGCATCAAAATGTAAGCAGTCTATTTCCTGAAAACTACCCCAATAACGTCCATATAGTCTGTCATCCTTAAATAGACAAAAGGACATTCCCACAGGTTGACGATGATCCTCTTCATTGTAGGCAGCAAAAAATACCACCCGATGGCGATAACTATGATGTAACTGCTCAAAAAACCGCTTTGTCAGGTACTTGCTACCCCACCAACCAAACTTATCGCAGGTGTCAGCATAAAACTCGTACATCAAGGGAAACAAAGACTTAGGAATTTCTTCACCAGTCAATGCTTCAAGTCTTAAACCTGCTTTTTCAACAGCTTTGCGTTCGCGTTTAATATTGCGTCTTTGATTAGCATTGAATACTGTCAAGTAATCATCAAAAGCTTGAAATTCTGCGTTTTCCCAAATGTAACTATGGTGTAACCAAGGTGTAAAACCTTGTTTTTCCAACACAGCCCGCCATTGAGGATCAACATAGAGAAAATGACAGCCGGAAATACCATGCTTGATGCAGAAAGCATCAATCTCATGCAACATTATCGCTGTGATTTCTTCCTCATCTTCCCCAGCAGCAATTAAGAAGCGATAGCCTTCTGCCGGCGTAAAGGGAGACATTCCCAACATTTTTGGATAATATTCTACCCCAATGCGTGAGGCTAACTCTGCCCACTGATGATCAAATACAAATTCGCCTTGACTATGGCCTTTTAAATAAAGTGGGGCAGCAGCAATTAATATTCTATCTCGCCACAGCGTCAAGTGATTTGGCAACCAACCTGCGTTCGCTGTCGCACTGTGGGAGGTTTCCATATTATTCAGCCACTGCCACTCTAAGAACGGGGTTTTGAGTGGCATTGCCAAAGCATCCCAGGCTTCTTGGGTAACTTCGGCAATTTTGTTAGTCCAAACGACAGAATAGTTAGGTTTAAGTGGTTTTACCATCGTGTGGCTTTTAATATTTAAAAAGTTAGCAAAAGCTTTCATTAGCGTAATCTATAGAAGCTTGTGGTTGCAGCCGATAGCGCCAAAATACTTTCTGTTCTATTGTAAAAACTTGTAGAAGTTGCCACTTGTGAGAAATCCGGGTAAAAATTCTTGCCCTTGATCAATTTTTTCGGTTAGTGTTTCCGTAACCAGAATTTGCTCAAATTCTCAGCCTTATTGTCAAAAATGTGCCTCCACTTTAGTCGTGATTAACCAGCATTTAACTGGTTGCTGAAAGAATTTAATATCCGGATTATGGTGGTCAGAACTCGAAATCACTATATGAACGGGCTGAGGAGTTCTATTTTCTTTTGTTCTCTGTTGCAGCAGCGTTGAATCTGACAACGTAATTGTTGTACCGTAGGCACAAAGCGTACCCGCATCGAATAAAATGGCATAATAGGCAGCAATTTATTTTTCCAAGTGGGTAGTATCAGCCCCTGAGGCCAACAGTGCGATCGCTTGAAATCTGCTATCTTGCCTTCTACACTCATGTTCACAACCACCGTGGTATGAGGAACATATTTTACCATTGGATTGGTTTGATAGTTTTGAACTTTTTCTTATGAATGAGTTGATTGTAGAAAAGCCTTGCCAACAGAAAAATGTTTATTAATTTCATCCTTAGATAGATATGCAAAACCAGCCGCTATTACATATACTGTCTAATAGTTTTGGTATCTCTAATGTCTTTTTACCCAATAACAGTTTGATATTTTTAACAAGTTACAATAAATTTCCCATAATTTTATAAAATGTCTCGTTTAGCTAGTCTAATTGCATATCGGTGTTATTGTGGTTTGCAGATGCGAAGTGAGACACTCGATGGCTAAGTTCCGTCAATCGTCATTTCGGCGAATTTTAGTAACAAGAATTCTTCTGCTATTTGTTCCGGTGTTATTAGTCGGAGAAATGGTGGCTTTGAATAAGGCACGCTCAAGCCTTTTGACAACTGCTCGACAAAACTTAACAGAGAGCGCTATCAATAAAGGTGAAAAAATTACCGATGCGATTGCAGTACTGAAAACTAATTTGCTGAGTGCTAGTCAAACAACAGTCATTAAGTCTGGTTACTCAGATCAAGTTCAAACATTTCTCAATCAACTAGCGCAACAACTACCAAACCACATTGATTGTATTCAATTAAAAAATCTCCAAACAGGTAACATCATTGCTAGTAGCTGCGGTGATAAAGCAATTTCAGAATTAAAATTATCTTTTCCCAGTGATGAAGTGCAAATCCAAGCTATATTACCACCCAAAGCTGGAACAACTGGCAAAAAAAATACACAAAATCAGCTGCAATTGCTGTTATCAGCCCCAGTTTATAATCGTCGTGGAAATTTAGCTTATGCATTAATTCTGCAAACGACATTACACCAGAAAACTACAAATCAACCGGGTTCACTTACAGGCTCTTTGGTAGTCATTGCTGAAAATGGAGCTATTTTGGCTCACCCTTTGCCAGAAAGAGTTGGAACTAATATTAATAATTACTCAGATGCTGAACAACTAAAAAACTTAATTAAAAATGCAATTACAGGACGTAATGATTCCATAAATTTTAATTTTATAGAAAGCGAAGAATTAGTTGCTGGCTATACAGCTATTCCTGATCCCATTACACCCAAACAGCAAAAAAAATGGGTTATTTTAGCTGTAACAAGTGTAAAAAATGCACTGTTTAGTTTAGATGAAATCAAACTTATCCTGATTGTTTTGACTGTTGGTTTAATTGGTGCAAGTTTGTTGGCATCATTATATTTAGCTCCTTATCTAGCTGGCCCTGTAGAAGAACTCAGAGACTATGCTTTAAATATTCACAGTCACCACGCTGCACAACCAATTCCTCGTAACTTTAAAATTCGGGAATTTAATCAATTAGCACAAGCACTAGATCAAATGGTTGAACGACTCAAAGCATGGGCAGAAGAACTAGAAATAGCCTGGAAAGAAGCAAAATCAGCTAATAAAGTTAAAAGTCAGTTTTTAGCTACGACTTCCCATGAATTAAGAAATCCACTAAATATTATTATTAACTGCGTTCGCTTAGTTAGAGATGGAATGTGTGATGACAGAGAAGAAGAATTAGAATTTCTCCAGCGAGCGGATGAAACAGCAATTCATTTGTTAGGAATTATTAATGATTTACTCGATATTTCCAAAATTGAAGCAGGTAAACTTTCAGTAGTAATAACGCCTCTAGAATTGCGTCAATTACTGCTAGAGGTCATTAATTTACAATCAGTGAATGTCCAACATAAGGGATTACAACTTAAATGTGAGTTAGGTAATGAAGCGATACCAATTAAGGCCGATGAAGTAAAACTCAAACAAGTTCTCATTAATATCATTGGTAATGCTACGAAATTCACCGATACAGGTAGCATCACCATTAGTACAGATATTCAGCACAGTCATGGTAAATATCATGTCATAGTCGCAATCAAAGATACAGGAATAGGTATTGATCCTGGGCAGCAGCATAAACTATTTCGCCCCTTTGTGATGGTGGATGGTACAACCACACGGAAATTTGAAGGAACTGGACTGGGATTAGCAATTTCTCGCAACTTAATCGAACTGATGGGTGGAACTATTACTCTTGAGAGTTTGGGTTTGCACCAAGGAACGACGGTAAAAATTATATTACCTTTGATTGATATATCTCTATTACCTAACTCAGTAAAAAAAGGGGATTTAAGAAATAGTGAACATACTTCTAATAATGACGTGAAAGGAATCATTTATACTAGCTTGCAGCCAGCAGAGATAAAGGAAGAACCAGTAGATACAAGTGAGATCAATCGACTTTCACAACAAGGAGAAAAAGTAGCAAAGCTTTAATATTTCCTCTTAGAATTCAGTTTGATTTTCAGAATCCAATACAATATAGGGCGGGGAAACCAAACCCCATTCAATACAATATAGGGCGGGGAAACCCCGCCCCTACTTAGGATAAAAAACTATACCTCATAACAGCAGGAAGCGCTGTATATTTAGTCCTGTATAAATTAAATTTATGGTGATCGCTTGTCTAACCTGCTGAACGGTTACTACAAATCATAAAATTAAGGATTAGTGATGGTGATAGATTTACCACCTTGCTGGAGAGATGTAGTCAAAGCGCTGAGAATTTCTACTAATTCTCTACCTACCCAACCAGAGGAAACCAGAGAAGGGGTATTCTGGAGGATAGAAACAACAAAGCGATCGCACACTTTCTGTAATGGTTCACCCTTTTCAATGTCCAGCGCTTCTTGGCTTTGATTCACAGGAATAAAGAAATTTTCCTGTTGAGAAAACTCTCCATATATCAGAGTTAAAGGTGATGCAGGGGACATTTCATCAAAAATCAAGCTACCCTTGCTACCCACAATCCCTAATCGTCTCTGTTTATCGGGATTTAGCCAACAGAGGTGAATATAGGCTTGAAATTGATCTGGATAAGTCAGCTTTACCCAAACTAAATCAGCTAAACCTTGGTTTTCCGTTGCGGTTCCCTCAATAGACCTATTTTCCTGTAGCCACACCGTACCCGTTGCTTGGACTTTCACAGGTAATTCACCTAACCAAGTGTTAAAGATAGCGATATCGTGAATAGCTAAATCCCACAATGCATCAACATCTTGCCGAACTGGTCCCAAATGGGTGCGGGTAGCATAGCCATAACGTAAAGCACCTAATTGACCAGACTGAACAACAGTTTGACCTCGTTCTACGGCTGGATGAAATAAATAGGTGTGGTCAACCATGAGTATCAATTGCTGATAATCAGCTAATTGGCAAAGTTCCCGACATTCTTCTGAATTAAGAGTTAAGGGTTTTTCTGCCAAAACATGGTATCCCTGCTGGAGTGCATCTTTAATTAAGGCATAGTGAGTAGTAGCAGGAGTTGCGATCGCTACTGCATTCACTCCTGGAACTTGCTTGATCGCTTGCCAATCAGTTGTTAATAATACATTTTCATCTAACTCAAACTGTTGTTGGACTGCTGTCAATCTTGCTGGATGGTTGTCTACTACAGCCACTACAGACACTTGAGGATGTGCTAAAAAATTTCGCAGTAAATGTACTCCCCAACGTCCTACCCCGATGATCGCAAGTTTAATATGAGTCATCCGATTTTGGATTTTGGATTTTAGATTTTGGATTGACCCCTCTGATAAATCCGGGGGCTTGTACCATTAAGGAATTATTAGTCATTTGTCATTTGCTCCCTTAGCAATCACCTCTTCAGTAACTGCTACATAAGCTACTTTAGCTGCTGCCTGTTCAGCTGCTTTAATAGAGCGTCCCTTGCCTTGTCCTAACATTTTTTCATTTAACCAAACTTCAGCCACAAAACGCTCTTGAGTGCCGTGGGGTTGATTCACCTCCACTACTCGATACTCTGGCAAAACTTTAAATTGTGCCTGAGTCCATTCTTGGAGAGCCGCTTTATAGTTGAGTCGAGCCGGATCAAGACGAATTTCTGTAGTCAGTTGTTGGAAGTGGGGATCTAACCAAGGACGAATCAGATTGAGATTGTGAGTACTGAGATAAAGCGCTCCCAGAACTGCTTCAAAAGCATCTGCAAGTCTTGACTCTTGACCAATATGATCAGCGGTAGCACTACCAGCGACGAGTAAGTATAATTCTAAACCATATCCTCTTGCTAATTGGGAAAGAATGCGATCGCTCACCAAAACGGAACGAATAGCCGCAAAATCCCCCACAGAGCAATCAGGATAATGTTCCCATAACATCACAGCCGCTACCAGCCGCACCACCGCATCACCCACAAATTCCAGCTGTTCATAATTTGCCGACTCAGAAACAGTCGCATGAGTTAGCGCCAAATCAAGCAATGGCCACTTTATCGGTGCATCTTTTGACAAACCCAGCTTTTGGACTAAACTTTCAAGTTGCCTTTGACGGCGGGGATAAACGAGAGACATTCAGTAAGTGTGGAAAAAGGGCTAATAACTCCTAACTTAGCATTAAATATAGAGTATAAATAGAAGTTGGTTTTTGTGGAAAAACTTACTGTGACAGCATTTTCATAAATGCAAAGATTTATGAAATTTGGAATTAGCGATTCCTCATACGGAACGCCCCAGGCATCGCATATACTACAATAAAAACATGAAAGGAGAGATAAAGTGACATTTATGCCTATTTTATCACTTGCGTTAAATATACATTTAAACTTTCATGGGTTTCAGCATAGCCATTAAATGCTGTCAGTGCTTGTTCATTAGTAAGTATAGGATTTAGACTGGTATAGTCATTATTAAAAGTAAAACTTAATTTTTCTGTGATAAACAATTGACTTTTATTAGAGTCTCTTAAAATTAACCTTAAAAATACTAACAAAAACCACATTTCATATTTTCCTCTAAAAACTTTACAATGCTGGCAATCAATAAACTCAGTAATCTTTGCATTTAAAATATTTTCTGAAACTTCCAACGCTTGAGGGAAAGTCTGTTTTATTTTTTCCAAGTCATAATTTACCGAAACTGACTCTAAAGTTAAATCAATAAAATTCTTTGGGAATTTATCATCTAAATTTACACCTATTTCTTTTCCTGTTGTATTTCTAATTTCTACCAAACAAGCATACCAAGCATTAAATAAAGTTGTAGCTTGATGAAACTCTTCTTGTCTGTCTTTAAAAAGAGTAATACAAACTTGAAATGCTGGATCACTAACCTCTGATAAATGAAATTCGTTTTTGAGAATTTCTTTAAAAACATTTACTGAAACATAAAAATTTTCAATCGAATAACAAGGTGTTTCAAATATTGGTGGGTTATGAAGTAGTAAAGGTTCATTAAAATCCCTATCAATGAAAAAAGCTTTTTTGTATTTATCGTATTCAGAATGAATAGTAATAAGTCGGTAAACGTCTAATACTTTATCTCTACCACCGCACATTATTAGGTGATAATTATCTGTAAAACGTTTTATTCTTGGTGAGTAGTAAGCATTATCTTTACCTTCAAAAAAACAAAATAAACCATCTTTATCTTGTCTTGTATGCAGAGCAAATTCTTGATAAGCAACCTGGGATTTATCTCGACTTTGTTTGAGTTTTTCTAAGTATGACATTAGGCTATAATCATTTCTGGAGATTGAATATATTGATCTAATCCAATAGCATATTTATCTAATTCATTATCAAAAATGAATGGAGAATGAGTTACAGCTAATAGTAATTCACATTTTCCTGAATTTATAATATCTGGAAGTAATTGTTTTTGCCATATTATTGATAATGATAATTCTGGCTCATCGAAAAGTACAATAAATCTTTTGTAACTTTCAGAAAGGTAAATTTTAGAAAATATAGAAATAATTTGTTTCTCTCCAGAAGAAAGTTTACTTAATGCAATTTCAGAAGAATTTTTCTCTGATTTTATAAATATTCTGATAGCACTTTCATCATAAAATACCTTTTTATTGATCAAATATTTATTACAAACGTCTCTGAATACTTTCACAGAATTGTCTAACTCTTTCTGAGAAGAGTAAATTTCAATTAATTTTTTTAGGAAAAAATTTAGAGAACTATCTTTAGGTTTTGCTTCTTTATTTAAAAGTAGTTCTCGAATTCTTGCTTTTTTCGTTTCTGAAATTCTCTTTCCGACACGTGATAATAAAATTTCAACATCATTATTGTCAATATTTTTCAGAAAATCGCTATCTGTTGTATTTTCTTCATCTTCTATAAGTTGACTGAGAATTTCAGATGACATTTCTGAAAAACCTTCTTTTAAAAGTCTATCAATAGTGTTTTGAATGTTATTAAAACGTTGTTGAACATCATCCATCCCAAACTGAATAAGTGTATTCTCTTGACTTAAGAGTTCGTCATCATTATAACCAAGATTATGTAAATCTTCTTCTACACGCCTATATGTGGGAAAATACATAATCTCACTAGTGCCAGTTCCTGATTCAATTTCTTTTTCACATTGATTAAAAAAAGAGTTGAATATATGTACTTTTTTTCTTCCAATTTGTATATCAAATATATCAAAACCACGGCGCTTTTTTATTTCAGAAGTAGGTTTAGAATTATCTGAAGTATATAACAGATGAATCTTGCTTTGTATAAATCTCTTTTTTAAAATCTCAACTCCTATCATAAGATTATGATATTTAATTTTAATTTGATTATCAAATTCATCCATAACTATAGGATTTTCATAAATTTGTTTAATCAATTCATCTACATTAAGTTTAGTTATTTCAACAGATTTTCCGTGATGAAATTCTAAAATCAATTTATCAAATGTAAATTCACCAAGTCTAAAAAAATTTCTTGTTAAAGTATAATAAAAAAGATTTAAGACTTGAGTTTTTCCAATTCCATTTTCACCAACGAGTATTTTTATATTTTCATCAAAAGGAATTTGTACATTATCTGTTTCAAAAAGACCATACACTGAAAAAGATTTTATATTACTTATGTTCATTTGATTATCCATAACAGTATATTAGGTTAAATGGCTACAACTAGATAATTTTTCTATTCTTTTCTTACTTTGCTCCTTAGCGTCTACTCTTTGCTACGCAACGCTACCGCGAACGAGATTGCTAAGAGCGATTGCGCGAAACTTGCCTTTAAATGTAATTCATTTACCTGAAAATTGCTGTAATTGAAAAAACGAACTATGGAAAATAAAAAATCCATAATTCGTTTAAGAAGAGAGTCGGTAGTAAGCCGGGTTCTGTTCTCTTTCGAGGGCAGTTATCTATCTGGGATGCCTGTTACCAGACACCTCTAGCGGCTCTTGTTTAACGGAACTGGTAAAAGACCAACCATAGTTCCTCTGGCCTTGCTCCCAACCGGGGTTTACCGAGCCAGCACCTCTCGATGCTGCTGGTGCGCTCTTACCGCACCTTTGCACCCTTACCAACCAATTTAAAATTGATGGGCGGTATCTTTCTGTGGCACTATCCTCACGATCGCTCGCACTGGACGTTATCCAGCAAGTTTGGTCTTTCGGAAGCCCGGACTTTCCTCAAACCAGTGTTGATAACTGATCTGCAACTGCCTACGCCTACTCTCTCCTTTATCCAGTGTACGCTTTGATCGCCATCTGTGTCTGGATTGGAATTACTTCTTTTTATTCCAAGGTAAAGCGTAAGTCCAGGGTAGCTTGGTGATGGTAAAGGGACAATTGATAATTGACACTGGAGGAACATTGATACCAGGAGCAATACCGACTCTCATTTCCGAAATCCGCAGCACGAGTTGTAATGAAAATTCCAAATCCTTTGTGCCATCTAAAAAGTCTTTGTATAACTTCTTTTGCTTATCATTCTTTTTGATGGCAGCAACATTAATTAAAGGCGATGCTGGTTTATAAATACCTAATTCTTTATCTCTTTGAAAAACATCTTCTGCGGTGACATTTTCCGAAATAGTTTTCTTAGGAGCAATGATAGTGGGAACTTGGGGTATAGCTAAATCACGTGTTAAATCTGGGGATTTGCGAATCACTCGGCGGGATTGCTGAGTATGTTCAACCACAAAAGAACTATTATCCCAGTCAACGTATATGGCAATACTTTCTGATTTATTTTCAATACTCATTGATAACTCTTTCAGATCAGTTTCTATTTTATCTAAACCATAATTACTTGTTTTAAAAGAAATGCCCACTGTATCTTGGAGATTTTGCTCTTTTAATTGTTCATCGACAATACCTTTCTGAAAATTCAGCATTACCATATCGTCGATAGATTCAATCATGCGATTGAACGTGTAATATACCCCCAGAATATAAACTGTCAAAACAATGAGATTTTGATCGCCGCTTTGTATTGCCATAAATTTGTTGTTCAACTCCCGCTAATATTTTGTCGATTGGTAGATTAATTTATTGATTATAATTTTTTAGTTAGCATTTTTAATCCCGCTTAACATCTACTGAATTATCTAGCCAACCCCGTCGCCAAAAAAACAATATTAATATACCAGCAATCATTGCCATGCATGCCAAGCATAATGGATAACCCCAATACCAATTCAGTTCAGGCATATTATATGGCGATTTTTCAGTATTAAAATTCATGCCATATATTCCAGCCACAAAAGTTAGGGGAATAAAAATTGATGAAACCACCGTTAGCAGTTTCATAATTTCATTCATTTTGTTGCTAACTGCGGAAAGATAGACATCCATTAATCCCGATGATAGTTCTCGGTAAGTTTCCACCATATCCATGACTTGTACTGTATGATCATAACAATCTCGTAAATAAATTCGCACTTCATCATTAATTAGTTCACTGCCATCTCTAATTAAAGAATTAATTGCATCCCGTTGAGGCCAGATTGCACGACGTAGTTGCAATAATTCTCGTCTAATTTGATAGATTTTTCGTAATGTTTGTGGAGTAGGTTGAACAATTACTTCCTGCTCCAATTCTTCAATTTGCTCGCCATAAAGTTCTAATACGGGAAAAAAGCCATCAATAATGGCATCTAATAAAGAATAAGCTAAATAATCGGCTCCTTGTTTGCGAATAATACCTCTATTTTTCTCAATTCTCACCCTTACTCCTTCCAGACAATCATGTTCTGCTTCCTCCTGAACTGTGAGTAGATAATATTTTGCCAATACTAAACTTACTTGTTCACTATAAAAACCATAGCCTGTTTCCTTCGGTACTACCATGCGAGCAATAATCAGCAATTGGTCTTCATAATCCTCAATTTTGGGACGCTCTGTCATATTGACCACATCTTCTAAAACTAGAGGATGTAAATCAAAAACTTTCCCCAAGCGTTCTAAGATATCTCTATTACCTAAGCCTTGTACATCTACCCAAGAAACAGATTCTGTATCCAAATAGTTAAGGCAATCTTCAGGGTTAGTAATTTGTTCACGGATAAAGTTAGTTTGGTTATAGTCAATTAAAAAAATAATTGGCTGTTCAGCATTTTCATCAATGATGATTGTACCTGGCGGAGTTCCTGGTTGATGATAATGTTCTTTGTCATCTTTTTTAGTAATACGTTTAGAAGTACGGCGAATTTTTTTAATCATGCATTTTTACCTAATAGTCATTTGTCAAAGGTTTTAACTAATTCTGGGGGTTTAAGTCAAGAGCTTCTAAACGTGGCAATGTCTAAATCTAAATTACAAAACTTAATTACGTTGGCGTAGCCTGCGGTCGGCATTATTACGAATTATTTTAATTGACCTTGAGTTTTTGTAGGGTGGGTTAGCGAGCGCGTAACCCACCATTATCCCCTAAATTTATGGTGGGTTAGGACGTTAGTCCGTAACCCACCCTACGATTTTTGGGTAATTTATTTTGTGGTGTTCCCTAAGTCAAGAGCTTCTAAACGTGGCAATGTCTAAATCTACATTACAAAACTTAATTACGTTGGCGTAGCCTGCGGTCGGCATTATTACGAATTACGAATTACGAATTACGAATTATTTTAATTGACCTTGAGCAAAGCCGCTTTTCAGACTTCTCGTGAAAACTCAGCAGTATTACAGCCGACATAATAGCATTTATAAGTTTCTGCAAAATTTCTGAATGGCATAAAAAACAGTTTGCCTTTTTGTGAAGACAAACTGTAGAAAAAAATAAAAATTAATTAGTTGAGGAAGCGGTGATTAGAACATACCCATGCCGCCCATACCGCCCATACCGCCCATACCGCCCATGCCGCCCATGCCGCCCATACCGCCCATGCCAGCATCAGGAGCAGCGGGAGCTTGTTTCTCAGGCTTCTCAACGATGATTGCTTCGGTAGTTAAGACCATCCCCGCAATTGAAGCAGCGTTTTGTAAAGCTGAACGGACAACTTTGGCAGGATCGATGATCCCGGCGACAATTAAATCTTCAAATTCGCCTGTAGCAGCGTTGTAGCCGATGTTAATATCCGTTTCCCGCACTTTGGCAACAATAACGGAACCTTCAGCACCTGCATTGTCTGCAATTTGGCGTAAGGGAGCCTCTAGCGATCTTTCGACGATTTCAGCGCCAATCTTTTCTTCTGCATCGAGGCTGTTTTTAATTGCTTCTATCTTAGAAGCTAGGTAAATCAGGGTAGTGCCACCACCGGGGACAATACCTTCTTCAACTGCGGCTTTGGTGGCGTTGAGTGCGTCTTCAATCCGCAGTTTGCGGTCTTTGAGTTCGGTTTCTGTGGCTGCACCCACCTTGATAACTGCCACACCACCAGCTAGTTTGGCGATGCGTTCTTGCAATTTTTCTGTGTCGTAGTCAGAATCAGTTTCTTCTAACTGCTTACGAATTTGAGCAATCCGCTTTTGAATTTCTGGTTTGGTGGTGCTACCAGCGACAATAGTGGTGTTTTCTTTGTCAATGGTGATTTGGCGGGCAGTACCCAACATTTCTAAAGTAGCGGTATCTAGACTTAAACCGATTTCTTCAGAAATCATCTGTCCATCTGTGAGAATGGCGATATCCTGTAATAAAGCTTTGCGACGTTCACCAAATCCAGGGGCTTTAATTGCTGCAACCGTCAGCACACCCCGTGCTTTGTTGACGACTAAAGTTGCCAAAGCGTCTCCATCGACATCTTCGGCAATGATCAGCAAAGGTTGACCTGCACGGGCAACTTTTTCTAATACAGGTACTAAATCCTGAATGCTGCTGATTTTTTTGTCGGTGATCAAAATGCGGGCGTTTTCAAACTCCACCGTCATCCGTTCGTTGTTGGTGATGAAGTAGGGGGAAATGTAACCCCGGTCAATTTGCATCCCTTCTACTACCTCTAATTCGGTTGTGAGGGATTTGGATTCTTCAACGGTGATGACACCATCTTTGGTGACTTTTTCCATTGCTAGAGCCAGCATATTGCCCACTTCTTCGTCATTACCAGCAGAAACGGTGGCTACTTGAGCGATTGCACTGCCTTCTACTGGCTTGGCTATTTTGGCAATTTCTGCCACTAGCAACTCAACGGTTTTATCAATTCCCCGTTTCAAGCTCATGGGGTTTGTACCGGCGGCAACGTTCTTTAACCCTTCCTTAATGATAGCCTGTGCTAGAACCGTGGCCGTGGTAGTTCCATCTCCAGCAATATCTTTAGTTTTGGAGGCTACTTCTTGAATTAATCTGGCTCCGGTATTCTCCAGAGGATCTTCTAATTCAATTTCTTTGGCAACAGTGATACCATCGTTGACAATTTGAGGTATACCAAATTTTTTTTCTAAAAGGACATTACGACCTTTTGGCCCCAAGGTGATTTTCACCGCGTCAGCCAAGGCGTTAATACCCTGTTCTAAAGACCGTCGTGATTCTTCATTAAATGCAATAATCTTGGCCATGTTTTATTTCTCTAGCGCTTCCATTAGACAATTTAGCACTCACAGGCAAAGAGTGCTAAGTGCCTCAGCTACTGAATTTAACAGATACAAATAAAAAATTGATTAATATTACAGTTAATGCTCATTTTAGATACTGGCAGTAATGGTGGAATTGGGAGATGAATCTAGAGAACTCCCTGAAATCCCTTGGTATTGCTGACCCTAGCGGCACCGGCTGGTTGGCAGTAGTTTTTACTTTTCTCTTGGCTTGGCTGGTAACGTGGCGTTTAATGCCGATTATACGCAAATTTGCTTTGCGGGTGGGTTGGGCAGACCAACCTAACGCCCGGCGACTCAATCGAGAACCTTTACCTAATGCAGGCGGTTTGGCTATTTATGCCGGTGTTATTGCCGCTTTGGTACTAGCCAGCCTTTTACGTCCTATTGAACTCCAAGGCGTATTAGCTCAAGTTTTAACGATTCTGTTAGGAGGGTCGATATTAGTCCTTGTCGGCTTTATTGATGACCAATTTGGCTTACCCCCTTCTGTCCGTTTGTGGGCGCAGATTACAACAGCACTGTTGCTGGTTGCCAATGGCATCAGCATCAAAGTTTTATTTGGTACTCCTATTGATTCGCTGCTGTCCATGGCGTTGACAGTATTGTGGGTTGTCGGTATTACCAATGCTATTAACTTGATGGATGGTATGGATGGTTTGGCAGGAGGAATTAGCTTTATTACCGCCATGAGTTTATTAGCGGTTTCTGCCCAATTTAACAATCGGGCGGCGGCTACTTTAGTTTTGGCAGCTTTGGCGGGTGCAGCATTGGGCTTTTTGCGCCATAATTTCCACCCGTCGCGCATCATCATGGGTGATGCTGGAGCCTATTTTTTCGGTTATGTACTAGCAGCAACTAGTATTTTAGGCAAACTTCAACAAAATACTGTTTATGCTCTGATCCCCACGGTTTTATTTCTGCTGTTGCCAGTTTTAGACACTACTCAGGTGTTTATCCGGCGACTATTGGCAGGAAAAAACCCTCTCAGTACTCCCGGTAAAGACCATTTACATCACCGCTTGCTGGCTTGGGGATTATCCCAACGTCATGCTGCCTTTACATTGTGGTCAATTACCTTGTTTTTTAACCTGTCGGCAATGAGAGTACAAGGGATGAGTTTGCCGGTGATGATGGCCTGTGCCAGTAGTATTATTTTGCTTTTAGCTTTTACTGTCTGGCAACGAATATACAGCAGGGAACCAGGAACCGGGAATTCTTAACTCTCTTTTTCTAAATGGACTGACGCGGAGACGGGGAGACGGGGAGATTCATTTGTAGCTTTAATTAAGTGAATTGATAAGTACCCCGACAGAATTAATTACACGGATTGTTTTTCTGTTAAGAGTTCCCTCTCTCCACTAATGAATTTAATTTTGTCCGACTACTTGTAACACCTTAATAATTGCTATAACTGCGGCATTTTCATCTCTATTGTGGACATGACCGCAGTTTTCACATATTAGACTACACTCTTTATTTCTCTGGAACGTGAAATAAAAAATGTGGTTCACTTACTTGAAAATCCAAAATCTAAAATTGCTATTATCGCCCTAAATCGTGCATTTCATTAATCACAGAGGCACATTTTTGTGTCAATGTCTCCAATTCTTGTTTATTAGTGGAACTAGGAGCATCAATTAATTTACCAATTCTGACAGTCAGGGGAACTGAACGAGGAAGTGATGAACCTGGTTGTAAAATCTTGTCAGTACCCCATAAACTTACGGGTAAAAAAGGTACTTTTGCCTTGGCGGCTAGTAGTGCTGCTCCTCTTTTGGGGTCAGTAATCCGACCATCTGGAGTACGAGTCCCTTCTAAAAAAACACCCACAGCCCAACCATTATCAAGACATTCTAAAGCAGAACGGATTGCAGTGCGATCGGCACTTCCCCGACTGACTGGGTAAGCACCGTATAATTTAATTGCTTGTGCTAAAACTGGAACTTTAAATAATTCTTCTTTAGCCATGTAGGCGACGGGACGACGTACACAACTAGAAACGATTGGTGGGTCAAAGTAACTGGCATGATTGCTGACTACTAGCAATGGGCCAGTTTGGGGGACGTTTTCCACGCCATAAATCTTGATCCTAAAGTAAGTATGCAGCATGGGACTAACCACTGACCATTTAAAGGCGTGATACAGTGCCAAACTAATTAAGGGTTCACGAGTTCTAGTCACAGAAAATAATATAAATAAAACAGAATACAAAAGTGAATTGGTAGAAGAATGGGGGCGGCGATTAAAATCGCCAACGACTAACCCCCATGTCTAAAGCCAGGGGCTTGCTCGCCGTTGATATTTTGGTCAGAATTCCGCAGTCAGAATTTATTTTAACCTTTAACTGGGAGCATTCTGCCAGATCGGAACTTTCTATTTCTTCTATACTAGTTTCCTAATGTTAAAGCCTGCTGACCTTGGGGCGAAGTTGCATAGCCTAGGAATGCTTGCACTCCGACATTAGCAGGGTCTTTATAAACGTAATACAGTGAACGTTTGTAAGGATAACTAGCTGCTTCTGGTGTCAATCCCTCAATAGCAACGACTCGCACGGTTTGCTGATTAGCAACCTGAGCAAAGGTAGCATAGCCGATACCATCTTTTTTCAAAGCTTGAATTAAGGGAGTTGTGGCATCTTGCGGTAATGTCGTAATGTTGGGTGTTGTCCCAAAATTAGCTCCTTTTAGCACCAATTCTTTAAATGTTTGATGTGTGCCACTAATTACCGGTCGATTAATAACGCGGATTGTTGCAGGTGAACCACCCACTACTGACCAATTATTAATTTTTCCCTGAAAAATATCTGCAATTTGGCTGCTGGTTAATCCTCGGTTGAAAGGATTTGCCTTACTGACAATCACAGCGATCGCATCTTGTGTTACAGTAACAGCCTTTAATCCCTGACTTTGCTCTTGTGCTGTCAATGGTCTCGAAGCTGCGGCCAGATCAACTTTACCAGCCAATAGATCCTGAATTCCCTTATCTGTCCCATTCCCAAATGCTTCTACTTTTGTACCCGCAAACTGTTTCTCAAAACCATTTTTAAGGTTTTGGTTAATTGTCACCATACTGGTAGAACCGTCTATTTTTACGGTAGTACCGCTGGCTACTGTTGTTGGTAGTGAAAAAGCCCCGGTAGTAGTTGTAGTGGTTGAAGTAGAGTTCCGCATGAAAAACCACCAATAACCACCACCTAAAAGCCCTAAAAACAACAAGATAAAAACAATAGGAGGTGGTCCGCTTTTCTGACTCATAAATTCCTATTTATTCTGGTAGTTGTTTGGGTTGAGAATCTTGTAACCTTTGCAAACGACGGGCAACTTCGTCGTCTAATGTCATATTTTCGATTTCGGCCTGGAGTTTTTCTGCGGGATTTTCTGACAATTCTGCTAAAGCTTCTGTCTTCAAATTCCGACGCTCAACTGCACCTTTAGCTTTTTCAAAGTCACTTTTCGCTGAACCAATGTCAAATTCATTATTGACTTTGGCTATCATGGCCAGAGCTTCGTTTACCTCTGACATATCTTTCATATTCTGCATATCGGCTTTATAACTTTCAAGCTTCATACGCTCACGGTTGAGTTTATCTTTAGAAGCCTTGACTGCCATTTCGGCCTGTTTAACCATTTCCTCTAGTTTGGGCAAGATTTGCTCTGTTTGAATGGCCTTACTCATCGCCATTCGCGCTGCTTCTTCGTTACCACCACTTTGAGCAATCATCGCTTGTTGCTCTAGGGTTTTGAATTCTTTAACTTTTGTCTCATATTTATTCTTGGCGGTTTTATAAGCACCTTCTTGAGCCGCAACTGCTCCAGCCAGTTTCTGAACTGCTTCTTGCATTGACTGTAGAGATTCTTCAGCAACGGCTACAGCCACTTTACCACCAGACTCGACAGGCATTCCCCATAACCAGTTCCAAGTCCCAACTATGGTTCGCCCTGCCCTTTCACCCATTAGCCAGTAGACAGCTTTTTTCATAACCCAAAGTTATTTCAGTGAGGATGGTTATGGTAATATTTTTACCTTAAAATAGACATATACACCAGTCTTATGTCAACTTTTTCAGCTATTTTGCAAAAACTTATATGAATCTGTCACTCGATTTTGGATTTACGATTTTGGATTTTGGATTGACTCCACCCTCAAGGGTAGAGCTTGATTTTGGATTTGGGATTTACGTTAGCGAAGCGTACGCAGCGCAGTGAGTATTTTGCCGTCAGTAGAGAACGGGGAACCTATACCAAATTTTTTTTAATCTAAAATCTAAAATCTAAAATTCCAGGTCACTCCTGTAAATTGCATAATTATGATTTTAGGCAAAACTTTTTCGTTAGCCAAACCTATCATTAGACATCGACCGAATTTAAATGTGCATCTTTTAAAATTCTTGTAGGGGCGTTCCTGAGAAAGTCTCCTCATTATTTACTACCAGATGTCTATTGAGGATTACTCTCTTCAATGAGATGATTTGTGCATAAGATTGGACATTCCACGGACTTGTTTCCAGACCAGTCTGTGAAAGTGTTGTCATCTTTGTAATGACGAGGGGTTTGCAGCATCAATTGCCATGCTTTGCCAGCATTCAACAAATTAAAACGTTCAGGATAATGTGTTTGTAATAATGCTTGTACCATTGGCGCGTAATCTGAATTTAGTCCAGGAAAAATGTGATGTTCGGTATGGTAAGAAAAGTTGAAATGTAAAACATCAAATATTTTAGGAACTCGAATAGAGAGACTATTAATCAGAGGATCATTTACACTTGTCATTTGACATAACATATGATTCGTATAGATATAAAATATCAGGCCTGCATAGCCTATCCAAATGGGAAAAAAGTAGCCCAGAAGAAGTTTAACGGGATGGAATTCCAGGTAAGTTAAGATGCTTGCATGGATTCCGACCATCATTAATAATTCTAGAGCGATCGCACGTCGTTCTTTACCACTAACTGTAAAAGCTACTACAGGATATTGGGCTTTACCATTGTTAAATAATAACACTGAGGTCAGGTTACGAAATGCGTGAACTCCCCAAGCATGACCCATACCGATAGTCAATAAAATAGGATTTACCTCAGCGGAGGGGACAAAAGCATTCTGAATCCATTTACCCCAATTTTGAGGTTGACTGTCTAAATAATTACGATCTGGATCTTGCAAAGAATTGGTTTTATTATGATGTTCTCGATTGTGTACTGCCTTCCATAAAGTTGGTGGCATCCATAACATTGTTAATCCCAACAGACTAATTACTTGTCTCAACCGAGGATTTTTAATGCTGCGGCTGTGGAGCAAATCGTGGGTACTAAAAAGGAGAACAATCACACTATTACCCATCACTAATGCTAGTGGCAAATAAAGCCAGAGAAAATACCAATTCCAGTCATCGAGATGATTTGCGATTCCCCAACCTAGAATCAAAATTGCTAGATTCATTAACAGAATCCAGACTTTATTAGTATCAGGTAGAAATGCCTCTGCTGGAAGTAAAGGACGCAGCTTTTTGGCATAATCTGCTTGCGTCATCCAAATTGTTTTTTCAACTGTATTCATGAATATTTTTAGTTTTGTTTGAAAGGTTATTAAGCCGATTTTTGAGCAATTCCCAGGAATTTTAAGGTTGATTTTTTTAGCGTTATCTTACTGAAATTCTTCACAAATTACTGGAATTCATCAAGTAAATCTTCTTTTTATGATATTGAAATCGCTAGTCCACCATACCAAAAACTTCAAGCAATAAAGATTCTACCTGCTCCCATATAGTTTTCAATATCTAATAAAATATCCACTAGACGAGCGGCACATTTTTCTCTATAACCACGCTCATCGAATCGATCAGGATTTCCAATAGTGAGAATTGGTAGTGAAGTTGCTATATTTTCCTCACGAATCATTTGCTCTAGCGAATCAGATCATTTCATATTTGATTAGCTGTAATCAGAATCATTTGGTTTGCTTGAGCAAATTGCCACACAATTCTGTCACTACTATCTGTTGCTAATCCAATTTGTTTGAAAGTGAAAAAGCGAATTGACAAGAGATCAACCCAACCTTCTGCTGCAAGTGTTCCCCAGAATAAAACCGCGTCCCCTGTCAAATTATAGTCAATTAGGAAATTCATGATTGGGATGTAATGCGCTCTTTCCAAGATTGCAGTTTTGCACGCAGAGCTTCCTGACCAACTTTAGTAGGCATAGCTGCTATTTTGGCAAATCGTTCGCGGTTTTGTTCTTGCCAATACTGTCGAATTTCCTCTGCTGTTTGGAGAAATTCTTGATACTCAGTTTCTATTTCCGCAAGATGAGCATCTATGTAAGCTAAAGCCAAGTTAATCTGCTCATCATTGAGTCCGAGCTTTTCACGAATCAACTTGGATGGATATTGGGCTTTTAAATAGTCCATCACATCGTACAAGGTAATACGAGTTCCGGTTATCATCAGTCCTCTTTCTGTCCGAATGATACCTGATTGTTCATTGGATACGTTTGTCATATCCATGATCTCCTAGAAATTGTTGCTGTTGACCCTAATTTAATTGTGAATGAATTTACCCTAAACAGGTAACTCAGCAGCATTACGAATATTTTCCAAAATCAAGCCTGTAGCAGTGCGTTTGATCAAACCTGTTAAAACATTTCCTGGTCCAATTTCTACAACTCGCTCAATTCCATTTTCTGGTAATTGTAGAGAAATTTCTCGCCACCGAACTGAACCTGTCATTTGTTGAGAAAGGCGCTGTTTTAATATATCAGCATCAACTGCGGGAACAGGTTCTACATTAGACAAAACTGGGACAACGGCTGACTGAAAAATAACTGAGTCGAGAATTTCTTGAAATTCAGTAGAAGCAGCTGTCATTAAATGTGAGTGAAATGCTCCTGAAACTTTTAAGGGGATAGCACGCTTGGCTTTGACTTGCGACATTACAGCTTGTACACCATCTGGAGTCCCAGAAATGACGACTTGAGCCGGACTGTTATCATTTGCTAAAACTACATCAGGTGTCTCGCTAATGACTTTTTCCAATTCCTCGCGGTCAAAGTTCATCAGTGCGGCCATCATGCCACCGGCGGAACTATCCATGATTTCCGCCCGACGTTTAACTAAGTGTAAGCCCGTAGACCAATCAAAAACGCCAGCAATATAAAGGGCTATGTATTCTCCTAAACTATGACCAGCAACTAAATCTGGTTGCTGCCCCCGTTCTCGTAGGATATCAGCGATAATGCTTTCTACTACGTAAAGAATCGGTTGAGTATAGAGTGTGCGTGATAGTTTTTCTTCGTCATTTTTACAAATATCTATGACAGACCAGCCTAAAATTGCCTCAGCTTGGGCAAATTTTTCTTGAGCAGATGGTATTTCTAGTAGATCCATTCCCATACCTAAGGTTTGCGAACCTTGTCCGGGAAACACCCATGCAGTTTTAGTCATTTGTCATTAGTTATTAGTTATTAGTCATTGGGGAAAAGGTAATTGGTCATTGGTCATTGGTCATTGGGCAAGAAATTCCCTCCCCTGCCCCCTGCTCCCTGCCCCCTGCCTCTTTACCTTCCCCATTGAAAAATTGCTGCACCCCAGGAAAGACCAGCACCAAAGCCGGAGGTAGCAATGATATCATTGGTTTGAATTTTTCCGGCTCGTACTGCTTCATCTAATGCTAGGGGAATAGAAGCGGCGGAGGTGTTACCATAATTGGCGACGTTACTGATTAATTTTTGTTCTGGAATATTTAAGCGGTCAGCTACAGCGTTCAGTATCCGCTGATTTGCTTGATGTAATACGAGCCAATCTATGTGGCCAACGGTGAGATTAGCTGCAAATAAGGCTTTGTCTATAACTTCTGGAACTTTTTGGACTGCAAAGCGGTAGACTTCTTTGCCGTTCATGCTGATAGGTTGGTAAGTTCCTTTAGTGACATTTATACCTGGACTCAGTTCTTGGGCAGAACCTTCATAACCGATGTTGAGATAATGATTTTGAGTGCCATCACTTTTAAGAGAAAATCCTAATAAGCGATCGCTCTGACTGGCCTGCAAAACTATTGCCCCTGCACCATCGCCGAACAACACACAAGTCCGTCGATCTTGCCAATCTACCCAACGAGAGAGGATATCTCCCCCTATCAGCAGTACATTTTGATAAACACCTGTTCTAATGTATTGGGCTGCTGTGACTAGTCCAAATACAAAGCCAGAACAAGCTGCTGTTAAGTCAAAAGCGACTGCTTTGACAGCGCCTATTTCAGCTTGAATGCGGCAAGCATTACCAAATAAATCGTCTGGGGTAGAGGTTGCCAGCAAAATTAAATCAATATCCTCTGGATTAATACCTGCGGCTGCAATAGCCTGCTGACTAGCAGTAGTAGCAAGTGAAGTTAATGACTCAGGTGGCAATGCTAACCGCCGTTGACTAATTCCTGTTCTTGTGGTAATCCACTCATCTGATGTTTCTACCAGTTGAGTTAGTGATTTATTATCTAGGGTAGTTGCTGGTACTGCCGAGCCACTGCCTGTAATTGCTACACCGTTGAATATTGGCACTCTTAATCTCCTATAAGCTTCAGCATTTTTGTCAGTTGTCAGTTGTCATGTGTCAATTGCCATTTTTATCAAGATAAGTAACTAATACTAATGACTAGTGACCGTGCCAATTTTAGATTTTAGAGGGGAGATTTTAGATTAAAAAAGAAATCCTGCATTGAAAATGAAATTAATTTCTCTATAGTTAATCCAAAATCTAAAATCCCAAATCCAAAATTGAATGACTAATGACAAATGACTATGGCTGTTTGCGTAGCGTTTCATAGAAAAGGCTAATCGCTTTCACTCTGTAGGATTTGATATTGGGACTGAAGTCTTTGCAGTACCTGATTGTCTACAGCTTCTTTGGCCATGCGAATCGCACTAAAAATTGAAGGCGCTTGGGAACTACCATGACCGATAAAACAAATTCCGTCTACGCCTAAAAGTAAAGCTCCTCCATGTTCAGCGTGATCCATGCGCTGTTTAACGCGCTTGAGGTTGGGCTTTAAAATTGCCGTGCCAATTTGACCATGTAAACCTTGGGGTAGTTCTTCCCGCAGAATTTGCAGAATTACTCCGCCCACGGCTTCGGCAAATTTTAATAAAATATTACCCACAAAGCCATCGCATACAATCACATCAAATTCACCAGAGAGGACATCCCGTCCTTCGGCATTGCCAGTAAAATTAATTTGGGTATTTTCCCTTAAGAGTTGGTGGGCGCGGAGAGCTACTTCATTACCTTTAGTATCTTCTTCGCCAATATTCAATAAACCTATTTTGGGTTCAGGTGTTCCCAAAACATATTGACTATAAATCGATCCCATGACAGCAAACTGCTCTAAAAACTTAGGACGGCAGTCTACATTAGCGCCGACATCAAGTATCATCACTGGTTTGCCTGCGACGATGGTGGGAAATACTGTCCCAATAGCTGGGCGATCAATTCCCGGTAATCGTCCTAAGCGGAGCAAAGCTGATGCCATTGCTGCCCCAGAGTGACCCGCAGAGAATACTGCATCTGCTTGCTGGTTCTTGACTAAATCCATCGCTACATTGATGGAAGCCTTACGTTTGCGTCTAACAGCGGTGATCGGCTCCTCATCCATAGCGATCGCTTCCTCAGCAGGAACAATCTCTAAACCCGCCATATTTGTTTTTGGTGGCATCGCAGCCTCAATTTGCTGCGGATCACCCACCAATAATATTTTTACGCCCAATTCTTCCCGCGCTCGCAGTGCGCCAGAGACGATTTCAGCGGGTGCATGATCTCCCCCCATTGCGTCAATTGCGATCCTTACACCAGTCGATCCCATTGCTCCTAGCTCAAAGAAACCTTACAAATTTTATCAGATTGCAATACTTAAAAATTCAAACTTCCAAAAAAAGCATTAAGAAACTAGATTTTTTCTGCACCTAAGAAACGCATCTGAACATATACTTATTGATATACGCTTACAATTATGTATAATACGGTTTAGATGGCGATATTAGTTATTAAGTAATTTTACTAATACCACAGTGTAAAATGAAAGCTTAAATATTCCCGATTTTTGCAAAAATCGGGAATATAGAAAAATATTATCAACTTCTGGGAATTTGTGAATCTAACCAAATAACTAAATCAGATGCTTCTGAAAAGTCTAAAAACTCTTCTCCTAGTGCTTCTAATTGTTCAGTAGATAATGAGCGAATCCTTTCAATAATGGGTGAATCTATTTCACCAAACCGCCGATTTAATTGACGATTCAAGAAACGGAAAGCTTCTTTTTGTTCTCCCTTTTGCAAAATATCCTGATAAATTACAGACTCTTGCATAATCAGGGTAAGCTCATCTAATTTGGTATAGTATGAACTTGACAAAAGAAACAAGATAAGCAGCAGGAAGCAGAGAAAAATTTTACTTGACATGACAGCAAAAG
>NZ_JACJST010000030.1 GCF_014698305.1 Anabaena lutea FACHB-196 | reverse complement strand
AGTAATATTATTTATTTGTTATGTGTAAAATCATTTTTTTGTACGGTAAAGATTTTTTAGTGATGCCTGTTTTTAACTTGGCGATCGCACTTTTTTTGCCCTACCTCACAAAATCGCGTTGCTCCCAAACAGAACTCTGTTTCCACTGACGACGACGTAATAAACCAATTGCAGCTACTGCACCTAAGCCCAGAATAGTTGTGGGTTCAGGTGTTGTTTTTCTAGCAATAATTTTGAAATCTGGTCCACTAAAGCTACTGTTAGCTGTGAGTCGGAGGCCACTTAACTTGGTAACTCCCAACCAATCAAGACTGACACCCCAAGAACCGACTTTTTGAGCTTCCCCAATTTCGGTGGTGTCAATTTTGAAGCCTGCGTAGTTACTAGAATTACGCGTTTGATTAACTATCTTGTAAGTACCGATCACCTTTCCAGAACTATCCAGTGCTTGAATACCCAAATCACTATTCATACCCCGTTCCCAGAAAAATAGGCTATCTAGTCCTGAGTTATCTTTTGTAATCTGGCTATCAAAGAATACGTCTATTGTGAAAGCACCAACATCTTCGGTGTCAATGATGTTGTTTAAGTTGTTGTTACCTAAGAAAGCCGCAATGGCATTACCCGTGGGATCTTCGGCCGTTGCTAATGGTGAAGTGGCCTTATCTCCTCTATCTGTACTAGCCGCACCACTGTTAGGATCGTTAGTCCTGGGGGTGTTGTATTGAATAACAGCCTTGTTGATGTAGGAAAAGTTGTTAATGTTTTTTCCATTCTGGGTAATGGAATTTAAGATGATATCCTTTGTGGGATCATTGCCAGTAACATTGCTGGTGAAACTTGCAGCTTCAGCTGAATTAGTGCCAGATAAAACAGCACCAAAGAGCAAGCTAGTAAAGATAAAGGCATTTTTAACGTTCATCAAACTTTCCTGAAACTAAAAATGGGTAATTTTTTGGAGTCGCTTGCTATAAGCAATTAACCTGATTGTATTTAATACAGTTAATAAAAGTAATCAGAAAATATACGGTTATAATGTCTTTTTTTTAAGCACGATGCTCAAATACTTGTTATTGAGTTCATAAAGGCGATATTAAATATTGGAAACAGTATTAATACGTAAATAACTAAATTTAGTAAATACTGACAGTTTATTTTTTTTTAGGTAAAAATATTTTTCAGGCATACATCAAGGTTACGAACTATAGGACTCCGGTTTGACTCGTGATAGGTTGCGTGGCGTAGCCATACTTACTCGTAGAGACCGAGAAAAGAGAATAAGGAACTCTTCACCGGTGAGCAGAAAAAGAAAGTAGGTAGATGAGTAGGTCGTTTTGTAAGCGCAAAGCGCAGGCCACTTTCACAAAACTGAAATAAGATGCCTATATAAATTTCCAGGCGTTGCATAATTGCAGGATGATTTGAGAATCTGCATCAATATATAATCACCGCGTCAGCTTTTGCCCTTCTGCCCTCTGCCTTCTACCGCGCCCAAAAGGTTGATAATGCGATCGCTTCTAAATAGCTGAGTATAATGATGTGTACTTTAAACTAATCTGCTTTTGATCCCCGTTCGATATCCATTTCGATAGAATGACTAGTCATAACCCTAAAATTCAAAACCGCTTTTGACTGCCACGCCCATGAATCAACTGAACAATGGTTTTACAATATTTCTTAGTCTGCTAGTCGAGGCGATGCCTTTTTTACTGCTTGGGGTTTTACTCTCCAGTTTGCTATTATTTTTCGTTGATGAGCGCAAATTAGTGGAGAAAATGCCCACAAATCCTCTACTGGGGGCTTTATTTGGCAGTATGATTGGTTTTTTGTTCCCGGTATGTGAGTGCGGTAATGTGCCGGTGGCGCGGCGGTTATTGATGCAGGGAGTACCCACACCAGTAGCAATTGGCTTTTTACTGGCAGCACCAACAATTAACCCAATTGTGATTTGGTCAACTTGGACAGCATTTAGAGATCAACCAGAAATAGTGGTGTTAAGAGTAGTATTGTCCTTAGCGATCGCAACTATTATTGGTTTTGTTTTCAGTTTTCAGAAAGACTTAAGTCCTTTCTTGCAACCTGCGATCGCTCGTTATCTCAAATATAACCCACCCGCTAAACCGGAACCTAAACGCAAGGGCAGACGTTACCAGGTAAAGGAAGAAGCAACTGTTAACAGTCTTTTACAATCAGGGACTTACATTCTGGGTGGAAGATCCGGAGGATCTGTCAGAATAGATGGTGATTTAAACCCAATAAATATTTCCACTCCTAACCCGAATAAATCTGTTGCCGACAAACTGCGTCTAGCATTGGATAATATAGTCCAAGAATTGCGAGAATTAGCAGGAGTAATGGTGTTAGGAAGTGCTATAGCTGCGGCAATTCAAGTCTTAGCTCCCCGTGAACTAATCCTCAGTTTGGGTGCCGGACCAATTACCTCAATTCTTGCCATGTTGGTCTTAGCAGTAGTAGTATCAATCTGTTCTACAGTCGATTCCTTCTTTGCCCTATCTTTTGCCTCAACCTTTACCAGTGGTTCCTTGTTAGCATTTCTGGTATTTGGTCCCATGATTGATATCAAAGGTGTAGGTTTGATGTTATCAATTTTCAAACCCAAAGCTCTCATTTATCTCTTTGCTTTATCTGCACAATTGACACTTTTGTTTACTTTGTTTTTGAATTTGCACGTCATGTAAATTTTTGTCAGTTGTCAGATGTGATTTGTGATTATCAACTGGCAACTTACATCTGACCAATTAATAAATAATGACTTCAATCCAAAATTCCAAACCCAAATTCCACAATATATTGCTTCCTTGGCTAGATGTCTTAGCAATTACTGCTTGGGGAATTTTAATCCTAAAATACTGGCTGACAGGCAAACTGAATTTGTTAATTCACCCTGATTACTTTTGGTTAGTAAATCTGGGTGGTGTTGGGTTGCTAATTGTAGGAATTTCCAAAGGAATGCAACTTTGGCAACGCCGTCGCCGTTATGAAGCACCCAATAATCAACAACATATCAATCTATTTCCCCCTGGTTGGGGTAGCGCTTTGCTTTTAACATCAGCAATTTTAGGATTTATCATTACACCTCGCGTCTTTGCTAGTCAAACAGCACTAGATCGAGGTGTGACTGAGTTGATCGGGGCAACACGCGCCCAACCCCAAGCTTTTCGCGCTACTGTTCGCCCGGAAGAGCGATCGCTCATAGACTGGGTACGTATCCTCAATGTCTATCCAGAACCTGATGCTTATACAGGACAAAAAGTTAAAGTCCAAGGATTTGTCATCCACCCGCCAGAATTAGAAAAAGACCATTTCATATTGGCGCGGTTTGTAATTACCTGTTGTGCCGCAGATGTCTATCCAGCCGGATTACCCGTTAAAGTCCCAGATAATAATCAGCAGTATCCAGCTGACACTTGGCTAGAAGTAGAGGGACAGATGATCACAGAAACTGTGGCCAATAAACGCCAACTCACTATCAAAGCTAACTCCCTGAAGAAAATTCCCCAACCCAAAAATCCTTACAGTTATTAGTAGACTTGGGAGATGGGGTGACGCGGTGATGGGGTGACGCGGTGATGGGGAGATGGGGAGATGGGGTGACGCGGTGATGGGGAGATGGGGAGATGGGGAGATGGGGAGATGGGGAGATGGGGAGATGGGGTGACGCGGAGACACGGGGAAAAAGAAGAATTATGTATTACCTGACCAATGACCAATGACCAATGACCAATGACCAATGACCAATGACCAATGACCAATAACCAATGACCAATGACCAATGACCAATGACCAATAACCAATGACCAATGGCTAAATCTCATATATTAATTCAACCACTAGATCGAATTGCGATCGCGCTGATTCTCCTATTAAGTCTGCTGATTGGGTTTGTGATCTGGCAAGGTGATGCAGTCAAGCCTATCGTCAGAACTTTTTCCTGGCAAAATCAACAAATTGGCGCAGAAGACATCTCCTTCAGCCTTACCTTTAGCCGTCCAATGGACATCAAAAGCGTAGAGAATAACTTAAAAATCGATCCACCTCTAGCAGGTAAAATCAGTTGGGCAGGGCGAAGACTGGTCTATACACTGGTGACACCAGCACCCTATGGCACAAACTATAAAGTGTTATTACAAGGATCTAGAGATAAATTCTCGGAAGCAGAAGGAAAAAATAGGGTAATGGAACCCTTTACAGGTAACTTTAGCACTCGCAATCGCGCCCTGCTGTATATAGGAGCGAATCTAGAAGAGCAGGGAAAGTTAGTACTCTACAACTTAACCAAAGAACAAAAAAAGGTACTTACCCCCAAAGACCTGATTGTTATGGACTTCGAGCCATTTCCAGATGGAGATAAAATATTATTCTCGGCTCGTTCTTCCAAATCTTCGGATTTACTTTCAGCCCAATTATATACAGTCACAACAGGCATTTCTAGCAAAACTGATGAACAACCACAACCAGCAGGTAAAATTGACCTGATTTTAGATAATAAAGACTATCAAAACCTGAAATTTGACTTATCTCCCGATGGGCAAACAATTGTTGTTCAACGGGGAAAAAGAGATAATCCCGGTGACTTTGGACTATGGTATTTGCCAGCCAACAACCATACATCAGGAGAAAAAAACACCCCAAAACGTCTGGAAAGTCAACCTGGTGGAGACTTTTTGATTACACCAGATAGTAAAGCCGTAGCCGTAGCCCAAGGACAGGGAACAGCAATTTTATCTCTTTTAGGAGATGCTAGTAAACCCCTAGATTTTTTGCCGCAATTTGGTTTAGTCCAAGCTTTCTCTAAGGATGGTTCACAAGCGGCAATGGTTAAGTTTAATACTGACTACACGCGAGATTTGTTCTTGGTTACAAACCAAGGTGTACAGAAACAACTCTTAAAAACAACAGGCTCTATTCTCGGTTGCAATTTTGATACTGCTTCACCCACCCTCTACTGTTTGACAACACAGCTAATATCAAAAGAACAATATATAGAACAGCCTTATTTAGTGGCGATTAATCTCAAAACCGAACAGCAGAAGCCACTGTTAATGCTACCTCCCGCTCAACGTAATGTGCAAATGAGTTTAGCACCTGACGGTTTGGGCATATTGTTTGACCAAGTAGTGCCACTACAAAATACCACTACACCATTACCAGGTAACAACTTAAAAACTGATGATGGTGAACCCATTGCTACTAGTAGTCTGTGGCTTATGCCTCTGTTACCCATCACAGAAGGAGAAAACATCGAAATTAAGCCTGAACAACTTCCTTTAGTCGGCTTTCATCCCCACTGGCTACCCTAGTACCGCTTTCTCGGAATTAAAAATTAACAATTAAAAATGAAAACAGCAAATTTCACGGACAACTGACTATGTTGTCGGAAATAGTGCTAACTCAGTTTTTGGGTCAAAAAAGTGCAGTTTTTCTGGTATGAATGATAACCACAGTTGCTCACCCAGGGTTATAACCCTATCGGGTGGTACTCTTACCTGTAAAGCTTGACCATTTGTATTTGCTAAATCAGGATCAGCAATTCTCACGGAGAGAAAAGTATCATTTCCCAAGTTTTCTACTAAGTCTACTGTTACTGGTAAATTTTTGGTAGCAGCTACACTCAAATTCAGGTGTTCTGGACGAATACCTAACATTAAAGTTTTGCCATCGTATTTTTGTAAGGCATTTCCCCATACATCTGGAAGCGTAAAGCGAAAGTCAGAATGGGTAATTAATAAAGGTGCATGAAATTCCACCGGGATAAAATTCATGGGTGGTGAACCGATAAATTCTGCTACAAAGCGATTAGCTGGACGGTTATAAAGTTCCAATGGTGCAGCGACTTGCTGTATTTTCCCTTCTGACATGATCGCAATGCGATCGCCCATTGTCATTGCTTCTGTTTGATCATGGGTGACGTAAATCGTTGTCGTTCCCAATTGACGCTGCAATTTGACAATTTGGGTGCGGGTTTCTGCCCGTAATTTCGCATCTAAGTTAGATAATGGCTCATCCATTAAGAATACTTGGGGATTGCGTGCGATCGCTCTTCCCAATGCTACCCTTTGTCTTTGTCCCCCGGAAAGTTGTTTGGGGAAACGATGTAACAAAGCTTCAATTTGCAACAATTGAGCAACACTCCGCACCCTTTCATTGATAGCCTGTTCTTTTTGAGAAACATAACGCAGTCCCTTCGGTAGTTTCCTGCTTACCCCTACCAAGAGATTTTCTTTCCATTTGGTAATTGTTTTTTTCCCCACTTCCCCATCATCAAACCGACGACGTAACCCAAAAGCGATGTTGTCATACACCGTCATATGGGGATAGAGGGCGTAATTTTGAAACACCATAGCGATGTCCCGTTCTTTAGGCGGTAAATCATTAATCAAGCGATCGCCTACGGAAATATTACCACCGGTCATGACCTCTAAACCGGCGATCAACCGCAGCAAGGTGCTTTTACCACAGCCAGATGGTCCCACCAATACCATAAACTCACCATCGGCGATGGTTAAATTTATTCGTCGCAAAACATTAATACTATCGGGACTTTCTTTTCCTGGTGATAACTGCTGCTGATTCTGCAAACCTTCCCCCTTCCGAGGAGGGAAACTTTTATAAACGTTTTCTAATACAACTTGTGCCACGATTAATTACTTTATAGAGTCAGTTGTCAGGGAACAGGGAATTCTGAGCTTTTGCCAGCGTCTCCCCCATTTACCTTTATGCTAAATGCATAAAAATCATTTTCAGTAACTCAGCCCGAGTAAAAGGTTTAGTTAAATACCCAGACGCTCCTACCATTCTTGCTTTTACCTTGTCTACAATTCCTCTACTTCCAGTCACAAAAATAATGGGAATTTCTTTAAACATGGAATTATTACGGATAATCCGGCATAATTCATAACCATCAATTCCTGCCATATTCAGATCCAGCAAAATCAAATCTGGTTTATGTCTAATAATAGACATTACTGCTTTGACAGGCTCATTAATCGTCACTACAGAAACATTTTCATCTTCTAAACAACGACTGATTTCTTTGAGAATTGTGGGGCTATCATCTACAGAAATAATTTTGTAGACTTTTGTAGCATTTATAGTAGCATTAGTTACACTTTGCTCATCAGCTTCTATGTTATTTTGTATATTTAATTGTTCCCGGTTATCTGTGGGTAAAGTAGAAATTGCCGATTCAGTATCTTCTGCGGACGTAGCAGGATCTGATAATACTTCTACATTAAATGATTCTCTATTAATTGTTGCTATGCCATATGGCAAAATCGGTGATAGATCTTTAAAAGTCTTCGGTAATTGATCAAATGGAGGATCTGGTTCATGTAAAATAATCGAACCCTCAAGTATATGTGGATATAGCGTTTGAGCCAGTTGCACTTCATCTTGATTGATAATTACAGCCAGATGACGCAAGCTAAAACCCTTCATCCAGTTAGTTAGATTTTGCTGTAGTTCTGGGAGTCGTTTATCATAGAATTTACTGTTAATCAACAGATATGGACGCTGATAGGGAGAAGATATTTGGGGAGCGAAAGACTGCCAATTTTGTAACCGCTTTTGACAGCGTTCTATAATATTCTCTACGTCTAACTTACAAATTTTGGGAATGCTAATTACTGGTTCTGCTAATTTATAAGTTCCGTCGTGAATGAGCAGAAATGATTCAATTACTTCTTTAACTAATTCTTGAATTAGTACTGCGGCTTGTGTAGAAAGTAGATGTTTTTGATTAATCAGCCAGTAAATAGCTTGATATTCTGGAGGTTGACTTGGTAAATTGTCGTCATCATCTGTTAACGGAATTTGCCAATCAGGTTCAAACATCATACGTAACTGCACACGAATGTCACTAGTCAAAAGAGGAATTTGCTGACTTAGGCGACGCATATGCCGTTCTAGTCGATCAAATGGTTCTACTGAATGGGTAGCATAGATAATTTTGCCCTGTTCTAAGTATATTGTCCAAGATACGGAGTTGTTCAGGACTTGTAAACAAGTAGTATCAGAACAATTAGTTAACTGCCTTAATAAACGCTCAGGAGATAGTTTGCTAAATGTGCCAGTATTATTCATATTTGTTACAGTTTTTTCTGGAGAAATTGACTTAGTATTGAGAAAGAGTAAATTTTGAGATAAAATTTTCACTTCTCTTTTATTGTTCTCTATAAACCAATATGTATTTACCAATATTATGTACTTATTATTAGCTATAGCAATTACTTCGGGCTTTTTCTAGCTACCTAATAATATTACTACTGTAAGAACGCAGAAGATAACAAGCTTGTTAACCTTTTGTAACTAGTACCGCTTTCTCGGAATTAAAAATTAAAACAGTAGATTAAACAGGCTTTTTCAGTATTTTTAATGGTTGCTTAACTTACGCCGTGTTGTACTAGATAGTTATTGCCACCCTTGTGTACTAGTCTATAAATATGACTCATGTTTTCACTATAATTAAGGTTTTTCAGTTTTGGTTTTGACATTGTAATAATTATCAAATGCCAAAATTAATGAGGATTACTTAGTAGTTAATCAGTTGTTTATTTTTCCACATAAAATCTTTAAAAACTTATTTTGATAAATGTATATATTGAATATTATATTCTTCTGGTGTTTAACATAAATTATAGTGCATACACTACAAAAACTAAGGTTCTCACCCTGATAAATTTGCTTTAACTAAACTATATAGTTATTCAAATTTCCTGAAATAGAGAATTGTGTGAGAATAATTTGGTTAATGAAGATTAAGCTATTTACCGCCAAATACCATACTTGTAGTCGTACTAGTGTTAGAAATTATATACTTTGAGGAAAGGAAATTAAAGCTTTGGACTATAACATAACACAAAAGGTTATGCTGGATACAATAAAACTAGATGAAGTCGTAGAGTTTGCAGAAAACCCCGAACCCCGTTGTCCTTGCGTGCTATTGCTAGATACATCTGGCTCGATGCAAGGAGAGCGAATAGAGGCTTTAAATCAGGGCTTGCTGAGTTTTAAGGATGAACTAGTCAAAAACTCCTTAGCAGCTAGAAGGGTTGAGGTAGCCATCGTGACATTTGATAGTCATGTCAACGTGGTGCAAGACTTTGTCACCGCAGACCAATTCAACCCACCTATTCTAACAGCCCAGGGACTAACGACGATGGGCGCGGGAATTCACAAATCATTAGAAATAATTCAAGAACGTAAATCCCAGTATCGTGCCAATGGTATAGCTTACTATCGTCCGTGGGTATTTATGATTACTGATGGGGAGCCACAAGGTGAGCTAGATCATGTGATTGAGCAAGCAGTGCAGCGCCTACAAGGAGATGAAGCTAATAAACGCGTTGCCTTTTTTACTGTAGGAGTAGAAAATGCCAATATGATGCGTTTAAATCAAATAGCTGTGCGTACTCCTTTGAAACTCCAGGGATTAAACTTTATCGAAATGTTCGTATGGCTTTCAGCTAGTATGTCAGCGGTTTCTCATTCTAAAGTAGATGAACAAGTGGCACTACCACCAATTGGTTGGGGGTCTGTTTAACAGTTAACAGTTATCAGTTACCAGTTACCAGTTCAATTGCTGGGCAGGGCATTCCCATTAATTGGTAAGCATACTTGCAGGTAGTGATTCTTGATCACCTACCTTGAAACTGATAACTCTTGACTTTAGCTGTGAGAGCAAAATTATGAACACACCAAAACAGATTTCTCAATGGCGGATAGTAGCCGCTTCTGTATGTGGTACTAGCCACGTCAAAAACAAGCAGTTATGTCAGGATGCTCACCATTGGCAAATATTGCCAGATAATGTGTTGGTAGTAGCGACGGCAGATGGTGCGGGTTCTGCCACTTTGGGGAAAGTGGGAGCAATGATTGCTGTAGAAACAGCAATAGATCATCTCTCAAACAATCAAGAAATTACCCATGACACTCTTACCGATGATGATCTGTTGCGTGGACTGCTTACGGGTGCCATATTAGCCGCCAAAAAAGCCGTAGAAGAGGAGGCAAATCTCTGCAACCATCAGCCTCATGATTTAGCAACTACCTTAATTATTGCGATCGCCACACCAGAAGTAGTAGCCGTAGGCCAAATAGGTGATGGCTTGGCTGTAGCCAAAGATAACAGCGGCAATCTACTGGCACTTACCATACCCAATAACGGTGAATACATCAACGAAACTACTTTTTTGACTTCGCCTGATGCGGTAGATACAGCACAAATCAGAATATTGCGGCAAAAAATAGTCAATATAGGTGTTCTTACCGATGGACTACAAATGCTGGCTTTGAATATGGTGGTTGGTGAACCTCACAAACCATTCTTTTTTCCTTTATTCGAGTTTGTAGCGAATGCTGAGGATAAGATTATGGCCAAAGAGCAGTTGGTGAGGTTTTTATGCTCAGAGCGGATTACTCAACGCACGGATGATGATTTGACTTTAGTCCTAGCCGCACTCAGCCACTCATAAGCAATATCTGTAAACATAACCTCTCTTAATCGTAACTCTACCATGCAGGTACTACGTTGTTCTCCCAAGCGGGAAATTCTGGATCTCACTGTTAATTTGGGGCGTGGCGGTGAAGCTTGTGTATATGCAGTGCCGTCTGATGAAAATTTAGTGGCAAAAATTTATCACAAGCCAGTGATCACCCATGCTGAAAAACTTCAGGCCATGCTTGCCAAACCCCCCGAAAACCCTACAGCCAATTTAGGGCATATTTCCATCGCTTGGCCACTGGAATTGTTGCAAGCAGCAGATGGTAGTGGTAGCATCATCGGCTTTTTAATGCCCCGCATTCGGGGGATGCGGCCGATTATGGACTTTTACAATCCTGGAACCCGTCGTCAAAACTGCCCCTTATTCAATTATCAGTATTTACTGCGGACGGCTCGCAATCTAGCCGCAGCTTTTGCCGCGCTGCACGCTAGTCAATACTGTATTGGGGATGTGAATGAGTCGAATATTCTCGTTAGTGACACCGCTTTAGTTACCTTGGTAGACACAGACTCATTTCAGGTGCGTGACTCAGAGCAGAATATTGTCTATCGTTGTTCAGTCGGTAAAGCAGAATATACTCCACCGGAATTACAGAATAAAACTTTCGCTCAGTACGATCGCGATAGTTCCCATGATTTATTTGGGTTAGCAGTGCTGATATTTCAATTGTTAATGGAAGGCACGCACCCATTTTCTGGGATTTTTCAAGGTGTATTTGACCCTCCTGCCTATGAAGCCCGAATAATTGATGGTCATTTTACATACTGTCGAAAACGGCAAGTTCCCTATCAGCCAACCCCCATCGCACCCCCTTGGGAAATGCTCCATCCCAGCTTACGGGATTTGTTTGTGCGTTGTTTTGAGGATGGCCACCACAATCCCCAATTGCGTCCTAGCGCTCAAACTTGGTTATCAGCAATAGCTGCGGCTGAAGAAAGTCTTGTTACTTGTAGTGTAAATCCCCAGCATTTCTATGATCATCACCTGAAACAATGTCCTTGGTGTGAACGTTCCTTGCGATTAGGTGGACGTGATCCTTTTCCATCACTAGAAGCGATCGCTTCCAAAGAACATCTGCAACCGCGCCGAAAACCCAAAAAGCGCCATACAGCAACTCCTCGTTTCCGAAAACCAGTTACAGTAGGATCTTCATTACATCATTGGCAACCAGTATTTACTCAAAACTTTTATGCTTCTCAACCGCCCAAGAATTCTAACAAATCTAGGTTGTACAAGATTATGTTTTGTTTCTTGGGTTTTGGTTTGTTGGGATATTTAGACGTAATGATTAAATTTACTCGCCCCTTTGTCTCCCAAAATCCTTACACTCAACAAACGTTGATGTCTCGCCAAGAAAATAATCCTCTTTCAGATGAAAATATAACTTTTACAGATTACTATGAGCGTGGTAATACTGATTATCAAAAGCGAGACTATGAGCGAGCCATTGAAAATTTTAGCCAAGGCATCAAAAAAAATCCCAATTACGCCAAATTATTTATTAACAGAGGTAATGCTCGCTACAATATGAACGATTTTGAAGGAGCATTAGCAGATTATAACCAAGCTCTTAAAATCAATCCTCAGGAAGTAAAAGCACTTGTGAACCGGGGCAATGCCCATTATATGCTTGCCGACTATAGTAACGATCCTGAACAAGAGTATAAGAAAGCTATCAGCAACTTTAATACTGCTATCAGCCTCAATAGTCAAGATACTGAAGCTTATATCCGCAGGGGTATTGTTCGTTCTCAAATTGCTAAATATAGCCATAGCTCCCAACAAGAATACCAAAAATCAATTGCGGATTTTACCCAAGCGATAAAACTAAATTTATCCAACGCAGAAGCTTATTTTCAGCGAGGTCTGGCTCGGTATCAATTTGCCCAATATAGCAGCAATTATGCTCAAGAATATAAACAGGCAATTACTGATTTTACCGAAGCAATAAATATTAATCCTCATATGGCAAAAGTTTATCTCAAGCGGGGGATGGTGTACTATGAACTAGCACAATATGGAGAAAGTAAAGTTAAAGAAAATCATGCCCAAGCAATTGAAGATTTAGAAAAATCTGCTCAAATGTACCTCGCACAAGAGGATATGGATAATTACCAGCAAGCTCTCAGCAACATTTGCGTTATCGTCTCCAACAAGTGTGATACCATCTTCCAAAGTTCAAGTATTCTTGAACAAATTCATCAGTAATATCAAGCTGTCCTAATTACTGCTGATAGCTTTGGTATTGTTGATATTTACCTTGTCTCAATTATCTCTTCAACAATTATTAATCAACCCGACTTGATTAGGACTTACGCAATAACTCTCTGAAAATTCTTATTTCTTCTCTTCTCCGGTTGGAGACACTGCGTGAACGTTTTTTCATGATTCTGCGTAAGTCCTGTTGATATTACTTGTCAAAAAAATCTCCGTCTCATACCGTTTCACTTTAAGGAGAGACAGTATTATTATATCTTGTCCGGTTAAAAACTTATCATAAAGATAGCTGGGTTAAAGCGAATTTGGCGATGTTGCACAAATGGCGTAATCATAACTAATTAGCCGGACATGGTATTAAATAAATAGGACTTACGCACCAGTCACGGAAAATCGTATCCCTGACGGGAGCCGTCAGGCATACCGCAGAGGACGCAGAGGACTCAGAGAAATAAGAGTTTGAGAGGTTTTTTGCGTAAGTCCTAAGAGGATGTCTGAGAAGTATCAGAATTGATCAAGATCCCCCCTCACCCCCCTTTCTAAGGGGGGATAAATTACTCAAAGTCCTCCTTTTTAAGGAGGATTTAGGAGGATCTACAAGTGTTAGATACCACACGAAAAAGTTTTCAGATATCCTCTAATCAAGTCCGAATAATTGCTTATCAACAAAACTCACCGCGTCAACCCTATTAAAAATTAAAAATTAAAAATTAAAAACAGTTGGAGTAGGGGTTTCAAACCCTTGAATTTAATTAAGATAATATAGGAATCATAAATGATATTTGATAGCTTGCGTGGCGTAGCCATAAAATTTTAAGTAGTGTAGGTAGGGCTATGCCTTACAGAACCGGGATATCGTGGACAATGCCCACCCTACGTAAAATTTCAAAAATCAAATATTAGTCCTATATATTTCTAATCATACGCTGAAGCGAACAACTGGACACAATATTAGATTCCACCATAACCGTCATATTATAATTAACATTATTTTGCTTATTCTTCAGGAAAAATCAGTCCTTTAGAGGTAGGCAATATTTGATGCTACTTATTTGTATATTTAATTTGTATATTTATTTGCTTTTATTAATACCAAGTGTCAAAAAAAATAGTATCAGATGGAAAATTATAAAGCTGATACAGTCAGTCTTTTACCATCTAAAATCTAAAATATCAACTAGTATAATTTATTAAAATTGAACTCGGAATTAGTATATTCATCAAGCTTTTATATATAAAGTATCTTAATTTACTTTTTCTTCATAATATTGCATCAATTTACGGTTAAATTGTTTCTATATAGTTGGTAGAGAAAAATAACTATATGAAAATAAATTTTTTCTCTAGTATTTGTGCATCCTCTTCATCTCGATAACTTAAATAATAACCTATCTGCAAATTTTCGAGGAAATTAATTGCATGAAAGCGGTGATTTTAGCTGGAGGACTTGGTACACGCCTCAGTGAAGAAACCAGTATTAAACCCAAGCCTATGGTTGAGATTGGTGGTAAGCCAATTCTCTGGCATATCATGAAAATTTATTCCTCCCACGGGATTAATGAATTTATCATTTGTTGTGGTTATAAAGGCTACATAATTAAAGAGTATTTTGCTAACTACTTCTTACATATGTCAGATGTGACATTTGATATGCGATTTAATCAAATGAGTATACATTCTGGATATGCAGAACCTTGGCGCATCACCTTAGTAAATACAGGTGATAATACGATGACTGGTGGACGTTTAAAGCAAGTTCGTGAACATATTGGTAACGAAACATTTTGCTTTACCTATGGTGATGGTGTCAGTAATGTAAATATTACAGAGTTAATTAAATTCCATCGAGAACAAAACACACTAGCTACACTCAGCGCCGTCCAACCTGCGGGAAGATTTGGGGCGATTTCTCTAGGACAAGAACAAACAAAAATTACCAGTTTTAAAGAAAAACCAGAAGGTGATGGTGCTTGGATTAATGGGGGTTATTTTGTTCTAGAACCGCAAGTAATTGATTTTATTGCTGATAGCTCAACTGTGTGGGAGAAAGAACCATTAGAAAAGTTAGCTGAGTTAGAACAATTATCTGCTTACAAACATGATGGTTTTTGGCAACCAATGGATACTTTAAGAGATAAAAACTACTTAGAGGATCTATGGCAGAGTGATAAAGCTCCTTGGAAAATTTGGTAATACCAATTTGGGATTTTAGATTGTGGATTTTGGAGTGGGGAAAAATTACTAATGTATGATTTTGCGATTATCGGCGGAGGAATAGTTGGACTTTCCACAGCGATGGCTCTAGGAAATCGCTATGATGATGCACGGATATTAGTGCTAGAAAAAGAAAGTCAATGGGCATTTCATCAAACAGGTAATAACAGCGGCGTAATTCATTCAGGAATTTACTACAAACCAGGCAGCTTTAAAGCTAAATTTTGCCGTGATGGTAGTCGCTCAATGGTAGAATTCTGCCAAAAACATGAAATTGAACATGATATTTGTGGTAAAGTTATTGTTGCCACAGAAGAACAAGAAATACCCAGATTAGAAACCCTCTACAAACGAGGCTTAGAGAACGGCATACCAGTTCAAAGAATCAGTCCCGAAGAAGTTAAAGAAATTGAACCTCATGTCAGTTGTGTAGGTGGAATTCGTGTATTTTCAACAGGGATTGTTAATTACAAGCAAGTTTGTTTAAAATACGCTGAAATCATTCAACAGCAAGGTGGAGATTTACGCCTCAATACCAAAGTTTTACAAATTTCCCAAAGTGGTAAAAATCAGGTAATTGAAACCAATAAAGGTAGTTTTGAAACTCGGTTTGTGATTAATTGTGCCGGATTGCATAGCGATCGCATGGCAAAATTAGGTAAAGCTAACCCCCAAGCCAAAATCGTCCCCTTCCGAGGCGAATATTACGAACTCACTCCAGAAAAACGCTATCTGGTCAAAACTCTCATTTACCCTGTTCCCAACCCCGATTTTCCCTTTCTGGGTGTCCACTTCACTCGAATGATTGATAGTAGTGTCCATGCAGGGCCAAATGCAGTTCTCAGTCTTAAACGTGAAGGTTACAAAAAAACCGACTTTGACTTAAGAGATTTTGCCGAAGTTATCACCTATCCTGGTTTCTGGAAACTAGCAGCTAAACACGCTGATGAAGGAATTCAAGAAATCATTCGTTCCTTTAGTAAAGCTGCCTTTGTCAGAAGTTTACAAAAACTAATTCCCGAAGTCCAAGCGGCAGATTTAGTCCCCACCCATGCGGGAGTTCGCGCTCAAGCATTAATGAATAATGGTTCCTTAGTAGATGACTTTTTAATCATCCAAGGTAACAACTCTATTCATGTTTGCAATGCTCCCTCTCCCGCAGCAACCTCTTCCTTGGAAATTGGTAAAGCAATTGTGGCACAAATACCCCAACAATCATATTTACAAAGCTTAGTAGCCTAGTATCACCAGGCTTTATTTCCACCGCAGTTTACTAGTTAAAAAGGCAAAAATAAAAAGACTTAGATATCTATATAAGCGATCGCACTTCTAAGTTGCAGATTTTTATTTTTGGGCAAAAGACTGCAAAACTGCTCCATCAGCCTAAAAGTTAAATTTGTCAGCTTAGTTGCGATTGCTATCACTGGATCTGATATCTTTATTTCTGCTATTTTTTCTTCATGAAAGTGATTGAAAATTTGGATTTATATCGGACAAAATGCTGATCAATATCCAATTCTTTCATCAAAAAGTATGCGGATATTTGCACAAAAAGTTGTAAAAGTTTTATGAGACAAGAGAAGTCTGCGACAGAATAAAACTCTCAACTTACGACAACTTAACTAATCAACAAATAGGACATAACAACAATGAAAATATTAGTAACAGGAACAGAAGGCTATCTAGGTTCTTTACTACCTCCTTTATTAATTGCAAGAGGTCATGAAGTTCTCGGCGTAGATACTGGTTTTTATAAAGTTGGTTGGCTATATAACGGAACTGAGGTAACAGCTAAAACTCTCAACAAAGATATTCGTAATATTACTCCTGAAGATTTACAGGGTGTAGAAGCAATCGTTCACATGGCAGAACTTTCCAATGATCCTACAGGACAATTAGCACCCAATATTACCTATGAAATTAATCATTTAGGTTCAGTTCGCCTTGCTAACTTAGCTAAAGCAGTAGGTGTACGTCGTTTTGTTTATATGTCTTCTTGCAGTGTTTATGGCGTTGCTAGTGAAGATGATGTCACAGAAGAATCACCTGTTAATCCCCAAACGGCTTATGCAGAATGTAAAACATTAGTAGAAAGAGATGTTAAACCATTAGCTGATGATGATTTTTCTCCCACCTTTATGCGGAATGCTACAGCTTTTGGTGCTTCTCCTAGAATGCGATTTGATATTGTTTTAAACAACTTGTCAGGATTAGCATGGACTACCAAAGAAATTAAAATGACCAGTGATGGTACACCTTGGCGGCCATTAGTTCATGCTTTGGATATATGTAAAGCCATTGTTTGCGCTTTAGAAGCACCTAGAGATATTATCCACAATCAAGTCTTTAACGTCGGAGATACAACAAATAATTATCGGGTTAAAGAAATAGCAGAAATTATTGCTGATACTTTCCCTGGTTGTAAATTGTCTTTTGGTAATAACGGTTCAGATAACCGCAGTTATCGAGTATCTTTTGAGAAAATTAACACAATTCTCCCCGGATTTAAGTGTGATTGGAATGCTCAACGCGGCGCTCAACAGTTATTTGATTTATTCAGTCAAATCCACATGAATGAAGATACTTTCTTGTTTCGAGGATTTACAAGATTAAAGCAGTTAGAGTATCTAATTCGTACTCAGCAAATTGGTCAAGATTTTTTCTGGAATAAACAATAGTTAGAGGATAAATTAGGAGGATTTTCCGAATCAAATTAAATATATTTATATTTGGATATTTATATTTGGTTCGGAAGTGCCTAATATAACCAGGCAAAATCATCATTTTTTCCCAAGTAGACTCCTAATTATTTAGGAAACATATCATGAATAAATTACTGACTATTGCTATTCCTACTTACAATCGTGCTACATTGCTAGATAAACAACTTACTTGGTTAGCAAAAGCAATCAAAGGATTTGAATCTGAATGTGAAATTATTGTTTCTGATAATTGTTCAGAAGATAATACCCAGGAAATAATTAACAAATGGCAAGCCAGATTTAGTAATACCGTATTCCTCAATAATAGGAACAGTAAAAATATAGGTTTAATGCCTAATATCGCTTTTTGTATACAGTCAGCTAGTGGCCAGTATATTTGGACGGTTGGTGATGATGATCCCATTCAAGAAAAAAGTCTTGCTTATGTAGTAACTACACTCAAGCAGCATCCAAGTTTAACATTAATGTTTCTCAACTGTTGTGGTCGTGATAAACGAACAAATAAAATCATTGTCGAACATTGGTTTAATAGTCATACTAATGAGCCAGCTACTAATGGCAAAAATGTATTTCAACGTTATTTACAGGAAAGCTTTGGTGGCGTGCTGTTCATGACAGCAGTAGTTTATAAAACAGAACTAGTACAACGTGCTTTAAAAACTTGGTCAACTTCTGTGAAAAACTTGGCATCCCAAGCATATTGGACTGGATTTTGTGCGCTGCATGGAAGTATATTTGTAACTCAAGATAATTTTTTAGAATGCACAATGCACGCTAGTTATTTGGAAGAAAATCCAAGATTAGCATTAATGATGCAATATATCCACATACCTGAAGTTTATTTCCAGCTTTTAACTATAGGTTATTCTTATAGATTTTGTCAAAGTAAAATTTTAAAAAATCTGGTCGATTTAAATGACTGGAGAATTTTACTAGGTGCTTTTAAAAGATGGCCTTTCTTGGCAATTAGAGTCATTATTTATTACTTGGTAGTGATCGGTAAATCTGGTTATGGACTTATCTTAGTATCAAGAAAAAATAATGATGTTGAAACGCAATTAATGACTTCTTGAAGCAACTAAAGTTAATAGTTACATCCCGGCAATTTGATCAACTTATAATCCTGATTTAACATGACTAAAATACTGACTATTGCCATCCCTACTTACAATCGAGCCGAACTACTTGATAAACAATTAACATGGTTGTCTCAAGCTATTAAAGGCTTTGAATCAGAGTGTGAAATTCTAGTTTCTGATAACTGCTCTACAGATCATACTCAATCTATCATTAAAAAATGGCAAAATATTCTGAGTGATATCACATTTAAGTCCAATAAAAATCCTGAAAACATAGGCGTAATGCGAAATATTATTTATTGCCTAAGTTCTCCGACAACTAAATATGTTTGGGCAATTGGTGATGATGATCCAATTCAGGAAAGAGCAGTTGCTTATGTGATGAGCAAAATTAAAAATATTGAGGATCTATCATTATTATTTCTCAATTTTTCTGGTAGGAATAAAATCACTGGTGAAGCAGTTCATCCACCTAAAATAGTTGGTAATCGCTGGTTTGATGCGGATAGTGAAGATGGTGAAGGTGATAGTAAAGCAATATTTGAACATTGTTTTGCTAAAAGTGTAGGTGCAGTAATTTTTATAACTGCTACAGTCTATCGGACTGACTTAGTGAAACAAGCTCTACAAATTTGGCCAACTGCTAGTAATAATTGGATATCTTTAGCATATTTAGCAGGATATTGTGCTGCTAATGGCAAAGTAATTGTCACTAAAGAGACTTACTTAGAATGTGTTGTTGGTGTAAGTTATTGGCAAAAAGAGCCAAAGTCTGCACTTTTAATGCAATACCAACACATACCTGAAGTTATTTTAAAACTTGAGGAAGTTGGATACTCTAAAGCATATTGTTGTCGGATGCTTTTACAAAACTATCATGAAGTAGACTTAAAAGTCTTTTTAGGAGCAATTAGAAGATGGCCTGTGTCGGCTATCAAAACAGTAGTTCCTTTTTTAGCTTTAGCTAGTTTGGCAGCGTTTGAATTAATGCCAACAAGAGAATTAAAAGTTAAAAAAATGGCTGAAATTCCTACTCAACAAATAAGAAATAATGACTTATGATTTCTTATCTTGGTGCATTGTAATATTCATTTTTAAGAGAGTGTGCCATGTTTAATAGTAGTGTTAAAGATAAAATCTCAGCATTAGAAAGTGAATTAGCTTATAGAGCTAAACTTTGGCAGCATAAAAATAAATTACCTGCATTAACAGGACATGATCGCATAATTGCTGAAACTCTAAAACGAGAAGGTGTTTATATTACAACACTTGCAGATTTAGGATTTAGTTCCACACCAAAACTGCTGAATGCCGCTCACAATTTTCTCCCCAGCATGGGAAGGTCTAATTACAACCCTTCAGTCCAAAATCCGCCAGAAATTTACACAGTTACAGATTTAGCTGATTTTTATCAATGGGGAAATGAACAAAGATTACTGAACATTTTAGAAAATTATATTGGTCTTCCTATCGCTTATCATGGTGTACAAATCCGCAAAGACTTTATTAATCAAAGTCAATTCAGTACAATGCTGTGGCATAGAGATTCAGAAGACCGCCGCATTATCAAAATTATCATTTATCTAAATGATGTAGGAGAAAAGCAGGGACCTTTTGAATATGTGCCATCATCTTTTACTTCTGGAATTAATTTTTATCGACTTTACTACAAGATTCATAACTCAGGAATTAGCGATGAAATGCTAAATAAAATCGTACCAAAATCAGCTTGGAAGTCTTGTACTGGTGCAGCAGGTACAGTAATTTTAGCTGATACCCAAAGACTTTTACATCATGGAACTGTCCGAACACAAGAGCGTTCAACGCTATTTTTTGTCTATACAGCTAACCCTCCCAAACGACCAGGACTTTGTACTCAATACTGGGATAATACTTTTCCTAAACCAGAGTTACACAAAGAACTTAATTAAGTTTAAATAGTCAGGTAAATACTATCATGCTGAACAAAATTAAAAGCATAGTATCAACTCTAAACTCTGAGTTAAATTATCGATCCTCACTTGGGAATCATGCCAAAAATTTGCCTGTTATTGATTCAGGTGATCGCATAATTGCTGAAACCTTAAAACGAGAAGGTGTTTATATTACAACACTTGCAGATTTAGAATTACCATCAACCACACAAATGTTAGCTTCTGCTAATAATTATGTAACAAGTATGGTAAATCCACGAGATATTCAGGCAGGTTACAAGTTACCACAAATTTATACAGTTACAGATTTACCCGAATTTTTTATCTGGGGAAGTGAAGCACGACTGCAAAATATCATTGAGAATTATATAGGATTACCTATAGCTTTTCATGGTGTGCATTTGCGGAAAGATTTCCCAAATGAGCAACAACTACAAACACTGCTATGGCATAAAGATTCTGAAGATCGGCGCATGATTAAAGTCATTATCTATTTAAATGATGTGACAGAAAAACACGGACCATTTGAATATTTGCCTTTACCTGCTAATCTTTTAGAGTGGTTGAATTATTATCGGGTTGATTATAAACTTTGGGAATCTAATTATTTAGGAATAAATGATGAAAAAATGATGACAATTATCCCCAAATCAGCTTGGAAATCTTGCCCTGGAAAAGCTGGAACTGTGATTTTTGTAGATCCCAGAAATGTTTTACATCATGGGACTGTCAGGACTGAAGAACGTTCAACTTTATTTTTTGCGTACACAGCTAAATCACCGAAACGTCCAGAACTTTGTACACAATATAATGATGATACCTTTGCTAAACTAAATAAACAATTAATAGCTGAAGGTATAGGACAAAGATAGAAAATTACTGGAAATTGATTGAACACCACTTTTAGGAAAAATTATGATTTTTACATCCACTAATCTCTCTGGCGCTTTCATTATCGACTTAGAAGAAAAACCAGATCATCGTGGTTTCTTCGCTCGGACTTTCTGTGCTGAAGAATTTGCAGCACATGGTTTAAAGCCAACAGTTGCCCAATGTAATTTGTCTTTTAATCACAAAAAAGGCACATTGCGGGGGATGCACTATCAAGTTCTCCCAGCAGCAGAAACAAAATTGATTCGCTGTACTCAAGGAGCAATTTATGACGTAATTATTGATATGCGTCCTGAATCTCCAACTTATCTATCGCATATTGGTGTAGAACTAACTGCGGAAAATCGCCGCGCTTTATATGTACCAGAAATGTTTGCTCATGGCTATCAAGCTTTGACAGATGGTGCAGAAGTTGTTTATCAAGTTGGTGAATTTTACACCCCTGGATATGAGCGGGGTTTGCGTTATGATGATCCAATTTTAGAAATTTCTTGGCCTTTGAGTGTTACTGAAATATCTGATAAAGATCGGAATTGGCCTTTACTAGAATCTATTTTGATAGGAGTTTAAAATGATTATTATCGATAAAGCTCTTCAAGCGCGGGAAGCATTAGGTAAGCCAGTTAAAGTAGCAATGATTGGTGCTGGTTTTATGGGACGCGGAATTGCTAATCAAATTATCAATTCTGTTCCCGGAATGAAGTTAGTTGCTATTTTCAATCGTCACATTGATACAGCTAAACGAGCTTATTTAGAAGCAGGTATCGAGGATATCAAGGTTGTTAATAATGTAGCTGATTTAGAAGATGCGATTGCCCAAGGGCAATATGCAGTCACCGAAGATGCCATGTTGCTGTGCGAAGCAGAAGGCATAGATGCAATCATTGAAGTCACAGGGACAATTGAATTTGCGGCTCATTTAGTTATGAGTGCGATCGCTCATCAAAAGCATATCATCTTGATGAATGCCGAACTCGACGGTACAATTGGCCCCATTCTCAAAGTCCATGCAGATCGCGCTGGAGTCATTCTCAGCGCCTGTGACGGCGACCAACCAGGGGTAGAAATGAACCTGTACCGCTTCGTCAAAAGCATCGGTTTAACCCCCCTATTGTGCGGCAACATCAAAGGTCTACAAGACCCCTACCGCAACCCCACCACCCAAGAAGGCTTTGCTAAACGCTGGGGTCAAAATCCTGCTATGGTAACAAGTTTTGCAGATGGCACAAAAATTTCTTTTGAGCAAGCAATAGTTGCCAATGCTACAGATATGAAAGTAGCAAAACGCGGGATGTTGGGATATGACTACACAGGTCATGTGGATGAAATGACCAAAATGTACGATGTTGACCAACTCAAAGAATTAGGTGGCATCGTTGATTATGTCGTTGGCACAAAACCAGGCCCCGGAGTGTTTGTTTTTGCCACCCACGACGACCCCAAACAACGCCATTATCTTAACCTCTATAAACTCGGTGAAGGTCCCCTTTACAGCTTCTACACCCCCTATCACCTCTGCCATTTTGAAGTTCCCCTATCAGTAGCGCGTGCAGTCCTCTTCCATGATGCCGTTCTGGCTCCCTTAGCAGGCCCTGTTGTCGATGTCGTCGCTACTGCCAAAATTGACCTCAAAGCCGGAGAAACCCTTGATGGCATTGGTTATTACATGACCTACGGTCAATGTGAAAACTCAGAAATTGTCCACCAAGAAAACTTACTACCAATGGGGATAGCAGAAGGATGTCGGTTAAAGCGTGATATTCCCAAAGATCAAGTCCTCACCTACGACGATGTGGAACTGCCAAAAGGTAGACTTTGCGACAAACTACGTGCTGAACAAACAACTTATTTTGCTCCTGCCAAAACCCTGATACTGACAAAATAGCCAAAGTAATTCGTAACTATATCATGTCCGCCTAAGAGGTTGTTTGAGAAGTCTAAAAATTTACTGAAAAACCTCCCTCCAAACCTCTCTCCTACGAGGAGAGAGGCTTTGAAACCCCCATTCCCTTGTAGGGAAGGGGGGAAGGGGGGTTAGGTTTTTGGGGTTGATTGGTTTCATGCAATACTTTTCAAACATCCTCTAATCACTTATCAAAAAAAATTCTCCGCGTCCCCGCGTCAGTCCAAATGATAAGTATATCTCTGACGAGACGCTACGCGAACAACCGGACATGATATTACTAGAAGTAGGGTGCGTTACGGTATCGCTAACGCACCTTAAATTTTCCATATTCACAGTGCATTAATAACGCACCCTACAAATGGGAGATTTTTATGAGAGTTTTTTAAAATTGGCAGCCTCTTCAGCAAGCATGGGTTTGTTCAAAATGAGCGAATAGTTAAAATTTTTCCTGATATTCTTATTCAACTGCTGATTCTTATTTATAGGTAGTAAAAATTTTAGTTGATAATATTTACTTAGTTTTTGTCCAAGTTAAATAACTTATTTATTAAGTGTAACTTACTTGACTAAAAAAATCTCAAAATAAGTAAATATTCTCGATAGTTTAGATTTTTTCAAGGGCATTATCCAAAATCCAAAATCTCTACAACTCTCTTTAGATGGGTTTAGTCTAGACAATAGACTGATATAAACATATCGGTACATCCTTGTTCATCAAGCCCAAATTTAATCAACATTGCAATATAAGGCATCATCCATGAAAATTGCTCTTGTCCATGATTATTTAACCCAGCGCGGTGGGGCAGAGCGTGTGTTTGAATTGCTTTGTAAACGCTACCCAGAAGCGGATATCTTCACCTCTTTATATGATTCACAAAAAACTATTGATCTGGGTGAGCGTATAATTAACACAACTTTTTTGCAAAAGATTCCTGGTGCAGCAAAGCATTTCCGCTTGATGGCTCCCCTTTACTTTCCTGCTTTTCGTGCCTTAAATTTACAAGACTACGATTTAATTATCAGTAGTAGCACCAGCTTTGCTAAAGCAGTCAGGAAAAAACCACAAGCACGTCATATTTGTTTTTGCCATAATGTTACCCGATTCTTATGGGATACAGAAACTTATTTACGAGAGTATGGAGACTATCGCTATTTCGCCCCCTTAATAGAAAAAATCTTTCAAATGATGAGAAATGTAGACCTGAAATATTCTCAGGAACCCGACCTCTACATTGCTAATTCCAGTGTTGTTGCCCGTCGTATTCAAAAGATTTACGGCAAACAAGCAATTGTAATTAACTATCCAATTGATACAAGTAACTTTGTATTTTCAGATACAAAAGAGGAATACTACTTGGCATCTGCCCGGATGATAAGTTATAAACGTCTTGATATCATTGTCGAGGCTTTTAATTGGTTAGGGTGGCATTTATTAATATCAGGTGACGGGCCCGAACTAGAACGGTTAAAATCCAAAGCATTAGGCAATATAGAGTTCTTAGGTCATGTTAGTGATGGTAAACGTAAAGACTTATTTTCTAGAGCTAAGTCTATTATTGTTGCAGCCTTAGAAGACTATGGATTAGTTCCAGTAGAAGCAAATGCTAGTGGAACACCAGTAATTGCTTATGGAGCCGGTGGGGTATTAGATACTCAGATACCTGGGCAAACCGGGGTTTTTTTTAAGAGGCAAACACCCGATTCTCTACAAGCCGCATTACTAGAAGCTAAAGGAATATCTTGGAATTACGAGAAAATTCGTAATCACGCTGTCAATAATTTCTCAGAACAAGCATTCTTTAGTAAGGTTGAGCAAATCATTGATCAATCTGGGGAAATGCATCACTCATTCGTTTGATTTGTTAACTCTATCCCTAAAGGGAAGCCATCTCGCAGAGAAGGATAATAAACGTGGTTCAAACTAGCCTAAATCCCCATTTAAATTCAGTAGTAGAATCAGAACCAGGCTACGGACAAATACTGACTGTGTTTGTTCGGAGATTTCCCTGGTTTTTGTTAGTATTTCTCAGTTCTACTGCTCTTGCAGGCATCATAACTTTGAAGACAAATCCCAACTTCAAAAGTACAATGCAACTATTAATAGAACCTAATTATCAAGGTAAAACAGAAGGAGGTACGGTAGATAATCAGTTTACCGACACTAACGTTGTCATAGACACTGCAACCCAGCTGAATCTGATGCAGAGTTCTGGACTCATCCAAAAAGCAGCTGATAAACTGAAATCAGACTATCCAAACATCACTGCCAAGGAAATTAAAACCTCCTTAGTTTTAACTCAAATTAAAACTAAAGAAGATAATGTCGCCACTAAAATATTTCAAGTTGATTATACAGGTAGCGATCCTGAAAAAACCCAAAAAGTGCTGAGTGCCATTCGGCAAGTTTATGTAGAATACAATAAACAACAGCAAGATTTACGGTTACAGAAAGGTTTACAAGTTATCAGGGAACAGTTAAGAAAAGCCAGTGATGAGGTGAATGCGTCTGAATCCAATCTTCAACGCTTTCGCAGAAACCAAAATTTAATTGATCCAGAGTCACAGGCTAGAGCAATTGAGGAAACTTTAAACAATATTCAGAGAGAGCGGCAGACCACTCGTTCTCAATATGAAGAAGCTTTGGCTCGGCAAAAATCTTTAGAAGAACAACTGAACCGTTCTCCACAGAATGCCTTGGTTTCTTCTCGTTTGAGTCAGTCTACTCGTTACCAAGGCTTACTCAATGAAATCCAGAAAACAGAACTAGCTTTAGCACAAGAACGTTTACGCTTTACCGATGGCACTCCCAGCGTGCAGAAGTTGAACGAACAACTTCAAAGTCAAAAAGAACTATTACAAAAAGAAGTCAGTCGAACTTTAGGTAGACAGTCTACTGGTGCATTCAGTTCTAGAGACAGTCTTCTTGAACAAGGACAGCTTGGTGAAATAGATCTTAACCTGACTGGTCAGTTAGTAGACAACCAAACCAATATAGTTGCGTTGACTGCGCGTGATCAAACCTTGGCACAAAAAGAGAGCGAATTGCGATCGCAACTTAAACGCTTTCCTTCTCTATTAGCTTATTACAATCGCATACTCCCACAATTACAATTTAGCCGGGAAAGAATGGAGCAATTGTTGAGAGCAGAACAGCAATTGCGGCAGGAACTTTCCAAAGGTGGGTTTAATTGGGAAGTAGTGGAAGAACCACAAAAAGGCATACTCACTGGTCCTCTCCTCAAACAGAATCTGTTGTTAGGTGCAGTGGTGGGATTAATGTTAGGTGGTATTGCGGCCTTTATTCGAGAAGCATCTGATGATTCATTACATACTACTGCTGAGTTGGAAAAACAATTTTCTCTGCCATTATTAGGAACAACACCCAAGTTACCACCAGCTAAACCCAGAGAATCAGTTATCAAGTTACCTTTTGGTAAGCCTGAAGTTCTTGCTCCTTGGACAATTCAGGTGCTGCAATCCCCACCTCGTTGGGAATCCCTAGATCTGATTTATAAAAATATAGAACTTCTCAATACTGTATCTGACTTAAGGTCGTTGATGGTGACATCAGCACTACCAGATGACGGTAAGTCAGCTTTGGCATTAGGTCTGGCTATGAGTGCGGCTCGATTACACAAAAAAGTCCTGCTTATTGATGCTAATTTACGCGCTCCCAGTTTACATCAACAGCTGAATCTTCCTAATGAACAAGGACTTTCCACCCTACTAGCAAGTGATGTCAATCTACCTAATCAAATAGGAATTCAATACTCAGGTTCATCCTACATCGATATATTGACTGCTGGACCAATACCCCCTGACTCAGCGAATCTCTTGAGTTCTCCACGCATGATGCAATTGATGGCAGCATTTGAAGAAAACTATGATTTAGTACTCATCGATGCTCCAGCAGTTCTTGGTTTAGTAGATGCCATGCTCGCAGCATCATCTTGTCGGAGTGTGATTATGGTAGCAAGCATTGGTAAAGTAACACGAACTCAACTTTCCCAAGCTACAGCTATGTTGAGCAAGTTAAATCTGATTGGAGTTGTAGCCAATGGAGTATCCAACTCTGATAGTGCTTATTTACCTTATGTCAAACAACAACAATTGGCGCTACAACAAATTGTGGAAAAATAGGTAAATGATTTCCACTTCAGTCTTCTGTTTATTAATTTATTTCCCAGCCCGATTAGGGCTGGGCTTTCAGTCATCCGACCTTGGATTAATTCCCCGGATAAATTCGCTGGCTCTGTACCATCAAGGAATTATTAGTCAAAACTAAATGGAGGGGGTAGGGTCTAGAGAAAGATGCTGTTTTTCTCCATAAAAACTACCTTCTGCCTGATCTATTTTCATCCTTCTTTTGTTAATATTGGGGTCGTTTATATTTTTTGTATCCTTGGCTATAAATGTGAGGAATTCTGTTTTCCAGATCAAAAATATAATTTTATTTGCTTCATTATCAAGTGATTAAATTTATCCTAACTTAATATTTTGTCCAAAACCCAAGCTTTATTTAAAGAGTGAATAAAGAATTTATTTAAGCATTAGTTATTTCTGATGATTACTATATTCTAGAAATTGAAGACAAAAATAAAAGCTGAAAGGGTAAGAGTAAACAGGTTTTGTGATAATTGTCTAAAAATTAAGTAAGTGAAAGGAAATTGATGTCTTGATGAGGCGATAGGGTGATTACCCTCTACGGTACTAGCCTGAGATATCAAATCAGTAATTTGCTACTATATACATTCAAAGAAATATGACAACATCAATCATCCCAAATTTACATAATCACTCTACTATACCTCAACAGCATCAAAATTATCACTCTCAATACTGCACACTTCAATGGCGCAGGAGTCAATTGTTGGTGAAGCTTCCTGGAAACTTAAAACAGCCATATTTACCTTCACTAGATAATAAACAATTATTGGTAGAGTGTTTAAAACATTCTCCCGTTACTTTGGTAAGTATAGATCCAAAACTAGGTGATACTTCCCTACGATTTTGGGCAGATGCTTGCAAACAGGCTAAGAAGCCAATCTTCCTTAGCACAGTATCTGGTAAGAAATTGCCTAAACAAGGTAAGCAAATATTGAGGACTATACAAAGACTAATTGACTGGATTTTAGCTTTATTTATCCTGTTATTAGTTAGTCCAGTCATGCTGGTATTGGCTTTATTGATGCAGATGTACTCGCCTGGGTTACTATTTTCCTATGAGTGGCATATTGGTGAAAAGGGTAAACTTTTTCAAGTTATCAAATTTTGTACAACTGGAAAACAGAATATCACCTTTTTAGGTTTTTTAATGCGTAAGTATGGTCTAGATAATTTACCTAAATTATTCAATGTACTGCGGGGTGATATGAGTTTTTTTGGCTCTAATTGTTGGGCTTTAGCAGATGCAGTGCAGCTAAGTATAAAAGATGAAAAACAGCAAAATCAGCTATCAGTAATTACAAATCTATGGTAAGTAGATCATCAAGATTCTCAGGCGTTGCATTTAGATAGACAAACACTGTGACTTGCCTATAGCATTGTAATTTTAAAGGATATAATTATTAGCCGTTAGTGCGGTAATTCGACATTTGAATTAATCGCACTAAAAATATATCCGAAATTGGTTGCATCGTATTTATGGGGGACTACCTAATTTGATCCAATACTTTTAGAAAATACCGATGAATCTGAAAATTTTTCACCCGCTTCGCCATCTCCTTAATGGTACTAAATTTTGGAAAGAAAATCATTTGATTTTGCGAGAGTTTAAACACTTTCGTAGAATTACCATACTCGCCTTAATTTTTACATTTTTAGCTGCCACATTTGAAGGTATTAGCATTGGTTTTTTGCTCTCGTTTTTGCAGAATTTAACAAATCCTAATTCTCAACCAATTCAAATAGGAATAGGCTGGTTTGATCATTACATATTGGGAATCCATACATCAGCAGTTAGCCGATTATATCGCGTATCTTTTTTGATTTTATTGAGTACTTGGATACGTGCTGCCTTTAACTACTTTTCCCAAATATACACAGAATTTTGTCAATTATATCTTGGAGACCGCTTACGCAAACAAATTTTCGAGCAATTACAATCTTTATCTCTTAGTTACTTTAGTACCACTCGTTCTGGTGAAATAGTTAACACCATCACCACAGAAATTGAGAGAATTAGACAGGGTTTTAGCGGTGGAGCTTTTTTATTTACTAGAGGCTTGACGGTTATTGTCTACTTAACTACAATGGTGTTGCTCTCATGGCAACTGACGCTAATTGCAATATTTCTATTCACTCTCTTAGCTGTCGGCTTATCAACTCTCAATGCCAGAGTGCGAGAATCTAGTTTTGGTACGTCAGTTGCTAATGGTAATTTTACCTCAATAGCCCTAGAATTTATCAATGGCATTCGCACTGTTCATGCCTCTGGTACTCAAGAATTCGAGCGTCAGCGTTACTACAAAGCTAGTAATCAAATAGTCAGTAGTTCAACTAAAGTTATTTTAACTTGGACATTGGTAAGACCAATTGCTGAAAGCGCAGCTACTACTGTGCTGGTAGGTATGATTATTTTAGCTTTTAGTAGCTTTGTAGTTAATGGTGCTTTACAAGTTAGTTCTTTACTCACCTTTTTCTTCGTACTATTCCGTCTCGTACCATTTATTCAAGATATTAATGGCACAAGAGCATTTCTCAGCACTCTCCAAGGTTCAGCCGAAAATATTAAAACCTTATTGAAAAGTGAGGATAAAACCTACTTTCAAAACGGCACAATTGAATTTACAGGTTTTAAAAGATCAATTGATTTAGTATCTGTAGATTTCGGCTATAGTCAGAATCAACGAGTCCTGCATAATATCACTCTGACAATTGAACGAGGTAAAATGACAGCCTTAGTCGGTGCATCTGGTGCTGGTAAAACCACAATTGCCGATTTAATTCCTCGGTTTTATGATGCTACAGACGGCTATCTTTACATCGATGAAATTGATGTGCGACAATTTGAAATTAACTCTCTCCGGCGCAAAATGGCGGTTGTTAGTCAGGATACTTTTATCTTTAACACTTCTGTTTGGAACAATATTGCCTACGGTATACCAGAGGCAACAGAAGCAGAAATTAAAGAAGCGGCTCGACTGGCAAATGCACAAGAATTTATTTTAGAAATGCCTGAAGGGTTTGATACACAATTGGGAGATAGAGGTATCCGGTTATCTGGTGGACAAAGGCAGCGACTTGCAATTGCGCGTGCGTTATTACGTAACCCTGAGATTTTGATTTTAGATGAAGCAACTAGTGCTTTAGATTCTGTGTCTGAGCGATTAATTCAGGAGTCATTAGAAAAGCTCGCTGTTGGTCGAACTGTGATTGCGATCGCTCACCGTCTTTCTACAATTGCTAAGGCTGATAAAGTAGTAGTTTTAGAACAAGGACGAATAGTAGAACAGGGTAAATATCAGGAGCTTTTAGAACAGCAGGGTAAGCTTTGGGAATATCACCAAATGCAGTATGAATTAGGTCAATCAAAATAGGTTTTAAGGGTGTAATTAATAATAAATCAAAACTTTAATTACACCTGGAATAGTATTGTTTTAAGCCAGTAGGTTTTTTTGGGGTAAACAATGGTTAACATAGGCTATCATTCGGCAAGACTTCAAGGAAAATTAAATTGCTTTATATACACAAAAGCAATTAATAATATTGTTGATTTTCCACTTGATCAACATCGAAAAGTTAACATCAACGTCTATTCCTTCTCTTGTCAAAGAGACTTAGCTACCCAAGTAGCAAATATTCGCTCATTTATTCGTCATGTTGGTATTCCTAACAAATTTACTGTGATTTCTGACGGTAGCTATTCGTCAAATTCTAGTAGAATTTTAGGTAAAATCAATTCTTGTGTTGATGTTGTTGAATGGAAAGATTTAGCAACAGGTGATATTCCTCAATATATTTGGGATTATGCGTTTCATCATCCTCAAAAATCAGTAATGGCAATGTGGAGAAGAATGGCAGTATTGATGTCACTTCCAATCGAACAACCAACTATTTACACTGATGCCGATATTTTGTTTTTCCCAGGTGCTGATGAAATTATTAATTTATGTCAGTCAGATGATAGTTTGCCTTGGTATTTACCTGATTGTCTAGCTTCACTGGACGAGCGAATACTTTTACATGATCATGAAAAAATCAACCCAGTAAATGCAGGATTTTTCTTGCTTAAAAAGCAAATAGATTGGCTAAGTTCATTAAATCGCGTTGCCGAATTAGTAGATTCACCAATATATTTTACAGATCAAACTGTAGTTCACCTAGCTATGCATAATGCCCAGGCAAAGCCACTTAATCCAGAGAAGTTTGTTTTAAGTGTTGATGACCAATTTAGTTATTCAGACAAGTTTGATAAGCGAAAAATTGCTTTGAGACATTATGTTAATGATGTCAGACATAGATTTTGGTTAAACTTGGGAAATTAATTTCTTGAATAATCAAACTAATGTTGATCTGACTAAAATATATGCTGAAGAAGGTTTTCTCAAAAACTTGATTTAGTACAGGGAATAGCAAAGAAATTAAATTGACATCTACCGAAAATCCATTATGAAAATTACACTTACTTGCAATACAGGTTTAGGAATAGGTGGACAAGGTGTTTGTTTAAAAAATGCTGCATTAGGATTACATAAATTAGGAGATTTAACTGTATTCTGTAGTGGTTTAACAGCGCCAAAAACCGATTTTACTGTATATCCCGTGGGGAATTCTTCCTGGAGTAAAAGATTATTAAGTATCCCACTTTTGCGTCGTCGTCATGATTTAGTTGTATTGCTAAGTGACTTGTATTTTGATCAACAGGTAAGCAAAAAATTAAAATCATATCCCTGTGATTTAATTATCGGAGTAGCAGGACAAACTAATTTAGCATTTAAAGTAGCTAAATCCCAAGGTGCAAAAGCGTGGCTATATTGTTTGAATAATTATCTGCCCTTTATGCAGCAACAAATTCAACAAGAATTAGATTTTTTATCTGATTCAACTGTAGCCACAATGAATTATAAAATGCTAACTAGATTTGCTAATGAATGTGAACAAGCAGATTTAATTATTGTACTTTCAGATGTGGCTAAAAAAACTTTTGTTCAAGCTGGTTTTGAACCAACAAAAGTTAAAGTTGTCACTCCTTTCATAGATACTAATAGATTTCATTCTACTTTAAAACCTGATCAAATATTTCGTGTTCTTTATGTAGGAACTATTGAACCCAGAAAAGGAGTTCCCTACCTGGTTCAAGCTTTTTTACAAGCTGATATTCCCAATTCAGAATTATTAATTATTGGTGGTGCTTCTACTCGTGGGCTAAGAAAATTCATGACGGAAACATTACAAAAAAACACCAATATTAAACAAGAATTTTGGAATTTTAGTCAAGATGATCCTACTAGAGTTTTTGGTAAATCTTCGGTTCTAGTTTTACCTTCTGTAGAAGATGGTTTTGGTTTAGTTGCATTAGAAGCTATGGCTTGTGGATTACCTGTAATTGTTACTTCTAATTGTGGTGCTGCGGATGTAATAAATAATGGCATAAATGGTTTTATTACTCCTCCTAGAGATGTAAAAACTATGGCTAATCAACTCAGATTTTTAGCAGAAAATGAATCTATGAGAGCAGAAATGGGAAGAGTTGCTAGAATTACTGCACAACAATATAACGAGAAAGCTTACCAATATCAATTCCGCGAAATATTTTCAGAGCAAGGTTTAATTACATCAGTTTTTAGTTAAGAAGGAAACATAATGTTAACTATAAATGAAACCATATTTTCTAAAGAAAAGATATTTTACCAATGCTCTGCTGTTGATATTAGAGGAGGTGGTGGATTAGAAACTTACATATCTTCTTTGATCAATGCGCCAATTGATGGGGTGAGCAATCGCCATATTAATTCTTTGAAAAATTTAGACCAAAGTCAATGTCAGTTACTCCACCTTCACGACCCAGAACTTTTAGCAGAATGGAGTGGTGAATGTCCAGCAGTCTTTACATTGCATAATCACTGTAGCTACTGTCCAAGTGGGACAAAATATTTAGCAGATCGCCAAAAACAGTGCGATCGCAATATGCACCCCCTTGGCTGTACTTGGGGACATTTGGTAGATGGTTGTGGCAGTCGCCGACCGCACAAAATACTCCATGTTTTGCAGAATACTTATAATTTTCTCAACACTGCCAAAAAAATTAAGATTCCTGTAATTGCTAATAGTAATTATGTGCGGGAACAAATTATTAGTAATGGGTTATCGCCCGATCAGGTGATTACACTTCACTGCGGCGTACAAGATCCTCAAGATCCCACTGCATCTTTAACCAAAGAAATTCATCAAAATCAGCGAATTTTGTTTGTGGGTCGAATTGTTCCTGATAAAGGAATTGAATGGTTGATCAAAGCTTTAGCAAAGACGGACTCCCGCATTCATCTTGATATTGCTGGTGAAGGTTGGATTAAAACCAACATGGAAAAATTAGCAAAAAAAATGGGTTTGAGCGATCGCATTACTTGGCATGGTTGGTGTCATAAAGAAAAACTCGAAACCCTTTATCAACAGTGTTTAGCTGTAGTTTTTCCTAGTCTTTGGCCAGAACCTGCTGGTCTGGTAACTTTAGAAGCTTATGCCCGCTATCGTCCTGTAATTGCCAGTGCTGTTGGCGGAATTCCTGAATATGTACAAGATGGTCAAACAGGAATCCTCATTCCAGCTAATCATATTCAAAAATTGGCAGATGCCATTAACGAACTAGCTACAAACTATCAGAAAAGCCGATTAATGGGCGAACAAGGTCGGCATTGGTTTGAGCAAGAATTCACCCTTGATATTCACATTCAGCGATTGGAAAAAATTTACACCAAAACTATTGCTGATTTTCGATATTTTTCAGAATAAATATGCAGAAATAACGGAATTGTAATTATGTCTATCAATACTAACCTCACCGAACCTCTAGTCAGCGTAATTATTCCTACTTATAATCGCCCCGATTACCTAAAGCAGGCTATTTCTAGCGCGGTTCAACAAACTTATCAAAATATTGAAATTATCGTTTCTGATAATTGTAGTTCTGAAAATCCTCAATCTCTGATTGAATCTTTCCAAGATTCACGCATCAAATTTTGGCGACATCAACAAAATATTGGTATGCTGGCTAATCAGCTAAGTGCTTTTAAAATGGCACAAGGAAAATATGTTGCTAGTCTTCATGATGATGATATGTGGAATGAAGATTTTTTAGCCAAACTTGTACCACCTTTAGAAGCAAATTATGATTTAATTCTGGCTTTTTGTGATCAATATCTTATAGATTCACAAGGGATAATTAATGATGCTTATACTGTTGGAAATAGCAAAGCTTTCAAGCGAGATACCTTAAAAAAAGGAGTGCATAAATCTTTCACTAAGATTGGCTTAATAGATAAAACTATCGGCACTGCTGTTGCTTGTGTGATTCGTAATCATATTATTGATTGGGATAGTATTCCTTTTGAAGTTGGTGGTATGTGGGATTTGTATTTAACATACCTCTCCTGTATCTCAGGTTATGCAGTTTACTATGAACCCGAAAAATTAATGCGATATCGTATCCATGAACAAAGTGATACGATGCTCAGTGGTGGTCGAGATAATCTAGCAAAAATTCGCAAGGCTAAAAGCGAATTGTTTTGTTATAAACAATTTATGGAAGACCCTCACCTTGCGGAATTTAAATCTCACTTTGAACAGAAATGGTTAGAAGCTCATACGACTTTAGGCATTGGTTTGATGCGAAATAAGCAGACGGTAGAAGCACGTTCTTATCTTTGGCAAGCCATGAAAGCACAAAAATTTAATTTGCGAACTATGGCATCACTAACTATCAGTTTAAGTCCTCAAGCATTAGCTAATCAATTACTAAAAATAGCCAAATCATAGAGTTTAAATAATTCGTAATAGTGCTTACAGCAGGCTACCGCCAACGTAATTCGTAATAGAGCCTACGGTCCCGCTAGGGATACGTAATTAAGTTTTGTAATGAGGATTTAACCCCAACAAAAAACTTACCGGTTATAGAACCGGGGGACTTAAACCCACGGTATTTGGTTAAATTAATTTAAAAGTGAGGTGGTATGTGAGACTTTGTATTGTAACCCATAAAATTAAAAAGGGTGATGGTCAGGGACGAGTAAACTATGAAGTTGTTCAAGAAGCAATTCGTCGCGGTCATCATCTAACATTATTAGCAAGTGAAATAGCACCAGAACTAGAGCAAAATAGCTCTGTAAATTGGGTTTCAATTCCGGTGAAAGAATATCCTACGGAATTTATTCGCAATTTCATATTTGCCAAAAAAAGCAGCGACTGGTTACGTCAATATGGTAGAGAAGTTGATTTAATTAAAGCTAATGGTGCCATTACTATGGGCGCTACTGATGTGAATGCTGTGCATTTTGTCCATAGTTCATGGTGGCGATCGCCTGTGCATATTTCTCGTAACCGTCGAGATGCTTACGGCCTATACCAATGGCTTTACACAGCCATGAATTCTTATTGGGAAAAACAAGCTTTTCAGCAAGCCAAAGTGGTCGTCGCCGTATCTGCAAAAGTAGCTGAGGAATTAGTCAATATTGGCGTACCTCTTGGCAAAATTCGTGTCATTGTCAATGGAGTTGACTTACAAGAATTTTCTCCTGGTGTGGCTTCTCGTCAACAATTGGGGCTACCAGAAAATGTAACTTTAGCACTTTTTGCCGGCGACATCCGCACCACCAGAAAAAACTTAGATACGGTGCTGCAAGCCTTAGTAAAAGTTCCTAATTTACATCTAGCGGTAGTAGGAACAACAGAAGGTAGCCCCTTTCCAGAGTTAGCAGAGGCTTTGGGCATAACTGAACGAGTGCATTTTATGGGATATCGACGGGATATGGCCGAGATCATGCGGGCTGTAGATTTATTTGTCTTTCCTTCCCGATATGAAGCTTGCAGCCTTGTTTTGTTAGAAGCATTAGCTTCAGGATTACCAGTAATCACTGCTACTGCTACAGGAGGTGCAGAATTAGTCACACCAGAAGCGGGAGTTATTTTACCTGACACAGACGACATAGATGCTTTATCTAGTGCCTTGTTTTCCTTAAAAGATGACTCACTACGCCAGCAAATGAGTAAAGCGGCTCGTACTGTTGCTGAACAACATAGCTGGGCGATTATGGCACAAACCTATCTAGATTTATTTGAAGAGTTAATGAAAAATGAGGAATACAGTTCTCATCCCCACCTATCGCCGTCCTTTGGATCTCCATCGCTGCCTTTTAGCGCTTCAAGCCCAAACTAAACCCGTTGATCAATTAATCGTAGTTGTCCGGGATACAGATACGGAAACTTGGCAATTCCTAGGGGAATTTCACCCCCATCACCTACCATTACAGGTTGTCACAGTCACACAACCGGGAGTAGTAGCAGCCCTCAACGCCGGACTAGCAGTAATCGAGGGAGACATTGTTTCTATCACTGATGATGATGCTGCCCCCCATCCTGATTGGTTAGAAAAAATCACTGCTCACTTTCAAAGCGATGGTTGCATAGGTGGTGTTGGCGGACGTGATTGGATACACCAAGGCAACAGCATCGAAGATGGCGAACGCTCAATAGTAGGGCGTTTACAGTGGTTTGGACGAGTAATTGGCAACCATCACTTAGGAGTCGGCGCACCTCGCGAAGTTGATGTCCTCAAGGGTGTAAACATGAGTTTTCGTCAAGCAGCCAGGGGAAAATTATGCTTTGATGAAAGAATGCTCGGCACGGGCGCACAAGTACATTTTGAGATGGCATTTACCCTCGCTCTTAAGCGGAATGGTTGGAAGATAATTTACGATCCTAGTGTTGCAGTAGATCACTATCCAGCCCAGCGATTTGATGAAGACCAACGCCAACATTTTAATGAAGTTGCCTACACTAATTTAGTCCATAACGAAACCCTAGTTTTATTAGAACATTTTTCTCCTCTGCGCCAGATTGTCTTTTTAGTGTGGGCAGTATTAGTAGGAACAAGAGATAGTTTAGGACTATTACAATGGCTGAGATTTCTCCCCAGTCAAGGCAGATTAGTGAATAAAAAGATGCTGGCATCTTTGTGTGGACGTTGGCAAGGATGGCAAACAAATCAATTACGGCAGGGAAAAGTTAATAAGGAACAGGGAATAGGGTTGAAACTCTCTTTTTATATAGCTTTGTTCTTAAATTTTATACCTCCTACAACCTAAAATAGGCTGTAAAAATTTAAAATATTTCTTTTTGAGGAACTACGCTCACAAAATTCAAGAAAACTCCTGACTCCAATTCACAATTACCAATCACCAAAAATAAAGTGATTTCCAAACAAATACTTTTTAATAGTTTTTCACGACAGAACTTTTATCCTCAACAACGAGCAGCACAGGCTTGGATAGTCATTATTGGCTTCCTTTTTTTAATAACATCTAGTTATTTTATTAGTGCTGCCATGTTGCGCCTGGTTTTTCCGGCAACCGCTTTGGTGGTAGCTATATTTTTATATTTGCGGCATCCCTTACTCTACATTGGCTTCACTTGGTGGATATGGTTTCTTTCACCTTTGCTGGCTCGGTTAGTTGACTATCGTGTTGGCTGGGACCCTACCCGTCAAATGCTTATAGCACCTTATCTAGTAGTGTTTGTCACCATAGCAACTTTCTTAAAATATATTCCTAGCACAATTCGCCAAGGGGGTTTGCCTTTTATTTTGGGTTTTATTGGGGTATTATATGGTTTTTTGGTTGGTCTAATTTACAATCAACCAATTCCGGTGTTCCGGGGGTTTTTAGACTGGGTGAGTCCTATTATTTTCGGTTTTCATTTATTTACAAATTGGCGAGATTATCCCAGTTATCGGCAAAATATTCAGCGTGTATTTGTCTGGTGTGTATTAATCCTAGGAGCTTACGGTATATATCAATTTGTGGTTGCTCCTGAGTGGGACACATACTGGTTGATAGAATCAAAAATGTTCACCAGTTCTGGGAATCCTGTCCCTTTTGGGATGCGCGTTTGGAGTACAATGCATTCAGTCGGTCCATTTGGTGCGGTGATGCAAGCTGGGTTGTTGTTATTATTTACCAGTTCAGGGCCTTTAATTTTTCCGGCTTCAGCCGTGGGCTATTTATCATTTTTGCTGGCACAAGCAAGGACTAATTGGGGTGGTTGGTTACTTGGGGTAATTATGATTATGGGTTCGGTTAAAGCCAGAATTCAAATGCGCTTAATTACTATCATTTTGGTAATGGCAATGTGTGTTTTACCCTTACTAACTATAGAACCAATTAGCAAAGTTGTGACTTCTAGATTAGAAACTTTTGCTAATTTACAAGAAGATGGTAGCTTAAAGGATAGATCAGGGAGTTATGACAGAAATCTCAGTTTAGCCCTTACGAATGGGTTCGGTAACGGTTTAGGAAATACCTGGAAAGTCAACGAAAAAACGGGACAAATCGAAGTATTTGTGATTGATAGTGGCATTTTAGATATGTTTTTTACATTGGGTTGGTTCGGAGCCATTCCTTATATGGGTGCATTAATCTTAATGATATTTACCGTCAGCCAATATACTGAAGCGCGGTTTGATAGTTTTGTCAGTGCTGCCCGTGCGATCGCATTTAGTTGTTGTACACAACTAATTATTGGGAGTGGAATGCTGAGTATAGCAGGCATGATTCTTTGGGGATTTTTTGCTATGGCTATGGCAGCACATAAGTATTATCAACATCAAGGAATAAAGGTTTAAATTATGAAGGTAATCGTTATCATGCCGTTAGCTGAACAACGTGGCGGCGGCGAAGTTTCGTTTTTCGATTTGATGCAGCAAGGTCGTAATGCAGATGTGGAATGGTTGGCAATCTTCTTAGAAGATGGACCAATGGTGGAACAAGTGAGAAATCTGGGCATTGATACCAGAGTTGTCGAAAGTGGCCGTTTGCGTCAAGTCCATCGTTTGATTGCGACTATTTTTCACATAGCAGCGATCGCACGCCGTGAAGGTGCAGATATGATCCTCAATTGGATGTGGATCACTCACATCACTGGGGGACTAGCAGCAATGTTGGCAGGTTTGCCGGCTGTGTGGTATCAACTAGAAGTCCCCTATGATCAGACTTGGTTGGTGCGTCTTGCCACTTTAATTCCAGCCCAATCCATCATGACTGTATCTAAAGATGGTCAAAAAGCACAGTCACAGATTTGGCCTTACAGACCAACTCCTTTGGTATATCCTGGTGTAGCTTTAGATCGGTTTGATCCAGCAATTTTGCCCACTCCAGCAGCAGCACGCCAAAAGCTCGGTTTACCAATGCATGGGCCTTTGATTGGCATTGTCGGACGCTTACAACGCTGGAAAGGAATGCACGTATTGGTGGAAGCAATGCCCCAGATTTTGCAACAATATCCCGATGCCCATGTAGTGATAGTCGGTGGTAAGCACGATTTAGAATCAGATTATGAGGATTTCTTAAAAAAACAAATCACAGATTTGGGACTGAGCGATCGCATAATTATGGCAGGGTTACAGCGTAACGTCCCGGAATGGGTACAAGCAATGGATATATTTGTTCATGCCTCTGATAAAGAACCCTTTGGGATTGTGATTATCGAAGCTATGGCCTTAGGTAAGCCAGTTATTGCTAGCAATGCTGGGGGGCCTACAGAGATTATTACCGATGGTGTAAATGGATTGTTAACACCTTACAACAATAAAGACGCATTAGCCCAAGCTATTCTCCGTTATCTGAACAACCCAGATTTTTCTCAAACTTTGGGATTAGCAGCACGACAACGCGCCCTCCAATTCTCTACACAACGTTATGCCCAAAACTTGATTAATGTTATTCGCTCAAAGATGCCAACTGTTTTAGAAAAAATGCCCAAAAGAATCACATCATAGGCACATAAGCAGGAAAATTTGTTTTCATTCTAGAAGAAATGAGATAATTCATCTTTTGGACTTCCCATAATCAAAAAATACGAAACAATGTAGAGACGTTGCGTGCAACGTCTCTACTTGAATGAACTGGGGTACGACTTCAATTCGCTCGATATTTTTGCTTTTTCCTAAAAATCAAAACTATGCACATTAAATTTGTAGTTGAGTGAAAACAGAGGACTAGGGTTTTATAGTAAGAATTCAGGAGTCAGGAGACGCTTCGCAGACCTTTGGTTCAGAATGCTTATAAAATGAAGAATAGAGAGAAGCAAAATTTTATCAAAATCCTTAAATTTGACTCGAAAAGTCTTTATTCTCCTGACTTGGAGTATTCTCTATCCTGAATATTTACGTTTTATATGTCCTCTAAATTAAAGCTGGCAGACAATTTCCGCTATTATCATTAATATAATAATTTATACTGAGGCGCTTATGAATCAAATCAACCGCGTGGCAATTGTTGGAGGCAGTCACGGTAATGAGTTAACAGGAGTTTACCTAGTTAAAAAATTTCACCAATATCCAAATTTAATTAATAAAACAAGTTTTGAAACTTTGGCATTACTCGGTAATCCCAAAGCTATAGCTGCTAGAAGAAGATACATTGATAAAGATTTAAATCGTTGCTTTACTGTTGACAATTTTCAGTCTCCTACCTCCTCCATTTACGAAGAATTACGCGCTAAAGAAATTCAACAAATATTGCAACCACCAAACCAGGAATTCGTGGATGTAATTATGGATTTACATACCACTACTGCCAACATGGGATTATGTATTATTCTTGGTAATATGCATCCGTTTTTGCTTCAATTAGCAGCTAATTTGAGTTCAATTAATCCTTTAGTAAAAGTTTATAGTCATCAGCAACCCAGCAGCAGTGGTTTTCTCCGTTCTTTATCCCCATTGGGTTTTGCTATAGAAGTTGGTGCTGTAGCTCAGGGTATTTTAGATGCAGAACTATTCCAACAAACAGAACAGCTTATATATGCAATATTACAGTATTTTGAAGAACACAACCAAGGTAAAATTTCCCTAATTAACAACACTCTGACACTTTATAAATCTATTGGTTCTGTCGATTACCCTAGAAATGAAGATGGGGAAATAGAAGCGATGATTCACCCCCAACTTCAGTTTAAAGACTATGAACCCTTGCATCCAGGTGATCCCATATTTCTAACTTTTGCAGGCAAAGATATTTTTTATCAGGGAGAATCTACTGTTTATCCAGTTTTTATCAATGAAGCAGCTTATTATGAAAAAGGAATTGCTATGCATCTGAGCCAAAAGGAATGGATTCATATTTCTTGAAGGCTTCTATCTGATTTTAGTCATGATAATTAAGATATATCGCCATCCTTAATAAGATGTGAACACATTGTAAATTGGGTTAGACGCGGTAATTAACTGATAACGCTTACAGATAAATCACCAAACCTTGTCGTAACCCAACATTTACTCTTCAAATATGTGTTCACGATTCATGGTGACAACAATTTTCGGCTTTGCTGATTAAGAGTAGGATTTTGTTTCACGCTCCAGGCGCAGAGCGCTGTAGGAGGGTTAGCCCGACCCAGGCGACTGCTGTATCCCTTACGGGAGTCACAGAGAGTAAGAGTTTGAAATCATTGATTTTTCAATTTCATACTTCAGTTCAGCAATGCTCAATTTTCCATCTGGCAATCTATTTACCGACTACCAATTCTCTTGTTCTCATGATTCTGAAGACATCATAATTTCTGCTTAACTCACGGTACACAGCCAGTGTTTCTTCATTTACCCGCGCTACACTGAAGCGTTCTAGGTTTTGTGTGGCGCGGAATTTCCACTTGTCTAGTAGTTCAGAATTGCTGAGTAATTGCGTCAAAGCACTGGCTAAGGTTTGGCTATCTTTGGGTGGTACCAATACACCAGCCTGACGATGATCCAAAGTCTCAGGAATACCATCTACATCACTGGCTACAATTGCACAACCGGCTTCTCGTGCCTCTGTCAGCACCAAACCAAAGGATTCGCAATGTGAAGCGAGAACAAAGATATCTGTTGCTAACATATAGCGTTGCGGTTCTGATTGGAAACCTTCAAAATGGATGCGATTCCCAACAGATGTACTTTGCGCCATTGCCTCGAATATAGACCGATCTGGACCGTCTCCTACTAAATAAAGATGGGCTTGGGGAAAATCTTTGGCAATGATGCTGAATGCATCAATTAACTCACTAATCCCTTTGCGGCTATACATCCCAGCTACAGTAGTGATAGCCGGATGATGCAGTGGTAGCGGTTGGTAATCTTGAATTTTTTTATGCCGAGGACTGCCTAAAGTACCGTTGGCAACCACACGCAACTTTTTGGTTGGAATACCACGCCTAATCATTGAATCAGCAACTGCATGACTAACGGCAATTACCCTATCTGCTAATCCCATCAGAACGGCACTACGTTGAAATTCATTATGTACAGTAGAAACTAAACTATATTTACCACTATTTCTCAGAATTCCCGCCAGCACGACTCCTGTCATCATATGGGCATGAACAATGTCTGGTTGAAATTCTTTGATAATTTCTCGATAACGCCAAGATGCTTTCATCATATTTAGTGGCGTTCTTGATTGATCTAGTTTAAAGTGGCAAATACCATGATCTGCTAATAATTCTTCGTATTCTCCACCTGCTGATGCGACAGCAACATCAAGACCTTTTTTGGTTTGTAAACAAGCTAAATCTACTGCTACATTGACAATGCCATTACCGATTTTATGCACATGATTTGTAATATGAAGGATTCGCATTTAAATTTTCTCCACGGTAATAATTTAGCTTCACTGCCATGATGCTTACCAGTAGAAATTTCACCTTGATTTAATTAAATATTTAGATAACTGCTCATATCCAATCTGGATAATCACTTATTATTAAAATATCTTCGCATCACCACGTTGCCGTGTCTATGTGTCAGTTATAATGATAAGTCTTAAACCAGACTTGATATCAGAGAATGTTTGGATATTTATACAGTTTATCAATAAACCCTCTCCAAACCTCTCCCCACAGGAAGATAGGTTGTTAATCTCCAATGTTTTGAAATAACGATAATTTCACATTCTCAAATACTAATATTCCGATTTAAAGAAGATTTCTTCTGAATTTAAAAATCGCTTAATGAATCCACGAGGTAACATTTGAATCTGGGAAGGATATGCAGCAATTGCTCTCTTTTTTTTATCTTGTACCGATTTAATTGACAGTCGATAAGCTGCTGCAATATCCTGTAAGTTCAAGAGGATAAATAGCGGCGCTCTCCAGAATACCCAGATAGGATATTGTAGTAATTCAACTGTAATTCCAGCTTGGGCAATTGCCTCCTTAACTAAGTCATAAGTAGCTTCATGATCTTTATGGCAATCTTTATGATGAGGAACATAAACTTCTCCGGGCTGATAACGCTGAAGCAATTCACAAATCTGGGAAATTGTCTGTTGCTTTTCTTCTAAGTTTAAGTCTTTTAGAGTTCCATCCTGCTTGTCTAAAAAGTGAATTGCTGAAGGTTCCACTCCCAAAATATTTAATGCCGTTAAGGATTCTTGTTTGCGAATATTAATGATTTTATTTTGAATATGTGGATCTACACCATGGGAACCTCTTCCATCTGTCAGAAAAGTTACAACTACTGATATACCCTGTTCCCTTTTTCGTGCAATCATCCCGCCACATCCTAATGTTTCATCATCTTGATGGGGAGAAAAAACCATTGCTAATTCTTGATTAAAGATTAGTGGTTTACTTCCCCAAATTAATATCCACCGTGAGAGTAAATAGGAATGGATATATTGAATCTGATTTAGTAAAATATTCGGAATAATTTTTTCTAATTTGATTAGGCTATTTTTATGATTCATATTTACTGGTACATTGGTTTATGGAAATATTAATAATTATTTACTGAACTTTAATGATTATGAGACTTATAAATATCAACCAAAATCTTTGATGATAAGTCTTAATAACTTCCTTGAAATTCAGCCATCAATAATTATTTTTATCATAGTTAACTACAACCAATCCTATTTATTTTTTTTGTAAATTTACCGTGAAAATATGAAGATGAAATCATAAGAGTTCAGGTAATAAGTAAAGAGATTGACATCATGTGCGCTTAAAGACTGATACTTAAGGAAGTATAGAAGCTGATAAAAACAGATTCACCAGATATTTGCACAAAATCGGGAATTATAACTTTTTTATGTCTATGTGTTATCTATTTGTAGCTTTAATTAAGCAATATAATCAAGGGCGGGGTTTCCCCGCCCCTACAGGTTTTGCGATTGAATGACTTTATCTCACAAAGAGTGCATACCGCTATATTATGAGTGATTATGCGAACATCAATTAACTCATTTTTGTCAAATTGGTAAACGATACATAATCACCTTTCCTTTCCAATTTTCTTCCACAAACACTAAGTATTCACCATTAGAACGGCGAAAAGCTCGGATACCATAAGGTATATCAATCCAACCACTTTCTCCACCGACTTCTGGCCCTGGACTGAACTTGTGTACCATTTTGCCTGTAGCGGCTTTATAGACATATACATCTGCGGTTTTAAATGTCACTGCAAATACATAATCGCTGGCTACACTCATAGCTGCGGTAGAAAATTCCCGTTTCCCAGTGGTGTCGTAAGGAATTACAGTTCGCCATTTAGGAGTGCGATTTCCTCGACTCCAGTTATCAAAGCGGACAATTTCCGATCCCACAACTCCAGCGTCATCACCAACTGCGGGATGTTCTGCGGTGAAGCCTGACAAATACATAGTATCTGTTTGAGGAAAATACTCAATCCGGCGCAAATCCTTAAATAGGTTGGGAGTCTTTTCCTTTTGCATGGAACTATAGGTGTAGATGGGATTCCCTTTGCTATCTAAACCCTGTAAAGGATAATGGCGAATGCCATCTTGAGTTCGCAAGGTTTTCCAAACATCTCCTTTGCTATCTACCCACCAACCACCTGTGTAGGGATAATCTTGGCCGCTGTCATATTCATTTTGCTCAAATGCACCATTACCATTACTATCCCGCCAAATCCATTCCCCTTTAGCTGGTTGATAGGGAGGCCAATTACCAGTAATGGATTTACCACTTTCATTAGTATTCACAAACATTCCCGCAGGGATAGCAATTTTACCGTCTGTAGCAGGTTGAAAACGATAAATTTGCAGAAAGCTACCATACATATCTTTGAGGAATAAAAAAGGCTTCCCCTGAATACGACGGAAAAAAGTAGCATCTGGGGATGTATGCAAGCGTGGATCTTGAGGATATTTGAAAGGATTAACAGTGTAGGCTTTGTAAGTCCACTGCTTACCAGCTGGTTTACTGTAATCCATCAAGTATTCTTCTTGCTTGGTGAAGACATTTACACCATCACTTTTAGGATCAGTATCTGCATTATCTACAAATATCAAGCCTAGTAATTGCCATTGCTGTTTTCCAGATGAGGAAAATTTTCTTAAATCTGTGCCTGATTTGTTAAAACCATTGTTGTTGATATAAATATTGCCAGCGGTATCTGTACCAACTCCTGTGATTCCATAAAATTTTAAACTTTTAACTTCTCCTGCTACATCACTATAAATGCCATTTTTATTTCCAAAAGTTCCTACTTGTAGAGGCTGTTTTTGGATGTTGTAAATTACTATTTGTTGCCGGATTCCATTTTCTGCTACTAAGAGTCTACCTTGATTATCAATAGCAATTGCTGTTGGTTCTACAATATCTACAATTTGTTCTGGTAGCTTTTTACCCGTTTGCGAATAATGCATGATTTTAGCAGCGGTGCTACCTTTTTTATTTTGAATAATCCACAAACTTTTTTGTTTGTCAATAGCTATTGCACTTGGATTATTAACAGTAAATCTGCCCTTCTCCTGCATTGTTTCGGTATTAACAATACTAACTATGTTAGCAGCCGCATTACTAACAAATAACTGATTATCTATAATTGCTAAACCAGTAACTTCGCTGTCATTACTAGTAATTAACATACTTTTATCCCAACCACGCCCTCCAGGAAAAGGTGCAGGTTTTCCCGCTAAATCATAGCGTCTTACACAATACCAAGTTTTACCTTCGGGAGGATAATCCTCTTTCTGATTATTCATCCCACCTTGAGTCATAGCAAGGTAAATATATTTGCTATTTGCTGTTACAGCTTTACCACCAAGACGATTCCAGCCGTGAGTACCCTCAAGGGTAGCAATTACTTTACCATCTTTATATATTCCCGCTTCTCCTCCAGCTTCATCCCAGTAACTATTAGTATAAATCTCCCCATTTGCTGTTACATACATCGCCTCGATATTGTTTTGTACCCGCAATTTTCCCTTACCAATTGTATTACCAATCCAAGAGGTTTGATAGGTGAGTGTGGCAGATTCTTTATCAGTTTTAGTCGTAGCCTCAATATTGTTTTGTACCCGCAATTTTCCCTTACCAATTGTATTATCAATCCAAGAGGTTTGATAGGTGAGTGTGGCAGATTCTTTATCAGTTTTAGTCGTAGCTCTGTCCATAGACATTCCTACGAATGTCACCATTAATACACAGGTTAAAGCGAGTAAAATATTGAAAGCTATTTTTTTTCTCCAATATCTCTTATGAACCAATTTATTGAGGTATTGATGAAGTTTTTGGTAATTTCTATTGAACAGTGACGATAATCTATTTTTCATAGAAACAGTATAAGTAAATATTGGTAATTTTTATTAATCGAAGATGAGTGTATAGGAGTAGTTTGCTTGGCTAATTAATATAAATGCATTTATATATACTTACTCATCCATATTTAAAAAATTTTTAGGTACTAATTTGTTTATATGGCTAATGAGACTCCATATATAAATTAACAGGTAAATAGTAGTTATCATATATGTTTATCAAAACTTTATCAATAAAATATATTTTTTACATTTTAATTATTCTTATTCAGGTTTTACTTATATAATTTTTGACATAATAAATAGCAATAATTAATACTTTAATAGTGATAATTAAGTTTACTTTGATAGAAATTAATTTGGAAAATACTTATCTGTCAATCATCTTGACGAAAATAGAATCAAGTAACATATTTATCCCTAGTGATAGCGCGGAGTTCATAAAAAACATTTGGTAATTTATTGTTTGACAGGTAGCTAAAAATAGTTTATAAAAAAGTATCCTGTTGCAAATAGCCAAATAAAGAATATATAAAGATATTATTTCATTAATGACCCAATTTTTTGAGATTTTTAAGTAACTGATCCCTATCAGTGAAAATTCCAATAAATTATTTAGCACAGGTTTGATGACTGCTATATATACAGATAACTTCATTTAAAACCCATCTACGTGTCGCTTTTAGGTTTGATGTAATTGATGATTTGACTATTAAATTGTCTCTAAAAAGCACACTTAATTCATCGGAGGAGATAAATAGGTGGAAGATAACCAAAAAATTTGTAAATTAGCCTCTGCATCTATTCTCACATTGGGAACAGGTTGGTTTCCTAAAACCCCTGGAGGTTTGGAAAGGTATATTTATGAACTAACTCATAAATTAGCTGCACATCAAGACCAAGTAGAATTATGTGGAGTAGGTCTACCAGCGGGTGAAAAAGATACACCTATTAAGTTAACAAATTTAGCTTCCCCAGATAGTCCTATTTCGCAAAGATTTTGGTCAATTCGTCATCAATTTAAGAAAACAAGATTAAGTAAGCCAGATGCAATTAATTTGCATTTCGCACTATACAGTTTTCCAATTTTAGATATTTTACCTAAGGGAGTACCAATTACGTTTAATTTTCATGGACCTTGGGCTTCGGAAAGTCAGGAGGAAGTAGTAAATAAGAAACTGAGTATTTGGCTCAAGCAGCAGTTAATAGAAAAAAATACTTATAATCGATGCGATCGCTTTATTGTCCTTAGTAAGGCTTTTGGGCATATTCTACATCAAAAATACCAAATTCCCTGGAACAAAATTCACATCATTCCCGGTGGAGTGGATATTAATCATTTTCAAACAAATCTATCACGTCAAGATGCTAGAAAACAACTGGGTTGGCCTAGTAGTAGGCAAATATTATTTACATCCCGTCGCTTAGTACATAGAATGGGAATTGATAAATTATTGCAGGCTATAGCGATAATTAAACCCCATATTCCTGATATTTGGTTAGCTATAGCTGGTCGTGGTCATATCCAAGATTTACTTCAACAACAAGCTATAGAATTAGGTTTAGAAAACAACGTTAAATTTTTAGGTTTTTTACCTGAAGAAGAGTTACCAATTGCTTACCAAGCTGCTGATTTAACTATTATGCCTAGTCAATCTTTTGAAGGTTTTGGATTAGCTATTCTTGAATCTTTAGCTTGTGGTACTCCTGTTGTTTGTACTCCTGTGGGAGGTATGCCAGAAATTTTACAGGGATTTTCACCGGATTTAATTACTAATTCTACTACTGTTGAAAGCATTGCTGAAAAATTAGAACAAGCTCTGTTAGGTAAAATTTATTTACCTTCAAGAGAAGAATGTCGTGATTATACAATCATCAATTATGACTGGACTAATATTGCTCAAAAGGTGCGGCAGGTTCTTTTGGCTTAAGCTGATAAATTTTGAAGTAAATATTAACGATATTTAAACATAGAGTTAGATGTTTTGGAGATGGTATGAAGATTCTTTTTTTAGATCAAAGTGGAAAACCAGGTGGTGCTGAATTATGTTTAATTGATATTGCTAAATCCTATGGTAAAAACGCATTTGTAGGTTTATTCGCAGATGGTGATTTTAGGAAGTTACTAGAAAAGAATCAAATTCCTGTTGAAGTTTTAGCGACTCAAGTTATTAATGTTCGTAAACAAAGCAGTTTGTTACAAGCTTTAGGTGGTTTGGGACAACTCGCTCCCCTCATTTATAAGGTTGTTCAACGTGCCAGAGAATATGATTTAATTTATGCTAATACTCAAAAAGCTTTAGTTGTGGGGGCAATAGCTAGTTTTTTTGCGCGTCGTCCGTTGGTTTATCATTTACATGATATTCTTTCTACAGAACACTTTAGTAAAACTAATCTGCGGATTGCTGTTACTTTGGTTAATCGGTTTTGTTCATTGGTAATTGCTAATTCTGAAGCTAGTAAAACCGCCTTTTTAGAAGCAGGAGGTCAACCAAATCTTATTGAGGTTGTTTATAATGGTTTTGAATTGAATAATTATCAAACTTGTGAAGCTGATATTCAAAACTTAAGGCATGAATTAGGATTAAAAGATAAATTTATAGTTGGACATTTTAGCCGTCTTTCTCCCTGGAAAGGACAGCATATTTTAATTAATGCACTTGTTAAATGTCCGCAAAACGTGATAGCAGTTCTGGTTGGTGATGCTTTATTTGGTGAACAAGATTATGTGCAGGATTTACACCAAAAAGTTGCCGCACTGGGTTTAGAAAATCGGGTTAAGTTTTTAGGTTTTCGCTCAGATATTCCTCAATTAATGGCAATGTGTGATGTGGTGGCACATACTTCTATCGCACCGGAACCTTTTGGAAGAGTGATTGTGGAAGGGATGTTGTGTGGTAAACCTGTGATTGCGGCTAAAGCCGGTGGTGCAATGGAATTAGTAAAAGAGGGCATCAATGGTTTTTTAGTCACACCAGGAGAAGCTCTAGAATTAGCCCAAGTGATTAATACCTGCGTTCAAGAACCTGAAAGAACTGCGAATATTGCCAATCATGCCAGAATTACTGCTAGTGAATGTTTTGATGTGAATATGATTAATCAGCAAATTCAAAAGTTACTGCAATCATTATTTTAATTGGCATCAGATCAAGTCCGGTTTCTCGTTTCTATACTGTGTATGGGAATGAATTCTAGAAGGCTTTGCCTGAGTGTGACGACAGTAGAGTCAGAGCCTCTATGATAGCATTAAGAGTCAGAGACTAGGAACGAGATAAATGAATTCTAAAAGGCTTTGCCTGAGTGTGACAGTAGAGTCAGAGCCTGTATGATAGCATTCCCAGCCAGAGACTGGGAGCGAGATACGAGATAAATATGCAATTTATTTTGCACGACTACTTAATAGATTGATCGCAGATATACTTACTTCCAGGCGCGATCGTACTGAATCGGAACTGATACGGATTGGCGCAGTTGCTTGGCTGCCCGCCTTGCCCAGTAAGGATCACGCAACATTTCTCTACCGATTAAAACTATGTCTGCTTGACCTGTACGAATGATATGATCTGCTTGTTCTGGTGCTGTAATCATGCCAACAGCACCGGTCGCAATTTGGGCTTCGCGGCGAATGCGATCGCTAAATGATGTTTGATAACCAGCACCAACTGGAATTTTTTCGCCAGGGACAATTCCACCTGATGAGCAATCAATTAAATCAACACCCAGTGATTTTAATTTACTGCAAAGGGCAATACTTTGTTCAATATCCCAGCCATTACTGACCCAATCAGTTGCAGAAATACGAACCCAAAGCGGAGTCTGATCCGGTAAAATATTTCTTACTGCTTGAACAACTTCACATAAAAACCGGATGCGATTCTCAAAACTGCCACCGTATTCATCTGTCCGTTGATTGCTCAGTGGAGAGAGAAATTCATGCAATAGATAACCGTGAGCCGAGTGAATTTCAATCACGTCGAATCCTGCTTCTAGGGAACGTCGAGCAGCATTCACAAATGATTCGATCAGATTTTGAATTTCTTCGATACTCAATGCTTTGGGAGTAGGACTTTCTGACTCAAATGGAATAGCACTGGGAGCGATCGCTGTCCATCCCCCTTCTGATTCCAAAAGCACTCCACCACCATCCCAAGGAGTGGCTGTACTAGCTTTTCTACCTGCATGAGCAAGCTGAATTCCTGCCACAGATCCATGACGATGAAGTGACTCTACAATTCTTGCCAGCATTTCAATGTGGGCATCTTCCCAAATTCCTAAATCTTGCGGCGTGATCCTTCCTGGGGGTTCAACTGCCGCTGCTTCAGTAATTATAAGTCCTGCTCCTCCAACAGCACGACTCACAAGGTGAATAAGATGCCAATCATTAGCGAACCCATTTTCACTGGAATATTGACACATGGGAGAAACCGCAATGCGATTTGGAAACGTAACGCTGCGTTGATTCAATGGTTCAAATAAATGTGGCATGGTTGAATGTCCTTCGCAGATACATAAATGATGATGAAGCTAAGTAGGTGGGCGTTAAAAAATATAAGATAGACCTAACCCCCCAGCCCCCTTCCCTACCAGGGAAGTGGGAGTCAAAGCCTCTCCATTATTAAGAGTTATTCCTTTTCCCTCTCCTTGTAGGAGAGGGTTAGGGAGAGGTTTTATATTTAATTGCGCCAAGCTACTTATTGTCTATTTAATTTACATGATTTGAACAAACAAGATGCCAGTGCCTCAAGAGTTTTACAGCGTATTACAGGTTTGTAAACTACTTGTTTAAATGTTTGGGATTAATTAAATCAAGCGTAGTAGTAATTAGAATATCAACTATTTTCGCAGTAGTTGGAGAAAACTGACGTAAAAAATTTTTATAAAGACTATAAAGGCGCAGACACTGCGCCCTAAAATATTTGGTAATTTTTAAGCTGCTTCGCGCAGTTGCGACGGGAGGTTGACTTCCAGAAAGGGTAGGGAAAGTTGTTCTGCTGGTGATGGGGATGCTTGTTCTAATACTGTGACTTCAATATTTACACTTACTAAATAATTGCCTGTCTCTGCACCTACGGCTTCGGAAATTAATTTAGCTATATCTGGACGTTTTGCAGTAAGAGGATCACGTAAAATACAACGATCCCATTCATGCTTGGCAGTTGGATTGAGGCTGAGAATATAATGCTTCATCATAGGTATAGTCCTTTAAATCCATCTTCCATAAGTCTTTCAAGGTTTGAAGACTATTTTTATAGTATAGTACATATATACTATATTGCCAAGAGGGCAATCAAAAATTATTTCTAATCAGACAAGCTACTTTATACAAGTAAGTCAACAGAATAAAATTCTTTTTCTTCTGCAATAGCAGCTTTAGTCCAACGATAATTATTTACGTGTACCTAATTATATAAATAAAATCATGTATAGACGCTTCATAAAACGCCCATACATGATTATTTCCCGAATGGGAAAAGGGTTAGGTGATTAAAAAACTTTGCACTATTTAGGTTTCTGGTGCTGTAATTGAAGGGAATTCAGACTTGTCATTATTCTGAGAGTTCAAAAACTGAGGATGATTGATCCAAACGGCTTGTTGCGGGACGGGAATGGAAACTCCGGCCTTATCTAAGGCAACTTTTACGCGACGACGATATTCTCGCGCTACATCCCATTGTTTGAGGGGCTGGGTTTTAATCCATACACGGATAATCAAACCGCGATCGCTAAAATTATCAATTCCCAACACAGTTGGTTTTTCGATAATTTGCCGTCGCCATAGGGGTTCTTCATTCATTTTCAAAGCCACATCTTCAATTAATTTCAAAGCATTGTCAATGTCGGCTTGGTAGGAAACTGGGATTGTTAAATCTGCCCGTGACCAACGACTAGAAAGATTAGCTACTATTTTCACTTCGCTATTGGGAATTGTAATCAAACGGCCTTCTGCATCCCGCACTTGAGTCATTCGCAGATTGAGATTTTCTACCAAACCACCCACATCTCCCACATTAATGACATCACCAAGAGCATATTGATCTTCGAGAATAATCAGAAAACCATTAATTGCATCTTTGATTAAGTTTTGGGAAGCTAGGGACAAGGCCACACCGACTAATCCAGCACCAGCGAGGAGCGGAATAATATCTATTCCCAAGGAAACCAAGGCTAATAAAATGCCAGTTCCCACCCAGAGAATAGTGGCAATACTTTTCGTTACGCCGGAAAATGTGGAAATTCGCAATTGTAGACGTTCGTAAGTTTGTGGGGTTAATAAAGCACCACTGCTAACGATAGTCGAGGTAAAGTGATCTATTAAGGCATAGGTAAAGCGAATTGCTACGTAAGTTCCCAAAACAACAGCTGCCAATCTTAAAGGAATTTGGGCAACAACGAGAATTCCTAATTGCAGCGCCCTAGTGTAAGGAAATAGACCGAGAATGATAAAACTACCACTTCCCCAAATTCCAGTTTGTGCGATTTGGAATAGTCTTTTTTTAACTTCTTGAAGATGCTGCTCTTGTTGTTGATTGAGTAGGACGGTAATTGGTTGATCTGTTTCTGAAGTTGGAGAGATAAAGTTTTCTGCTTTCTGATTTAAACGCCTTTGCCAGCGTTTGATTCCCCAACTCAGTAAAATCATCCCTAGCCCAATACCAACAGCAATTTTGCCGTTGTCGATTAAAGATGAAGTTTGGCGTTCTTCCTTGGCTCGTTCCAAGTATTGCTGCAAATCTCCGGCAATTTGATTAGCCAGTGTCAACGTATCTACTTGACGTAATTTAGCATCTTCTGAATTGACAGTCATCAAGTAGTTTTCATTGATGTAAATTACTGGCAAGCCATTCACAGTTCGGATTTGGACATTGAAGGCTTGTGTGGGTGAATTAAAGTAATTTTGGCTGATTGTTTGCAAATTTTGCTGGATATTTTGTAACCGCTCGGAAATATTGTTTTTTGATCCTGCTATCCGAAATAATGGGCGACCATCTAAATAAATCCATTCCGAAACATTTTTGTTTTCTGAATCATTACTCACACTGCTAGGAGTTTGTAAGTAAGGTAAAAGAGGGATCTGGGCTGTAGCTTTTGGTACAGATACAATGGCTATTGCCACTGCGCTTGTTATCCCCAAAAATTTAAAGCGCACTCAAACACCTCCTTGAGCAAAATCTACTCTTGAGTACTTTTAGGGTCATTTTCAACAAATAATCGCTGTTATCTATCACAGGTGCAATCTTTTTCTAATTACCTTGATTTCTATCTGGAGATAGATAAAATTTGTTGATAGTCATAACCAAATTTGTTGTTCATAATACTCATAACAGATATCAGTCAAAAAAGACAACTTGGATGTAGACATTGAAAATGCTTTAATCCAACGTCAAGCTAGTGTAGAGTACCATTGACTAGCTGGTTGGCAATTACAGCCAAAAATTGCCAGTCAGGGAAAAATCTATTAGAGTACGTAAAGGTCTGAGTACCTTTTTTTGTTTTTTAGAGGATTATTTGAATGACCGCAACCACTCCCAGATTAAAGCACGAGGTTAAAGACCTCGCTCTCGCTCCCTTGGGAAGACAACGCATTGAATGGGCTGGAAGAGAAATGCCCGTGTTGAAGCAAATCCGCGATCGCTTTGAGAAAGAAAAGCCATTTGCAGGATTGCGCTTAGTAGCTTGCGCCCACGTGACCACAGAAACAGCACATTTAGCGATCGCCCTCAAAGCCGGTGGTGCTGATGCAGTTTTGATTGCTAGTAACCCTTTATCAACTCAAGATGACGTAGCCGCAAGTCTTGTAGCTGATCATGAAATTTCCGTATTTGCTCAAAAAGGCGAAGATAGCGCCACCTATAACCGCCACGTGCAAATCGCATTAGATCATCGTCCCAACATCATCGTTGATGACGGTAGCGACGTGGTAGCAGAATTAGTTCAACATCGTCAACACCAAATCGCAGATTTAATTGGTAGCACCGAAGAAACCACCACCGGTATCGTGCGGTTACGTGCCATGTTTAACGAAGGCGTTCTCACCTTCCCCGCGATGAACGTCAACGACGCAGACACCAAGCACTTCTTTGATAACCGCTATGGTACAGGTCAATCTACCTTAGATGGAATTATCCGCGCTACAAATATTTTGTTAGCTGGTAAGACTGTTGTGGTTGTCGGTTATGGCTGGTGTGGTAAGGGAACAGCCCTCCGCGCCCGTGGCATGGGTGCAAACGTCATTGTTACCGAAATTGACCACATCAAGGCAATTGAAGCCGTTATGGATGGTTTCCGCGTCCTTCCAATGGCGGAAGCAGCGCCTCATGGTGATATCTTCATTACTGTGACAGGTAACAAGCACGTCGTTCGCGGTGAACACTTCGATGTGATGAAAGACGGTGCGATCGTTTGTAACTCTGGTCACTTTGATTTGGAACTTGATTTAAAATACTTAGCCGCTAATGCTAAGGAAATCAAGGATGTTCGTCCTTTCACCCAAGAGTATAAATTGACAAATGGTAAATCCGTTGTTGTACTCGGAGAAGGACGTTTGATTAATTTGGCTGCTGCTGAAGGACACCCCAGCGCAGTTATGGATATGAGTTTTGCTAACCAAGCTTTGGCTGTTGAATACCTGGTGAAGAATAAGGGTAAGTTAACTCCTGGTTTGCACTCTATTCCTAGAGAAGTGGATGAAGAAATTGCTCGTTTGAAGTTGCAAGCTATGGGCATTTTCATTGATAGTTTGACAGCCGAGCAAGTTGAGTATATCAATTCTTGGACTTCTGGAACGTAAATCATTAATTAGTTGATTTTTTTGGGGATAGGCGTTTTGCTTATCCCTTTTTTTCTCTCGCAGAGGCGCAGAGACGCAGAGAGAGGATAGAATGAGATGGAGGGTGTTATTGTAAGTTTGTATGTCAGCAAAAGATTTTTTTCACAATGCAGTTAGGTTAGCTTTAGAAAAAGATGGTTGGTTAATTACTGATGATCCTTTATCATTTACAGTAGATGGTCTTGACTTTAGAATTGATTTAGGAGCAGAAAGACTTTTAGGAGCAGAAAAGGAAGGTCAAAAAATAGCAGTTGAAATAAAATCTTTTTTGGGTAAATCAACTATAAGTGAATTTCATACAGCTTTAGGACAAACACTTAATTACCGTTACATTTTAAAAAAAGCAGCATCAGAACGTCTTTTATATTTAGCAATTAGTTATGAAATATATACAGATTTTTTTCTAATTCCTGTAATTCAAGAAATAATTGTGGAACATCAATTAAAATTACTGATCTTTGAAAGTCTTAAACAGGAGATTGTTTTATGGAAGGAATGAGTTATCCTGAATTAGTCCAAACCGTATTAGCAAGACACACTGAAAATCATCAATCAAATGAAACAGAAAAAGAGTTAATTTTTGATAGTGAAAGAAATCGCTATTTAGTAGTTCATGTAGGATGGGAAGGGGAAAAAAGGAATTATGGTTCAATGATTCATGTAGATATTAAAGATGGAAAAATCTGGATTCAGAGAGATTTAACTGAAGAAGGTGTAGCTAATGAATTGGTAGAATTAGGAGTACCAAAAAGCGATATAGTTTTAGCTTTTAGAGCGCCTCATATCAGACAATTTACTGATTTTTCGGTGGGTTAGGATTTTAATTCATCTTCTGCACTTTTTTAGCTTTCTTATGACACCACGAAGATGTTTAACGTTCCGTTGTTCTTCATACAGAGAATTTTCTAACGAGCTAATAATGTTAAGATCAATATCAATCTCTGCATCATGAGATAATTTCAAATTTAGGATATAAGCATCTTTCTTATCAATTTGTTTTTTCCGATACTCTACTTCGGTTATATTTATAAAATCTGAACAATTTTCTAGTTTCACTTTCAACCGTCTAATACAAGTATCTTTCTCATCAATTTGTTTTTGTAACTCCTCTAATTCGTTTATATTAGAAGTATATGTATAGGTTTCTAACTCCTCTAAATAATACTGTTCTAAATCTTCTGCATATTGTTCTATATCATCTGCATACTGAGACATTAATGAAAGATCCTGCTCTAATTCACTAATTTTTCGCTTTAATTCACTAATTTCTGATTCTTTATCTCTTAACTTCTGAATTAATAAATACTTTTCTTCTTCCAACTCTTTAACACGATTATCCAAATCAAATTTCTCTCTTTGAACTAATTCTAGCTGATATTCTTTTTCATTAAAAATTATTCTGAATTTATTAAAGCTTTCAATAATTTCAGATTTTTCAGATTCCAATTTTTTAATCACAGCATCTTTTTGAGTAATCTGTTTTCGTAATTTCTCAATTAAACTATCAACAATATTTTCTGGTAACTGCTTTAAAAAATCAATCTCATCTTTTAATTCTTGAATACGATTATTGCTATTCTGGATTGTTATTTTTAACTCTAATTCTTTTTCAGCAATATTTATTTCTAACTGCTTAATTTTTTGAATATTTTGATTTTTCTCATCTTCTAACTTCTTAATATTATTATCTTTTTGAGCAATCTGAAATTCTAACATTTCTATATCGCTATCTATAGGTTTATCGTTTAAAACTTGAATTTCTCTTTCTAATTGTTGCACACGACTATGCAAACTAACTTTCTCTTGTGTCAGTAATTCACAATTAGATTTTTCAATATTAACACTAGCTTCTAACAATGATATTTTTTGTAAATTTTCACCTTTTTTTATTTCTAAACTTTGAATCAAACTATCCTTTTGAATTATAACATCTTGCAGTTTTTTTAATTCGTTTTTCATTTGCTCTAACTCAATATTATTATCAGTTCTAAACTGTAAATCTTTAACTAACTCTTCACATCTAAATTCTAAACACCTCAACTTTGGAGTTAATGAATTAATCTCATTTTCTTTTGTAGCGATAATAGACTTGAGAACTTCCAAAGATTGATTAAAAGTATCCTTTTCTTTAATCAGAAGCTCATTTTTCTGTTTAATAACTTCAAAATCTCGGTTAATAGCTTGAATTTTGATCACAGCTTCATTGCGTTCATTCATTAATACCTGAACTTTATCTAAAACTAAATCCCATGTCTTATCTTCTAAATTCTCCTTATAAACAATACCACCCAACCTTTGAATAAATGATTTTTGGTTAATTTCTAAATCTTGATTTCTTTGTGTAAAAATAGTATTTTGTATCTGTAACTTATTATTTAACTCTAAAGTTGTTTGATATTCCTGAAGCAAAGTATTAATTTGTTGTTCTAGCTTATGAATGAGAAAATATATCTAAAAAAACTTTAGTGATTAAATTATATTTAGCTACATGGGGAAATTAGCTAAATATTTACATTTCTTCTCAAACTCATCAACAAAACGCTCTCCAGCATCAATATTTTTAGTAGCAAAATAATCAATAATTTCTGACAAATCACGACTAGCTTCTGGAGAGATAATATGTATCTTCATCCTTGTATCTCTCTCGCTTGACGCAACTTATCCCGCAATTGTGAAATCACAACATCCCCATCAATACCTTCCCCTCTATCCAATTGTTCAATAGCAACATCAACCTTTTCCCGTGTTTCTTCTACCCACTGCTGATAACCCTTCTCCCACTCTAAAAGCAATTTCAAAGCTTTACTAATTACATCTTCAGGATTTGTATATCTACCCGTAGCAATTTGCGCTTGAATAATTTGCTCTAATTCCGGTTGAATTTGGATATTCATGATTTATTCTGGTATTTGACCTATATATATTTTATAACACTTCTATTCCTTTGCGCCTCTGCGTGAGATAAAAAACAAAAAAATACCCATCATTAATCATCAGGAGGATGCCAATTTAAACTAATCCAAATAGCCCTAGCTTGTACAACATCCTCATTATTTAATCGTAAAGCTAAAACCGTACCTCTGCCAATAGCAGTTGTCCCAATAATATGAGTACCACCATTTGCCCATTGAAAATGATCTAACCATCCTTGTTGACGAGGATTAAACAAAGATACAGATTCATTAGTTACAGGATCATTAGCAGTTATTTTCGCTCCTTTAAACTCATTACAACGATAACAACAAGCAGCTAAATTTTCTCGCTCATCATCTCCCCCCAATGAACTAGGTAAAATATGATCCATAACTAGAGGCATACCTATTAAACGGCTAGATGTGCGACAATATTCACATCTATAACCAGCCTCATTAATAACTTGTTGACGAACAGATTTAGAAATAGATGACACCGCTATTCACTTGGTAATTGCTCAAAATCTGGAAGAGTATAACCTTTCCACTGTAACAGTGCATAAGCATAAGCTTTTTTCAACATTAAATAATCAGCACTCACTCGCAGAGATTTCAACAATAACTTATCTGATTCACTTAACTGATTATTTTGATTTTTTTCTAAAAGTTGTAAGTGTAGTTCTTGCTGACTTTCAGGAACTTGACTTTGAGCAATATTTAATAAATCCTCAATCGTTAATTCTTGCATAGCCATTAATTCCCCTTGTAATTCCAGAGGTGCATAATCAACAGCAGGAGGAGCATTAATTTGTGTAGTCATAATTTATCCTTGTATTTGACCTATATATATTTTATAACACTTCTCTTCCTTTGCATCTCTGTGTGAGAAAAAATATTCATAACTTCTTGATATACTAGAAAGATTGCCAGAAAAACTTCACCAGCTATCTTCACCAAGTAGCAGCAGGAGAAAGTATTATTATCATTGAAGCAGGTAAAGCGATCGCAGAAATTAAACCAGTTTCCAGTGTTATGGAAAAATTAGATTACCCCGAATTAGTACAACAAGTGTTAGCAACACATACAGAAAGTCATTGCTCTGAAGGAACAGAAATCGAGTTAATATTTGATATTCAAAGAAACCGCTATTTAGTAGTTCATATAGGTTGGGAAGGTGAAAATAGAACGTATGGTATAATGATTCATGTAGATATTAAAGATGGAAAAATTTGGATTCAGCGCGATTTTACAGAAGAAGGAATTCCTAATCAATTAGTAGAGTTAGGAGTACCGAAAACAGATATTGTGTTAGGTTTTAGAGCGCCTCATATTAGGCAGTTTACTGGTTTTGCAGAGGGTTGATTTTTACTCGATTTTCTGTGATTCTGATTCAAAAAATATAATACCATGATACAAAAAACATACCCACTTCCTCTAACCTTCGAGCAAATTCTTAATCTTGTATTACAACTTCCCCCACAAGAACAAGAAGAAATTATCCAACAAATAAAAATAAACTCACCCAAAAAGCAAGAAGAAGATTTACTTACTGTTTTTGATAGAATTGGTAGAAATGCTCAAGCAAAAGGACTTACAGAAGAAATTTTAGAAGAATTATTAGCTGATGAATCATAAACTAATTGTCATTGACACCAATGTTTTACTTAGTGCTGCACTCAGTCCAGATGGAACAGCCCGTAAAGCCCTAGATAAAGCCTATAAACAATTCAAAATAGCTCAAAGTGAGGAAACTTATCAAGAATTAAAAACACGAATTTATAAACCTAAATTCAATAAATATATCTCCGATGAAGAACGGGAAGATTTTTTAGAAGTTGTCAAAAAATATAGCCAATTTATAGAAATTAAAACTCAAATAGATATCTGTAGAGATCCAGACGATAACAAATTTTTAGAACTAGCAAAAGATGCAAACGCCGAATTTTTAATCACAGGAGATCAAGATTTGTTATCACTCAAAACTCTAGCCAAATATCTAAAACAGATCATTACTCCGAGAGACTTTATAAACCTTGATTAAATTATAACTATACTATTCAAATAATTTTTAATTGCTATACTAGAAACATACCTAAAAAACTATCTCATGTTAACCATAAAAATATATGACCCTTAGCCAATTTCAACCCTATCTTTCCCCAGAAGAGTACCTAGAAGCTGAAAAATCCAGCCCTATTAAACATGAATATATCCAAGGGCAAATTTACGCAATGGCTGGTGCTAGTGACGCTCATGTAACAATTACCGCTAACTTAGTCGCCCTTTTAAGAAATCATATTCGTGGTACAGGATGCCGTCTTTACGTCGCTGACATGAAAGCTAGAATTGAAACTCTGGATATTTTTTATTATCCTGATATTATGGTAACTTGCGATTCAAGAGATACACAATTTGAATATTTTAAACGATATCCTAGCTTAATTATTGAAGTTTTATCACCTTCTACAGAAGCCTTAGATAGAGGTGATAAATTTAGTGATTATCAAGAATTAGACACTTTACAAGAATATGTTTTAGTAAGTCAAAATCGTCAACGAGTTGATTGTTTTCGGCGTGATGCTGAAGGAAGATGGGTTCTTTATAGCTATAAAGGAAATCAACAATTAGAATTAACCAGTGTGAATTTTTCTTGTCCTCTAACTGATGTTTATGAAGACGTTACTTTTCAGACAAATTTAAGTAAATAAAAGATGACATTGGTATTATACTAATTGCTCAAAATCTGGAAGAGAAAAACATTTACTTAATTCTTCCTTTGCGCCTTTGCGCGAAATAAAAAATTATCCCATTCTCCGTATTTACTTATCTTTACATAGTTCGGTTTTTTCATGCCGACTTACTTACCTGTTTAAAAGACATCTATATAAATTATGGAATCTTGTGGGGTGGACATCTTACCCACCTCCATAATCATTAAAACAACAAAAAACGCCCCCCGTGAGGAGAGCGTTTTTTATTTAACTAAGCTTGAAATATTAACCGTTGATTGCAGGTGCAGTTAAAGCAACAGGAGCAACATCACCAGCAGCCAAATCTAGAGGGAAGTTGTGAGCGTTACGCTCGTGCATTACTTCCATACCCAAGTTAGCGCGGTTGATTACGTCAGCCCATGTACCAATTACACGACCTTGAGAATCAATGATGGATTGGTTGAAGTTGAAACCGTTCAAGTTGAACGCCATTGTGCTTACGCCCAGAGCGGTGAACCAGATTCCAACTACTGGCCAAGCAGCCAAGAAGAAGTGAAGTGAACGGCTGTTGTTGAAGGATGCGTATTGGAAAATCAAGCGACCGAAGT
>NZ_JACJST010000003.1 GCF_014698305.1 Anabaena lutea FACHB-196 | reverse complement strand
ATTTATTTAACATTAATTTCAGAAAAATATTTTAGCGATGCCTGTTTTTAACTTGGCGATCGCACTTTTTTTGCCCCACCTCACAAAATCGCGTTGCTCCCCCCACATATCAATATCGACAAATTAACCCAGTCGATGACACAAACGGCGGCGAACCAGGTGGTAATATCCGGGTAGGTTTCCTGTTTAATCCTCAACGTGTTTCATTTGTAGACATTGCTGGTGGTACATCAACCTCCAACACCACCGTTACTAACGCTAATGGTGTGCCGACACTCTCCGCTAGTCCTGGTCTGATTGACCCCACTAACGCTGCCTTTAATGCCAGTCGTAAACCCTTAGTAGGTGAATTCACCTTTAACGGTCAGACTGTCTATGTGATAGCTAATCATTTCAACTCCAAAGGTGGAGATCAACCGCTCTTTGGTGTTAATCAACCCCCTGTTCTGACCAGCGAAACCCAACGTAATCAACAAGCGACGATTGTTAAAAACTTTGTCCAAAGCATTTTGGCAGTTAATCCTAATGCCAATATCGTAGTTGCCGGGGACTTAAATGACTTTGAGTTCTCCAATCCTCTAACTACTTTAGAAGGGGCTGGATTAAATACCTTAGTTGAAACTCTTCCCCAAAATGAGCGTTATACCTACAACTTTGAAGGAAATGCTCAAAGTCTTGACCACATCTTAGTTAGTAACAACTTGCTGAGTCAGCTAGATGGGTTTGATGTAGTTCATATCAACTCGGAGTTTTTCGACCAAGATAGTGACCACGACCCCAGCGTAGCTAGGTTTACGTTGAATAACATCAATATCATTCAAGGTACACCAGGAGCAGACACCCTGAATGGAACACCTGGTGATGATTTGATTCAAGGCTTAGATGGTAACGACCGTCTATTCGGTAAAGCAGGTGATGATACCCTAGAGGGGGGAGAGGGTAACGATATCCTTAATGGTGAGACTGGTGCAGATAGCCTGACTGGTGGTCTAGGTAATGACGTTTACTACGTCGATAACATAGGCGATGTTGTGATTGAAAATGCAGATGAAGGCATAGATACAGTTTATTCCTCTGTAACTTTTACCCTAGTTAACACTGAACGTCTTTACCTAACAGGGACTGAAAATATTAACGGTATCGGTAATAGCAGCGATAACCAGATTGTTGGCAATAGTGGAAATAACAGCCTTGTTGGTGGCGATGGTAACGACCGTCTGTTCGGTAGAGCAGGTGATGATACCCTAGAGGGGGGAGAGGGTAACGATATCCTTAATGGTGAGACTGGTGCAGATAGCCTGACTGGTGGTCTAGGTAATGACGTTTACTACGTCGATAACATAGGCGATGTTGTGATTGAAAATGCAGATGAAGGCGTAGATACAGTTTATTCCTCTGTAACTTTCACCCTAGTTAACACTGAACGTCTTTACCTAACAGGGACTGAAAATATCGACGGTATAGGCAATAGCAGCGATAACCAGATTGTTGGCAATAGTGGAAATAACAGCCTTGTTGGTGGCGATGGTAACGACCGTCTGTTCGGTAAAGCAGGTGATGATACCCTAGAGGGGGGAGAGGGTAACGATATCCTCAATGGTGAGACTGGTGTAGATAGCCTGACTGGTGGTCTAGGTAATGACGTTTATTACGTCGATAACATAGGCGATGTTGTGATTGAAAATGCAGATGAAGGTCTAGATACAGTTTATTCCTCTGTAACTTTTACCCTAGTTAACACTGAACGTCTTTACCTAACAGGGACTGAAAATATCGACGGTATCGGTAATAGCAGCGATAACCAGATTGTTGGCAATAGTGGAAATAACAGCCTTGTTGGTGGCGATGGTAACGATAACCTCTATGGTGGTGCTGGTGAAGATACCCTGATTGGTGGTCTAGGTAATGACAACTTATATTTAGGTGTGGATAATGCGGTTGATGTTGTCAATTATGTCTTGGGTGATGGTGTCGATAAGGTTTATCAATTTGTTCGTGGTGCGTCAGGGGATATGCTCAATTTCAGTGCTATCACTGCTATTGATGTTTTCACATTAGGCGCTAATACACAACTTAGAATCAGTGATGGAATTGATGGTAATGCTGATTTTGGTAAAGGTCAGCTATTAGTCACTTTATTTGGTACATCTGGTTTTAACAATGCGGATGTAGATGTAAACCTGTTCGGAGCTAATTTCCTATTCAGTTAATGTGAAACGTTAGGGAAAAAAGAGGGAAAAGGTTTTTTCTTTTCCCTTTAACCTTTAACCTTTTCCCCCTAAAATGAATTACCCCCCTGCTGTAAAAACTCTTGTTCCTCTGTGGTAGAAATACGTCCTAAAATTTGGTTACGGTGAGGAAAGCGTCCAAAACGGGAAATTATTTTCATATGCTCAAAAGCATACTCAATCGCACTCAGACTTTCGGGATCATGACTAAGTTGCTGAAATAACTTCACAGATTGACGCTGATGAGCTAAGTTTTCACTATGTTCAAAGGGTAAGTAAATAAACCAGCGTTGTACAGGCAATAATTCGCGATCGTAACCTTGGGCAACAGCGTGTTGTGCTGCTGAGAGTGCTTCCCAGTCAGTAGCAAAGGCTTCTGGAGTATCACGGAAAATATTTCGGGGAAATTGATCTAGCAATAAAATCAAAGCTAGACAGGTGTCGGGTGTATTAATCCAATCATCTAAATATCCTGTCGCTGCTTTTTGGTAATCTTCGATAAACCTGGTGCGGATTTCTTCGTCAACATTTGGTTGTTTGCTAAACCAAAATTTCTGGGGTTTACCGTAATTTGGTTCATCAGGATGACCAAACCAAAATTCCAAAATAGTTTTTGCCTTTGACATTGCGATTATTGAATATTACAAAGCACTTGTCGCATTTTACGCATATTTGTAGGTAATTCCAAACTCATTGCTTGTTGAATGAACATTGAAGGGATGGGAATATTCGGTGTGGCTTGGACTGAATAAGCGAGTAAAGTACCATTACCCAAATCTTTCAGGTCTAAATTGGCATGAAAATCTTGAAAACTTCCTTTTTCCATCCTAAATTGAATTTGTTGTCCCAGCACTTCGACGACGTTCATGTAAATTTCAACTTGGGCTGTAAAAAATAAAAAGGCTTTTTGTGCTGTTTGATACAGAAACTTGACATCACCTTTAGAAATAATTTCGCTTTTGGTAATATCAGGAAAATAGTTTACCCAACGAGGGTAATCAGTGATTTGGTGCCATACACTTGATCGTACCAATGGTACATACATACTTGCAGTAACAGCACCACCCCAGGTAGTATGCGATCGCGTTTGCAGCAAAATTTCACCCTGCATTAGCGATTTTTGCTGATCTTGACTCCAAAGCATATCAGAACCTTTAATTAAATAGTTAAGTCTGAAATATCAAACGCAGACATATTGACTAGAGTTACTCCTTAACAAACCGTGAACATTTGTCTTGTTTAGCTTCCATATCGGTCAAATTATGCCATATCTGAAGGTGACAGGTTTCAGACATCCTCTAAATCCCCATTACGAACTGAGATTAGTGGTAACTGATTGCAAGCATCTACCGAACCTGGAGTGAAAACTGCAAACCATGAAGTTTGATAGATTTCACTACACCCAATTCTAATTACAGTTCAACTTGGATATTTTCTGGACATGATTGAAATTTAAGTGGATTCTGATTGAAAATCTTTACAAAGTAGGGCTGAAGGCCTAACTATGAGGAAATTTTAAAATTTGTTATCTTACCTAAGATAGTTTAATTTCTTTTCGCCAACTGCTGTAACAGCTAGAATGACTATCAAGTGATAATCATTAGGGAACCGCGCGGGGACGCAGAGATTTTTTTGATCAGCAATTAGCTAAACTCCATATCATATCTCATTTGTAGTTTAATTTAAGAGGAAAATAGAATGAATCAATCTTCCATAAATCGCAAATTAACCCAAATATTTGGCATTCTTCTCGGTATGGGAATAGCTACTTGGATACTTAGAGGCTTTGGTATCCTCACATTTATTCCTGGTGGTGTGATTTGGCTATTGTTGTTGGGAGCGATCGCAGTAGGGATTTTCAGTTACTTTCAAAGAATCTGGTGGCGCTTTTAATATCTGTCAGCAGATATAAGCATATATGTTGAGCTAAAAATATAATTATAGGACTTACGCACTGTACAAATTAATCATGGTGTGCATTTACCGAAATAGTTTCTTTCAGGTTTTAATTAATAATTTTGTTGATGTCATGTTGTAGGGGTAAAGCGCAGTGCTAAACCCCTACGGAAAATGTGGTTTTCGCTAACACATATTTGGTGTGATCTGTCAATGCGTAAGTTCTAAATTAATAGAAGAATCTGCTCACAATCTCTTGAAAAGAATTGTGGCTTACCAATATCAAGATTAATTAAATATCAGGTGACTCTTAACAGGTGACAACAAAAATGCAAAAGTATGTATGCAGCATCTGCGGATACGAATATGACCCCGAAGTCGGAGATGCTGATGGTGGAATAGAACCAGGAACAGCCTTTGAAGACATTCCCGATGATTGGGTGTGTCCAGTTTGCGGTGCAACAAAAGAAAACTTTGAAGCAGTGGAAGAGTGAAAATAACAGCTAACCTAGTTAAGTAGGTGCTATTGAGATATTTTTGAAGTTGTTACCGTTACAAATTGTAGTTATTGGTGGTGGGGCGGCGGGATTTTTTGGTGCAATCGCTTGTGCTGAATCTAATCCTCAAGCCCAAGTTACGTTAATCGAAGCCAGTCGTCAACCTTTGGCGAAAGTGCTAATTTCCGGTGGGGGACGCTGTAACGTCACTCACGCTTGTTTTGATCCTGAAGAGTTAGCCCTCAATTACCCCAGAGGTGGAAAAGCCTTGCGGGGTGCATTCACTCGTTTTCAACCTCTAGACACCGTAGACTGGTTTGCTGCTCATGGGGTAAATTTGAAAACTGAAGCAGATGGACGGATGTTCCCGATTACAGATCGTTCGGAAACCATAGCCGAATGTTTGATTAAAGCTGCGTTTACTGCTGGCTTAGAACTTAGTATTGGTACACCTGTTGTTTCTGTAACTCGACAAAACCAGGGTTTTGAAATTCTTCTCAAATCAGGAGAAACAAAATATTGCGACCGCTTGCTTTTAGCCACAGGTAGCAGCATCATCGGTCATAAAATCGCCAGAGAATTAGGTCATCACATCGAAACACCTGTTCCTTCTCTATTCACATTTAACATTGCTGACCCTAAATTACAGGCATTAGCGGGAATCAGCGTCACACCTGTAAATCTGCGTTTATCCCTTCCCGGAAAACATCAACTACAACAAACTGGCCCCTTGTTAATCACCCACTGGGGAATCAGCGGACCAGCAGTACTCAAACTTTCGGCTTGGGGTGCAAGAATTCTCCATGAAAATCGCTATCAAGCCAAATTATTGATCAATTGGCTGCCAAACTTGTCACAAGAGGAAGTTAGACAAAAGCTGTTATTAATAAAACAGGAATGGGGTAAAAAACCAGTAGCCCTTCATCGCGGAGTAGATTTACCCCACAGGCTTTGGCAATATATTATCGCTCGTATCAATATAACCACTGAAGACCGCTGGGCAGAAATACCCAACAAAATCTTAAATCAGCTAGTCCAAGAAATTTCTCAGGGAGAATACCTAATTAGTGGTAAAGGTGCTTTTAAAGAAGAATTTGTCACCTGTGGGGGAGTTAGCCTCAAAGAAGTAAACTTTAAAACAATGGAAAGTAAGTTAGTACCCGGTTTGTATTTTGCCGGTGAAGTATTAGATATTGATGGAATTACAGGCGGATTTAACTTCCAAAGTGCTTGGACAACCGCTTATTTAGCCGGACAGGCCATAGCAAACCCTAATTAATTGACACTTCTGATTCTATACTTTAAGTAAAGTTCTGGGATTCTTGGTTTATGACAACCTATACCCAGTCTACTCAAGGTACAATGTAGTTAATTATAGTATAGTTTATTACTATAGCAGGTTACAGAAGTGTCCCCTAGGGATACGTGCCTCAACCCAACCTTGTATCTTAGAGGTATTGGTTGAATAAATCAGACATCAGGTGGAAAAGGCTTAAGGAAAATTCATGTAGCCGCAGGCTTCCCAAAGGGTATTGTCCCTACTACAAGGGGTTTCGGGCAATACATAATGACTTTTGTCTCCTATGTCTAATTAATACTAAACATCCTTATGTGATGAAAATAACGTAAATTTTTGTGAAAGATACTGAAAAGTATTTCAAAATAAAAAAATGCTACGTGTTATGAAGATAACGTAAATCTTTGTGAAAGATACTGAAAAGTATTTCAAAATAAATAAAAAAAATGCTACTTTAGAAGGATGACAAATTTATACTAACTGTACTGTGAGTGTTCAAAATCTCAAGTATTACTTGATATTGACTCTCTCCTAGCACAAATAAATTTGGATCTTGCGTTGTTTTTATGGTGATAGAAGATTGATTATAACGAAATCCTTACGGGGCAAGGGTTATAAACAATTATGACCATATTTTTAATGAAATGCCTACACAATAAGGCTTTCAACGGTTTTAAAGCAGGTTTTTCATAAGAAAAACTGAAGAAGCATAAATTTTTACCCAAGACTACTTTATTGAAAATGAGAGGAAATATGTTAGATAAAAATGTAGCTAATAGCCAATTAAGTGAAGCGCCTCTAGACTTACGCGCTCCCATGTTTTCTAGAGTTAGAAAAGGAGGATGGTGGCTGCGACTGATCACACTAGTTACAGTAGATTTGACTGTTTTAATTAGTGCCTGGATATTAACAGAATTGCCTTCTCTGTTGTATACAGAAAGTGTTTATATCTCGATGTTTGCTGCTATATTTATTCAAATAGGGGCGTTAGCTATTCAAGGAATTTATGCTCCAGGCAATAAGCGTCATGACTACCTAAATATTATCAAAACCATGATTTTTGCTCATGGGATAATCCTACTAGTTTGTGTTTTGTATCAACCAATTGAAGATCTTTCCCGCCCAACATTAATAGTGTTTTGGTTCACAAGTACATCTTTTGTTTGTGCTGGAAGATTAATAATTAATTCTGCCCTGGAATATTGGCGACGTAAACAAGTATTAGGTAAAAATCCTATTTTCATTATTTGCAGTCAAGAGGAAAAAGAACAAGTTATTGGCTTTATCCAAAAAGAATCCCGTTACAATATTGTAGGCAGCGGCAATTGTGATTCATTAGATAAATTAAATCGTCTACAAACATTAGAAAAAATTAATGCCTTGGGGGCTACAGAAGTTTTAGTTTCTTGGAATGTTATCAAAGATAGAATGTATTTATGCTGGTTATTTCAAGCATCAGGAATCATGTTACACATTGTCCCTATGGAATTGAAACCCATCTATAGAGACATAGTATTTCATAATATTGGGGGCATGACCTGTTTAAGTTTTATTTCTCCAGTAATTACAGGTAGAGATTTTTGGTTGAAGAGAATTTTTGATTTTTGTTTTGCAGCTGTATTTCTGATCCTGACTTTCCCCTTATACATATCTATTGCTATAGCTATCAAATTAGATTCTCCAGGTTCAATATTCTACAGACAAACCCGCATAGGTTTACATGGGAAAAAATTTCAAGTTTGGAAATTTCGTACCATGAGACCTGACGCTGATAAACTGCAAAAAGAATTAGAAGCCTTAAATGAAGTCAAAGACGGCATTATTTTCAAAATCAAAGATGATCCTCGTGTGACTCGTATAGGTAAATTTCTCCGTCGTTATAGCTTAGATGAACTACCTCAAATATTTAATGTTGTTCTGGGAGAAATGAGTCTAGTGGGTCCTCGTCCTTTACCTACTAGAGATGTAGATAAATTTTCTGAACGCCATTTTATCCGTCAAGAAGTTTTACCTGGTATAACGGGAATGTGGCAAGTTTCAGGACGTTCCGATATTTTAGACTTTGACCAAGTGATGAAACTTGACCTTAGATACATTGAAAATTGGTCATTGTGGTTAGATTTTCAAATTTTGGTCAAAACAGTGCAGGTAGTTTTAAACAAAGAAGGAGCTTATTGAAAACAATAGTTATCAAGCAAATAATCCATGTAGAATAAGAATATGAATCCAGTAGTATCAGTCATCATTCCTGCTTATAATACAGAAAAATATATAGGCAAAGCCATTGAATCTGTATTGCAACAAACACTGGATAATTTAGAAATCATTGTAGTAGATGATGCCTCGACTGATGCTACATTAGCACTAGCTAAAAGCTTTAGTGATCCGCGAGTTAAAGTGCTAACTAATCCAGAAAATCTAGGTGCTGCTGCTGCACGCAACCGCGCTATCAGAGCAGCAACTGGAAAATGGATAGCCTTACTCGACTCAGATGATTGGTATGCTCCATATAGATTGGAAAAGCTTTTAGCTGTGGCAAATTCTCAACCAGTGGATATGGTCGCTGATGACATATATCATATCAATGACGGCGAGGAATTTCCTTGGAGTACATTATTCAGAGAAAGTGGGGAAAAATTTGATGAAATCATGCAAATTGAGCCGGTATTTTTTGTGGAAAGTGATTTACCTGGTGTAGGTGGATTAACTCTTGGACTTACAAAACCTATAATCAAAAGGGAATTTTTATTAAAACACAGAATTGAGTATCTCAATAATATTAGACTAGGGCAAGATTTCTGGTTTTATTTAAGCTGTTTAGCTAATGGCGCTCGTTTTTATATTATTCCCCAAGCCTATTATTTTTATCGTAGCCGTCCAGGGGCATTAACCAAGAAAACTAAAATAGAACGACTTAATCAATTTGTTACTGCTAACCTATGTTTCAGTGAACAACCCGTTGCCAAAAAAAATCCTCAGTTATTAGATGCTTTATCTAAGCGTATAACTAAATTAGAAAAAATTAGGTCATATTTTATTGTTGTTGATGCCATTAAGCAAGGTGAATTTTTAAATGTATTGTTGTTAATGAGAAATAATCCTTACTTCTTTCTTCACTTTATTAACCAACTTCCCAGGATACTATCAAGAAGATGGAATTATTTTCTAGCTAAATTAGTTCATTGAATAAATTAAATTGATCGATGAACATAGTTATCTTGTATCTAAGGCTTGCTAAATATATCTAAAGGAATTAACTTATTCAGATGGCATGGACAACAAAATTACTTGGAAATTCTATTTCATTACTGACTAATCGGGTTACACAAAGTGTAACAAGCTTTGTATTAGTTGCATTCATAGCTCGGATTCTTGGAGCTTATCAACTAGGACAGTATACTCTTGCGTTTAGCTATTACTTTGTGTTTATGACCATTACTGCTGGGGGGTTTAAAACACTATTTACTAGAGAAATATCGCGCCATCCCCAAGAAACACCACTTTACTTAGTAAATGGTACTCTATTGCAGTTAGTATTTAGTCTGATTGGTTATCTAGCAATGGTAGTGTTAGTATTTGCACTACCATATAATTCTGAGACATCTACTGTCTGCTACATTTTGGGCTTAATGATTGTCCCCTTTTCCCTTTCTAATATCACGGAGGCAATTTTTCAGGCTTACGAAAGAATGTACTTGATTACTATCAGTACAGTACCTATTTACATCCTGCGCTTGTTCCTCATGATCTGGGTAATGAATCTCAAGCATGGGGTGAACTGGTTAGTCGCAATTATGGTAATTTCTGAAACTTTAATTGTGTTGATTGAATGGGGTTTTATTCTACAATTTGTTACACCCCAATGGCAAATTAATAGTGATTTTATACGCAGGACTGTCAAAGCAGCTTGGATATTTTTATTCATTGAAGGAATGAATGTGATCAAGGATAGGATGCAAATTCTCATCCTCTCATTATTAGGAGGAGAGGTAGTTGTAGGAATGTATGGTGCTGTTGTACAGTTAATGCAACCTTTTCAATTGATTGCCTATAGCCTAGTAGTAGCCGTATTTCCAAGAATGTCAAAAACAGTTGATTTAGGGCGAGAAAAACAGCGTCAATTGTCAGAAAATGTAGTAGAAATGCTGCTAATTGTTTCCCTTCCATTAGTTGTCGGAGTTTTATTTCTTGGACAAGATTTACTAATTTTAATTTATAGTAATCCTAACTTTACTCAGGCAACTACGGCTTTGAATATACTTGCAGTGGGTCTAGTGGCATCATCTTATACCAGACCACTCAGTTATGCTTTGGTGGCAAATGGATTTGAGAAACTTAACTTAATTACAGTAATAATAACTTCTATTTTAGGGATATTATTGAGTATTATTCTGGTTAATAAATACCAGCTAAATGGTGCTGCTATTTCTAGCTTATTAATACAAATTATTGCCGGTTTCGCATATATTTATCACGTCTACAAAAACCTATTTCATCTACAAATATTAATAACTATAAGACGACCAATAATAATTACTATGTTGATGTTAAGCCTATTTGTGATTTTAGAAAGATTCAGTCTCAATATTTTATTAAAGATGCTGACTGCTACGTCGTTTTACATCGTCATAGTCGCTTACATAGCCATCCAATCCTCTGGTGGTTTTCGTGTAGTATGTGAGAAATTTTTATTTAAAAAGCGGTCATAATTATGAAAATTTCACTTTTGCATTTCTGTTTTAATGAATATACTATTGAACTAGCAAATGGGTTGGCCAACTATGTGGATTTAACCCTGATACATCCACAAGAATTATCTGCCAAATCTCAGAATTTACTAGATCCACGCATCCGCGTACTAAACTTTCAAAAACCTCGTATTCGCGACGTACGCAACCTATTAGCTATGGGTGAGATGATGGAGATTATTCATCAATCACAGCCGGATATACTCCATGTTCAGGAAACTAATGATCCTTGGTATGACTTGACTTTATTTCTTAACAAAATGCCCCCATTAGTAACAACAATTCATGATGTCTTTCGTCATCCTGGAGATCGAGGGAGTATTCCTGGTTCAGAGTACACCCGGCGGATAGCTTTCTACCGTTCCCAACAGATCATTATTCATGCTGAAAACTTGAGAGATGCGATGATCACACACTTTAAAATTCCTGCACAGAAATTAAATGTTCTTCCCCACGGAGAACTTGGTAGTTTGTATAAGCGATTAGCAAAAACAAAAGATGTAGTTAAAGAACCTTATACACTGCTATTTATTGGTAGGATTTGGCCATATAAAGGATTGAAATATTTATTAGAAGCTATGCCATTAGTCGCTGCCAGCATCCCAGAGGTTAAATTAATTATTGCGGGACGGGGAGAAAATTTAGACCGCTATTTTCCCCAAGGTTATGATGATCAACGCTATGAAATATTAAATCGTTATATTGAACGGGAAGAAATGCTAAGTTTGTTTCAGCGCAGTAAAATTTCAATTCTTCCTTATATTGAAGCATCTCAGAGTGGCGTAGCCGCTTTATCCTATGGCATGGGAATACCAGTCATTGCTTCTGACGTAGGAGGTTTAAGTGAGATAGTTCAACATAAAAAAGATGGATTATTAGTTCCACCAAGTGACGTTAAAGCTTTGGCAGATGGTATTATTAATTTATTGAAAGATAATCAATTATATAGCCAGATGCAAACAGCGACCGTCAGGCGTTGCCAAGAAGATTTGAATTGGGCGAATATTGCTAATAAAACGGTAGATGTTTACCGAAAAATATTGAAGTAAGTTAGCCTTATTTGCCTAGCTTAAGCATAGATTTTGCATCTTTATAAGAATAAATCCTAGCTAAATTGGAATTTGGAAATAACATGAAAAATCCTGTAATTGCAATTGGAATGGACGCTGGAGATCCAGTTTTAATAGATAAATGGATCTCCCAAGGACATCTAAAAAACATTAGTAAACTGCGACAGCAAGGAGCCTATGGATTGATAAAAAATACGGCTAAATACTGCGGTAATCCAACAGAATATATAGTAACTGAAGGATTGTGGGCGCAATTTTCCACAGGTTGTGGTGCAGATAAAACTGGATATTGGGACATCGTTAAGTATAAACCAGAAAACTATGAAATTGATTGTGATCTGTTTCTGAGTGGTTACGATTACAAGGAATACCCTCCTTTTTATGCCCTAGGAGATAACTATAAAGTTGCAGTTTTTGACTTACCTGTAAGCAGAATTTCTGAACAAGTTAATGGATTTCAAATGCTAGGTTGGGGAGGACATTTTCCCTATGCTACTAGTGGTTCAAACCCTCCTGAACTTTTCCCAGAAATCATTCGTCAGTATGGAGAAAATCCAATCCTGTTTAATGATACTGGTGTTTGGTGGGATCTAGATTATGTAAAATGGCTGCAACCAGCACTCAAAGAAAGTATTAGCAAACGCACAGCGATTTCTTGCGACTTACTACAGCGAGAACCTTGGGATTTATACTTAACTATTTTTGGTGAGCCACACACAGCAGGCCATGATATATACAATTACAGCCAATCAGATCACCCACTTTACCCGTACCTGAGCAAAAATGGTACTGTTCCTGACCCACTATTGGAAACATACCAAAATATTGATGCAGGGATAGGAAAAATATTAGCTGAAGCACCGGAAAACGCTTATATATTGTGTTTTTCACTGCATGGCATGGGTACTAATTACAGCGATATACCAAGTGCAGCATTTTTGCCAGAAATACTTTATCGCTTTAACTTTCCTGGCAAAACTGCTATTGGATCAGGAAATTTACAAGTTTCTCCTCCACCCATCACAACCAATCCTATTCGTAACTCTTGGCCAGGTGAAGTATGGATTAAGAACTATGAACCCAATCCCATCAAGCGGTTACTGAAACCCCTAACTCCTAGCAAGTTTTTACACTCTGATCAGAATGGTTTAGCTTCTCCCTACCGACTCATGGAAGAATCAGTTCCTTTTGGTTGGATGCCTGCTAGGTGGTATCAACCTCTCTGGTCTCAAATGAGAGCCTTTGCTTTACCATCTTTTGCTCATGGACATATTCGGATTAATCTGCAAGGAAGAGAGGGAAATGGAATTGTTTCACCTTCCGAGTATGAGGCTCTGTGTGATGAACTGACTCAAGTTCTCTATCGTCTCAAAGATGGTAGAACGGGTGAACCTTTAGTCAAACAAGTAGTCCGAACGCGGAAATCTGCGACTGAAAATAATCCTAAACTGCCAGATTCCGACTTGTTGGTATTATGGCATGAGCGGATGACAGATGTTGTCGATAGTCCTGATGTTGGACGCATTGGCCCTCTCACTTACTTCCGTGCTGGTAGTCATTGGAATCGGGGATTTTTGATGGCTAAAGGTCCAGGTATTACCCCTGGTTCTAACTTGCCAGATGGTGAAAGTGTGGACTTAGCCCCAACTATTTTGGAACTAATGGGTGCGCCAATTCCTGATTACTTTGATGGTAAGTCCCTTTTAAAAAATACTCCAGTTAATAACTAAAACAACAAGCCACTATTAGAGGATCTGAGATTTAACTTTAGGAATATAAATTGAGGAATAAGAGATGAAAAAGTCAGCAGAAATTGTGTCCTTGTTTAAAAGAGTCGCGGTTTATCTTCTGAGAAAGTTAAAACTAAAACAAAGTTTTAGCAAATCTGATTTACAAGTTCCTCCCGATTTTGAAGTTTCAGATGCTTCTCAGCATTTTACACGTAAATGGTTTGAACAACTATACAGTGAACTTAGTGATGGCACTCCCTGTTACCGCCCTTTAAATACTCCTAATTATGATGGTGGTGTTTTAAAGGGTTGCTATTGCTGCCCAGCCAATACGAGACTCAACCTCTTGCCTAATGAAGAAAAGATGTTTACAGATGTTATTAATGACTGGGATTTTCGTTTGACTGATCATGAGGAGTTGCCAGGGAGAAAAACTATTTACTGTAGCAAAATGGGTTTATGCAATGGAAATAAACCATTTATTTGTCGAACGCACCCAGTATACTTTTCTGAAGGGGCTATTTTATTTGTTGAAAGTCAATGCCGCTTACCTGCTTACAAATTTTTACAATTTCATCATGAGGCAAGTGAAAAAATTCGCAGTGTAGTATTTAAATATGGCTTAGAAAAAGTTATCCTTGGCTATGCTAAAAAAAGTGTTTTAGAAAATGGTCAAGAAGTTGTAGATTTCCATTGCTAATTCACAAACTTAGTCTCATCAGCCAATCAAACTCAAATTTGCATATTTCTGTTTTCTAGGATGGGCATTTTGCCCGTCCTTACTATATAAGTTAAATCTCCCCTAGCTTACCAATATGATCTGAAAATACAGCAAATTAAGAACAAGAGAGCTTAACTAAATGGAAATAAAAAAACTCGGTAATACCAGTGTTAGCATCAGTGAACTTTCCCTTGGAGCTATGGCACTATCTTTAATTACTAAACCACCTGAATTACAAGCAATAGAAACTATCCATCGTGGTCTCGATTTTGGCATCAATTTAATTGATACTGCCGACTCCTATTGCCGGGATGAGTCAGACAAACATGATAATGAGCGATTAATCCGCAAGGCTTTACAACAATACAACGGTGATACAAGTAATGTTTTCATAGTCACCAAAGGCGGTTACACTCGTTCAGGAGGAAATTGGATACTTAACGGTAATCCTGATCATCTGCGGCAAACAATTCGAGAAAGTTTTGAGGCACTCGGTGGTGATAAACCGATAGATATGTGGCTGCATCACAGACCTGATCCAAATTACACGATTGAGCGATCGCTTACCCCAGCTAAAGAAGCAGTCAAAGAGGGAATTATCCGTTTTGTGGGACTGTCCAACTATTCGGTAGAAGAGATCAAACGCGCCCGTGAAGTCGTTGAGATTGTGGCTATTCAAAATCAGTTTAATCCCTGGTATCGCCATCCTGAATTTGACGGAGTATTGAAATACTGTGAGCAAGAGGGATTAACCTTTATGGCCTCAAGTCCTTTTGGTGGTATTAAAGGTGCGCGTCGTACCAGCCCTCTAGAAAATCTCTCAGTTTTCACTCAAATAGCTGAAGAAAAAGGAATTTCTATATATAACTTGATGCTGGCATGGTTACGAACCAAATCACCTATAATTGTTCCCATTATTGGAGCTAGTAAGCCTGCTAGTGTGGAAGCATCAGTGAATGCTCTGACAATCAAGTTATCCAGTGAAGAAGTAAATCGGCTTGATAGATCAGTACCCTTTAATCACTTGAAGGAAAAACTGAAATTGATTAAAAAACAGTTGAAACAACTTATTAAATAATAGAAAAATTCAGCATGAATCCAGAAGTATCTGTAATTATTCCAGCTTATAATACCTCAGCCTATATTTCTCGTTCAATCGAGTCAGCACTGGGGCAAACTCTTAAAAATATTGAAGTAATTGTTGTAGATGATGCCTCGACTGATAACACATTAGAAGTTGTGAGTAGCTTTACAGATGAACGGCTGAAAGTATTTATTAACTCTGAAAACCTGGGTGCTGGTGGTACACGTAATCGAGCAATTGAGGAAGCTAAAGGCAATTGGATTGCTGTTTTAGATTCCGATGATTGGTATGCGCCCGAACGACTAGAAAGACTTGTGCAGTTAGCATACCAAGAAAATGCAGATATGATTGCGGATGATTTATATCTTATTAAAGATGGTGAAGAATCACCTTGGAGTACCCTAATTCAAGAAAGTGGAGAATCTATACCCACAACTAAGCAAATAGATCCAGTCTTTTTTGTGGAAACAGATATATATAGAAAACCAGGTCTGCATTTAGGCATATCTAAACCTTTATTCAGACGTGAATTTCTGATTCAACAAGATATTAAATATGATCCAGGCATAAAAGTATCTCAAGATTTTTGGTTGGCTTTAACTTGTTTAGTCAGAGGAGCGCGGTTCTTCCTTGTTCCCGAGCCATATTATTTTTATCTTTCTCGCTCAGGTTCTCTAGTTTTTACAGCTAAAGTAACACGTCTTACTCAAGATTGTGAAGCAACAATAACTTTCATGGATAAAGAAGAAATACTTAAGAAACAACCCCAGTTGGCTCATGCTTTATCCATAAACTATACAGTTTTTAAAAAACATTTAGCCTATTACCGTGTTATAGAACCTCTCAAGGACAAAAAATGGTTAACCGCATTGAAAGAAATGCTATATAACCCCTACTTTTTCACTTATTTAATTCGCAACATTCCCGGTATTATCAATCGGCGCATTCAATTATATCTTTTTGGTAACAAAGCAGCCTATGATATTTTTTATTCGACCAAAAAACAAAGAAAGTTATCAAATATTTCCGTAAAAGCATCAAATAAAATAGAGTAATTTTTATGAAAATAAGGATTTATGTCTATGTACTAGATAATAACTAAATTTATAAAAAAAATGGCAAAATACCAATTAGCAAAAAATACTGTATCACTGTTAGTCACCCGATTAGTACAAAGCATTACCACCTTTTTAATCACAGCAGCCATATCTCGTACTTTGGGAGCCTATGTATTAGGGCAATATATCCTCGCATTCAGCTACTACTTTATTTTTGTCAGTATTGCTTCACAAGGTCTCAAGACCTTATTTACACGAGAATTATCTCGCAACCCTGAAGAAATATCTGTTTATTTAGTAAGTGGTACTTTCTTACAGTTGGTATTAAGCGGTATTAGTTATCTAGTATTAGTTGTTGTGGTGTTCATACTTCCTTATAACTCTGATACCTCAACAGTTTGTTACATTATGGGTTTAGCAATCATTCCTTTTGCCCTTTCTAACATCACCGAGGCAGTTTTTCAGGCTGAAGAGAGAATGGATTTGATTGCCATTTCTACAGCACCTATTTATATTCTGCGATTGCTAGTAATGCTTTGGTGTATGCAACTGAATTATGGAGTGAATTATTTAGCTGGAATATTTGTAATTTCGGAAACATTAATTTGCCTAATTGAATGGATTTTTACTACACGAATAGTTACACTAAAATGGCAGATTAATAAAGATTATATATGGCGACTTTTCAAGTCAGCGCGTACATTTTTAGCTATTGATGCAGTAGGAATGATAGCTAGTAAAATGGAAATACTCATTATTTCACTTTTAGGTAATGAGCTTCTAGTCGGTCTTTGTGGTGCTATCGCGCAATTACAGCAACCTTTTATGATGATTGTCAATAGTTTAAGTTTAGCTATTTTCCCCCGCATCACCAAGGCAGTAGACAAAACACAGGAGAGCCAGCTTCATGTTACTGAAAATATTATTGAAATCCTGATGGGAATGTCATTACCATTTGTGATCGGAATTTTTTTTGTGGGGGGAGATTTACTCAAATTTATTTATCAAGATACCAATTTTAGCGATGCTACTTTAGCTCTTCAGGTCAGTTCATTAACACTGATTGTCTATCCTTTCGTAAGAATATTAAATTATGTTCTTTTAGCTAATGGACTTGAGAAGATAAATCTCATTGAAACGATTGCTACAACTGTTATCGGAGGGATGTCAGGTGTGATATTAATTTCTCAGTATAAGTTAATGGGTGCAGCCGTTATGGAAGTAGTAGCATCTACTACTGCTTTTTTAATACTCCTTTATACTGTTCATACTCGGCTATTTTATTTACGTTTATGGAAAATAATGTTTCGACCTATTTTGATGAGTATAGCAATATCAATAGTATTTATTATACTTAAAAAATGGCATTTAAATTTGGTTTTAAATATTACAATCGCTATGTTCTTCTATGGTTTATTTGGAATTGGTTTTCTAATTCATGAACTAGGAGGAATAACAGCTACATGGAAACAATTATTCAATCAAAACTCAAGGTAAATTATGAAAATTAGTAACTTTAGAAGTGAACAAGAAGGAAATTTATTCAAAGTAGCAGCGACTATAGTTTGGGAAGATCGAGATCGCTCTCCACAAGATATATACATTGCTACTACCCAAGAATTTGCTAAGGACTTATCATGCAATCCGCATAGTTTTTTAGTTGCTTGTATTATGGTGGCTTTCTACTATGGAGAAAAAAGAATTTACATAGATGCGGAGATTTGTCCACAGTTAATAGAAAATTTAAATACGGCGACGGCTTTGGTAAAACACTGGTACAAGAGTGACCGTTCAAGACTTAAAATTGAAGCCAAAATTAAAACCAGCATAGAAACACCAACCACAGATGATCGAGCAGCCATATTTTTTACAGGTGGGATAGATACATTAGCCACTTTACGACTGAACCGAACTAACTACCCCTTAACACACCCTGGATCAATTAAAGATGGACTGTTTATTTATGGGTTTGCGGACACTACTCTAGAAAATTTTGAAAAAGCATACAATTCTTTTGATGAAATTACAAAAGATGCGGGAATTACCCTCATTCCTGTTTATACAAATATCTATTCTCATATCAAAGATTTGGAATATGAAAGTATAGGATTTTGGAGAGATTATCAAACTGGTGCTGCCCTATCTGCTATTGCCCATGCTTTCAACAAGAGAATAACTAGTGCATCTATTAGTTCCAGCGATGAAATTCAGTACCTAGCACCCTGGGGAACCCACCCTCTGCTTGACCCCAACTATAGCAGTTATGATTTGAAAATTCGCCATGAATATATTAACTTTTCCCGATTTAGTAAAACCAAAATAGTCTCGGAATGGGATGTAGCTCTACAAAATTTAAGGGTGTGTGATGAGTTAAATTTGACTGCCGGATATTTAAATTGTGGTAAATGTGCAAAATGTGTGGTGACAATGACTCAACTATTGAGTTTAGGACTTTTAAAGAAAACTAATGTTTTTCCAGTTAATGATATTTCCGCAGAATTAATTATCAAAAAAGCCAACATTAAGCATTGGGATGAAGAAGCTTATTATCTAAAATTAGTTGATTTACTGCAAGATCAAAATCGTGATGACTTAATACAGGCGATCAAAAAAATAAGTGTTCAATTTCGTTTGAAACAAGGCATCAAAAAAGTAGACCATAAGATTTTTAATAATGCTTTGTACAATTACTACGAAAATACAATAAAAAAGATACTCTTAAAACAGAGTAATATATAATACATATCCAAGGATTTTGATTTTATGGCCATTCATGGATTCAGTTTGACAGCATCCCTTGTGCTTCCTTGTCTACTTAGCAGCATGGTTAGCACAGACAGTATCACAACTTCTTTGTCTGACCAGGTAAAATTATTCACCCAGAATAAACCAACACTTTACAGCCAAGCCACAAAGAAAACCTACTACGTCAGTGCTACTGGTAGCGATAGCAACAATGGACTCTCCGCTACATCCCCCTTTAAGACTATTCAGAAGGCCGCAAATCTCACTAATCCGGGAGATACAGTCTTGATTATGAACGGAGTATATACAAATACTGGCTCTGCTGGACAAGTAGTAAAAATCACTCGTTCTGGAACAGCAAGCGCATGGATTACTTACAAAGCGTATCCTGGACATTTCCCGAAACTTCAACACAACGTATGGAATGGCATTTTAATTCAGGATGGAGCATCTTATATTGAAATCAACGGTCTTGAGGTAATTGGTAACAATGCCAAAACAACCCTTGCTTACGCCCAGAGTCAGAAAACTAATACCTCCAACCCTCTAACAAGTGGTAACTGCATTAGTATTGATGGCCGCAAAAATGGTCGTTCACATCACATCCGTATTCTCAATAATAAGGTTCATGACTGTGGAGGGGCAGGTATTTCCTCCATTCAATCGGATTATTTGACAGTGGAAGGTAATGAAGTGTTTAATAACGCCTGGTACTCCCCTTATGGCAATAGTGGTATTTCTTTGTATCAAAATTGGCGTTTTGATAGCAATACAGGATATAAAATGTTTGTCAGAAAAAACAAAGTCTATAACAATCGTCAATACATTCCCTGGATTGCTACTGGAACTATCACAGATGGCAATGGTATTATCATCGATGATTCCAGAAATACTCAGAACGGCTCGACATTAGGTGCTTATACTGGACGGACTTTAATTGAAAACAATATCATCTACAAAAATGGCGGATCAGGTATTGTTACTTATTTAAGTCAGCGTGTTGATATTGTCCATAATACAGCTTATTTAAATATCCAGAGTCCAGAACTAGAAGCAGGAGAAATATTAGCCCATGTTGCATCTGACATCAAAATTTTAAATAACATTCTCTATACTTTACCTAACAAATATGTTAACAAAAATTGGCAGAATACCAACGTTATCTACAATTACAATATATACGCCAATAGCACTTTGATAGCTATCAAAGGAGCTAATGATATAGTGGCTGATCCGAAATTTGTTAATCTCTCAATTGGTGATTTGAGACTCCAGGCAACCAGTCCAGCAATTAATAAGGGTTTTGCTTGGACGAGCTTAAAATCCGATTATGCGGGAAATGTTCGTCCTTCTGGTACTGGGTATGATATTGGGGCTTACGAATACAAATTTTGATATAGCAGTCACCATAAAGATTAGGATATAAATTCCTGTTTACCCGATAATGATAAGCCTATTTTTTGTCCTAAACACTTTGTCCATTGCTATAACTTTTACTATAAATTAAGTGATGAGATGGGAACTTAAGCTTTTTCAAAAACCAGTTGAAATAGGTTTCTCTTGGTATCTGGTTTTTCTAGCCAAAACTGCAAAAAATAGAAATTTCAACCCGGATGAGGCTTAGTGATGAGAAAGGTAATAATTTTTGCAGAACAGGGCTTCACAGTAGCAGCTTTAATAATTTATACAGGTGCTATTTTAAACCTTGTTCTATCAGGAGGAGCGCAACAGAATGAGTTTGTTGAGTATGATAGCTCATTGATTAGGATTATTAATTTACTACTCTATATAGTCACATCATTACTTTTAGTTTTGCGTTGGAAAAAAACTCTCTTTGTTCTGATTAAAGACCGATGGATATTTCCTTTACTTCTGTTTTCCGCCTTTTCTATTTTTTGGTCTTTTGATCAAGCAACAACATTAAAAAATAGTGTTACTTTGATTGGTTCCAGTTTATTTGGGCTGTATTTAGCCTCCCGTTACACGATCAAGCAGCAACTGAATTTACTGGCTTGGGCATTTGGAATTATTATATTATTGAGTTTTATTTTTGCTGTAGCCTTGCCCTCCTATGGGATCATGGGTGGTGTTCATAAAGGAAAGTGGCGTGGAGTTTTCCTACACAAAAATGGACTAGGAGCAAAAATGGTCATGAGTAGTATGTTTTTTTTACTTCTTGCTTATAAAAGTAAAAAAAACAAGTGGCTTGTCTGGGGTGGATTCAGCTTATCAGTGTTGCTGATGTTGCTTGCCTCTTCAACTTCATCTCTTCTCAACCTATTAATGTTGATATGTGCATTTTTTATGTTTCAGACTGCCCGCTTACCATATCTACTGATGCTACCAACACTAACTTTAATAATAGCCATAGGTCAGGTTTTATATGTTTGGTTTGTCAGTAATTCTGAGAAAGTTTTTGCCTCATTGGGTAAAGATTCTACACTTACTGGTCGAGGCGACTTGTGGCCATTTGTGTTTGATATGATTTGGAAACATCCTTGGATTGGTTATGGTTATGGTGGATTTTGGCAAGGATGGGATGGTATAGGTTCTGCCTACATTTGGCGTGCAACTGGATGGTCACCAACCCACCCCCACAATGGTTTTTTAGCTCTCTGGCTTGATGTAGGTTTACTAGGGTTAGGGTTCTTTTGTTTAGGATGTTTGCAGACTTTCCTAAAAGCAATAGCTTGGGTACGGTTGACTAAAGATACAGCAGAAATGTGGCCTATTATGCACATAACATATATGATTATAGCTAACCTTACTGAAACCGATTTACTAAACTCAAATAGCATTGTTTGGGTACTCTATGTTTCTGCTTCTATGTCATTGTCAAACAATAGAATTACGAAACCAGATATAATGGTTGAAACTAGTTATTAATTAACTGGTAAGTACATGATATAGAGAAAATTCATTGAGTATTTAATAGTAGAAAATAAAAATAACCTAGTTATGCAGAAAATAAAAATTATTATGTTAGGTCCAAGTTTATCCCAGCAAGGAGGAGTTGCTAATTACGAGAAACTCTTCTTGCAATATGCCCCTGAACAAGTGCAAATATCTCATATTATTACTCATCAAGAAGGTTCAATAGCCGCTAAAATTTGGGTATTTTTAAGTGGTATATTCAAATTTATCGGAGTTTTATTAACTCAAGAAGTTGATATCGTTCAGTTAGAAATTTCCCAGCGTGGCAGTGCTTTCCGACAAGCAATTATGACATTTATAGCTTGGATATTCCGTAAGCCAATTATTGTTCATGCTCATGGTAGTCAATTTCATGAGTTTTACTTGGGACTATCTCAATGGATGCAGCAATTGCTGAGTTGGATATTTGGTAAATGTCAAAGGTTTATAGTCTTATCGGCAAGTTGGCAGGAATTTTATACAAATACCTTTGGGCTAAAGCCTGAACAAGTAGTAGTTTTATATAACCCAGTCAAAGTTCCGTCCTCAGTTCCACACCGTGCCGATGCTCAAAAAGTTAATCTCCTCTTTTTAGGAAGAGTGGGAGAACGAAAAGGAGCATTTGATTTAATTAGAGCTTTTTCTCTTTTACCTGAACAACAAAAGATTAAATCTAGTCTAATTATGGCAGGAGACGGAGATTTAGAAACAGCGCATAATTTGGTTAAGACTTTAAATCTGGAGGATTATATAAAATTGCCTGGTTGGATAGGGGCGGAAGCACGTGATATTCTTCTATCTCAAGCTAATGTTTTTATCTTGCCATCTTACAACGAAGGTTTACCATTAGCCATGTTAGAAGCAATGGCTTGGGAGTTACCAGTTATTGTTACTCCAGTGGGAGGTATATCGGAAATAGTCATTCATGGAGAAAATGGACTCATAGTTAAACCTGGTAATATTGAGCAGCTATCTAATGGGATAAACTCTTTAATTGAAAATGAAAACTTCAGACTTTCTCTAGGCTCTCAAGCCAGAGTAAGCATGATTCCTCTAGATATCAAAAAACATTGGGAATCTTGCCTAGATTTATATAACTTAGTGTTAAATCAGAAAGGTAAATTTTCCAGCTAACAAAGGTCTTTATTAAACTTATAAAGGATTTAGATTATTATGGCATCAGCAAAAAAAGTCTTAATCATCGTTGAGAATCTGCCAGTTCCCTTTGACAGACGGGTATGGATGGAAGCAACTACTTTAAAAAAAGCTGGATATGAAGTTGCTGTGATTTCACCCACAGGTAATGGCTTTGAAAAACAATATGAGGTAATTGAAGATATTCATATTTATCGTCATCCTTTACCGCCGGAAGAAAGCTCAGTTATTGGCTATCTTCGAGAATATAGTTGGGCAGTTAATTGGCAATTCCGTCTAGCTAAAAAAGTATGGCGAGAGCGTGGCTTTGATATTGTCCATATTTGTAATCCCCCAGATTTATTATTCTTAATAGCTGGATGGTTCAAATTATTTCATGGTGTAAAAGTTATTTTTGATCATCACGATCTCAGTCCAGAAATGTATGAAGCTAAATATCAAAGACGTGATATTTTTTATTATGGACTCTCCTGGGCTGAACGCTTAACTTATGCTACTGCAAACATAGCAATTTCTACCAATGAATCTCATAAAGAAGTGGCTCTCACTCGTGGACATAAGCAGCCAGAAAATGTTTTTGTGGTGCGTAGTGCGCCTGATTTGGGACGTTTTCAACGCATGACTCCTAACCCTGCATATCGTCAAGGTCGAAATTATTTAATTGGCTATATGGGTGTCATGGGTGAACCAGAGGGAATTGATTATCTGTTAAGAATGGTACGTTATATTGTGCGGGAAAAAAAACGCCAAGATATTCATTTTATGCTGATTGGTAGTGGACCAGCTATCGAAAAACTTAAACTTTTATCGGCAGAATTAGACATTACTGATTTTGTAGAATTTACAGGATTTAAACAAGGCGAAGAACTTTTAGAACGTCTTTCTAGTTGTGATGTTTGTGTAGAACCATCTCCAACTTCTTCTTATAATGAAAACTGTACAATGAATAAAATTCTTGAATATATGGCAATGGGAAAACCAATAGTTCAGTTTGATTTGCGAGAGGGAAGACGTTCTGCACAGGAAGCATCTCTCTATGCCAAACCTAATGATGAACTGGAATTTGCTGAGAAAATTCTCGAACTTCTAGCCTCTCCTGAACTCAGAGATAAAATAGGAAAAGAGGGCAGATATAGAATGGAAAAAATTCTGGAATGGAAATATCAAGCCCCAAAACTTTTAGAGGCTTATGAAAAGGTTTGCCAAAGTTGATAGTTACTTGAAATTATGAATATTGAAGTTAACTAATAATCTTTATGTCCAACAATTGGAAATTTAATAAACGGCGAGATTTCTTATTGGGATTAGCAGGTATAACGGGTATGGTTGCCCTGGGAAAAGGGCAATCTATATATCTAAATTATAGTATTCAATCTCTTGATAACCAAGCCAGAACTTTTTACGTTTATGGTGAAAAGTCGTTAAAAGAACGTGCTGCTACTAAAGGTTTAATTTATGGTGCAGCGGCTTCTCATGACAACTTAATCTCAGATTCTGAATTTGCCAAAGTTTTTATTCAACAATCTGGCATGATGGTTCCAGAATTGGAGTTTAAATGGTCTTCTGGTAATAAAAGACTGCGTCCTGATCAAAACAGTTTTGATTTTAAAGCAGCAGATTGGATGATAGAATTTTCCCAAAAAAATGATCTACTTTTTCGTGGTCATACTTTAGTTTGGCATCATGCTTTACCAAACTGGTTTGAAGAGCAAGTTAATCGCCAAAATGCTGAATTATTATTAACAAAGCATATTCAAACGGTGGTAGGACGCTATGTTGGAAAAGTTCATTCTTGGGATGTAGTTAATGAAGCAATTGCTCCCTCACATAATATCTTTAATGGTTTACGTAAAACGCCCTGGTTAGATTTGCTCGGAACGGATTACATTGATCTAGCTTTTCGTTTAGCTGCTCAAGCTGATCCTAGTGCTTTATTAGTTTATAACGATTTTGGATTAGACTATGATAATTCTAAAGATGAAGCTAAACGTCAAGCTGTATTAAGTTTATTAGAAGGTTTAAAGTCGAAAGGAACACCAATTCATGCTCTTGGTATTCAGGCACATTTATCAGGAGACAGTCATAGTTTTAATCCACAAAAGTTTAGGGATTTTCTCAGCAATGTGGCCAGTTTAGATTTAAAAATCCTCATTACTGAAATGGATGTCAAAGATCAAAATTTACCTTTTGATACAGCTATGCGCGATCGCACTATTGCCGCAGCTTATGAAGATTATCTCTCAGTTGCGTTGGATGAAAAAGCTGTAATTGCAGTTCTCACCTGGGGATTAAGCGATAAGTATACTTGGCTAAATGAATTTCAGCCTAGAAAAGATAAAACACCTGTCCGTCCATTACCTTTAGATGCTCAAATGCAGTATAAGTTAGCTTGGAATGCGATCGCTCGTGCTTTTGATCATGCCCCTAAACGCTGAGAACTTTTTCCTCTACTGAAATTATTAGTTTATACTATTCTATAAAAGTAGAATTACTGGGACTAGACCATCTTCGACAAACAATAACTTAGTTACTTTCTTAAAAAAATTAAAAAAATATGTCGAAAATATCTATGGAATCAAGAGAAGATATTGATTTAGACTTGAGTCGTTATCTATTGATGATCAAACGGCAACGTCTACCTGCTATCAGTATTTTTATCACTACAGTTGCTCTCAGTTTCTTTGCTACAACTTTGCTAAAGCCATCTTATGAAGCGGAAGGAAAACTATTATTCAAGCTTCCCTCTTTTCAAGTCTTAGGAGCCAATCTTTTGCCTAGTTCTGGGGGAGAAACAGGAGATTTAAAACCGCTAGTATCAAGTCAAAATCCTATTAATACAGAGATGGAAGTAATTTCCTCACCTGCTGTATTGCAAAATACCATAAACCAACTAAAACTGAAAAACCAAACAGGTGAACCCATAGAAGTTGAAGACTTAGCAGCATCTCTAACTTTGAAAATTGTTGGAGGCACGGATGTGTTAAAGATTTCTTATGCAAGCCGTGACCCTAAAGAAACTGCGGCAGTAGTCAACACAGTGATGAAACAGTATTTAGAAAATGATATTTTGACTAATCGTGCTGAAGCTGAAAAAACCTATAAGTTTATGGCTTTGCAACTGCCAACAACTCAAGCTGCTGTTAACAGGGCTGAAGTAGCATTACGCAAATTTAAACAACAAAATAATATTGTTGATTTACCGGAAGAAACTAAATCAGCCGTTGGGATTATCAGCAATTTAGAAAATGAGATTAATACTGTTCAAGCACAGCTAGAAGATTTAAATGCCCAAAGTAATATGCTGCGTCAAAAAATAGCTCTAAATTCTCAAAAAGCTATCGCTGTTAGTTCTTTGAGTAATTCACCCGCAGTCCAGGGAATTCTGGCACAACTCCAAGACATAGAACGACAATTAGCAAATGAACGTAGTCGCTACTTTGATGATAACCCAATTATTGTGAGTCTCGAAGCTAAAAAAGCTAATTTAAATAATCTCCTCAAAACCCAAATCGCCCAAACTACTGGTAGTTCTACACCAGTCCCAGAAAGACTATTGCAAATTGGAGAACTTCGACAAAAATTAATTCAGGATTTTTTACAAGCAGAAGTCCAACATATTGGCTTGTCCAAAAGATTAGCTTCTTTGTATGCTTCCCGTTCTGCATATCAACGTAGGGTGAAAGGAATACCCATGCTTGTACAAAATCAGCGTGATTTAGAACAAAAGGTGGAAGTTGCTCAATCTACCTACGAAACTATCTTGAAAAAGGTTCAAGAATTACAGGTAGCACAAAATAAAAATACAGCCAACGCCAGAATTATCTCCCTAGCTAAAGTTCCTGAAAAGCCAGCAGGAGGTAAAAAACCACTGGTATTAGCTCTTGGTGTGATGTTCGGACTGTTTTTATCAACTGGTTTTATTTTCTTGATCGAAATGCAAGATACCTCTCTCAAAACCCTGCAAGAAACAAAAGATATCTTTGGATATACCTTATTAGGGATTCTGCCATTATTATCAAAAAAATCTCTTTTCCGTCAGAATGCAGACTCTATAACTCCAGAAATTGCTGCTAAGGATGCACCCCAATCTTTAACTAGCGAAATGTATCGAGTTACTCAAGCTAATCTCAGATTATTGAGTTCAGATAAAGTAATTAAAAGTATTGTTGTTACTAGTTCTATTTCTAAAGAAGGTAAATCTACAGTTGCAGCTAATTTAGCCACGGTTATATCTCAATTAGGACGCAAAGTTTTACTAATTGACGCAGATTTAAGAGTTCCTACTCAACATCATTTCTGGCAGATAAGTAATTCACCTGGATTAAGTGAAGTCTTAGTTGCCCAGGCTGAATACAGCGATTCTATCTTTCGAGTAATGGATAATCTTGATGTTTTACCTGCCGGTGTTAGACCTCCCAACCCTTTAGCTTTACTAGATTCTAAACGAATGGCTGCACTAATTGAAGAGTTTTCATCGGCATATGATTTTGTAATTATTGACACTCCTCCTTTATTAGTTGGTGCTGATGCACTAACTGTCAGCCAAATGACAGATGGTATTTTGTTAGTAGCTCGACCTGGGGTGATTGATTATAATAATGCTCACACTGCTAAAGAAATGTTAAAACGCTCTAATTATAATGTCTTGGGTTTATTAGTTAATGGCATCATTGAGAAGAATGAGCCTAACAATTATTTCTATAGTCCAGAAGAATACTATTCTGCTTCTAAAACTGTAACCAAAAAAGATCGGATTAAGGCATGATTAGTTGGATAGTTATCAGATTCTGAACATTAAATTATGCGATTTAGTGAAATTATCAGTAAATTAAGCGACACGATTACAGACCACAGCCTGATTACTAACCGAGAACAAAACCCAGAAATTACTGGGGTAGCACCTGTGGATGAATCTAGTAGCGGTACTATTAGCTATATAGAAGGTGCAAAATTTGCCTCATTAGTCAGTTCTACGGGTGCTAGTGCTTTAATTTTGCCCCAGAATGAACAATTGCAGATGCAAGCCACAGAAAGAGGTATTGCCTGGTTATCAACCCCAGAACCAAGATTATTGTTTGCAAAAGCGATCGCTCTTTTTTATCAACCATACCGTCCCAATCCCGAAATTCACCCTACCGCAGTTATTCACCCCACAGCTAAAATCGGTAATGATGTTTATATTGGCGCTCATGCTGTGATTGAATCAGGGGTGGAAATTGGCAACGGTGTAGTTATCCATCCCAACGTCGTCATTTATCCAAATGCGAAAATTGGCGATCGCACTATCTTACACGCTAACTGTACAATTCACGAACGTACCATCATCGGTGCAGACTGCGTAATTCATAGCGGTGCTGTCATCGGTGCAGAGGGTTTTGGCTTTGTTCCCACCCGCACAGGTTGGTTGAAAATGGAACAATCTGGTTACACTGTCTTAGAAGATGGTGTAGAAGTGGGTTGTAACTCTGCTATTGATCGTCCCGCAGTAGGGGAAACCAGAGTCGGACGCAATACCAAAATTGACAACTTAGTGCAGATAGGACATGGGTGTCAAATTGGTGCTGGTTGTGCGATCGCAGGTCAAGCAGGTATGGCTGGAGGAGTGAAGGTTGGAAATCGGGTAATTTTAGCTGGACAGTCAGGAATTGCGAATCAGGTCAAAATTGGAGATGGTGCGATCGCATCTGCTCAAGCTGGCATTCACAACAATGTCGCACCAGGAGAGATTGTTTCTGGTAGTCCAGCAATGCCACATAAACTATATCTCAAAGTATCTGCTGTTTATAGTCGCTTGCCAGATATTTATCAATCTTTGAAACAATTGCAACGTCAATTAGGACAAAAGTAAACAGTTAACTCAACAGTCCTAGATAGTTTTTGGGAAGCACTGCTAAATAAAGTAGGGTTTCCCTGCCTGATTACAATACAGATTGACAGATGCGATCGCGCCTCCTCAAAAAATTAAAGGTTAGTATACAATCGTCCGCACGCTTTAGATTTACTTTATACAGCAGAATTCAGGAGTCAGGAGACGCTTCGCAGACCTATGGCTTACGCCACGCTGCGCTATCGGTTCAGGAGACGCTTCGCAGACCTCCGGTTCAGGAGTAAAAATGGTTTGGTGTCTAGGTTTCAATTTAGATTCTGTACCTCATTGATCTGCAATCTGCTGTAAATCAACTCTAACTTACCAAAAAGCAATTTCTTGTGTGTCTACCGCAGGAAGTATATAACCATATTTATAAAATAACGTAGGATAGATGTGAAAAATATATATTTCATGAGACATTCTACAACACATTAAAATATTACAAATAAAATAAAGAGGTATATATTAGTAGTGGCTAAAAAACATAATAAAAAAAATACTGGGAAACAAGAAATAAATGATATTGTGCGTGGTACTTGTGGAGGTTTTTTATTTGGTATTCCACTAATATATACTATGGAAGTATGGTGGATTGGATCGCTAGCAAAACCAAGGTTGATCTTCATAGCAATTGTCTTAATGTTTATTGTAGTTCTTGTACTCAATTATACAGAGGGTTTTCGTAAACGTAAAAATAACTGGCGAGTTGATGAAGCAGCGATAGATACTGTAGAGGCAATGGCAATTGGATTTGTTTGTTCTGCATTTGTGTTGTGGTTATTGCAAGAAATTACGCCAGAAACATCCATGAAAGAATCTCTGGGTAAAGTTGTATTTGAAGGTCTACCATTTACGCTAGGTGTGGCATTAGCCAACCAGTTTTTCCAAGAAGGTGATCAAAATAATTCAATATCAATCACTCCTCAAGATAACGGTATCCGCGAACATAAGCAAAATGATTTACACGCCACCTTTGCTGATTTAGGTGCAACTCTCATTGGTGCAATTGTGATTGGTTTTAATATTGCACCAACCGATGAAGTTCCTATGTTAGCAGCTGCCATTTCACCACCTTGGTTATTGGCACTAATGGCTGCATCTTTAGTAATTTCCTACGCTATTGTCTTTCAAGCTGGTTTTTCAGACCAACAAAAACGCAGACAGCAAAAAGGGATTTTTCAGCGTCCATTAAGTGAAACTACTATATCTTATTTAATATCTTTACTAGCAAGTGGATTAATGCTATTTTTTTTCCAAAAGGTAACTTTGGCAGACCCCTGGATGATGTGGTTAGAACATATTCTAGTATTGGGATTACCTACAACTATTGGCGGCGCGGCGGGTAGGTTAGCAATATGATAGAAACAGAACCAAAACGTTCTCTAGCTGAGTGGATAACATTCCTGATTTCCTTATCTATTCTCGCAGTCGTTATTAGCTTAGTAGGGTATATGTGGCTGAATGAAAAAAATCAACCTCCCATCTTATCGGTGCATAAAAAACAAATGATTCGAGAAATTGATGGTAAATTTTATGTTCCCTTTGAAATAGTTAATACTGGTGGTGAAACTGCTGAATCAGTGCAAATTGTCGCTGAGTTACAAATTGCTGATAAAGTTGTTGAAACAGGAGAGCAACAAATTGATTTTTTGTCTGATGGCGAAAAGGAAGAAGGAGCATTTATCTTTAGCCAAAATCCGCGTCATGGTCAATTAACTATGCGGGTTGCTAGCTATAAGTTGCCATAATCCAAATAAAAAGTGCAATCTCTAATATTGTAAATTGGGTTAAGAAGTGACCAGTTTTTGATGGGTTTGATGTCTATTCCTTGCACCTTGTTTCCCTTTTTCCAACCTCAATCCCTTGATTAATCTAGGTTCTATCTTTATTCAGAAAGCCCTATTTACAAATATTAACATTATTGCTGTTGTTGATATTTATTTGTTGGGTTTCATTTTATTCAACCCAACCTACAGTGCTTTAAATAAAACTGTCTGAATCAGGATTTCCAGGATTTAAGGATGAACAGGATGAAGTCAGGGATTTGATCACCAATTACCTTTTTCCCTGCCTCAACTAGATAACTAGCAACTTGGGTTATTAAAATCCCAATTTTTCTAAAACTGGTTTTGTGGAAACAATGTGACGTTCTAAACCCAATTCTTTGGGACTAACTCCTAAAGCCAAAGCAATTAATTGAGGTAAATGTAAAACAGGTAAACCTAATTTTTTACCAATTACCTTTTCTACTTCTGGTTGACGAGAATCTAAATTCAGATGACACAAAGGACAAGGGGTAACAATACAATCCGCATCATTTGCTAAAGCATCTTGAATATGCATTCCTGCCATTTTGAAAGATTCATTAGTAGCGTAGCTAGATAAAGGCCAACCACAACATTGGGTGCGACCACGATAATATACAGGTGTTGCACCTACTGCCCGAAACATATTTTCCATCGCTTCTGGCTGGAATGGATCATCATAGGGCATGGATTTTTGAGCGCGGAGGAGATAACAGCCATAAAAAGCTGCACATTTTAACCCACTTAACTTGCGGGTGACACGGTTGGTAATTTCTTCTAAACCGTAATCTGTGACTAAAGCATAGAGAAGATGTTTAACTTCAGTACTACCGCGATAAGGTGAACAGCCTTCTTTTTGTAACAATTCATTAACTTGATTGAGATAGGCTGGGTTATTGGACTGACATTGTTTCAAACTTTCATCTACATGACCAATCACACCTTGGCAAGTGCTGCAATGAGTCAAAAGAGGGAGATTTAATTCTTCTGCTAGAGCGATATTTCTGGCATTAACTGTATCTTCCAACAATTGGGAATCTTCTTTAAACGTACCCGAACCGCAGCAGGAAGCTTTTTTTAATTCAATTAGTTCAATACCCAGTTTTTGGGTGAGTGCCTGGGTTGATAAATATAGTTCCCGACAAGCACCTTGAGCAACGCAACCGGGATAGTAAGCGTATTTTAGCGTTTGAGATAGCATAGAATTATGTTTGGGTTAGAGCGATCGCACTAGATAATTACAAAAATCATTACTGAAAGCCCTACGGCTGTAACCCCCTGATCATATCGTTGATTGAGAATGGATACTTTATTTACGCCGTATTGTACTAGCTCCGGCGCGAACCAGGAACAGCAGCTAGAATTTTCTTTGATGAAAAACCCACAGCGGTATACGGAAGATCACGCTTTCCGATAAGATGTATATGCTCAAAAAAACATTTCCCATAAAGAGCAAATCATAGCAACTGGTTAAGGACTTTATATCTATGAGCCAAGCAGATATTTTTGATAAGGTAAAGAAAGTTGTCATCGAGCAACTAGACGTTGAATCTGAAAAAGTTGTACCTAGCGCTAATTTTGTCAACGATTTAGGAGCAGATTCCTTAGATATCGTGGAATTAGTGATGGCTTTGGAAGAAGAATTTGAACTCGAAATTCCCGACGAAGCTGCTGAAAAGATTTTAACGGTACAAGAGGTAGTGGATTACATTAATAGTAACGTTGCTGCCTCAGCCTAAAACTGTACTGAGTCTTGAGGAGCCAGTGCATTGAGTTTTGACAGTACCGTGGGTTCCCTGACTTGAGGTAACTTTGATCGGCGCTGCTGACTGATAGTAACTGGCATTGCTAAGTGCTGAGTATATAAACTCTAGACTTTTCTTGAGAAAAGAATCGAGTCAAAATGATCAAACCAATAGTAAACTCTTGACTCAGGACTTAGAACTCAGCACTCTTGATTGTTCTGCCTGCTGCTTTTTCGCCACCTTAAACTGAATCATGACAGACTATAAACGTAAACGCGTTGTTGTAACTGGTGTTGGCGCGATTACACCTATTGGTAACACAGCATCTGAATATTGGGAAGGATTATTAAGTGGACGCAATGGCATCGACTACATCACTGCTTTTGATGCGTCTAAGCATGATTGCCGCATTGCGGGTGAAGTAAAAAACTTCGATCCACATGACTACATGGAGCGCAAAGAAGCCAAGCGGACGGATCGGTTTGCTCAATTTGCGATCGCAGCTTCAAAACAGGCTGTGGGAGACGCGCAATTAGTTATCAATGACCTGAACGCAGAACATATAGGTGTCATGATCGGCTCAGGCGTTGGTGGGATTAAAGTGTTAGAAGACCAACAAACTATCTACCTAAATCGTGGGCCTGATCGCTGTAGTCCGTTTATGATCCCGATGATGATCGCCAACATGGCAGCCGGGTTAACGGCAATTCATACTGGTGCTAAAGGTCCAAATTCTTGTTCTGTAACAGCCTGTGCTGCTGGTTCCAACGCCATTGGGGATGCATTTCGCCTGATTCAAGGGGGATATGCCCAAGCAATGATTTGCGGAGGATGTGAAGCCGCAGTTACACCCTTATCTGTGGCTGGGTTTGCCTCAGCTAAAGCGCTTTCGACTCGCAACGATGATCCGGCTCATGCTAGTCGTCCTTTTGATCGCGATCGTGATGGCTTTGTCATGGGTGAAGGTTCAGGAATTTTAATTCTCGAAGAACTAGAACACGCCTTGAGTCGGGGCGCTCGTATTTATGCGGAAATGGTGGGCTATGGGATGACCTGTGACGCTTACCATATGACCGCCCCAGTCCCTGGAGGCTTAGGTGCGGCTAGAGCGATAGAACTGGCACTCAAGGACGCAGAACTCACACCAGAAATGATAAGCTACATCAATGCTCATGGGACTAGCACCTCAGCTAATGATGTCACGGAAACAGCAGCAATTAAGAAGGCTTTGGGCGATTATGCCTATCAGGTAGCAATCAGTTCCACCAAGTCAATGACAGGTCATCTGTTAGGTGGTTCAGGAGGAATTGAAGCAGTGGCTACAGTCCTAGCGATCGCTAATGACCAAATTCCCCCCACCATCAATCTAGAAAATCCTGACGAAGGGTGTGACTTAGATTATGTACCTCACGTGAGCCGCGCTCAAACAGTAGCGGTAGCACTATCCAATTCTTTTGGATTTGGGGGTCATAATGTCACCCTGGCTTTTAAGAAATACATCTAATAACTTAAGTTGCTAGTAAGGTAATAGGTAACAAGTGATAGGTGACAGGTGACAGGTGACAGGTGACAGGAAGAAATTTACCAATTACCAATCACCATATGCCTAACGGTAGGCTACCGCCAACACCAATCACCAATTACCAATTACCCTGCCTGAAATGAACATCGGAAAGTATCTCAGATATCATTCCCATCGACATTAAGGGTTCAGCCTTACCAAATTATCAGCCTTATTCATCACCAGAAACTCAGAAGATTTCGCTTGTCCATCGACAAGGGAGAATGGGATGATGAGGATAGTGGGATCACTTTAAAATGACCCCAGCAAGAGAAAGCTACAAACAATGTTAACCCGTCGTTAAAAACAAGAGATTATGGCTGTTGCAACCCAATCCATCCAAGAACTTTGTATTAATTCAATTCGATTTTTGGCTGTTGATGCCATAGAAAAATCCAAATCGGGACACCCTGGACTACCAATGGGCGCGGCTCCAATGGCTTTTGTCCTTTGGGATAAATTCATGCGGTATAACCCCAAAAATCCCAAATGGTTCAACCGCGATCGCTTTGTCTTGTCCGCTGGTCATGGTTCAATGTTGCAGTATGCCTTGCTGTACTTGACAGGCTACGATAGCGTTACCATAGACGACATCAAGCAATTTCGTCAATGGGGGGCTAAGACCCCAGGCCACCCCGAAAATTTTGTCACAGATGGTGTAGAAGTAACAACAGGCCCCTTGGGTCAGGGAATTGCCAATGCAGTTGGTTTAGCCGTAGCCGAAGCACACCTGGCTGCTAAATTCAACAAACCCGATGCCAAGATTGTTGACCACTACACCTATGTAATTCTTGGTGATGGTTGCAACATGGAAGGAATTTCCGGTGAAGCTGCTTCCATCGCCGGACACTGGGGATTAGGTAAACTCATTGCTCTTTATGACGACAACCACATCTCCATTGATGGTTCTACAGATGTAGCATTCACAGAAGACGTTTCCAAACGATTTGAATCCTACGGTTGGCACGTTCTGCACGTTAAAGATGGCAACACCGATTTAGAAGGAATTGCCAAAGCCATCGAAGCAGCAAAAGCTGTCACCGATAAACCCACCATGATTAAGGTGACAACCACCATTGGTTATGGTTCTCCCAACAAAGCTAATACCGCAGGTATTCACGGTGCTGCGTTGGGTGCAGATGAAACAGCATTGACTCGGACAAACTTAGGTTGGAACTACGCACCATTTGAAATCCCCGCAGATGCCCTCAACCATACCCGCAAAGCAGTAGAACGCGGTGCTGGTTATGAATCCGAATGGAATAAAACCTTTGCAGACTACAAAGCTAAGTACCCCACAGAAGCGGCTGAATTTGAACGCTTCGTTAGCGGCAAATTACCAGACGGTTGGGATAAAGTATTACCTACCTACACAACCGAAGACAAAGCCCAGCCCACCCGCAAACATTCAGAAATTAGCCTCAACAAACTAGCGACTGTTTTACCGGAATTAATTGGTGGTTCTGCTGACTTAACCCATTCCAACTTGACCGAACTCAAAGGGGCTGGGGACTTCCAAAAAGGACAATTCCAAAACCGCAACATTCACTTTGGTGTGCGCGAACACGCAATGGGTGCAATTTGTAACGGTATCGCCTTACATCGTTCAGGCTTAATACCCTACGGTGCGACCTTCCTGATTTTCACAGACTATATGCGGGCTGCTATTCGTTTAGCGGCTTTGTCTGAAGCTGGCTCAATTTGGGTAATGACTCATGATTCCATTGGCCAAGGTGAAGATGGTCCCACACACCAACCCATTGAAACCCTAGCTTCTTTGCGGGCTATTCCTGATTTAACAGTAATTCGTCCCGCAGACGGAAACGAAACCTCTGGTGCTTACAAAATAGCAATTGAGAAGTCTAAGGAAAATGCTTCCACTTTATTGGCGTTCACTCGTCAAAACGTCCCCAACTTAGCAGGTACATCTATTGCAGGTGTGGCTAAGGGTGCATACATAGTTGTGGATAGCCAAGGTACACCAGATATTATCTTAATTGGTACTGGTTCAGAATTGAGTCTAGCTGTCACCGCAGCGGAAAAACTCACAGCGGAAGGTAAGAAAGTTCGTGTTGTTTCTATGCCTTCTTCCACCTTGTTTGATACACAAGATGCAGCTTATAAAGAATCTATTCTACCTAAAGCTGTTACCAAGCGTTTATCTGTAGAAGCTGCTAGTAGCTTCGGTTGGCACAAGTATATCGGTAGTGAAGGCGACACCGTAAGTATTGATACCTTTGGTGCTTCCGCTCCTGGTGGTATTTGTTTGGAGAAGTTTGGCTTCACTGTTGATAATGTGTTAGCTAAAGCCAAAGCATTGTTGGGTTAATAGCAACAGTATATTCTCTGAATGTGTGGGGTGGGCTAAAAAGCTCACCTTTTTTTTGATAATTGCTTTTCCCAATTACCAATTTTCCTATCATATATAGCAGGAGTCAGGAGACGCTTCGCAGACCTCCGGTTCAGGAGTAAAACTGGCGAATGTGTATAGGTTTCAATTTTGATTCTGTACCTCATTGATCTGCAATCTGCTGTATTTTTTTGCTGAATGCCAAACCAATTCAAATAAACCTATCTACCATAGTCAGGTAGAATATCTTCCACATCCCGCAGCAGAGGTATAAAGAAACCTAAGAAACCAACCAGCAACATACATAGCGCACAAATCACATACAACAGCGCAATTCCTGCACCACTACCAGACCCAAATAATCCTCCAAGAATGCCAACTAGAACACCCTCTGATTGGAATGCAGGTGTAAAAACACGATCTGCCAAAGGTCCGGCTATTAAATAGCCTACAGCAGAAGCTATCTGTAAAAGTAGCGATCGCGCCGCAAAAACTCTTCCTTGTACATTTGCTGGTACTTTCTCTAACCAAATGGCAGTATTAGAACTACCATTTAAAGGAAAATTCAAAGAAGAAAAAAATTGTGCAGGAATCCAAATCGAAGGTGTTCTACCAAAACCAAAAACTATTTTACTGAAACCTGCACCTATCATTCCCAGTAAAACACCTTTGATTTTCCGTTTAAAACCGCCCCAAGTGCTAACAATTATTGCGCCCGTCACACCACCAAAACCAGCCGCAGCAGCTAAACTACCTAGCACTAAAGTATTGTTATTAGTCCGTGACAAAATCATGGGTGAGTAGAGGGAATTACCAATGTCATGGGGTAGCCAAAATAGCAAATTAATAATTAACAATGCCAGTAAAATCTGGTGAGTGGCAATATAACGCCAGCCACATCCCAAATCTTGCCATATATTAGCTACATTTTCATTTGTATTAGTTGGTACTGGTTGCGGAATCTTCACTAACAATAAACTGCCAATTGCGATCGCAAAAGTACAGATATCAATTAACCAAATTCCTGAAAAACCAATGATTGTGTAAAGATATCCTGCCAAAGCAGGTGCGATAATTTGACTACCGTAACCAGATAAGAATTCTAGGCTACTAGCACGGGTATAGTGTTGTTTAGGAATCATCAGTGATACCGATGCTGAATATGCCAAAGACTGAAATTGATTGAAAGTTCCGACAATTGCACCTGTTAGATAAAAGTGCCAAATTTGTAAATTATTGGTGAGATGTAACAACAAAATGATAATTGTGCTGAAAACGGCAACTGTATCACCCACCATCATTAAAAATTTGCGGTTAAATCTGTCTACAATTACACCACTGATGGGAGTAATAATAATACTAGGCAGCAAACTAAAAAAACCTACCAGAGTAAGTGTTGTTGCTTTACCTGTGATTTCCCATGCCCAAATTTCAATCGCAAAACCGGTCATATTACTACCGATGGTAGACACTAGTTGACCAAGCCAAACAATGAGAAAATTACGCATACTGGCTGGGTTTGGTTGTTGTGGCATTTTGATGTAAAAGGAGTGGGTAAATTTTGTTTACAGCAGATTGCAGATCAATGAGGTACAGAATCAAAATTGAAACCTATACACATTCGCCAGTTTTACTCCTGACTCCTGAACCGGAGGTCTGCGAAGCGTCTCCTGAACCGGAGGTCTGCGAAGCGTCTCCTGACTCCTGAATTCTGCTGTATTAATACGGCTATAGCAAATAAATCAGGTACAAATATCAATAGTAAAAATTTGTTGGGGCAGGTATCTTGCCTACCCTTTTCTACCTGATTCAGATGAAATTATCTGTATGACTTTAGTCAGTTTTTGTCATGTATTTTTTCATTTGGGCAATTCGTTCTTGTGGTTTGAATAGAGGACAGTTGGTGCATTTTTCATCACAAGGAGGAATAAAAGCATATAAACAGCAGGTGAGACGGACTGTAGTTGTAGCTGGTAAACCTGGTTCGTTAATTTTTTCAGTGCGGACTAAATTATAAAGTGGGTTACGTCCTGGCATAACTGAACTATAGGGTTGTTCATATAAAACGGAATAATCTGTTTTTATTGATTCTAAATTTGTACATTTACTAATTTCCGCAAACTGTCTTTCCGACGCATTTACCGCATTACCCCACATAGTTTTTTTAGAAAGTTTAGTTAAACTATAAACCTGTGCTATCATGGGTGAAAAATTGCGCTGGAATAAGCTAGTAAATACAGTTTCGTGTAAATCTTCCACGCTATTAACTATTTTTCCTGGGTAGTTTTGGGGAATAGGGATAGGTAATCTTGGCGGATAAATTACAGTATCACTCAGATCATGAAACCATAACGCCTTGGGTTCACCGTTTTCTAACACAAAACTCACATTATCCAGTTCAGCATTTAAGCCTATTCCCGCCCAAGTCATCAAAGCTAAAACACCCGGTAACGTTTTCCAGCTATATACTTTGTTCCAGATAGATGCAGTAATGCGAATGTCTTGAGTTTTTTGGTATATATCACTTGCTTGCCATTGAGATAAAAGTCTATTTGGTTGTAGGTAATCATTAACTGAGATCACCTCAGCACCATCAGGAGGCTGAGTCAAAATTATGAGGTCTGTATAGAAACTATCTAAATTTTTTTGAGCAAGAGTAAATATTTCTTCTAAGAAATCCAGTACAGTGTTGTTCGCTAGTTGCTGAAGCATTTTCAGTATTTCTCCATTATGGGAGGTAACAGGGAATAGCATTGAAAGTCTTTGGAAATTTGAGTTTGATGATGACTCTATATTCTCCATAAACTCACAACTGCTATATTCTAATTAATTATCATGATGCTTTCACTAAATATGTAAACAAATCATCTAAAATAGCATTGGCTGCAAGAATATTGCCAAAAATCCAGTAACTTGAATCAACAGTATAAACTCGTTGATTTTGAACAGCTTTCAGATTTTGCCATAGTGGACTATTTTGATACTTTTGAAAATTCTGTTCTGCACCGGGATCTAAAACTATAAATAAAATATCAGCATTGATTAAATCCAGACGTTCTAAACTAACTGAAACTAGAGGTTGATTTTCATTAGTAAGTTGATATTGAATTTCTGGTAGAACTATTCCCACCTCTGTCAGTAGACTGCCAGGAAATGAATATTTAGTGCGAAATTCCGTAAATTTATTACCAGCATAAAAGCGACTCACAGAAACAGTTTTCTCTTTGAGTTTATGATTTATAAACGTGCGCAATTCTTGAACTTGTTGCTGATATTCATCAAGTAATTTTTGTGCTTGTTCACTTTTGCCTGTGATTTCAGCAATACTTGAGAAAGCATCTTTCCAACCATTTTGAATATAATCAAGTGTAATTGTAGGGGCTATTTGGGAAAATAATTTGTATTGTTCTGCGTTGAGAGAAAAACCCAAAATTAAATCTGGATTTAACAGCACCATCTTTTCTATATTTGGTTGACTATTTTTTCCTAAATAAACTATTCCCTCAGCTTTTTTACCTAACTTGGGTATGATACTACCTGTAATATTCGGTTGTGTTGCTGCTATTGGTTTTAAGTCCAGTGCTAACAACGCTTCCATAGAAGTTTCATCCAAAGCAATAATGCGTTGAGGTTTTAAAGGAACACAAGTTTCTCCCCAAGTATGCTTGATTACTTTGCACTCAGCCGCATCTAAGTTTGCTCTGTTTAATTCTGTGATTTTAGTGAAATTGCTGTAGCAACCCTGTACTAAAATGACAATCAAAGTGATGAGAAAAAATATTTTAATATAACGATGCGAGAATTTTCTCATTATTTAAACTACAGTTCATTTTCTCTAGGGTTTGTTATGCTATGGGCTAACTTGCTACGATCATTAGTGTTGTATATTTAAGATAATTTAAAATGGTGCGTTACGCCACGCCACAACAAACCCTACTGAAACAGACTAATTAAAATTGCCAGCCCAATGTTAATTTTACAGTCAGCGGCGCGCCGTAAAAAACACGTAAGCGGTTTTCAGCCATTTCAAAATACTCAGTATCAAACAAATTTTGTAGGTTAAGAGCGGCTCGGAAGTTATTTCGGCGATAAAATAATGCTGCATCAGTGCGTAAATAACTAGGCAAACTAAAAGTATTGTTTAAATCTCCCTCCCTTTCTCCTACATAAAAGAGTCCTAAACCAAAACCTAAACCTTGTAAATTACCTTGTTGAATTTCATAGGTATTCCACAAACTAATAGCGTGTTCTGGAACGTTATTAATGCGGTTTCCAACTGGAATATCATTGTCTTGAGTTACTTGTGCATCAGTGTAAGCATAACCACCAATTATTTTCCATCCAGGTAGTATTTCACCAACAATATCTACTTCAAAACCACGACTTCTTTGTTCCCCGGTTTGGATAGAGAAATCCGGATCTCTTGGGTCAGAAGTAAGCACATTAGAGCGTGTAATTTGATACAGAGAAACTGTTGATGAAAGTTTATTTGTCCAATCAAATTTAGCTCCTACTTCATACTGAGTTCCTCGCTCTGGTTGAAATAAACCGCTATCAAAAGTTGTTCCTGTTACTTGCTGAAAGGAACGGCTATAATTAGCATAAAGTGAAACTAATTGACTAGGTTGATAAACCATACCAATTCGAGGACTAAATGCTGTATCTTCCTGAAAAGAAGTAACTGCACCTGCTGAATCTTCCTGCTTTTGATTTACAATATCCAAACGTCCCCCAATTACTAATTTAAAATTATCAGATAGGGAAATTTGGTCTTGTAAATAAAATCCTAAACCCTCTTGAGTATATGGTTCATTAGGAAATTCAGCAGTTACATCACCGATGTTTTGTGAACCGTATACAGGATTAAATAAATCTAGAGGGCTAATGTTAACTCTCTGACTAGTACCTTTATATATCTCTCTAGATAAATCAAACCCAAATAACAGCTTGTGTTTGATATTTCCAGTATTAAAGTTCCCAATCAAGTTAGTATCTAAAATGTAGCTATCGACAGATGCTTCAGCGATAATCAAGTTACGGTTTAAAGTGCGATTATCAGCTGCTAATGATCTGGGAGAACCAGAATTTTGCTGACTTGTTTGAAAGGAAGAACGAAAGCTATTTTGTATTTGCCAATCTTCATTAAAACGATGCTCTAGATTATAGCCTACTCGCCATATTTGGCGATTGTTCTTATCAATAGAAGGCTCATTTGTAAACCTATTTCTTGGTATTTTGCCGTTAGGGTTGGGTAAGATAGTACCAACTGCTGGTATACCTCTGTCATTACGTTGTTGTGTATCGAAATACTCTGCTTCAAAAGTCAGTTGAGTATCTTGACCAATTTTCCAAGTTAAAACCGGAGCAATCAAGTAACGTTGAATGTCAACAAAATCTACAAAGGTATCTGTACTAGAAGCAGAAGCATTGAAACGATACAACAGAGTTTTACTATCATTCAGAGGACCTGTTAAATCAACTGAACCACTATATGAATTGTAGTCGCCAATTGTTCCTTCTACTGAATAAAAGGGTGTTTCTAGAGGTTTTTTAGTAACAATATTTACTGTACCCCCTGCTCCACCTTGACCAAAAAGAACCGATGCTGGACCCCGCAGCACTTCTATCTGCTCAATGTTGGCAATTCCAGAACCAGCAGTAATGTTGGTGTCATCTCTTAAACCATTGCGGATAATATTACGATTGCTAAAGCCTCGAATGTCGAAACCATCAAATACATTTCGTTCTGAAGAGTTAGTAATTACACCAGCAGTATTTTTTAATGCGTCACTTAAACGTTGTACTTGCTGTTCCTGAAGGACTTGCTTGGGGATGACTTGAATTGCTTGAGGAATATCGCGGATTGGGGTGTCAGTTTTTGTACCAGTGGAGGCGTTAGGAACTCGGTAGGTGTCTTGTTCACCTGTGACAACCAATTCAATAGGTTCATCACTCTCGGCTGTTGGTTGTTCTGGTTGAGTTGGATTTTCTGACTGGGGCGTTGGCGTGGGTTGGGTTTCTGGTTGAGAAGTGGATGCAGTGGAAGTAACACCAAAAATTAAACCTTCCTCACTATCAAATAATTCTACTGCGGGTGTATTATCTGTTCCCGTAACGGTAACTCTAATGGTGTTGCTATTAAAGTTAGTAACTGTGATGTCGCTAACTCCTGCAATGGGTTGTTTTTGGCTAACTGTATCACCATTGGGTAGACTAAGTTGGGCTGAAGGAACGTCAACAATGAATGTGTTACCGTCTTTTTTCGGGGTTACTTGTAATTTTTCACCTTCTGGAGTCGCTAAGATTATTTCTAAGCCATTGGTTGTAGTGTTAAATTTAACTTCCCTAATTTTGACTAATGTTTGACTTTGCTGTGGTGGATTGGTAGCAGATGCCACGGGAGCAAGTTCAAAAATTAAGCCTTGATCACCATCAAATAATTCTGCGGTGGGTACACCTTTTTCACCTGTAACTGTTAGTTGGACGGTGTTAGCGTTAGTTTGGGTGACGCTGATATTGCTTATACCCGCGACTGGATTTTTTTGGTTAAAACTGTTTTGTTTACCCAGTGATAAGACTGTATTAGGTATCTCTACTATAAAATTGTTGCCTTGGCTTTTATTTACTGGCTTGAGTGCTTCTATATTAGGACTTTCTAAAATTACTTCAATTCCTTTATCAGTGGTATTAACTTTAATATCTGTGATTTTAGTAACTAATGTATTGCGGGTTTGTGCTAGTAATTGCGCGGCGCTGGTTGAATAATGTTCTTTGTCTTCAACGCTAGATATTTCTTTTGTTTGCTTTTCTGCATAAGCGGGTTGTATTAAGCTACCGATAAAAGCTAGTGCTAATCCCGCCGAACGTATCTCATTCATTAACTCAAACTTCATTACCGTTGCTCCTTCCCCTACACCTGTAAACAGAGTTTTCCCTAAGTTTTGTTGTTGTGCGTTTCCACATCCAGCAGAAACTTTCACGCCATTCATCTATGACGCAAGAATTTCTTAATAGTAAGTTCTCTCTTGTATAGAAGATTTCTCACTTAGTAGCTGCGAGCTATTTGCAGTTAAAGCTGTCGCTATTAAGAAGTATTATCATAAAGCTTTTGATAAAGCAAGTATTTTTTCCAACCGTCTATAGCTGTGCTGACTGAAGGGGACGCAATAGTACAAATGGATAAATTGTGTTTTAATCCTTATTTTACAAGGTTTTTATGCGATTGCGTAGACAAAAAACCTGTTGCTTTTAAGTGATAGCACTGTGATATGAGAGTTGATGATTTGTCTACAGAAGCAATTTGGGAGGGTGTAAAAAACTTATACTTGACCGGAATAGTGATAAGAGTTATTGATTAGTTTCTAGTTGTAATTTTTAGCTAATTGCTATAAGGTGAGATCTGTAATTGAAAATAAATAGCAATAAATACTGGCTGACTGCAAGCAACAGACTAACTCGAGGCGAATGAGACCCTGCTAATAACTGCAAACTCACAAGTCAGCACTGGCGCGATCGCTCTTAGAATCAGGTTTTTCAACTGGCTTCAATTCAATTTTCTTGTGTGCATCAAGGCTGTGAAAGTACAATGACTCAATCTGTCAATGATTTTTCTACCGTTGTAGAGTTACTGCGTTACAAGTGTTTAGAACAACTAAATACTGAGGCTTTTACGTTTCTGCCAGATGGAGAAGCACAAGCAAAGTCCTGGACTTATGGAGAATTGGATTGTCAAAGTAGAGCCATAGCTTGTCAGTTGCAAGGATTAAATTTAACTGGACAAAGAGCATTACTGCTATACCCACCGGGTTTAGATTATCTAGCTGCTTTTTTCGGTTGTCTGTATGCTGGAGTGGTAGCAGTTCCTGCTTATCCACCACGCAACCAGCGCAACACACCCAGAATTGTAGCGATTTTAAAAGATGCACAAGCCACAGTCATCCTGACGACATCAGGTATATTCTCACAAGTAAAAACTTTACTTATCGATAAATTTGATACAAATAATATTCATTGGCTGACCACCGATAACCTTAATCCAGGCATAGAAGCAGCTTGGCAACAGCCTTTAATCAATCAAGACACTCTAGCTTTTTTACAATACACATCTGGTTCTACTGGCACACCCAAAGGTGTAATGCTCAGTCACCGCAACCTGTTACACAACGCTGCTGTGACACGCCAATATATGGAACATACCTCCAGTAGTAAATTTGTAACTTGGCTACCTGCCTATCATGACATGGGACTCATTGGCGGCATACTACAACCTTTGTATGGTGGTTTTTCTTGTATCATGATGCCACCTGCATCCTTTTTGCAACGTCCCTATCGGTGGTTAAAAGCGATTTCTGATTACAGAGGTACAACCAGTGGCGCTCCCAACTTTGCCTATGAGCTATGTATTGAAAAAATCACCCCAGAACAACGGTCAACACTAGACTTAAGCAGTTGGAGTGTAGCATTTAACGGTGCTGAACCAATTCGCCAGGAAACCTTAGAAAGATTTGCCGAAACCTTTGCTGAGTGCGGTTTTCGTCCAGAAGCCTTTTATCCTTGCTATGGCATGGCAGAAGCAACCTTAATGGTTTCTGGTAGTGTTAAATCTGCGTTAGTCAGAACTAAGACAATACAAAAAACCGCTTTAGAATGCAACCATGTAATTGATGCTGCTGATAACGCAGAGAACGGTATGCAAATAGTTAGTTGTGGTCGAGTTGTACCGCAACAACAGATCGTTATTACCAACCCAGATACCTTAACCCGTTGCGCTGCTGATGAAGTTGGCGAAATTTGGGTATCAGGCCCGAGTATTGGTCATGGTTACTGGAACCGTCCAGAGGAAACAGAGCAAACATTCCACGCATATTTGCAAGATACGGGAGAAGGACCATTTTTGCGGACTGGAGATTTAGGATTTCTGCATAATGGTGAACTCTTCGTTACTGGACGAGCGAAAGATCTAATCATTATTAGAGGACGCAATCTTTACCCTCAAGATATCGAACTCACAGCAGAACGCAGCCATAAAATATTGCGTGTGGGAAGTGTTGCGGCTTTTGCAGTGGAAGTAGAAAAAGAAGAACGGTTAGTAGTAGTACAAGAACTAGAATTTCGTGCCAAACCGAATATAGAAGAAGTTACCGCAGCTATTCGTCAATTAATTACAGAAGAACATGAAATACAAGTTTATGCAGTTGTTTTAATCAAAGCTGGTACTATTCCCAAAACTTCCAGTGGCAAAATTCAACGTCGAGCCACAAAAGCCAGATTTTTAGAAGGTACATTAGAAGTTGTTGGTAGCAGCATTCTGGAAATTAACCAGAATACAGAAATAGAAGTTTTGACACGTGCAGAATTATTAGCGGTTCCATCAGAACAACAACAGCAGTTATTAAAATCTTATTTACAAAAGCTAGTTAGCAGTATTTTGGGGGTTAAACCTTCCCAGTTAAATTATCAACAGCCTTTGAGTGGTTTTGGTTTCGATTCCTTAAAGGTATTTAGTGTCAAAAACCAAATTGAGGTTGATTTAGAAGTAGTTATTTCTGTAGCGGCTTTCTTTGCAGGTGCGAGTATTGAAGATTTGGCAAATCAAATTTCAGACCAAATTAATAATAATCTTATTTGTAAGTATTTACCTATTACTAAATTAGAGCAAACTACTAACCAACATCCACTAGGCTTTACCCAACAGCAGTTATGGTTTATCAATCAACTGCAACCAGGTACACCAGTTTATAACATTTCCGTGGCTGTTCATATTCCAGGAACTCTGGATGTATCAGCGTTAGTTAGGAGTATTAATGAAATTATTCAAAGACATGACATTTTACGGACAAGCTTTGAAATAATAAATGGTGAACCAGTCCAAAAAGTTGCAGATGTTGTCAAATTAACTTTACCAGAAGTTGATTTACGCCATATACCTGAAGAACAACAACAGGCTGAAGTGCAAAAATTATCACTGCAAGCTGCTCAGGTCTCTTTTGAATTAGAACAACCTCCCTTATTAGCTGCAAAACTGCTGTACTTGCCAAAAGAATCAATATTAATTTTAACGGTTCATCACTTGATTGCTGATGGTTGGTCGATTGATATTTTAGTTCAAGAACTATCAGCAATTTATCAAGCTTTTGCTCATGGGAAGCCGTCACCATTAGCAGAACTTCCTGTACAGTATGCCGATTTTGTACATTGGCAAAGAAGCTTATTACAAGGGGAAATATTAGACAGTCATTTAAGTTATTGGCAGCAGCAGTTAAGCGGAAATCTGCCTGTATTGCAATTACCTACAGATCGTCCTAGACCTGCAATTCAAACTTTTAAAGGAGCGCAGCAAAAAATTGTCTTATCCCCGGCTTTAACTGAAGCAATTAAACAGTTAAGTCAGCAGGAAAATGTAACTTTATTCATGACTTTGTTGGCAGCATTTAAAACCTTACTTTACCGTTATACCAGCCAAAAAAATATTATTGTTGCCTCACCAATTGCTAACCGTAACCAAACTGAATTAGAAAAATTAATCGGGTGTTTTGTCAATACTTTAGTATTGCGTACCAGCTTAGATGGAAATCCCACCTTTAAAGAATTACTGGAACGAGTAAGAAAGATAGCAATTGATGGCTATACACATCAAGATTTACCTTTTGAAAAGTTAGTAGAAACCTTACAGCCAAATCGAGATTTAAGTTATAATCCATTATTTCAGGTGATGTTTGTTCTGCAAAAACAAGCATCAGCAAGCCTTTGGAAAACAGAAGAAATAGCGACAGAAACAGCCAAGTTTGATGTACTGCTATCAATGATTGAAAGTGAGGCAGGATTAACAGGAACACTGGAATACAACACCGATTTATTTAATGCCGATACTATTAGCAGAATGTTGGGGCATTTCCAATCATTGCTAGAGAGTGTAGTTAGTGATCCCAGTCAGCGTATTTATGAATTATCAATATTAACATCTGCTGAACGTCAAACATTGCTAGTAGATTGGAATAATACTCAAGTTGATTATCCGCAATTTGCTTGTATTCATCAGTTGTTTGAAGCTCAAGTAGAAAAGACACCGGATACTGTAGCAGTAGTATTTGAAAATCAACAACTTACCTATCAGGAGTTAAATAAAAAAGCCAATCAACTAGCGCATTACCTACAAAACTTAGGAGTTAAACCAGATACTTTTGTTGGTATCTGTATGGAACGCTCTTTAGAAATGGTAATAGGAATATTAGCAATTATGAAAGCTGGTGGCGGCTATTTACCATTAGATCCTAGCTATCCTCAAGAGCGTTTAACGTTCATGTTAACAGATGCTCAATTATCATTTTTGCTAGTACAAACCCATCTAGTTGAACAACTACCACCACACCAAGCTCAAGTTATAAATGTAGATAAAAATTGGGTAGAGTTTGCTAATTACAGTCAAGTTAATCCAGATAGTAATGTACAATTAGAAAATATTGCTTATGTGATTTATACTTCTGGTTCAACAGGAAAACCCAAAGGAGCAATTAACACCCATCAAGGTTTATGCAACCGCTTACTGTGGATGCAAGATACTTATAAATTGACATCCAGCGATAAGGTTTTACAAAAAACACCTTTTAGTTTTGATGTCTCTGTTTGGGAATTTTTCTGGCCTTTATTTACTGGTGCAACTCTAGTCGTAGCTAAACCAGGTGGTCATCAAGATGCGAGTTATTTAGTTGAGTGTATTCAGCAACAACAAATTACAACATTGCATTTTGTCCCATCTATGCTGCAAGTGTTTTTAGAAGCACTAGGACTGGAAAGTTGTCACAGTTTAAAACGGGTTATTTGTAGTGGTGAAGCATTACCTGTGGAACTACAAACACGATTTTTTGAATGTTTGAAATTTATAGGTTTAAATAATGTAGAATTACATAATCTCTATGGACCAACGGAAGCTGCAATTGATGTAACTTCCTGGAAATGTCAACCACACAATAAGGAAAATGTTGTTCCTATTGGTCGTCCTATTGCTAATACACAAATATACATATTAGATTCACAATTGCAACCTGTTCCTATTGGTATCGCTGGTGAGTTGTATATTGGTGGTGTGGGTTTGGCAAGAGGTTATTGGCAAAGGGCTGAATTGACTAAAGAGAAGTTTATTTCTAGTCCTTTTGATTCTGAAAAACGCCTTTACAAAACAGGTGATTTAGCACGCTATCTTTCTGATGGCAATATTGAATATTTAGGCAGAATTGACCATCAAGTGAAAATTCGTGGTTTCCGTATTGAATTAGGAGAGATTGAAACAGTATTAGTACAACACCCAAATGTTAGAGAAACCGTAGTAGTAGCTAGAGAAGATATACCCAAAAATCATCGCTTGGTCGCTTATGTAGTTCCGCATCCAGAGATGCCATTTTCTGCCCAGGAATTACGCGATTATCTCAAAGATAAACTCCCTGATTTCATGGTTCCTTCTGCCTTTGTGGAGTTAAACGCATTACCACTTTCACCTAATGGTAAAATAGATCGTCGAGCCTTACCTGTGCCAGACATTCAACGCCCTGATTTAAAAGAGGCTTATGAGGCACCAAATTCTGAAGTTGAAAGAGCGATCGCTCAAATTTGGCTAGAGATATTGTACATCAAAAAAGTAGGCATAAATGATAACTTTTTTGAATTGGGTGGTAATTCGTTATTAATGGTTCAGGTTAACCATAAATTACGAGAAGTTCTACACTGTGACATTTCAGTTGTAGAAATGTTCCAGAACCCAACTATTAAATCTTTGGCTAAGTATATAAATCTTAAATCAAAAGAAATATCACCTTTTGAATCTCTAAATAATCGCATTCAAAAGCAACGAGAATCTGTAAATAGGCAAAAAATATTGATGAAGCGCAGTAGAAATTAGAATAAATAACCAATTATGATTTTGGTTAAGTCAAAAAATACCAATCAATTAAATTCGGGATTCTGAGTATAATGATGGAAACTCATACATTATCAAATAGTAGTGCAAAACTAATTCACAACAATAAAGAACAATCAATTTCTCAACTACCCATTCCAGACACATTAGAGAGTTTTAAAACCTTTGGTGTTGTACTATTCCGAGGTTTTGGAGTTGATTATCAACAAATGAAGAATTTCGCCGAAAAATTCAGTTCCAGATTTGTCTTAGATAAAGACAGACCAATAGTTGATCCACGCAATAAATATGTCACTCTAGTAGACCCAGGAATGCACTATGTTAGCCCCCATTGTGAGAATGCTAACTCTCCATTTCGTCCCGACGTAATCTGGTTTTGTTGTGGGGTACCAGCTGCCCAAGGTGGTGAAACGTTATATTGGGATGGTATCAGAGTATGGCAAGAATTGAGTGAGGAATTGCGACAATTATTTATTTCTAAAAAAATTAAATTCTTACAAAAATTTCCTGCTGCTGACTGGAAGCGTTTTCTAGGAGTTGGTGCTACTGTAGCTGATGTTAAACGCACCCTCAATGGTATTCCCGGATTAACCTACAATATCAACGAAGATCAATCTATTTCTATAGAATATGTTTGCTCGGCTGTAGTTAAGACTAAATATGGTAATCAAGACGCATTTGCTAATAGTTTAATTGCTGAATATAAAAATCCTAGAGGAGTAGTTACTTTTGCCGATGGTTCAGCTATTCCATCCACAGTAATCAACCAAATTCAACAAGTAATGAATAATTTAACTGAAGTAATACCCTGGCAAGCAGGTGATTTAGTGATGATTGATAATTCTAGATTTCTCCACGGTCGTCGCTCATTTACTGACAAAAATCGGAGAATTTACTCTCTCCTGAGCTATTTAAAATAATTCTCAAAAACTCATCCTTCTCTCTGCGACTCTGCGCCTCTGCGTGAAAAAGAAAAAATATATTTTAAACTCAACCCAAGCGAAAGAAAATGGGTAACACAAATATTGACGAATCAATGGAAGGAATAGCAATTATTGGTATATCAGGGCGGTTTCCTGGAGCTAATAATATAGAAGAATTTTGGCACAACTTACAAGCTGGAGTAGAATCAATTTCTCGGCTGACAGATGAAGAGTTATTATCAGCAGGTGTTTCTCCTAGTTGTTTAGACGATAGTAACTATGTCAAAGCCGGCGGTGTGTTAGAAGATATTGATTTATTTGATGCTGCATTTTTTGACCTTAATCCTAAAGAAGCAGAAATTACCGATCCACAACACCGTCTATTTTTAGAATGTGCTTGGGAGGCTTTAGAAACTGCTGGTTATGACTCTAATAGATGTGAAAGTCGGATAGGAGTTTATGCTGGTGCTAGTTTGAATAATTATTTATCATTTGACTTAAATAGTGACCAATTTGGATCTGCACAATCTTATCAAAAATTAATTGGTAATGATAAAGATTTTCTGTCTACCCGTGTTTCTTACAAATTAAATTTAACTGGCCCAAGTCTAACTGTGCAAACAGCTTGTTCTACTTCATTAGTAGCAATATCTCTTGCTTGCCAAAGTTTAATTAATTATCAATGTGATATGGCTTTGGCGGGAGGGGTTTCGATTCGAGTTCCTCACAAAACAGGTTATTTGTATCAACCAGGCGGAACTTTATCACCTGATGGTCATTGTCGTGCTTTTGATGCCCAAGCCCAAGGTATAACTGTTGGTAATGGTGTGGGAGTTGTTTTGCTCAAGCGGCTAGAGGATGCGATCGCAGATGGCGACCATATCTATGCAGTCGTTAAAGGTTGGGCAATTAACAATGATGGTTCAATGAAAGTTGGTTATACAGCCCCTAGCGTTGATGGACAAGCAGAAGCGATCGCTGAAGCCATCATGTTAGCCGGGGTTAAACCGGAAACTATCAGCTATATTGAAGCGCATGGTACGGGTACAACTTTAGGCGATCCCATTGAAATTGCAGCTTTAAGCAAAGTTTTTCGCTCCAGCACAGACAAAAAAGGTTTCTGTGCCATCGGTTCTGTGAAAACAAATATCGGTCATCTAGATGCAGCGGCCGGAGTCACAGGAGTCATTAAAACAGCTTTAGCTCTGAAACATCAACAAATACCACCTAGCTTAAATTTTACAGAACCTAACCCCCAGATTGATTTTGACAACAGTCCTTTTTACGTCAATACAAAACTGACCCAATGGAAACCAGAACTATCTCCCCGTCGTGCGGGTGTCAGTTCCTTGGGAATAGGGGGAACAAATGCTCATGTAGTATTAGAAGAAGCACCAATTATTGAGCAGGGGTGCAAGGGTGCAGGGGTGCAGGGGAAAAAGCATAAATTATTGGTACTTTCTGCTAAGACTGAATCTGCATTAGACACAGCTACCGATAATTTGGCGCAACATCTTAAACAGCATCCTGAATTAGATTTAGCGGATGTTGCTTATACACTGCAAGTAGGGCGCAAAGAGTTTAATCATCGTCGTGTCTTGGTGTGTGAGGATATTGAAGATGCCATCAATACCTTAGAAAATAGAACTTCTCAACGAGTTTTCACTGCTGATCAAGAATCATGCGATCGCCCGATTACCTTCATGTTTCCAGGACAAGGTAGTCAGTATGTCAACATGGGCAAAGAACTCTATCAAACAGAATCAATCTTTCGTGAATCTGTAGATCGCTGCTGTTTAATACTTAAACCTCTATTGGATTTAGATTTACATACAGTCATCTATCCCAGTGAAGCTGACACAGAAACTGCACAAGAAAAACTCAAACAAACATCCCTCACCCAGCCAGCATTATTTGTCATTGAGTATGCCTTAGCGCGGATGTGGATGTCTTGGGGCATTTCTCCCAGTGCAATGATTGGTCATAGCATCGGAGAATATGTAGCTGCTTGCCTTGCTGGTGTGATGTCCTTAAAAGACGCATTAACTCTTGTTGCCATGCGTGGGCGATTAATGCAGCAATTACCCAGTGGGAGTATGCTGTCAATTCCCCTCCCAGAAGCAGAGGTTAAACCCTTATTAAACGAAAACTTATCTTTAGCTGCGAGTAATGCACCATCTTCCTGTGTAGTCTCAGGAACCCATGCAGCGATAGATGAGTTGTCTGAGCAACTATTAGCCCAAGGGATAGAATGTCGCCGTCTACATACTTCCCATGCTTTCCATTCTCAGATGATGGAACCGATTTTGCAGACATTTATCGCCGAAGTTAAGAAAATTACTTTAAATTCACCGCAAATTCCCTTTATTTCCAACCTCACCGGCACTTGGATATCAGCACAAGAAGCTACTGATGCGAATTACTGGGCAAGTCATTTACGGCAAACAGTGCGGTTTGCAGATGGTATCTCTGTGTTACTGCAAGAAGCAAACCGGATTCTTCTAGAAGTAGGGGCGGGGCGGACTTTATCAACCTTTGTCAAACAACAAGCAGGAATAACTCAGCAGCCAATACTGCCTTCCTTACCACATCCCAAGGAAGAACCAGCAGATGTTTTGTTCTTGCTAAATACACTTGGTCGTCTCTGGTCTTTGGGAGTATCAGTAAATTGGTCTAACTTTTATGCTTCTGAGCGCCGTTATCGTATTCCTTTACCTACCTATCCTTTTGAGCGTCAAAGTTATTGGATAGAACCCCAGAGAAAATCTAGTCACTCTCCTACTACCAACCAGAAAAAGCCCAATATAGGAGACTGGTTTTATATACCAGTTTGGAAACAAGCGATTCCCCTTTGGGGACGCTTCGCAAACGCACCCCAACCTGAGAAATGTAAAAAACAGGTGTTGCTATTTGCTGATAATTGCCAAGTAGGTACACAAATAGTCAAACGTTTAGAAAGTGAAGGTAACAACGTTGTTACTGTTTGGCAGGGAGGGCAGTTTAACAAACTGAATGATAGTGAATATACTATCAATTCCAGCCAGCCTGATGATTATGATTCTTTAATCGAAGAGTTGCAATTTTTTGGGCAAATTCCAGATACTATCCTCCACCTCTGGAGTATTACACCAACTGAACAAACAACATCAGGAATTGAGTATTTTGAAAATTGCCAAAACGCAGGTTTTTATAGTCTGTTATTCCTGGCACAGTCTCTTAGTAAACAAAATATTACTCAACCTGTAGATATCTTGGTCGTAACCAATGATATTTACGACGTGACAGGTTTGGAAAAATTAACTCCAGAGAAAGCAACCGTCTTAGGAATGTGTAAAACCATTCCACAAGAGTATGCAAATATTTCCTGTCGCAGCATTGATATTGTCATTCCTGCTGCTGGAACTGTTGCAGAAAACCAACTATTAAACCAACTTCTAGAAGAATTAAATACTAGAGAATTTGAGAGTTTAATTGCTTATCGTGGTCATCATCGCTGGGTGCAAACTTATGAACCACTACAGCTAGATAACGACCAACCGCCCAAACTGCGGCAACAAGGAGTGTATCTAATTACTGGTGGTTTAGGTGGTATCGGTTTGGAAATTGCTGAATATTTATCCAAGACAGTACACGCAAAATTAATATTAGTTATTTCTTCAAATTTCCCTCACCAAAATGAATGGGAAGAATGGCTGGAAAACCATGACGGACAAGATAAATTCAGCATTAAGATTCGCAAATTACAGGAACTAGAACAACTGGGTGCAGAGATTTTGACCTTGAGTGCTGATGTAGCCAATGCAGCCCAAATGCAAACCGTTATTACTCAAGCTATAAATCATTTTGGTCAAATCAATGGCGTGATTCATGCTGCTGGAATTAAGCTATTTAGAACAGTTCAAGAAATAACTAGAAGTGAATGCGAACAACAACTTAAAGCTAATGGTCATGGACTGTTAATTTTAGAAACAGCGTTGCAAGGAATAGAGCTTGATTTTTGTATTTTGGTTTCCTCCTTATCATCTGTTTTAGGTGCATTGGGCATGGCAGCTTATCCAGCAGCCCATCACTTCACTGATGCTTTTGTTTATAAACATAACCAAACAGGCTCAACACCTTGGCTGAGTGTGAATTGGGATAACTGGTTAACCAGTCAATTGGTTACAGAATTGGCGAATAAACCAGAAATTTCTACTGAATTGTTCATCAAAAATCAAGAAGGTGTAGAAGTATTTCAACGAGTCTTATCTTTAAATAAAGTCAACCAAATAGTTGTCTCAACAACAGATTTACAAGCCAGAATTGAACAGTGGATTAAGCCTTCAGAAATTATCAATCAACCTAATTTATTAACATTACACGCCAGACCACACTTACAAAATAATTATGTTGCTCCCCGCAACGAAATAGAGCAAACTATTGCTAACATCTGGCAGGAAATTCTCGGCATTGAACAGGTAGGAATTGAAGATAACTTTTTAGAATTAGGGGGTGATTCTTTACTCAGTATTCAGATTACTGCTAGAGCAAACAAAGCAGGATTGCGATTTACTAATCAGCATTTGTTTGAATACCCAACTATTGCCCAATTAGCAGAAATAGCAGGTAGAACGCAAACAGTTTTAAGTGAACAGGGAATAGTAGAAGGAGAACTGCCTCTGACACCGATTCAACACTGGTTTTTTGAGCAGAATTTAGTTGATGCACACCACTGGAATCAAACAGTAATTTTAGAAGTGCAACAATTTCTGGATTCAGAATTATTGCAACAAGCGGTTCAATATTTACTGATTCACCATGATGCTTTGCGTCTGCGTTTTATCAAAGAAGCATCGGGTTGGCAGCAAATAAATGCCAGTCCTGATGAAGTTGTACCTTTTAAAAAGATAGATTTATCAGGACTGTCACCACAACAGCAAGAACAGACATTTGAGGCATCTATTCAAGAGATCCAAAACAGTCTCAATCTTGCTTGTGGACCCCTAAAGCGGGTTGCCTTTTTTGACTTTGGAACTCATCAACCAAGTAGAATATTGTTTGCGGTTCATCACTTGGCCATTGATGTTGGTTCTTGGCGAATTTTGCTGGAAGATTTGGAAACTGCATACCAGCAACTCAGCCAAGGAAAAGTAATCAAGCTACAGCCAAAGACAACTTCATTTAAACAATGGGCAGCGCGGTTAACTGAATACGCCCAGTCAATAGAGTTACAAAGAGAACAGGTTTATTGGTTAGCCGCAGAACGTGACTGGGTAACACCTTTGCCAGTAGATTATCCAGAAGGTGCTAATACTGTAGCCTCTGCTGAGACTATTTCTGTAACCTTGAGTGTGGAAGAGACACAAGCACTACAGGAAGAAATTGCTGCAACTTATCGAGTGCAAACCGATGATATTTTACTTGCTGCTTTAGCAAAGGCATTTAGTACATGGACTAGTAAACAATCATTGCTAGTTGACTTAGAGGGAAATGGCAGAGACGTAATTTTTGATGATGTTGATTTATCTCGTACAATAGGCTGGTTTACTAATATTGCCCCCATGCTTTTAGATATTGGGGAGAGTGAAGAAACTGGGAAAATTTTAAAGCAGGTAAAAGAGCAACTCCGTAGTTTCCCGAATCAGGGTTTGGGTTATGGTGTGTTGCGGTACTTGAGTGGTGATGAAATTATTACCGAAAAATTGCGTTCTTTACAACCAGCAGAGGTACTTTTCCTTTATCTTGGCAACTTTGAACAAACTTTACCTGAGTCTTCTTTATTAAAAGCGCCAAAATCAAGTGGTTTATCTCGCAGTTCTCGCGCCCAACGCAGCCATCTCATAGAAATTAATGCCTTCATAGTCCAAAACCAACTCAAAATTGATTGGATTTATAGCACAAATGTCTATCGTCAAGAAACAATTGCCAGGTTAGCTGAAGATTTTAAAACAGCACTGCAAGCATTAATTACTAACATTCAGTCTTCTTCATCCAAAAACTTTACACCTTCCGATTTTGCGGAGTTTAAGTTAAGTCAATGGAATCAAGACGACATTGATAATATTTTGGCAGCCATTAATCAAGTTATCAATTATCAGACACTATGAACACCATTGAAGATTTCTATCCGCTTTCACCAATGCAGCAGGGCATACTCTTTCATACTCTTTCTGCCTCAAAATTCAAAATGTATTTCCTTCAGTTTGGCTGCACAATCTGCGGAGATTTTCATACTTTAGAGTTTAAGAATGCTTGGCAGCGAGTAGTAGAAGAATACCAGATATTAAGAACTTCATTTATTTGGGAAGGTTTAAAAGAGCCTGTTCAGGTGGTACACCGAGAAGTAAAATTACCTTGGGAGGAACTAGATTGGCGAGGCTTAGAAAGTCAAGAACAACAGGAGCGTTTACAAGCATTTATAAAAGCAGATCAGGAGCAAGGCTTTGAACTTGCTCAAGTACCACTAATTCGTTTTACGTTGATTCAGCTTACTGAAAAAGACTACCAATTTATCTGGAGCTATCATCATTTACTAGCAGATGCGTGGTCTGCATCATTAATATTAAAAGCAGTATTTGAATATTACAACGCATTTATTCAAGGTAAAGAATTAAATTTAGAAAATCCTCGCCCTTATCGTGACTACATAGCTTGGCTACAGCAGCAAGACTTGTTAAAAGCAGAGATGTTTTGGCGACAATGGCTCAAGAACTTTACTGCTGTTACTTCTTTAAGAAAAGACCAAAAAATCAGCAGTGTAGACAGTCAAGACGGTAGTTACAATCAACAGTTTATTCAGCTATCAACCGCAACAACAGCAAAATTACAGTCTTTAACTCAGCAACAACAGTTAACGCTCAACACCTTAGTACAAGGAGCTTGGGCTTTGATATTGAGTAGTTATAGTGGTAAAGAAGATGTTGTTTTTGGAGTTATTTGTTCTGGTCGTTCAGCGACACTACCAGAGATTGATTCTATGGTGGGTTTATTTTTCAATACTTTGCCAATGCGGGTACACATCGAACCGGAAAAAGGCCTTGTCCCTTGGTTAAAGCAACTGCAAGTGAAACAGGCTGAAATGCAACAGTACGAATTTAGCCCACTCGTAAAAATCCAAAGATGGAGTGACGTACCTCTCGGTTTGCCTTTATTTGATACCACCTTAAACTTTCATAACTATCCTCTAGATGTTGCCTTACGGGAAGGGCAGTATCAGAATTTCAAACTTGATAATTATTGGTCTTTTGCTAAAGTCAACTATCCCTTATGGGTAGAAATATTTTCAGGTCAGCAATTATTAATACGTATTACTTATGATAGTTGCTGTTTTGACACAGATATGGTCAATGGGATTTTAAAACAGTTTGAAAGTATTTTATGCACAATGGTGACTCAACCTCATATTAAACTCGATGCTCTGAAAGCAATTATGAATGAAGTGAACAAAAAACAACAAATTGCCAAGGAAGAAAAGCTGAAAGAAGCTCGCTTGGAAAAATTCAAAAAATTGAAAAAACAAAAAGTTAGCTAAAAATAACAGCAAATAAAATTGCACAATTTTGATGATAAAAAGATGAAAAAAAAGTTACCTGATCGTCAAAGACAAGCTGTGACTTTATCACGGCAAGAATTAATTAAATCCGAACCATTACAGGATAATAGGCTTCTACCTTTGTTGATTCAACCAACGGTAGAAAATTTGAATCTCTTAGGTTGGGCTAAAAGTAACCTAGATGTTATTGAAAGCAAGTTATTACAACATGGCGGAATATTATTTCGTAATTTCAAAGTCAATGGAGTAGCTGACTTCGAGCAGTTTATCAAAGATGTTTCTGGAACTGTGCTTGAATATCGTGAACGTTCATCACCCAGGAGTTTAGTTAGTGGTAGTATCTACACTTCCACGGATTATCCTGCTACTCAAAGTATTTTTCTACATAATGAAAATTCCTATCAGCATACTTGGCCTTTAAAAATATTTTTCTTTTGTATCACACCTGCACAACAAGGTGGAGAAACATGGATTGCTGACGTTCGCAAAATTTTTCAACATATTGATCCGAAAATTAGAGAACGTTTTGAACAGAAAAAGGTAATGTACATCCGCAACTTTGGAGAGAGATTTGGTTTACCTTGGCAAACAGTATTTCAAACCAATAACAAAGAAGAAGTTGAGGAATACTGCCATATTCATGGTATTGATTTTGAGTGGAAAGATGGTAATCGCCTCAGAACTCGCCAAGTTCGACAAGCTGTGATGAAACATCCTCAAACCGGTGAAGATATCTGGTTTAATCATGCAGCTTTTTTTCATGTATCAACTTTAGAACCAATGATCAGAGATGTTTTATTGTCAGAGTTTCCAGAAGAAGAACTCCCAAATAATAGTTACTATGGCGATGGTTCACCGATTGAAGTTTCTGTTTTGGATCAAATTCGTGAAGCTTATCGAAAAGAAACAGTCATTTTTCCTTGGCAACAACGAGATATTTTGATGCTGGACAATATGCTAGTAGCACATGGACGAGCGCCATTTATAGGGACAAGAAAAGTTGTAGTAGGGATGTCTGAACCCTATTCTTATTGTGGCAAAAACAACAATATATAGCACCAATACAAGGAGAAGTTGAGATGGTACAAGCAACAATTAAGGGTTTTCAGATTTCACCCCAACAAAGGCATCTATGGTTATTACAGCAAGCTCAGACAATACCTTATCTTGCCCAGTGTGTTGTGCAAATTGATGGCAATCTCAATCCAGAAATTTTCAAGAAATCAATAGAGAAGATCGTCAATCGGCATGAGATTCTTCGTACCTATTTTGACTGCTTACCTGGTATGGAATTTCCCATGCAAGTTATAAATATTAGTAGTATTCCTTTGATTAATAACCATGATTTTAGTCATTTAGATTTCCATCAACAGCAAGTAAAAATTGAAGATTTGTTTGAGGATGTAGGAAAACAAACTCTTAAGCTTAAACAAGATTCACTTTTGCATTTAGATTTAATTAAACTTGCATCTGACAAATATATATTGATTTTGAGATTACCTGCTCTTTGTGCTGATAAAATGAGCATGAGCAACATAGTTCGTGAAATGAGTGAATTATATGCAGCCTATTCCAATGGTGAGGAATTAATTAATGAAGATGAAAAAATACAGTACGCTGATATTTCGGAAATTTTAAATGAATTAATTACATCAGAAGACACAATAGCAGGTAAAGAGTATTGGTTTAAACAAGATATTTATGATTCTCTTGATCTAAAACTGTTGTTTGAAAACAATCAGAATAGTAAGCCAGAATTTTTACCAAAATCTTTGCTTTCATTAGTTGATTCAGAATTAACAGTAAAACTCAAGGCGATCGCATCGGAATATAATAGTTCAATTTGCGGAGTTATTTTAACTTGTTGGTTGATTTTAGTTGGACGTTTGACAGGAAAATCAAACCTAATCATTGGTACAGCTTTTGATGGTCGGGAATATGAAGGACTCGAAGAAGCATTAGGTTTATTTGCCAAGTATTTACCACTCCAATGTGAGCTAGAAGAAAATTTGCAATTTAGCGAATTATTGGAAAAAGTCAATGCTTTAACTTGTGAATTAGGTGCATGGCAAGAATACTTTGCCTGGGAAGAAATTAACCAAACAACAAATAATCAGAAAATAGCTATACCATTCTTTCCCCTTTGTTTTGAATTTGCAGAACAGCCGGAAACATACTCGATTGGTAATGTCTCTTTTTCTATCTGTAAAAGTTATGCAAATATTGATAGATTTAAATTAAAACTTGTCTGTGTTTGTAGAGAGGATGGGCTGAGTTTAGAATTTCATTATGATAGTCATGTTTTCTTAAGAGAAGAAATTCAACTGCTGGCAGAACGGCTGGAAACACTACTAAATAGTGTGGTGAAAAATAGCAATAGTGCCATTGCGGAGTTTGATATTTTGAGTCCTACCGAGCGGGAGCAATTATTATTTGAATTTAACAACACGAAAACCGTTGAACTAGCCTATCAATGCGTTCATCACTGGTTTGAATCTCAGGTAGAATCTACGCCCGATAAAATTGCGGTTGTATATGCAAATCAACAATTAACCTATAGTCAACTCAATCAAAGAGCTAATCAACTCGCCCATCACTTGCAAAAACTAGGAGTCAAGCCAGAAGTGTTGGTAGGGATATGTGTTGAGCGATCGCTTGATATGGTGGTGGGAGTGCTAGGTATACTCAAAGCGGGTGGAGCTTATGTACCCATAGATCCAACATATCCCAAAGAGCGATTAGCTTTTATTTTGGAAGATACCCAAGCGGCCGTATTGCTAACACAGCAACGACTATTAGAAATTTTGCCTCAACATCATGCTCAAGTCATCTGCTTAGATAGAGATGAGGAAAAATTTGCATCAAATCAGACTTTATCGAATCCCAGCAGCAAGACAAATTCTGAGAACTTAGCCTATGTTATCTACACCTCTGGTTCTACAGGTAAACCCAAAGGAACATTAATCACCCACAAAGGACTAGTCAATTATTTAAGCTGGTGTACCCAAGCTTATCAAGTCAACCAAGGAAACGGAACTATAGTTCATTCTCCTTTGGGGTTTGATTTAACAATTACCAGTCTTTTTTCTCCTTTGCTGGTAGGTTCTCAAGTAGAGCTACTTCCAGAAAATCAGAGCATCGAAAGTCTGAGTAATGCACTACACCGTAGTTCTAACCTCAGTTTAGTTAAAATTACGCCGGCTCATCTCGAACTACTCAAAGGACAATTCTCGCCTTCAGAAGCAGCAGGCCGGACACGGGCATTTATCATCGGTGGAGAAAACCTACTAGCTGAAAACATCAGCTTTTGGCAAAATGCGGCTCCCGATACCATGCTCATCAATGAATATGGCCCAACAGAAACCGTAGTTGGTTGCTGCGTTTATCAAGTACCAACGAAACAACATCACTCCGGTTCAGTTCCCATTGGTAAACCTATTGCTAACACCAAGCTTTATGTACTAGACCGACATGGACAACTAGCGCCTATTGGTGTGGCGGGTGAATTGCATATTGGTGGATTCGGACTTGCTAGGGGTTATTTGAACCGCCCTGATCTGAGCAATGAGAAATTTATCCCCAATCCCTTTAGCACAGAACCAGGAGAGCGCCTTTATAAAACTGGTGACTTAGCTCGTTATCAATTAGACGGAACTCTTGAATACCTTGGACGTATTGACGACCAGGTAAAAATTCGCGGCTTTCGTATTGAGTTAGGAGAAATTGAGGCGGTACTTTCTCAAGCTCCAGAGGTAGAAGATGCTGTAGTGGTAGTTAGAGAAGATATCCCAGGAAACCAACGGTTAGTTGCATATATTGTTTTTCACCAGGAATCGCCCTCCTCTATTAATCAGTTAAAAGTATTTCTCCAGCAAAAGCTACCTGATTACATGATTCCTTCAGCTTTTGTGTCATTAAATAAATTGCCACTCACCCCCAACGGTAAAGTTGATCGGCGAGCATTACCAGCACCAGACAAAGTTAGATCCGCACAAACTTACGTTGCACCACGCACCCCCGTGGAAGAGATTTTAGCTACTATCTGGACTGAGATACTTGGTCTTGAGCGAGTCAGCATTGATGATAACTTTTTAGAACTGGGGGGAGATTCTATTCTCAGTATTCAGGTGATTACCAAAGCCAAGCGGGCTGGTCTACAGCTTACCCATCAGCAAATTTTTGACCACCCGACAATTGCTGAATTAGCGACAGTAGTCGGAAGTAACTTGACTATTCATGCTGAACAAGGTTTGATAACTGGGACATTGCCCTTAACACCGATTCAGCATTGGTTTTTTGAGCAAAATTTGCCAGATCCACATCATTGGAACCAAGCAGTTCTACTGGAAGTAAATCAAGCACTTGATCCAGTTCTTTTGGAGAAGGTGTTAGATCAATTATTAGAACATCACGATGCACTACGTTTGCGGTTTGAATGCTCTGAATCTGGCTGGCGGCAGGTGAATGCTAACTTAGATCAGGCGATCGCGTTTACTGTGGCAGATTTATCAATGCGATCGCCAGAACAGCAAAAACTCATCATAGAGGAAACCACAGCAAAACTACAAGCCAGTTTGAATCTATCCCAAGGTCCACTTGTACAAGTCGCCTTATTTGATCTGGGACAGCAACAAACAGCCCGCCTGTTGATAATTATCCATCACCTAGCAATGGATGGTGTTTCTTGGCGGATTTTACTAGAAGATTTGCAAACCAGCTATCAACAACTTCAGCAAGGACAGAAAATAGATTTGCCTCCTAAGACAACTTCTTTTATGTACTGGTCTAAGCAGTTGCCAGGGTATGCCAATTCCACCTCACTACAACAAGAATTGAACTACTGGTTAGCTTTACCTCAGCAACAACCAACAATGACCGTAGACTTTATGAGAGGAATGAATACAGAAGCCACGAAAGCAACTGTATCACAAAGATTGAGTGTGTCAGAAACTCAAGCTCTGCTCCAAGAATTGCCAGTAGCTTATCGCACACAAATTAATGATGTCTTGCTAACAGCATTAATGTATAGTTTTAAACAATGGACAGAACAGACCTCACTGCTGATAGATTTAGAAGGTCATGGTCGTGAAGATATTTTTGAGGATGTTGATTTATCCCGCACCGTAGGCTGGTTTACCACTATTTTCCCAGTCCTGTTAGATATAGGAAATACTGCTGATCTCTCAGATGCAGTGCAGAAGGTCAAAGAGCAATTGCGTGGTATTCCCAATCGTGGCTTCGGTTATGGTGTATTGCGTTACTTAAATCACCAATTACCAGCACCACCACAGCCGCAGGTAATATTCAATTATTTAGGACAATTTGACCAAATACTGCCCAACTTGTCTTTATTTAGTCCAGCTAAAGAATCAATTGGCGCAACTCATAGCCCACTAGGAAATCGCTCTCATTTGCTGGAAGTAGAGGGAATGGTGATCAATGGTCAGTTGCAATTGCAATGGTCTTATAGTACGAACTTACATCGTCAAGAAACAGTGGAAAAATTGGCTGAAGGTATGGTGGAAGCATTGCGATCGCTAATTGTCCACTCTCAAACTACTGAAGTCAATAATTATACTCCAGAAGATTTTCCTGATGCAGATATCACTCAAGACCAACTTGATCAAGTTTTTGCAGAACTCGCTTTAGATTAATATCCAAATCTGCCATGAATAAGAAAAATATTGAATCAATTTATCCTCTGTCACCTACCCAACTGGGTATGCTTTTCAATACTTTATCTGCTGCTGATCACTCAGGCATTTATGTTGAGCAGCTAAGTTGTACCTTAAATGGTAATCTGAATTTGCCAGCTTTTGAGCAAGCTTGGCAACGGGTTATCGAGCGTCAACCAGTATTAAGAACAGTTTTTGTCTGGAAGAATTTAGATGAACCCAGACAGGTAGTTCTGCGACAGGTAGAAGTTAGCCTTGATTATCAAGACTGGCGAGGACTGGAAACATCACTTCAACAACAGCAACTAGAAGATTTTCTGAAAAGCGATCGTCAACAAGGATTTAACTTATCAAAACACCCATTGATGCGTTTAGCACTTTTCCAGTTAAGTAATGCCAGTTACCAGCTTGTATTGAGTCATCATCATATCTTAATAGATGGCTGGTGTCTGTCGATTCTCTTTAATGAATTACTGGCATTTTACCAAGCAATTAGTAATGGTCAAAATTTGTACTTAGAACCAAGCCGTCCTTATCAGGACTATATTACTTGGCTAAGACAACAAAATTTAGTCAAAGCAGAAGAGTTTTGGCGCAAGACGCTGCAAGGTTTTACCCAAACTACAGCCTTGGGATTACCAGTACAACCAGATAGTTTATTATCAAAAGCAGGAGAAGGCTATGGTGAATTACAAGCTTCACTGTCAAACTCAACTACAGCTGCCTTAAAATCTTTAGTCAGACAACACAGAATTACATTCAATACTCTCATTCAAGGTGTTTGGGCGTTACTCCTCAGCCGCTATAGTAACATAGCAGATGTAGTATTTGGAATAACAGTTTCTGGTCGCCCTGTGGATTTGGTTGGTAGCGAATCAATGATTGGTTTGTTTATCAACACCTTACCACTACGGATTAAAGTTACTCCCTCTGCGTCCCTATGGTCTTGGTTGCAAGATATTTACACCCATAATTTAGAACTTCGGCAATATGAATATAGCCCTGCCGGACAAGTATATCAGTGGAGCGAAATACAAGGGGGACTTTCTCTTTACGAAAGTCTGTTAGTCTTTGAAAACTATCCTATTGATGATTCTATTTTACAATCTTCTGACTTAGAAATTAATATCTCTAATATCTATACCAAAGGATCACAAACCCAATATGCGCTAACAATATTAGTTAGTGTTGATGCCGAATGCAAGTTTTCTATTATTTATGATCAGCATCGTTTTGACAGCATTAATGCTAATTTGATTTTGAAAACTTTTTTATTTTTACTTGAAAGCATTGTTGCTGATGAAAATGTCAATTTAGCAATGCTCAAAGAAAAAATTTCTCCTCACCAAATCCCTTATATTCGACCAAAATTAAACAGCAAAAATCGGGAATTAAAAGACACTGTATTTAATCCGCGTAATGCTGTTGAAGAAATTCTCAGCAAAATTTGGACTCAGGTATTAGGGCTAGAGCAAGTAGGTATTCATGACAATTTTTTTGAATTGGGTGGACACTCTTTGTTAGCTACACAGATGATGTCTCAAGTACGTCAAGTTTTTCAATTAGAATTACCCCTTGGACAACTTTTTGAAGCTCCCACCATAGCAGGTTTATCAAAGCGAATTGAGAACGCTCAACAAATAACATCTAGTCTTCAGAGTCCTCCCCTAGTTGCTGTAAGTCGAACAGATAAATTACCTCTCTCCTTCGCTCAAGAAAGATTGTGGTTTTTAGCACAATTACAGTCTGGTAATGCAACTTACAATGAATTATTTGCACTCCGATTAATTGGGTTTCTCAATAGGGAAGCCTTAGAGCAAAGCCTGAATGAAATTGTACGTCGCCATGAGGCTTTACGTACTGGTTTTTATACTGATGAAAATGGAAAACCATTTCAGGCGATCGCATCAAATCTAAATATAAAATTGTCAGTCATAGATTTGAGTCATCTGTCAGTAGCTGAACAGGAAATAGAAGTTCAGCATTTGATAGATAAAGAATATCAAAACCCCTTTAACCTTTCGCAAGTCCCGTTATTGCGATGTACGCTGCTACGCGCCCATGACCAGGAGCATATCGTATTATTTAGTATTCACCATATTGTTTCTGATGGTTGGTCAATGGGGGTATTTGTACGGGAAATAGCAACACTTTACACCGCTTTTGTATCTGGAGAACCTGCTGTTTTACGAGCTTTACCCATCCAATATGCAGATTTTGCAGTTTGGCAACGTCAACAGTTACAAGGAGAAAGACGAGAAACTTTACTCACTTACTGGAAGCAGCAATTAGCTAATTTACCTGTATTGCAACTTCCTACAACTCGTCCCCGTGCCGAGGTGAAAACTAACCGGGGTGCTATTCACAAATTCTTCATACCTGCTACAATATCACAGCAATTACAAAAGCTTTCCCAGCAAGAAAATGTCACCTTATTTATGACGCTGCTGGCAAGTTTTACAATTTTATTGCAACGCTACACCAACCAAGATGATATTGTTGTTGGTACTGATGTTGCTAACCGTAACCAAACTGAAATAGAACCATTAATTGGCTTCTTTATTAATTTATTAGTTCTTCGCACTGACTTAACCGGCAATCCCACCTTCCTAGAATTATTACAACGAGTTCGCACCCAAACATTAGCAGCTTACGCTCATCAAAATTTACCCTTTGATGAATTAGTTAGAGAATTACAACCTGAACGCCATTTAAGTAATACAGTTCCCTTATTTCAGGTGTTATTTGTCTTGCAAAATACACCAGATTCAGCCTTAGAATTACCAGGACTTACCTTAAACTTACTAGAGGTAGAAAGCAAAACAGCCAGATTTGATTTAGCCCTATTCCTCACAGAAACTGAGCAAGGTATAGAAGGTAAATGGCAATATAACGCTGATTTATTTGCTTTAGATACTATCACTAATTTAACTAATCATTGGCAAACATTAATAAATAGCATTGTGGCTAAACCTCAAAGTCGCATCAATACATTAGAAATGCTCACAGAAACAGAAAAGGAACAACAAACCATGCAACAACAGGAACGTAAAACTGCTAAAAGACAAAAATTCATGAATATTGCTCCTAAAGCAGTAAGTTTATCACTAGAGCAATTAATTAAAACCGATTATCTGCAAGAAGGGCAAAAATTCCCGCTCGTAATTCAGCCCAATAGTGCAGAAATTGATATAATCTCTTGGGCTAAAAATAATCGCGAATATCTGGAAACAGAATTATTTAAACATGGAGCGATTTTATTTAGAGATTTTGATGTAAAATCAGTTTCAGATTTTGAAAATTTCGCTCAAACAATTTGCCCTAATTTATTTGCTGAATACGGAGACTTACCCCGCACAGGTGAAGGTGGTAAAGTTTATGGCTCAACTCCTTACCCAGCAGATAAAGCGATACTTTTTCACAATGAAAGCTCCCATTTACATTGCTTCCCTTTAAAGATTTGGTTTTACTGTGTTCAACCAGCCGAGAAAGGTGGAGAAACTCCAATTGTTGACTGTAGAAAAGCTTATCAATTGCTCAGTCCCCAATTGCGAGAAAAATTAGCCACTAAACAGCTAATGTACACCAGGAATTATGCTGAAGGTTTAGATGTGAGTTGGCAAAACTTCTTCCAAACCACAGATAAAAATGAAGTAGAAAATTATTGTCGGCAAGCAAAAATTGAATTTGAATGGTATGATGATAATGGTTTAGTTACTCGACAAATTCGCCCAGCTTTAGCAGTACATCCCAAAACTGGTGAACCTGTATTTTTTAACCAAATTCAATTACACCATATCGCTTATTTAGATACAGACGTTAGAGACTCACTGTTATCTATTTTTGGAGAGTCAAAATTACCCCGTAACGTTTATTTTGGTGATGGTTCACCAATTACACCGGAAGAAATTTCCGAAATTAATGCAGTTTATCAGCAAGCACAAACTAGTTTCCCCTGGCAAAAGGGCGACATTATTATGTTAGATAATATGCTGGCTGCTCACGGCAGAAATCCCTTTGTGGGACAGCGTAAAATCGTTGTAGCAATGGCAGAAATGACTAATGCTACAGATACAGTAAATGTCGTGTGAGTGAGATACAGCTTGGCGGGCAAGATGCCCGCACCACAAGAGTTTTCTTATCAAGAATAAGTTTTTGTAGGTTGGGTTAAGCGACAGCGCAACCCAACAAAAGTCCCTAAATTTTGTCCATAAATGTTGTGTTTCCTAACGTCAAACGCCATTCGCCACAAGCTGGGAAACCCGTCCAAGGCGATGGCTCCCCAACCTACTGGTTAAAAAATAAGTTCAAAATAAGTATTCTTCAAAACTATGCAAACTCAAAAAATTAGTGGATTTCAACTTGCTGCTCAACAGAAACGTCTATGGCATTTACAACAACATAGTTCTGCTTTCTGCTCCCAATGTATTATTTTAATTGACGGTAATCTCCAACCAGAGATACTGCAAAATGCTATTGAGGAAATTATCAATTATCATGATATCTTGAAAACAAGTTTTTATTGTCCTCCTGGTCTAAAAACTCCAGTCATGGTAGTTGCAGATAAGGGTTCATTTAATTGGGAATATCTAGATTTAAGTGATTCCTCTCAGGAAGATATTGCTACAAAAGTTCAAGAAATATTCTGGCAAGAAAGACAAGAATATCAAAAATTTGAACAAGTTTCTCTACTGAGATTATATTTAATCAAATTGTCAAATAATCAGCATATTTTAATTATTTCTCTACCTGCTTTATGTGCTGATACTAAAACCATTAAAAATCTAGTTAATCAAATTAATCAAGCTTACGCTCAATATTGCCAAGGTCAAGCATTAAGCGCAGACTATGTACAGTATGTACAATTTTCTGAATGGCAGAATCAACTACTAGCAGATGAAGATGCAGAGAAAGCAAAAGCATATTGGCAAAAACAAAAAATTAGCTCTTTATCAGCATTAAAATTACCTCATGAACGGCAAGGAAAGAGTGAGCAATTTATACTCGATAGTTATCAGTTAGCTATTAGCCAAGAATTATCTGATAAAATTTATGACTTTGCCCAAAAGTATGATAAAACTTCTGATGTCATATTACTAGCCTGTTGGCAAATATTAATTTGGCGAATCACACGAGAGTCAGAAATTGTCATTGGTACGGCAACTAGTCGCCGTGAATATGAAGAACTTAATGACGTACTTGGTTTGTTAGCAACTTGGCTACCAATCAAAACTCAATTTACCCCTAATTTAAACTTTACAGAAGTATTATTTGCAGTAGCCCAAACATTAGACAACGCTGCTGAATGGCAAGATTATTTTGTTCCTGAAGCTGTAGAAGAAAATAACTGGATAGCTTTCCCTATTGGCTTTGAATTTGCCAACATTTCTGAAACTAAATCTGATAATAAAACTGTAAAATTCAGTTTACAAGATATCTATAGCGTTATTGAACCTTTTAAAGTCAAACTCACTTGCTTACAAGATAATCGTGGTTTGATTACAGAGTTTGACTATGATAGTAATTACTTTTCTCAGGAAACAATTCAACGAATAGCCAAAAATTTTCAAACATTATTGATAAATCTTATCAATAATTCTGACACACCTATTAGTCAATTAGGAATACTCAGCGCCAGTGAACGCCAACAGTTATTAATTGAATTTAACCAAACAACGTCTGATTATCAGAGAGAGATATGTATTCATCAGTTATTTGAAAAACAGGTAGAAAAAACACCTGATGCTGTTGCTGTGGTGTTTAAGAATGAAAAAATTACATATCAAGAATTAAACGATCAAGCTAATCAATTAGCGCACTACTTACAAAATTTGGGGGTTAAACCAGAAGTAGTAGTAGGAATTTGTGTAGAGAGAAATATCAAATTTATCATCTCTTTATTAGCTGTTCTCAAAGCTGGTGGTGCTTACCTGCCACTAGATCCCACCCTTCCCCAAGAGGCGTTACAGTTCCGCTTACAAGATGCTCAAGCAGCAGCGTTGATTAGGGAAACGGGAATAGTTGATGGGGAACATTTGTTAGACATTACAGAAGTAAATTTAGAGAATGATTGGGAAAAAATTTCTCAAGAAAATACAGATAATCCTGTTAATAATGTCCAGCCAAAAAATCTAGTTTATATCATCTATACTTCTGGTTCTACTGGTAAACCTAAAGGTGTGGCGGTTGAACATCAACAATTGCTTAATTATTTGTATGGAATTTTGCCAAAATTGCAACTTCCAACTAATGCTAGTTATGCAACTGTTTCTACATTTGCGGCTGATTTAGGTAATACCGTTATTTTCCCTTGTTTGTCTAGTGGTGGCTGTCTGCATATTGTATCTTGGGAACGCGCATCTGATCCGGCGGCATTAGCTGATTATTTCCGCCTTCATCCTATTGATTGTTTAAAAATTGTTCCCTCTCATTTAGCAGCTTTGTTAAGTTCTGAATTTTGGGAAATTGTACCCCGTCAGTTATTAATACTTGGTGGTGAAGCTGCTGATTGGAATTTGATTGAGAAAATAGAAAAGAATGCACCCCATTGTCGAGTTCTTAATCACTATGGACCGACAGAAACAACTGTTGGTGTACTTACCTATTGCTTAGGAGAGAAAATTCAGGATACTGCAACAGTTCCTATCGGTAAACCCATTGCTAACACCCAGGTTTATGTATTAGATGCAAATTTGCAACCAGTTCCTTTAGGAGTAGCAGGAGAACTATACATTGGTGGTGAATCTTTAGCAAGGGGATATTTAAACCAATCGGAATTAACTGCACAAAGGTTTATAAATTGTCAATTTATTGATAGTCAAAAAAGATTATATAAAACAGGCGATCGCGTCCGTTATCTATCCAATGGTAATTTAGAATTTCTCGGTCGTCTCGATGATCAGGTGAAAATTAGAGGTTATCGCATTGAACTAGGGGAAATTTCCACAGCTTTAAGTCAACACCCAGCAGTTAAAGAAAATGTAGTTATCGCTAGGGAAGAAACATCAACAGAAAAGCGTCTTGTTGCTTATATAGTTCCTACATCTCATGCAGTATCAGATCATGATTTCCGCGACTTTTTAAAAGCAAAGTTACCGGAATACATGATACCCACATCCTTTGTCATTCTTAAATCATTACCTCTCACCGCTAACGGTAAATTAGACCGTCATGCTTTACCTGCACCAGAAGAAGTAGTCAGTAGAGAAACAACTTTTATTGCTCCTCGTACACCTGTAGAAGAAGTATTAGCAGGTATTTGGACACAACTATTAGGAGTAAAACAGGTAAGTATTAATGATAATTTCTTTGAGTTGGGTGGACACTCCCTATTAGCTACTCAGGTAATTTCTCGCATTCGTACCACCTTTAATGTAGAAATACCTTTACCACAACTGTTTGAATCTGCAAATTTAGCAGCATTAGCAGCGCAAATTGAAATAGCAATGCGGGGTGAACAACAGGAAATTAAAACTATTACCCCCGTTCCTAGAAATCAAAATTTACCTTTATCTTTTGCTCAACAAAGACTGTGGTTTTTTGACCAATTTGAACCAGGTAGCCCATCATATAATCTGCCTAGAGCAGTCCGGTTACAAGGTAAACTCAACATTGAGGCACTTTCCACCAGCCTCAACGAAATTATTAAACGACATGAAATTTTACGGACAAGTTTTGTAATATCTGATGGGCAACCAATCCAAGTTATTTCTCCCTCAGTAAACTTAAAATTACCATTAGTAGATTTACAAAATATTCCCCAAAAACAGCAAAAAGCGGAACTATACCGACTCGCTAATGAAGAAGCACAAACAGGATTTAATCTCACCCAAGCACCATTATTAAGAGCGAAACTGCTGCAATTAAATGGGGAAGATTTTGTAATTTTGTTGACTCTACATCATATTGTTTCTGATGGTTGGTCAACGGATATATTAATTCGAGAAGTAGCTGCACTGTATACAGCTTTCTGTGCGGGTAAACCTTCTTTTCTGCCACAATTACCTATACAATATGCTGACTTTGCAATTTGGCAAAGACAATGGTTAGAAGGAGAGGGATTAAAAAATCAACTTGCTTACTGGCAACAGCAATTATCTGGTGAACTCCCCATATTACAATTACCTACTGACCGTCCTCGTCCCACCGTTCAAACTTATGCTGGTAAAACTCTATCATTCGTATTACCAACAAGTTTAAGTGAAGGATTAAAAACTCTTTCCAAGCAAGAAGGTGTCACTTTGTTTATGACACTATTGGCAGCATTTAAAACCTTACTCTATCGCTACACAAATCAGACTGATATATTAGTTGGTTCGCCTATTGCTAACAGAAACAGAGCCGAAATTGAAAATTTAATTGGTTTCTTTGTTAATACTTTAGTATTGAGAAGTAACCTTTCTGGTAATCCTACTTTTCGTGATTTTCTCAAACAAATGCGGGAAGTAGCCCTGGGTGCATACACTCATCAAGATTTACCCTTTGAAAAATTGGTAGAAGAAATTCAACCAGAACGTAATTTGAGTCATAATCCTTTGTTCCAGGTAATGTTTGTGCTGCAAAATGCGCCAATAAGACAATTAGAATTACCTGGATTAAAGGTAGAACCTTTAGAAAATAAAGGTACAACAGCGAAGTTTGACCTGACTTTAGTTATAGAAGATGTAGAGCAGGGATTAATTGCTAATTTTGAATACAATACAGACTTATTTGATGAAATAACGATTTCACGGTTAGCGGCAAACTTTGAAGTTTTACTAACAGGAATTGTTGCTAATCCTCAGCAGCAAATTAGGGAGTTACCTTTATTAACCGCTACTGAACAACAGCAGTTATTAGATTGGGGTAAAGGTGAAATTAGTTTACAACCAGAATTATGCTTACATCAATTATTTGAAGCACAGGTAGAGAAAACCCCTGATGCTGTAGCAGTGGTATTTGTAGACGCGCAAAGCGCGGCTTCTCAAAGAGTGAATCAGCAATTAACATATCGGGAACTGAACACCAGAGCAAATCAACTCGCACATTACCTGCAAAAACTGGGAGTAGAACCAGAGGTACTAGTGGGGATTTGTGTTGAAAGATCCTTAGAAATGGTAATTGGACTTTTAGCGATTCTCAAAGCGGGTGGTGCTTATATTCCCCTAGATCCAGCCTATCCCAAAGAACGCTTGGGTTATATGTTGGCAGATTCTCAATTATCAGTTTTACTCACACAAAAATCTTTATTAGAAAATTTACCAATCCATCATACTCAGGTAGTTTGTTTAGATGTGGAAGGGGATAAAATTTCCCAACAAATTGCTGACAATCCTATCAACAAAATTACTCCCGAAAACTTAGCATATTTAATTTATACTTCTGGCTCGACTGGTAAACCCAAAGGTGTACAAATTTCTCATGGTGCTGTTGTCAACTTCTTAATAGCAATGCGCCAAAAGCCAGGATTAACAGCACAAGATATATTACTCTCAGTTACTACATTATCCTTTGATATTGCTGGGTTAGAAATATATTTACCTTTAACTGTAGGCGCTCAAACAGTCATTGTCAGCCGTCAAGAAGCATCCGATGGAATTCAATTATCAAAGCGGTTAAATTCCTGTGGTGCTACAGTCATGCAAGCTACCCCAGCAACTTGGCGAATGTTGTTGTCTGCTGGCTGGATAGGTAATAAGCAATTGAAAATTCTTTGTGGTGGTGAAGCCCTTGACTACACTTTAGCTCAACAATTACAGGAACGGGGTAAAGAAGTTTGGAACTTGTATGGACCGACAGAAACCACCATTTGGTCAGCAGCATCTCAGGTACAAAATAGCGTTGCGATCGCCAATCCTATTGCCAACACCCAATTTTATATTCTTGACTCATATAATCAATTAGTACCTATTGGTGTAGCTGGTGAATTACATATTGGTGGTGCTGGTTTAGCTCGTGGTTATTTGCATCAACCAGAACTCACAGCCGAAAAGTTTATATCCAATTCCTTCAATCAAAATGCTGCTGATCGATTGTATAAAACTGGGGACTTAGTACGCTATCAACCAGATGGCACAATTGAATTTTTAGGACGCATTGATCATCAAGTTAAAATTCGTGGTTTCCGCATTGAGCTAGGCGAAATTGAATCAGGCTTGAATCAGCATCCTGATGTAGAAGCTTCTGTAGTGATAGTCCGGGAAGATAAACCGGGTGATCAACGCTTGGTAGCTTATATAGTTAGCAAATCACAGCCAGAAATTAATATTATTGAACTTCGCAGTTTCTTACAAGAAAAACTGCCTACCTATATGCGACCAACGGCGTTTGTCATATTAGATAAACTGCCTTTAACCCCTAATGGGAAAGTAGACCGTAAAGCTTTACCTGTACCAGATACATCAATTGGATTAGAAGCAAGCTTTGTCCCACCCCGCACACCCACAGAACAGATAGTAGCTGATATTTGGGCTGATATTTTAGGACTAGAAAAAGTAGGCATTTTTAACAACTTCTTTGAGTTAGGAGGACATTCGCTTTTGGCTACGCAAGTTATTTCTCGATTGCGTGAAGCTTTCAAAATTGATTTACCTTTACGTAGCTTTTTTGAAAATCCGACAATTAAAAATCTAGTTGAGCGCATAGAGGGAATTCTGGCAGTACAACAATTACAGGCTGTAAATGAGCAAATAACAGAAGACAGAGAGGAAATAGAACTATGAAAACAATTGAGAAATTTTTGTCTGACCTTTGCAGCCTAGATATAAAATTATGGGTGGAAAATGACCGCCTGCGTTGTAGTGCGCCAAAAGAAGCCCTCACACCAGATATCAAAGCAGAATTAGCAACACGCAAAGCAGAAATAATAGCTTTTATTAGCCAAGCGAATCAGGCTTTAGAATCAAAATCAGAATCTATCCAACCTGCTTCACGCCAGGGAAATATACCTCTGTCTTTTGCCCAGCAGCGACTGTGGTTTTTGAGCCAATTAGAACCAAATAGCAGTGCTTACAATATACCCGCAGCAGTCAGACTGACAGGTAAATTAAATGTAGCTGCATTGTCTAAAAGCATCAAGGAAATTATCAGAAGGCATGAGATATTAAGAACTACATTTACTGTAGTAGATGGGGAAGCTATACAGGTAATTAGTAAAGGTGAAAACTTTACTTTTTCAGTTATAGATTTACAGGCACTTGCGGAAGATGAAAAACAACAACAAGTACAAAATTTAGCTGTATTAGAAGCACAAAAACCCTTTGACTTAGTACAAGATTTATTAATCAGAGTCAGCTTACTCCAACTATCGGAAACAGACAATGTAATATTGTTGACCATGCACCACATAGTTTCTGATGGTTGGTCAACGGGGATATTCATTAAAGAACTCACAGCACTTTACACAGCCTTTTCTCAAGGTCAACCTTCCCCACTTGCTCAACTTCCAATTCAGTATGCTGACTTTGCTATTTGGCAAAGAAAATGGTTACAAAACGAGGTTTTGCAAACTCAAATCAATTATTGGAAACAGCAGTTGGGTGGTAATTTACCAATTTTAGAATTACCAACTGATAAACCCCGTCCAGCAATTCAATCTAAAAACGGAGAAACACAGTCTTTCCAATTATCTAAATCCCTAACAAAGCAACTTAAAGACCTGTCACAGCAGGAGGGTGTTACCCTATTTATGACTTTGCTGGCAGCATTTAAAGTGTTGTTATACCGCTACACCCAGCAGGAAGATATTATAGTTGGTACTCCCATTGCTAACCGCAATCGTCCAGAAATTGAAGGGTTGATTGGCTTTTTTGTCAATACTTTGGTACTGCGGACAAACCTTGGTAATAACCCCACTTTTAGAGAAATTTTGCAACAGGTACGCGAAGTAAATTTAGATGCCTATGCTCATCAAGATTTACCTTTTGAAAGATTGGTAGAAGAACTACAAATCAAGCGTGATTTAACTCATAATCCCTTGTTTCAGGTGATGTTCATTCTGCAAAATGCACCCGCAGAAGTTATTGAGTTACCAGAATTAAATCTGGAAATATTAAAAGCAGAAAAAAATACTACTAAATTTGATTTAACTCTCTCACTATCAGAGACACAAGCAGGATTAAAGGGAGATTTAGAATACAATACAGATATATTTAATGGTGACAGAATTAATCGAATGATAGGTCATTTTCAGGTATTGTTGGAGGGAATTATAGCCAACCCTGAACAACGCTTGTCAGCTTTGCCATTATTAACAGCAAATGAACAACATCAATTATTAATAGAGTGGAATAATACAGAAACAGATTATCCTCAAGACCAATGTATTCATCAATTATTTGCAGCACAAGTAGAAAAAACACCTGATGCTGTAGCAGTAGTATTTGAGAATCAACAATTAACCTATCGGGAACTCAACACCAAAGCAAATCAACTTGCTCACTACTTGCAAAAACAGGGAGTAAAACCAGAAGTATTGGTGGGGATTTGTGTTGAAAGATCCTTAGAAATGGTCATAGGACTTTTAGGCATCCTGAAAGCGGGTGGTGCTTACGTCCCCCTAGATCCAGCCTATCCACAAGAACGGTTAGGTTATATGTTAGCAGATGCCCAAGTTCAGGTATTATTAACCCAAAAACATCTATTAGAAACATTACCCACACACAACGCCCAAACCCTGTGTTTAGATCAAGACGAAAATATATTCATCACCCAAAGTACAGCTAACCCAATTAGCAACGCTACATCGGAAAACTTAGCTTATGTGATTTACACCTCCGGTTCTACAGGAAAACCCAAAGGTGCAATGAACACACACAAAGGCTTATGTAACCGCCTATTGTGGATGCAAGATACATATCAACTAACAGCCAGCGACAAAGTTTTACAGAAGACACCATTCAGCTTTGATGTCTCAGTGTGGGAATTTTTCTGGACTTTATTAACAGGTGCAAGTTTAGTCATAGCTAAACCAGGAGGACATCAAGATAGTAGGTATCTAGTTCAACTAATTGCTGAGGAGAAAATTACAACACTTCACTTTGTGCCTTCGATGTTGCAAATGTTTCTAGAAGACACAGAACTAGAGAAATATAGTAGTCTCAAACGGGTAATTTGTAGTGGTGAAGCACTATCATTTGACCTCAAACAACGCTTTTTTGAAAGATTAAATGCCGAGTTACACAACCTCTATGGACCTACAGAAGCGGCGATTGACGTAACATATTGGGCTTGTCAACCCAATACTAATGAGACAATAGTTCCTATTGGTCGTCCAATTGCCAATACACAGATATATATCTTAGATAAACATTTACAACCTGTTCCCATTGGCGTAATTGGTGAGTTACATATTGGTGGTGTAGGATTGGCGCGTGGTTATTGGCATAAACCTGAACTCACTCAAGAAAAGTTTATTTCTAGTCCATTTGCAACCGGAAAATATTTATATAAAACAGGTGATTTAGCTCGTTATTTACCTAATGGAAACATTGAATATTTAGGACGTATTGATTATCAAGTAAAAATTCGTGGTTTCCGCATTGAAATAGGAGAGATTGAAGCAGCAATTCATCAACACCCAGAAATCAGAGAAGTTGTAGTTATAGTCCGAGAAGACAAACAAGATGACAAACGTCTTGTAGCTTACGTTATTCCCCAGTCAACAGATGTTTCTGTATTAGAGCTACGTAACTTCTTAAAAGCTAAATTACCAGATTACATGATACCTTCTGCCTTTGTAGTGTTAGAAGAATTTCCTCTGACACCCAATGGCAAAATAGACCGTCGCGCTTTACCTGCACCAGAATGGTCACAAAGAGATTTAGAAGCAAATTATCTTCCTCCCCGTACTCCAGTAGAAGAAATTATCGCTAACACCTGGACTCAAGTGCTGGGTGTGGAACAAGTAGGAGTGAATGATAACTTCTTTGAATTAGGAGGACATTCTCTTTTAGCAACACAATTAATTTCTCGACTACGCCAAGTTTTCCAAATCGAATTACCCCTCCAAAAAATCTTTGAATTTCCCAAACTGGCAGATTTAGCAATGGTGGTAGAAGCTATCAAACAAGCACAGGAGTGTCTTGTATCTCCTCCCATCTTACCTGTGAGTAGAGAAAATCATCTGCCTTTATCTTTTGCCCAACAAAGACTGTGGTTTATAGAACAATTACAACCCAATAACGCCGCATATAACATTACCAGTGCTGTCCGTGTTCTTGGTAATCTCAACATCACAGCACTAGAATCTTGCTTGAATGAAATCATTAAACGTCATGAATCTTTACGTACTACCTTCATTGCTGTAGAAGGTTTACCCATACAGGTAATTACTGAAAACCTGCAATTATCTCTACCTGTAATTGATTTACAGACTCTATCAAAATCAGAACAAGAAACTCAAATACAGCAATTTATCAATCAAGAAACTCAACAGCCATTTGATTTAAGTCAACTACCCTTATTAAGGGTAATTCTTCTCAAACTAAGTTCAACAGAATATGTGGTTATATTCACAATGCACCATATAATTTCTGATGCTTGGTCTACGGCTGTTATGATTCGGGAAATATTAGCCCTATACCCAGCCTTTGCTGAAGGTAAATCTTTTGCTTTACCAGAATTACCAATTCAATATGCTGACTTTGCTGTTTGGCAGCGTCAATGGTTGCAAGGACAGGTATTAGAAAATCACCTTGCTTATTGGAAACAAAAATTAGGTGCTGCTTTACCAGTTTTAAAGTTACCCTATAACCAAAATCAAACAGTAACTCCAAGCAATAAAGCAGGTATTCAAACCTTCAGTTTATCACCGGAATTATCACAAGCACTAAACGCACTTAGCCGCCAGGAAAATGTCACCTTATTTATGACAATGGTAGCTGCTTTAAAAACTTTGCTATATCGCTACACTGGGCAAGATGATATTGTCATTGGTACAGATGTTGCTAATCGTAATCGAGGGGAAACAGAAGGTTTAATTGGCTTTTTTGTTAACTTGCTAGTATTACGCACTGATATATCAGGTTATCCTACTTTTAGAGAATTATTACAACGGGTCAGAAAAGTAACTTTAGAGGCTTACAACCATCAAGATTTACCTTTTGACAAATTAGTTGAAGAACTAAGACCAGAACGCCATTTGAGTAATACACCTTTATTTCAAGTGTTGTTTGTCATGGATAATGTGCCAACGCAAAACTTACAACTACCAGGATTAAGGTTGCCACCAATAGAGGTAGAAACTAAAACAGCGAAGTTTGATATAACTTTATTCATGTCAGAAACCGAAGCAGGAATTACAGGCAATTGGTTGTACAAAACAGATTTATTTGAAAAAGAAAAAATTGCTAGTTTGTTTGAGAATTTTCAAGCTTTACTGGCAAGTATTACGACTCAACCAGATGCCAGAATTAACACTTTAGACCTGCTCACAGAAACGCAAAAACAAGAACAGTTAATAACTGAAGCTAAACATGAGCAAGGCAAACTCAAAAAATTGATGAAAGTTAAACCTAAAGCTATGAAATTAGCTGAGTAGCAGCAATAAAATTTGTCAGTTTGCTAAAAACCAGAAATAAAAAGAGGACATACAAGATGACAGTTTCAACTATTGAAGGATTTCGTTTATCTCCACAACAAAGACATCTTTGGTTACAGCAAAAAAACAATGCCGATTATGTGGCTCAAGCTGCATTTTTAATTGCAGGTAATCTGAATATTGAAGTATTGCAAGAAGCTATAAAAGTAGTGGTTAATCGCCACGAAGTTCTGCGTACCACTTTCCACAGTTTACCCGGTGTAAAAATCCCTGTACAAGTAATTCACAATAATAAATTATCTGACTGGCAGAACATTGATTTCAGTCAGTATGATAGTGATGAACAATTAACAAAAATAGAGAATTATTTAATTACAGAAAGACGATTAGTTAATGAAAGTGATAATGACTCTCTTTTACGTTGGAGTTTACTTACTCTTGCACAAGATAAATATCTTTTAGTGCTAACATTACCGTCTGTATGTGCTGATGGTTGGACACTGAATAATTTATTTTCAGAAATCAGTCATACCTATAGTTTATGCTTAGAAAATCAAAATTTATTAGATATAGAAGAACCAATCCAATATATCCAATTTGCAGAATGGCAAAATCAATTATTAGAGGATGATGAAGCAGAAGCAGGAAAAGAATATTGGCAACAACAGGACTTTAGCAATCAGAATCCGTTAATATTGCCTTGGGAAAATAATTTAATTGGAGAAAGTCAATTTGCCTCGGTAATTTATCATCAAAAAATATCCGCAGAATTAACTGCTAAAATCTCTGATGTTGCGACTCAATACAATACTACAACTTCTAACTTTTTACTTGCTTGTTGGCAAACACTGATATGGCGACTAACCAAACAGTCTCATATAGTTATTAATACTGTATTTAATGATAGAAAATATGAAGAGTTGCTGGAACTAATGGGATTAGCTGCTAAATCTTTACCTGTGGAGTGTGCGTTTCAGCAAGACTTTAAATTTTCAGAAGTTTTAACTCAAATTAGTGAGAATATCCGCCAGATTAATAAATGGCAAGAATATTTTAGTTGGTCAGATAATGTAGAAGGTGTAACCAATTACCAAAATTTACCCATTGGGTTTGAATTTCAAGAGTTACCTGAAGATTATTTAACTGGCGATTTAACTGGGGATATTTTATTTTCTTTATGCCATCATTTTTCTAATTTTGCTCCTTTTAAATTAAAACTTAATTGTTTGCAAAAAGCAGCAGGAATAACTTTAGAATTGCAATATCAAACTGGTTTACTATGTGATAGTAACATTCAAAGGTTATTTACATATTTTTTAACTTTAGTCACCCATGCAATTCATAATATTTATGTTCCGGTTTCTGAACTAGAAATTATTAGTAATCAAGAACGTCATCAGTTATTAGTTGAATTTAATAATACGTACAAAGATTATTCGACTATTCAATTTATTCATCAACTATTTGAGCAGCAAGCACAAAAGAAATCTGAAGATATTGCTGTGGTTTTTGAAGGTGAAAAACTGACCTATTCTCAACTCAATACCAAAGCCAATCAACTTGCACATTACCTCAAAGGTTTAGGGGTTGGTGCTGATGTTTTAGTAGGGTTATATGTTGAAAGGTCTGTTGATATTATTGTTGGTATATTGGGCATTCTTAAAGCGGGTGCTGCCTACCTACCATTAGATCCAAAATTACCAGGAGAAAATCTAGCTTTTCGCTTACAAGATGCCCAAGCACCAATTTTATTAACACAACAGTCCTTAGTAGAAAAACTTCCCCAAACAACAGCGCAAATTATTTGTTTAGATACTGACTGGGAAACTATAGCGCAAGAAAATCAAGAAAATCCACAAATTTCTGTACAACCAGACAATTTAGTTTATGCTATTTTTACCTCTGGTTCTACTGGTAAACCCAAAGCTGTAGCTATAGAACATCAACAACTTCTTAATTACCTCTACGGCATTTTAGACAGACTTAATTTACCAGCAGCAGCGAGTTTTGCAACTGTTTCGACTTTTGCCGCAGATTTAGGTAATACAGTGGTGTTTGCTGCCTTGTGTACAGGGGGATGTTTACATATATTGTCTCAAGAAAAGGCATCTGATGCACAGGCGATCGCAAATTATTTTCAACAATATCCTATAGATTGTCTTAAAATTGTCCCCTCTCACCTCACTGCACTTTTAACAGCTTCTTCCACCCAATCAATTCTACCCCGTCAATGTCTAATTTTAGGGGGAGAAGCCAGCACTTGGGATTTAATTCAAACTGTCAAAAAACTAGCACCTAATTGTCAAATTTTCAACCACTATGGACCAACAGAAACTACAGTAGGTGTACTCACTTATCCAGTTGAATTTTCTCATCCTCAAACCAAAACAGTTCCGCTAGGAAAACCTTTAGCAAATACTCAGGTTTTCGTACTCGATGAACAATTGCAACCTGTCCCCATAGGTGTACCGGGAGAACTTTATATTGGGGGTGCTTGTTTAGCTAGAGGTTATCTACATCGTCCTGAGTTAACACAAGATAAGTTTATTCAAAATCCCTTTGTTAATTTACAATTACCCGCAGGTAAATTTAGTCAGAGAATCTATAAAACAGGTGACTTAGTTCGTTATTTACCAGATGGTGATTTAGAATTTTTAGGTCGAGTTGATAACCAAATCAAAATTCGTGGTTTTCGGATTGAATTGGGAGAAATAGAAGCCACACTCAAAGAAAATATTGATGTTCAATCTGCTGTAGTTATCCCAGAACAAAATCAGCGTTTAGCAGCTTATATCGTTCTTAATTCTGAATCAAACCGCAACCAGAATCAGCAGTCAGAAATCATCAATAAATTACACAGCTTTTGTCTACACAAACTGCTTGATTATATGATACCGTCAGCGTTTGTGCTACTCAAGGCATTACCTTTGACACCTAACGGCAAGGTAGACATCCAAGCATTACGATTACTAGAGAAAAGCCGTCCTGGATTAGAAAAAATATATGTAGCACCACGTACATCAGAAGAAACTCAACTAGCAGAAATTTGGGGAAAACTTTTAGGTATCAAACAAATTGGCATCCACGATAACTTTTTTGACTTAGGTGGACATTCGTTAATAGCTACTCAAATTATTTCCCGCATTCGCCAGAATTTTAAAGTTGAATTACCTTTGCGTTGTCTGTTTGAAACGCCAACTATTGCTGGGCTTGCTGCCAGTATCCAAGCATTACTACAACAAAAACAAAATACACAAACACCCCCTATATTAGTGTGTTCGCGTCATCAAGAATTACCCTTATCTTTTGCCCAACAAAGACTGTGGTTCTTGAGCCAATTAGAACCAGAAAGTAGTGCCTATAATATTCCCTCTGCCATCCGTTTAACAGGAAGGCTAAACATAGTTGCTCTCGAAAACAGCATTAATGAAATAGTCCATCGTCATGAAAATCTACGTACTACATTTACAGTTGTAGCTGGGGAAGCTGTCCAGGTAATTAATGCACCAACTAAGCTAAAATTACCAGTAATTAATTTGCAAAATATTCCTGAAACTGAAAGAGAAGCAGAAGCCATAAATTTAGCCAATTTAGAAGCACGAAAACCATTCAATCTTGAAAAAGATTCACTATTGCGGGTTAATTTATTACGTCTTGGTGAAACAGACCATGTAATCTTGTTCACCATGCACCATATTATTTCTGATGGTTGGTCAACAGGAATACTCATCCGTGAACTGACAACACTTTATACCGCTTACGATAGCGGTCAAGCATCCAATTTACCCCAATTACCAATTCAGTATGTAGATTTTGCAGTTTGGCAACGTCAATATTTACAAGGAGAAGTTTTACAAACTCAATTAAATTACTGGAAACAAAAACTAAGCGGTAATTTACCAGTATTAGAATTACCCGCAGACCGTCCACGTCCAGCAATTCAAACTAATAACGGTGCAACTCAAACTTTTACACTTTCCCCATCTTTAACAGCAGGTTTAAAAAACCTCTCCCAGCAGGAAGGAGTTACTTTATTTATGACTCTGCTGGCAGCATTTAAAGTCTTGCTGCACCGTTATACTCAGCAGGATGATATTTTAGTTGGTACTCCTATTGCTAACCGCAACCGTGCAGAAATAGAAGGATTAATTGGCTTTTTTGTTAATACTTTGGTACTGCGGAGCAACTTAGCAGGAAACCCAACTTTTAAACAATTACTAGCACAAGTACGCGAAGTTACTCTTGGTGCTTATGCTCATCAAGATTTACCTTTTGAAAAATTAGTTGAAGAATTACAACCGGAAAGAGATTTAAGTCATAGTTCTCTGTTTCAGGTAATGTTCATTCTTCAGAATGCACCTACAGAAGTTTTACATCTACCAGATTTAACCCTCAAACCCTTACAAGCAGAACGTAAAACAGCAAATTTTGATTTAACTATCTCAATGGTAGAAACAGATGCAGGTTTGATGGGGTCAATAGAATACAACACAGATTTATTTGATGCTGACAGAATTACCCGAATGTTAGGGCATTTCCAAACCTTATTAACGGGTATTATTGCCCATTCCGATCAAAATCTGTCTGACTTACCCTTATTAACAGCAACAGAACATCAGCAAATACTAACTACCTGGAATAACCATCACATCTCTGTACCTCGGCAGTGTATCCATACATTATTTGAAGCACAAGTAGAAAAAACGCCTGATGCAGTAGCAGTGGTATTTGTAGACGCGCAAAGCGCGGCTTCTCGAAGAGTAAATGAATCTTTAACCTATCAACAACTCAATCAAAAAGCAAATCAATTATCACATTATTTACAAAATCAAGGGGTAAAACCAGAAACTTTAGTAGGAATTTGTTTAGAACGCTCTTTAGAATTAGTAGTGGGAATTTTGGGAGTTCTCAAAGCAGGTGGAGCTTATTTACCACTTGACCCAGCATATCCCCAAGAACGCTTGGCATATATGTTAGAAGATGCTCAAGTATCATTTATTCTCACTCAAGCAGAACTGTTAGACAGTTTAAAATTTGCCAATAAAAACATTATTTGTATAGATTCAGATGGGAAAGAAATTGCTAACGAATCTATAGAAGATGCGGTCAGTAAGGTAGATATAAATAATCTTGCTTATGTGATTTATACTTCTGGTTCTACTGGTAAATCTAAAGGAGTAATGATTGAACATCGTAGTTTAGTAAATGCTTATCTTGCTTGGGAAAAAGATTATCAATTACCAAAAATTACTTCCCACTTACAAATGGCAAGTTTCTCCTTTGATGTCTTTTCTGGTGATTTAGTTCGCGCTCTTTGTTCTGGTGGTAAATTGGTACTCTGCCCCCGCGAGTTATTACTTGAACCAGAAAAACTTTATCAACTCATGCTACGGGAAAAAGTAGACTGTGCAGAATTTGTGCCTGGAGTATTGAGAAACTTAATCCAATATCTAGAACAAACTCAGCAACGTCTTGAATTTATGCAGTTACTAATTTGTGGTTCTGATAGTTGGTATGTGAAAGAATATGAAGAATTCCGTCAATTTTGCGGTGAGAAAACTAGATTAATTAATTCCTTTGGGTTAACTGAAGCAACCATTGATAGTACCTTTTTTGAAACCGATACAACTCAATTATCTGTAGAGCAGCTAGTACCCATAGGGAAACCATTTGCTAATACTCAAATTTATATTCTAGACCGCTACTTACAACCCTTACCTGTGGGAGTAGCTGGAGAAATTTATGTAGGTGGTAATGGTTTGGCACGAGGCTATCTCAATAGACCCGACTTAACCGCAGAAAAATTTATTCCTCATTTCTTCACCCAAGAACCGGGAGAATTTATTTACAAAACAGGTGATTTAGGGCGTTGGATAGCAGATGGAAATATAGAATTAATTGGTCGAGTAGATAATCAAGTTAAACTGCGGGGATTCCGTATTGAATTAGGAGAAATTGAATCTATAATTGGTAAACATCCGATGGTCAAGGAGTCTGTAGTTTTAGTACGGGAAGATAGACCCAAACAACAGCAATTAGTGGCTTATGTTGTGCCAGACTTAGCATATCTGAATCAGATAAAATCCAGGGATTTGCACCAGTTTTTACAAGAGCAATTACCTAGCTATATGATACCTTCTGCTTTTGTATTTTTGGAATCTTTCCCCATCACACCTAATGGTAAAATTGACCGTCGCGCTTTACCTAAACCTGACCTTCAAGAGATTGAAAATACTTTTACTGCTCCTCGCACTGAAACAGAAATCAAGCTCGTACAACTTTGGTCTGAAGTGTTGGGTGTGGAAAAAATAGGTATTAATAATAATTTCTTTGAGCTAGGAGGTAATTCTTTATTAACAACAAAATTAATCTTGAAAATTCGTGCAGCTTTTCAGGTGAATTTACCTTTACGTGTTTTATTTGAATCGCCTACTGTAGCTAGTTTAGCCATTCATTTAGACAAATCTCAACAACCCAACTCTACTAATGAATTAAGTCCAGAAAATATGATAGAGTGGGATAAAGAAACTATTCTTGACTCAACAATTTACCCCAAAGTTTCTTATCAAAAACCGGAAACTGAACCAAAGCATATTTTATTAACCGGTGTAACTGGCTTTTTAGGTGCTTTCTTATTATGGGAGTTATTGCAGCAAACTAACGCCAATATTTATTGCTTAGTCCGCGCTCAAAATTTAGAAGCAGGTAAGAAAAAAATACAAAAGACTCTAGACTCTTATTTAATCTGGAATCAGAGTTTTAGTCAGAGAATTATTCCTGTGATTGGAGATTTATCTCAACCATTACTGGGATTGAAAGACCTAGAATTTCAAGAGTTAGCTCATCAAATTGACATTATTTACCATAATGGTGCTTGGGTTCATCATATTTATCCCTACTCAGTTTTAAAAGCCGCAAATGTTCTGGGAACACAGGAAGTTTTGAGATTAGCTTGTGAAGTTAAAACAAAACCAGTACATTTTATTTCCACTGCTAGTATTTTTTCACCCTTGAAAAACTCGGAGGTTACAGTAGCCACGGAAGCAGATAATATTGATGATTATCCAGTACCTAATAATGGTTATGTGCAAACTAAATGGGTATGTGAGAAGTTAATTCAAACTGCTCAACAAAGAGGTTTACCAGTTAGCAGTTACAGAATTGGTAGGGTTTCAGGCCATAGCAAAACAGGAGTTTTTAACATTAATGATTTTCTCTACAAACTAATTATTGGCTGTATTCAACTTGGCAGTGTTCCCGACCGTGATATTCAAGAAGATATCATGCCTGTGGATTATGTCAGCCAAGCTATTATCCACCTATCAAAACAACAAAAGTTTCTAGGACAAGCATTTCATTTAGTGAACGATCAACTTTTACATACAAATACTCTACTTGAGGTAATTCAATCATTTGGTTATCAAATTCAACAACTGCCTTACGAAAATTGGCGATCGCAATTAATTAACATCGCTGGTGCTTCACCTGAACACCCTTTATATCCACTTGTACCGTTTTTCTCAGAGGATACTTCTCAACAGAAAAAACCTGTAAAATCAGGCAGTTTAAAAATTGATTGCCAAAATGCGATCACTGGCCTGTCTAATTCACAAATCATCTGTCCAGATATTGATGAAAAATTATTGTCTACCTATATTTCATATTTAGGTAAACAAGGTTTTTTCAACAATAAATAACTACCAATTCATAAATAACTTCAATACAACTAACTCAAAATCATGCAAACACAAGACAAATTACAACCCCAAGCTAATCAAACTCCACAGCAATATCTTAGTGATTTTATTCAACGCTACAACCAAAAAACAGCAAAATCTAAACAACAAGCGCAAACATACCGTCATGTTTTAGCTGATGTCAGAGGTTCAGCCGGCTTTCAGGCTGCTATTAAAGAAATAGTCTATCCTATCGTTGGTAAATATGCCTCTGGGTCGCGGATGTGGGATATAGATGGCAACGAATATATAGATTTAATGATGGGTTTTGGTGTCAATTTGTTTGGCTATAATCCTGAATTTATCAAAGAAGCTCTGACAGAAAGATTAGAACAAGGTATTCACATTGGACCACAGTCAGACTTAGCCGGTGAAGTAGCAGAATTATTTTCTGAACTAACAGGAATGGAGCGAGTTACATTTAGTAATACTGGCACAGAAGCTGTTATTACTGCTTTGCGACTAGCACGAGCAACCACAGGTCGTAACAAAATAGCGATGTTTTCTGGTTCCTATCATGGACATTCTGATGCTAGTTTAGTGAAAGTCCAAATTCAGGATGAAACTACACAAGTAGTACCAAAATTTCCAGGGGTATCTCCTAGCGTTGTTGCAGATGCCTTAGTTTTAAAATATGGTGATTCTGCATCTTTAGAAGTAATAAAACAACATCAAGAAGAATTAGCGGCTGTTATTGTTGAACCTGTACAAAATAGCCGTCCAGATATTCAACCAAAAGAGTTTTTACAACAGTTGAGAAAATTAACACAAGAGGCAGGAATAGTGTTGATTTTTGATGAAATGCTCACTGGTTTCCGTATTCATCCAGGTGGGGCGCAAGCATGGTTTGATGTACAAGCTGATATTGCTACTTACGGAAAAATTGTTGGTGGTGGTATGCCCATTGGTGTTATCGCTGGCAAAGCCGAATATATGGATAGAATTGACGGTGGAATGTGGAATTTTGGTGATACATCTAGTCCCCAAGTCAAGCAAACATTTTTTGCTGGTACTTACTGCAAACATCCTTTATCTATGGCAGCAGCAAGAGCAGTTCTTAAATATCTCAAAATACAAGGACCCACTCTGCAAGAACAATTAAATCAACGTACTTCCCAATTTATTCAACAATTAAATTCCTATTTTCAAGAGGATGGAGTGCCAATTAAATTGTCGAATTTTGGGTCAATTTTTAATGTTGTACCTTTCGGTAATCCATCTAATATTACCAATTCATCTGGGTCAGGAAACATGGATATAATTTACTATCACCTGATTCATAAAGGAGTTTTTCTACGTCCTGGTGGTGGTTTGTTATCTACAGCCCATACAGATGATGATTTAGATTTTATTATCCAAGCGGTAAATGAGAGCGTTAAAGACTTGAGAAATGGTGGTTTATTACCATAGTTATTAGGACTTACGCAAGATTGGACTAAAAACCTGATTCTTGCGTAGGGGTAATTCATGTAGCTTGCTTCCCGCAGGGTATTACCCCGACATTCGTTCTGTTTTGCGTAAGTCCTGGTTATGACAAATTATCAATTATCAATTATCAATTGATAACTCAGCCTTAACTTGCAAAAATTAGGAGATTAATAAAATGGTGACAGTCAACGCAGATGCTAAATATGATGCTTGGGCAAACATTTACAATCAATATTGGGGTGTAAGATATTGTGAAAATAACTTGCCACCATTTGAAGAATTACTACAAAAATATCAAATTCCTCAAAGAGCAAATATTCTTGATTTATGTTGTGGTACTGGACACATGGCACAACATTTAATTGAGCAAGGTTATCAAGTTACAGGTTTAGATATTTCCGAGGCAATGTTGCGATACGCCCGTGAAAATGCTCCCAATGCTCAATTTATCCTTGATGATGCTAGATTTTTTAATTTGCCACTTACTTTTAATGCTGTAATTTCTCCTAGTGGTAGTCTCAATCACATGATGACCATTGAAGAACTAAAACAGGTATTTACACAAGTGTATAATGCACTGCTAGATAACGGCATTTTTTTGTTTGGTTTGAATTTAGAAGATGGTTATAAATCATGGAATGGTGCAATTACAGATGGAGATGTAAAAGAAGATTTAGCTTGGGCTTGTTGTGATAATTATGATCCAGTAGAAAAAATAGGTTCATTTAAAATAACTATCTTTCAACTGTCAGAAAAAGGTTGGCAACGTTTTGATATTAATAACCTAGTAAGGGCTTATTCTCAAGCTGAAATTGTATCTGCTCTTGAGTGTGTGGGCTTTAAAAATATCAATGTCTATGAGCGCAATGGCAAATTAGCTGACTCTGAATGTAAGAAGTTTGCTATTTTTTCAGGTGGCAAATAGTGTCATAAATAAAAATAAGCTGGAGATAAATCAATAATAAGCAGTAAAGAATTAGAAGATACCACAATTAACAAAGTTGTAGTTAACCATGAGGAACAATATTCTATTTGGCCTGCTGATAGAGAAAACGCCCTGGGATGGAAAGATGCAGGTAAAAGTGGACTCAAATCAGAATGTCTAGAATACATTAAGGAAGTGTGGACGGATATGCGACCTCTAAGTTTAAGAAAGCAAATGGAAGAAGCTGCTAGTACAAATTAATCATCACTAAGTTCTCAATTGCTATTTGTAGAGAGGGTTAACTTCTCTACAATAATTGTATTTAGGAAAGAGCAAAGCAATTTTAATGTAATGAAATCCAATGTAAATACCCCAATTTTATCAGGACAAAATCTAGGTAAACAAATCCAAAATCAATGGTTATGGCGAAATTTAAATTTTGAACTTTTATCAGGAGAACAAGTTGCTGTGGTTGGTGCTTCAGGTTCTGGTAAGAGTGTAAGAATTCAGGAGTCAGGAGTCAGGAGTCAGAATGCTTAATATACCCCGCTATCGTTCACTATGTACTACTAGCTAGGCTTTTTTGATATGTGACAGTTCAGGGTACGGAATGTGGGATAAAATTCTTAAAGTTTGTCATCACAGCCAACTACCAACTAAGACATAGGGGGCCCAATAACGAGGGTGGTCATATTTGGGGTTTTTGAGTAGAGATTGCTGTGCTAAACGCAATGCTTCGGCTCTGCTAATATTGCGTTGCCCTAAATGTTGATATAATTCCTTAATAAATGGAACGCTGGCTTCATCGTCTAGATCCCACAAACTGGCGATCGCACTACTAGCCCCAGCTTGGACTGTAGTTCCAGCAATACCCATCACTTCTTGGTCGTTACCTGTAGCTGTTTGGCAAGCACTAAGGATTAGTAACTCAATTCTGTGATCACGCTTTTGCCCTTGGTTAAGAAACAATTGATCAAAGTCATCTATCTTCAACTTGCCATCTGCTGTCACCACAAAAGTATTTTCTCGGTCTGCACCAAATAGACCATGAGTAGCTAAATGTACAATTTCAAAATTAGCAGCATTGAGTTTATTGTTAAAGTTTTTCGTGGTAAATTCTTGTTCAGCGAGCCAGTTAACAGTCAATCCCGTATTTTTAATTTCTTTTATTTCTTGCTCAACATTTGCTAATCGAGAAAAGCCAGAGACTTCTCGATTATTTGGTGGTTGAGTCAAGCTAGCAGCCAAAACTTTGATTGTTGATCTACCTAAAGGAACAGGTTCACGTACTTGTAACCCCAAAGCTAAGGAGGCTGCATATTTTTCTACTAGATACTGCTGACCATCATAGAGACTAGCCATAGGAATTTTTCTCAAAGGGCCATCCAAGACAAAAATCAAATTCTTGATTTTACTCTCCTTTAGCTCTTTTTCTATTGGTTGAATCAGCCAGTTATAGACTTTTTGACCATCTTGTTGTAATTCTTCATAACTTCCCTCTTCTTGCAGATTTTCGTATAGTCGGCTGACAACTTCTTTAATTTTCTGTTGAGGTGGGGTAGCATAGTGGCTAAGTTTTTGATTAGGTCGCTTGAGGATAACTTCTAAACGGTCATCCAAAATAATTGCATAGATAACAGCCGATGTTTGGTCTTGAAAGTCAATCACCTTGTCGATTTCTAATTTCGTATCTTCACAAGCTTGTTGTAAATAGTTTTGCAATTTCGCTACTTGCAGTGCTTCAATAACATTACGGGCCTGGATCAGATTCTCTTGACTTGGCGTTGATGATTGCAGTAACAAATCTACTAAACGGCGATATACAGGTTCTACCGTTTCCCGAAAAGAAAACTGCACATTTTTATTGGTAGCAATCAAATCGCTACGGATATTTTGTAGAGTATTAAATGCTTGTTGATAGGCAGCGATGGCTCCTGTAATATCTCCCTGCTGATTACATTGGGGTTTACCTTGGCAAAGAATACGTCCTAGTTGCCAATACCAACGATAGGCGATATCTGGTGCTTGAATTGACTGGGATAAATTTAGCGCCTGTTTAGTCAAATCCTGGGCTATAGACCATTGTTGAGATAATTCATATAGATGTCCCAGATTACCTAATACAAAAGACTCTGAGCGTATATCTTGCAATTGTTGCGCCTGCTGACGTGCCACAGCCAGGATTTTACCAATTGTTTCTGGGTTGAGTTCAGGGAATTTCTGCCTCATTTCTAAAAGGCGTTGAGCCAAATTTACCTGAGCGTAAATCGCCGAACGACCAAGCGGCAGGTTAGCAATTTGACTTTGAATTTCGGGATATAATGCTTGTGCTGCTGACCATTGTTCCAACTCAATTAATAGGCGTAAATGGTTAAGTTGAGATGGGATTTTGCTAGTCGCAATAGTTGATGAAACAACTGCTTTTTTGTAATAAGCTAGAGCAGTCTTTTTTTGTTCTGATTTGCTACCGGGAATATAAGCAAGATTACCCAAACTCAAGTAAGCTGTAGCAATGGTTTCTGCTGATTGTAGTTTTTGGCCAATCTCCAGACTTTGTTGTAAATGTTTTTTTGCCTGCTCAATATCGCCAGCCAGCGCTAGCGCCTCACCCAAGTTGCGAAAACTAGCTGCCTTAACCAGAGAGTCTGGTTGTTTTTGCAGATCCTCTGTCAAATTCTGGAGTAGAGAAATTTCTCGGCGATAGAGTCCTAAAGCCTGCAATGCTTGTGCTTGGTTAATTTGGGTGAGGATAGCTCTATTGCTATCTTTTAATTGTTGGTAGAGTGATGCGGCTGTTTCCCAAGATGACAAAGCTGCTTGAGCTTTACCCTGTGCTAATTCCAGATTCCCTTTGATATCCCAAACTTGCGCCCAAACTGGCAGACGTTGTGGTGAATTGGGAGTATTTTGTAAGATAGCGATCGCTTTTTCAATTGCTTCGGTTGCGGCTTGCATCTGTCCTAATTGCTGGAAGTTCAAAGCCAGATTACTGAATACAACAGCCTGTCCAATGGTATTATCATTACCTTGATAAATCTGCAATACCTGCTGTAACACAGTCACCGCTTCGGCAAAGCGTCCTGCTGTATATAGGTTTTTAGCTTCTTGCTCTTGAGTAAGATTAGCAGCAATGGAGACGGTAAACCCTTGATTTGTGGTATCACGAGCTATAACAGGCGAGACAAATATACACAATAAAGCAGTTAGACAAGCCAAAATCACATAGGCAAATTTCTGGCGGGCATGGGGCATGGGGCATGGGGTATGGGGCATAGGTCATGGGTAATTGGTAATTGGTAATTGGTAATTGGTAATTGGTAATGGGAATTTCTCTCCTTGTTCCCTTGTCTTCTTGTCCCCCAACTACTTTTGTGTCAGGTGGCAGAACTGGGCAGGTAACGCAGATTGATGCAGGGTATTTACAGGTGGCTGGGTAGTGAAAACAATGTCACCATTGGCATTGCGGATCATACCTTGAGCTTCTACTAAAGGGGCAGAATCTAGGGGGGATGATACAGCGTTGCTGTTCACCAGTGGTCTTGCACTAGAATTATTGCTGAAAGTTTCTGTTTCACTTGTTACCCAAGTGTTTGGTACTGTCCCCGCAGTGAGGACATCATCAGGGCTGGGAGGCAGCCCACCCCTGCCAGTGATCACAAATTCACTTTGACCTTTGGCGGTGTGACTGTTGCCACCACAGGCAGAAGCAATCAACCCGGTAGGATCGATTAATTGAGTAGATAGTTGCACTAGTCCCTGGCTGGGGTCAACGTTGAGGTTTTCAACTGTGACTTGTCCTTGAGTACCGACATCAGAACTGGCGCTGATATCACTGCTGCCGTTTTTACGTATGTTGTCCAGTGCCTCTCGTCCCTGAAGTTGGAATCCTAAGATGCGGTTGGCTCTCATATTAATCTTGCCACCGTTGCCGCCATAGGCATTGGCAATGATATCGCTATTTTCCGACGGTACTGCAATCACAAACCCATCTTTGAGGTTGATATCAATGTTGCCGCCATTACCCTCGCTGTTTTGAGTTCCGGCTGAGGTGGAAATAGTGCTGTTGTCACGCAGCAGTAATAAATTGTTCAGCTTCAAATTGATATTGCCAGCCTCACTTTGCTTGCTTTCAGAGATGATTTGCCCTCGATCTAGCTTAAGGGTTTCGGCTTGGATGTCGATACTACCGCCTTTGCCAGTATTTTCCGCAGAGGCAGAAATTTTGCTATCACCACTTACAGTAACGGAGTCGCCAGTAATGTTGATATTACCCCCATTTCCTTGAGCGCTGGTGTTAGCGATAATTTGACTATTATTGAACGTTACTAGACCTGGGCTAGTTATCATTACATTCCCGGCTGAGGCGTTGCCTTTGGTGTCACTTTCAATGCTGCTATTGTTGAATGTGAGATTTCCTGAGCTTTTGATGGTGACATCTCCCGATTGACCTGCCTTACCAACATCTAAGGTGATTGTTCCATTATTAGGTATTTTCACCTTCAACTGCCCACTAGTCAAAATCTTGTTATCACTGAGCGATAAATTCCCCAAACCCTCTACTTCAACCTTCCCGGCTTCTGCGGAAGAAGAGAAAGTTAATATGTCTAGATTGCTGACATTGTTTTTAGCTTGTATAGTTATGTTTCCACCTTTTCCTGCGGTTCCGTGCTGAGAAACCGAAAAGGAGTTAAGCATTGGATTGCGAAATTTTTTTACAAAATCTTTTTGGGAATCATCATAACTGTAGGCTTCAATGGGAGTTCCCACAATTTCCCCATTTTTAGCACTTAGAAAAATCGCTCCCCCAGTTCCGCTATTACCAGATTTCGAGTACGAATACGAGAATGAGTTGAAATCACCTTTAGCTGTAATATTACCGCCAGCAGTCAGGGCGATTGCTCCCCCATTGCCAAAATTACGGTCAGAATATTCATAGAAGGAGGAGTTGATATCGTTGGTAGTGATGTTACCGTCAGCTTTGATGGTGATCTCTCCCCCATTTTTACCAGAGGAGTTGATATCGTTGGTAGTGATGTTACCGTCAGCTTTGATGGTGATCTCTCCCCCATTGCGATATAAGGAGTAGGAGTAGATCTGGGTGGTTTCGACGATGTTACCGCCAGCAGTCAGGGCGATCGCTCCCCCATTCCCCTCAACTGAGAAGGAGTAGATACCTTCGGTAGTGATGTTACCGTCAGCTTTGATGGTGATCTTTTCCCCATTCCCATACCAGGAGGAAGAGTTGATATTTTTGGTAGTGATGTTACCGTCAGCTTTGATGGTGATCTCTCCCCCATTCCTAGAACCGGAGGAAGAGTTGATATTTTTGGTAGTGATGTTACCGTCAGCTTTGATGTCGATCGCTCCCCCATTCCCAGCACCGGAGGAGGAGTAGATATCTTCGGTAGTGATGTTACCGTCAGCTTTGATGGCGATCGCTCCCCCATTTCTATACCAGGATTGGGAGACGATACCTTTGGTAGTGATGTTACCGTCAGCTTTGATGGTGATCGCTCCCCCATTCCCAGTACCGAAGGAACCGGAACCGGAGTCGATCTTTTCGGTAGTGATGTTACCGTCAGCTTTGATGGTGATCTCTCCCCCATTTCCAGAACTGTAGGAGGAGTCGATATCGGTGGTAGTGATGTTACCGCCAGCAGTCAGGGCGATCGCTCCCCCATTGCCATAAGAGGAGGAGGAGTCGATATCGGTGGTAGTGATGTTACCGCCAGCAGTCAGGGCGATCGCTCCCCCATTTGCCACATTTCCAGATTCAGAGTATGAGTAAGACAACAAATTACCAGTATTAACACTGCCCTTGGTAGCTTCAATATTAATCGCACCTCCGATGGCGATCGCGTCATCACCATAGTTAAGAACATCTTTTTGCCCATTGGTGCTAATGAGTTTGGTATTCACATCTCCCGATGCTGCCGTCAGGCTAACTATCCCCCCAATTTCATTAAACGGCTGTAAAACAACGTCTCCATCCAAAGTAATTCCCTCTGGCACAGTACCATTGCTATAACTAGGTACATTGCCAAAATTCACACCCCCATAAGCCAGAGTACTTTGTCCAGATCGCAGAATTAATGCGGAATTCTTTGTTAAAGTCTCAGTATCTGGCCCCAATGGCAAGCTGTTATTATCCGCCCCAGTAATGTTGATATCACCCTGAAAACGAATATTACCCGTTGCTTCCACTAACAGCGATGTTCCAGTATAAGAGGCTGCCACATCGACATCGCCATTGGTGCTAATAATTGGGTCATATAAACTGACAAAATTTGCCAGTCCCCCTGACACAGGAGAAATCGCAAAATTGCCACCACTACTAAAGTGAGCATCAAGCGAAATCTTGCCATCACTGATAAAGCTGAGATTTCCCCCACTCACAAATGGCGTTTGTGTCGGGTGGTTCAACGCTAAGATATCAATACCGCCATTTCCTTGAACTGTGAAATTCCTACCCGCAGAGGCAATAAAAGGTTTTGTGACACTATCTCGCACTTTTACAGTATCCTGAGCAAACAATGTCAAATCCCTGAGAGCGTGCAACTGTCCCTGCAAATCCAAATTTCCCGCCGACAGCGTTAAATCTTCTCCAACAGTTAAATTACCGCCTTCATTGGTAATTGTTCCTCCCGCCCCTGAAGCCCCCCACTGGACTCCGGGAGTGGCACTCATCGTCAATAATGGCGGTGCAGTCGGATTTTTGGCATTAAACTCGCTACCATCAGGAAACACAAAGCTGTTTGCTGTACTTGCTACAAATGAACCCTGAATATCTAACTGGGCATTTGTCCCAAACTTTATACCATGCGGGTTGAGGAGAAATAGATTTGCCCCACCATCAACACCCAAGGTACCTAAGATATGAGACAGATTCGCGCCAGTCACGCGGGTGAAGATATTGGTAATCCCAGCAGGATTGCTGAAATAAACGCGCTGTCCATTGTTGACATTAAACTCCGAAAAACTGTGGAACAACGCACTACCGCGAACTGCCCCGCCATCAATGCGATCTGCCTCCAATCCTCTAATCATCACATGAGAATTTACTTGCGAGCTTTCAGTCCCTAAAGTGGCATCAGGTGTAATTTGTCCTATGCAACTTGTATTAGTAAATATTAGTACTCCTAACAGTTGAGTGGTTGTGCTAAATCCTGTCTTCACCCAACTCATACCATTTTGGATTTTAGATTTTAGATTTTGGATTGGGAATTGCTGTCTAAGACTGAGTTTTGTCAATTCATTTGTCGCAATCATTTTTCCAATTGGTATCAAATATCTTCTTTTACTCTGGTTTTCCCCTCTGCTCCCTGCCCCCTGCCCCTTTTCCTCTTGATCAGCCAGAGGGTGGGGGTAACGGTGTCGCAACCTCAAAAAGGTTTGTAAATAACAGAAAAATACAAACCATTTTCTTGCCATGTGTCCCCCTTAGAATCTCTTGATGTCAGTGGAATTCCCCAATCTAAACGCGCCGTCAAATTATCACCTTGATGCCAAAGCAATCCCATTCCCGTACTAACTAAAGTGTTAGTCCGGGGATTTGAACCGCCATTATTCCAGCCTGTACCGATATCTACAAAAGGCGTGAGTTGCAAGACTCCTTGAGGAACTCGCAGAATCGGTAAGCGAACTTCTGCGGTTGCTTGCACACCATTATCTGTTAACAATTGATCCTGACGGTAGCCTCGTACAGTTGTTTGTCCGCCGATACCGATTTGTTCGAGTCCTAACAGTTTTCTATCTGATAATTGCATATCAGCTTGCAACAGAACTAAGGTATCAGGCGCTAGTTGGCGCAACCATTGTGCTTGTCCTCGCCAGCTAAAAAAACGGCTATCGGGTTCATCTTGATTGATTGTGGCATCTAAGACACCTAAGCCGAAACTAAATTGCGATCGCGCTGCTATTACTTGTTGGCTACTGCGTTGAGTCCATTCTTGAAAAAATCGGATCGCAGAAACCCTTGTGTTTCCTTGGTCATCAGCACCAACCGCTAGGGGAAACGCCCCGATATCGTCATAACCTAAAAATGTTTGACTTGCTTGGTGGCTGGCGGTAATTCCTAAAGTAAACTCTTGGTTGGGAGTTTGTAAAAGAGGTTGACGGAAGGTTAATTCATAGTAGCTGGACTGAGAATTAATATCCAAAGAGTTAAAAGGACGTTCTATAACATCACTATTAGTATTGCCATAGGTAAAAATCAGCTTACCGTTGCGTGGGTTAACTGGTAGGTTATAGCTAACATTAAAGCCATTACTACCATCTGTATTGGTGTAACCAACACTTAAACCGTCTCCTAGCCCTAACAAATTCGCTTCGGTAAGATTGATGCGCCGGCGAAAACTGCCCACACTCGGACTGCGTTGGTTATCTAGCACTAGCTGAGTGCTAAAAGAATTGGCTTCAGTAACTTTAACTTCTAATATATTAGTACCCGGACGTATGCCGGCTTGTAAGTCAGTAGATATACTTTTAATTAAAGGATTTAGTTGTAATAGTTGCAGTCCTGCGAGTAGGCGATCGCGTGATAGTGGTTTACCAGCAGCAATGGCGAGGCGATCGCGTATATAGCTGGGGTTGAGGCGGCGCGTACCTGTCACATTTATCTTTTCTATACTTCCTTCTACCACCTGCATTACCACTACTCCACCTTTCACCGTTTGGGGAGGAATAATTACTCCAGAAGTCACATAGCCTCTATCTATATATAACTTCGTCAGTTCTGAACGTAGTTGGAGTAAATCATTAAAGGTAATTGGGCGTTTGAGATAAGCATCTGTCACACTCGCCAGTTCTTTATTGCTAAAAACTGTGTTTCCCACAAACTCAAACCGTTCTACAACCAAGGTTTCCGCTAATGTCTGCGGATTAACATCTGGTTGAGTTGGTGACTGAGGTGCAGTGGGTAATAGCTGTTCTGGAGGTGGTAGTTCTGGTAAAGGTTGCGGTTCGGGTAATGGTTGTATGGAAGGCGGTTTTACCTCAATGGGAGCCTCTTGAGCAGCTAAGGGTTGTGGATAAAAGCCGAGAATGAACCCTGTCACTAAGAATAATATATACACCTTAGTTGAATAGTCTGGATATAGATTAGGCGATCGCCTACCCAGCCAGTCGTTGATCATCGGACATTCCCTTGAGTAACATTACAGGCTTGAGTAGATAACCCCGACTGCAACAAAGTAGCCGTTGTTGATTGAGCAGTCAAAACAATATCTCCATTTGCACTGCGTACCATACCTACTGCTTCTACTAAGGGAGCGGAAGTATTTGATGATAATTGCTTTAAATTCGTCTCAGTCATATTTTCAAAATTATTACTACCATTAACCGTATTATTGACTACCCATTCTGGTAAAATAGCCCCAGGCTTAAGAGTATCATCAGGACTAGGAGGTAGTCCGCCACGTCCAGTAATTACAAACTCACTTCGTCCTTTAGCAACGTTACTATTGCGATCGCAACCTTGGGCAATCAATCTAGAGGGGTCTACTAAATTTGTCGGCAGTGCAACAAGCCCTTGAGTAGGATCAATACTGAGAGTATTAAGCAATATTTCTCCATTTTCACCCACATCAGAACTGGCACTGATATCACTAATGCCATTATTCTCAAGATTCTTCAGTTGTTCTGAACTCAACTTTTCCTGGTTTTGAAATCCTAGAATGCGGTTGGCATTAATCTCAATCCTGCCACCATTACCTCCAAAGGCATTGGCAATAATATCGCTATCTTCCGATGGTACTGCTACAACAAATCCATCCTTGGCATCAATCGTAATGCCACCGCCATTACCAGGATGATTTTCTGAACCTGCGGTAGCAGTAATTTTGCTTTGGCGACGAAGTAACAAATTCTGTGCTTCAATAGCAATGCTGCCACCATCTCCTTTTCCATAGGTATCTGCCGACAAACGACCCCGATCAGTCATTATTAGCTTATTTGTCTCGATTGTAATGTTTCCTTTGCCATTAGAGGAACGCAATTCACCTTCTTTGCGAATTTGAGTGAAAATACCAGTCTGTTTATCATCTGTGTCCTTTAGTGTCAAATCGCCCTGGAGGAATATATTATTCGCCTTAATCGAAATAGTGCCAACTTGATTTCCTTTGCCAGTCAGACTGGAGTTAATCTGAGCGCCATTAGTCAGAGACAAGTTGTCTGTGGTGATCACAATATAGCCATTATTTCCCTGACTAAATATCTTGCTGCCGTTGAGAATAGATATTTGGTCACTAGCATTAATTATGATAAATCCAGCATCTCCTGAACCATTATTATTAGTATTTATTTCTGATTTATTATCAATCAAAACGTTTCGAGGTGTATATATTTTATTAAAATCCACATCAAGATTTATTGATTCATTATCCTTAATCAATACTATTGGATTAATACCAATCAATAGGACTCCATTATTTCCCTGACTAAATATATTGCTGCCATTGAGAATAGATATTTTCTCACTAGCATTAATCATGATACCTCCTGCCTCATTTGAACCTAAACCATTACTATTCGTATCTATTTTTGAATTATCAATAATAATGTTTTGAGGTGTATATATCTTATTACGATCAATAGCAAGTTTTATTGTTCCATTATTATCAGTCGATATTATTAGATTAATACCAATGAGTAGTGTTCCATTATTTCCCTGACTAAATATCTTACTGCCATTGAGAATAGATATTTCGTTACTAGCATTAGTTATGATATATCCTGCATAGCCAGAACTCTTGTTATTGGTATTTAATTGAGAATGATTTAAATCTAGTGAACCTTTCGTAGAATTAATGGTGATGTTATTATTATATGTTTCGCTCTCATTATTACTAATGGCTGTTATATTGCTATTAGCAATAGATATATTTCCTAACGCTTCAATAGTGACGCTTCCAGTAATTCCGTTGGGGGCTTCAGATATAATATGCCCATCTCTAACTTTTAAATTATTCTGCGCCTGTAATTTTAAATTACCACCAGCTTGCAGCGTTCCTTGTAAATCCAAATTTCCTGCATTCAGCGTCAAATCTTTTCCTGTTACCAAATGCCCTTGATTGGTAATACTTGCCGTTGGCTGTGAACCAAACTGCACACCAACGGGTACACTCATTGTTAAAAGTGGCGGTGCTTGGGGATTAGTAGCACTAAATTCACTACCATCAGGAAACACAAAACTGTTAGCTGTAGTAGCCAGGAATGAACCTTGAATATCTAACTGGGCATTTGTCCCAAAAATAATGCCATTGGGATTGAGCAAAAATAAATTAGCCGCACCATTTACGCCCAAAGTCCCCAAAATATTAGAAGGGCTACTGCCAGTAACTCGACTCAAAATATTATCAACGCCTGTAGGGTTGGCAAAGTATACTCTTTGGCCATTGTTGACATTAAATTCTAAAAAACTGTGATACAGGTTACTGCCTCTTTGGACACCACCTTCAATTAAGTCAGCCCCATGTCCTTTAATATTGACACCAGTCATTACACGGGAGTTTTGATTTCCCAATGTGGTGTCAGGTGTGATTTGCGCTAGGCAAGGACTGCTGGCCAATATCGATATTACAGCGATCGGAATTATAGTTCTCTTTGCTAGGAACAATCCAGGGTTACCGTAAGCAAAATTCCTACTGTGATGATTCACTGTGCGTTCAAAGTTATTTTACTGTAAAAGACAAAAAGCAGACATGACTTACGCATTGAAAAATAAGTCAATAAATAAATGTAGTGTAGAAAATAAGGAAAAAATAAATTACCCAAAAATCGTAGGGTGGGTTACGGACTACCGTCCTAACCCACCATAAAAGTAGGGCATTTTTCTATTTGGAAGTCCCTTACCCGACAGACATCGCTAATCAGTAGGGGACTGAAAAGATAGATTATTTACACTGTCTCTCTATTGAGGGAATGGGCAATCAGAGTAACGACATTCAAAGTATGCTTGACTTTTCAATTCAATAGTTCAGTTAAATTCAGGACTTTTAAAACTCAGTTTAACTCAGTTTAACTCAGTCAAACTCAGTTAAATTCAGGAATTATAGTAATTCTATTGAATTAATGTATAGTTTTGTCGTATGTTTAAAGTCAGAAGTGATGATAAAGTGTCACTAAACAAATGTAAATTAAATGAACTAAGCCTATGATTGCAGGTAGTTTGAAGAATTTTGACTATAGATATATTTGGCGAAGTTTTACAATACCAATTTTATGTGAAGTTGCACATAATTCTGAAATCCATTGATTTATCTGTCTTTATCCGCGTTTATCTGCGTGCATCCGCGTTAAATTATTCTATGCAACTTCATATTAATCTGGTATTAGTACTGTAAATACTTAAATTTTTGCAAGCTCTACTCCGAATAAATGGTCAATTTTTTCAGCCTATCTTTAAATCCCAAGCAAGCAGCAGTAGCAGTTACGGTATCCGAAGCCGCCGAATTACCCCAGGCTCTATCGCAATTAGGGCTAAGTAATTCCCGTCCCGTCTTAGTGATAGTAGGGGGCGCTAGTAAAATTAGCGAAGCAGACTTCTTGCGTATTCAAAAGCTATTTGTAGAAGTCTTAGCGCCAATAGCTCAACGCTTGGGGGCTTATGTGGTGGATGGTGGTACTGATGCGGGAGTGATGCAATTAATAGGTAAAGCCCATAGCCAAATCAATGCCGACTTTCCCCTAATTGGTGTAGCTCCTACAGCAAAAGTAATTTTACCTATGCAAACCACTGTCTTGAGTGAGGATGCTACACCTTTAGAAGCACATCATACTCATTTTGTGCTAGTTCCTGGCTGTAATTGGGGTGATGAATCTCCCTGGATAGTGCAGGTAGCAACCCTTTTAGCTAATGGTGCGCCCTCAATTACAGTCCTCATTAATGGTGGTGAGATTACTTTTATTGATGCGTTAAACAGCGTCATTGCTGGGAGGTTAGTGATGGTGATTGCTGGTAGCGGAAGAACAGCAGACAAGCTAGTTTCTGCTTTGCATGGGGATGCTACTGATGAACGAGCCAAACAATTAGCAGCGTCAGGCTGTTTACAAACAATTGACTTAGAAGCAGCAAAAGAAGATTTGATTAGTACAATTACAAACTTACTGTTGACTTAGGTAGGAAACAATTATGGCGGAGAAAGACCTTATCAAGAATTTTTTAAGCAGAAATTTACAAGTTTAATTTATTCATTAATAGGAGTTATATATTGACAAAAACCATCAAATATAAATTATGCATTTTTGTCCTTTTTAGGGTTAGTCAGACCTGATAATTTGGCAAAAAAGAGATGTTTGTTCTCTGTCTGATGCAGCTTCCTGATATGGTATTTTAAAAGCCTGAAACGGCGCAATTTTATTCATACATATCATGGTAAGTTTGTAGCGGTTCAAATACTCTTTAAAAAGTGATATTTTTATGTTAAGTATAGCTAGAAACTTTTGAGAAATTTAAAACTATGGCTAAGAAAAACGACTATGGTCAATACCTGAAACAGAACTTCTCTGGACTGATTGACCGACTCGACTTGTCAGACTTGCGAAAAGACTTTCTGAAAAATCGCTGGCTCGACCAAGTCATGTGGCTGGAGGGACGAGCCACCAAAGAACGCAATGCTCATCACAACCTCAGAATGATTACCATCATTGGCGGGGTAATTGTCCCAGCACTAATTGGTTTTCAGAAAGGGAACCAGAAGTGGCAGGAAATTGTTGGCTGGTCGGCTTTCGGTTTAAGTCAGGTAGTAGCCGTTTCTGCTGCGGTTGAAGAGTTTTTTGGTCATGGTGAGAAGTACCGCAGCTATCGTAATACTGCCGAAGGCTTGAAAATTGAGGGGTGGCAGTTTTTCCAAATGGCTGGTCCCTATCGTCAATTTAATACCCATTCCGATGCCTACACCATTTTTGCTGAACGCGTCGAACAGTATATTCAGCAAGACTTACAGGGCTTTATTTCCCAGTTAACAGAACGGCAAGAGGAAGGCAAGAAAGAGGCTGGAGAAACAGCCACCAAGAATGCTGAACTTGCTCTGTCCAACCTTAACGAGCAGTTGGAGCTACGAGCGCAGTATGAAGCGCAACTTAGGCAACTAGAAGCCGAAAAGCAGCGCGTCCAAGCTGAAAGGCAGCAGTTGGAACAAGAGCGCTCTGCTCGACAACAGAGCGATAACGAAAAACCAGCACTTCTGGCAGCCCCAGTGGAGTCAGATAAGCAACCTAACTTAAGTCCTGTTGACAGTTTATCTCAAGAGGATGAAGAAGATCGTGACAGCAGCAGCCTAAACGCTGATTCAGTACAGTATCTCAGTGCTAACGAGATTCTGGCTAAGATTAAGAGCAATCCTATCAGCAGGAACGGTACAGCAGCAAACCATCTCACTAAAACTAAACAAGTCTCCACAAGTATACCTATGTGTGGAGTTGAGCTAATTAAAAAGTTTGAAGGTTGCTATCTTAATGCATACCCTGATCCTTTAAGTGGAGGGATACCAATCACAATTGGCTGGGGTACGACTAGGAAACGTGACGGTAGTCCGTGGTACATGGGAGAGAGTATTTCCCAACAACAAGCTGATGAACTGTTGATCTATCAGTTGGAAACAAGCTACTTACCGGATTTAGTGAAAATACCTTGCTGGGGCGAACTCAACCCTAACCAACAAGGTGCCTTACTCAGCTTTGGCTACAACTTGGGGAGTAAATTTTACGGTGCCGCTAATTTTGAATCAATGACTAGAGTCTTAAAGAATAAGGATTGGGCTAATATCCGCGAAACTTTCATCAAGTATCGCAATCCTGGATCAAATGTTGAGCAAGGACTTAGGAGACGAAGAGAAGCTGAAGCTGAACTATTCCTGAAACCCTACCCCTAATGATATAGGATTTAAATTCTGCGGGATTAATTTAGAATAAATCTCCGTAAGCACGCTTTAAGCCAAAATAAATTTGCCTCAGTAAACAAAAGATGAAAGCAATCACCGCAGGACAAAATTATGATTCGTAACAGCAAAAAGTATTCGATCGACGTAGACAAAATGGGGACAGACGTTGCGATTAGCATTTCTTTGGAAATAGAAATGAGTCCTGAGCTAATTGATCTAGTGTTGCATGACTTAAGAAGCGATGCCAGAGACTTTAATGAAGCCCGCATCCTGGCTGAAATCATCCGTGACCCTATAATCATCTACAGCCTCTGCCGACGCATAGAACAGGTTAAAAATCAAGATATTAGATATCAAGAAACCCAGCATGAAGACATGAGCAATCAACAGCTAACAAATCCAAACTGGAGCTTGAACACAGCAAGCTATACTTCAAACGACTCATAGCTGGACTTTTTAAAAGCGGATGCAAGTGTTGCGTGTTCAAGCTTTTGGCGATGATTGAAAACTAAAGCTCGAAGCCGCTTTTATTACAACAAAATTTTGCTGTTCCTTACTTAATCTATGAACAGTTACAAGCAAACATTACAAAAATGGCCAATATTGTATCTATTGAAGAAAAATATACAGAACTATGGCAAGCCTGCAAGCTGCAATCAAATCTCTTGCCAGAGTTAGAAAAAATTGCTGAGAAACTGTATTATGATCGCGGCTTTTACGAGAAAATCGAGTGGTACTATCCCAACCTACCTTGGTACTGGGCAGGAATAATACACGCTAGGGCGGATTTTCAGGATGCCACGCAATTCTTCGATCAAATCACACAAAAATTAAGGAAGATTCAGGGCGAACAGATACCAACAAGGCTCTCAGCCCGTTTACTCGCCTTCGATGCGTGTAACGACTTCCAGGGCAAAGATAGCGAGGGAATTACACCGTTTGTTTGGGCTGGGACTAATCACACCAAGACGATTGATTCCGTAGCTGGTTGTGCGGCAATTTTGTACTTTCTGCAAGCGATAGGACTCAAGGATGACCAAACCGAGCAGGGGCAATTTAATCTCAAAGTGACTTCTGACACAGTGTTTAAAAGCTGCTCATTGCCCTCGAACAAGCTCGAAGCATCGGAAAAAGCCACTGTCCAAGCGGGGAGACAGTTAGAAATTACCGAGGTGGCGATCGCAGATGCTCACCATGTCCGAGTCATGCTCAAGGCTCCAGTTCAGGATCGGCGCATTTGGTTTATCTATGGTGGGCATATCCAAATTGACGGCTGCAAAATTGCCACAGTCACAACCAAGCCTAAAACTCTAGAAGAGAAAATCATTGCCTATTGCGAGAAGAAGGGCTACAAAATTGACAAAGAACCTGGATACAAGAATATTATCTACATCGAAGGCATGAACCCGGACGGAACGCTCAATAACAACGCCCTCAATGTCTGGAACGACCTCCGCATCGTGATTGAGTTTAAAGACGGCAAGCCTAAAATGATTGGCTGTTGGGAAGCCACAACCAACCCAGGTAAATACTATACCTTCAAACCCATGAACCCCAAAGGTGCGGCTATTATCGCCTTCGGGCAATACAAAGCATGGCAGGTAGGAATTCACACACCAGGTGGTGGACATGAAGCTCTTGTGCAAACGGGTGGTTCGGTAACTGTCCATCGTGATGCAAATCGGTCAGGCACCCGCGATGCAGGTGACACCATTGATTCAGGTATGTTTGGCATTAACCAACATTGGGGAGGTGATAACCCTAAGTCCGACGTGGGCAGATGGAGTGCTGGCTGTCAAGTAGGTAGGACAAGACAAGGACATCGAGAGTTTATGTCTATCGTTAAATCAGACCCACGCTACCAAGCTAAACGTAGTTTTACCTTCACTAGTACCATTATTGACGGCAAAGACCTCCTGGCACAGTTTCCTGCAAGTTGATGTTCTCCTGACAATCTGAATCATCTGTGGCGATCGTGTGCAAAGGTTCGGTGACTTCTACTAACAGATAGCGATAATTTTGATTTTGAACGTGATGCCAAACAAATGAAAATGAATATTAATAATTAATATGAATAACTTTAAAAATGCCTTTATTTCTTATGGGAGAGCAGATAGCAAAACCTTTGCAACTAAGGTATATCAGCGACTTATAGAAGCAGGGTTGGACATTTGGTTCGACCAAAATGATATCCCTCTAGGTGTTGACTTTCAAAATCAAATAGATGATGGCATTGAGAAAGCTGACAATTTTCTGTTTATCATTGCGCCCCACTCAATTAACTCCCCCTATTGCGGTAAAGAAATAGAGTTAGCACTCCGCCGTAATAAACGTATTATTCCCTTGCTGCACGTAGAACAAATTACTCAAGAAACTTGGCAAGAACGCAATCCTGGACGGGACGCTAGTGAGTGGGAACAATATAAAGCCAAGGGATTACACTCTAGTTTTCCCAATATGCACCCAGCTATTGGCAAAATTAACTGGGTATACTTCCGTGAAGGTATAGATGACTTTGAAAAATCCTTTGCGGGACTGCTAGAACTATTTTCCCGCCATCAAGATTATGTCTATCAACACACCTACTTTTTAGCTAAAGCCTTGGAGTGGGAACGACAGCAACAACACTCACAATACCTGTTAATTGGTGACGAGCGAGTACAGGCTGAAAACTGGTTAAAAATTCGCTTTAAACATGAGCAACCACCATGTGAACCAACAGATTTACACTGTGCTTTTATATGTCAAAGTACAAAAAATGCTAACAACCTGATGGCTCAAGTGTTCCTCTCTTACTCAGAAAAAGAGAGGGCAGTTATGGAAAAAGTTGCCAAGCTCTTGATGCGTAAAAGCTTCACGGTTTGGACAAACAAAACAGATATTCAGTCTGGCACAGATTTTGTCGAGTCAATTTATCGAGGTATTGAAGAAGCAGACAATTTGGTGTTTCTGATGTCACCAGCCTCTTTGCAATCAGAATATTGCCAAATGGAAGTGTCTCATGCTTTTTCTTTGAAAAAACGAATCATTCCTGTGTTAATTGAACAAGTAGATATAGAGCAGATTGCCGTTGAATTACGGACTCTACATTTCATCGACTTGACAGAGCCACAACAGCAACAAGCCAATATTGACAAGCTAATTAATGTGCTAACTCAAGATGCGGCTTACTACGAACAGCATAAAACCTTATTAGTCAAAGCTCTGAAGTGGGAACGACAAAAACGCAATTCTAGTATTCTGTTGCGGGGTTATAATCTTCGACAGGCAGAAGCTTGGTTAAAAATAGCTCAACAAAAAACCCAACATCTGCCTGTACCTTTACAAGTAGAGTTCATCAGCGAAAGCCTCAAGCAACCGCCTCTGGTAGCACTAGATGTATTTATTTCCTACTCTCTTGCTGATTCTGATTTCGCCCGCAAGCTCAACGATACATTACAAATTCAAAACAAGACTACTTGGTTTGACCAAGAAAGTGTCGCCTCTGGTACTGACTTTGCACAAGAGATTAATAAAGGGATAGAAAGCGCTAACAACTTCCTATTTATTATTTCGCCAGACTCTATCAATTCACCTGACTGCAAGGCTGAGGTAGAGTATGCGATGAGTTTGCATAAGCGAATCGTTACTGTATTGTATCGACAAATTAATACTGGGGAGCTTTTTCCAGAATTGGCAAAGGTGCAGTGGATTGATTTTTGTCAGCATAGTGCAGACTTTCTGACCAAATTTGGAGAATTAACCAGAACATTAGATGCAGATCCAGATTACGTGCGATCGCACACTCGGCTTTTCCTCAAAGCCAAAGAGTGGGAAGATGCTAAACGTGACGATAGTTTTTTGCTCCGGGGTAAAGATTTAGTCGCCTCTGAGGAATGGTTGAATCAGTCTGTTGACAAACAACCAGCCCCCACCAATTTACAACTAGAATATCTTGCAGCCAGTCGCGCTCTCCCCTATCGCAAAATCAAGCTCCGCACTGTGCTGCTGAGTAGCTTGGCTGTGACAACGCTCATGTTCATTGCTAGGTTTTTCGGACTCACCCAGACTTTAGAACTAGCAGCTTATGACCAGATGATATCCTTACGTCCTGATGAACCAAAGGACGAACGATTTTTAATGGTCGATGTTGATCCAGAAAGCCTTGAGAAGTTGAATGAAAGCGGGAGATATCCGGGTGGTAGAGGTTCTATTCCTGATGCAGCTCTAGACGATTTACTCAAAAATCTTTCTCAACATCAACCTAGTATGATTGGGTTGGATTTTATCCGGGATTTTCCAGCTGAAGGTAGCCTAAAACAACGTTTACAGCAGACGAAAAACTTCATATCAGTCTGTAAAAACAGTTATGAAAATAGCCGGGGAGAAAAAATTCTTGGCTTTAAAAACGCGCCAGAAGTCCCGCTAGAGCAAGTTGGCTTTAGTGACTTGGTTGATGATGATGCGAAAGGTGGTCGTTATGTGCGCCGACAATATTTGATGCAAAAGCCAGACCTTAAATATTGTCAGACAAGGGAAGCTTTGAGTCTAGTAATTGCTCGTCGCTACCTAAAAGCTCAAGGTCAGTCTTTCACCTCTCCTCTAAATCTCCAAACCAAAGCTTATGACCAGCCTATGCAGTTTGGTAAAACCATGATTCCCCAACTACTGGGATTAGGAGGTGGCTACCAAGACATGGATAATCAGCTTCAAGGTTATCAAACGATGCTCAAATATCGTACCTTTGGCGGCGACCCCAGTAATTTCGCACATAGAGTCAATATTTTGGAGGTTTTGGACAATAAAGTTGCTGCTGAACAAATTAAAAATCGCATTGTACTGATTGGCTTTACTGACAGGCAAAACAGACAAGCTGATTACTGGAGTACACCCTATGGTGACGTTGCTGGAGTCACGTTGCATGGGCAAATGATCAGCCAGATCCTGAGTGCAACCTTAGATAATCGCTCGCTCATTTGGTGGTGGTCTCTTGGTTATGAAACAATCTGGATGTTTGGCTGGGCGTTGATAGGTGGTCTTGTCTGCTGGCGATTTAACCGCAATCTTTATATCGGTATAGCTGTAGTAGGTTCTGCTGGAACTTTATACATTATATGTTCTGTAATTTTGGTGAGCCAAAGCGGTTGGATACCTTTTATTCCACCAGTTTTGGCATTATTAGTAAATGGAGCAACAGTATTATACTTAACTGATAAGCTCCGTAAAAGTTAAATCAACAAATTAGGAAACTAAGAGGTAATTACACAATGCTCCGTCCCCATTTATCGATTCGACAGTCAACTGTTTTGATCTGCTCTGTGACAACTGCTGTTTGTGTGAATTTTTTGTCGCCTATTTTTGTTCACAAAGCCCAAGCACAGAATTTTCTTGAGCGCATTGGCCAGATGTTTAACGGTTCCAGAGGCGAGGGAAATGCTTCTGGACGTTCACGAGGAGGAGCCACGCGATCGCAATGCTCTCAAATCGATAATAACAACCTCATGGCCTTAGTTCCTAATAACAATGGTGGCTCGACTACTCAGGATTATCCCCAGATCTGGTTTTATTTACCCTTCGGTAAAACTTCCCAGTCACGTCCAGCTACATTTAGATTATTAGATGAACAAAAAAAATCTGTTTTGGCAAAGCCTTTGTTGTTCTCTTTACCAGATAAAAAAGGTATTGTCAGCATAAGTATTCCCTCTACTGAAAAACCATTATTGCTTGGAAAAAGATATCAATGGTACTTGAAAATTACTTGTGTCAATGATCAGGGATCTAACACAAATATTAGTGTGAATGGTTGGATTGAAAGAGTGGAAGCCAGTCCTGAGCTAGTACAAAAAATTAAGCAAACAGGAAATCAACAGCAGTACATTCCTTATGCAGAAAATAAGATTTGGTATGACACTGTTAGTCAATTAGCTTACAACCGTGCCGTTTATCAACAAGAATGGACTAATTTATTATCACTTTTTCAGCTTAAGGAATTTGCTAATTCCCCTGTTTATGAACTCCAACTACAAAAGTAGTAAGAGTGTTCCAACTAAAAAATGATCCAAAAGTTCACTCACATCGATAAAAAGATTTCAACCCACATCTCGCCTTGACTTTTGTCTAAATACTACGACAAAAAGTGGACTCTCGGTCTAAGGCATTGAGGGCAATGGTAACCGTTGTCATGGCATTTCCAGCCAGAGACTGGAAACGAGATATGGTGAGAATTTTACCCCATCAAAATACTTTTCTTCCTTCTAAATGAGCATTAATTTCCTGTTTTGTTCGCCACACTGGACGCAATTTTTTCTCAGCGAATAGTGGTAATTGGTCGCTAATATGAGATGAACCCGGTTGAGTCGCATTGCCATAACTATTTAGTGCCATTGCGCAGACTGGCTGAGAAAACTCAACCGCAGCGACAAAGGAATCACCACTCACCGCTTGAAAACGTCCCTCTGTGGGGGCAAAATCAACAACTCGAAATATTCCCAAATATCCCTCAGCACCGTTAGCTGGTAAGTCTAAATTACCAACTCGTAAACGAAAAACTTCACCCCAACTAACATCTAAGCTACCGTAGGTTGCTTTGATTTCTTGGGCAACTTTTTCTAATAGTTCTACAGCCGCTTTCGGGTTAGCTAAACCATCGGGGGTTGTGCGTGGTTGGCTTTCATTCCAAGGTTGACTGAAGGCTGTATCAAAGTCTAATTTGTCTGCCCAAGCAGTAAATAAAACCGCACCTTTACTATTAGCATTTGCCTGTCTGTCCCATTTTGCTAAGACCTCAGCGGCTTGTTTTGCTAATTCATTTCCTTGTTGTGCAGCCGGGATTAAATCATCAAGAATTCGGTCTGCTAATTCCATTCGAGTGGAATGCTTGTAGGTAATCATTTCCTCAAAGGAAATACTTTCATCTTCTGCTAACATTCTGGCAGAACGCTGGGGGCGGAAATCCATTGGACCCCGTGGTGCCATATAAGATGGATAATTATCTGCTTTGATAGCAGCAGGAAAAGTAGTTGTCCAAGGTGCATCATTGGCATTTTGTAACCAACCACTGGGCGGGTCAATTACTTTTGGTAAATCTTGATAAGGATGAAATTTAGTCCATAAAGTTTTGGATGTGTCCCCAGGAATAATGCTTTGCCAATATTTAAAGTCTCCCTCTTTTCGCACGGGAACTAAACCGTTGAACAGGTGCATAATATGCCCTTTACGGTCGGCATAAATGATGGTAAACATCGGCAGTTGTAACTTTTGTACTGCTTTTTCAAAGGTGCTGATATTTTGGGATTTGGCCATATCCCACCACTGTTCTAATATACCTGCACTATCTTGACCAACTACCCGTAGCGCCACGGCTTTACCGTTTTTCTCGCTGACTACAGACCCATGAATAGAGTTTTTAACTGTGAATAATTGCTCTCGGAAAGAGCCATTTTTTTGTTTGACTTTTAGGAAAAAGGTTGTTGTTTTAAAAGCGAGAACTTTGTTATCGAAAAGATAACCATCTTTTTGTAATTTCAGTTCGTAGGCATCCCAGCCATCATGGGTGTTAACCGTGTGAGTCCAACCTAAATGATCATTGAAGGCGATCGCTAAAACGGGAACACCTACCAATGTCGCCCCATAAGCATCAATTCCCGGTGCGGTAATTTGTGCTTCGTACCATAGAAATAAGTCTCCCCAAGGTAAATGAGGATTTGCCAACAACATTGCTTTACCGTCAGCAGAACGTTTTGGTGCGATCGCCCAACCATTAGAACCAGGAGCAGACTTTGTATCATTAATATTTGCCACTCTTCCCGGATCAACGACAAACGTGAACAACAATACCCTTTGCAGGTGACTGAGTACATCCTGCGGTGTCACAGGTAGTACCATTTTTACTTGCTCATCAATTAAATCAGGATGTTCTTTAGCATAGGCATTAATCCCAGCCGCAAAAGCATTTAGATTACTGCGAAAATCAGAACTTTGTGCTTCATACCAAGAACTAGCACGTTTGGGTACATCCATTCTCAATACCCATTTGTCAGACTCTAAATACTTCTCTCCCCAATATTCAGCCGCCCTTCCTCGTGCTTGTCCATAGAGACGTAACAGCAAGTTAGCGTGACTTTGCATTTGCGCCCAACCAAATGCTTTAAAAGCACCTTGATGGTTATTACCGTAAATATGTGGGATGCCGTAAGTGTCCCAAAGGATTTCTGTTGTTTTGGGGACTGCACTAAAAGTTTGACTACTCACCACCAAAGTAAAGATGATGCCAAGTAAAAAAGGTAAAAATCTTCGTGATTTTTGTCGCCAGTCTAGAGAATGATCAAATTTAGTTTTTGCAGCAATAAACATTGTATTCATTTGTAATAAATCTCTCCACATTCTTCTAGTTAATTCCTTTACCCTTACGTCCTATTGGCACACACATGGGAGTACCCACAACCGGGTCAGCAACAACACGACAATCTAAACCAAACACCTCTTTTACCATTTCCTCATTCATCACCTGTTTTGGTTCTCCGGCAGTAAAAATTCTGCCTTCTTTAACTGCTACTAAATAATCAGCATAACGACAGGCTTGATTTAAATCATGCAACACCATCACAATAGTTCTGTCTTGAAATTTGTTCAAGTCATATAACAAATCTAAAACTTCTATCTGATGTGCTAAATCTAAAAAAGTAGTCGGTTCATCTAATAGTAAAATATCCGTATCTTGAGCTAATGCCATAGCAATCCAAGCACGTTGTCTTTGTCCACCTGATAAAGTATCTAATGCCCGTTCAGATAACTTGAGTAAATCCGTAATTTCTAATGCCTGTTGAACAATTTTTTCATCTTTCTCTGACCACTGCTGCAACCAACTTTGATAAGGATAACGTCCTTGGGCTACTAAATCTTTGACTGTTAAACCTTCCGGTGCGACTGGACTTTGAGGTAAAATTCCCAATTGTTGGGCGACTTCTTTTGTGGAAAGTTGAAAAATAGATTCTCCATCAAGATATACAGCACCACCACGAGGTTTAAGCAATCTCGCCAAACCTCTTAATAAAGTAGATTTTCCACAACCGTTTGCACCAACTAAAGCACTAATTTTTCCAGCAGGAATCGCTAAATTTAGATCCCAGATAATGGTCGCACCATCATAAGCTAAAGACAGACCTTTTGTTGATAATCCTTTCATAATAGGTAATTGGTAATTGGTAATTGGTAATTGGTAATTGGTAATAAATAATAATCTATTCGCTATTTTCTATGCTCTCTTAACTGTCACCTGTCACTTCCTGTCACCTATTTTTTCCGATTACGAATTAACAAATACAGAAAATAAGGAGCGCCCACAGCAGCAGTAACCACACCACAGGGAATTTCAATAGGTGCAAATAAAGTTCTTCCTAATAAGTCTGCAACGACAACAATCATTCCTCCTAACAGTGCGGAAGTGGGAATCAAACCTTGATGATTTGTACCTACTAATTGTCTTCCTAAATGGGGTGATATTAAACCGACAAAACCGATCATTCCCGCAGTCGCTACTGATGCACCTGCTAAAGCTACTGCTACCAACAACAGTAAACTACGCTGCCATTCCACGCGACTACCTAAACTTCTCGCTACATCATCCCCTAAATTTAAAGCGTTCAAATGTCTGGCTAATGTCAAAGCCATCGGTACAAAAATAATCAACCAAGGTAAAAAGGAAAATACCTGTTCCCAAGTTCGCCCATAAACGCTACCAGCTAACCATACTAAAGCATCATTGACGCTGTTAATTTCGCCAAAGGTAATCATTAAACTGGTGAAGGCACTAGCGATCGCAGATAAACCCACACCCATTAAAATTAATAAAATCGGCGAACTGCCATTATTCCAAGCTAACCAATAAATTAAAGCCGCCATTAACAAAGCACCAACAAAGGCTGATAAAGGCAAGATGTAAACTGGTGCAGAAGGAAATAAGACAATAACTGTAACTGCGGCTAGACTTGCCCCAGAATTGATGCCAATAATACCAGGATCAGCCAACGGATTGCGTGTTAAACCTTGGAAGATAGTTCCAGAAATGGCCAGCGCCATTCCCACCATAAAAGCCACAACAGTACGAGGTAGACGCAGGGTATTAATAACGAATAAATGATCAGGGTTCCCCGTATTTACACCCAATATAGTTTTAATGATATCTAGGGGAGAGATAGGATATTCACCTCTACCCACATTTATCACCATTGCCACGCCAATAACTGCTAGTAAAAATAACAGCATTATTGGTACACGCCGGTCTATACGAAAAGATATTGCAGAGGAACGAATAACCAACCAATCAACCTTCATTTTTTCACCTTTGATTTAGCCAGATAGACAAAAAAGGGAGCGCCCACCAGTGCAGTCATCACACCTACAGGTAATTCCTGGGGTTTGAGGATGATACGGGCGGTAATATCTGCTACTAAAAGTAAGGTTGCCCCGACAATGGCGGAATAAGGCAAAATCCAGCGATAATCGGTTTTAATGAAAAATCGGACAACGTGAGGAACGACTAAACCAATAAAACCGATGGGACCAGCCAGGGCTACTGAACTTCCTGCTAGTAAAACTACGCTGATGGCAGTCAGAATTTTTATCCAGGCTGTTTTTTGGCCTAAACCTTTGGCTACATCGTCACCCAGACTCATGGTGGTAATTTGTCTACCCAAAGCCAAGGCAATTACTAAGCCGATGGTGACAAAAGGTAGTGCGGAAACGAGTATAGTGGCATCTCTACCAGCTAATGAACCGGCTAACCAAAATCTAATTTCTTCTAATGTGCGTTGACTAATGATTAAAATAGCAGTAGTCAGGGAAGAAATTAAAGCTGTCAGGGCTGCTCCTGCTACTGTAAGATTAAGCGGTGTTGCTCCTCCCTTTCCCAGTGAACCCAAGAAGTAGACTAAAGTTGCTGTGATTCCCGCACCCAAAAAAGCCGCAATTGTCAAAGTAGTAACTGATGAAGTACCAAACACAAAAATTGTCACAACTACGGTGAGTGCTGCGCCGGATTCAATGCCTAAAATACCTGGATCTGCTAAAGGGTTGCGTGTTAAACCTTGCATCAATGCCCCGGAAACTGCTAGGGATGCACCGACGAGAATGGCAATAAGCGATCGCGGTAATCTGACTGTTTGAATAACCAAGTGTTGATATGAACCATCAAAGCTGACAAAGGATGTCAAAATCTGATCTATTGGTATATCCGCTGCTCCCAATGTGACACTAGATACTAAACAAACTAGCAGCAGCATCAAACACACAACTAAGCTAAATACAGGTTTAGCCGCAGAATTAATCAACATCCTAAACTCCTGACTCCTTGACTATTTGCGTGTGGCTATACCTAATTTCACTCCTTCTACCTGTCGCACTTTATCCATCACCGCTACGACTTGTCCGTGATTAACAGCTTCATCTGCATTTAGTATCACCATCAACTGTGTTTGCGGTTCTAACTTTTCTCTCACTCCTATTTCTAATTGTTCTAAACTAATTGCTTTTTTGTTCAAAAATATCTCTCCATTATTATTAATTGTCACCGTCACCTGTGCGGGGCGATCTGTTTTTCCCGTAGCAGCTTGAGGTAAATTAACTGGTAAACCCTCGGAACGAGTTAAATACAATGTTGACATGATGAAAAATGTCAAAATTGCAAAGATAACATCAATCATCGGCACAATGTTAATCTGTGCTGGTATTTCCGGTTCATCTTGTAGACGCATATGCTTTTTCTCCTCTTTCGTAGCGACGACGGTATAGTAGTTCTAACTGTCCACCATATTCTTGAATCAAAGCCATTTGCCGTTGATAAAATCCCCGGAAGGTATTAGCAAAAACAAGGGTAAAAATTGCCACAATTAATCCAGTGGCTGTAGAAACTAAGGCTTCACTAATACCGCTAGTTACCCCCGCAGTTTTTGTTCCCCCAACATCACCAAGATTGAGTGAAGCAAAAGAAGTAATTAACCCCAATACAGTACCCAGTAATCCTAACAAGGGTGCGAGTGCAATAATAGTATCAAAAATCGTATTAAACCTTTTGAACAAAGGTATTTCTGCTTGTGCTTCACTTTCTAAAGCCAAGCGAAATTCTTCTGGATTTGGTTCTTCTAACTCTAAAGCCGTCAAAAATATCCGCGCAATAGGTAAATCTGCATTCTTTCTCAATGTATCAATTGTACTTACCACATTATCCTGACGATACAGACTCAATACATTTCTGACTACCTGTTGCTGACGGGTACTGATTTTTACCCAAAATTTGATCCGTTCGATAATTAACCCTACCGCCAACACAGAAGAGCCCAGCAGGGGCCACATTACAACACCACCTGCGATAAACAGATTTTTAATATCCATGTCCGATTTTCAAGCCTTTCGGTTAAATTTACTGACTAGTTCAGCAAGATAGCTGATATAAGTTCTCAATTTAAATTAGAGCAAATGAGAATATCTGTCAATCTTTTGATACCTTTTAGGGGAAGTATACAGTCTGCGCTGGGGTCAGAATCGCTGTAATGATTGTCTAGCAAGAAATTTAGCTAAAACTCGTAAATGCAAAAGCTCAAATTTAATGATTGACATTTGTAGATTATTTCTGTTACTCTACCAAAATTACTGAAAATATATAGCAATAAATTATGAGTTTTTCCAGCACAGCCATAGTAGTCTATCAACCCAAAAATGACGGGTGAAGGCAGGGAGCGCTCTTGAGGTAAAGCAAGCAGAGGAAAAATAGAATTTTTTTTCCTAGTTGCAGAACTTACAGCAGAATTCAGGAGTCAGAATTCAGGAGTCAGGAGACGCTTCGCAGACCTCCGGTTCAGGAGTCAGGAGTAAAACTGGCTTGGTGTCTAAGTTTCAATTTAGATTCTGTACCTCATTGATCTGCAATCTGCTGTAATTACGAATTACGTATCCCTAACAGGACCAGAGGTATTATTACGAATTATTTTGAAAGTAGTCATCTTTTTGTAACTTAGTTCCGCACCTTTTACAAAACACAGCATCTGCATCATGAAAAGCTAAACTGCAACCTGAACAAATTGTTTCTACCTGATTGGCAGTCTTGACTAATCGCTTAATTAAATCTCCCACTTGCCAAGGAATCAGCGCTACTCCTGTTAGAATCATCAAAACCGTGAGTAAACGACCTAATTCAGAAACTGGTATGACATCACCAAAGCCTACAGTTGTCATCGTCACAACTGAAAAATAAAATGCATCTAAAAAAGTGCCAAAGTTTTGCTGATTAACTGGATGCTCAACTTGATAAATTAAGCCAGAATAAACAAAAATAATTGCAAATAAAGTAAATAATATCCGCGCAAAAATTACACCATCTTCGCTGCTAATACTACCAAATAAGATTTTTTTGTCTATAAACCTGATTAATCGCAAAATTCTGAACCACCGTAATAAGCGGATAAAACTGATATCCACTAAACCAATAAAAGATGGTAATATCGCCATTAAGTCAATAATTGAATAAAAACTAAAAATATACTTGATTTTGTCTTCTGCACTCCATAAACGCAGTAAATATTCGACAGCGAAAATTATTAATATGCAAGTATCTAATGCTTTTAGCTCTAGGTGAGCATCATCAGAGATATTATAAGTTTCCGCCACAAAAATTCCTGATGATAATAAAACTAGCGTCGCAATGGTTAAATTAATTGCTTTACCAATTGGTGTTTCTAGGTCTGTTAAGTAAAATTCAATTTTTTCTCGATTTAGTAACATATATAACCAAAATAAATGAACTACTTCACAGCAATAACAGCAAAAATGCGCTATTGTAGGAGGTTATTCTGTTAAACTCTCCTGTAAAGATGAACCAAGAATATTTTATGCGTCTAGCGCTAGAAGCAGCAAAAAAAGGAGATGCCCTTTATGGTGCGGTGATAGTTAAAGATAATGAAGTAGTTGCAGCAGCGTATAATACCGTAAATAGAGACAGTGATCCATCTGCCCATGCAGAAGTCAATGTCATTCGTAATTTAACAACTCAACTAAAAAACCCTTCTTTAGAGGGTTATTCTATATATACGACTGGTGAACCTTGTCCAATGTGTGCTACTGCTTGTGTATGGACTGGAATATCAGAAATTATCTATGGTGCTTCAATTCAAGATTTAATTTCGATTAATCAAGCTCAGGTGAATATATCTTGCGAAGAAGTAATCGCTAAATCATTTAGAAAAATAAAGGTAACAAAAGGGATTTTAAAGAATGAATGTCTACAATTATTTGCATAAAATAAAGCCCTGTTAGATATCCAGGGCTTGTGTATATTGCTAAATGCAACAAGTTTTCAGAACTCAGCACTGTTTTAGTGATGAATGTTGAATGCTTGCGCTTACATACTAGATGCACCAGTAGCAATGAGACGTTTGAATAAAGCTTCTGACCAACCAGTTTCTCTGAGTACAGCAGAGGAAGAAACTTCTACATAAGCCTGCTCAATAAAAGCTAAATCAATCATACAAATTCTGCCCAATGCGTATTGCAATTCCTCAGACTTGCCATCAAGTCTGAGCTTTTTACCAACTTCATGGACGACAACTGCCATAGCTGGAACTACGTGCTGAGGGGCAATTCCAATTTTCACATGAACAAGCCCAATATGCCAACGACAATCGGCATAGTCTTTACCCCAATCATCCATTCCTGTAAACATTTGATGAAACCATTGAATAAATGTTTCATGTAGGCGATGAATTCGTCCCTCACTTTTATTTAAAATGGCATTCATTTCTTCATCACGTCCTAGATAAGCATAGAAGTGATCAGCCATTGTTGAAGCAATATCTTTTCCCCAATCTGCACTGGATTTAAGAATGGTTTTATCTTCGGGAGTTAAACCAATTCTTTTTTCCATTGTTGCCATAAAAACGGTAGGTTCAATAGCCATAGTTAATCCTTTCACAAGATAAATGTAGTTGATTCAGTTATCAGTTATTACTGTTTACTGTTTGCTTAATTAAGTCTTTTATATGCTCTGTAAAAGAGTATAGTGCAAGATTATGCTCTTTGCTCAGAGTTCCAAAAATATGCAACTTGTATTATTAACTTTTGCCTAAGATGAAGATACAAAAATTGCCTTTTAAGTTATGATTTTTTACTGCGTAGAAAACCAACTAAATTTTGCAGAAATGATTGACTAACAGGTGGCTTTTCTGCTGGCTTTTCTATAGGTTTAGTTGCTGGTACAAGTTCCTGCACTGGTTCTGCAAAAGTGATGGTGGGAGTAGAAGTAGAAATAGGCTCTTCTACAGTGAATGTGGGTGTAGCAGCAACCATAAAATACTCTTCTGCTAAACCAACTACAATCAGTCGGAAAGCAATTTGCTGCACAGTTGCTATGGGTATTCTCAGTTGATTGGCAATGTGCTGTAGAGAAACCTGTCCGTTGACAAATTCCCACACTTGCCATTCTTGAGCATTTAACTGCATTCTGGGCTGTTTCACCATAAACCCTGACAAACCGGAAGTTGGATCTGGGAGCTTTTCTTCTAAAGCCGTCCAATCTCGCAGCGCACGGAGTCCAATTAATATCACCTCAGTTGCAGACATACTCAAACCAGTCATTTCCCCCAAAGGCAATGATGATGTTGGCTCAAATCTAAACAGAGCATCTTTGACTTGGAATAAAGAACATACTGGACGTAGCACTTGGCTATTAAATAGCAGTTTCAATTGTTCTGGTTGTACCAGTCCTTGGGATTTTAAGCATAGCCCTAATGGTGAGTTGATAAAACAAGAAGAAATTTGAGTGACTCTAGAGATTACTCGCTCACTTATCCACCCTCTTTGGGCAATCATTGATGTTAAGCCTTGTTGGTCTAAGCGATCAGCTGCGGTGACTATACGACCTTGATGCAGCCACATATAATAAACTTGTTTTTTCCGATTTTCATCCCCTTCAGGCAAAAACTCAATAAAAAGTAGTCCTGTTTTTTTTCCTTGGTCTAAAAACTGAAGTAGTTCTGGCAAGGAAAAATCGGTAAAGTTACCAGTAATAGTCATAATTTACCTCCTTTATCAAAGGATCTAAATATTAAACAAATCAGAATAAAAATATTCTGAAATTCAACCTCAAAAAATTCTTATTTAATTTAGAGAATATTCCTAAATTAACTAGGATTGATGAGATAGATTACACTGCACAACTTTCCATCAAATACTGTACTAGGGCAATGACTGCCTCTGCTACAGAGTCTCCTTCGTTGGGATTGACTCTAATCATAGGAGGTCTTTCGGCTTCATTAACGTATCCAATGGCAAGATATACATCTTCTTCAGACCAGGCTCCTGGACAATCGGTATGTGTTAGACCAATGATCATCGGAATCTGAGCGCGTTCCTGCATAAAGTTGAGAATTTTACGCGCCTGACGGAATTCTCTAGCTCGATGTGCTGCTATCAATAAAATATAAGCGTGAGCTTTGCGGATCAAAATATCCCACATGAAATCAAAGCGAGATTGACCAGGTGTTCCATAAAGGTGCAGTGCCATATCAGGGCCAAATTGCAGCCGACCAAAATCAAAAGCCACGGTGGTTCTTTGTTTCAGCAATGCTGTTTCATCAGTTGCACGGGTATCTGTATCTACGACCTCAATTTCACTAACAGAACGGATAAAAGTGGATTTACCAGATCCTACTGTTCCCGTGACAATTAAGCGCATAATCTCCATGTTTATTTACTCCATAAATAAACAAATAATGAGTGATTATTCACTAGTTTAAACAAACTCCTTAATGGTTTTGATAGTTGTTTAGTATTGGGTAGAAAGTTCCCTCGCTTAACCTATATTTTCTCTACAAGGGAACTTGTATTGAGTTGGCTTTAGTATGGATAATTTAGCTTAAAACTAATTTTAGTTCTGCAAGAACTCGTTTGATTTCTAGCATGAGTAATCCCTGTTTTGCAGTTTCACTAGCCAATACCAGCAATACCGCATCTTCACCACAACCTGTCAAGATACCAAAGCCTTTGTTACCTTCTACAAAGATTCGGTCTACGTTTCCCCTAGCTAACTCAACCCCAATCCGTTCACCTAGGGACAGCATAGATGCTGACATTGCTGAAACACGTTCTTCATCCATCCCACCTGGTAGACTTGCGCTCAAAGGTAGACCATCGGGAGTAACAAGTGCTGCTCCTTGAACGTCAGTAGTTGCAGTTACAAAGTGCTGTAAAATCATGCTCAGTTTTTCTGTGTTGATTGCCATAATAATTTCTGCTCCTGGTAGGTTTATATTTGGGACTGAGTCAGGAATTTTTATTAATTCCTAATTCAATAAGTTCTTGATCTGTAATTCAAGTTAGAGACTTTTTAGTCTAAAGGTGTAAATTCAAATACGTCGTGATTACTGCCCCTTAACACAGAATCAGTATGTACTCCTCTAAAACGCTTACCAATTACTTGTTCTAAAGCGCCCCAAACTGCACCCATTGTAAAGGTACACTGGCGTTGTGAATTTTGTGGTTCACCGGCTGAACAAATGGTTTCAGAGGTGTATACTCTAATAGTCTCACCCTCTGTAACAATTTTCTCAATAATACAGAGTCTAGTTCCTTCTTTACCTAATGCGTGGGACAATTTGGCTGCTACATCATCTAAGGTATTTACTGTTCCCACTAAACCCATATCTGCCGCTAGTTTTTTCCCCCGCGATCGTCCGGCAGTGGTTAAAGCAATGGCTGTGGCTTTTTCTCCTAACGCATCTTCCATGCCGATAATTACTGCTTTGAAACAGACAATGCTATTGAAATCTCCTAGTTGTGGCCTTAATAAATTTGGCATATATTTACCCCGATTTTATTTTGAGGACTACAGTGTTTAAACAGAGGAAAAATTTTAAATTGGCTGTGTTTATAGCTCCACTTTTTATTTTCACTAGAGTATGATTGTGTAAATAAGTGCGTCTGGCTTAGTTCCCTATTGACTCAATTATGCTGAAATAATGGTTAATATAATACCGAGAAATTACTGAATTTAGTTTTTTTTATATCAGTCATAAGTTAAGCAAATATAAGGGATTACTTTTTTTGGCTTAGGCTTTGAAACTCATGCAGGGTAAAGAATGTGGGATTTAAGCTCAAGCCTAGTACCGCTCTCTCGGAATTAAAACTTAAAAATTACAACAGCAGATTACACAGGTTTTTTAGTAATTCTTAATGGTAGTTTTATTTCCACCCTTGTGTACGATTGCAGATTCTAGTCTGTCCTTAATTTTTGTGTATTAATTTAATACAGTAAAATTTTTGATATTTAAAATATCTTATGTATCTTAAATGACTTAAATAGCAAGAACTTTTAGAAATACAGGTAATACTGAAATTAAGTATCTTGTTGCAAGTAGGATGAGAATGTATTGGCAAGAATAGCGGCTTGAGTGCGATCGCGCAAATTTAATCGGTTTAAAATATTGGTGACATGATTTTTGACTGTTCCCTCAGATATGTAGAGTTCATGGGCGATTTCTCGATTACTAGCACCTGTAGCAATTAACCGCAAAACTTCTTTCTCTCTGGGTGTCAGTTCAGCTAAACTTGGTGGTACAGATGTTGTCGGCTTTGATAAACTGGAAGGAAATTGAGTCAACAGTTTTTTAACTATTTCTGGATCTAGTTGAGAATAGCCTTTATCAACAGCGCGAATGGCAACAGCTAACTCTTCTGAGGGTGTATCTTTGAGTAAATAACCCATTGCACCATTCTGTAAAACTGCTTTCACATATTCATCATCATCAAAAGTTGTCAATACTAAAACTTTGGTATTAGGAAAGCGTTTTTGAATTTCTTGTGTAGCTGCAACTCCATCCATGATCGGCATTCTGATATCCATTAAAACTACATCTGGCTGTAATTGTTCAACCAAATTAATGGCATTTTCACCATTTTCTGCTTCTCCCACTATTTCTAAATCAACTTCTAATTCTAATAATGCTCTTAAACCTTGACGAATTAAACTTTGGTCATCTACAAGTAAGACTTTAATCATTATTTTGACCGAGATAAGGGAATATCAACTATTATTTGACAACCAGAACCATGAGCGCTGTTAATTGTAAATTCTCCTCCCAGTGATAAAGTGCGATCGCGCATACTTTGTAAACCAAAGCCAGTAGTATTTTGTTGTACATCAAAACCTCTACCATTATCTTCAACTATTAGTTTTAAAGCTGCTGTTGTTGTAATTAATTCTAATTTAACTTCTGAAGCTTGTGCATATTTAGAAATATTGGTCAATGATTCTTGAATAATGCGATAAATGGGGTTAATTATTTCACTATGCAAGGGAAATTCCAGAGAAATATTACACTTTATTAAAACATTATTTGAGCGGTGAAAATCATCTGCCAAAATACTAATTGCCTGTTCTAAAGATTGCTCTTGTAAAGGGTGTGAACGCATTTTGGAAACCGAGTGACGTACATCTTGCAATGCTTTTGAACCTAACTCTTTAGCTGTTGCTAAGAATGTCAAAGCTCTAGGTATATCAGATTTTGCCAGCTTTAAAGCAGTTTCTAATTGTAGATTTAGAGCAGTTAGAGAATGTCCCAAGGAATCATGAATTTCCCTGGCAATGCGATTACGTTCTTCTAGGGTAGCTTGATTTTCAATTTTCAGAGCATATTGACGCAGTTTTTCATTAGCAATAGCTAGTTTTTCTCGACTTTGACGTTCAGATAATACTGCATTCATCAATAGTAAGACAAATACTAAACTTAACCCGAATAAAATTGTTAAACTAAAACTGAAAAAACGAAACCGTTCTTGAGCTAAGGGAGATAATCTAAAAGGCGTTGAGCGATTATTAAGTGTGATCAAAAATAATATAAATGATGAAAAAGTTACAGTCAAACGTCCAGGTAACTGAAAAATCAAACAACTGCGAGTTACTAAAATAAGATAAAGAAAGGGAAAAAGTCTAGTGGTTTTACCACCGAAAAAGCCAATTATTAAAATTAGGACAACTTCACTAGCTGTATATATTATTTTAGAAAAATTATTATTTGTAGGTAATCTTAAGCCCATCAAACCAAAAATAGCCAAGCTACAAATAGTCAATTCTGGGAAATGCACAGAAAATCGAGGCGATGGGGAGGGTATGATTACCATCAATACCGAAAGCCCTAGTAATGCCCACTCTAAATAAAGCAGAAAGCGAAAGGGATGATTATTAACCTGAATTGGGGGAGACATAAGTAGGTAGGCGTAAATAATTATATTATCGTTGAGATCAGGCAGGGAGCAGGAGAGATAATTACGAATTACGTTAGCGTTCGCGTAGCGTGCCGTAGGCATAGCTCCTCTGAAAGAGGCATTACGAATTACGAATTATTTGAGTTTGGTTTAATATATAAGTACACTTACTTTAATTTCTACTTTATAACTAGTCACCTTTGTCAGGACTAAAACATTACTTTAGTCATGGGTGTAGACGTGACTTTATCCTCATGTAGTAGCTGAGATCAGTTCTTATGATAGTGACATCGAACTAAAAAAACACAAGCTTATTTATGAAACTCAAAACATTATCATTTATGGCTGCTGCGCTGGCGCTGACTGTAACTGCAATTCCCTTTGCAGCCCAAGCACAACAAACTCCCCCTTCAGGCCAACCAGGTAAACAATTTGCACAAAAGGGTCCTTGGCAAAAGCTGGGACTAACTGAGGCACAAAAAACCGAAATGCAGAAAATTGGCCGTGATACACGCGCTGAAATTGACAAAGTCCTGACAACAGAACAAAAACAACAGCTAAAAGCAGCAATGGAAGCCCGTCGGAGTCAGTCTCCACAGCAAAGAGGTGAGCGTCAAGGTAAAAAAGAGCCTTTCGCTTCTCTAAATCTGACGGAAGCGCAGAAAACCCGAATCAGTGAAATCAAAAAGTCTTCAAAACAAAAAATGCAAGCAGTCCTAACTCCAGCACAGCGGGAACAACTCAAGCAAAGTTGGGAGAATAGACAATCGCGCCGTCAACAACGTAATTCCCAATAATATCGTGTCCCGTTAAATACTTACAGCAGGGAACAGGGAACAGGGAACAGGGAACAGGGTTAAAACTCTCTTTTTCTATGGCTTTGTTCTTAAATTTTGTACCTCATGTACCTGAATCTGCTGTATCATTAGGGAACCGCACGGAGATGGGTCGAGTTTTTTTGATAAGCAATTAGCCAGACTTGATATAATATCAAATTTATTTATATCGGTATTATTATCAGAACCGAGGAAAGCAGAAAGTAGGATTAGAGGAAGTTAGGAAAATTCTTTCTATCCCAATTTCTGCACTTCATTAATTATTTAGGGTTTGCTGAAAAAATGCAAAACGCAGATAAATCAAAAGTTTGAGGCTGATAAATAGGAAAAAAGTGCAAGGGTTTTGAAGGATATACGTGAAAAAGTGTGCATTTTTTGGTATTTCGAGAGATGGGAAAGGAATTTTCAAACCTCCTCCTGACTCCTGACTCCTGACTCCTGACTCCTATCCCCTCACGGAAAAACTTTCTCAGCAACCCCTATTTAGGTGGCAATTTTTTTGTTTTAAGGGAATAATAATCACAAATTCTGTGCCAATACCAGGTGCAGAAACACATTTTAAACTGCCTCCATGTTTTTCGGTAATAATTTTATAACTAATAGATAAGCCTAATCCTGTACCTTTACCCACTGGTTTTGTAGTGAAAAATGGCTCAAATAAATGCTTCTGTACATTTTCATTAATACCAGAACCATTGTCTTTGATGCAAATTATTACTTCTTTGTCATTAGTAATTTCTGTATAAATTTCTATTTTGGGATTGTCCATTGTGTTGCCATTGACCATTGACAAATGACCAGATACATATGATTCATCTATAGCATCAATCCCATTAGCAAGAATATTCATAAATACTTGATTGAGTTGTCCAGCGTAGCACTCTGCCATCGGTAGATTAGCATATTCCTTAATAACTTCAATTTCTGGACGGTTAGATGTAGCCTTGAGACGACTTTGTAAAATCATCAGTGTGCTATCAATACCTTCATGGATATTTACTGCTTTCATTTCTGCTTCATCCAAGCGAGAAAAGTTTCGCAGAGATACGACGATTTCTTTAATTCTTTGTGCGCCAACATTCATTGAATTTAGTAATTTAGGCAAGTCTGCCATTAGAAAATCGAGATCGATAGTTTCAATTTCATTTTGTATTTCTGCATTGGGCTGGGGATAGTGTTGCTGATAAAGTTGGATGAGTTTAATTAAATCTTGAATGTATAAATTAGCTGGAGTGAGGTTGCCATAAATAAAGCTAACTGGGTTGTTGATTTCATGGGCTACACCTGCTACCAATTGTCCTAAACTTGACATTTTTTCACTTTGCACCAATTGAGCAGCTAATTGTTGTGCCTCTTGGCGTAATTGAGCTTCTGAATTTAGCAATATTTCTTCAGCTTGCTTGCGTTGGGTAATGTCATGGACAATGACGACGTATTCTTGAAAATCTTGATGTGGTCGATCTGAGATGGAAACTTCCAAAGTTCTGATTTTCTGATAATCGCATAGAGTATGTTCTCCTCGTTTGTCCCATTGTTCTGGATATGCGGTTAATTCGGGTAGGAATTTTTGCAGGTGATGCCCCAATAATTGCGATGGATTACAACCAAAAAAGTCTTCTGTTGCGGGGTTTGCTTGGCGAATAACACCCTGTTCATCTACTACTAAAATTCCATCTTGGGCAACAGTAAATAAGTGTTCTGCGGCTTCTCGTGCTTCTGCTAGAGCAACTACTTGGGGTAAACTTGTCCAACAAGCGATCGCAACTCCTACAAATGCTACTGTTATCAACAAAATAACAACCAGATTTTTCACGGTTGTGATCGGGGCTACATTCAATAACCAAACAAATAAGCAACCCACCAAAACAGCACCGCAGAGTAGAAACATTAATATCCCTACTTGCATAGCTAGGGGGTCTTTAATTGAGGTTCGTCGGTGTGATTTATACAGTTTTATCCACCAATGGGAACGGAAAACAGGGATGGGAAGATAACGCACTAAGGCATCAATCATTAATACAACAAAGGGCGCTAACAATCCTGCCAGAAAATCTTGCCAAACCCAAGCATAGGCAGTCACTATTAGAATTACGGCTTCTATGATAAAAAAGACTAAAGATATTTTTGGCCACAATATATCTGGCTGATTTCGTTTTTTCCATAACCCTAAATGCATGAGCATGAACGCTAAAAACCAGGCAACATTTCCCACTATGACAATTTGAGATATGTCTCCCCAAAGAAAATAGACCATGCTGATGCATAAACTCAGAACCAAAGATGAACCAAATACCCCACGAGATGAAACTAGAGAAAAGACTGGTGCTAAGTGTTTATCTACAGCTAACTGGTAGATTATTCGGGGTGAATTTGAAATTGCGGTTGCTGAACCTAGTAAACAGCAACTAGTCAGTAAAAAAGTTACGGTTATTGGTCCAAAGTCTCCCCAAAATGATACAGATGCTACGGCAAAATTAAGATAAGGATTATCTTCTAGACCTTCAATGGTGCATAATCGGATAATTACCCAAGAACCACCGATAAAAATGGGCAGCATTAACCAAGCAGCAATATCGAGAAAATTTAAAGTTTGTTTGGGGTGACGACTATCAGCTACAAAGGATGAAATAGTTTCACAACTATAGGTGGTATAGCTGATGAAAAAGAACCACTTAGCCCAATCTATAAAATTTAACGATGTCCAATGCTGAGGAAAAAAGCTGGGACTATTAGGAGAGAAAGCTAAAAAACCCAATCCTTGGAGACAAAATAATAAGATCAAAAGTAAGGCAGGAAGTGAAAATAATAGATGTAAAATACTTAAGGCACGACTGCCGCTAAAGGCAACAATAAAGGGTAGTAAGGTAAAACCGAGTTTAAAAATTAGCTCTGGACAGGGAATACCCAGTACTTCTAGATTAGAAGTAATCATATTTGTGAGTACCACCGAGTTGAGTGGTACAACTGAAAGCCAGGATATGAGATATCCAATGGCTGCATAGCGGGCAATAATGGGGTAGCCTTGCCACAAACGAGTTATGTAGTTAGGAGTTCCCCCAGCTACATTTAAAAAATTTCTACCTAGATGTTTGACTTGATAGTTGATTAGCATTCCGACTATGACAGCGGGAACCCAAACGAAAATAGCTGCTGTTCCCAAGTCCGCATGAACAGTTGGTACTAATGTTGTCCAACTGAGATGATTTGTAACACCAAAAGTCCAGGTTTCCAAAGTACTCATACTTCTTGGTAAGCTTTGGAATGCAAACTGATGATCAACTGGACTATGGGAACGTGACATAAATCTCTATGCTGTCTTAGGGTAAAAAAATCGGTAGGAGAAAAATTTCAAAACATGAGTGGTAAATTAATTGTATTTGAAGGAGTGGAAGGCTGTGGTAAAACTACTCAGATGCAAATGTGTAGTTTATGGCTAGAGAGTCAAGGCGTATCTGTGATTCTAACTCGTGAACCAGGGGGAACGGAGTTAGGTTCACATTTACGCCGACTACTGCTGGAAAAGTCAGAGGATAAGCCTGTTGGGGAAGTGACGGAATTGCTGTTGTACGCTGCTGATAGGGCGCAACACATCGAACAGGAACTCAAGCCGAATTTAGCAATAGGGAAATATATTTTGTGCGATCGCTATACTGACTCTACCATTGCTTATCAAGGTTATGGCAGGGGTTTAAGTATGAGTATAATTAATCAGCTAAATAACATTGCTACTGATGGATTAGAAAGCGACTTGACTATTTGGCTAGATGTCGATGTCGAGGTGGGACTATCTCGCAAACGTGGTCAAGCTACACTAGACCGTATTGAAGAGGAAACAATTGCTTTTCATCGTCGTGTACAACAAGGATATACAGAATTAGCTGCAACTTACCCATCAAGAATTTTCCGAGTAGATGGCAGTTTGAGTCAAGAAGTTGTCCAAAAAATGATCCAGGAAATTTTAAAGGCGCGCTTGTTTAATTCGTAATTGAATACTAGAGGGGCGTTGCTGAGTGAATGTATGGAATTTGCCTCACGCAGAGACGCAGTGAACCAGCGCTACAGGAGGGTTTCCCTCCGCAGGCGACTGGTGTTCACCGAAGGTGTGCCGGAGGCATCACCCGAAGGGAGGCTCAGAGAGTAAGAGTTTGAGAGTACGAATTATGTTTTCACCATTAATAGGACAAAAACAAGCAATAGAATTATTAACCCAAGCTGTCAAGCAAAACCGAATTGCACCAGCTTATATGTTTGTTGGTTCTGAAGGTGTGGGCAGAAGTTTAGCAGCTAGATGTTTTATTGAATTGCTGTTTTCTAGTTCTGTAGAACCACATCAAATTCCCACTTTGCAAAATCGTATTCGTCAAGGAAATCACCCGTCTTTGTTTTGGGTAGAACCAACTTACCAATATCAAGGACAACGACTCACAGCCGCAGAAGCAGCAGAGAAAGGAGTTAAACGAAAAGCACCTCCTGTAATTCGCCTAGAACAAATTCGAGAAATTACTCAATTTCTTTCCCGTCCACCTTTGGAAGCTTCTAGAAATGTGGTTGTATTAGAACAGGCGGAAACAATGGCGGAATCGGCTGCAAATGCTTTATTGAAAACTTTAGAAGAACCTGGACAGGCGACATTAATTTTGATTGCACCTTCACCTGAATCTGTGTTACCAACTTTAGTATCACGCTGTCAAAAGATTCCTTTTTATCGTTTGGATAGGTCTGGGGTTGCTCAAGTATTGACACAAACAGGAAATGAAGAGATTTTGCAGCATCCAGAAGTGTTGAGTTTAGCTGCTGGTAGTCCAGGAAGTGCGATCGCATCTTATCAGCAATTACAAACCATTCCCAGTGAGTTACTCCAACAGGTAACAAAAACACCTACATCTTATCGCAGCGCCTTGGAATTAGCCAAAAAAATTGATAAAGAATTAGATACAGAAGCCCAATTATGGTTAATTGATTATCTACAACAATCTTACTGGCAGCAAATACATCAACCAAGTATTATTGAACAATTAGAAAAAACTCGCAAAAATCTACTTTGTTACGCCCAACCCCGCTTAGTTTGGGAATGCACATTTTTGTCAATATTTCAAATGTCGCGTAGTTACACCAACCCTCTATGATAGCTTGCGTGGCGTAGCCATAGATGCGCCTAATTATTTTGGAACATAGGGAATTATCTTGATAAAATCTCTGCGTACCTTTGCGCTAACCTCTGCGTACCTTTGCGTTTAAAAAAGATAGGATTTGGCGCAACTTCACAAAGAAATGGTATTACACCAGCCCTTAGTATGTTAGTTTTTCTGTTAAGAGTTCCCTCTCTCCAAGAATGAATTTAATTTTGTCCCATTGCTTATACAAACCCAGTCTTAAACACTCTTCCAATTACTTCTTCTACAGGTGGTTCAGTTACGGTTAAATCAATAACTTCCAAATCAGCTAAAATTTGTGATACGGTGCTGGTAAGTGCCTCTCGCTGGACTATAAACCGCACGGTTCGACCTTCTAAAAGTTGGATATCACCATAGGACATAAGTTTTTCTGCTGGTAGTGCTTGAGCTAATTCGACATAGATTTCTCGGTAAGGGGCAAAATTTTCTAATAGTCCATCTAAGCTACCATCATACATTAATTTTCCTTGGTGAATTACCAGCACTCTTTGGCATAAAGCTGTGATATCCGCCATGTAATGACTTGTTAATAATACAGTAGCTTGATAAAGTTGATTGTAATTTTTTAAAAAGTCGCGGACTCCAACTTGAGCATTTACATCTAATCCTAAAGTTGGCTCATCTAAAAATAAAACTTGGGGACGGTGTAAAAGTGCTGCTAACAGTTCGGCTTTCATCCTTTCACCTAATGATAGCTTGCGTACTGGTTGGTTAAGCTTCCCTTCTAAAGAAAGCATTTCTGTTAATTCACCGACTCGACGATGAAATTCTTTATCAGAAATGTTGTAAACTGCGGCGTTAATTTTTAGAGAATCTAATGCTGGTAAATCCCAAATTAACTGCTGTTTTTGTCCCATCACTAAGGTGATTTTTTGCAAAAATGCTTCTTGACGACGAAAGGGAACTTGTCCAGCGACTCTGACTGTACCACTAGAAGGATGAATTAGCCCGGTGAGCATTTTTAAAGTAGTAGTCTTACCAGCACCATTTGGCCCCAGAAAACCAACTACTTCACCGGGAGCAATTTCAAATGATACATCCTGAACGGCGTTAATGTGTCGATAGGTACGGCGAAAAAAGTGGCTGATGGTTCCACGAATACCCGGCTCTTTAATGGCTACTGGATAAGATTTACTCAGGTTTTCAGCGATGATAATTGACATAAAAAATTATTTCCTTCTACCTTATGCCTTCTGCTTTCTGATTTCTGATTTCTGCCTCCTCTAAGGATCGCACAGATGGTGTTCAGAAAGCTTCTCTCTAGTGGAATCATTTTTTACTAATTCTTGACGATGCTGGAAATAATCCCTCAGCCAATTATAAGTATAATTTAATTAATAACTTAAGAAGGTGGTGGGGTATCCCCATCAATAAAATTAATATAGAAGTATCATTTATCACTTGGTTTATAATAACAAAATTTTGAACTCAAAATAGTGCGATCGCGCCCCACTTGCTTGGCTTGATATAGTGCTTGATCAGCTGCTTCAAATAATTCCTTTAAACCTAGAGAGGCTTGAGGGATAATACAGGCAACTCCTAAACTAATTGTTACCTTAGCTATATTTATTTCTTGACTATATTTAGTGAAGCTAGAAATTTTAATCTGCCATAATTTGACTTTTTCTCTAATTTCTTCCGCAATTATTATCGCCCCTTTAGCGTCAGTCTGTGATAAAATTATAGCAAATTCTTCACCACCATAACGAGCAACTAAATCATCTGCTCGTTTGATTACGGAACTAATTGCTTGAGCAACTTGACTTAAACAATCATCTCCAGCTTGATGTCCATAGGTATCATTAAAAAGTTTAAATTTATCTATATCTGCTAATATCAATGCTATGGGTTCTTGGGTACGTTCCATTCTTTCCCATTCTAATTGGAAGCGATTATCAAAATACCTCCGGTTAGCAATTTGAGTCAGTGTATCAATATTCACTAAAAATTTTAATCTTTCATTTTCTTCTTCTAGTTGTTCTAACCGAATAGAAGTATTATTTTCTGCTATTAAGTTTTCTTTTTGAAAAAATAAACGATACATTTCACAAGCAGGTTGAAAATTATCACTTCCTAATTTTTTAATAAGTCCCAAACTATCTAATCTATAAATTAAATTTGCCGATATATGGGTAGATTTTTGGGAATCTATAACTTGATAAAAAGCTTCAGATAATTCTTTATTACTTTGTAATATCGTCAATAAATACCTTAAATGATTGCTATAAATGCCGTTGTGGCTGATAGCAGTTGCTAGTAGTTCTGGAAAAGAAATTTTTTGTTGCTGGAGATGATATAAACTTAGATGAATTAAATAAGGATGTCCACCGACAAGCTCCATTAATTGTTTTACAGCACTACTATCAAACCAATTCAGTTCGTGTTGTCTAGCAAATTCTGTTACTTGCTCTGCATTAAATTCTGGTATTTTTAAGCATAATCCGACATTAAAGGGAGATTGATTTACATTTAAAGGAATATAAACTTCTGTAGAGTGAATTACTACCAGACGCAATTTTTGCCAAATTTTAGTTTGTTTGGCTTTTTCATGCCAACTTCTTAACAAAGGCAAAAAATCCTTAGCAATTTGCAGATGTTCAAAAATATAATTGACTTCATTCAGAACTAAAACTAATGGACTTTGAATTTGTTTTAATAAATATCCCTCAAAATAAACTGAAGCACTAACTTTACTGCCGATGTCTTCATCCCAATAATCGTTTAGATTTGGTGTCAGGGACAACTGACGAGCAACATTAATACAAAACCAGCGTAAAAATTTGTCAAGACTAGTAAAAATTTGGCTATCTGCTTGTTGGAAATCTATACTCACTATTGTGTATCCTTGATTCATGGCTTGGTGAATTAACCGCAACATCAAGGAACTTTTGCCCATATTGCAAGATGCTCTAATGCGTAATAATCCTCCAGGTTTGCTCAACTCTTTATAAGCATCACTTTCAATTGGAGGACGTTCAATGTAAAATCGGGAATTGAATGGCAGTGGATCACCTGGTAAAGGGATATTTTCCTCCATCTGCAATATACCTTGTGGATATAACATGAATATTTGTTTCTCAACTGAAATTAATGTGATATTATAGCGATTCTCATTCAAGTGACGTACACCGAAGAAAGAATTAACCGCAGATAGAAGAGGATAGACGCAAAGAGACGCAGATAAATTTGTACCTCAGCAGACTAGGAAATGCTATATATCTATTAATTCCAAATACTTATTTAAGTATAATTATCTAAGTAATCTGAGCTTATGTAAACCCCTTGTGAAAATTATATATAAAAGTTAACATTTGCGTAAGTATTCAGGATAGAGACTTCTCTAAGTCAGGAGAATAAAGACTTTTCGAGTCAAATTTAATGATTTTGATAAAATCTTGCTTCTCTCTATTCTTCATTTCATAAGCATTCTGACTCCTGAACGGCAGTTGCTTTATGCCGGGGAACCCGTCCACCGCACTGCCTCCTCCTGACTCCTGACTCCTGAATTCTTACACATTTACCATCTAGTATTGCCCACCTTAGTTAAGTTAATTAAGTTACCTTAAACGCCCTGAGCGCAAAATACTAATAATTAACCACAAGCCTAACAAACTAGCGGCAGCAAATAGAACATTACTAACAAATGATAACTGAGATGTTTGGGCTTGACTAGAAATAATAGCTGCACCCATAATTAGGGAACCTACTAATATACTAAAAGAAAGTCGGTTAGCGACATCGTCCATTGTGCGGCGCATACCGTCTAAACCCTGAAGTGATAAGTTCCACTGAAAGGTTTCTGATGTTACACGGTCTAAGAATAGTTCAATTTGGCGGGGAGATTGTAAAGAGAGACTTTTGATATCTAAAGCGGTGCGTAAGAGCGATCGCACTGGATTATCTCCCAATAACTGCTGACGAAACAAGTCTGTGATTAATGGTTTAATTTCATCAAATAAATTCACTTCTGGGTTAAAGGTACGCGCTACCCCTTCTAAATTTGCTAAAGTTTTAGCATACAAGCCCATATTGCTAGGTAAGCGAATTTTATTATTGCGGGCAATTTGTAAAATTTCATAAATTATCTGACTGAAATTTATATCAGTCAAGCTGGCATTGTAGTATTTTCGCAACATCCGGTCATAATCGTTTTCTAACCGCGACAAAATGACTGGTTGAGCAGAATCGGAAAGTTGCAAAGTTAACTGAGCGCACCTCTGAGCATCCAAATCTACAATTGCTAACAACATTTCTGTTAAGATTTGCTGGGTACGAGGATCAAGTCTGCCCACCATACCACAGTCTAACAGCGCTACACGCCCTGATGTGAGATAAAACAAGTTACCTGGATGGGGATCAGCGTGAAAAAAGCCATCAATATATAGTTGCTGAAAAAATACTCTAAATAATAAAGTAGTGATCGCTGTTCGTTTGGCGACAGCATCCTGAGGATTTTCGTTACTTAAATCGGCTGACAGCAGGGGAACGCCATCTAACCACTCCATCACCAATAATTTTTCTGTTGTCAAATCCCAGTTAATTTCTGCAACTACTATTTGTGTGGGATCATACCAACGACTTTGGGATAAGTTACGCCGGAGTTGGTCTGTAAATCCTGCTTCTCGTGTAAAGTCTAACTCAGCTTCTAGGGCTTTAGTAAATTCTTCAGCAGTGGATTTGATGTCGTAATTTTGGCCAAAATCAGTCCGCGCGACTAAATCCGCGATTCCTTGAATTAAAGCAATATCTTGAGCAATCGTCGCATCGATCCCCGGACGTTGGACTTTAAGAGCAACTTCCCTTCCGTCTGCTAAAGTGGCACGATGGGTTTGAGCAATTGATCCCGCTGCTACTGGGACATGATTAATGGTGTTGAAGGTTTCTTCTAGTGGGCGTTTTAGCTGTTTACGGATCACTACTTCTACTTCAGCCCAAGGAACTGGGGGTACTTCGTCTTGGAGAGTTGAGAGTTCTTCAATGTAACCAGCGCTAAGTAAATCGGGACGGGTAGAAAGTAGCTGTCCGAGTTTGACGTAAACTGGCCCCAAATCTACCAAGATGTTTTTTAAGACCGCAGGTGTAGGTAGTTGGGGTTGATCAGCTTTACCACCGGTGAGCAACCTTCGCATATAGTCCCAGCCGTTGCGGAGGACTACTTCAATAATTTCTCGTTGTCGGGGAACAGTTTGGGTTAGGAACATTTTTTGGGAAATGAAGACAAAAAATTAAAACTTAAAAATTAAAACTTAAAAATTTAAAAAAAACTCTTGCCTACTGGTTTTTTAGCCACTATCTTTGATGAAGAAATATGTTTTTGTTTAACAAAAAGTGAATTTCATAGTGATCCCCAGGATTCAAGGCTCAAAGTTGTTGCTTAAGCTAAATGTCACAGAATACTATAGACAATCTAGTTATAATTGGGAACAAGACTTTTGAGCCTCTACCAAGGGTGTTAACTTTTACAATAGGTTAGTAAACCGGGGATCACTTTGCAGGATTTTGAGGATCTGCTTAATTTCTTGGGTACGTTCCTTTTTTACTATCAGGGTAACATTGCGATCGCGCACAATGACCACATCATCTAGCCCAATAGTCACAACTACATCATCTGGATTGGAGGCATAAATAATCGCTCCCTCAGTATCTAGTCCTACATGAGTAGCTAATTCAACATTAGGATGATCTTCTTTTTTGAGTAAGCGTTCGATCGCATTCCAATCGCCTAAATCATCCCAACCAAATTCCACTGGTAAAACATATGCTAGACTTGTTTTTTCCATCAACGCGTAATCTATACTTTTTTTAGGCAACTGGGGGTATATATCAGGGCCTTGTTGCTCTAAGGGTTCGATGATTTCTGAGGCATGGGTACGCAGTTCTTCCAGAACGACTCCAGCCCGGAAGACGAACATACCACTATTCCAGCTAAATTGTCCCGTAGATAAAAAAGTTTCTGCCGTTTCCCGGTTGGGCTTTTCAGTAAAGCGGTTGACGTGATAAGCTGGCAACGCATTAAAGCTACCAATCTTTTCACCTTGTTCAATGTAGCCGTAACCAGTTGATGGGAAAGTAGGCTTGATCCCCAACGTGACAATCGCTGCTGTGCTAGTCGCAAGCTCGGTAGCTGCACTCAAGGTATGTACAAACGCATCTTGATCAGCAATCCAGTGGTCAGCAGGGAAAAAGCCAATTACAGCATCTTCTCCGTAACGCTTTTTAATTTCCAAACTTGTCCAAGCAACGGCAGCAGCTGTATCCCTACCTTCTGATTCGATCAGCAAATTTTGCTCTGGTAGATTGGGTAGTTGTTCTCGTACTCCTTGAGCTATTTGACTAGAAGTAATTACCCACAGGTGATCCCAACCACCTGCAAGTGTTAGTAGTCGATCAGCAGTTCCTTGGAGTAAGCTTCTAGAACTACCATCGAGACTTAAAAATTGCTTGGGTCGGTGGCGGCGACTGAGAGGCCAAAAACGCTCACCTTTGCCGCCCGCAAGAATTACAGGGATCAGTAAACTATTCATGTTGTCATATACACCTGTTCCAGAACAATACAAGTGTACATTCATTCAATTTTGGTTGGGATAGTGTTTTTTAAATGTTTTATTTATCACCTAGTTAAAACTAAGAGGGCAACCGTACCCAAAAAATCTAAACTCGGCTTTTCGGAAATCTAAAATTCTTACAGATACATATTACTCTGGCAAAATTTGTAGCTTGGATTAACATACCTTTAGGGAGTGGTTGAGTGGGGAGAGAATTGTGATAAAACAAGTTCAATGGTCGGAAAATCAAGTTATACCTCAGCAAGTACCAGCTTTAGATCCAGGAGTGCGATCGCCACAATTTCCACGGACAGAAAATCAGGTCATACCTCAACAAGTCCCAGAATCACAGGCAGAGGCAATCCCAAAGCCGCCAATAAATGATTCTCAGAATGTCATCGATTCAGTGGGTGCGCTTCCTAACCAGATATATGAGCGGTTGGGTTTGACGATGCCCCACTGGCTACTGTGGATATTAACCTTTGTTTTAGGGATCATTTTATCCGGGTTGCTAGTATCAAGTTTAGCACTTTGGACTCCTCTGTGGAGTAATTTAGATCAGGTCAAAGATGATGATTTTGCCTCTAATACTAAAGATCAGGTAAAAGTACCTGGGTCTTTATGGAGTACACTCTCCAATCACCACCATAAGTACCAACTAACAAAACCCATGAACATTTTAGTTATGGGTATTGAACCAGTTAAGGGTACTGTTGATGGCTCCCCAGAAAGTTTTGCCGGTAGCAGTGATACGATGTTACTAATACGGCTAAATCCCAGCGATCAATCTATTCGCGTGCTTTCAATTCCCAGAGGGACAATGATCTCGATCCCCGAACAGGGACTAACTCAGGTATCTGAAGCTAATGCCAAAGGTGGTCCAGTATTAGCCGCACGGGTAGTTAGCCGCACCTTGAACAATGCGCCTATTGATCGCTATATTCGCATCTCTACTAGTGGACTGAGACAATTAGTTGATCAGTTGGGTGGGGTAAATGTATTTGTACCCCAAGAGATGAATTATAAGGATCAAGCTGGTGGTTTATCGGTAAATTTAGTCAGCGGTTGGCAGACTCTTAATGGTGAACAAGCCGAATTATTTGCCAGATTTAGGGAAACAGGTTTAGGAGATCTACCACGGGTGCAGCGACAACAAGCACTCATAACCGCTTTGCTGCAACAAATCAATAGTCCCACAGTTTTACCCAGGTTGCCCCAATTAACTCGCATTATGCGAAAGTATTTTGACACCAACCTGAAAATGCAAGAAATGATGGCGTTGGCTCATTTTGCCGAGAAGGTAGAGCGGGATAATTTTCAATTAACCATGTTACCAGGTACATTCAGCAAATTCAGTAAAGACCCCAATAGCTATTGGCTGAATATGAATGGACAACAAAGCTTATTGAATGATTATGTTGGGGTGAATGTACCCGGTCTGAAGCCAGATTTAAGACCTGTGTATCGCCTCAAAATTGCTATTCAAAATGCTTCCAATCAACCTCAGTTAACGGAACAAGTTATTACCTATCTCAAACAAAAAGGTTTTACAAATATTTACACCGTTCCTGATTGGCCTGATACCCAACGTCAAACACAGATAATTGTCCAGAAAGGAACTCATCAAACAGGAGTTGACTTACAACAAGTCTTAGGCTTGGGTCAAATCAATGTGTCAGCAACTGGAGATTTGGAATCTGACTTGACAATTCGGATTGGTAAAGATTGGAAATAGTCATTGGTCATTGGTCATTGGTCATTGGTCATTGGTCATTGGTCATTGGTCATTGGTCATTGGCAAAAAATAAGTAACAGTAAGGGTTTAGCATTGCGCTTTACCCCTACAAATGAAAATTAATAAACTTATGAAAAAGATTTTGTTGAGATTATTAAGTTTAATATTAATTTTGATGTTGGCTTTATTCTGGGTAATTATTAATCCCAAACCTGCTTTTGCTCAAGTCAACACCATCAACTATAACAACGCCTCTTTAGAAAATGGTGATTTTTCTCATGCTGATTTAGTCGGTGGGACTTTTGTCGCAGCCGAAATGCGAGGGGCAAATTTTCAAGGTGCGAATTTAACTAACGCGATTTTAACTAAAGGCGTTTTGTTAAAAGCGAATTTAGCAGATGCAAATTTAACAGGTGCTTTAGTTGATAGAGTGACCTTGGATGGTGCTAATCTGAAAAATGCCATTTTCACAGAAGCAACCTTAACCCGTAGTCGTTTTTATGACGCGGATATCACAGGTGCTGATTTTACAGATGCTTTGATTGACCGTTATCAAGTATCCCTATTATGTGAACGGGCAGATGGTGTTAATTCTGTAACTGGGGTTTCAACACGGGATAGTTTGGGGTGTCGTTAATGCATACTCAACACTGTAATTGTCTGAGTGTAGTGTTAAGCATAAATTTGTGAATACGTAGCTTGCGGGTCAGCATTGAAAATATAAATAGTCGTACAAAATCAATTGAATATTTAGGGGAAGGAATAGGCAATAGGGAATACTAAAGGAATACAGAGATTTTTATTTTTTGGCAAAATGTCTAATTAATTTTGCTGAGGTACTTAAATATGGATAGTAAAGATCCTCTCTTACAAGCTGTATTATTGATTACTAACTTGTGGTTATATTGGTATTTTATCAGGGGTAAGACAATAAAAGTTGATGAGCAAACACAAGATAAATTGAACTTTACTATTCAACCCAAGTTTCTTCGGTTTATTGGTTTGTTTATTGGACAAATAGCAATAATTTGCTTATATTCTAGCTTGATAGCTACACCTATCACACAGCTTAATTGTGACCGTGTTCCAGAAAATATAGATATTCCAATTATTGCTAAAAGCACTGAGCAGAAGACATCATCAGTTATATGTAAATTGGTAGAATTTGATTGGTTTAGTCATGAAAAAAGCCAGAAACATATTTCTGAATTAATTGGAGCTAATTTGGAAAAACAAAGTGAGACTGATAGCGATGGAAAAATTTACTATAAATATCGAATTCAGTTAATCACCAATACAGAAAGTTTTCCTTTTGCACAAGCATACAGAGATAGATTTAGTCATGAACAATTAAAGTCAATAATATCACAAATTAATAATTTTTTGGCGCAGCCATTAGAAAAGAAATTACTAGTTCAGAAAGATGATAGGTCACTTATTTATTTTCTAGTTGAAATAACAGTATTTTTTAGTTTATTAGCTCTAATAATAATAGGAGCAGGTTTATTTATTAGCTGCAATTTAAATAAAGAAGCAAATAGCCTAATTCTGAGCAGCTACCGATGGTTTGGAATATTTGGCAAGAGTTTTTCTCAGTACTCATTAAATGAAATTGTTAATATTAAAGTTGAAAGTTCTGATGCTGATGAAGGTGGATTTACTTATAGAGTGATTTTAATTTTAGAATCTGGAGAAAGTGTACCTTTAAGTCATGTCTATAGTTCTGGGTTTGAAGAGAAACAACAAATAGTTAATATTGTCAAAAGTTTTCTAAGTCAAAAATAGTACCTGTTTTCCCGATAACCGAAATAGAATAGCCGCAGTAGTCAGCATTGCTCATCAGATGCTAAATTACTAACTTAACTTATCAAAATTTACCTGACAGATGTTAAGATTTCAGGTTAAATATTCTTAGATATACACTCTGCAAGAGTTTTCGGGTATTATTAGTGACACAATCAGAACAAAAACCTTCTCGTTCTTTCGCTGGTATCGCTGGTATTGTTGCCGCAGCGACGTTAATTAGTAAAGTCTTTGGTTTAGTAAGACAACAAGCCATAGCTGCTGCTTTTGGTGTTGGTGCTGCTGCTACTGCTTATAGTTACGCCTACATTATCCCCGGCTTTCTATTAATTTTACTAGGTGGTGTAAATGGACCTTTACATAGTGCCATTGTTAGTGTTTTAGCCAAACGCAAACGGGAAGAAGCCGCACCTTTAGTAGAAACGGTGACAACCATAGTCGGTGGGTTGCTGTTGGTGGTGACAGTTGCTCAGATTTTCTTGGCAGAACCAATCATTGATATAGTTGGGTATGGGTTAGAGCCTACCACGAGAGAAATAGCTATTCGTCAACTGCAAATAATGGCTCCTATGGCCTTATTTTCTGGTTTAATAGGGATTGGGTTTGGTACTCTTAATGCCGCAAATCAATATTGGCTACTTTCCATAAGTCCTTTATTATCCAGTATTACCGTTGTTATTGGTATTGGTATTTTGGCTTTGCAATATGGCAAAGATATCATCAAGCCAGAATATGCTTTAATCGGTGGCATGATATTAGCTTGGGGAACCTTAGCAGGTGCGATTCTCCAATGGTTAGTACAATTAATTGTTCAGTGGCGGTTAGGTTTAGGAACATTAAAACTGAGATTTGATTTTAAATCTCCCGCAGTTCAAGAAGTAATTAAAATCATGACTCCGGCAACAATTTCTTCAGGAATGATGCCGATTAATGTTGCCACAGATTTATATTTTGCCAGTCCAATTAAAGGTGCAGCAGCAGGTTTTAACTATGCCAATTTATTAGTACAAACTCCCTTGGGGATTATTTCTAATATTATTTTACTGCCTTTATTACCCATATTTGCAAAATTAGCAGAACCAGAAAACTGGCCAGATTTAAAATTACGCATTCGTCAAGGACTTTTATTAACTGCTGTCACCATGCTACCTTTGGGTGCGTTAATGATAGCTTTATCTGAGCCAATTGTGCAGGTAATTTATCAACGAGGAGCATTTAAACAAGAAGCTACACAGTTAGTATCTTCTCTGTTAGTTGCCTATGGTATTGGGATGTTTGTCTATTTAGGGCGTGATGTTTTAGTTCGGGTATTTTATGCTTTAGGTGATGGACAAACACCTTTTAGAATTAGCATTTTTAATATTTTACTCAATGTTGGTTTAGATTTTATTTTGGTTAAGCCTTTTGGTGCGCCTGGTTTGGTGTTAGCTACAGTTGGGGTAAATTGTAGTTCAATTTTAATGTTGTTGTGGTTGTTAAATCGTAAATTAAACGGTTTACCTTTGCGGGAATGGAGTTTACCAATTCTGGGTTTAACTGCTGGTAGTGTGGTTGCTGGAGTTGCAAGTTACGGGACTTTGGTTGCTTGTCAACAGGTTTTGGGAAATAAGGGTTTAGTTATTTTGTTGGTTGAGTTGTCTATTTCTGGTTTGGTAGGAATTGGGGTATTTGCGGTTATTGCTGCTTGGTTGAGAATACCGGAGGTTAATAGTTTTGTGGTGAAGATGCGGCAGAAGTTTTTGAAGAGGTAACTTAATTCAGCTTTTCAACAATCTGGCAACCCTAGTTAATATATAGCAATCCTAAATCATTCGTGAGAACAAAAATGGCTGAAAGTCTTGTAAATAGGTACTTTTTGTCTCAATATTTTCTCACATTTCAATTCGGATTGCTATATATCCAGATTAGTTTTTACCCAATCAACAAAATCTGTAAATGTCATTTCTTCAGTTAAAAATAGCAGATTTTTATCATCTCGATGCAAATGAGGAATATATTCATTCGCATATTCTTTGCCAATTCGACCATATTTTAAGCGAATAGCACGAGGATCGGGACTATTATCAAAACCAGCTTCAACCCAATCACCTCGCAAAACATAGTATCTATATTTTCTCAATTCATCACTGAACAATTCTGTAATTAACACCCGATACTCTCCATACTGTGCTTCTAAACGCAAGATGGCTCGTTTTGGAGTTGAGTCTATTGTATGCTTAACCGACTGAAAATTAACCTGAGCGATTTTTACTATGTCAGCAAAATAGTCTGTAATTTTTGTATCCAATCTTCAACTCCTTTGTGGCAAAATTCCCAATCAGCCAAATCAATCTCCCATGTTTTATTTACAGAATTTTCTACTTGTTTGATAAAGTCTTCGTCTTCATATATTTTTTGACAAAACTTAGAATAATCTAGCTGATATTTTTCTTGATACTTAATATCTCGTTGACGAAGTTCAGCAATTTTTGCTGCAATCTTATCAAGAGTATATTGTTTAAGGGCTAAATCCGTTGATTCTTGTAAATCTCCTAGCGCAGATAAAACTTCAATGTATTCATCTTTAATTGATACTGTTACCATAATTTTTACCTCATCATTAAGCTATTTGGTAAATTGCAGGTTAATCAAGATGCGGTTGTTCTCTGGTAATCATAAAGTCATCAGAGAAGTTATCTAAACTATAAATTAGAGATTGCCACGGGTTATCTTTGGCAATGATAACAATAGCATTACCAATCTTTTTGATATAAATTTCAGTGCCTGTGAGTTTAAATTCTTCTGGCAAAATTACGACTTGATGAATGCCGTCAGTGCTTAGTTTAGCAGTATTCATGGTGTCTTTTTCCTCAAATTAGCTTTATGAATAGCAAGATTGACGACAAATATCGCACTTAATCAGGGACTCGCACCATATCAGCGATCGCACTCCCTAAACGAGTAAAATGATTCGGGTTAAGCGTTAGGAGAACATTTACTTCTGCCTTTATAGCAGCTTGAGCGATTAATGCGTCAAAAATACCACCACCGGGAAGGTTTAAATTTGCCATTTGTGCGATCGCTGTCTGATAGTCATTAGATAGTAGTGGAATCGCCTCAAGGTACTGGGAAATATCAACTATAATGCTCTGAGCTTGTTGGGGAGTAAGACGTGGCTGAATAGGTAAGCGAGTGATTACAGAATAGGTTTCCGCTAAACTGTGAGTCGAGATAAAGCCTTGAACTTTTCTAGATTCTGCTGACTTCAGCCATGAAAAACACATAGAATGGTTTGGGTGATTGACAATTAATGCAGGAACTAAGACAGATGTATCAAATAAAACTTTCATAAAGCCATCTGATCTCGAATGCGCTCTTCTCTCAATTCATCTATGAAGGTATTGAAATCAAAGTTTTCTGGTAATTCTGCATCTACAACCAAAATCCCCTCTTTTCGATATACCTTAGCTTGGTTCAGAGGCGTTACATTAGTTGTATCAGAGTTTTGTTCAGTATCTTCTTCAACCTTTTTTTGAGTCAACGCATGAATTTTTTCGGTAACGGCTTGCAAAACAAACTGCTCAGTCGATATTCCCTGACTGCTTGCCAATTTTTCTATCTTTCGTTGTATTTGTAGAGGAAAATTCATAAACATTAAAGGAACAGAATGTACATAATTCTAACATTTAAATATGATAAAATATCACTAATATCACAATAATTAACTCCCTGTTGATATTATGCAAACACAAATCCGGCACTATACCCCAGAAGAATATCTAGAACTAGAAGAGAAAGCAGAATATAAAAGCGAATACCGCGACGGAGAAATTATACCCATGACTGGAGGAACAACAAATCACAATAAAATTGCTCTTAATTTCGCTGCTGCATTAAAATACGGCTTAAGAAAGAAAAATTATGATGTGTATATTGGTGATGTGCGTTTGTGGATACCGCGTTATCGTCAATATACATATCCTGATGTGATGGTAATTCAAGGAGAACCTATTTACACGGGAGCAAATACAACTACCGTCATGAATCCTTTATTAATTGCGGAAGTTTCATCTAAATCAACTAGCAATTATGATCAAAGTGATAAGTTTCTTTATTATCGGTCAATACCAGAATTTAAAGAATATATTTTAATCAATCAATATCAACATCATGTCATGCAATATGTAAAAACAGATGATGGTAAATGGATATTCACAGAATATGAATCTGAATCGGATATTTTAAAACTGCAAACGGTTGATTTTGAAATTGATTTTAATGACTTATATGAGCAAGTTAATTTTAAACAAAGCGAAGAATAATTAACTAGTAAAAGGTTAATCAATGTTGCTATGTCATTAACTGTTTGCAAATTACAGCAGATTGCAGATCAATGAGGTACAGAATCAAAATTGAAACCTAGACACCAAGCCAGTTTTACTCCTGACTCCTGAACCGATAGCGCAGCGTGGCGTAAGCCATAGGTCTGCGAAGCGTCTCCTGAATTCTGCTGTAACACTTTTTTCTAATTTTCAGGATGATAAATTTTCATACCCTAAAAGACAGAGATTTGAACTTTTACAAGATTACGAAAAAACCTAAACGTGTCGTAGGGGTTTAGCATTGCGCTTGACCCCTACCTTATGGAATCAAAGGATTTAGCATTTTTGACAAAGTTAATTTTTGAACAGCTTTGAGTAGAACTATTAATAAAATCAGGTTAGAATAACTAAAAATTCGCGGGAGGTAACAGTTTTTAGTGCATAAACCTCAAATTCCCAATTTACCAATACCAGCACCGCTTGTAGGTTCAGATGCTGGCTCTTTTACTGAGTATACAGTTACTCAACGGATGCCAGATATTGCTCGTCGTGTGATTATAGAAAATAAATTCCCCACGGAAATAAATCAAAGCTTGGAAAAACTAGCAGCAGAACTACCAAGCGGATATTTACAACCTTTAGTAAATGACACGGGTGCAGATTTTTCGGACTGGGAGAAATATCTAGAACCATATAAAAATCAACGTTGGGTAGATATTCCTTGGTTTGTTGCAGAAACTTATTTTTATCGTTTGATTCTGAATATTACTAATTACTTTAAACCTGGAGAATGGCAAGGTGTTGATCCATTTGAGTTACAAAAAACTCAAGGTTTAGAAACATCAATTGACTCAATTATTTCTTTGTGTACTCAATTGCAGCAATGGTTAAATGAGTCGCAACAAGAAAATCAACCTAGCAAATCTTCTCTAATTGCTTTGTTGTATTTTGCATTGTGGGGAAATCGGGTTGACTTAAGTTTATGGTCAGCTTTTGAAGATGACAGGAGTCGTTTTAATATTCAGACTCAATTAAATAATATCTTAGTAGATGATACCTTTGCGGTTACTAAGTTATTAACAAAATCACAGGATAACTGTATTGATTTGGTTGTTGATAATGCTGGTTTTGAGTTAATTTGTGATTTATGTTTGGTGGATTTTCTCTTAGGTAGTGGCTTTGCAAATCAGGTTTATCTTCACTTAAAACCCCATCCAACTTTTGTATCTGATGCGATGATCAAAGATGTGCATTATACGAAAGATTTTTTATTGCAAAGCGGCAATATTCAAGTTCAAGCATTGGGACAGAGATTAACAGAAAATCTAGCTTCAGGTAAATTAGTTTTAACTGAAGATTACTTTTGGACTTCACCATTACCATTTTGGGAAATACCAAAAACCCTCAAAAATGAATTAGCAAAATCTAACTTAATAATTGTTAAAGGTGATGCTAATTATCGGCGCTTGTTGGGCGATCGCTATTGGGATTTTACCACCAAATTTGCAGATATAGTTTCTTATTTACCTGTACCAATGGTGGCTTTACGTACTTTAAAATCGGAAGTTGCCGCAGGTCTTAAGTCAGAAGTTATAGTGGAATTAGCAACAATAGACCCTCATTGGTTGACGAATGGACAATGGGGTGTAATTCAGTTAGTAGACTAAGCTATTTAGATAAGCGTTAGCTAATTTCAGTTATGAGATTAATTTCTGAACCATCGGTTCCTGTAAAAATCCAAAAAATGAAGCAACGGGTGCGATGGATGCATCCTAGCATTAAAGAACGGGGAATTGACCAAACCTGCATGATTTTAGATGATGGCAGGGAGGAAAGTCTAGATTTTTCGTTTATGGTAATGGGCGATACTGGCACTAAATCCCATTACGGACAACATCCTCAACGTCAAGTTGCGGAAATGATGCTAAATCATAGCGATGATTGCCGTTTTGTGCTTCATACTGGTGATGTAATTTATACGATTGGTTCCCGTGAATATTATCCGACCAATTTTATTGAACCTTATCGGGAATTTTTGTTAGGTGGAGAAAACCCCAAAAATATTGCTTATGACCAAATGGTGTTTAAGTTACCAATCTTGCCTGTTTTAGGTAATCATGATTACTATGATGTGCCTTTGTTGTATCGCTTAATAACAGGTTCAACTTTGCCTCTACGCCGGATGTTACGCTATAGAGATATTGAAATTGGTTGGCATGGTTCCAATCAAGGAGATGCTTATACAAGGGCGTTTATTGATTATTTAGCGGCGTTTTCCCCAACGGATTTAGAACATCATTTAGACACACATTACACTGCTAAAAGTGATACAGGACGATGTTTACATTACCAACCGGGAAAATTTACTCGCTTACCTAATCGGTATTATACTTTTCGTTATAGTGGAATTGACTTTTTTGCCCTTGATTCCAATACTTTTAATACACCAGAACCTTTACCAGAAAACCAAGCTGGAGATATTTACCGTCGAGAATTGCAAGAACGTTGTCAAAAAATAGACCAAGAAGAGTTACAAATTTTGGCAGAGTTAGACAAACTCAATCCCGAAAACCCTACAGAAGCTGAACAATTGGCTGATTTAAGTGGGAAATTAGACCAAATCAACGAAGTAAAAATTGATATTGAAAAACAATTAGAATCTCACACAATTGCTGATGTGGATTTTGAACAACTTGATTGGTTGCGAAGTCGGTTGATTGAATCTTGGCATAATTCAGAAGTGCGGGGACGGGTAATATTTTTGCATCATCCTCCTTATGTTACAGAAGCAACTAAGTGGAATCAAGGACAAACTTTAGCAGTACGTCATCGTTTGCGGGGAGTATTTGAGCAAGTAGCGGCAACTTTGGGTAATATAACTCAAGAACGTCCCATTGTAGATGTAATTTTTAGTGGACACGCCCATTGTTTGGAATATCTGCGGACTGTGAATACAGGATACGCTGATTCTCATACTAATTATATTGTTTCTGGTGGCAGTGGTCGTCGTCCCCGTCGTCAACGGGAAGAAGGGACGGAACTGATGGAAACTTTTAATGATGTTGCTGATGGTTCTACTCGGAAAGTTGCAGACTCATTGCTATATGTGGGGAGGAGTGGTTACGGTTCCGAGAGAAAAAAGCCTTATTCCTGCGTGCGGGTGGATGTAAAAGCCGGGTTCCCTGCTAAGTTTATTGTTACACCACTAGTTACGGAACGAGTTGAGGGGAAATGGTGCGATCGCTCTTTAGAATCTTTTATAATTTAACATTGATCATATTTCTCTGTTGGGGAATATTACTCGCTTTCTCCAACGTTTCCATAGCAGCGTCTCCCGTTTACGAACTTCGACAAAACCACAGTCCTGATGGTATCGGTAAATACTACATGGGGCGAGAAATTGCCCAAGTCATGGGATATACGGGTGCAGGTTGGTTAGAAAGACCTAACAGAGAAGCGGAAGAAAAACCCAGTCAAATAGTCAATCTACTGAATTTACAACCTGATAACGTTGTTGCAGATATTGGTGCTGGTACAGGTCATTTAAGTTTTTTAATCGCACCTTTATTACCACAAGGTAAGGTTTTAGCGGTAGATATCCAGCCAGAAATGTTAGAGATTATTGGTTATTTTAAACAAGAGAAAAACATCAATAATGTTGAGCCAATTTTAGCTACTTTAACTAATCCTAACTTACCACCACAAAGCATAGATTTAGCAATTATGGTCGATGCTTATCATGAATTAGCATATCCTCAAGAAGTGATGACAGAAATTGTTAAAGCCTTAAAACCAGGTGGTAGAGTTGTTTTAGTAGAATATCGGGCTGAAAATCCCTTTATTTTGATTAAACGTTTGCACAAAATGACTCAACAACAAGTGAAGAAAGAAATGCAAGCGGTAGGTTTAGTTTTACAGGAAAGCATAAATTCATTACCACAACAGCATTTACTTGTTTTTGCAAAACCATGAATTAGATTTTTATCTCACGCAGAGTCGCAGAGAAGAACGCAAGAGTTTTGATATAGTTTAAAAAATCTTTTTCTTCTCTTTCTTACCTTCGTGTCTTTTGCTTCTTCGTGGTTTATTAAAAAAGAGTTTGTGAAACATTATTAATAATTTGTTGGGTTGCGATGTCGCTTAACCCAACCTACTATAATTTATAACATTTGCGGAATTAAACTAGCTTTTTTAGTTGCACTATCCCACACTATCCAATTAATATTATCATCTAAATCAACTGCATTAGTGGTGACTTTAAAATACAGCTTTTCTCCTCCTTTAACTTCCACAGCAAAATCACCTTTTTGGGCATAAACAACAATAAAACCTCTATCCCGTAAACAATACATCGCCCAATTTTTTAAAGATTGTTTGTAGGGTTCGTGAGGAATAGGTGGGTTGGTAATTACTTCATTAATAACTTTTAAAACTTTTTCCATTTTCTTATTTAATGAGGATCACAACGAATTTCAATCATAAACCCATCGGGGTCATAAAAGTACACCCCTCTACCTGTAGGACGGGTAACTGGGCCATGTGCGATAACTAAATTATTTTCCTTGATAACGGATACAGCTTGATCAAATAATTCTGGGTCAATATCAAAGGCTAAATGATATGCTCTAGTAAAGGACTTACTGGGGTCAGGATCTGGTGGTAATAATTCTGGTTCTCCAAATAAATCAATAATCGTCCCGTCGGGAGTGACAAAATTAGCGACTTTTCCAGCATTGACAAGTTCTATTAATGTTTCTGGTACTTCTTCTCCTGTGAGTTCGTGTAAGCCTAAAATATGACCATAAAAATGGCGGGATGCTTGCATATCAGCAACGTTTAAAGCGATATGATGGATTTTGCGTAGATTACCGGGTGTCAGGACATTGCTAGATAACATAACCAACAAATTTATTTACTAAGATAGAGGTTAAAAGAAGTTTCAACTTTTATCTTTAGTATAAACCCATCATGCCTTTTAATTATTCTTTAGATTTTAAGTCCATAGACTTTCGCCAAAATCCAGAACTCTATCAGGTAGGTAAAGGCGAACAGGGAGTATTGTTGGTAGAACCCTATAAATCAGAAATCCTGCCCTATTGGCGCTTTAAAACTCCTGATATCGCCAGAGAATCTAGTGAAAAAATTTATAGTATGTTTCTAGATTATCTGGAACAAGACGATTTTGTTGGAGCAGATATGGCTAGGAAATTCTTGCAAATGGGATATACTCGTTCCCGTCGCTATGCTAATCACAAAAGCGGCAGAAAATATAATCCTAATAGCACATCATCAGATCATAAAAAAGAGATATTGCCTTATGATACAGACCCAATTAAGGCTGAATCGGCGGCAATATTTAAAGCTAAATGGATAGAAGCAAAAAATAATGATAAATATCGTCAAATGCTAGCCAATCATAAACGTAAATAGCCATTGGGAATATTTTTTTCGATAAATTATAATCCATAAATTTAAAATCTATGGATTTAAAATTATCTGCAAATCGAGAATAAAGCCAGGTAAAATATCTTCACCAGAAACTTTTGGTGGATTGTGAAAATCAAAGTTCAAAATTTCTACATTTTTTCCTGGTCGATAAATTTCTACTAAGGGTGTTTGTGGATCAATTAACCAACCTAAAAGTGCGCCATTATCTCTATATTCTCGCATTTTGATCCGTAATTTTTCTAAAGTATCAGTTTCCGAACGTAGTTCAATTACAAAATCAGGACAAATGGGGGGAAACCGTTTTTTTTCCTCTGTAGTTAAAGCTTCCCATCTTGATAATTTTACCCAAGCAGCATCAGGACAACGATAAGCACCACTAGGTAATTTAAATTCGGTGGAAGAGTCAAATACTTTACCTAATTTAGTTTGACGATTCCATACACCGAGTTCTATGTTAATATCTGAATTTCTAATTCCGCTTTCTCCACCAGTGGGGGGCATAATTATTAATTCTCCTGTTTGGGTCAGTTCTAATTTCCAGGGTTCGTTAGCGATGCAAAGTTGATAAAACTGCTCATCTGTTAAACCTACTGCGGGAGGTATGTTTAAGGTGAGGGTTTCCATAGGTTTTACTCAAAGAGGTTAATTTTATTATCAGCTAAATATTAGCTAAAGTCTAAATCTCAGTATTTTTGCGCTAAAATACCGCTAGGTGGTGAGATTTTGTACTATGACTTCAGATTTTGCTTTTTTAAAACGCCTACATAACGCTTTTGACCCATTCCGTCCATTACCTGCTGGTGATCCTGCTTATGTTAACTGTCAGGAAGTGCGGGGAGATGGTGACATTTTAGAAGCTGTAGGGAGAGAGATTTTATATTCTGACAGAGCAATTAGGTTAAGTCCTGATGAGTATCGTAAAATGGCAAAAATTGACCCAGATTTTAATGCTATTCGGCAAGATGAATCCTTTCAAGCTTTGATTCAAGACGAATAAATTAGGGGTTAGTTCTTCCCCAACCCCTGAATTCTACCTTCGATACTCATCCCCACAGTCACCAATTAACTGATACAAATCCCGCGACTGCTGCGAAACCGCATCTATCTTTTCCACATCCTCAGCATCCAAACTAAACCCAAACAACCGCGCATTATCTGAAATATGTTCCGCAATTCCTAATCTTGCACCGACAATTACACCTCCTACCGCTGGCTGATTTAAAATGTAATTTACAGCCACATTAGCAATACTCACTTGATGCTTATCTGCAATTTCTTTAAGAGTAGCTAGTAAGATTTGAAATAATCCCCAACCACCCCAATTATCAATCATTTGTTTGTATTTTCTCAAGCTGGTAGTGTTTATTTCTAAGCTTTTTGGTTCTGGTTTACCTAAATATTTTTCTGATAACAAACCACCGCAAACACTACCATAGGTAAATAATTTGATATCATGTTCTTGACAGAATTTAACCATATTTACTTGTGGTCTTCTGTCAACCAATGAAAACTGAACTTGATTAGAAACAATCTTGATTCCTGCTTCGGTAATAATTTGCAAATGTTCTGTATCAAAGTTAGTTAAAGCTAAATGTTTGATTTTACCTTCAGTTTGCAATTCTGCCATATATTTAAGCGCATCTAAATAACCAGAATCTCGATATTCCCACCAATGGAACTGCATTAAATCTAATGATTTAACATCCATTCGACCCAGGGATATATCAATATTTTTCTCGACAATCTCTTTCGTCATCTTTCCAGGACGAGGAACCCATTTTGTAAAAGCTTGAATATTATTTACAGCTTCTTCACCACGAGTCGCTATGAGTTGACGACGAAATTCACCAATGAAATCTTCTGCTGGGCCATAATGGTCTGCTAAATCCCAAGTTGTAAAGCCAGCATCGACATATTGAAACATTGACTCAATAGCGGTTTTCGGGTTAATGCGTCCATGTCCTCCAGAAACCTGCCACATTCCATTTAAGATGCGGCAAATCTTTAAATCAGGAGTAAATTGTAAATAGCTTTCTTGAGGTAAAGTCATATTTTTTGTATTGTTATTTCCAATCTTTTTCTGCTTGTTCCAAAACATAAGCTGCAACGTTTTGAATTTCCTCTGTTGTTAATCTTTCTTTGTAGGCTGACATATTATTTTTACCATTAGTAACAATGGATGTAATCGCCTCTAAAGAATCCATCCCATATTTTTTAAGTGCATTCTTTTTGAGATTTTTACCCCATCTAATAATGTTACCGCCATCGATATGACAACCAATACAATGCATATTAAAAACTTCTGCACCATTTGTGGTATCTACTGCATTAGCAGGTAAAATTAAAATACTTGTCCATAACGAAAGGGTAACTAATATAAATGTTAGTAATTTTATCACCCAACTTCTCCAAATTTTGTGATGACAATTTACAGCAATAAGCACCAAACACAATATTACAGTGATTCAAAGTCGGATGTAAATCCGGCAAATTCTGCACATTCTTCTTGAAAGGCTTCTGCTTCGCTGACATCCTCGATTTTATAGGACATGATACGGATACCATTTGGCATTTTTTTAGAACCAATCAATTCACCTTGGTATTTAGCTGCGATAGCTTTAAAATCAACGCCATAAAGCTTCCAGGCTTCACCGTCACAAGTGATATTTACACGCCACATAGTTAATTTGCAATTATTACTGGTACATATTCATCATCTCACAAATAGGTAACACAGTAAAAATCATCTCTTTGATGCTGTGGTTTTCTATCTAAAGGAAGTGTTTATCTAAAAAATACCGCGTCATAATGTAAATGTAGCATCATGTCCAATTGCTATCCAAATTAGCTAAATTTCTAAGGGTAAACATGACTAACAACATCAAAGAAAAAATTCAAGCGGATTTACAGGCAGCCAAAGCTACCGGACAGTTAAGAACAGAGAACGTTCGTGAAATCGTCAAATCCGCAGTTTCTCAGGTAGCTGCTGAATTGAAAGAAGGTTCTAGCGAATTACGGACTTTAGTTAAAGATGCTGTTTCGGCAGTAATTGAAAATTTACAAGACAAAGGTAACGAAATCAAAGAAGAAGTGACAGCTTCTATTGAAGGTGCATTAGAAGGTGTGAATAGCAAAAGACACGAAGCTATTGTCAAAACCCAAACTGAACTGAAGACGCTACAAGCGCGACTAGATAACGAAGAAGAACAACTTCAGCAAGAAGTTGACGGAATGTTAGCAGAGATAGTAGAAACTGGTAAAGAAACATCTGCTAATACTAAAAGTACAATTGAATCGGCGATTAATGCGATTAAAGATAGTGAAGAAGTTAGTTTGTTAAAGAAACGTTATGCACAACTGCAAGCACAATTAGCGATTGTTAGAGCAAATTTAGCTGCACGTTATGGCGGGCGTTCTGGGGAAGTAAAAGACTATTTAGATGAAGCAAAAACCTGGTATGATCAAGCGCGTCCCCAGGTAGAATCTGTGGTTACACAGGTGGGAGAAAAACACTCTCAATTAGAAAATAAACTGGGTGAAGCAGGTGCTGTGTTAGCTAAAAAAGAGCGTCACTTCAAGCAAATATTGAGAGATTTACTCTTAGCAACGGCTGACTCATTTAAAGATAAAGAACCTGAAGACAAGAAAACACTGACTAAATAAGTATCCATAGCAATCTTTGCGGAGGTTTTAAACATCTTGTAGGTTGGGTTAGATGCGGTAAATAACTGATAACGCTCACAGATAAATCACAAAACTGCGTCGTAACCCAACATCTAATATAAAATATGTGTTCATGAATAATATAAAATCGCTAGATAAATTTTCTTATTTTAAAATGTCATCAAAAAATGGTAATTAGTCAAAAATTAATCAGACTAATTACCAATTACTAAAATTAGTAAATACCTTCCTCTCTATTCGGGTTTTCATTATGTTTAGCAATTACCCAAATTGCATGAACACTACCGGGTAGCCAACCCAGAAGGGTAAGCAAGATGTTAATGAACAAAGTTGGACCAACTCCAACGGTGAGAAAAACTCCTAATGGAGGTAAGAAAAAACCAAGCAGTAAACGGATGATGTTCATGATATTTTGCGAATGTTTTAACTTGGCAGTAACAGCAAATGAGCAGGATTTTTCAACCTGCGTTGGCAGGTTTTTGGAGTGAAAGATGCGAATTAAGAGGATATTTTGGGGTTAGTAGGAGTACTTTGTAATTCAGGATTCTTTTCAGCAAAGTATTTACTGATGAAGGTGTTGGCCAAAGATAGGACTACTGGACCGAGAATAAAACCAATAATTCCGTGAACACTAAAGCCAGGAACTAAAATTGATGCTAACCAAAAGCAGATTCCGTTGACTATTAGGGAAAATCCACCTAATGTTAAGAACGTCAATGGTAAAGATAGTGTGGAAATGATTGGTTTGACTGAACCGTTAATCAAACCAATAGCTAAACCTGCAATTAAAGCTGAAGGAAAATTGGCAAGATTAACGCCTGGAACAATTAAATCAACAATTAGCAGGCTTAAAGCTGTAGCGAGTATAGTTAGAAATGTTCCCCACATTGTTTTTACCTTTGAGTAACAGCAACACATATACTGTTTCTATCTTCTAGTAAAATTTAGGTTTTAACCTCTGGTTTTAGACAGAATTGGTTTATGTCGGAAGGAGGATTTTTTAAACGCAGAGGAATGCGGAGGTTAACGCGGAGGAATGCGGAGGGTTTTTTAGTTATTCAGGTTTATGGTAGAGGGAGGTTTTATATAAATGTTGTTCTTGATGTGTTTCTAATACGCAATCAGATAAGGGATAACTTACGCAGGTAACGACATAACCAGCTTGGATTTCATGGGGACGGAGAAATTTTTGTTCACTTTGATCAATTTCACCGCTAATAAGTTTAGCTACACAAGCTGAACATTCTCCTTGTTTACAACCAGATGGTATGCGGATGCCTTTTTCTTCTGCTATATCTATAATATATTGATCTTCTGGTACTTGAATTGTGCGATCTAATTTTAGTTTTTCGTTGATTAATCTAACTTGATAAAGTGTCATATCAATTTCGGAGATGTCTAATAGTTGAAGATATGATTTTTTTCACGCAGAGACGCAGAGGCACAGAGAGAGTTTTTTTTGTCTATGCGTGAAATTTTATGCTATTGTTTGACTGCTTTCATGGATAAACCTATGCGTTTTAATTTTTCGTTAATTTCTAAAACTTGCACTTTAACAACTTGTCCAACTTTGACTATTTTTTGAGGATCATCTACGAATCTATCTGCAAGTTGGGAAATATGTACTAGTCCATCTTGGTGTACACCAATATCAACAAAGGCACCGAAGTTAGCAACGTTGGTTATTATTCCTTCTAGTTCCATTCCTATTTGTAAATCTTTGATTTCTTTGATTCCATCTTTGAATGTGGCATACTTAAATTCTGCACGAGGATCTCTTCCTGGTTTTTCTAGTTCGCTGAGGATGTCGCGCAGTGTTGGTTCTCCAATTGTGTCGGTGACGTATTTTTTGATGTTGGTTTTTTTGAGTTTTTCGGCAATTTCTGTGACTTGATTTAATGGTACTTGTAAATCTTTGGCTATGGATTCTACAAGTGCGTAACTTTCTGGATGTACTGCTGTATTATCTAGGGGGTTTTCACTACCGCGAATTCTTAAGAAGCCTGCTGCTTGTTCAAAGGCTTTTGGTCCCAATTTGGCTACTTTTAATAGTTGGCGGCGATTTTTAAAGGCTCCGTTTTCGTTGCGATAGGCAATAATATTGTTAGCTACTGTGGGGGTAATTCCCGAAACAAAGGTGAGAAGTTCTTTGGAAGCGGTGTTTAAATCTACGCCAACATAGTTAACGCAGCTTTCTACGGTTTCATCTAATTTCTTTTTCAGCAATTTTTGGTCAACATCGTGTTGATATTGTCCGACTCCTATGGATTTGGGATCGATTTTTACTAATTCGGCTAAGGGATCTTGTAATCTTCTGCCGATGCTAATTGCACCGCGCACGGTAATATCTAAATCAGGAAACTCTTCTAGTGCGACTTTGCTGGCAGAATATATAGATGCACCTGATTCGTTTACCATGACTTTAATGGGTTTGCGTTCGCAGTTTGCTAATACTTCTACCACAAATTCGTCGGTTTCACGGGAAGCTGTTCCGTTCCCAATTGCAATTAATTCAATTTGGTATTTTTCAATTAAGTTCTTGATGGTTTGTGCTGCTTTTTTGCGTTGTTCGACAGCTTGGTGGGGAAACACTGCTTGATATTCTAAAAATTTGCCGGTTTGTTCTAGTACTGCTACTTTACACCCTGTTCTAAAACCAGGATCTATTGCTAAGGTTGGTTTCATTCCTGCTGGTGCTGATAAGAGTAATTCTCGCAAATTCGCTTCAAAGGTTTTGATGGATTCAATATCAGAGTAGGTTTTTTTCTCAGAAATTACTTCCCCAATCAGAGAATTTTTCATCAATCGGTTAAATGCATCTTTCAACATTGCTTGATAAAAATCTCGCACGGTGCGAACTTTGGTTTTAATTTCTTGTAATTCTAAATAATCAAGTACGAAATCTTCATCAAAAGCAATTTCAAAGTTTAATATTTTTTCGGCTTCTCCCCGACACAAGGCCAGCATATTATGAGGGGCTATATTTTTAACTTTGATTTGATAGTTGCGGTACATTTCAAATTTGGTTGTACCTTCTGGATGTTCATCTTTGATGCGGGAAATAAACAAACCAGATTCTAAAAGATAAAGCCGTAAATAGGCGCGTAATTCTGCTTTTTCTGCTACTTCTTCCGCTAAAATGTCTGATGCACCTTTTAAAGCTTCTTCTGCGGTTTTTACGCCTTTTTCTTCAGAAATATATTTCCTTGCTTCGGCTTCTAGGGAAGCTGTGACACCATTTTTGACGTTTAATGATTTAATAAAAGCTGCTAGGGGTTCGAGTCCTTTCTCTCTAGCGATAGTGGCGCGGGTGCGACGTTTGGGTTTATATGGTAAGTATAAATCCTCAAGTTCTGTTTTTTGTAAGCAGGAGGTAATTTTGGCTTTTAATTCTTCGCTGAGTTTACCTTGTTCAGCGATCGCATTCAAAATCACTTTCTTTCTTTCTTCCAATTCTGATAGGTATGTATACCTATCAGATAAATCCCGCAACTGCACTTCATTCATCTCATTGGTGCGTTCTTTGCGATAACGTGCAATAAAGGGAATTGTCGCACCTTCGGCCAAAAGTTCCAGCGCGTTTTGCACCTGATAAGGTTGAAGTTGTAGTTCAGTTGCTAGTAGTTGAGGAATGTTCAGCATTGGGTGTTTACGTTGAAAATGCTACTTTGGTAAGATGTTAGGTGTTGGCAGTAGAATAGCGTAATTAAACTTAAGATATACGTAACGCCAAACCTTTTTCCTACTACAGAAAAGGAGAAGTTTAGGTAAAAGTCTTATGTTCAAATAATACCACATACTTACCGAAGAAAGGCAGAGGGCAGAAGGCAGAAGGGAAGAATACAATTGATTCTCTGCCACTTTCTTTTCAAGCCCCTAAATTTATTGATGAAAAGAATATCTGAGATTCTTCATATCATAGCTTTAAATAAAATATTGTAAAATCAACTTACTTACGTGTATGATAAATAGTTGTTCTCAAGTATTAGGTTGATTCCGCCGCTGTCAACCTATAGTCTGTTAGCATAGGATTTGGTAAAATGCCTCTATTTTTTCTGATTCCACTATTTACTGCTTTAATAACTGGCTATTGTTGTCAAAAAAGTACGGATGAAATTGCATACATAGCGCGTGTATTTACCGCGATTAGTTTCATTTTGAGTTTAGTTTTAGCACCTTGGCAGATTCAATTGCTATTGTTGATGATTATCCTCATTGGTAGTGATAAACTTTTGCGGACAAATTAAAACAATCAGCTGTGAAAATATTAGGAATTAATCGCCCCTCTTACCAAAATGACTGTACTTTCGACACCAGAAGCGATAGTTTCAGGAATATTACCTTGAATTGCTTGTTGTAATAAGCCCTCACGAGAAGCACCTAAAACCACAACATCATAACCTTCCGTGTTGACAACATTAATTACCTCTTCGGCCACAGCATCTGCTTGTACTGATGTAGCGGTAACTGTACTGTGTAAATTGCGGTGACGCATGAGTTGACGAGTAGATGCTTCTAAAACTGTCAGATCAGGCTGCAATTCTGAGGGTTTATCTGAAGGTTTAAATACCTGCATGAGACGAATTTCAGTATCATGACCTAATGTTACTAAAGCAGGTAATAATTTAATAGCTGACTTGGAATTGGGGCCTCCAGCCATTGGTACTAGCCAGCGGTTGAAGTGGGAAGAGTCAGAAATATTACCTAACTTGACTAAGACAACATCACAGATGGCTTGTCGAATTATACTATCTACGACCGTGCCAAAAATCCGCCCAGGGGTAGAAGTGTTGCCTTTCCAACCCATAAAAATCAAATCAATGTGTCGTTCCTTAACTGTCTCTAAAATCGCTTGGGCGACATCATGGGCGACTCGAATTTGCGTATGGATGGGAATTTGCCATTTTTTCCCTAAAACTTCCGCCTGTCTCAGTAAACGGCGACTGTTTGTAGTCTTAACTTGGGTTTCGGCTGGGGAACTATGACGGGAGATGAGGATGATTTGTAAACACTCTATTTCATAATAGCGATCGCGGGCAATAGTGGCTGCCATTTGTAACAGAGTCTCTGCTGTGTCTGGGTTAGCGAGTGTTACCAATAATCTGCCTCTGCCAATATTAGGCGATCGCGTCTGGTAAACTACATAAGAAGGTTCTGGTTGTGGTCCACTAACCCCACTTTCACAATTAATATGGTCTGCTTCCGCCCGGATAATATCTGCACGGGTAATAATTCCAATCAGTTTTTGTCCTTCCACCACTGGTAAACGACTGATTTGATAACGATCAAGTAAATACAACACATCACTCAGTGTTTGCTTGGGAGTGACAGTCACCGGTTGGGGTGTCATCATTTCCCTTAAAGGAGTATCCCGACTCTGAGGAATTTTCTTTAAATCTGTTTGAGTGACAATTCCTACCAACTTGCTTTCTTCCACCACCGGAAAACCACGATGGTGAGAACGGGAAAATGCTTGAATAACTTCATCAAAAGCCATCTCTATATCCAGAGTTTCCACCCGTTCCTGCATCACATCTTGGGCTGTTAACTGAGTTAATATTCCTACTATGGGAGCATCTTTTTGAATTTTGATACCATTTAATTGTAAAAGTTTGTCGTATAGCGAACCAGGTACTACGTTATCAGCCACTAGATAGGATGTCACACAGACAATCATTAACGGTAACACCAGATTGAAATCTGTCGTCATTTCAAACACAATCACAATCGCTGTAATTGGTACTTTGGAAACAGCGCTAAAAAATCCTCCCATTCCCGCTAAAGCATAGGTAGTCGGAGAACCTAACCCCCAAAGATGAAACTCACATACCCCAATAATGTGTCCTAAACAAGAACCTAAAATTAGACTCGGTGCAAATAATCCCCCAGGTGCGCCCGAACCAAAAGCAATTAAAGTTAAGATAAACTGAGCGATGAAAGTAATTGCTGCAAAAGGAGCATTAGCATTACTAGTAATCAAATACTCCCGTAAACCAGCATTATCTCGATAAGATTCCGGAAGTAAGGCGACAATTACACCAGAAACCAAGCCAGCTAAAGCCACCCGTAGCGGTAAGCTAATGTGCAATCGACGGTAAGCTTTAATACTAAAAATCAGTCCCCGATTAAATAACCCAGCCAGCAAACCTGCTAAAACACCCAACAGCAAGAAAATCGGAATTTCTAGCACAGAGAAACTGCTAGAATAATTCATTAATTGCAGATTCAGTTGTAGACTCCCACCACCTAACCACCGGGAAACTACCCCACCAATAAAAGAGGCGATAATCGCAGTTCCTAAAGTCAGTCCTGATAAATCTTGTAGTAACTCTTCAATAATAAATAATACCCCTGCTAAAGGTGCATTGAAAGCAGCTGATAAACCCGCACCAGCACCCGCCGCAATCATTTGTCGTCGGTGTTCTGGGGAAGTAGGAACCCAACGACTCATTCCCGCTGCTAACCCTGCACCGACGTGGACGGTGGGGCCTTGCCTTCCCAAGGTAATTCCCGAACCCAAAGCAATAATCGCGCTGAGTAACTTAATAAACGCCACCCGCCAGGATAATTTAATTGGCACATTAGCGAGACTGGCTTTGACTTGGGGAATACCACTACCCGCTGCTTCTGGTGCTAACCTTTGCACCAACCAACCAGCCAAAAACCCAAAACTCATGCCAATTAAAGGTAAAGTCAGCCAAGCTGGTAAAACGTGGGTACTATGAACTCGCCATGTTCCTAACCATCCTGAACCCACTTTCAGTAATACCGCCGATAAAGCTGCGACAAGACCAATAATACAAGCTTCGGCGTTGGCGTACCCCATAGAAGATATCGCTAAACCTCTTCTAGGCTGCCAAAAATGGCGAAAGCGTTGAGTCAGCATTGTTAGCGAATTCATAAATTTTAAATTTTAAATTTTAAATTTTAAACTTTAATATTCCCAAAGTTATACAGCATTTTTCAGGGAATTAGTAATAAGTAGTCGCCCCTTAAAAATTGCATATTTAGGAGAGGGAACAGGAAACTCTTAACAGGGAATAGTATAGGAATACAGAGATTTTTATTTTTTGGCAAAATCTATAATTAATTTTGCTGAGGTACTTATCAAAACTGGATAATAACTTATCATTAAAATCTCTTTGCGTAAGAGCGTCACCCCGTCGTCCCTAATGATCAGTATTCAACCGGACATAATACGATTGACGATGCCGGAAAAATTGCAGAAATTAGGACGAAGCTGATAGCGTAGCGTATGACTCCTACGTCGTCACGCAAGCTATAGCCATATAAACCTGAAACCCCCTATTCATCAAGACTTAAAGGGATATTAGAGGTGGAAAAGGTGCAAGTAATTCAGACTTGAACGTGTTAAAAGCTATGCACTTATTAACCCGATACCCGGATTGATCACAAATGGAAATGATAAAAATACTATTCCTCATTCCTTATTCCCTATTAATTATTTTTGCCATTGATGGAAAGTCCTTCTACGATTAGAGAAGGCGTATAACAAGCACCATTCCAATCAGCATCTCCACCTAATTGAACTAATTGTTTGAGGGCTGTGTAGATGTTACCAGCGACCATTGTATCTTTAACTCTGCCAATTATTTGCCCATTTTTTACCCTATATCCTAAATCAATATTGATAGAAAAATCACCAGAAATGCCACCGCTTTCTCCTAATATTTGATCGACAATTAAGCCATCTTCCAGATCGTGAATTAAATCTTGTAAGGATGGGGAACCGGGTTGAATGAGAAAGTTAAATAAACCGGGAGTGGGATAGCTACCCAACCCAGGACGAAAACCATTACCAGTAGTGCCAATATTTAATTGTCGTCCAGTAGTGCGATCGCTATAAAAATTCCGTAAAATTCCGTTTTCAATAAACACCAAAGACTTTGTCGGATGGCCTTCATCATCAAAAGGACAGCTGTAAGGCCCTGCTTCTGGATCTTGGTAAAGAGTCAGAATAGGTGCAACCACTGGTGTACCTAACCTTTCTCCCCAAGGGGAAGACTTTTCTAATATCCGCTTACCGTTCAAAGCGGCTTGGACAGTTCCCCAAAGCATATCCGCCGCTTTGGAAGTGAACAAAACGGGAACACGACCTATTGGGGTAGAAACATTGTCTTGCGCCCAATCTAATCGTTGTAAAATTTGGTGAGCTAATTTCTCTGGATTGAGTTCTCCTCGCTGGGTTTGTCCATCGGAAATACTCAAAAAGTCATCACCTCTGACCCATTCTGCTGACATATAGCAGCTGAGAGTAGTATCACTGTAGTGACAACTCAAACCTTTACTGTTAATTAACCTGGTATTTTCTACATCACATTCCCAATCACTGCTACAGAGAACATCAGGATAGACATCACGAATCAGCGCGATCGCTTCCTTGCCCCAGTCTATCAGCACCTCAACTGGCACTGATTCCCCTAAATCAGGGTAAGAGGTATGAGAATTACTGACTAATTCTACTGGTTCTGGTTGGTTGAGTTGACTCAGAGCCAGCGCTCGCTCTACCATCACTTGCGGATCGACAGAACCATAAGCCACCATCAGTCCCGGACAACCATTTAGCCACAGCCGTAGTGCTGTACCTTCAGATTGACTGGTTTCTAGTTGTTTAAGGCGATTAGCCTCAAATAAAACTGGACGAGAAAGCGATCGCGATTGATACACTTCCGCAGCTTCAGCGCCAGATTTTAATGACAGTTCTAGCAGATGTTCGGCTAGTGTATCTTGTGACAAATTTGCAGAACCCATTTCCCTTGATGAATTGTGGATATTGGATTGTAAATCCCAGATATACGCAGTCCATTATCCCATCAGCGTGTCTTAACAGTTGTAAATTTCGTGGGAATTGGGAATGAGTGATTGGTAAGTCGTTCGTTGTTAGTTATTATTCTCAGTTCCTAACCTCATCTCCCTCATCCCCTACTTCTTCCCTGTTCCCTGTCACCTGTTCCCTGTCACCTGTTATAAATTCACCTCTTGTAGCAGCCAAAATCCCGCAAAAGTCTGAGATTGGGGATCAGACTGCACACCAATAAAATGTACCCCATTGGCTTTTTCCTTTGCTTGTGCAAAGCCTTTAGCCTCAGCTAGGAGTTGAGGAGTTCTGATATTAGCTACAATCCAGCTTTCTGTTGCGCCGGTTTCTAAAATTAATCTGTCCCCTTGCTTGGTGTCAAAGTGCAAATAAGCCATCTCTAAACCAGACATCCAACCAGCCAAAGGTAAAGCTCTAGGTGAGAAAATCAAAATACCAGGAATGCGAGCTTCAGGCGATAATTGCGCCAACTCTAGGGGGAAAGATTCACCAAAGCCAATTTCCCACTCTGGCATTTCTGCCAAATCCGCAGCTTCTAAAGTCACAAATGCCCACTGTTTACCTTCCAAAGCATCTGGTAAGCGCTGAGGTAAAGGTCTATCCAAACGCACCGAAGCATTAGTTCCCCCTTGATACCCTGGTTCCTGGGGATAAACTTCCTCACTCCGCTGTTGTAACCACTGATTAAGAACCAAAGTGCGACGACTAGATAAAGCAGGAATACCCACATCCTGACAGGCTTTAGTGATCATGTTATTCATTTGGCGGCGGAAAAAGCGAATTTTAATCGGCGCTTCCCCTGCTTTCTCAATAGCTTCCTGTAACGCCGTCCGCAACCAACCCGAATTTACCTGAGTACTGGGGCAATATTTAGCGTAGCGAAACAAAGAATCAGTTTTGGTGCGAATATCTGAAGGACTTTCACAAACTAAAACTTCCCAAACTTTTTTTTGATTTTCGTCCAAAATCGGACGGGAGTAAAAATCGAGTTCCCAAATACTGCCCATGTTTTGCGGTGAAATCTGGCGAGTTTATATTTTTCTATATTTTTACTCTACCAGTTGACTGCTTAAGTCTGTAAACAGCGCCTTAACTTTTCAGCCAAAACCGAAACATGAGGTTCGGCCATCAGAGTATCATGATTACCAGGAATATCATGAATTTCTAAGCCACCAGCAGCTAATTCCTCCCACCTTTGCAGATAACGAGCATATTCTTGAGATTGATCAACTGCTTTAAAAAATATAACTTTACCTGGATAAACTGTTGGACAATAATTTCTGTAAGCTTGTGCGATCGCATCTCTAATAGCTAAGTGGCGCAAAGAGTGCGGTAAAGGCAGATTCCTCTTTACATAGAATTGATAGACAGTTTCCGTGATTCTATCCTGAATTCGCCGATTAATTTTTTCCCAAATGACACTCACCTGCTGTTGAAGTGTCAAATTAGTCAAATTGTGGCGATTACGCTGAATCATATCCATTAAATACAACAATGTAAATTTACTGATACGAGACTTTCTTTTGACTGGAAATAAAGAATTAACAACTTTAGGGGATGAAGGTATCATTTTCGGAGGAAAAGCATCAAAAATCGTGAGTAATTCAACAGTCTCACCTTGAGCATAAAGTTGTTGCGCCATTTCATAAGCGATCACTCCTCCTGCACACCATCCTCCCAGTAAATATGGTCCATGCGGTTGAACAGTTTGTATTTCTTTAATATAGTGAGATGCCATATCTTCAATACAAGTATGAGGAGACTTTTTCCCATCTAATCCCTGTGCTTGTAAACCATAAACTGGTTGATCAGCATCTAATTTAGATAACAAATTCAGGCTGTATATCAAACCTCCATAAATAGTATGAATATAGAAAAAAGGACGTTTTGAACCATGAGGTTGAATTGGCACCAATGAAGACCAAGAACTGGTGTATCCTTCATCCCGAAGCACATTAGCTAATTGTCTAATTGTCGGAGCTTGGAAAAGAATAGTCAAAGCAATATTTTTACCAAATATTTTCTCAATTTGAGCAAATAAACGGACAGCTAAAAGTGAATGTCCTCCTACATCAAAAAAGTTATCATTTAACCCAATAGGTTGAACACCTAAAACATTTTCCCAAATTTTGGTGAGTTGCAGTTCTAAATTATCGGCTGGGGTTGTATATTTATCTTCTAATTTAAAATTATCAAATTTAGGAGCAGGTAAGGCGATTCTGTCTAATTTACCATTCACCATTAGAGGGATAAAATCCAAAACTACAACAGCTGTCGGTATCATATAATTTGGTACTTTCTTTTCCAAGAAAACTCGCATTTCCTGAGTTGAAAATTTTTGGTTTTCCTGGAGAACAACATAAGCAACCAAGCGTTTATTGCCTGGGCTATCTTCTCTGGCAATGACAACAACTTTTTCCACCGATGGATGTTGACCGAGAATTGTTTCAATTTCTCCTAGTTCAATTCGGAAGCCGCGAATCTTGACTTGATTATCTATGCGACCCAGATGCACAATCTGACCGTCTGATAAATAAATTCCTAAATCTCCAGTCTTATACATTCTGGCTTTTGGTTCATTGCTAAAGGGATTGGCAATAAACCGTTCAGCAGTTAAATCGGGTTGGTTCATATAGCCACGAGCGACACCAACACCTGCAATATATATTTCCCCTGGAACATTAACAGGTACAGGCTGTTGATAGGTATCTAGTAAATAAATCTGGGTGTTAGCAATAGGATGTCCAATGGATGGTTTGGTTTTGCTATCTTGGTACTGACCACGAGTAGCAGAGACACTCGCTTCCGTCGCTCCGTAAGAATTGAGCAGTGTCCGGCCAGGTAGCCAACGTTCTAAAACCTCAGAGGAGGAGGGTTCTCCCATGACTGTAATCACAGACAGCAAAGGAAAATTAGCATCAGGCATGGCTGCTAAAACTGAAGGAGTGGTTTTAATGTGAGTGATAGCATACTCCCGTAGCCAATAAGCTAATCTTGAACCAGGTAGGAGGTCTTCTTGTCTGGCAATATAAAGGGTTGCTCCTGCCATGAAGGTCATGAATATTTCAGATAAGGAAGTGCTAAAACTCAGAGAACCAAACAGAAGGACGCGGCTATCGGAGTTAACGCAGTAAGCTTGTAGCCTTCCTGGTGCGGCAAAACCACACAAGCTATGGTGTTCTACCATCACACCTTTGGGCTGGCCTGTAGAACCGGAGGTGTAAATAATATAGGCAAGGTTATGGCTTTTGGCGTTACTTATGGGTTTGATAGAGCTTTCTTTGTCAATTTCCTGCCAGTCCTGATCTATGTAGACTACACGCCCTTTGAAATCAGCAAAATTTTGGGCTAAATGCTTTTGAGTTAACAAAACTCCTACGCCCGTATCCTTTAACATATAGTCTAGACGAGCCTGTGGCAAAGCCGGATCGAGAGGGACATAAGCCCCACCAGCTTTGAAAATACCGAGAACGCCAACTATCATTTCTAAGGAGCGCTCAACAGCAATCCCTACCGTCACCTCTGGACTTACACCCAATTTTTGCAAGTAGTGTGCTAGTTGATTGGCACGACAATTAAGTTCCTGGTAGGTTAATTTTTGTGTTTCAAACACCACAGCTATAGTATTTGGTGTTTGTGCGGCAATGGACTCGAATAGATGATGAATGCAAGTATCCTGGGGATAAGGTGAATAGGTATTGTTCCACTCCACAAGCATTTGTTGCCGTTCAGTCGCTGTCAATAGTGGTAATTGGGCGATGCCTAGGTTGGGTGTTGGTGTAGCCTCTTGTAGGGAAGCGATCGCATCAGATGAATGAGCAACAATCCCCTCTAGTAAGGTCTGAAAATGCCCTGTCATCCTAGCAATGGTGCTACTTTCAAATAAGTCAGTATTATAAGTCCAGTTACCGATCAGGTGATCATCTGTTTCCGTTAAGCTGAGAGTTAAGTCAAACTTCGCTCCTGGGCTGTCAGTTTCTAAAAAACTCAAGCTTAGACCAGAAAGTTCTAAATCGGATTTGGGAGTATTCTGAAGAATAAACATCACCTGAAATATCGGTGAACGGCTCAAGTCCCTTGTCGGTTGTAGTTCTTCAACCAACTTCTCAAAGGGCATATCTTGATGTTCATAAGCTCCTAAACAGACTTCACGCACTCGCTTCAACAACTCTGCAAAACTGGGGTTGTCATCTAGCTGAATTCGCAAGCACAGAGTATTGATAAAAAATCCAATTAATGACTCAGTTTCTAAACGATGCCTCCCAGCAATGGGAGTACCGATGATAATATCCTCTTGTCCACTATAGCGGTAAAGTAGGGCGTAAAACGCAGCCAGCATGGTCATAAACAGGGTTACTCCCTCTTGCTGACTGAGAGTTTTCAGAGACTGAGTGAGGGATGAAGAAATTGGAAAGGATTGTCTTCTACCATGAAATCTCTGTATACTGGGGCGCGGTCTATCAGTTGGTAACTCTAGGAATGGTAACTGACCACCTAAATGCTGCTTCCAGTAATTCAATTGCGATTCTAAAACTTCCCCAGCAAGCCACTCTCTTTGCCACAGAGCAAAGTCCGCATATTGAATAGGAAGTGGTGATAATGGTGTTTCTATAGCGTCTGGAAAAGAGGGATTATCTATAGAAAAGGCTTGATACAGTGCAGCCAGTTCCCGTCGAAACACATCACTAGACCAACCATCGAAAATAATATGATGAAAATTAAATAACAGCCAATGTTCTGTTTGATTGACACGCAACAGTTTGACACGGAATAGAAAATCTTCAGCTAAATTAAAAGGTTGCTGTGCTTCTTGATCAGCGATTCTTTCAGCTTCTGCGGATCGTTGCTCATCAGGTAGAGATTGTAAATCAATGATAGGTAAATTGAAATTAATTTTGTTAATAATTACCTGAATTGGTTGTCCATCTATTGAAATAATATTGGTTCGCAGAATTTCATGACGCTGTATGATTTCACTAATACTTTGTTCCAATGCACTAATGTTCAGTACTCCCAAAAACCGCAGCGTATAAGGCATATTATAAGCAGTGCTATTGGGTTCTAATTGGTCTAAAAACCAAAGCCGCTGTTGAGCAAAGGAAAGTGGCAGATTTTCTTGTTGTTTTCTCGGTTCAATCTGTGGGACTGGTAGACTATCATTGTTGCCAATTTGTGAGGATAATTGGGCAATAGTGGGAAATTCAAATAGTAAGCGCAGTGGTATTTCTAAGTTAAAGCTTTGTCTGATACGAGATATAACTTGGGTTGCTAGTAATGAGTGTCCACCTAATTCAAAGAAGTTATCATCAATGCCGATTTTTTCTACCTTGAGTACCTGACTCCAAATATTAGCGATAATTTCTTCTCTAGGAGTTCTCGGAGCAATATAATAATTACTTTGATTAGCTGAAAAATCGGGAGCAGGAAGAGCGCGATAATCAATTTTACCATTAGTAGTTAAGGAGAAGGACTCTAACACCACAAAGGCAGAAGGAATCATGTAATCTGGTAACTTCTGTTTGAGGTATTCACGAATTTGCTGCGATATTTCCCCTTGAGTATTTTCCTTGGAATTGGGAATAATATAAGCAACTAATCTTTTATCACCAGGAATATCTTCTCTGGTAATAACTTTAGCTTCCCTCACAATAGAATGTTGGTTTAATACTGCTTCTATTTCTCCTAATTCTATTCTAAAGCCGCGAATTTTTACTTGGTTGTCAATCCGTCCTAGATATTCAATCTCACCATTAGGTAAATAGCGAGCTAAATCCCCAGTTTTATACAATCTACTCCCTGCTGTCTTATCAAACGGATTAGGAATGAATTTCTTTTGTGTTAACTCTTTGGCATTGACATAGCCTCTTGCCAATCCCGCACCCCCAATGTGCAATTCCCCAGGCATATTAATGGGAACTGGTTGCAGATATTCGTCTAAGATGTAGGTTTTGACATTAGCTATAGGACGACCAATAACTGGCTTGATCTTAGCTATTTGTATCAAACACACCGTAGTATCTACAGTGCATTCTGTAGGACCGTAAACATTATAAAAATTAATATTTTGAGCTTGTGCTAAAGTTGTCCACATAGATTCATCAATAGGTTCTCCCCCTACGAGTACATATTGAGGAGCAGCATCACTTTCCAGCAATCCTGCTGCAATCAACAGTCCCAGATGCGATGGTGTGCAGTCCAACACATCTATTTTTTGCTGCTGCAAGTAGGACAACATCGCATTTCCATCAAATCGCACCTTTTCTGGCACTATGTTCAGACTATGACCATATATCAGTTGAATAATCTGTTTAACAGAAGTGTCAAAAGTTAAAGACCCATTCAAACTGACTCGCAATGGAGAATTCTGGTGATCACAATAGATAGCTTGATGTAGGCCATTGGCAAGATTCACAACGGAGGAATGCTGAATCATTACTCCTTTTGGCTCCCCTGTAGAACCTGAAGTGTAGATTACATAAGCCAAGTTTTCAGGTTGAATTTCACAGACAGGATTTGATTCTATTGCTTGAGAGATCAAAAGCCAGTCAGTATCTAAGCAAATCATTTCTACTTGGTGTTGTGGAAGCCTTTTACTTAGATGTTTTTGGGTCAACAGCACCGCTACTTGAGCATCATCAAGCATACGGGAAATACGCTCCTGGGGATATGCAAAGTCAAGCGGTAGATAAGCTCCCCCAGCTTTGAGAATACCTAACAATCCCACAATCATTTCTAGAGAGCGTTCAACACAAATTCCTACTATCTTTTCTGATTGTACTCCTAATATTTGCAAATAATTTGCTAATTGATTTGCACGTTGATTAAGTTCTCGATAAGTAAGTTGTTCATTCTCAAACACCACTGCAACTGCATCAGGTGTTTTCTCTACCTGTTCTTCAAATAACTGATGAATGCACTTATTTTGAGGATAATCGGTCTGAGTCTGATTCCACTCAACTAATAAATGATGTCTTTCTCTTTCGGTTAGTAAAGGTAATTTCCAAATGTTTTGATCTGGAGTAACCAATATCCCAGATAATAACATTTGGAAATGCTCTATCATTCTTTCTATCGTTGAACCATCAAATAAATCTGTATTATATTCCCATTCACCTATTAATTGTCCATTTTTTTCTTCCATCAATAGAGTCAGATCAAATTTAGCAGTTTGTTTTGGTGGTTCTAAAGCTGTTAAATACAAATTTGGTAATTCTAATTCTCCTATTGGTGTATTCTGCAAAACAAACATCACTTGAAATATCGGAGTATGACTTAAATTTCTTTCTGGTTGCAGTACCTCAACTAACTGCTCAAAAGGTACATCTTGATTAGTGTATGCTTCTAAACATACTTGTTTCACTTGACTTAGTAATTCTCGAAAAATAGGATTATCACTTAAATCCGTCCGTAAAGCCAAAGTATTTACAAAAAAGCCCATCAACCCCTCAATTTCTCTGTGGTTACGTCCCGCTATTGGAGTTCCCACAATCACATCTTCTTGACCACTGTAGCGACAAAGTAAGACTTTAAATGTTGTGAGTAAAGTCATGAACAAAGTCACACCATCTTGTTGACAGAGGGATTTTATATTTGCAGTTAATTCCGGTGATAAGATGAAGGTTTTTGTGGCTCCTGCGTAGGTTTTTATTCTGGGACGAGGACGGTCTGTTGGTAATTCTAATATGGGTAAAGTCCCACCTAATTGTCTTTCCCAGTAATTTAACTGTGATTCTAAAACTTCTCCAGACAGCCACTGTCTTTGCCACAGAGTAAAGTCTGCATACTGAATTGGTAGTGGTGGTAACGCTAAAGTAACACCCTCAGAATAAGCTGTATAAAGTGCTTTTAGTTCTGCAAATAAGATACCAAAAGACCAACCATCGAAAATAATATGATGAATGTTAACTAACAATATATGCGATTCGGCATTCAATTGCAATATTTTGATGCGAAATAGAGAATTTTCAGCTAAATTAAAAGGTTTTTCTGATTCTTGTTTAGCTATTTTTTCTACTTCTAGTTTCTGTTGATACTCAGGCAAGGATTGTAAATCAATAAGGGGTAAACTAAAGGTATTTTTGGCAGTAATTACCTGTTTTGCTTGTCCGTCTATAGAAATAAAATTCGTGTGGAGTATTTCATGACGTTGAATAATTTCACTAATGCTTTTTTCTAGGATGCTGATGTTCAGTAAACCCTGAATTTGTAATCTATAAGGGATATTATAAGCGGTACTATTTGGTTCTAATTGATCTAGAAACCACAGTCGTTGTTGAGCAAAAGAAAGTGGTAGATTTTCTTGTTGTTTTCTCGGTTCTATTGCTGTTACAGCTAGGTTATTAGTTGTGCTGATTTGTGAGGATAATTGGGCTATTGTGGGTGATTCAAATAGTAACCTAAGTGGGATTTCCCTATTTAAGGTTTGTCTAATACGAGAGATTATTTGAGTGGCAATTAATGAATGTCCTCCTAATTCAAAGAAATTATCATTTATGCCAATGGTTTCTGTTTTGAGTACCTGACTCCAAATATTGACAAGAATTTCTTCTGTGGGTGTGCGTGGTGCAACATAATTATTTGCAGCAGATGAAAAATTAGGCACAGGAAGTGCGCGACTGTCAATTTTGCCGTTGGGTGTTAATGGGAAGGTTTCTAACATCACAAAGGCTGAAGGAATCATGTATTCAGGTAGTTTCTCTTTTAAATATTGACGTAGTTCAGTAGATATTTCTGATGGAGAGTTTTGGTTTGATGTAGATATAATATAAGCAACTAATCTTTTATCACCAGGAATATCTTCTCTAGTAATAACTTTAGCTTCCCTTAAATTTGGATGTTGATTTAATACTGCTTCTATTTCTCCTAATTCTATTCTAAAGCCGCGAATTTTTACTTGATTATCAATGCGACCTAAGAATTTAATATTACCATCTGGCAGGTAGCAAGCTAAGTCCCCAGTTTTATACAATTTTGTTAGCGAAGTTATTCTTAAAGAGGTATCGTCAAAAGGATTAGTAATGAATTTATCTTCTGTTAATTTCGGTTGATTTAAATAACCCTGTGCTAACCCTTCTCCACCAATATATAACTCTCCAGCTATACCGATAGGAACGGGATTTTTTTGTTGATCAAGAATATATACCTTGCGGTTTGGTAATGGACGGCCAATGGGAATATTTGTGGAAGATTTTATTGATGTATTTTCTTGAGTAACTGTAAAAGTGATTGCTGTTATGGTTGTTTCAGTTGGTCCATAAGCATTGATTAAACGTATTCTTCTGAGTGGACTATTTTGCCAGATTTTCAAACTTTCTACTGGCAATGCTTCACCACCGCAAATAACTAATCTGAGTTGATGGGGAACAATAGTAAAAGCATTTTCTGCTAAAAATAGTAACCATTGAGTGAAATAAGCTGGAGGGATATTAACAACTGTTAAATTATAATCAATTAATTTTTGATTAAATTCCCAGATAGTTAATAATTTTGTATCAACTAAGATTAAGGTTGCTCCAACTGCTAAGGTTGGTAAAATTTGCTCTAAAGAAACATCGAAACTCAGAGATGCAAATTGTAAAATGCGATCACCGGAGGTGGAACGTTCACCATTGCTTGAATTGAGTTGATAATGTGCAATGATATTCTGAGAGTGATGTGCGATCGCTTGATGGGAAGTTAAAACCCCTTTTGGTGTTCCTGTTGAACCAGATGTATAAATAACATAAGCCAGATTTTCCCCAGTTACACAACTTTGTAGATTATTTGTAGATTCTCTGGCAATTTTCTCCCAATCTGCATCTAAGCTCACAACTTGCAGGGAATTTTCTGATAACTTAGTAGCTAGAGATGCTTGAGTTAGAACAATGGAAACCTGCGAATCCTCGATCATAAATCTGAGACGTTCTTGAGGATAAACCGGATCTAGCGGTAAATAAACACCCCCAGCTTTGAGAATTCCTAATAACCCAATAATTCTAGCTAAGGATGGTTCTAAACACAATCCTACTAATTTATCGGCATTGACTCCTAATTTTTGCAGATAATTTGCTAATTGATTAGCACGTTCATTGAGTTCTTGATAAGTAAGTTGTTCATCTACAAACACTACTGCAATAGCATCTGGTGTTTTCTCTACCTGTTCCTCAAACAACAGATGAATGCATTTGTCTTGGGGATAATCTACCTCAGTCTGATTCCACTCAATTAATAATTGATGTTTTTCTCTTTCTGTAAGTAGAGGAATATCAGCAAGAGTTTTTTCAGAAAGATTAATTATATTTGTTAATAAAGTTTCTAGATGTCCTAACATTCGAGCTATGGCATCATCTGCAAATCGAGTTTGTTGATAATTAATTTTTAGTAATAAATCTGATTCTGCATCAACAGATAATATCAATGGATATTCAAAACATTCTAATTTTTCATAGTTTCCAAATATTACCAGCATCTCAAATAATGGTAATTCTGGGGAAATTTCACTATATTGTCGAATTTGTTCTAGAGGAATATATTCATAGTCTGTCAAAGTAGACCATTGTTTCTGTATATTTTTCAACCACGATAAAACTGAGACATCAGCTTCAACGGAAACTCGCACAGGTACAATATTAAAATCAGGTTCTTCAGTAGTTGAACCAAACAGAATATCTGTTTCTCTCGTATAGTGACTCAAAAGTAAAGCCACTGCGGCTTGAATGAGAGTATGAAGGCTTAATTTATTGTTTTTACCAAAAGTAATCAAATCCGAAGTTTTACTGTTTGACAGGCGAATTTCTTGGGTTTTACGGGCTGGGTGGGATGAGGAATCAGGTGACAGCGCAGGTAATGTAACAGGGGCTGTAAAACCGCGCAAGAAACCACGCCAAAATCTTTCAATATTTGAGCAGGACTTAAAAGAGGTATCTTCTATATTTTTCATAATTAAGCTAATTTTTTACTAAATTAATACTTTGGGCAGATTTTTTTAATTGCCCATAACAAAGATAATGATTGTGGGAAACCCCTGCCAAAATTTGAGTTTAGCAGGGGAATCTTTAGTTCAAGCAGAAAGCACTATCGCCGAAATTGCTATTGCTAGTGATTTATGGGTTTCCTCCGTAGAAAACATTATCTGCAAGACCCAAACCATTGTTGTAATTATCCAGGTTGGTATTAATTACACTACCAGACTCTAAAGGATAGAGAACATTGGTGTTGGTGTTATAAGGACTTGGTAAATTGGAGGCACTAGAAATACCTAGATTCCAGTAGCTATTAGCAAGCTGAGGGCTACTGACACTGCTGCCAGTCATTTGATAAATTGCGCCATCACCTTTCTTATCACCATTTTCGTCTGGAGTGAAGCCTTGTAACCAGTTGATGCCTTCGTTGATATAGTATCGTTCATCCTTATCAGTTGGATTGGCGGTGTCAATGGGGTTGCCAGCGAGATAATTCAACCAACCAGCAACCAAGGAACGACCAAGATCGTAACGCTTATCTCCATTGGGGTGGGCTGAGGCATCAACCATCTGGAGTGCTTGGGCGCGGGTGTAGAAGAGAGTATCTTCACCTGCATCAGTTTTGCCATTGCGGTTGAAGTCACCGATGAGTAAGCCTATGTCGTACTGTCCGCTCACTGGATCAAGAACTTTTCCAGGCTGTGCGGAGTTGGTATAAGGCGCGAATAGAAGATCGCTCTTAGCGAAATTGGGCTGTGTTTTTTGTGCTGGTTCGTTGCCTTGGATACCATCCCAGAACTTCTGCCACTCTGTGTTTTGCCAGAATCCGGGAGTACGCACACCAGGGGCTGATGGGACAGTTGGAGCAGCAGTCACTGTGTCAGTATCGGTAGCGCTGTTATTGCTGGTGTTGGTGTCAGTGAAACCAGTCGGAGCCGTTACTGTGGCAGTGTTAGTCAGAGAAACGGTTGCTGGTGCAACAGGTTTCTGAATATCTAAATAGCGAATCTTGAAGTTATCGTTTGTATCATCTGTCTTAGCGGCGATAACTAAAGTGTTACCCAGGTAATTACCAGCATTGATATCTGCCCAGCGATCGCTGCCACTACCTAAGTTAACTTCGGTGAACCCAAAGCTATTGAGAACAGAGTCGCTTAAAGTCGTGATGGTATTGTTAAAGTTACCAATCCAGACAGATGTATCACTGTCGGTAACGACGTATTGCAGGTAAGCGCTATCAACAACAACCGCTTCCGAGAATTGGAATAGGACGTAGTTATCTCTGCCACCGCCGTTATCAACGCGATGATAACTAGTGCTTTCGCTGCTATCGGTAACACCTAAGCCACCAGTATAGCTACCCAGATAAGCCTTACTCCAAGCTCCATTTGTGCCATCTACACGGCTAAAGGCACGTGCTGTAACGGTAATATCATCCTTCGTGAAGGTTCGAGTATTTCCATCTGTGCCATCGGACGAACTATTGCCATTGAAGTCAAATCTAGTGTCTGTATAAGTGGGGGTAGAGGATACAGCGTTGGCGGCTACTGTACCGTTAACTGTGTAAGTGATGCTACTACCACCAGTCAGGGTCACATAATCGTTGATGCTGCCTGTTCCACTGGTTTCGTTGCCTGTAGCGCCTCCACTGGCTACGCTAGTCCAAGTGACGTTTGTCAGCAGAGCGGGCATTGCATCGGTCACTAGGGCGTTGGTAGCGGTGATGAAACCATTGTTGCTGACAACGATGGTGTAGGTTAGCTGCTGTCCGGCAGTTACTGTCGTCAAACCGTTGGTTTTGGTAATCGACAAGTCGCCGATATTTTTGATGAGTCCAGCATCAATGGTGAGGTTATCAGTTGTACCGACTAAGAATTGTGCCGTTGTGCCGTTGGCATTGACAACATCACTATCAGCCCCATCGTTACCTACGTTGGCGGTAGTGAATCCACTGAAGCCAGTGGGTTGGACGAATTGAACGCTGTAGGTGCTATTGGTGTTGACATTGAATTGATAGAAACCATTGGTATCGGTGGTTGTTGTCCCGACTTGAGTACCTGCTTGGTTAAAGAGATTAACAGCTACACCGGCAACACCAGCTTCACCCGTCTCTTGGATACCATTGGCATTCGTATCGTACCAAACGCGATCGCCAATTCTCACCGTGGCAGAAGCAACAATCGTGTCAGTATCGGTGGCACTGTTGTTGTTGGAATTGGTATCTGTGAAACCAGTTGGAGCAGTGATAGTGGCAGTGTTAACAAGAGAGCCACCGGTCTGAGTCGTTGCTTTGAGAATATCAAGAGACTTGAGCTTAAATTCATCGTTCGTGTCGCCAACTTTAGCAGCGATTACCACAGCGTTACCGACAATGTTGCTGGCATTGATATCCGCATTGCGATCGCTACTACCACCTAAGTTGATTTCAGTAAAACCGAAGCTGCTGAGAACCGAACTATTTAAAGTCAGGTGATTGGTATAAGGATTGTTGAAGTTGCCAATCCATACAGAGATATCACTATCTCCAACCACATAAGATAATGCCGCCTTGTCAATCACCACTGACTCAGAGAATTCCAGCAGAACGTAGTTGTTACGACCATCATTATCAATGTGGTGGGTGCCATTACTACCATTTTCACTGCCATCTGTTACCCCTAAACCGTAGCTACCGTAAAGACCTAAATAGGCTGTATTCCAAGTTCCTGTACTGGTGCTACTAAAAGCACTAGCATTGACGGAAATACCATTAGCAGAGAAATTACGGATGTTGCCAGCAGTACCATTGAGCGCACTGCTAGAGTTACTGGTCAAGTTGATGGTGGTAGGCGTGTTGTAGACCGGAGTCAAGGCATTGGGCGCTACCGTCCCTGTGACTGTATAAGTAATGCTGCTACCACCTGTCAGAGTCACATAATCGTTAATGCTGCCTGTACCACTAGTTTGATTATCCGTTGCCCCACCAGTAGCCACGCTTGTCCAAGTGACATTGGTCAGATTGCTGGGTATGATATCGCTCACCAGGGCATTGGTAGCAGTTATCAGACCATTGTTTTGAGCCACAATGGTGTAAGTTATCTGCTGTCCGGGGCTTACTGTCGTCAAACCGTTGGTTTTGGTAATCGACAAATCACCGGCATTTTGATAAATCCCTGCATCCAAAGTGGTGTTATTTTCACCAGAAGCAAGAGTGACAATCTGGGTTTTGCCAGTGCTGGTATTAGCATCGGAATCTAAAGCATCATCAGTACCTGCATTAGCTTGAGTAAACTGATATCCTGTAGGTAAGTTAGAGAATTGAACTTGATATTCTTGACCAGGTGTGAGTCCAGCGAAGTTGTACTTGCCACTAGTATTGGTAGTTGTGGTGATAGTGGTGTTGTCCGCAGTAGTGCTAATCAGTCTATCTGCTCCCCCACTAATCAGAGTCACAGTTACACCTGCTATTCCTGCTTCTGATGCCTCTTGAATGCCGTTGTTGTTGACATCGTTGAATACGAAATTTCCTAATGAAGCTGTTTTGTAGAAGCCTGCATCAACTGTGGTGTCATTTTCTCCAGGAGACAGGTTCACAACTCCAGTGGTTAAGTTACTAGCCGCATCACTATCAACGCTATCATCACCACCAACATTGCTCGGACTTACAGCGTTAAAGCCAGTAGGTTGAACAAACTGAACTTTGTAGTCTCCTGGTTGCAGATTTGTGAAGGAATACAAGCCATCACCGTCTGTAGTGGTGGTAGCAATGACATTACCTGCTGTATTCAACAGCTTGACACTAGCGTTAGCAATGCCTTGTTCCCCTGCATCTTGAATGCCATTAGCATTTAGATCATGGAAAACTTTGTCTCCCAAGCTGGCTAGTTGTACCAAACCTGCATCTAATGTGCCGTTGTATTCTCCACTTGTCAGAGTAACAGTTTGGGTTAAGCCTGTGCTGGGGTTGGCATCACTATCAACAGCATCATTTCCACCTTGGTTAGCTGCGGTGAAACTGTAGCCTGTTGGTGATGTGAATTTAACTTGGTAGTCTCCGGGGGTTAAGCCTGTGAAGGTGTAAGCACCAGCCCCATTTGTTGTGGTTGTACCAATGACACTGCCATTTACAGGGTTGATTAACTCGACTGTGACTCCACCTATTCCTGTTTCACCTGCATCTTGGATGCCGTTGTTGTTACCATCGTTGAATACGAAGTCTCCCAGTGAAGCTGTCTTGTAGAAGCCTGAATCAACTGTGGTGTCATTTTCTCCAGGAGACAGGTTGACGATATCGGAGATGAGTCCATCACTATCAACGCTATCATCACCACCAACATTGCTCGGACTTACAGCGTTAAAGCCAGTAGGTTGAACAAACTGAACTTTGTAGTCTCCTGGTTGCAGGTTTGTGAATGAGTAGAGTCCGTTACCGTCTGTAGTTGTGGTGGTAATTACGTTACCTGCTGTATCCAACAGCTTGACACTAGCGTTAGCAATGCCTTGTTCCCCTGCATCTTGGATGCCATTAGCATTTAGATCATGGAAAACTTTGTCTCCCAAGCTGGCTAGTTGTACCAAACCTGCATCTAATGTGCCGTTGTATTCTCCACTGCTCAGAGTGACTGTTTGGGTTAAGCCTGTGCTGGTGTTGGCATCAGAATCTACAGTATCGTCTCCACCTTGGTAAGCTGTGCTGAAGACATAACCTGTTGGAGATGTGAATTTAACTTGGTAGTCTCCGGGGGTTAAGCCACTAAATTGATAGCCACCATTATCATCGGTGATGACACTGGCAATGACACTGCCATCTGCGGGGTTAATTAACTCGACTGTGACTCCACCAACTCCTGCTTCACCTGCATCTTGGATGCCGTTGTTGTTGCCATCGTTGAATACGAAGTCTCCCAGTGAAGCTGTCTTGTAGAAGCCTGCATCAACTGTGGTGTCATTTTCTCCAGGAGACAGGTTGACGACATCCGAGATGAGTCCATCGCTATCAACGCTATCATCACCACCAATATTGCTAGGACTTACACCATTAAAGCCATCGGGTTGAACAAACTGAACTTTGTAATCCCCTGGTTGCAGGTTTGTGAAGGAATACAAGCCATCACCGTCTGTAGTGGTGGTAGCAATGACATTACCTGCTGTATCTAACAGCTTGACACTAGCGTTAGCAATGCCTTGTTCCCATGCATCTTGAATGCCGTTGGCGTTGCTATCTTCAAAGACAAAATCACCCAAGCTGGCTAGTTGTACCAAACCTGCATCTAATGTGCCGTTGTATTCTCCACTTGTCAGGGTGACTGTTTGAGTCAAGCCTGTGCTGGTGTTGGCATCAGAATCTACAGTATCGTCTCCACCTTGGTTCGCTGTGCTGAAGACATAACCTGTTGGTGATGTGAATTTAACTTGGTAGTCTCCGGGGGTTAAGCCTGTGAAGGTGTAAGCACCAGTTTCATCTGTTGTGGTTGTTGCAATAACACTGCCATCTGCGGGGTTGATTAACTCGACGGTGACTTCACCAATTCCTGCTTCACCTGCATCTTGGATGCCGTTGTTGTTGCCATCGTTGAATACGAAGTCTCCCAGTGAAGCTGTTTTGTAGAAGCCTGCATCAACTGTGGTGTCATTTTCTCCAGGAGACAGGTTGACGACATCGGAGATGAGTCCATCACTATCAACGCTATCATCACCACCAACATTGCTCGGACTTACACCGTTAAAACCAGTGGGTTGAACAAACTGAACTTTGTAGTCTCCTGGTTGCAGGTTTGTGAATGAGTAGAGTCCGTTACCGTCTGTAGTTGTGGTGGTAATGACATTACCTGCTGTATCTAACAGCTTGACACTAGCGTTAGCAATGCCTTGTTCCCCTGCATCTTGAATGCCATTAGCATTTAGATCATGGAAAACTTTGTCTCCCAAGCTGGCTAGTTGGACTAAACCTGCGTCTAATGTGCCGTTGTATTCTCCACTTGTCAGGGTGACTGTTTGGGTTAAGCCTGTGCTGGTGTTGGCATCGCTATCTTTGCTGTCATCTCCCACATTCGCTGTGCTGAAGACATAACCTGTTGGAGATGTAAATTTAACTTGGTAGTTTCCAGGGGTTAAGCCTGTGAAGGTGTAAGCACCAGCCCCATTGGTTGTGGTTGTACCAATGACACTGCCATTTGCGGGGTTGATTAACTCGACTGTGACTCCACCAATTCCTGCTTCACCTGCATCTTGAATGCCGTTGTTGTTGCCATCGTTGAATACAAAGTCTCCCAGTGAGGCATACTTATAGAAGCCTGCATCAATGGTTTGGTTGAATTCTCCAGCGTTTAAAATGACCACATTGGACACTAAACCGTCGGAATCTTTTGTCTGACTGCCTCCTTGTTGCCGAGGACTTACCGCATCAAATCCAGTAGGAGTAGCGAATTGTACCTGATAGCTTAAACCTGGGGTCAACCCTTTGAATTCATATAAACCACCTGCACCAGTAGTGGTGGTTGCTAAAATTTCATTATTTTCGATGATTCCATTGCTATTGCTGTCCCGTGTCAAATTGACGGTGACTCCTGCAATTCCTGATTCACCTGCATCTTGGATGCCATTGGCGTTGAGGTCGTGCCATACCAAGTCACCCAGTTTTGCTGCTCTGACTTGAGCTATCAGTGGCTGCTTGGGTGTCACCGAGCCATTACTATTAACTACAAACGGGTCAAAAATGACTCCAATAAATTGATTGGTGTCAGGAACAAAGTTTTCACCGTTTGCCTTAGCCAGATTGACGATAGAATTAACATCGCTGGCAACTACAGACCCGTTTCTTGTTAGATCTGAACCACTGGAATTATAGGTGTCACCCAGTAATGTCCAAATGGCTGCCTGAATTTCACCATAGTTATATTGAGGATTAGCCGTAAAGTTTTGGTTAATTATCCAGTTCACCAAATCTAAATTATACAGGTTGCCTATCCTTGCAGGCGTTCCCAATGTTGCCAATGGAGCTAGTTCATAGCTGGAATAGACATTAGCTGTATAAGTGGCATTAGCGTCAATGGGAGTAGCACTATCAAGACACCAAGCATCAATAACACCTAGTTGGTTGAAATAAGTGTAAGTATTATCTGTGCCAACACCAGTAACTGATACTACATCCTTGTAGCTAGGTGTATTCTGTGGTCCGCCGGCAGGGGTAACTGTGATTTTTACTTGAGGTCGTGACATAATTTTTTACACTCGATAAATTAAATCAATCTGGTCGCTAATACGGCAACTTGCAATCAACCCTGCCACAAATAGAAATGACAAAAATCAGTATCAAACTTCATTCTGCAATTAATTTTTGTAGCGGTTTTGATCTCAAACTGCTGTAAAATCAGGATTCACATCGGCTCTAAAATAGAGCTATTTCCTTTTGAATTGTTCAAATTTCTATTTATATAGAGTAACTTATATGACTGCATCAATTTTTAAAGCTTGGGCAAAGTTACACAAAAAGCCATAAAGTTATAGTAAAATAATATCCATTAGCACAATGTAGGGCATCAGAGATTTCACTTAATTCCCTTAAAATAAACTTAGTCTTGTGGGGGAGAAGTTTAGTGTACTTAACACATTGATAAATCAGGTTTTTATTGAAGCGTTAGCAGACATAATTTTATGCACAAAACAGCGAATCAAAAGCTATCTTATTTAGTTTTAAATCAGAGTCTATACCTATAAGATTGGTGATAATAGACCCATTAAATGTTGCTGGTTGATGATATATCAGATCCGTGTTTAGATAGAGTGTCACGATAGTACTGTTAAAAATATTAGTATCTTTAAATATAAATTTTCCTAATGAAGCTGTTTTATACAAGCTTGCATCAACTATGATGTCATTCTCTCCTAGAGACAGGTTGATAACTCCAATGGTTAAGTTAGCTGCCGGCTATCAATGGCATCATTCGCACTAACATTAGCGGAACTTACACCGTTCAAGTCATTAGACATCTCCAGTTAAAAAATTAAATATGCGTTATCTAGAACCCTTGTAGGGATGTTTCCTGGAACGGTTCTACATTCTTTTTCACCAGATGTCTAAACAACTGACTACTAACTTTCACCTATCACTCATTACTCATCACTGGCTCTAATTGTCCCACTTCAATGGACAAATGCTGATCCATCCAAGTCTCCAAATCAGTCAGCACTTGATGATAATTGATGTCACAGTGTAAATCATGATAGGCTCCCGGATACTCAATACGTTGCTTATCTGGGTAAGTCACTCGCTGGTAGAACAGTTCACTTCCCCCAGGTAACGCTACTCTGTCCGCACCACCATGTAAAATTAACAGAGGTACTTGCCATTCTGCCGCATGAGCATGAATCCAAGCTAGTGTATTAAAAAACTCTGTAGAAAACCGGGCTGTGGCACGGGTATGGCGTAACTTATCTTGAGTGTAGCTGGTCAAAATCTCCTCATTTCGTGAACCAGCAGTTGTGTCTAGTCCGGTATTTAAGGAAAAACGCGGCCACACCCGCGAGAGCATTTTTCCTAAAAGTATTCGTATCGGTGATACTCCCACCTCTCCAATACTTGGTGCAGATACAATCACACCTTGCAATGCAGATGCGTCCTGTGGATAGCGCAGTGTGTAGTCTAAGACTATCATTCCACCCATGCTATGACCAAAAAGGAAAATTGGGCATCCTGGTTGCTGCTTTTGTATCATCTCTAAGAAGGCTCGGACATCATCACGAAACTCAGCCCAGGTATTGATGTAACCTCTTTGACCGGGTGAGCGTCCATGACCACGCAAATCTAAGCCATAAACAGCATATTGCTTAGGTAACAAATGCTCAACTATATTTTTATATAGACCGCTGTGTCCTCCTAGTCCATGTACTAGTACTAGTATCGCCCTTACCTTACCCTCTGGATTCCAGTTTTGGTAATACAGATCAAGTCCCCCAACACCTTTAAACGTGCCGACGCTGTGGTAAATCATATGTTAATTTTTTACGTTTTTTCCCAGCAAGCTATTAGCCTATCTATCAAGGTACATTGTAAGGAAAATTGCTGCTAACTGTGGGAGGAATTACAGATAATTTGCGTTTTTGGGACTTTTTTTCCTAAATTTTGGGTGGAGGAAATGATACATGATATAGTTTTCGACTTTTAATAACCTGTTTTACATTTGAGGTTGTTGGCAACTTTTGGGGATAAATATGGATAGTTCTTCTAGCAAATCTTCTCCTCAAACCCCAGCTGATGCAGATTTGATATCCAATCATCAGCCAGAATCAGAAACTTTACCAACTTTGACTGACGCAACTATCCAGCGGGTGCGGGAAGGTGTAGCTGCGGCAAGCGATCGCACTATTCGTCATACTATAGAAACAACTCTCCTTCAGTTATCTGCTATTACTCAGGAACATTGGGAACCGCGAGTTAATGCTAATATCAGACGTTGGGTAGTGCGATCGCTCATTCATTCCCTATTCTGTGTCAAAGTCGAAAATATTGAAAATATCCCCCCCACACCAGCTATCTTAGCTGCTAATCATCTTCACCACATCGACCCATTGGTTTTACTTGCAGAAATTCCCACCCAGCCCCACTATTATATTCTCGGTGATGCTCGCACTCTCTATAACAAATGGTGGAAACGCTGGATTTTAGGTTTTGCCGGTGGTGTTATTCCTTTAGAAAGAATTTGGGGTGAAGAACAGGCTGTTATTGCTGCTGCTAAAGCCGGACGAGATGATTTACAAGAACTTGCTCAAGTTATTAAAGATACCGTTAACCCTGGTGGAGATATCCAGACTATCCGCCGCATAGACCGCATTGTGGCCGCAATTTTAGCCCGTGGAGATGGGCTGATGATTTTTCCTGAAGGACGACTGGGAACTGCTGAGGGTTATTTGCATCCTTTCAAACGCGGAACTGTAATTTATGCTTTGCGGGCTGGATTACCAATTATTCCCATAGCATTAATTGGTACTCATGACTTATTTTTGAGGAAAAAGTTAACAATTCGTGTGGGTGAACCTTTATATTTTCCCCCAACTACAAGGCCGAAGCGTCAGGAAATAGATACAGCTTTGGAAGCGTTACAAGAAGCGATACAGGCTTTGTTACCTACAGATTATCAAGAACCACAGGGGATAAAGTTGTTACAGCGTTTCTTGAATCGGATGTTGTTGTAAAAGGAAGTAAAAATTCAAGATTTTTTCTCACGCAGAGGCGCAGAGGCACGGAGAGAAACAAAGAGTGATTTATTCTGCTTCCAAAAATCCTTTGATGGTTTCTGCTGGAATACTAAAAACAGGATGATTAAATATCGCTTTTAATGCTTCTAGTCCACCAGCTTTAAGTGCCGCTATTAATCTGGTTTTTAGTGTTGGGTTGCTTTTAATTTCTTGATGAATTGCGTTTGTAATTCCTTCATTTGTAGATGTTTGGTTATTTTTAGATAATTGATGAAGCAGTTGTTGGATTTCTGTGGCTGCTTCTGCTAAATTCTGTTTTTGTTCTGGTGTGTAATTATTTTGATTAAATGTGACATTACTACCAGATTGGGCTGTATCTAAAAATTGGTTATTTGCATTTCTTTGGTCATATTTAGATTGATAAGATTCTGACATTGAATTACTCTCTGAGTTTACGTGGTTATGAATATTAATTACATTAAATGATTCTTTTTTCTGGTTGTCAAGTTCATTTTGTAACGGTGTAACTGGGGTTTGCCGTTCTCGATTTAATTCTTGTGTTGGTAAATTTACATCATCAATTAACCTGCGAACATCAACCATTTCAAAACTATTTTCGCACTCAATCTGATACCGCCCCGCATACAAACGCTTGCGTAATGATTCTAAAGTATAAGCATGAGGTGTCTGGCTTCCTTCACATTCTTTGCAGTTACAAGGAACAAGAGTATCATATTTCAAACGCTCAAAAGAACGATGAATTTTATCGAGTTCGTGTGTGATAACAGTCAACAATTCTTTTTTACGACTTCCGACTACACGGATTTTAATTTCTTTTTGATTGTAGTTTTCAATCACTTCAGCACGAGTTTGATATTGGTTGAGAATAACGCCACTTCTCCAAGCAAGTTTTTGTTCTTCAATCCAAGGGTGTGTTTCGACAATTAAGCGAGTGAGAATACCTTTGGGCATGAATTCGTATTTGTAGCGTAAAATTAAATTATGCGATCTATCCCAGTTGTATTCAGGTTGATTAATATCGAGTAATTGGGGGGCAATATATTTGCCATAACAATGAGGAATTGGGTAACAAAGTTTAAACCGCATCATCAATTGCAGCAATTCATCTCTCACGTCGCTATATTCATCATCTTTCCAAATTTCTGCAAGATTATCTTGAGTAAAACATCCTAAATTTTTAATAACTTTTTTATTATCCAACACTTTGTAAACTGCCGTAGTTCCCCACTCTGGTTTGAGGATAACATAATGTTTTAGTGTCGGGTCATCTTGAAAATGCAAGCAAACACCAAGATCATGTAAATAGCCACTTAGCAAATCCATATCCTTACGGTTAGTTAAATTATTGAGTCTGCAAAGATTGTAATATTTTTCACGACTAATATAGTTGTGGGAATCATTTTCTAAGTCAGAACGTATTTTCACCCAGGTTTTTGGTAGAGGTGTCCCAACATGGGGAAGTTTGGCGATGTATTGCTGAATAGCATCTTTAATTACTGTTAAGCCGCGATTAGTAGCTAAGTTGGTAGCTAAAACTTCTTTAAGATTTAAAAATTCTCCCCGCAATTGGCGTTCATTGACTTCGCATTGACGTTCTTGTTTTTCGTTTTTAATAATGATAACTGGACTATTATCACTCAACAGTTCAACAACTTTTAGCCAATAATAAAAATCAGTATTGTCTTGGCGTGTATCCGCAACTAAAGTATAAAGAGAACGTTTAGTCAGAAAAAATTGATGGGTTTGGTGATAGATTTCTTGTCCACCAAAATCCCAAATATTAACTCTAAATTCATTACCATCATCTAGGTTAAATTTCCACTGTATGACATCAATACCTTCGGTTGATTTTTCATCTGATAGAAGTTCATAATTTTCATTTTCAATTTTCTTTGCTAAAGAAGTTTTACCCGCACCTCCTTCACCGACAATTAAAAATTTTGCTTCATATAAACGTTCAACGGCTTGTTCTAGCTGTTGCCGATAAAAGTTAAGAATTGCTTTTAATCCTTTTTCTCTTATTTCCGGTGGCAGATTGCTTATTTCGTTGTCTCGAAGTTCAAGCCTTTTTAATTTGGAGAGTTGTCCTATTTCTGCTGGCAGACTGCTAAGTTGATTGCGACTGAGGTCGAGGGTTTGGAGGTTGGAGAGTTGTCCTATTTCTGCTGGCAGACTACTAAGTTGATTGCGACTTAGGTAGAGGGATTGTAGGTTGGAGAGTTGTCCTATTTCTGCTGGCAAACTGCTAAGTTGATTGCTACTAAGGTAGAGGGATTGGAGGTTGGAGAGTTGTCCTATTTCTGCTGGCAAACTGCTAAGTTGATTGCTACTAAGGTAGAGGGATTGGAGGTTAGTGAATTTGAGTATTTCCCTTGGCAGATTGTTGAGTTGATTGTTGCTGAAGTCCAGGGTTTGTAGGTTGGTAAGTTCGACTATTTCCCTTGGCAAACTGCTAAGTCGATTGCTACTAAGGTAGAGGGATTGGAGGTTAGTGAGTTTGAGTATTTCCCTTGGCAGATTGTTGAGTTGATTGTTGCTGAAGTCCAGGGATTGGAGATTAGTGAGGTTGAGTATTTCTAATGGAAGACTGCTGAGTTGATTGCCACTGAGGTAGAGGGATTGGAGGTTAGTAAGTTTGACTATTTCTCTTGGTAAACCGCTGAGTTGATTGCCGCTGAGGTAGAGGGATTGGAGGTTGGTGAGTTGTCCTATTTCTCTTGGTAAACCGCTGAGTTGATTGCCGCTGAGGTAGAGGGATTGGATGTTGGTGAGTTGTCCTATTTCTGCTGGTAGATTTCTAAGTTGATTGTTACTGAGGTAGAGAGATTGGAGGTTGGTGAGTTTAAGTATTTCCAATGGAAGACTGCTGAGTTGATTGCCACTGAGGTAGAGGGATTGGAGGTTAGTAAGTTTGACTATTTCTCTTGGTAAACCGCTGAGTTGATTGCTACTAAGGTTGAGGAATTGGAGGTTGGAGAGTTTGACTATTTCCCTTGGCAGACGGCTGAGTTGATTGCCAGTGAGGTTAAGTTTTGTTACACCATCTCTTGCTGCTTGTTCGATCGCTTGTAGTAGTTCTGCCTCAGTCATGAACAATTACTGAACTGTGATTACTAGAGTTTACCAAACAGATGTCGCAGTTTGAAAACCGCTATCAGGTAAAAAATTACGCAACAGCGCCCAAATTGTTATAGTCTATACGTAAATTCCCTCATAACTGACTCAAGATGCAAATAGACTTTCATCATGGTGTCACCTACGTAGTAGCGCGACTAGCGGGTTTTGACCATGAGGATGCTAGTATTGTCGCTTACTGCGCCCAGTATGTAGATGATGCTATCAATAGCGGTTTAATCCGATTTGATAATGGTGCGATGTTTACCCGCATCAGTTCTGCCCACAAAATGCTAGATTATCGCAATTTTCAGGAGTTAGCAATTCATCATGTTTGGATTCCTTTTCATTTTTTACCTGGAAATGGCGGAAAACCAGCAGGTGAAGATCCGGAAGGGAAGTTTATCGAAAAGTTGATTTGTCGTCCTAATAGTCATGTCGCACAGCAAATGGTGAGGGAATGTATCCAACGCCGTGAAAGTGCTTATAGTTTACATCGTCTGGGGATTACTATGCACGTTTATGTTGATACTTGGGCGCATCAAGGTTTTGCTGGTGTTAATCATCGAGTTAATGAAGCGAAGAAATTACTTGATGAAAATGACCAACCAGATCGTAATTTGATGGATAGATTGAAAAATTATTTTGTCAGTGAGGCTTTACCTTTAGGACATGGTGCGGTTTTGAGTCATCCTGATAAGCCGTTTTTACGTTGGGGTTATATTAACGGTAGGGGTGAAAAAATTAGCCGCAATAATCCTGAAGATTTTCTGGAAGCTGCTGATAAGATGTGTAAAGCTATGCAGCGTTATTTAAAAGGTGATGCTGATGCGATTGTTCCAGGATTACCAGAACCAGATAAAAATTTAATTGCCTTGATGTTGGCTAATATTAAAGATGTTAAAGGTCGTGTACGACATCAAAAATGGTTAAGTGCGATCGCACAAGGTCAATTTAGTTTTGGTGCAGCTAATATTAGTTATATTCCCAAGGGTAAAGATTCCTGGAAGTACCTGGCTTTGGGAACTGAAAGCCCGGTTGATAAAGATAATGAAATTTTTCCCTATCATCCCAGTTTCCTAGTCAGCAATTGGAAATTATTTCACGATGCTTTACAAGCACATCAATTCTATATTATTCACGATTTGCTACCCCAATATGGAATTTGTGTCGCGTGATAAGAAGGTAAGAGGATATATACTAAAAGCGGTTGGAAATTTTACTTTTAAACGCAGAGGTTCGCTGAGGTAAACGCAAAGTGACGCAGAGTTTTTATTGAAGTTTTCGCGTAAGGATTTTGTTATCCTCATAAAGTCGAGATATTAACGGTTTTTAGTATAGTACGGTTTTTCAAAAATCAAAAAATCAAATAAGAATCCTCATCTTTAATCCTGCTAATCCTTAAATCCTGTAAATCCTGTTCGTGAAACGTGGCGTAAGCCATTTCTGACATTTTCACCTTACTTGCAACAACCCTTTAAAGAAGTAAATCATATTCATAAATATCATTTCTAGCCAAAGCATAACATGATCTAACCATGCTAATATTTGCTCTAATGGGTGTTTTTCATACCCTAAAAATGTGGCGGTAGTTTCTATCCAATCTGGCTGTGCTTCATATTGATCTTTTTCGGATTTTATCTCAATTTCAACTTGGGAACTAGAAGCTACTTTGGCAAATTTCTTACTTCTTAATAAATCCCGTCGTGATTTTGATGATAATTCGTAATGAGTATTTTCTGTGACTAAATTAGTATCGGAATTTGGACTGACATTTTTAGAGTCTAATTCTATTTTAGCGAATAAGTCATTCCATGTCAACCAATTATTTAATTTATTGAAATTATTTAAATCGGCTGCTGACAATTGATTATTTTGATCAACTTGATTTGATGGTTTACCTGGTAATTTTTCTGGAGTTGGTTGAGAATCAATGTTTTGAAGATTTTTACCACCAAAAAAGTAATTTATCGCAGCTGCAATTAATTCGGAAATATTCAGAGTCTGATTTTCCAATTCACCAGGATTAATTGCTATTTTTCCTCTGGCTTCTAGCTGTTCTCTCCCATAAATAAAAATATCAAACTGAGTTTTAGCAACTTGAATAATTTTCTGACTGCGCTGTTGTACGGGTACTAAAGCCTGAGATTCTAATTTAGCGATAACTGTATCTATTAACGCCAAAAATTTACCAGGATAATCTTCTATATGTACTGGAATTTTGGTTTCAGCTAAATCTGTTAGGTTTGGGGTATCATTAGTAGTTAGCTTTGATAAGATGCGGTTGATTTCTGGTAATAATTTCTGCTGTTGTTGAATTTCAGCTAATTTGAAAAAATGCCAATATTTAGCAACTTCGCTATTAATTTTATTTGTTAATTTTTCCTGCTGTTGAATTGTCAAAACATCTAGAATTCTGTTATCGTTGCTCACAAGCACCAAATGACGATTTTCCAATTGTGCAGCAATTCCTAGCACTGTTGGTATGTGGTGCTGAAGAGTTTTTTCTGGTTGTAGAGATTGAGGAAGACGAGAATTTTTTAACCACCCTAGACGTGTAGCTGCTTCCCGCAAAGTATCACCCAAAAACGCCAATGGTTTGACTTTTTGTGAACTTTGTGAATCAGCAGCTGCGGCAGATGGTAAATTTTTAACTAACTCTAGTACCTGCTGAATAGGTGCGTCAGCTGGTGGAGGAGTTTCTGGTGGTAACTGTTTTCCAGCAAGTTCATTGGGCTGAAACATCTGGTACAGTGGATAAAGTAGCGCTTCGACACTCCATTTAGTAGCAACTTGCAAATTTCGGAAGGAGTTTTCCCACTGTTTTGTCAACCGCTGAGAATGCTGGTTGAAAAATTTAAAGATTTTACTTTGATAAGGACCGGAGGAACCAGAAGACATGGTAGAAATTTGTTAGTTTGAGTATTTTTGAGTTTTGAGACTCCCACAAAACTGTTACTTATCGTCAGTCAATGATATCAAGCCTGTTTGAATATTTATCATATCGTTGGGGTAGAGAATAGGAAAACAGATATTATCACTAATTAGCCGGACTTGATATAACATCATGATAATGGAAAATAAGCTCAAGTAAGTTTAATTTAGACAATCCCAAACCCGAACCTCATTTTTACATTAATTGTTAATCTTTATTGATTATGACTCTATCTCTATCCCATACTAAATATATATCAGACGCAATTGAGAATTTACGTGCTTGCTGTCAAGTTAATATCCAGTCTTCTTGGTTGTATCAGCAGGTTGACTGGGGAATTACTGAAGTAATCAATTCGGATTTGTCTCTTTGGGAACCTGTAAATCTAAATGATAAACTACATATTCCTTGGAAAGCGGGAAAACAAGTGTTGTGGTTGGTGCAAAAATTAGTTGTTCCCCAGGATTTACAAGGTTATGATTTAACAGGTTTATGTTTGCGGTTGGCTTTGGTTTGGTGGGCGGATGCGGCGGAAATTTATATTAATGGTAAGTTGGTATTGGTTGGTGATTTGTTTGATTGTTCTCCGCGAGTGCTTTTAAGTCCAGGGGTTTCAAGTGGGGAGGAGTTTGTTGTTGCTTTGCGGTTGGTGAGTCCGGGACATTGTGATGGGGCTTTGGTGCGATCGCTCCTCGTTTACGAGTCTTTAGATTATAATAGGTTAGATCCGGGTTTTTTGGCTGATGAGTTGGCTGTTGTTCAAATATTTTTGCAGCAGTTAGCACCTGATAAGTTACCTGGTTTGGTTGCGGGGATTGAAGAAGTAAGGAACCGCAAAGGGACGAAGGAAGAAGGGAAGAAGGAAGAGTGGGAAAGGTTTCTGTTAAATATACGAGAATCTTATCTGTGTTCATCTGCGTTTATCTGCGTTTCAAAATCTAAAATTCATTTGTTAGGTCATGCTCATTTGGATTTAGCATGGTTATGGCCTGTTGCTGAAACGTGGAAAGCCGCAGTCAGTACTTTTGAGTCGGTTTTACGTTTACAGGCTGATTTTCCTGAGTTGGTTTTTTGTCATACTACTCCGGCGTTGTATGCTTGGGTTGAGGAATATCGTCCAGATTTATTTGCGGAAATTCAAAACCAAGTTAAAGCGGGAAAATGGGAAGTTTTGGGTGGGTTTTGGGTGGAACCGGATTTGAATTTGATTTCTGGTGAGTCTATTGTCCGTCAGTTATTATATGGTCAGCGTTATTTTCAGGAACGGTTTGGAAAAATATCTCCTGTGGTTTGGGTTCCTGATACTTTTGGTTTCTGTGCAACTTTACCTCAGTTTTTCGCAAATGCGGGAATTGAGTTTTTTGTGACTCAGAAGTTACGCTGGAATGATACTACTAAGTTTGATTATGGCGCTTTTTGGTGGCGATCGCTTGATGGTAGTCAAATATTTAGTTTTATGTCTGCACCCATAGGCGAAACTGTTGATCCTGTTAAAATGGCAACCTATGCCTGTGATTGGGAAACTCAAACGGGTTTACATGATTCTCTTTGGCTTCCCGGTGTCGGTGATCATGGTGGTGGTCCGACTCGTGATATGTTGGAAATAGCAAGGCGTTGGGAACATTCCCCCATTTTCCCCAAGTTGGAATTTACAACTTCGGAAAAATATCTCCAACAGATAAAATCCCAAAGTCACAATTTACCTGTTTGGGAAGATGAACTTTATTTAGAGTTTCATCGCGGATGTTATACTACCCACGCAGACCAAAAACGCTGGAATCGCAAATCTGAAAATCTTCTATATGAGGCTGAGTTATTTGCAACTTTAGCAAATGTTGTCTTTGGGGTGCAATATCCTCAAGATGAAATTGAAGCTGCTTGGAAAAAAGTTTTATTTAATCAGTTTCACGATATTTTACCCGGTTCTTCCATTACTCAAGTTTATGAGGATGCTTTACCGGAATGGCAACAAGTGGAACAAGTGGGAAATAATATCTTAGATGAATCCTTGAGTGCGATCGCATCTCATATCACTTTACCACAACCACCCCAACCCCATAGCATACCTATCATAATTTTTAATTCGCTCAACTGGCAACGTTCCCAAGTCGTCAGCGTTACTTTACCCCAAAATAACCAAACCTGGGAAATTTACAACATTGACGGAAACCAACTTCCGTCCCAACAAAGCGAAGACTCTTTATTCTTTCTCGCAACTGTTCCATCCATAGGATATCAAATATATTGGCTTTCTCCAACATCCGAAAATCCCCATATCCACAATTCCCAACTTCCCCAAAACTGGATATTAGAAAATGAATATTTGCGAGTTCAGGTAAACCCCGAAACCGGAGACTTAAAATCTGTCTTTGACAAAATCCAACAACGGGAAATTTTAAATGGTGCGGGAAATCAACTTCAGGCTTTTGAAGATAGCGGACAATATTGGGATGCTTGGAACATTGATCCCGATTATACCACAAAACCTCTACCTGCAACGGAATTAAAATCAATTCAATGGCTAGAATCTGGAGAAATACAACAGCGTTTGCGGGTAGTGCGTCAACTGGGAAATTCAGAGTTTTGTCAAGATTACATTCTCCAAACCGGTTCACCACTTTTGAAAATTGCCAATACTGTAAATTGGCAAGAAAATCAAGTATTAGTGAAAACAGCATTTCCTGTCAACGTCGAAACCGATTTTGCAACTTATGAAATTCCTTGCGGTGCAATTCGGCGTTCAACCAACCCCCAAACCCCCGCAGAAAAGGCAAAATGGGAAGTACCCGCTTTACGTTGGGCAGATTTAACCACAAACACGGAAACCGGAAAATACGGAATTAGCTTACTGAATGATTGTAAATATGGTTACGACTGCCGCAGCCATCAAATCCGCCTCACTTTGCTCAGAAGTCCTAACTGGCCTGACCCAAAAGCTGACAGAGGTATACATGAATTTACTTATGCTTTGTATCCTCATGTAGATACTTGGGAAACGGCACACACTGTTAGATATGGATATGAATTAAATATACCATTAAAAGTATTAGTTAATCCACCAAATCAAAAATCTGCATTTAACATTTCTCAAAGCCAAAGTTTTCTGAATTTATCAGCAGATAATTTGATTCTCATGGCTTTAAAACCCAGTGAAGATCATCAACAAAAAATCATAATGCGCTTTTATGAATGTCACGGAAAAACAGCAGAGTTATCTTTACAAAGTGATTATTTCAGTTTAGGAACAGCAGTTGATTTATTGGAAACACCGATAAATCAAGAAATTGAGAAAATTGCTCCTTGGAAAATTAGTACATTCGAGTTAAAAAAGAAACTATGAAAATTACCAAAAACATTACTAATTGGCTAGAAATCCACGCCTCATCACCTACCTACGGCGGTTGGGTATTAATAGGCGTTGCTATTTGTTATTTAGGCGCTGCTATCAACACGATGGCGGGGTGGTTATATGTAATTAGTGGGGTTTGTCTTGCCCTTGTGGGTGTATCATCTTTCTTAGCACCGCGATCGCTCAAAAATTTAATTGTTAAACGCTCTCCTATCCCACCAGTCACCGTTGGCGACGAAATCACCGTTGAGATAGAAGTCCATAATCCCACCCCAACACCTGTCACCTTATTGCAAGTTGCCGATATACTTCCCTTCATTTTCGGCCAACCAGTCAAACAACCAATTGACACCATTGAGGCAAAAGACTCTCACCGTTGGATATATTACCACCCGACCCAACGCCGAGGCTTGTATCGTTGGGAAACAGTAGAATTGGCAACTGGTGCGCCTTGGGGCTTATTTTGGTGTCGTCGTCAGCGAGAATGTCAAGCCAGAGCGATTGTCTATCCCACAGTTTTACCTCTAACCAACTGCCCCCTAGTTGATGACATTGGGCAAAATGAGAGTCAAAAAAATGATCCTCGTGGTGTACCATTACAATTAGCTGCAACAGGATTAGTGCGATCGCTCCGTCCTTATCGCATTGGTGATCCTACCCGTCTCATCCATTGGCGTACCAGCGCCCGTTACGGCGAATTACGAGTCAGGGAATTAGAAGTTATCACAGCAGGACAGGAAATTATTATTGCCCTTGATAGTGCAGCTAATTGGGAAGAAGAACAATTTGAGCAAGCAGTCATCGCTGCCGCCTCATTATATTTTTATGCCCACCGCCAAAAATTACAAGTAGAACTTTGGACAGCAGCCACAGGTTTAGTCAAAGGTGATATTCCCGTTCTGGAAACCTTAGCAGCAACCAACCCCCTAGAAGAAACAAATACACCACCAGATAACTACCCCTTAATTTGGCTCACCCAAAACCCCAAAACCCTATCCGAGTTACCCCTGGGCAGTCGTTGGGTTTTATGGGAGAATATAAATCCATCCTCAGAACAAGTCGTAGTTAATCGAGATTATCCTGGCATCATCCTCCAGAGTGAACAAGAACTGCAACTTCAGTTGCAAAAACCATTACAATAATTCGTAATTAATAATGCCTCTTTCAGAGGAGCTTCGCTAACGTAATTCGTAATAGTGCCTACGGCAGGCTACCGCTAACGTAATTTGTAAAATTTACCCTCGCCTCCTGCCCCTGCCCCTGCACCCTGGCTGATGTACAATGCAAAGAAATATTTAAAATTATGAGCGTCCGAGCCAATGATTCCATCAGAAGTTAACACTAAATCCAGCGATAAAAGCCTAGAGGCAATGCGGCATTTTTCCGAGCAATACGCCAAGCGGACTGGAACGTACTTCTGTTCTGAACCTTCCGTTACCGCAGTTGTGATAGAAGGACTAGCCAAACATAAAGACGAACTCGGTGCGCCTTTATGTCCCTGCCGCCACTATGAAGACAAAGAAGCAGAAGTCAGCGCTGCCTATTGGAACTGCCCCTGTGTACCCATGCGAGAACGCAAAGAATGTCACTGTATGCTGTTCCTCACCGCTGAGAGCGACTTTGTTGGTGACACACAAGAAATATCTCTCGAAACCATCAAAGAAGTGCGAGAAAGCATGGGATGAGTGAAAACCTGCCTCAAGAGTTTTGGCAAGGCGTAGAACAGTTCAACTCTGGGCAGTTCTACGCTTGTCATGACACTTTAGAAGCCCTGTGGATTGAAGCAACTGAACCAGAAAAAAGTTTATATCAGGGTATTCTGCAAATCGCTGTAGCACTCTATCACCTCGGTAATCGCAACCTGCGAGGAGCAATGATTCTATTGGGAGAAGGTAGCAATCGTCTGCGACGCAACCCAGCCAGTGACTACGGCATCAATGTGGAAAAATTATTAAATCAGAGTGTGGAATTGTTGAAAATACTCCAACAAAGTGATCCCGAAAAAATACTTAGTAGTGATGGGGGTGAAAATATAGCCCTGCTTTTACCCACGATTTCTATAACTAACTGAATTAGCATCAAGAAATACCAAAGATAATTTGTGGGTTTTTCCTGAATGAAACCTTCTGGGGAGAAAAACGTCAATAGTCTTCAGTAGCCAGCAAATCCAGCAAATATTTATCTACAAATATTCTTAATAGTAGATTTTATTTTTGGATAAACTGCTGGAGATAATAAAGCCGTGGACAGGGTGGTTAGGACATCAATTGATAATGAAACTCCCACGACAAAAGGGTTTTACTCCTGACTCCTGACTCCTGCTATAAGAACATAACTTCAAATTTTCTATCCCCAATTGCTATGATACCTCCCTATCAATTACCAAGTTCACAAATACGGCGCTTTGGGTTAGCCTTGATGCTACCAGTCGCACTGTTGGGAGCAATTGCCTTCCCTAGCCAAGTACAAACTGCTACCGCTCAATCATCAGGGGGAAATCGCCCACTCACTATCCGCTCTGATGTGCAAGAATATGACTCTAAAACCCAAGTAATCACCGCTCGTGGTAACGTGCAGATGTTGTATCCCGCTCGCCAGTTGCAAGCAACATCTGCCCAAGCACAATATTTTAGTAAAGAACGGCGAATTGATTTCAGTGGCAACGTTTATATTTTGCAACAAGGTAACAATAGTATTCGGGCGGAGAAAGTAACTTATTTGATTGATGAAGGCCGATTTATTGCCTTACCCCAGTCCAACCGTCAGGTAGAATCTGTCTACATGGTGGATGACGCTAATGTGAACGGACAAACTGCTAAACCTGCCCCAAAAACACCAGCCCTCAAACGTTCTAATTAATATCTACCACCTCAGCAAGACGTTAATAGTGAAAATTGTTTTAGAGAATATTCACAAATCCTACGGCAAGCGCGTAATTGTCAACCGTGTTAACCTTTCTGTTGATCAAGGTGAAGTTGTTGGCTTACTCGGACCAAACGGAGCCGGGAAAACAACAACATTTTATATCGCCACAGGCTTAGAAAAACCTAATCAGGGAAGAGTTTGGTTGGATAGTTGGGATATTACAGGAATGCCAATGCACAAACGGGCCAGATTGGGCATTGGCTATCTGGCACAGGAAGCCAGTGTTTTTCGCCAACTCTCAGTCCGGGATAATATTCTCCTGGTATTTGAGCAAACTAATGTGCCACGATGGGAGTGGTCGAAGCGGTTGCATAATTTATTAAGGGAGTTTCGCTTAGAAAAAGTGGCAAATAGTAAAGGTATTCAACTTTCTGGGGGTGAACGACGAAGAACTGAGTTAGCCAGGGCTTTAGCCGCAGGGAGAGAAGGTCCAAAATTTCTCTTTTTGGATGAGCCATTTGCGGGAGTTGATCCCATAGCAGTTGCGGAAATTCAGGAAATTGTGGGACAATTGCGCGATCGCGGTATGGGTATTCTCATCACCGATCATAATGTCCGCGAAACCCTGGCTATCACTGACCGTGGTTACATTATGCGGGAAGGACAAATACTGGCTTTTGGTACTGCCGATGAACTTTACAATAACCCACTCGTGCGGCAATATTATTTAGGTGATAACTTTTTCAACTAAATCAACTCAAGAAATGGGAAACAAGGAATAGGTGATAGATTTTTTCCAATCTCATTTATAGCTTTCTGAAATTTAAGCTGCATAGAATAAGATTTCCAGAACAATTAACCGCAGATGTACGCAGATAAACACAGATGAATTAATCGACGATTGGATGATTCTGTGCAAATTCACATTAAATTGGTATTTAGGTTTTTTATGTGATTTTTAATCATCAAATATTTAAGATTTTGTCAACATATAAATTCCTATATATAAATATATTCAAAAATCTCTAATGCACAAAAGTTGTTACTATTTAAATTTTCCAGTTACTTATGATATCTAAACAGATTAAATCTTTTTACAGCCTCAGTTCACTGCTGCCTTTTTCCATCATGGATCGCTATTTGGCTATGCAGTTGCTCCCTCTATTTCTCTTCGGTGTCGGGGCGTTTACTTCTGTAGTATTGGCAATTGATAGCTTATTTGAATTATTGCGAAAAGTAGTGGAATCAGGGCTACCAGTTACTATTGCTCTGAAAGTTTTTTTATTAAAGCTGCCTTATGTCATGGTTTATTCTTTCCCTATGTCCACCTTACTTGCTACTTTGATGACCTATAGTCGTCTTTCTAGTGAAAGTGAACTAATTGCCCTGCGTGGCTGTGGGGTAAGTGTCTATCGCATGGTATTAACTGCTGTATTATTAAGCAGTTTAATCACAGGCATGACATATGTTTTTAATGAGCAAATTGCACCAGCGGCAAATTATGAAGCAACTCGTACCCTAGAGCAAGCACTGAAATCAGATCAACCTTCATTTAAACAACAAAATATTTACTATCCTGAATACCGGGAAGTTAAAGAAGCAGATGGGAGCAAAAATAAAATACTTTCACGCTTGTTTTATGCTGACCAATTTGATGGTAAGCAAATGAAAGGTTTAACAATTATTGACCGTTCTCGAGAAGGACTGAATCAAATTTTAGTTTCAGAATCTGCCCAGTGGAATGGCTCACAACAAGTTTGGGATTTTTATAATGGTACTATTTATTTAGTCGCTCCAGATAGTTCCTATCGCAACATTTTGCGGTTTGAACATCAACAATTACAACTACCCCGTACACCTTTAAATCTAGCAGAAAATAGCCGAGATTACGGGGAAATGAATATTTCCCAAGCCCTAGAACAACTAGAAGTAGAACGCCTAGCGGGGAATCCCCAAAAAATTAGAAAATTAGAAGTACGGATTCAACAAAAAATTGCCTTTCCTTTTGTATGTATAATTTTTGGTTTAGTTGGCTCCGCAATGGGAACTATACCTCAACGTACTGGGAGAGGAACTAGTTTTGGTATTAGTGTCATAGTTATTTTCACTTACTACTTACTATTATCAGTTTCTGGGGCTTTAGCACAGGCAGGTATTCTCTCTCCCTTTATAGGTGCTTGGTTGCCCAACTTTTTTGGTTTGGGAACAGGTTTATTTCTATTGACGCGAGTCGCGCAAAGATAAATCAGTCCTATTGACGGTGTAAAAAAAAGTAAATTTTTGAGTCATAAAACTTTATCGTTAATGACTAATAACTTATGAGGGGTTAAAATGATATCAGTATTCAATATATTTATGCTTTTCATGAGCTAGTATCAGGTCGCATCAACTTGTATGAGTTTGTTACTTAATTCAATTACCAAAATTATTATCTCATGCCACATCGTCACTATCCTCCTGCCTACTTACGCTATTTCAAAGCCAGGTTGTCCAATTTCTTGCGTCCTAGTTTTTGGGGAACAGGAATTTTTTTATTGGTTGTATTAGTGGGAATTCGAGAATATTGGATAAATCCAGAGCTTTTTACTAAAATACAAACTAAAAAAACTGAGGAGAAAAGTGCTGTTGAAAAAACTGCTGACACTTCACTTTCAGATGAAGACAAAGCTATTGCCGCAGATATTGATAATATGCCGAATTTTTTGACTGATTTTGAACAAGCGGCTTTATCTGCAAATGTAACTCCCTTCCCAAGTAAAATTAAGTCAAATAATAGTGACTTTTTTGTAGAGGATTTAATTAATAAAAAAAATACTGCTGATGAAGGAAAATTTAAGTCTAGCCTGGGGATAACTAATAATATTAGCTTACAACCTGAAAAAAATCCTTTTGTGGTGCAGTCTGAAAATTTATTAAAATCTGACAATCGTGATCTGAAAACTCAGTTTTCTGATACGAATAACTTGCCGATATCTCCAGAACCAACAGCAATAACAGATGTCTCTAATTTGAATAATGCATTAACTAATCAGACTACAAATAATCAAAGCACTGTTGTCATTAGTCCTTTAGAAGCAGCAATCAAAAAATCTAGTAATACGCAACTAAATCCTTCTCTTAGCAATGTAGGAGTAAGCCCAATTTCACCGACTAACAACTTACCTAATCAGGGTTTACCCTCTGGTTCGATTATGGGCTATAATCAACTAAAAATAACTAACTCACCACAAAATTCCTACGGTAATTTGAATAGCATTCCGACAGCACCCAATGTAGTAACACCAACAACAGGAACATCTGCTGTACTTAATAATACTTATCCTGTGCAAGTTCCCAGTCAAGGTGTTGTCAACTCAACGGCTCCAGTCGGATATGGAATTAATGCTAATAATAGTTTACAACAGCCTAGTCAATTACCGCAATCTAATTTAAATTATCCTGGCCAGGTGCAACAGTATCCTAATGGTTCTCAAAGGTAAACGTGAGGATATTTAATTTGATCAATATTTAGATAGATATGGATATTCATGAAATAAATGTTCTGACGATATAACTACTATATATCGTCTTCAGTTAATTCTGCAATTTTCATGTAGGAAATACAGATGATAGTGTTATTTTAGTTGATGTATTTTTCACAATTAGATTTACCAGTTAAAAAACAACGTTTTAATCCCAAGGATAATGTTTGAATAAAGAATCTTGACTCAGGTAAATCATTAAATATATTGTCTATACTATCTGGTGTGATGTAATTCAGAGCTTGTTTTTCTATTTCTTCGTCTTGAGGATATTCGGTTTTGTACAATAAGATTTTCCACTCCCGTGGAGTTTTGCCATAATTTTTATTTAATTCCCCTTTTGCAGCAGCAACAATAACTTCTATTGAAGGAAATGTTGCTAAAGGCATAATTATAGGTAAATATTTTCTAGGATATCCATTTCTAGCTTGAATAGCATAAAATTTTTCAATTGATTCTCTCAAAATATGTGATAAGCTGATTGCCCAAGTATCAAAATATTGATTTTTATCTTTAAGAATATGTTCGGTATCAGTAGTTATTAAGAGAATATCGCTATAGCAGACTTCTACATTATCATTAAACTCTTCACAGGCAGCGAGTATTGTAGCACATATATTATCTCTTAGTTGCATTGCTGTTTCACTTGGCAGATAATGCTCAACAGCATTTTTACGACAGGCATTTTTGTATTTTTGAACATGATCAAAAATATTTTTTCTAATCAGTGGTATGGCATTAATATTTATATTTTCTGATGTTTCTTCCAACAGAATACATTCGACAATTTTACCAAAAACCTTATAGTCAGTTAGCCCGTCTCCCACGATTCCCACATTAATAATATTCATTATATTTTACCCAATTGTCCCTGAGTACCAAAGTTCGGCTAACTGATATTTCGGTATTTTTATTAACTGTTTACCTGTGTTTTCTTCAGTTTCATATTCTACTTCATCATCTTTAATTGCTCCAATTCCCACCAGGGTATCAAGTGCAGTATTTAAGTTTCTGACATCGCTTTGACGACTACGTTTATCTAAACGGACTGTATAAACATGATCAGGATGTTGATTAAATTCTCTTAGAACAGAGGGACTGTGGGAAGTTAAGATAAATTGTGATGTTGTAAAACCATCTTGACTAGGTGATGTTGCTTGCCAAATCCAATTCATCAGTTGTTGTATATTACCTGGATTAATACCATTTTCTATTTCTTCTAACATGATTAAAGCAGGTGGTCTTCGCAATGATGCAAGCAAACTTATTGCAGCAATTTTCATAAAGCCATCTGATACAACATCTGGCATAAATTCTTCAATAGTACCCTTACGTCCCAAATCAAATTCCCAAATTAGACTGAAACGAGTTGAGTCATAACGAACTCCAATAAAACTTGTATCAACAGTCCTCATTTTTGCAATAAATGATGAAAATATCCGTTGTTCTTTTTCTTTTACATGACGGAGAATTGATTGAAAGTTCTCTCCTCTTTCTCCCAAATCTGCTGGTATTTTAATTCCCAAATTTTCAAAAATATGATTTATTTCATTATCTTTTTTTTCATATTCATTTTGATTGTCTTTAATTCTTCCTTTGAGGAACGTAGGTTGAAAATGATAACTAAATGTACTGGCAAAATTAGCAAAAAATGATTCGCATATTTCTTTTATTTTTTCTTGTAAAGACGAGTATGATTGGATTTTTTGTCTTAATTCTAAGATATCTGTAGGCTGATTATAACCACTAGTAATTTCTTGAGGTATTTGACTATTAGCTAATTTCACAATTATTTTTTCCTTACAACTAGCATAACCTCTAAAATTATCATTTTCATATATTTCTATTTTATAATTAATTTCTCCATCTTCATTGTTCCATAAAATTGAAAATGACATCGGTTCTTCATTTTTCGCAAGCCTGTATTTATGTGGATATAAATCTTCCACAGCACTCACTGATCTAAAATCATGATCAGAATGTCCTCTTCCGACAAGATTAGAAAAATGTTGTATTCCTGCTAGAAGGTTTGTTTTACCAGAATTATTATTCCCAATTAACAAAGTTACTGGATATAATTCTATGGTTGTTAATTTGTGAGTTCTAAAATTCTCTAAAGTAACTTGTCTAAACATTGTAACCTCCAAAAAATATTATCATTCTTACCCTACTATTTAATTAATACTAATTAACAGCAATTTTCATGTATTTAGACCATACTCTTGATTCCTCTTTGCGCCTCTGCGTGAGACAAAAAAATGTAGTTCATTTACCCGAAAATCGCTGTAAGCTATTATTCTATTCTACATGAGAATTTAATCGGTTAATTAAAAAAATGGTGGGCATTGCCCACCCTACGAAATTAAACCAAAGCAGCTTCAGAAATTGCACCTTGCATTTTTCCGAAAGCCTCTATTAAAGTCTGCAATTGTTGTTCAGCTTTAAACACTCCTAAACCTCTTGCTGTCACCTTCCCAGGAGAATAAACAAAACGAGAACGCATACTTTCTTTTAAATTTTCTGCTAACAGATTCCAAGCTGGTTCTTCCATAGGAGTTTCTAAAACAATGTGCTGTTTATTCTCTGGTTTAATGCGACTAAATCCCAGATTTTTGGCTAATTGTTTTAATTCCATTACTCGCAATAATTGATTTGCTGGCACAGGTATAGTCCCATATCTATCAGTCCATTCAGCAGCAATTAATTTTAATTCATATTTGGATTTTGCGGTGGCTACAGCGCGATAAGCACTCATCTTTTGATCAAGATCGGTAATGTAGGTTGAAGGAATAAATGCAGTGAGATTAAGGTCAATTTGAGTATCTTCAACTTTGGGTATTTCTTGACCTCTAATTTCTCGAATTGCTTCTTCTAACATTTCCATGTACAAATCAAAGCCAATTGCGTCCATTTGACCAGATTGTTCTGCACCTAGCAAATTACCCACACCGCGAATTTCCATATCTCGCATTGCTAATTGATATCCAGAACCGAGTTGGGTAAATTCTTGAATTGCTCTTAATCTTTGTCTGGCTGCATCGGATAATTCTCTTTGTTTGGGATAAAATAACCATGCGTGAGCTTGAATGCCGGCACGTCCTACCCGTCCCCGTAATTGATATAATTGAGATAAACCAAAACGATGAGCATCTTCAATTAAGATGGTGTTGACTCGCGGAATATCTAAACCAGATTCAATAATTGTTGTACAAACAAGAATATCCGCATCATTATTTCCGAAAGTGAGCATGGTTGATTCTAACTCGCTTTCGTCCATTTGACCATGTGCGATCGCAAATCTTCCTCCTGGAACCATTTCCCGCAGATTTGCAGTGGTTTCTTCAATTCCTTCTACTCGCGGAACTACATAAAATACTTGTCCACCCCGATCTAATTCTTGACGAATTGCACTTCTGACAATTTCCGGGTTTAAAGGTGCGAGATGAGTTTGAATTGGTCTTCTGGTGGGAGGTGGAGTTGTAATTAAACTCATTTCCCGAATTCCAGATAAAGACATATATAAAGTTCTGGGAATGGGAGTTGCAGAAAGAGTTAAAACATCAACTTGAGTTTTGAGACTTTTGATTTTTTCTTTTTGATTAACTCCAAATCTTTGTTCTTCGTCAATTACTAAAAGTCCTAAATCTTTAAATTGCACACCTTTTCCTAATAATTGATGTGTACCGACAACTATATCTAATTCTCCAGTAGCCAGACGCTTTTGAATATTGCGTTTTTCTTCGGGACTGCGGAACCGATTCAGTAAACCGACATTTACAGGATAAGGGGCAAAACGTTCTTTAATTGTGTGATAATGCTGTTGAGTTAAAATTGTCGTTGGGGCTAAAAGTGCAACTTGCTTTCCTGCGGTGACAGCTTTAAAAATAGCCCGAATTGCTACTTCAGTTTTCCCAAAACCGACATCACCACATACTAACCGATCCATCGGTCTTTCGCTTTCCATATCCCGTTTAACATCTTGTACGGCTTTTAGCTGATCTGTGGTAGGTTGATAGGGGAAAGAATCTTCCATTTCTTCCTGCCAAGGCATATCTGCGGGATAGGAAAAGCCTTGTTGTTGCGATCGCGCTGCATACAACTTTAACAAGTCTACCGCTAGTTTTTTAATCGCTTTACGGACTTTGTTCTTCGTATTATCCCAAGCTTTTCCGGTCATTTTATGTAATTCCGGGGCTTTATCTCCACTGACGCGAAAACGAGACAAGGAACCAACTTGGTCAGCAGCAACTCTTAACAAACCATCGGCATATTGAACAACTAAATAATCACGGGTTTCATCATTAATTGTCAAACTTTCTAACTTGACAAATTTACCAATTCCATGACTACGATGTACAACAAAATCCCCTGGACGTAATTTGTTGGGATCAACTTGTTTAGATGCAGCTTGACGACGTTTACGGACATAGCCAAAATTAGCTAAAGAATGTTGTCCGTAAAACTCTCTATCTGTGACAATAACCAAACGGAAAGAAGGTAAAATAAAACCTTCTAATTCTGCCAAACCGGAATATTTAAGCGCGGTAGGTGTATGATTAATTTGCAGTTTATCAATAGCTTGATAATCGCGGGGATTGGGGATAAACTGCGCGGGACAATCGTGTTCTTGGAGGAGAGAAACCGAACGGGAAGGTTGAGCCGAAAGTAACCAAATCGAAAAATTGCGATCGCGCTCAAGTCTAATTGTCTCAGCTAACTTGGCAAATTGGTGAGGTGTCACCGGTAAAGGTCTACTCGCTAAATTGAGACCACCATTTTCTTCAGCCAATTCCGATAAATATAACTTGTTAAAATTGCCAGCTTCAGCTATGCACTCATCAAACGAACTATGAATTTTGGGTAATTGGTCATTTTCTCCGTTCCCGGTTAAGAGTTCCCACTGTTCTTGGGCATTTTCCACCCAGCGATCGCTATGAGCATAACATTGTTCTGGTTCGTCAATGGCAACGAGAGTCTTTTCTGGTAAATAATCCAGCAGAGAAGCCGGTTTTGCAAAAGCCAAGCCTAAAAATCGCCGACTACCTTCTAATAGTCCAGAGTGCTGAGTACCGAGTACCGAGTCGGGATTTAATTCAGGATGTAGTGATTGGAATTCATCGCTATCTTTAAGTGCGTCTAAAATAATCGGTGCAAAGCTAGTAGGAGTCAGAGTTATTTCATTAATCCTATCCAGTGCAGAACGCTGAGTAGAGGGGTCAAATTCCCGAATTTGTTCAATATCATCTCCAAACCAATCCAAACGCACAGGTAACTCAGAGGACACCGGAAACACATCAACAATATCCCCGCGTCTACTCCATTGTCCTTCCGTTTCCACCAGCGGAACTCGTTCATACCCCAGCATGGTGATTTTTTTGCTAAAAGCATCTAAATCAAATTCCAGCCCCTTCTTCAAAGTCAGACAGAAAGATTTAAACACTGCTGGCGGTGGTAAATGTGGCTGTAAAGCGCCCACAGTCGCAATAATCGCCATTTTTGGACTTTGCCTGGTTTCCCCGCCCCTACTGACCAAATCAGCCAAAACCTGCATTTGACCCCAACTTAGTTCATTTTCTGGGTCAAAAGGTTCATAAGGAGAAGCTTCAGATGTAGGGTAAAAGTGGACAGTTTTCCATCCCATTGCTTCCATTTGCGCGAAAACCCGGCCAGCTTCCTCTAGAGTGGCACAGACCACACACAAATCCTTGTCTTCCTGGGTTGCTAAAGCTGAAGCTACCAACCCCTTCGGTAGACGTGAAATGCCATTTAACCGCAATTCCTGTTGTTTGTTGAGTTTAGTAATTAGTTCTGCTGTGAGAGGCAATCGCGCCAAAGCACGCACAATAGAAGAAAAAGCCATAAATTCTTAGCTTAGTTGGAAAGTCGTTATATCAATTCACTTCATCAACGCTACAAATGAATCTCCGCGTCCCCGTGTCCCCGTGTAAGAGCGTCTGTCCATTTGTATCAACCTTAAAGTAAAACGGTATTAGGGGATGAAAAAATCTATAAGAAGTTTATGTTAACTATTCTAAAAGGGTTAACAGCCGCTTTGCGAATAAAAGGGCATAATCATAACTACTACTTTATGTATACTCATAGCATTTATAGAAACGTCTTTAATACTAGATACTAGGGTTTGAGCTACCTTCGCTCTTTTTAACGGCAATTATCAACAATGTCTTCCATCACTTTTGAAATTTTAATCATTTTAGTGCTAATTTTCGCCAACGGCGTATTTTCTATGTCCGAAATGGCCGTAGTCTCAGCCCGAAAAGTTAGACTACAACAGTTAGCTAATCAAGGAGATGTCAACGCCAGGGCTGCATTAAAACTAGCAGACTCGCCCAATCATTTCTTGTCTATCGTCCAGGTGGGAATTACACTGATCAATATTCTCAATGGTGTCTTCGGCGGTGCGACCATTGCCAAAAGACTAGAAGAGTATGTGAAGCTAGTCCCAGTTTTAGCAAATTATAGTGGTGCGATCGCTTTTGGTGTAGTCGTCTTACTGATTACATATTTTTCGCTCATAGTTGGTGAACTCGTACCCAAACGGCTGGCATTAAACAACCCAGAAAAAATTGCCGCCCTTGTCGCCGTCCCCATGCGAGCTTTAGCAAGTATAGCTTCACCCATAGTATATCTTTTGAGTGCATCTACAGATTTGGTACTGCGAATATTGGGAATTACACCCTCTACTGAACCCCAAGTAACTGAAGAAGAAATCAAAATTTTAATAGAACAAGGGACAGAAGCCGGAACCTTTGAGGAAGCCGAACAGGATATGGTAGAACGAGTTTTTCGTTTAGGCGATCGTCCTGTCAGTTACTTAATGACACCACGTCCTGATATAGTCTGGCTAGACTTAGAAGATGCCCCAGAAGAAAACCGCCAGAAAATGGTCGATAGTGCCTATTCTCGGTATCCAGTTTGTCAAGAAGGACTTGATAATGTCCTGGGTGTAATTCCCGTCACCGACTTATTAGCCCGCAGTTTTCGGGGTGAACCTTTAGACTTAACAGTAGGATTACGTCAGCCTGTGTTTGTACCCGAAAGCACCCGTGGGTTAAAAGTTTTAGAGTTATTCAAACAAACTATCACTCACATGGCGCTAGTAGTCGATGAATATGGCGTAATTCAAGGCTTAGTCACTCTCAATGACATCATGAGTGAAATCGTCGGTGATGTACCCGCAGGCCCAGGACAGGAACAACCAGAAGCTGTACAAAGGGAAGATGGTTCCTGGCTTGTAGATGGAATGTTGCCTATAGAAGAGTTTTTGGAACTTTTCGATCTCGACGAATTGGAACCCGACGAAAGAGGTAGTTATCAAACATTAGGTGGACTTGTGATCACCCATTTAGGACGTATCCCCGCAGCCGCAGACCATTTTGAATGGGAAGGTATGCGTTTTGAAGTCATGGACATGGATGGAAATCGTGTGGATAAAGTACTAGTCGTGCCAAAAACGAATCATCATGGGTAATTAGTGATAGGTGTTGGCGTTAGCCTGCCGTTAGGCATATGGTAATGGGTTAAGATTGCTGATCTGAACCATTATCATTCATCTATTAACTAACCTTTTATTACGTAGTATTATGCTGACCAGGTTAAAAGTTTCTGGTTTTAAAAACCTTGTCGATGTAGATGTTCGATTTGGTTCATTTACCTGTGTAGCAGGTGCTAATGGAGTTGGCAAATCTAACTTATTTGATGCTATTAGATTTTTGAGTGCGATCGCAGACCTTCCTTTAATTGATGCTGCCTTATCTGTGCGAGATGAAAAGGGACGAACCGCTGATGTACGTAGTCTATTTCACCGCTTTGGTGATGAATATGCAAATGAAATGTCCTTTGAGGCAGAAATGATTATACCTGCCGAAGGTGTAGATGATTTGGGTCAACAGGCAAAAGCTAGTATAACCTTTCTTCGCTACTCCATAACTCTTGCTTACCGTTCAGATGATAGCTTGCGGTCTTTAGGTTCACTAGAAATTATTAAAGAGGAGTTAGTTCACATAAATCTTGGTGATGCCAAGAAAAACTTATTGTTTACTCACAGTGTTAATTGGCGTAAATCCGCAGTTAAAGGAAAACGCACTTCACCATTTATTTCTACTGAAGTTGATAAAGAAAAAACCATCATTAAACTACATCAAGATGGTGTTAAAGGAAAACCTCTATCTCGACTAGCTGAACATCTTCCCCGAACTGTACTTTCTGTAGCTAATGCTGCTGAAAGTCCTACAGTTTTACTAGCACGAAGAGAAATGCAATCTTGGCGGCTACTACAATTAGAACCTTCAGCACTACGTCAGCCAGATGAATTTACATCACCGACAAAATTAGATATGGATGGTTCTCATCTAGCTGCTACACTTTATCATTTAGCAAGGTTAAATAAAAATTATTCAAAAAATGAACTTACGGAAGATGAAGCAGAATCACAAGTTTACAGCCAAGTCGCTAATCGTTTGGCAGAACTAATTAATGATGTAGGTGAAGTCAAGATTGATCGGGATGAAAAACGCCAACTTCTAACATTAATAGTTACTAATAGAGATGGTACATCACATCCAGCAAGGGCGCTATCAGATGGAACTTTGCGTTTTTTAGCTTTAGCAATTTTGGCATTAGACCCAGAAGCAAAAGGTCTTTTGTGTTTGGAAGAACCGGAAAATGGCATTCATCCAGCACGTATTCCCAAAATACTCCAATTACTTCAAGATATTGCAACTGATGTTAATTATCCCATTGATATAGATAATCCATTGCGTCAAGTAATCATCAATACTCATTCACCTGCTGTCGTTATGCAAATACCTGATGATAGTCTATTAGTTGCTGAATTAAAGGAAACGGTAAGTTCAGGAAAACGGTTTAAAAGGTTGTCTTTTGGTTGTTTACCAGATACGTGGCGAGAAAAATCTCCTGAAGGAGTAAATGTTGTTTCTAAAGGTAAACTTCTTGATTACTTAAATCCAGTAGTAATGGACGAATCAGAACCCAATCAACACCGAGTTGTAGATAGACCTGACCTTCAATTTCTAATTCTTGGTTCTCTGACTGAATAGGTATGAAAGAACTTGTCTACACTTTACTATCAGATGGCAGTTCAGACAAAGCATTGATGCCTATCCTCACCTGGCTATTACGAGAAAATCAGGTTAATTGTGCTATTCAACCACAATGGGCTGATTTAGGACGCTTACGTGAAGTTCCAAAAACTCTATCACAAAAAATTAGCAAAAGCCTAGAACTCTATCATTGTGACCTTTTATTTATTCATAGAGACGCAGAAAGAGAACCACGTCAAAACCGTGTAATTGAAATTGAGAAAGCATTAGAAGAAGTTCAAAAATCTGTGATAATCCCAGTTCATGTTTGTGTTATTCCAGTTCGGATGTTAGAAGCATGGCTGTTATTTGACAACTTAAGACTACGAGAAGCTGCGGATAATCCTCGTGGTCGTCAGACATTACAATTACCAAATATTCATACAGTTGAACAACTATCTGACCCTAAAGAAGTTCTTTATCAACTATTACGAGAAGCTAGTGGTCTTAATGGTCGTAGACTCGATAAATTTCGGGTAAACGAACGTATTCACCGTTTAGCAGACTTAATAGATGATTTTTCTCCTCTACGGGCTTTATCTGCTTTTCAAGAATTAGAAGCAGAAATTCAACAAGTTGTAGAAATTCAAGGTTGGAATTCCTATTCAGAAGATTCTTAATAAAATAAAATTCAACTTTGAGACAACCGCTTCACCTCTGCACCCCCTAATATCTCCTGGGCTTTCGCTAACATCTGCGGAATTTTTTCAGCGTGGGGACTATTAACAAGACATTCTCGCAAATCTAATTCTGCTAACTTATCAGCCTTATTACCAGGAAACCAGGAATTACCATTACCTAAAAGGTTATAGCGCATTTTGCCATACTCGATCATGTCATAGGCTAAAGCTAAATTTAATAACCACAAAATCACCCGTATATTTATTTGTCCTGGTGTTTTTTCCCAAGTTGGTAAATTAGTTTCCCAGGTTTTTACCCAATCTTTTCCTAAAGTTTCTATGGCTGCATTTTCTAACCGTTCAAAAATCGGGGGTAAAATTTCCTTGGCTTTATCTAACAATTCTAAAGTTTTTAAATGTTCATCAAAATCAGTTGGGTTTGCTGCCCCTATACTCAAAGTATGCACCTGATGATGACTTAAACAAAATAAATCATTAAACACCATTGGACTCAAAGGCGCACACAAATCAACTAACTTTGCAGATGGTTGATATAATAGCCCACCTTTATTAGATGGACTAATAATAAACACACCCATATCTAATTTATTAGCAGCTTCAATAGCAGACCAATTCCATTGATTAATATAGTACCAATGCAAATTCACATAATCAAATTGATTAGTATTAATTGCTTGTAAAATTATATCTGTGGGCGCATGAGTAGAAAAGCCAATAAATCTAACTTTTCCCTCAGCTTGTAACTGTTTCGCTACTTCTAAACAACCATCTACACGAATACTATAATCTAAACTTTCTTCATCATTAATGCCATGTAAACCCAGCAAATCAACATAATCTAACTGGAGATAAGCCAAAGATTTTTCAAAAGTTTGGCGGAATTCTTGAGGATTTGCCACAGGAGAAACCTTAGTCTGAACTATTAATTTCTCACGGGGAAACTGAGGTAATATTTTACCCAATTGCATTTCTGATGTTCCGTAACCACGGGCAGTTTCAATGTGATTAATCCCAACTTCTAATGCACGACGAATCGTCGCTTCTAAATTTTCTTGATTATCTGCTGGAATTTCTTCTGGTGTAACATCTTGCCATTTAAATTGATATCGCATTCCTCCACAAGAGAACACTGGGATTTGTAATTCTGTGCGTCCAAATCTTCTGTACAACATTATATTTAAAATTCTAATCTTTCATTTTTAGGTTTTAGTTTTTCAGGTGGGAATTGCCCACCCTACTTATTTTAACTACATTTGGCGGACAACAGGCTTACCATCGATAACTTCGCCAATCAGAACTAAATCAACACAATTTACAAAGATCCCATTTTCCAAAACACCAGGAATATTATTCAGTGTTTTCTCTAAATTAACAGGGTCGTTAATATTGTCAAATCTCACATCTACAACCATGTTACCTTGGTCGGTGATGACTGGGCCGGCTTTTCTTACACCCATGCGGAGTTCTGGTTTACCACCGAGTTTTTTAATCGCATTGAGAACGGGGGTAATAGCCATAGGGATAACTTCCACTGGGACAGCGAAACTAGAACCCAAGCGGTCTACTAACTTACCACCATCGACCACAACAATGAACTGCTCTGCCAGATAATCTACCACTTTTTCGCGGGTATGTGCTGCACCACCGCCTTTAATCAAGTTTTTGTGGGGATCAACTTCATCAGCACCATCAATAGCAATATCAATATGGTCAATAGCGTCGAGAGTGGTAAGAGGAACACCGTACTGTTTTGCTAGAACTTCCGACTGAAAGGAGGTGGGGATACCAACAATATCTGTGAGTTCACCAGACTTGAGGCGTTCTCCTAAATACTGAATTGTGTAGGCTGTAGTTGACCCCGTACCCAATCCAACTATAGAACCCGATTTTACCAGGGCGGCGGCGGCTTTGCCAACTTCTTGCTTCATCAACTTCACGGGGTCTGCTGCTACGGACATTCTCAAAACTCCTGAAAAATTAACTTTGGGAAAGACACTATCACAGCCGACTATACTACAAAATTGGTAATGGGTAATAGGTAATAGGTAATTGGTTATATTTCCCAGATAAAAACTTTCAAATTATACATAAAAAATACTCATAATTAATGATATAAAAAATCGGCAACTTCAGTTATTCAAAAAACGTCAACACCAATCATGCGTTTCTAAAATCATAGTTGACATGAAAAAATTACTAGGTACATTGAGTTTAGTCAGCCTACTGCAAACCTACCCAGTAATTGCACAGGCAAAAACAACAGAACAACTACCTGTGACAAGTGCAGATTATATCCAAAAGGTGATTAACGCCAATTTAATTACCAATTCTCCAGATGGTCAATTTTATCCAGACAGCTTAATTAGTCGGGCTGAATTAGCATCAATTTTAGTTAAAGCCTTTCATTTAGAAAAGCGCCAAGCTATTGCACAAAAAAATGCAACACTGATACCAGATGTTCCCAATTCTCACCCTGCATATCAAGATATTCAGATAGTTCTCAAAACCGACATCATGAAAGGCTATCGCGGGAATATGTTCTTTCCCAATCAAAAGGTAACTAGGGCTGAAGGCTTGGCAATTTTTGCCCAGGCCTATGGAGTGTTTCAGTTCCCCAACGATACCGTCAACGAAATTTTGACAGCACACCCAGATGCGGAGACCATACCCACTTGGGCAAGAAAAGCGATCGCTACCGTAGTCAGTGAAGAATTTATCAACACAGATAGCCAAGGTAATATTAACCCATTACGCCCCATGACCCGTGGTGACATGGCTTACGTCTTAAGTAAATATTTGCAACGCCAACAGAAACAACCAGAGACACCAGTAGTCCCTGGTGTACCCCAATTATGATCGGGAAACGGGGAGAAATGGCTGCGGATAACTAACCAAAGTTATACTTCTACAAACGACATTAATAACTGCCAGCTTTTTGTAGCCACCTGAAGTGGGAAAATCTAATTAATGCCAAAAGTAGAGTATAGAGAGGAAAACCGTATAATATGCACCTGAGTGAAATCACCCATCCTAACCAGTTGCATGGTTTGTCGATTCGCCAATTGCAACAAATTGCTCGTCAAATTCGAGAAAAGCACTTACAAACCGTAGCAGCAACTGGGGGGCATTTAGGCCCCGGTTTGGGAGTTGTAGAACTAACCCTTGGGCTTTACCAGACGTTGGACTTAGATCGAGATAAAGTCATTTGGGATGTGGGACATCAAGCTTATCCCCACAAACTACTCACAGGACGCTACAGTGACTTCCACACTCTCAGACAAAAAGACGGAGTTGCAGGTTATCTCAAGCGTTGTGAAAACAAGTTTGACCACTTTGGTGCTGGACACGCTTCTACCAGTATCTCAGCTGCCCTAGGTATGGCTTTAGCCCGCGACTTAAAAGGGGAAAAATTTAAAGCTGTTGCTGTCATTGGAGATGGTGCTTTAACCGGTGGTATGGCCTTAGAAGCCATCAACCACGCTGGACACTTACCCAAAACTAACCTGTTGGTGGTTCTCAATGACAATGAGATGTCCATCTCCCCCAACGTCGGTGCTATTCCCCGCTATCTCAACAAAATGCGCCTTAGCCCACCGATGCAATTTATCAAAGATAATTTAGAGGAACAGTTCAAACACATTCCTTTTGTTGGTGAATCTCTTTCCCCAGAACTAGAACGCATTAAAGAAGGAATGAAGCGTTTAGCGGTTCCTAAAGTAGGTGCAGTTTTTGAAGAACTGGGCTTTACTTACATGGGGCCTGTAGATGGGCATAATTTAGAAGAGTTGATTGCTACCTTCCAACAGGCACATCAAATTATTGGCCCGGTTTTGGTTCATGTGGTGACAACTAAAGGTAAAGGCTATGAACTAGCTGAAAAAGACCAAGTAGGCTACCACGCCCAAACTCCCTTTAATTTAACCACTGGTAAGGCTATTCCTTCCAGTAAACCCAAACCTCCAGCTTACGCTAAAGTCTTTTCTCACACTTTGGTGAAACTGGCAGAACAAAATCCCAAAATCGTCGGGATTACGGCAGCAATGGCTACCGGTACAGGTTTAGATAAACTCCAAGCTAAACTACCCAATCAATACATTGATGTGGGTATTGCTGAACAACACGCCGTCACTTTAGCGGCTGGTTTAGCCTGTGAAGGAATGCGCCCTGTTGCTGCTATCTATTCCACTTTCTTACAACGCGCCTTTGACCAAATTATTCACGATGTCTGCATCCAAAACCTGCCTGTATTCTTCTGTTTAGACCGGGCAGGTATTGTTGGTGCTGATGGTCCGACTCACCAAGGTATGTATGACATCGCCTATCTACGTTGTATTCCCAACATGGTAGTGATGGCTCCCAAGGACGAAGCGGAATTACAACGGATGGTGGTGACTGGTATTAACCACACCAGTAGCCCCATTTCTATGCGTTTCCCTCGCGGTAATGGTCATGGTGTCCCTTTGATGGAAGAAGGTTGGGAACCTTTGGAAATCGGGAAAGGGGAAATTCTCCGCCAGGGTGATGATGTGTTAATCGTCGGTTACGGCACGATGGTTTACCCAAGTATGCAAGCAGCAGAAATTCTCAGCGAACATGGCATTGAAGCTACTGTGATTAATGCCCGGTTTGTTAAGCCTTTGGATACTGAGTTGATTTTACCTTTGGCTCAACAAATTGGCCGAGTTGTCACTTTGGAAGAAGGCTGTTTGATGGGTGGCTTTGGTTCTGCGGTGGCTGAGGCTTTAATGGATGCTGATGTTTTGGTTCCTGTGAAGCGAATTGGTGTACCAGATATTTTGGTAGATCATGCCACACCCGATGAATCTTATGCAGCCTTAGGTTTAACTAGTCGGCAAATTGCAGAAACTGTTTTGCAAGCTTTCTTTAAAAAACAAGCTGCTGCTGTTGTCTAAATAATTTTCTTTTTCTCGTTCCCATACTCTGTATGGGAATGAATTCTTGAAGCCTCTGCCTTCCTTTATCCTAGAGTTGCAGCCTCATTACAGTTTTTTATAAATAAGCATCATTTTATTGTCTGAATCAGGATTTACAGGATTTGAGGATTTACACGATGTAATTATTTTTATCCTGTGCATCCATAAATATAGCGTATCTTGAGTCTCATAAAATACATTTTTATTTGATTGCCGTTTCGGATATTGCGTTTAGAGAATATAAAAGATATTATCTAAATACACTATGAATCTATTCACTATGAAGACCATCATATCTGGGCAAAACCTGCCCTTAGAGTCAGTGATGGCTCAAGAACAGGAACAATCATCCATCAAGCACCTTGAACGTATACTTCAGCTTGAAGGCTCCCAACCAAAACTAGTAGGAGCAGACGGTAAAGAAATTCACATTCCCGAATCTGTTTATCAGGTTTTACATCAGGCTGTTCATGCACTGGCATCAGGTAAAGTAATATCTGTAGTCATTCAGGATAAAGAACTGACGACCCAAAAAGCAGCAGACCTTCTTAAAATTTCACGTCCCCATCTGATTAAGTTATTAGACCTGGGTGAAATTCCTTGCATTAGAGTAGGAACACATCGGCGTGTTCGTTTTGACGATTTGATGAAATATAAGGAACAGCGCAATATCAAGCGTCGGGAAGGACTGAAGCAATTCACTCAATTTTTAGAAGCTGAGGGGTTTTATGATGATGAGAGTAGCGAATTAGATCAGTAAAATGGTACTCTCTGTTATTTTAGATAGATTTTTGTTGGGTTTCCTCAACCCAACCTTACATTTCATGTGGAAATGCAATATCATTCTTAATTTTTCTTAGTTTTTTGCCAATCTTCTAACGCACTAATAACAAAGCTGGCCGCCGGGTGGTTAAGGAATTGCTCAAATGCAGAAACACTACCTCCTTTTAGAGCGCTAAGTATCCGTGCAGCTAAAGTTGGATTGCTGTCAATTTGGCTGATAGTTTCTGTAGCAATTGCCTTTTTTCCTGCTGTAGTTTCAGTAGAGTATGACTTCCCTAATTGTTCAAGGAGTTTTTGGATTTCAGCAGCGGCTTCACTGAGGCTTTGTAGTTGTCCTGCGGCATAGTAATTCCCTTGGATGTAGTTACCCTCAATGCGTTCGTTATAGTTACCACCACCAGTATTAATGGTACGATCACCTGCCATATATTTATCTCTTTTATACAGAAGTATTAGCTATATTATATATGAAATTACTGTATGTCTAATAGAAATTTGATGTAAAAAATCTTAATTATGTCGTCATTTTTAGTAAAAAACTATACTTTTTGGATAAGTAAACTTTAAAACATTCTAATTAAATTACTACTAAAATACGTAATTTTTTTATTAAAAGTTAGATGCTTTCCTGATTATGAAATATTTCTGTTAGTTCTTTATCAATTTCCTTCTTAGCTTTTGTAATAGCAGTTTCTTCTCTATATGACCCTCCTCTCTTAATATTTTCCAAAAAGGTGTTATCTTTTCGCTTAATCTTATATATCCATCTATTATTTATACCATTGAGTAATTCAATTGTATATCCTCTATAGGGTATATTATTTTTATAATCTTTTTCACTATCGTATTGATTGTCAATAGGTTTTATGTTCATCAACCCATTGCTAACATTTATATTTTCTAATTCAGAAGAATCCTGTGTAAGCAATATTCTAATTATATTATTTACTAGTTCTTCTTCACTGCTATCATATTGCACACTAAAATTTATTTTAGCTTCTGGATTTCTGCGTAATTCTTGAACTAACTCCTCTGTAAACTCAGATATTGCTTTTCTTGGATCTGAGCTTTTAGCTATCATCTCAGTCAGTATATCTTTAAAATCGTAGATTGTCTGAGAAATATCGGAACTGATTTCTACTTTCTGCCCTCCAATAGTAATAGACTGATCTATATAATCTCTTTGAATATAGTTACCATTAATATTTTTATTATAATTACCACCATTTGTATTAACTAGATTGTGATTATTTGTTGCTGGTATTATCTCCTTCATCGGTGCTAATCTAGGTTGATAATTAATTATATTAGATTGGCTTTTGACCATATTTTGATTCTTAAAATGTAAAAATATGCCTGATAAAAATAAAGTTAATCCTAATGTTGCAAAAACCGTATTTGCGGTAAATGCAGTATGGATTAATGCAAGTGATAACGAGAGACAAAATGAGTAAAATACTATAAACAAGAATGAATTTCTTGATTTGATCTTCAGAAAAAGCATCTAAATAATCAGTAAATAGTAAATAAGTTATTAAATATTTATAAGACGGTTTTAACCACACTAAACTACCAGCTAATTAAATTTAGTTATGTAATATATAACACTATACATTTGTGATTTAAGTCATTGAAAAGAAATGAATTCAGTCTGAAAACCCACGTTAAACATCTGGTAAAAATTAAATATGCTTTATCTCAAACTCTTGTAGAGACGTTCCATGGAACGTCTCTACATTATTTACTAGATAAATTAAGTAACCAAATACCAGGATTTGTTCAAAAAATCCATACTTTCATAACCTAAAGTTCACCACAAAATGCTAAATCTAGTAACGTTGAACGATAAGAAACCAACGTGAAAGCACAAGTATTTAGAGGCGTAAATCAATTATCCTACGAAGAAGTCCCAGTTCCGACACTAGAAGCAGATGAAGTGCTAGTACAGGTGCGGGTTGTGGGTTTATGTCAGTCAGATATTAAAAAAATTCGTTATCCTTTGTATGAACCGCCACGTATATTTGGACATGAAACGGCTGGAACTATTGCAGCGGTAGGTTCCAAGGTTAAAGATTGGACAGTAGGACAACGGGTTGCGGTGATGCACCATATACCATGTATGCGTTGCGCTTACTGCTTAAATGATAATTTCTCCATGTGCGATGTTTATAAAAATATCTCGACTACCGCAGGTTTTAACGCTAGTGGTGGTGGTTTTGCGGAGTATGTGAAAGTACCAGGCCATATTGTTCAGAATGGAGGTTTAATTCCTATTCCCGATGATATTAGTTTTGAAGAAGCAAGTTTTGTAGAACCGACTAATTGCTGTTTAAAAGCGGTGAAAAAGGCTCAAATTGCACCGGGACAGACTGTGTTAATCACTGGGGCTGGGCCAATTGGGTTAATGTTTATGATGTTGGTGAAGTATTTTGGAGCCAGAGCGATCGCTACTGATTTACTTCCTTCTAGAATTGAAAAAGCTCTAAATGTTGGCGCAGAAGCCGCTTTTGATGCTCGTGATCCTGATTTACCTGCCAAAATTCAAGCTTTAACTGGGGGTATGGGTGTTGATGTCACCTTGTTAGCTGTTCCCAGTGATAAAGCATTTTTTCAAGCTTTAGACTGTACCCGCAAAGGTGGAAAAATCCTGTTTTTCGCGGAGTTTCCCGATGAATTGACAATTCCCGTGAATCCGAATGTTCTGTATCGTCGGGAAATCGACTTGATGGGTAGTTACAGTTCATCTTACCGTTTACAAAGTCTTTCCGCCGATATTGTCTTTAATCGCCGGATTGATGTCAAAGCCTTAATTAGCGATCGCTATCCCCTACAAGATTTATCACAAGCCGTAGACCAAGCGATCGCACCCACACCAGAAACTTATAAAATTCTAATTTATCCATAAATCAAGTTGGGATTTGGGGATTAATCCTGTAAATCCTTAAATCCTGTAAATCCTGATTCTGACAATCATCCAGTAAATCCTGAAAATCGCAAAATCCTGTAAATCCTGATTCAGACATCATCCTCTAAATCCTGATATGGCTACGCCACGCTACGCTATCAGACAACTATGATTATTCTCGCCTTCTTAGCTTTTTATGTAGCTTTTAATCTTGGCGCAAATGATGTAGCCAATGCAATGGGGACTTCTGTAGGTTCTAAAGCCGTCACCCTCAAACAAGCCATCATTATTGCCGGCATCCTCGAATTTACAGGTGCAGTATTATTTGGACATGGGGTAACGGAAACTTTAGGAACGAAAATTGCCAACCCTGATTTATTCATCACCACACCGCAAACCTTACTTTTAGGGATGGTAGCGGTACTGATATCATCTGGAGTTTGGCTACAAATTGCCACATCACTCGGTTTACCTGTATCCTCATCTCATGCCGTAGTCGGTGCGATCGCTGGATTTAGTTGGATAGCCTTGGGAATAAATGCTATAGATTGGTCATCTATTGGTTTAATTAGCATCGGTTGGATTTTAACACCTGTAATTAGTGGTATCGTAGCGGCTTTTTTTTACAGTCTCATTCAGCACTGGATTTTAGAACAACCGAATCCCCTCCTCCATTTACAAGAATGGATTCCCTGGTTAAGCGCCATTTTACTGAGTGTATTTGGTGTAATTGTTCTACCATCCCTCACCCAACCACTGACAAACTTTTTAATAGAAGAAGTCGGTTTAAATCTACCCCCCCACGACATCCCCATCTTTACAGGTGCAGCCGCAGCCATAGGACTGACACTTTATAGCTGGCGACAATTAGATCACAGCACAATCCAAAATCTAAAATCCAAAATCCAAAATCCAGTAGAGAGCTTATTTGGAAGATTTCAACTCCTGAGTGCTTGTTTTGTCGCCTTTGCACATGGTTCAAATGATGTTGGGAATGCGATCGCACCCCTAGCAGTTATATCCTATATCCAGCGCACAGGTAGCGTCCCCAATAACGGACTAAACATCCCCATTTGGATTCTCATCCTTGGTGGCATTGGCATTGTTGCCGGTTTAGCAATTTGGGGTAAAAAAGTTATTGCCACCATCGGCGAAAATATCATATCCTTACAACCTAGTAGCGGATTTTGCGCCGAACTTGCCACCGCCACCACCATCTTACTAGCCTCTCGCTTAGGCTTACCAGTATCCACCTCCCATGCCCTCGTTGGCGGCGTAGTGGGCATTGGACTAGTGCAGAACCTTAAATCAATTAAATTTCAAACCCTCCAAGGAATCGCCGCCGCCTGGATAATTACAGTCCCTATCAGTGCCATTCTCAGCGCTGCTATCTTTAGCATTATCCGGATGATCTTCAATTCAAAATGAAATTTATGGAGATTCTTACATACTGGTTCTCATTTGAATGCAATACATTTTAGGGAAACAACGTAAGTAAGATTGCTGTTTCACTACAAAATTTTCGGTGCTGTACCCCTACCTAAAATGGGAATCCTACCCAATCAAAAACCGCTATATTCTGCAATTATTCCTAAACAGCATATTTTTGCAGAATTGTTGGTCATTTACTAGAATATTGTGCAGGGGATGGCAATATCTTCTATTTTTCCTAGAAAAATACTTTAATTCCTCAGAGCAACGGAAACTGTCACGCAATTTACACTTCGCACAGATTGTGGTTTTTAGCAACCTACCCATCTGCAAGGCTTTGAAACAGTTATCAGTGAACAGTAAACAGTAAACAGTGAATAGTTATCAGTAAACAGTAAATAGTTATCAGTCTGAAAATTGATAACTGACAACTGATAACTGATTTATCGTCAAGGTGTTAGAGGTTAGAAACTCATGGGGCGATTTGAGAAGCGACCAGACAACCCACGAAGCAGGGGCGACTTACCTAGAGCAGCAGAAAATGCCCTCTGGGACATAGTTGAAGATTTAGAAAATTTGCAACAGAATGTTCTCCGGTCGTTGCAAGATGATGTCAAGCGGTTGGAGGCTGAAAAAACCCGTTTAGCTAACGACATTCAACGATTGATAGAAGAAAAAGAAAAGTTACAGCAAGCTCGACAAATTACTGAACAGCAAGTTTTAATTCGTCAGCTGGCGGAAGTTTTGGCAAAACACATATCTTCACAACTACAATCTTCCCTGAAGACTTTAGCTACTCAATCAATAGAAGGTGAATCTTCTGAACGATCTGCGTTGAAGTCTGCTGAAGTTACCACTCATTCGAGCAGTCAGATCAATGAGAATGTCGGCCAAATGTTGGACAATCTTGATGATACTGTCACGATTGCTTTTAGCTCGCTGCAACAAGAACTAAAAAATTATCAAAGTCATCTTTCTCAGCAGTTGTCCCGAATGTACGACCAACAGCAGCAAGGGGAAGAGATTTTAGCCGAGTTCATTAATCGTCTACGCGGTGAACTGGACAAAACCAAAGAAACAACTACCCTCAAGGTTGTCACAGGAGGTGCGCCAACTGTATTACAACTGACTGAGCCTTACAAAAATGGTTTTTTGGAAAAATCCTCAGAGAGAATAATTACTGAACCTATTTCTCTGCTACCCCAAGAATTACCAAACACCGAAACTACATCAACAGAGGCTGTGGTAACTTTACCTCCACCGCCGGAAAATACAACAGAGTCCAGTTCTGTTCTGACTCCAAGCTTGTCAGAAAGCACAACTACAACAGAACCACCACCGCCGGAAAATACAACAGAGTCCAGTTCTGTTCTGACTCCAAGCTTGTCAGAAAGCACAACTACAACAGAACCACCACAAAAGGAAAATACAACAGAGTCCAGTTCCGTTCTGACTCCAAACTTGTCAGAAAGCACAACTACAACAGAACCACCACAAAAGGAAAATACAACAGAGTCCAGTTCCGTTCTGACTCCAAACTTGTCAGAAAGCACAACTACATCCCCACCTCCTTTTGCATCAAAACAGCCACAAGCGGAAAATAAAACAGAGCCAATTTCTGTTCTGACTCCAAACTTGTCAGAAAGCACAACTAAATCTCCACCTCCTTTTGCACCAAAGCCAAAGCAGGAAGTCACCACCCGCCGACAAAGATCCCGTAGCGCCCCAAACTGGTCTCCGGTTCAGCTAGGCTTTTTGTTGGTTGTTTTGTCAACGGTGGTATCGTCCCTTTATAACGTAGCTATTAAGGCGCTTTTTTATAAAGATTCTCAGCTTCTGGGAGAGTTTGAGACACAGCAATTCATCTCACCAACCTTGGGTAATATTTTCCTGATTTTGATGCTGAGGTTATTAGTGGTTGTGCCATTGATGCTACTCTTGGCTCCTATATTGCATCCACCAATTTGGCAAGATCTGCAAAATCTATTTGATTCAGTGGGCAGAAATGCCACTTCTAATAGTGCCAAAACAAAGCGGGTTTTAATATTGTCAGTGGTGAGTGGCTGCTTTTTGTTTTTGTCCCAAGTACTTATTTACATTGCCATTGGTACAGTAACCACAGGAATTGCGATCGCACTGTTCTTTGTCTATCCCGTGATTAGTGGACTCTTGGCCTGGTTTCTGTTTAGAGATCGTCCTAATTTAATCAGTGCTGGGGCTTACGCTACCATTTTCTGTGGTGAATTAATAATCCTGGGTAGTTATTCCACAGCCATGAGCAATACTTCTTTGGGAACCATCTCCGGAATTATGTCCGGAATAGCTTTTGCTGTGTATGTAATTTTTACTAGGTTATGCGCCACTCAACTGCATCCAGTTTCTTTTGCTTTAATTAACTTCGCCACTATGTTACTGTTAAGCTTTATTTGTTTAATGCTTCCCTTACCTAGTGATTGGAGTTTAGCAATTAGATCATCCAATTTACTGGAAGTGATTCTAAGTGCTTTTATGTTGGGTGTCTTAACTCTTTGCGGTTATTTGTTCAATAACTTTGGGATTCGCAAACTAGGTGCGCCACAATCAGCAATTATTGGCGCTACTGTACCAGTTTTAACAGTGATTTTTGCTGGCTTAATGATTCAGGAAACTTTGGATCTGTTACAAATTCTGGGAGTTTTATTAGTAACCTTAGGTGCTGTTGCTTTCAGCTTTGAAAAAATGCAAAATCAAGTTAAATCTTCTAGTCCCAAGAACTAAATCACCAAGACCAATGAAACTCAACATCCTAGAGCTTGACTTTCCCCATTCTCAAAATGCGGAGCTTCAAACTCGTCATTTTTCCTAGGCTAAATCCTGGGAAAATTGTTAATGTATCTAAGAATCACAAAAAAAGTCATGATTCAAACATAATTAATTATCTGGACGGAAGACTTATATTGCAGTTTGGTGTATACTAGATAATTTAATTTGAATCCCACTCTTGTAAACGTGCCATTCATCTGTCTGTGAATATGAGTAACGACATAGATCTGATCAAACGTCTTGGCCCAAGTGCGATGGATCAGATCATGCTTTATCTAGCTTTTAGTGCCATGCGCACAAGTGGGCATAGGCATGGAGCATTTTTAGATGCAGCCGCAACTGCCGCTAAATGTGCAATTTACATGACTTATCTGGAGCAGGGGCAAAACCTGCGAATGACAGGCCATTTGCATCATCTGGAACCGAAGCGAGTCAAAATCATTGTTGAGGAAGTCAGACTGGCGCTGACTGAAGGCAAATTGCTAAAAATGCTGGGTTCTCAAGAACCTCGCTATTTGATTCAATTGCCCTATGTCTGGATGGAAAAATATCCTTGGCTACCAGGAAGATCCCGTGTACCTGGTACAAGTCTGACAAGTGAAGAAAAAAAACAAATTGAGCGCAAGCTGCCTAAAAATCTGCCTGATGCCCAGTTAATCACTTCCTTTGAGTTTCTAGAGTTAATTGAATTTCTACACAAGCGATCGCAAGAGGAGTTACCACCTCACCACCAAATGCCCCTGAGTGAAGCCTTGGCAGAACATATCAAGCGCCGTTTACTATACTCAGGTACAGTGACACGCATTGATTCTCCTTGGGGAATGCCTTTCTACGCTCTGACTCGTCCTTTTTATGCCCCAGCAGACGATCAGGAACGCACTTACACAATGGTAGAAGACACTGCTCGATACTTTCGCATGATGAAAGATTGGGCAGAACGCAAAGCCAATGCCATGCGTGCTGTAGAAGAACTAGATATTCCTCCCGAACGATTAGATCAGGCTATGGAGGAACTTGATGAAATTATCCGCGCTTGGGCAGATAAATATCACCAAGATGGAGGAATGCCAATGATCTTACAAATGGTTTTTGGCAGTCAAGACGAATAAAGTCGCAAAAGTTAGAAGTAATCTTCTAATTTTTGGAACTCCCACCTTGACTAAACCATTTGTGCCACAGCCTCCCAGTCTAATCGAGGACGAAAATCAAGCCAGATATTTTTGATAGCCCTTTTTCATGGCATGAGCGCGGCTAATATGTGTAGCAAGCAAAGTTCTCACATAGTGGTAGTAGTCGGTTAAAGTTACACTCCCACCCCTAAAAGAGATAGCAACCCAAAATTCAACAGGAGGCAGGGGAGCAGGGAGTGTTATAGCATGGGGATCTTACCCCACCTAAATTAAAGTCAGTGCAAATTTAAGTAAGCGGCTCCCACCCTTGCTTCCCCCAGTTGCCTTCACCTATTATGGTTGGGTTTACTTTCCAATGGGGGTAAATCCTGGTGGTGTTGTAGACCCATAACCGATACTGATAGCTCGCTCAGTAGCATCAATACAAGTATCTAAAGCTTGAATCGGGGTGAAATCGATTTCCTTACGCAAGCCAACTACACACTGAGCAAAATTCACAGGCAACAAACTACGTCCACAGTAGGCTAAAGCGGCTGGATTGACAGCCTCCTGGGTACTTTTGCTAATGCCAACTACACAGGCAGCTAAATCCTCAGGACGGCGGGCTTGACTACAGGAATTAAATGCATCAGCAGGATTAATTTGCGTCTGCTCTTTAATTTGAGCTACACAAGTAGACAACTCTTTGGGACGTAGAGCTTTGGCACAACCTTGAGATGCTGCTTCTGGTGTAACACCCGCACTCAAAAGTTTTGCGGCACAGACTCGGTAATCATTTCCATAGGAATCTGTAACAGCTATACTCGGGACAATAGTTGTCAATAATCCAGCTAGGGCTAAAACTGGTGCTGTCAAAATTCTCAAAGTACGACTGCCTTTTTGGTTCTGAAAACTGCGAGTTTCTTTTTTGGTTGCTAACATAGTTATTCTCCAAACACCCAAGGTTATGCTAACTTAGAATCTGCTCAAACTCCTCTACAATCAAGGAATTTCGGCGCAATTGTCTGCCTAAGATAGCTCCAAAGGCTGATGATCGTATTTTTGTCCATTGGCACCGGGGATTAAATTGGTCTTAGGTTAGACTATACTGGGTAGTTTGTGGCGAAAACGACTTAAATCATAGTCAACGTTGCGTAAGCAGTGTTTTCGCAACATCTAAGTTAAACGTACCGTGGGACGCATGGGAACGCAGGGTCATGCCCTGAAAGCTTGGAAGATACTGCTTTTTAGGTCAAGACCTACTGAAAGTAAGTACAGAAGAGATGAAGTCTTTTGTAAGTATTTCAACTCATTACTTAGTTCAAGAGGACGAGTATTTAGAGATAGCTTTTCAGAAGAAATCTCATTCAACCAAGAATCCTCTAGCTAATTGGTTCGGGGAATGTCATAATAGAATATTTGGGTAAAGTTTAAACAGGATTAAATTAAGGAAACTCATGTCCCGATATAGAGGACCACGCCTCAGAATTGTCCGTCGCTTAGGCGACTTGCCTGGATTAACTCGGAAAAGCGCTAGACGTGCTTATCCACCAGGACAACATGGTCAAAACCGTAAAAAGCGCTCTGAGTATGCTATCCGTCTAGAGGAAAAGCAAAAACTCCGCATGAACTATGGTTTGACTGAAAAGCAACTGCTACGCTATGTGCGGAAAGCAAGACGTGTAACTGGTTCTACCGGACAAGTATTGCTGCAATTGTTAGAAATGCGTTTAGATAACACGGTTTTCCGTATGGGTATGGCTCCCACCATTCCCGCAGCGCGTCAACTGGTAAATCACGGTCACGTAACTGTGAACGGTCGTGTAGTTAATATTGCCAGCTATCAGTGCCGCCCCGGTGAAGAAGTTGCTGTCAGGAATAAGGAAGCATCCAAGAAATTAGTTGAAGCTAACTTGCAATATCCTGGTTTAGCTAACCTCCCTAATCACTTAGAATTTGATAAAACCAAATTGATTGGTAAAGTCAACAGCGTGATTGAACGAGAATGGGTAGCGCTTCAAGTTAATGAACTACTTGTGGTGGAATACTACTCTCGTCAAGCGTAAGAGTCAGGAGTCAGGAGTCAGGAGTCAGGAGTCAGGAGTCAGAGACAAAAGGCAAAAAGCAATAGTTTATTCTTTGGTTCTGTTCCCTGTTCCCTGTTCCCTGTTCCCTGTTCCTAATGACTAACCCCCAATTTGCGACATGGTACGGGTGTAAGTGCCGACAGTACCAGAGTCGCGCTGTTTAAAGTTAATTTCTGCTTTGATGTCGAGTATGTGCTTAACTTGCTGCTGTAATTGAGCAGTGCTAACGCCGGCACGTAAACAGGTTTTTAAGTCAATTTGACCAGTTTCGTTTAATAAGCAGGGACGTAGCCAACCATCAGCAGAAAGACGCATTCGATTACAGCGATCGCAAAAACATTCTGACATCTGGCTGATAAATCCTAATGTTCCTTTAGCTCCCGGAATTTGAAACACATCAGCAGGTCCATTACCACGAATTTGAGATTCTGTCAATCCCCAACGTTCGCGGATGCTGTGACGTAAATCTGCGGAAGATATCCAACCGCGATCGCTAAATAATTGATCATTACCAATAGGCATAAACTCAATAAACCTGACGTGCCATTGTTTGTCAATGGTCAAAGCCGCTAAATCCAAAATTTCATGGTCATTAACACCAGGAATAACCACCACATTTAACTTCAGTGGGTCAAAGCCAGCATGATAAGCTGCTTGAATTCCTGCCCAAACTTGTTGCCAACGTCCACGTCCATGATTACCGATAATTTGCTCAAAGGTATCTGGAGCGAGAGAATCTAAACTAATATTAATCCTTTTTAAACCTGCATTATAGAGATTTTGCGCCATAGGGGCTAGTAAAAACCCATTGGTAGTCATTGCTAAATCTTGGGTTTGGGGAAGATTGGCAATTTTTCTGACTAACTCCACCACACCAGGACGTAATAGGGGTTCCCCACCAGTCAAACGAAAACGGGTAAAACCTATCGGGATAAATACCTCTTGAATTAAGGTGAGGAGTTCATCATCAGTTAAAAGTTGTTGCTGGAGAATATAGTTCAGTTCTGCACCTTCTGGCATACAGTACTGACAACGGAAATTGCAGCGATCAATTAAACTAATGCGGAGATAGTCTACCTGGTTCATGATTTTTTAGCTCAAAGCTTGGTGAGACTGAATTCTAGACTATCTCATCGGTTCCTAATCAGTAGTATAGTGGCAAGGGTAGCACGGCAGTATTTTTAATGAGATGAAATGGTCAATTGTGATAAGTTCAGTAATTGCACTGAGTTGGGAACTAATGGGAACTACAGCCTACGCAGACAATTGTTTTCCAATTTCCAGTTCTTCACAGCAGTTTAATAGAGTCCAGCAGGGGAAAGTAATTGTTATAGGACGAATATCCAAATACCCTTACGTTGTCGTAGTTCCGGGAGATGAAGAAATAAAACTAAAATCTATACAACAGTGTGTAACAGATGCGTTTATTTCCCAGAACCGACTCGGTAAATTTATCCATGCAGGTGCATTTGATAATTATGCCTCAGCAAAAGGGTTAGAAAGAGTCTTGCGATCGCGTAAATTAGATGCAAGGGTGGTCTACTTTCGGTGACGTAAATGAAAAAGCGCTGGCTGTTATTAACTGTACTTGTAATTACAATATTGACTATCAGTCGAGTATCGGCTCAGAATAACTTCCAGCTAAGAGTCAACCGCTACATAGAAGTTCGCCGTGTTTCTGGAGATGTAACCTATCAAAATGGAAAAACTTCCCAATCGGCGCGCATAGGCGTAAAACTAAAAAATGTAGGAGATAGCATCAGCACCGGCCAGCGTTCTAGTAGTATGCTGGCGCTGGATACTGGTATTGCCTTTGTTCAAGTTGCCGAAAATACAAAACTCGAAATTCAAAAACTCCAACAGACTAGAAATGGTGGACACATCACCAATTTACAAGTGAGAAGTGGACAGGTACGGCTCAAGGTGCGTCCCTTTACACATAAAGACTCCAGCTTGCAAATAGAGACTCCAGCAGGGATTGCAGGTGTGCGAGGTACAGAATTTGGTGTGAATGTCCAACCGACTGGGAAAACAGGGGTAGCGACTCTCAGCGGCAGTGTAGCAACCACGGCTCAGGGTCAAAGCGTGTATATTAATAAAGGTTTTCAGAGCTTAGTGATTCCAGGAGAACCACCATCAGCACCGTTGCCATTGCGGAATGATACAAGCTTAAACTTGCAGATACTAGAAGAGGAAGGAAATCAACAAGCCCGAATTGTTGGTAAAGTTGATCCAGTTAACTTGGTCATTTTTGCAAATCAACCGCTGACTACTGATCGCAGTGGAAAATTTGATATTACCATCCCCATGCCTGCTAACCGCCGCGTTGCAGTAACAGTGACAACACCTTTAGGTAAAAAACAAGATTATGAATTAGTAGTTCCTTAATCTTTTCTGAAATACAGCAGAATTCAGGAGTCACGATTGAAGAAGACACGGGGACACGGGGACACAGAGACGCGGGGACACTCTTACACCCCATGTCTAAAGCCAGGGGATTCCAGCAAAGAATGTCTTTTTTCTTCTCCACGACTGTAGTCGGGGGCTTGAAACCATTTGCATTGATCTGCAATCTGCTGTAATGATTAATTTGTACAGTGCATAAGTTTTATGAACTATTTGATATTTGGGCATTGCATAATTGCGGGATGATTTGAGAATCTGCATCAATATATAATCACCGCGTCTCCGCGTCAGCCTCAATCATCTCCTTATTCAGCAACGCCGATATTTGATATCGTGTTCGGTTCAAGACTTATAACAGCAACACACGTCAAGTAAAAATCTGGATTTGTCTAATTCACGTAATTTTAAATTTATCAACTATAATACTTAACTGCTTATTGTTTGTCGCAATCGGCTAATCGCATACACCAACCAGCTATCCACCGTGCAAGATACCGACTCTATGAATGACCTTGCTGCTGCACTGCAACAGCCAGTAGACTTAGACTTTGAACTACCAGATCCAGAAGATGAACAGATTCTGGAGTCTGACTTTTTACAGCAGCTAGATGTAGCATGGCAAGTATGCGATCGCTTTGATTTACAAACAGAAATTTGGCGTGGTCGCATTTTGCGTTCTGTCCGTGACAGAGAGAAAAAAAACGGTGACGGACGCGGTGCAGGTTTTCTCAAATGGCTCAAAGAAAGGGAAATTAGTAAAACTCAAGCTTATAGTTGGATTCAACTCGCAAATAGTGCTGATACCCTGATTGAAGATGGCAAACTTGACCCAGGTACTGTCAATAACTTTAGTAAACGGGCGTTTGTAGAAACCGCTAAAGCCGCCCCAGAAGTGCAACAGATGGTGAGTGAAGCCGCGCAAAAGGGCGATCGCATCACCCGCAGAGAAGTCCGTCAACTCACTGACGAATGGACAGCTATGTCCTCAGATTTATTACCAGAGGAAGTGAGAGAAAAAGCCGCAGATAATACCTTGCCACCGCGCTACATTGCCCCTTTGGTGAAGGAAATGGAGAAACTGCCCGAATCACACCAAAAGGCATTACAAAGAGATATAGCCGCTAGTCCTGATGTTGATACTCTCAAGCAGGCAACCACAGAAGCGCGTCAATTAGGCAAATATCTCAAATCTGCTGTCCAAGTCCAAGCGTTGACAGAAGAAAATGTGGATATTGAAACAGCATTAGAAGAAGCGCAAAGAATCGGCTGTTTGAGTATCGCTGCTGATTTGGTAAATCAGGCATCGCAGATGGAACAAAGCATTGCTAAGTTATATATGACTTGGAAAAAAATCAGTAACTTAGCAGATAGATTGTATGTTGACACTGGTGCGAGTACACCCAATCTGCGATCGCTCCTCACTTGCGTAGAACCCCTTGGTGGGGAAATCATGGAACTGCAACTCAGTGGCGCAACACAACACACCATTAGATTACAGATTCAAGAGACGAATTAGGTAATGGGTGATTGGTGATTGGTGATTGGTGATTGGGAAGTTGAGGAGAAGAATTAACTCCTATTCCCAATTACGAATTACGAATTACGAATTATAGATTTCCTCCATTTTCTTCGCCAGTTCCACATCTAAATTGCTGATAGCATTACCGATGTCGTGGGTAACAAGATTCACCCGGACGGTGTTATAAACATTAAACCATTCGGGGTGATGTCCCATTGTTTCAGCGTGAACACCAACGCTAACCATCCAACCTAACGCCGTTGGGAAGGAGTTAAATTTATATTCTTTGTATAATTTACCTTCTTTAATTTGCCATCCAGGTAAACTACTCAGGGCTTGTTGTAGTTCTGTTTCGCTCAGTTTGTGTACTGCCATTTTACTAATAACCTATACAGAGATTTCCCATATTTATTTTATCGAATTAAAAGCGTTTATCTGTATAACCTCTGTTCCTTCTTCCGCGCCTGAATTTTCTTAGCAGTATCTTTAGATAACGAAAACTCAAATAACGTTTATACCTTTGGGCGACTTCTTTACCTACCAATAGCACACCCAACCAAAATATAATTTCAGCTAAAACTAATAACGCTGGTACTAATAAAGCTTTTTGGGCTACGGAAATTGGCAGAAATGGCACAATTACTGCGATCGCTAACCACGGAAAAAATGAGACAATAATTAAAATCAACCCCAGCTTTTGCATAATTCCTGATTGTAACAAAATCTGAGTTTAGTGTTTTTATATGGTTACTTGGAGTGGCTTAATTTACATTGTGGATTTTTTGTTTCACGCAGAGACGCAGAGGCGCAAAGGAAAGAGCGCAAAGAATTGTTTATTTCATTTGCATAAAATCTCTGAGTAATGAAATGATAGAGCTACAATTGCGTGGTAATAGTGAACACACTATTGATATGTAATTTCTGACAACTTAGAGAAGGGGAATCGGTTACGGGAGGCGTAAGCCATTTCTGACTAATTCTTAATTCCCGTTGTCGCAATACCTTGAATAAATTGCCTTTGACCAATCAGAAATAACACCATCACAGGTACAGTAGAAATTGTCACCGCTGCCATCATCAACGGCCAATTATTGGTAAATTGTTCTTGAAATTCTGCCAAAGCCAGTTGTACAGTTCTTAACTCTGGTCTAGTGGTAAATACCAAAGGCTTAAATAAATCATTCCATTCCCCAATAAAGGTGAACAAAAACAGCGTTACTAAAGCCGGACGTGCTAAAGGTAACATAATGCGCCACAAAATTTGCAGTCGGTTCGCGCCATCAATGGCTGCTGCTTCTTCCAATTCTACGGGAATTGTCTGGAAATATTGACGTAACAGAAAAATTCCAAAGCCGTTTACCGCACTTGGTAAAATCAAAGCCCAGTATGTATTGATCATGTGTCCCCACTTCAATACCAAAAAGATGGGAATCACCAATAACTGAAAGGGAATTACCAAAGTTGCCAAGACAACTAGCAGTATTGCTTGTCTTCCCCGAAATTTCAGCCTTGCGAGGGCGTAACCTGCCAAAGCAGATGTGATAATTTGAAAAGCCGTCACTGCGATCGCTACCAAGGTAGAATTAGCAAATGCTAGTAAAAACTTCCCTCTTTCCCAAGCTTCCCGGTAATTAGCTAAAGTCCAGTTATTTTGTCCCAAAATTCCTGGAGTTGTACCTGTAGCAGCAAAGGAAGTGAGAAAGACTACAATTAAAGGTAGTAAAACGATCAATGCTCCCAGCAGTAAAACTATGAGGCTCAAAAAATTCCCGGTTTTCAGATTCCAGTTCGGTTTGGACATGAGTTATGGCTTTCAACACATTGGTTTTTGGAGTAAAAGCGCAGCATTGCAGAAATAACTTGACAATCATAAACCACGCAAAATCCTATGTTACAAGCTTTTTTATCTCTAGGTTCTTGCCTTCTGCCTTTTAGGACAAATGCATCACCTCCAGTAAAAACTAATCTAATAGCTATAATTTCTTGTTAAGTTAAATTAAACCACAGTGATAATTATCTTAAATTACTAGGGTTGATTAAATTTTCGTATCAAATGATTCAGTGTTCCGGAGTAAACATACCATGCAGCAGCTTGTTGAAAAAATTGATTTCCAAAGTGAAAAATACAAAGACGCATATAGTCGCATTAATGCAATTGTGATTGAAGGGGAACAAGAAGCCCATGATAATTACATCCAACTGGCTGAACTGCTGCCGGAAAGTAAAGAAGACCTGATTCGCTTATCGAAGATGGAAAACCGCCACAAGAAGGGATTTGAGGCTTGTGGACGCAATTTGCAAGTCACACCAGATATGCAATTTGCTCAGGAGTTTTTCTCAGGACTGCACCAAAATTTTCAAACCGCAGCAGCAGCAGGTAAAGTAGTTACTTGCTTGCTAATTCAAGCTTTAATTATCGAATGTTTTGCGATCGCTGCATACAACATCTACATCCCCGTTGCTGATGATTTTGCCCGTAAAATCACAGAAGGTGTAGTTAAAGAAGAATACAGCCATCTCAACTTTGGTGAAGTTTGGCTGCAAAAACACTTTGCAGAATCAAAAGCCGAAATAGAAACAGCCAACCGCCAAAATCTGCCCCTTGTCTGGAAAATGCTCAACCAAGTAGCAGATGATGCCCAAGTTTTGGCAATGGAAAAAGAAGCCTTAGTGGAAGATTTCATGATTCAATACGGTGAAGCATTAAGTAACATCGGCTTCACCACTCGTGATATTATGCGTCTCTCAGCTTACGGACTCATGCCTGTCTAAAATATCGCCATAGGGGTGACTAACCTGTTACCCCTGATGAAAAAATTAAGGTGTCATCGATCTTCCCAACTAAATGGCTAAAACTGGGAGTGTAATTACGAATTACGAATTACGAATTATTTGGACACTTTGTGTAGTATTTTTAAGAATTAGACATAATATACCATCCCAACTTGGCATAGATTAGTATTGTTTGCGATTTCTGGAACAGTCTTTTAATCAAAACTGTGAATCCAAAATCCAAAATCCAAAATCCAAAATCTAAAATCCAAAATTGGTATTACCCACTGATTACAAGCTTTTGACAGCACACGCCTAATATATCACTACATGTTTGGTCTAATTGGACATCTGACTAGTTTAGAACACGCTCAATCCGTAGCTCAAGAATTGGGATACCCAGAATATGCCGATCAAGGGCTAGACTTTTGGTGCAGCGCCCCGCCGCAAATTGTTGATCATATCACAGTCACCAGCATCACTGGGCAAAAAATTGAAGGACGGTATGTAGAATCTTGCTTTTTGCCGGAAATGCTGGCCAATCGTCGCATTAAAGCTGCAACACGCAAAATTCTAAATGCTATGGCTCATGCTCAGAAGCATGGCATTGATATTACGGCTTTAGGTGGATTTTCCTCAATTATTTTTGAGAACTTTAATTTAGAGCAGTTTAGCCAAGTCCGTAACGTCAAATTAGAGTTTGAACGCTTCACCACAGGCAATACCCATACAGCTTACATTATCTGTCGGCAAGTAGAAGAAGCCTCCAAACAACTAGGAATAGAACTGTCGAAAGCAACTGTGGCAGTGTGTGGTGCGACTGGGGATATTGGTAGTGCAGTTACACGCTGGCTAGATAAAAAGACAGATGTCCAAGAACTACTGCTGATAGCCCGTAACCAAGAACGTCTCCAAGAATTGCAAGCCGAACTGGGACGAGGTAAAATTATGGGTCTACAGGAAGCACTACCCCAAGCCGATATTGTAGTTTGGGTTGCCAGTATGCCCAAAGGCGTAGAAATTGACCCGACAGTGTTGAAACAACCCTGTTTGCTGATTGATGGTGGTTATCCGAAAAACTTAGGGACAAAAATTCAACATCCTGGTGTGTATGTGTTGAACGGTGGAATTGTCGAACATTCCCTAGATATTGACTGGAAAATTATGAAAATTGTCAATATGGATGTACCAGCACGCCAGTTGTTTGCTTGTTTTGCTGAATCTATGTTGCTGGAATTTGAGAAGTTATATACAAACTTTTCTTGGGGTCGTAATCAGATTACCGTAGACAAAATGGAGCAAATTGGTCAAGTATCGATTAAACACGGTTTTAGACCATTATTAGTTTAGTCATTGGTCATTGGTCATTGGGAATGAGCGACTGATATCTGTTCCCTGTTCCCTATTCCCTATTCCCTATTCCCTATCCCCTAACTATGGCAATTACTGAGCGCAAACCGCTACTGTTGGATTTTGAAAAGCCGTTAGCAGAACTAGCTACCCGGATTGACCAAATTCGGAAACTTGCAGAAGAAAATGGCGTTGATGTTTCTGGTCAAATTCGCCAACTAGAAACAAGGGCTATGCAGCTGCGGGAGGAAATTTTTAGTAGTCTTACCCCTTCTCAGAGACTACAAGTAGCTAGACATCCACGCCGTCCCAGTACTCTAGATTATATTCAGGCCATCAGTGATGAATGGATGGAGTTACATGGCGATCGCTGTGGAGGTGATGATCCAGCTTTAGTTGGTGGTGTTGGTCGTTTGGGTGGACAACCTGTAGTCATGTTAGGACATCAAAAAGGCCGGGATACCAAAGATAACGTCGCCCGGAATTTTGGTATGCCTGCTCCTGGTGGCTACCGTAAGGCATTACGATTCATGGAACACGCCAACAAGTTTGGTATGCCCATTATCACCTTTATAGACACCCCAGGAGCTTGGGCGGGTATAGAAGCCGAACATCAAGGACAGGGAGAAGCGATCGCTTACAATCTACGGCAAATGTTCTGCTTTGATGTGCCAATTCTTTGTACAGTCATAGGTGAAGGTGGTTCTGGTGGGGCTTTGGGTATTGGAGTAGGCGATCGCTTATTGATGTTTGAACACTCTGTTTACACCGTTGCTACCCCAGAAGCCTGTGCCGCTATTTTGTGGAAAGATGCCAGCAAAGCTCCTCAAGCTGCTGTGGCATTAAAAATAATCTCCCACGATTTGAAAAACTTGGGAATTATTGACCAAATATTGTCTGAACCCATTGGTGGCGCTCATTCCGACCCCCTGAGTGCAGCTACAACTCTCAAGCAAGCCTTGTTGGACAACTTAGACGAACTCAATCGTTTAACCGCCCCAGAACGCCGCCAACTCCGCTATGAGAAATTCCGCAAAATTGGTGTCTTTACCGAACTCGCTCACTAACTAAAAATCATAACCACAATCCCATAGCACTACAGCAGTGCTATAATTGCCTAGGGCTGCTTAAAGATTTTTAACAATCTGATCAGCTGTAGGCATTTGTGTGTTAAGCAAATTAATTCCATTTATGGGTTAATTTGCGTAGTATTCAGTAATCGGCCTTGAGTTGACGACCAAATTTTCCAGGCAGATGCTTGTTCTCCTGACTGGAAAAGCTAATGGTAGGAAATATACCCATAATGGCAATGCATTATAGCACTTGTCAGAAAACAATAATCGGATTTTTAGATTTATTTAACTTATGGGTGGCTGGTGGCTCACAGCACTGCCAAAAAATGGGGAGATAAAATGAGTTTTGAGCAAAAACGACGCGCTCTGATTACCGGAGCCAGCAGCGGAATAGGCAAAGCCACAGCTTTAGCCTTTGCAAAGGCGGGAATAGATGTCGCCTTGGTTAGCCGTTCTGAGAATAAATTGGTGGCCGTGGCGAAAACAGCTACAGAAATCGGTGTGGAAGCAAAAGCCTTCACTCTGGATTTAGCTTGCGTTTCCCAAGTACAAGCCAAAATCCAAGCGATCGCTCTTGAATTTGGCAACATAGATATTCTGGTAAACAATGCTGGGATAGGATACACCGCCAACTTAAGCGATACTCCCCTAGAAGACTGGCAGCAGGTGATTAACTTAAATCTCACCAGCGCCTTTCAATGCATGATGGGAATTTTGCCAGAAATGCGGCAACGGGGTACAGGCACAATTATCAATGTCGCCTCCATAGCAGCCAAACAAGCCTTTGCTGGTTGGGGAGCCTACTGTGTTAGCAAAGCTGGCTTACTAGCCCTTTCTCAAACCCTGGCTCAAGAAGAACGGGTTCACGGCATTCGTGTAACTGCTATTTGTCCAGGTTCTGTCAATACTGAAATTTGGGACACAGAAACAGTTCATGCTAACTTTGACCGTTCAAAAATGTTAACCCCAGAAATTGTGGCTCAGACAATTCTCCACACGGTCTTACTTCCACAGCAAGCAGTGATTGAAGAATTAACTCTAATGTCGAATGCTGGTGTTCTTTAACTGGTAATCGAGTCATTTTTTTTCATGACCAATTACCCTTCGGGTTCGTCAGTCACTCATGGGGGAAACCACGCCAGTTCCTTCAACGGGGAAACCCCCGCAACGGACTGGCTCCCCAAGACCCTTACGGGTTCGCCAGTTCCCTAGGTTGGAAAACCCGCCTTCAGGACTGGACTCACCGCACTGACTCACCAATTACCAAATTTACCAAATTTACCAAAATCCAATCATGACTATCGCTAGTTCCAACGGTTCCAATCGCTCCACATCTCCTTTAATTCCTGACTTGGCAGAAGCCATTGATACCAGACCTGACCGAAATACCCATGATGGGCGGCAACCAAATTTGCATCCGCCTACAGAGGAACATACGGAACACATGATGGAGGCAGTGCGGGCAATACTAGTAGGCGTAGGCGAAGATCCAGAACGAGAAGGACTGCTAAAAACACCCAAGCGCGTAGCCGAAGCCATGCAGTTTCTCACCAGTGGCTACAACCAATCTCTAGAAAAACTCGTTAATGGTGCCATCTTTGACGAAGGGCATGACGAGATGGTGCTAGTAAGAGATATTAACTTCTTTAGTTTGTGTGAACATCATATGCTGCCATTTATGGGCAGAGCGCACGTTGCTTATATCCCTAATCAAAAAGTTGTGGGATTGAGTAAACTAGCGCGAATTGTAGAGATGTATTCTCGCAGGTTGCAAGTACAAGAAAGACTAACCCGACAAATCGCTGAAGCAATTCAGACCATTCTCGAACCTAAAGGGGTTGCCGTTGTCATGGAAGCCAGCCATATGTGCATGGTGATGAGAGGTGTGCAGAAACCAGGTTCTTGGACAGTTACCAGTTCGATGGTGGGTGTATTCCAAGAAGAGCATAAAACCCGCGAAGAATTCTTCAACTTGATTCGCCACCAACCATCATTTTTCTAGGCATTGGGGAGATGGGGAGATGGGGAGCAGGGGAAGCAGGGAAGCAGGGGGAGAGTATGTATTGATCTTTCTTGTGTCACCTGTCACCTGTCACCTGTCACCTGTCACCTGTCACCTAGCCTTTGAAACAATAGAGCGACTTTGTCTAAATCTTTATCACCGGGTGAACGTTCTACACCGCTTGATAAATCAATACCATTGGGTTGTACCTGACTTAAAGCGTCCACAATATTATCTGGTGTCAGTCCTCCAGCCAAAAACCAAGGACAAGAAGGGCTGAATTCCTGTAGCATCTGCCAATCTAAGGTTTTACCTGTACCCCCTAGCTGTTGAGGATGATAGGCATCAAGTAGTAAAGTATCTACAAATTTGGTATAGTTAGCCGCTGTTTGTAGATGTTCTCGATTACGAACTCTCATCGCTTTAATTATTTCTACTTGGGGCAGAGATTGACGCAATTGATAGCAAAATTCTGGTGATTCATCTCCGTGTAACTGGACACCAGTTAAACCGGATTTCACCACTGTTTGGCTAATTTCTGTAATGTCGGTGTTGGCGAAAACACCAATTCTGTCAATTTTGCTAGGGAGTTGAGCCACTGCTGCCTGGATTTGCTCTATGGTGACGTAGCGAGGTGAGGTAGGGACGCAAATAAATCCTAGTGCTGTTGCACCAAGGGACGCTATCGCTATAGACTGCTCTGGTTGAGTAATGCCGCAAATTTTAACCCGCATTGTAAGCCTGAAAAATTAACCTGAAAAATTAAAAATAATCACAAATAATCACAAAATGAGCCTAAGCTAGGTCAAAAACTTTTGCTTTGTCCTGTGTAATTTTATAATTTTGTAGGCTTAGATTCATTTTTCATTTAGGAGAATACACCTTGATATCATCTATCTTACTAGCCGCTGCTGCATCCGTTCCCGCAACACCCGTGTGGAGTCCTACCGTAGGTATCATTATTAGTGCCAGCAGCTTAGTAGTACTTTTACTGAGTTTTGGGATTAAATATCCCAAAGTTGGACCACAGATGCCCTTACTGCCCGTTAGTATTCCCACCTTCATTGGTGCAATGGCTTTTGGCCATGTGATTGGTATTGGCATTGTTTTGGGACTGACGAATATTGGTCGTTTATAAGTTCTAGTTGATACTCTCTTCCTAAAAAGAGTAAAAATGGGGCGGTAGGTCAGAATCAAATTACCTATCGTCCCGTCTTGCTTAATGTTAGATTTTTAAACGGTAAAGTTCTAAATAGCGCTTCCTGCGGAACCCTACACCAACGGCAGAAGTCAGAAGGCAGAAGGCAGAAGGCAGAAGGCAGAAGGCAGAAGGCAGGAAGCAGGTGACAGGTGACAGGTGACAGGTAATTCTTAATTTTCTCCGCGTCCCCGCGTCCCACCATCTCCGCGTCTTCCCCTCCCCGCGTCCCACCATCTCCGCGTCTTCCCCTCCCCACCATCTCCGTGTCCCCGTGTCTCCCCATCTCCCCGCGTCACTCCATCTCCGTATCAGCCCTAAAGTAGAGTTAGACACGGTTTCTGTGGAAATTCTTGGTGCGGAATAAAATGTAAGTAAGAACTAAAAAAAGGTCAATATGCGATTACTACATACAATGTTACGAGTGGGCAACCTAGAAGAGTCCTTAAAATTTTACTGCGAACTTCTAGGAATGAAATTACTGCGCCGCAAAGATTATCCAGGTGGAGAATTTACCCTGGCTTTTGTCGGCTACGGTGAGGAAAGTGAACAAGCAGTAATTGAACTAACCTATAATTGGGGAGTAGAAAAGTACGAATTGGGGACAGCTTACGGTCATATTGCCCTTGGCGTGGATGATATTTACAGCACCTGTGAGGAGATTAAAAATCGTGGTGGTAAAGTTGTCCGGGAACCAGGACCAATGAAACACGGTTCTACAGTAATTGCTTTTGTTGAAGATCCAGATGGGTATAAAATTGAACTAATTCAACTGAGCAGCCAAAGTTCATCCGCCACACAAGAATCACCTGAACAGCTTGTCAGTAAGTAAATTTTAAGTCAAAATTTCTGGGATTTCCCCATCCTCAATCTTGATGGTGGGGAAATTATTAGCAAAGTTATTTGAGTATATAATTAAAGACTCTAACCGGAGATAATAGGAAATGTATGAATTATGAAGTATATTTTTCTGCTTGTTATAGCAATCACCAAATCCTAAATTAAAATCACAACTCTAAAATCACAACTCTAAAATTCTTAAGATGCAGCCTACAGATCCTAATAAATTTACTGATACAGCCTGGGAAGCCATTACTAAATCTCAGGATATAGTCCGTGCTTATCAACAACAGCAATTAGAAGTTGAACATTTAATTATTGCTCTTTTAGAAGAATCTACTAGTTTAGCTACCAATATTCTCGCTCGTGCTGAAGTTGATCCTGTCCGCTTACAACAACAACTAGAAGCTTATACCCAACGTCAGCCAAAAGTCGGTAAAAGTGATCAGCTTTACTTAGGGCGCAATTTAGATTTGCTACTTGACCGTGCTGAAGAAATTCGCGTCAGAATGAGAAATGAGGAAATTGCTGAAGGGCATATACTCCTGGCTTTTGCGGAAGACGATCGCATTGGTAGACGAATTCTTAAAGGCTTAAATGTAGATATAGCTAAGTTAGAAGCCGCTGTCAAAACGGTTCGTCCTACCCAAAAAGTTACTCAAAAGGTGGGAGAATCAGAATCTGCGGATGCACCTTATGAAGCTTTAAAACGATTTGGTAGAGATTTGACAGAACAGGCTAAAGCAGGAAAATTAGATCCTGTAATTGGCCGAGATGATGAAATCCGCCGGGTAATTCAGGTTTTATCTCGTCGTAGTAAAAATAACCCTGTTCTGATTGGTGAGCCGGGAGTTGGTAAAACTGCGATCGCAGAAGCTTTAGCCCAAAGAATGGTCAATGGCGACGTTCCAGAGTCTTTGAAGAATCGTCAATTGATTTCTTTAGATATCGGTAGTTTGATTGCCGGGGCAAAATACCGGGGTGAGTTTGAAGACCGTTTAAAAAATGTTCTCCGTGAAGTTATTGAATCTAATGGGCAAATAGTTCTCTTTATTGACGAACTCCACACCGTTGTCGGTACTGGTTCTAATCAACAAGGCTCAATGGATGCTGGAAACTTGCTGAAACCTATGTTGGCGAGGGGTGAGTTGCGGTGTATCGGTGCGACAACTTTAGATGAATATCGCAAATACATTGAAAAAGATGCTGCATTGGAACGCCGTTTTCAACAAGTATATGTAGACCAACCAACCGTAGAAAACACAATTTCTATTCTTAGAGGTTTAAAAGAACGTTATGAAGTGCATCATAATGTTAAAATTTCTGACTCGGCTTTGGTAGCTGCCGCAACCCTCTCAGCCCGTTATATTGCTGATCGGTTTTTACCAGATAAAGCCATTGATTTAGTTGATGAAGCCGCAGCGAAGTTAAAAATGGAGATTACCTCCAAACCTGCGGAATTGGAAACCATTGACAGGCGTTTAATGCAGCTAGAAATGGAAAAGCTGTCATTATCAGGAGAAGAGCAAGGAATTTCCCAAACTAGAGAGCGTTTAGCGCGAATTGAGGAAGAAATCAGCACTTTAACTGTAAAACAGCAAACATTTAATGAGCAATGGCAGGGTGAAAAGCAGTTATTAGAAGCAATTAGCGTTTTAAAAAAAGAAGAAGATGCGCTGCGGGTACAAATTGAACAAGCCGAACGAGATTATGATTTAAATAAAGCTGCCCAACTTAAGTATGGCAAATTGGAGGGAGTGCAGCGCGATCGCGAAGTTAAAGAAGCGAAACTGTTAGAAATTCAAAGCCAAGGTTCTACTCTGTTGCGCGAACAAGTTACCGAAGCGGATATTGCCGAAATCGTCGCCAAATGGACAGGAATCCCCGTCAATCGTCTTTTGGAATCAGAACGGCAAAAATTACTTAAATTAGAAAGTCATTTACATGAACGGGTCATCGGTCAAGAAGAAGCCGTTTGTGCCGTCTCTGCGGCAATTCGTCGCGCCCGTGCAGGGATGAAAGACCCCTCTCGACCCATTGGTTCTTTTTTGTTTATGGGACCAACTGGCGTAGGTAAAACCGAACTCGCCCGTGCATTAGCTCAGTTTCTCTTTGATTCCGAAGATGCTTTAGTGCGTTTAGATATGTCCGAGTACATGGAAAAACACTCGGTTTCCCGCCTGGTGGGTGCGCCTCCAGGATACATCGGTTATGAAGAAGGTGGACAACTTTCCGAAGCAATTCGCCGCAATCCCTATTCTGTCGTGCTTTTGGATGAAGTCGAAAAAGCCCACCCCGATGTATTTAATATTTTGTTACAAGTCTTAGATGATGGTAGAGTTACTGATTCACAAGGACGGGCAGTAGATTTCCGTAATACTGTCATAGTTATGACTAGCAATATCGGCAGTGAACATATTCTCGATGTCGCTGGTGATGATAGCAAGTATGATATGATGCGAAACCGAGTTATGGATGGTTTGCGAAGTCACTTCCGCCCGGAATTTCTCAACCGCGTTGATGACATTATTCTCTTTCATACCCTCAATCGTTCCGAAATGCGGCATATTATCCGCATACAACTCAAACGGGTGGAAAATCTGCTCAAAGAGCAAAAAATATTTTTTGAAATCTCCCAAGCCGCTTGTGACCACCTAGTAGAAGCTGGTTATGACCCAGTATATGGCGCACGTCCCCTCAAACGGTCAATTCAGCGAGAAGTAGAAAATCCCCTCGCTACTAAGTTACTGGAGAATACCTTTGTTTCGGGTGATACAATTATCATTGATATGGGTAAAAATGGTCTAACTTTTAGTAAAAAACAGCCTGTAGCTGTTCCTTCTACTATAAAGTTGTTGGGAGTATCATCGGAAGCCTAAAATACATCAAGTGTAAGTCTTTAATCAGCTTGTCGAATATGAGATATAACTGCTTGCCTTTATACTCAGTAAATAATCATGTCTCTTGACTTGACTGTTGCCATACCCACCTATAACGGTGAAAGCCGTTTACCCAAAGTTATAGAGCATTTGCAACGCCAACAGGGTATAGAAAACCTGAAATGGGAAATTTTAGTTGTTGATAATAACAGTACAGATGGAACAGCACAGTTAGTACAAAATTACCAAGCTAATTGGCCTTATGGTGTGCCATTACGATACTGTTTTGAACCTGAACAAGGATTAGCTTTTGCTAGAAATAAAGCCATTACAGAAGCCAAAGGTGAACTGGTAGGTTTTTTAGATGATGATAATTTGCCTCATCCCAATTGGGTAATTGAGGCATACAAATTTGGACAAGAACATCCAAAAGCCGGTGCCTACGCTAGTCAAATTCATGGCTTATTTGAAGTTAATCCCTCAGAAGAGATCAAACCAATCCTTTTTTATCTTGCTATTAACAAGAGAGGTGATGAACCACATTTATATGAACCAAGAAAAAAGGGATTGCCCCCTGGAGCCGGTTTAGTAGTGCGTCGTCATGTATGGAAACAGTGTGTTCCCGAAAATCTTTTTCTCGTAGGTAGAGTTGGGGATTCAATGTTAGCAGGTGAAGATTCAGAAGCTATGTTGTATATTCATCAAGGAGGATGGGAAATTTGGTATAATCCAGCGATGTTCTTAGAGCATATTATCCCTGCTTGGCGATTAGAAAAAAATTACTTAATTGCTTTGATGCGTGGTATTGGTCTAGGTAGATATTATTTACGAATATTATTACTGCCAAGCTGGCAAAGACCTTTTGCTTTTTTATTATATTTGCTGAATGATGCCAGAAAATTAATATTATATTACATTAGTCATCGGAGAATTATTGCGAATAATGTTGTTGCTAGTTGTGAATTAGAAAGACTTTTTGCTACTTTCATAAGTCCTTTTTATTTGTTGCAGGTAAGAATTAATAAATCACTGAAAAAATCCTAATGACTACTATCATATCTGTAATCATTCCAGTGTTTAATGGTGAAAAAACTATTAAAGAAACAGTTGACTCAGTTTTAAACCAAACATTTACTCAATTTGAATTAATCATCATCAATGCTGATTCAACTGATTCAACATTAGAAATTATTTCTCAAATTCAAGATTCGCGAATCAAAATATTTTCCTATCCTCAAGCCAATGTAGCTGTAAATAGAAATCGGGGTTTTCATCATTCTATTGGTGAGTTTATTACTTTTATTGATGCAGATGATCTTTGGACACCCGATAAATTAGAAGCCCAATATAACGCATTACTAGAAAATCCTAAAGCTGCTGTTGTTTACAGTTGGACTAAGTGCATAGATGAAAATGGTAAATCTTTGTCAATAACTTGGCCTCGTGTTCAATGGACAGGAGATGTTTATGAGAAATTTCTGTTATTTGATTTCATTGGTTCTGGTTCTAATGCCATGATTCGCAGAAATGCTCTAGAAGTAACGGGTTTGTTCAATGAGTCGCTCAGTAATGCACAAGATTCAGATATGTGGATACGGTTAGCAGCAAGCTATGATTTTATTGTTGTTCCACAGCCACAAATTTTATATCGGATTTCTCCTATTTCCATGTCTTCTGACTTTGTAGGGTTTGAAAAATCAGCTTTACAAATAATTACACGAGCTTATAATCACCCAAAAGCTGCATCTTTCCAGCACCTAAAGCATCACAGTATTGCTAATTTATATAAATACCTGAGCTACAAATCACTAAATGTACCTCCAGGGAAGCAAAAAACACTGCAAGTTCTCAAGGTTCTGATCAAATCTATTACAACTGACTTAAAACTGATAAAGAAACCTATTATCTATAAAGCGTTCTTGAAACTGTTGGCTATGACTTTACTTCCTCCTGAGTGGGCTAAAAGCTTATTTAATAAATTTCCCAAATTTGCTAATACTAGCACATTTTTAGGTTATGGCAAAACTCCTTAGTTTATAGTATGAAAAGTGTAATTTCTGTCATTATTCCTGTTTATAATGGGGAAAAAACTATCAGAGAAACTATTGAATCAGTCTTAAATCAAACTTTTTCTCTAATAGAAGTGTTAATTATTAACGATGGCTCAACTGATGCAACACTAGAGATTATTCAAAATATTTCTGACTCTCGCTTAAAGCTATTTTCTTATATTAATGCTGGCCCAGCAACTAGTCGGAATCGTGGTTTATCCCATGCTGTAAGTGAATTTGTGGCTTTTATTGATGCTGACGATATTTGGACATCTAATAAACTAGAATCACAGCTAAAGGCATTACAAGCAAATCCCCAAGCTGCGGTAGCTTATAGCTGGACTGATTATATTGATGCTGCTGGTAAGTTATTAAAATGTGGCCGACACACCACATTATCAGGTGATGTTTATAGCAGATTATTGCTGGAGAATTTTCTAGAAAATGGTTCAAATCCTCTAATTCGTAAGGAATGTTTTACCACCCTTGGGAATTTTAATGAAGCCCTTACTCCTGCTGAAGATTGGGATATGTGGTTACGTTTAGCGTCTCGATATGAATTTGTCGTAGTTCCCGAAGTGCAAATATTATATAGAGTATCTATGCACTCATTGTCTACGAATCTGAAAAGACAAGAAGCAGGATCTTTAGAAGTTATAGAACGTGGTTTTGCTGACCAGAAAGCAGAGTCTCTCGGACATCTCAAAAAATATGCTTTATCTAATATTTATAAATACCTAGCGTTCAAATCTCTAGAAGCACCTCCAGACAAACTAGAACGCTGGACATCTGTAGGATTTTTGTGGAATTGTGTGCGGTATAATCCTGCTGTACTGAAACAACGCAAAATTATGTTGATAGCAGTTTTAAAAATAGCTTTTCCTAGATTGTACGTAAGGATTCAGCCGTTTTGGAAAGGCAATAACTAAACCTCAAAAGAATTAAGTAGTGAAATCCGCATCAGTATTAGGGGGGAAACAAGCCTTGAAAGGGCAAGCGATCGCACTCAGGATACTATTAAAATTCAGAATAAGCGAATTTTATTAAACCAAGGTTATGTTAGAACAAGGAACCATCAGTATTCATACTGAAAATATTTTCCCCATTATCAAGAAGTCCCTTTACTCAGATCATCAAATATTCTTGCGGGAACTGGTATCTAACGCGGTAGATGCCATCCAAAAGTTAAAAATGGTTGCCCGTGCTGGGGAGTATAATGGAGACATTAGCGAAGACGAAATTAAAATTGCCATTGATAAAGACAACAAAACCCTCTCCATCACCGATAATGGTATCGGCATGACAGCAGAGGAAGTAAAAAAATATATTAACCAAGTTGCTTTCTCTAGTGCGGAAGAATTTATTCACAAGTATGAAGGTAAATCAGACCAACCGATTATCGGTCACTTTGGTTTAGGCTTTTACTCTTCCTTCATGGTGGCGCAAAAAGTAGAGATTGATACTCTCTCATATAAAGAAGGTTCTCAAGCAGTACACTGGACTTGTGATGGTTCCCCAGCATTCACCCTAGAAGAATCAACCCGCACCACTCGCGGAACTACCATTACTCTCACTCTCCAAGGAGAAGAAGAAGAATTTTTAGAAGCAGCACGAATTAAGAATCTTGTCAAGACTTACTGCGACTTCATGCCAGTGCCGATTAAACTGGATGGTGAAGTATTAAATAAACAAAAAGCAGCTTGGCGAGAGTCTCCCAGTAATCTCACAGACGAAGATTATTTAGAATTTTATCGCTATCTGTATCCATTTCAAGAAGAACCCCTACTGTGGGTGCATCTGAATACAGATTATCCCTTTATCATTAACGGGATTATGTATTTCCCGAAAATGCGTCCTGATGTCGATGTGACTAAAGGACAAATCAAGTTATTCTGCAATCAGGTTTTTGTTAGTGATAACTGTGAAGAGATTATCCCCCAATTTTTGATGCCCATGCGGGGCGTAATTGATAGCACTGATATACCTTTGAATGTATCACGGAGTGCTTTACAAGGCGATCGCACAGTTAAAAGAATTGGCGACTATATAGCAAAGAAAGTAGGCGATCGCTTAAAGGAACTATACCGCGACAACCGCGAACAATACATCAGTGCCTGGAAAGACCTGGGAACATTCGTTAAATTTGGCGTTCTCAACGACGACAAATTCAAAAAACAAGTTGAAGACATCCTCATCTTCCGCAGCACCGCCAAACTAGAAACCAAACCAGCCGAAACTCCCACCGTTGAAGTACAATCCTCAGAAGGCGATGTTTGGCAAGATGTCACTTCCACCTCATCCAACACCGGCATACCCTACACAACCCTGAAAGAGTACCTAGAACGGAACAAAGAACGCCACGAAAACCGCGTTTTCTACAGCACCGACGAAGCCACCCAAGCCACTTACATCCAACTACACAAAAACCAAGGCTTAGAAGTCCTGTTTATGGACTCCTTCATCGATACCCACTTTATTAACTTCCTCGAACGTGAATATCAGGATGTTAAATTTACGCGGGTAGATTCTGACCTCGATAATACCCTCCTGGATGACAAAGCAGGCGAAATAGTTGACCCCACAACCAACAAAACCAAGAGTGAATCAATAAAAGAATTATTTGAAAAAGCACTCAACAAACCCAAAATCAACATCCGCACCGAAGCCTTAAAATCAGATGACCCCCAAGGAACACCACCCGCAATGGTGTTGTTACCAGAAATTCTCCGTCGTCTGCGGGAAATGAACGCCATGATGCAACAGCAAAACAGCGAATTTCCTGAAGACCACATTTTACTCGTCAATACCGCTCACCCTCTAATTCAAAACCTGGCAAATCTGAGCCAAGGTAGTATCATTCAAGGTGATGGCCAGTCGCCTACAGAGCAATTGGTGAAAATGATTTGTCAACACGTCTACGACTTAGCGCTGATGTCCCAAAAGGGTTTTGACGCTGAAGGAATGAAATCCTTTGTGGAACGTTCCAACGACGTACTCACCAAACTCACAGAACAAGCCAGCAAATAAACAATCAACAATTAATTTTTCGTTCCCATACTTCTCGTTCCCATACTCTGTATGGGAATGAATTCTAGAAGGCTCCGACTTCCATGATAGCCGAGGTAGAGCCTCTGTGATAGCATTTCTCGTTCCCATACTCTGTATGGGAATGAATTCTAGAAGGCTCCGACTTCCATGATAGCCGAGGCAGAGCCTCTGCGATAGCATCCCCAGTCAGAGACTGGGAACGAGAGAAGAGTCAGAGACTGGGAAAGAGATATAAGGGAGTTGGGGGTGGGTTTTTTTAGCTCTACCTGAGAAGAAAAGCAATTTTATCCTTAAAGCTCCTAGAATAGAAAGGTTGTATTGATATCCCAGGAGATATTATGTCCCGTCGTTGTGAACTAACTGGTAAAAAAGCCAATAACGCTTGTTCCGTTTCCCACTCCAACCGTCACACCAAGCGCCTACAACACGTTAATCTGCAAAGTAAGCGTGTTTGGTGGGCAGGTGGTAATCGCTGGGTGAAAATGAAACTATCTACCAAAGCCATCAAAACCTTGGAAGTCAAAGGTTTAGAAGCAATGGCTAAAGAAGCTGGTATTAACCTCAACCATTACTAAAATTACGCCCCAACCCTTATTTCTTGGCACTTGCCAGGATTAGCAAATGTTGATTTGCACCAACAGCCTCCCCATCTAGGGAGGTTGCGGCTTTTTTGGCTAGTTTAGCTGAAATGGACAGATGCACAGACGGGGAGATTCATTCCCATACTCTATATGGAAAGTAGAAGAACAAGAAGAAGTAGAGACTTTCCATTCAACGTCTCTACATTGGTTTTTCTCAGATATCTAATTTATTTTTTCCCCTTCTGTGATATTTTTTCCTTCACAACTGGGTAATATAACCTTGCAGTCTTTACAACAACTTTATGAATTTATATTTAAGAGAACTTTAGTTTCAGTACGCTTACTTAAAGAAAGCCGCAAAAATTAAACTATTTTGTATAAACAATCGCAAAAAAATCAGTAATTTCCAGATGCGAATCAAGATTTCAACAATGTTATAACTAAAATCAGCAATCTAAGTGTGTAAATACTTGATTCATCAACTTAGTCAATAACCCAAAATACAACGTTTACATAAAAATCAGCCTAGATTTTTGTCTGTCAAATTAAGTTGTTAGACGAATTTGCAGATATGACAAAAAACTAAAAATACGTACCATATCACTTGACAGAGGGAGCAGCTATGTCTCAAAAACGTTATCCAGTCAAGGCATTCATAAGAATATCCAAAAAAGTCAGCCGGAAGTTTTTACAAACAACTAAAAAGCAACTTATTTGGCTACTGAGAACTGTTTTTGGCGTTAATAGAAAAACAGAATCCGCCAATGCGGGTTTTGTGTTGCCAACAGTAGTAATGGTATCCATAGTAGTTGTTCTTCTGACCATTGCAATCATGTTTCGGTCTTTTGACCGAGCTAAAAACGCCAGCAACGTTCGTGTCAATCAAGCCGTTCTTACAGCCTCAACACCTGCACTTGATAGAGCTAGAGCTAAATTAAAGAAGTTATTTGATGATAAGCGACTACCACGATCTACTCCCAATGATAAGGCTTTAGATGGTGTTTTAGCAGACTCAAACACAATAAAAGAATACACATTTGGTGATGAAACCCCTCTGACACTAACTCATCCAGCATCAGCAGACCCATTAAAAACAGCATGGCGATTCCCGGTTGATACTGACAGTAACGGTAAATTTGATAGCTACACTTTATATGGGATTTACTATAAAAATCCTGAGTTGAATAATAATAAAACTCAATATAAAACCCAAAGAAATCCTTTACAGGCTAGGGCTACACCTATGAGTTTTGCAACTATAGGTGAATCATGTGCCAATGCCGGCGATACTAGTGCGAGTTTAGTCGGTGTCAATGGTTGGTTCCAAAGTACTAAGTCATTAAGACTAGTCAAAGCATTCTTTGTCTACACTGCAACGGTTCCCATCACCTCAGACACTACCATACCTGATACAACCAACTATGAAGTTAACAAAGGGAATAGAAGTTTCTCAGCCCTAGAGTATGAACAAGACAAAGTTCAGCAATCTCTAATTAACAATGCCGTAGTTTATGAAGATGACCTGGAATTAAATCCTGGTACTGACTTCAGACTCAACGGTAGAATTTTTACCAATGCCAATTTCTTGACCGGTTCAGATTCAGCAAATATCAGACTCTATCAAGTTAGCAGTCCTGCTTCCTGTTTTTACGATGATGACAACGCCAAAGTCACAGTTGGTGGAAATATAGCTGCTGGTGGATTCATAACAGGGTCTGCTAGCAAACCGACTCTATTTGATTTATTTCCTGGAAAAGGTGCTACTCCTTCCTCAGAATCACTCCAAGATAACGAATCCGTAACAGGCACGACTGCACCTAATATAGCTTACAATAGTCTAGCTTATGCACAACGTATTAATCGCTTAGTTAAAGCTCAGACAGATCTTAATCCCATTGCTGGCAATGCTAATTATACGACTTATCAGAATACTAGTAATGACCCACCAGAAGTACAAGAAGCTATTGGAATTTATAACCCCACACCGGCTGAAATACCAACATTACGTGACGAACAGTTAGAGATTTACTTTAAAAAACGGACTCGGCGTGTACCCTTCAACGAAGTCCCTGTTGGTAGTACATCTGCTGTTGCTTTAGGTGCTTATGCTACAAATAGCCCATTGCTAGGTAGTGGTGAGTCACTACGTCCCGCAGATGCTTGGGTCTTTCCCACAAACCCCAGTGATGGTATAACCGAAACTGGCTTTGCCACACTGAAACTAAATACTAGTGGTAGCAAACTTAAACCTAAAGCAACAGAACCATCACTCCAGAGCGTGGAGGCAAAAGAATCTTTCTTAGGTGACAGAGTTCTAGTTGGTAATAACTTACCTCAATTGTGGTGGAAGACTTCAGACCCAAAAAATCCCAACTTTAAGGCTCAGTTTGTAGGACCCAATCCCCCAGATATTCAAAATCTCAGTGGTATTGAGTGGGACAACTTCGATGCCGAACAGCCTGAAACCAAAGGTCGCTATCGTCTATCTCGTGTACAGACATTAGCTGATGTTGGGTCTACCGACAGAGATAGAGGTTGGGAACTAGACGCTGCCAGAATACCAGAAAACCCCCAAGATCCCGTAGGTGGATTGCGAGTGGTTACAGGTGCAGGGATTTATTTACGTCAAGGTGATAACGCTGCAACTAATGATTTCACTACGGCTTCCACGGAAATCTGGTCGGATATGATGCCTGTGTTTGATGGAACACAATCTTCACAAACCTCTTCTCCCTATTGGATGTATGATCCATACATTCAATTTACAAAGGATATTCCTAGTGCAGCAACACCATACTTAAGGATGCGGGCGACGGCGGTTTATCACTACAACCCCAACGATTATAACCAAGAGTATCCAAAGCCAATAGCCTGTGTCAGTAGCTTTTATGACCCAACCAACAGCCTCACAGCTAGGAATAGAACCGGATTACCTTCCTGGACTCCTCCTACTGGTTTTGGTGCTGGTATAAGTAATGTCAATGGTAAATCCAATAACGGCATAGTTTATGGACCACCTACTAAGTCTGCCAGTAATTATTTGCAATTGTTAACCTACCAATCGAACTTAAAATATAAAAATGGACGTTCAATAGATGATGGACTTCTAAAAAGGGCGTTAGGAAAAACAGCCACCGATCGCAGTCTTTCAGAACAATCTACAATTGATGCTGCCATATGCGCCCTCCAAATTTTAGATGGTAGTATCACACCTAACGATGCCGTTATTCCTCACGGTGCCATATTTGAAGCTTCTTTTTTGGATGCAAGGCAGATAAAAGCAATTCATGCAGACAATCCCACAACAACAGCTTTAGAAACCTTCACTAATATTGATGGTGGAGCAAATCCAGGAACAGCATACGATCTTCCTCTACGAGATCGGCAACCTCTAGAAATTCGTGCCACTGTCCTAGACATGAATTTACTCCGCACAAAATCAATTGCTGGAAAGTCGGCAGCAACAGAATATTTACTTCCCAATAGTGGCATTATCTACGCTACCCGCGATGATGCCCTACCAGATTTAACCGCCCCTACAACCCTAAAACCAACAGCGAGAAAGCTAGAAAGTACAGTAGACTATAAGCTTGATCCAACTCGTCGCCCTAATGCAATTATACTTACCAAAGGGGAAAAACTCTGGCGCGAACTAGAGTATAGAGACGCAGAAAAAGGTTTGATTTTAGCAAGTAATTTGCCTGTGTATGTTAAGGGCGACTTTAATAAACATACCAAAGAAGAATTCGACACACCACTAGATAATAATTGGACTAATTTCTATAGCCGTAGTGATCTCTCTGACGATTTTGCCTGCCGTAAAGATGATCCAAGGTTGCCCAAATGTGAAAATGGTGATGAATGGCGTTCTGCGGCTGTGGTTGCTGATGCTGTGACTTTACTCTCTAATAACTTTAGATTAGGCTTCCGCAATGAGGGAGAGTATGACTGGAACAATAACTTGGGGGATGATACTTCAATTAGCAACCGGACTTTTAATGGTAACACTAACTTCCAGTTAAATACTTATGTTCCGGTAATACCAGCAACACAATATGCTCTACCAACATCTGTAGAATTCGCCAAGAAATATGGCACGACTACTTATCCCATAGACCTTGACTCCGCCGCTGGTTTTCAGGGTAGTTCTTACTTGAATAATTTTGTCACCCCTGTTGCCAGACAAAGACAAGCCAGAGATTTTGTCTATGAAATTTGCCCAAAAACAGATATTGCTCAATGTGTAAACCCCCAAGATTGGGTAATTACTAATGTTGCATATAACGGATATCAAGGAACTGGTCAACAGGGACAAACTAATTGGAGAAATGATGGACAGGACATTGTCGGTCAACCAATGAATTCAATGAAAACTGGCTCCATGGATACAGCACCCGATGGTGGTTGGGCAAATGCAAGTTTTCCCAGAAGAATAGCTTATAAACGGGATATCGTTACTGGTGATATAGTTAATCCTCGTAGGATTTACGGGGTAGATGCTTCAGGTAACATACAGGAATATGAAGAAGCCTGTTTTACTCAAGGAACTTGTAGTAACCCACCAGCACTAACAAATCCTGCTGTCTATATACCTTGGTTACGGTACGATAGTGGCGGCAAATGGTTACCAGTTTTTCAGATCAATAACCCCTTCGGTACTCCCACCAACCCAACCCCAGGTGATAACAGAATTAATAATGCTAAGAACAGTAATTGGTTACAAGCTGCTACCGAAACTACTTTCAACCTAATTGTGGCCTCTGGTGATACCCCTGCTCGTTCTACAGAAGATAATGGCGGTTTACACAACTATGTCCGCTTCTTAGAACACTGGTCTGCCACAAATAATACTCCAGTAACAGCAAAAATTAATGGTATTTTCATGCAGTTGCAGAAAAGTGCCTATGCTACAGCACCATTCGCTACTAGTTTAACCAATAATAATGCGACCTCTGGTCTTGTATACAACACTAGCAACGGACCTCTCAACGGAACCGTGGGCAGGCTTCCTTTCTATCAGCCACCGACAAGACTTTGGGGTTATGATGTGGGACTCCTTTCCCAGTCACCAGACTTGTTTGCCCAAAAATTAGTCCAACCCGTAGGTGATTTACCCAATGAATACTTCCGAGAAGTTGGCAGAGATGATGCTTGGGTAGAAACTTTGTTATGTGCTAAAGAAGATGCTACTGGTAACAAAGCAATTGATGACGATCAACGTCCTACTAATTGCCCATAATCACAGGATCAAATATCTCAGATATGAGACATAACCCCCAGCCCCTTTCCTACCTCTCCCTAACCCTCTCACCTCTCCCTACCCCTCTCCTGAAAGGAGAGGGAACATATGGACTGCCTCCTTTCAGGGGGGAACTTGGGGGGTGGAGATGGAATTTGAAAAAACGAGTTTTAGCACCAAATGGGGAAATTAGAAGCCTCTCTCCCTGTGGGGGAGAGGTTGGAAGAGGGGTTCTTCAGTTAACTAAAATGCCAATTAGCTGTACACAAAATTATGATTCAGCTTAAACAATTCAAAATTGAACACAGTTTCAGTCGGGGTCTAAATCAGAGTCTGAAGCACAACAATAGCAAAGATGACGGCTTCACTATCATTGAGTCATTAGTTGGTATTCTTGTTGCTTCTCTCTTAGTAGCAGCCATAGCACCCATGCTGCTTTTGTCTACCGCAACACGCCTTCAATCTCGCCGCGTTGAACAGGGGTCACAAGCCGCAAAATCATTTATTGATGGGGTCAGATCTGGAAGAGTACCAGTACAATCCAGCGATCCTACTCCTGTACAATATATACCAACAAGCGGTACTCCACTTGAAAAGCATACGGCAACCACAAAAAGAACTTTGGCACAGAACCCTAGTGATTATTTAATCACTAGTACGAATATGAACCCTCCTATCTCCCCAACAGGTCTATATTGCTTTCAGACGGATGGTGTTATTCTTCCTCCTAATTGTTCAAACGACCCAAATCAGAGAAATCAATTTTACATTCAAGCCAGTCGAATTGTTGTTAAAGATTCAGAAGCAAACGATGGCTACCGTCTAGCCGTTAGGGTGTATCGAAAAGATGTTGATTTCAGTCAAACTGTCGTAGCCAGTACCACTACTACCAAAAAAACACAAACAATTGTCACTAATGGATTAGGTAATAAACAAGCCCCAATCATAGAATTGACTGCGGATGTCATTAAAAGCAACACAACATTTCTGGCTTTATGTAATCGGTTGGGTACAGTAGCCGATAAAAATTGTCAAAATTAGATGGGAAATTTATCAGCACAGCATCTATTAAAAAGAGGTAAAACCTATGTTGAAAACAATCACATTCTTACTTAGAGGATTTATTAAGTCTCCCAGGGTGAATAATCAAGTTGATGGTTTTACCCTGATTGAATTGTTGATAGCTTTGACCATGGCATTTTTAATCCTGACACCATTACTAGGATTGGTGGTCAATATTGCTAATACAGATCAAAAAGAACAAGCTAAGGCAACTTCTGAACAAGAAATCCAAACAGCAATGGATTTCATTACCCGCGATTTACAACAAGCTGTCTACATCTATGATACCCGAGGGGTTGAGAAGACCAACAGTCCCACTAACCCTCTCGAAAGTGGTATTAATGATTCTTTACCTAAAGTTACCAATGGATTACCTGTACTAGTTTTTTGGAAGCGGGAAATAGTTCCAAAGGCGGTTCCTAATGACAGTTTAAAGAACGATGATGCTTTCAGATATTCCCTAGTAGCTTATTATTTGATTAATAATTCTAATAATGGTGCTAATAAGACTGGTGAGACGTGGTCTAGAACTGCGCGTATTGCTAGATGGGAAATTAAGGATGGTGTGCGAAGCATAAATAGCAGTGCTGGTATAGACAATTGTCTTACTAAATACGATACAACTACTAAGTTTGTCAGTTCTGAATACTGTCCTGATGCGGGTTTCGTACCATTTAATCTTGATTTAACAACTGGCAGCATAACTCAAAAGATGAAACTTTGGAAAGCAAATCCAGACAATTATAAAGCTCAACTCCAAGTGCTGGTTGACTATATCGATCAAACCATCCCTGTGGCAAATCCAACTGGAAATATTCCTAATTTGACACGACAATGCCTACCTGATGCTAATGGTGGTAAACAACCAACAGTGATACCCAGTAACACAACGTCACCCAGTAGTTTTTATACCTGTGTCAACAACTATTTAGATCCTATTAATACAGGAAGAGTGATTAGCACAGCACAGGTCTTTATCCGAGCCAATGCCTTAGCTAGAGTCCAAAGCAACAACATAACTTACTCTGATAAAAACCAGGCAACTTATTTTCCTTCAGTCAACGCCATCGTACAAGCACGTGGTTTTTTATACACTAATTAAACAATTCAAAATTCAATTACAGCATATTTAAATACTGTTCATTATCTAAGGATTTAGTATGAATTTACTACAATTACATACCAGGAATATCAAGAATAAACACCGTTGTTCAGCACGTGACTCATATGAGGAAAATGCTGGTTTTACCATGATAGAACTCTTAGTATCGCTGCTAATGGTAGGCATTTTAGCAGCAATCATGGCTCCTAGTTGGTCGGGATTTGTGCAGAGACAGCGGTTAAATAAAGCTTTGGATGGTGTACTTTCTGCTATGCAACAAGCACAGACAGAAGCTAAAAATAAGAAACTTACCTATAGCGCGAGTTTTAAAGTCATAGACAACATCCCTAAATATGTTGTTTATCAGGGTACTACCGCACCTTCAGATGATAGTTGGAAGCGTTTAGCTACTGACCTTGAAGCAAAACAAGTCTTATTGTATACGAATCTTACGTCTCTTACGTCTACCCCTGATTATTATAATACAACAGTTACTGGTAAGAGCATATCTACAATACCTGCTTCTGGAACCATCACTTTTGACTACATGGGTGCTTTAGCAAGCAAGGCTAGTGGCAGTAATGCTGATACAGATTTAATAGTTATGGTAGCTATACCTAATGCAGGAACTAACACTGCCAGCGGGTCAAAACGCTGTGTCATCGTCAGAACACTGATTGGAGGTATGCAAACAGCTACAGGCTCAAATTGTCAGCCAACTACTTAGTAACAATAAACCTAGAAAAGATTAGTGATAACACTATATATAAAATAGTCACAAAGATAGCACAATATAAACATTGGGTAAAGTTTTTGGTTTCATAGACTTGTTAAATTGCCAGTTTGGTTCAGCAGAAGTAATTATCCAGTAAAAAGGGACTTCGTATTGGTTAACTGTTTCTGTAAGACTGCACTAGTAAAGCAGGGCAAAATTAAAAATTAAAAATTAAAAATTAAAAAAGCAGGCTGTACTAGCTTTTTATATATTTTTAATGGTTGGTTGACTTACGCCGTTGTGTACCAGTGAAAATTAACCATTTCTGCTTTGTGCATTTGATTCAGAAACTGTCCTCAATAAAAATCCAACTTAAAAGCAATGAATAATTGCCTCAATTTCACAGTAGCTATTCCCACCTACAACGGTGAACATCGTTTACCTGAGCTACTAGAACGTCTGCAAAATCAACTGCAAACTGAGCATATATCTTGGGAAATAATTGTTGTTGATAACAACAGCACAGATAACACAGCTGAAGTTGTCCGAACTTATCAAAGAAATTGGCAATGTCCCTATCCTTTAAAATACTGCTTTGAACCAAAACAAGGTGCAGCATACGCTAGAAACAAAGCAATAGCAGTAGCGCACAGTCAACTAATTGGTTTTCTAGATGATGACAATTACCCGAACTCAAATTGGGTTGAAGCAGCTTATAATTTTGCTCAACAACATCCCCAAGCTGGGGCCTATGGTAGCCAAATTCATCCTGACTGGGAAGTAGAACCACCCGCGAATTTTCAAAGAATTGCCCCATTTTTAGCAATTACAGAGCGAGGAAATTTACCTCTACTGTATGAAGCCAGAAAAAAATTACTACCACCTTCTGCTGGACTGGTTGTCCGCAAACAAGCTTGGATAGATAACGTACCCACTGACCCTATTTTAACTGGTAGAGTCAAGGGAAATATGCTGACTGGTGAAGATTTAGAAATGCTCTCTCATATTCAAAAAGCTGGATGGGAAATTTGGTACAATCCGGAAATGGAGATTGATCATAAAATCCCAACTTCACGGTTACAAAAAGAGTATCTAATCTCATTTTTCAGAGGTATTGGACTTAGCCGTTATGTGACTCGCATGGTAAATATAAAACCTTGGTTGAGACCAGTTTTTACTTTACTTTACATGATAAATGATCTTCGTAAGATTTGTTTGCACTGGATAAAATATCGAACCAAATTAAAAAATGATTTAGTAGCTGCTTGTGAATTACAACTATTTATAAGTAGCTTAATTAGCCCCTTTTATCTGTTGATAAATGGCTATTTAAAACATCCTCTAATCCCGTTTCATCTTAAGGTTGTTAAAAATACACAGATAATCTCTACGCGAATATTCAAAACTATTCCCAGATGAACGCATATATAAAAATATATTTAGCGAAGCATAAACAAGCTTTAAATAACAACTATAATAGCGGTTTTACTTTGCTAGAAATGATGCCAGTGATTTTAATAATTGGCGTATTATCTGCAATAGTAGCACCAGGTTGGTTGAGTTTTGTGAACAATCGCCGTCTGAACATTGCTCAAAATGTCGTATACAATGCAATGCGCCAAGCTCAAAGTGAAGCCAAAAAAGAAAAATTGACTTGGCAAGCTAGTTTTAGGGAACAAAATGGTACAGTTCAATGGGCTGTTCACCCTGCTAATGTAAATCCATTAAATGCTAACTGGAATAGCTTAGATTCTAATCTCCGCTTAGATGATGAAACAACTCTACAACTGTCTAATGGTGTTCGACAAATCCAATTTGATTACCTGGGTAGTGTGAGAAAACCACCATTAGGAAGAATTACGCTGTCTAATAAGTCTGGTGGAAAAGCAAAACGATGTGTGTTTGTTTCTACTATTTTAGGAGCTATGCGAACTGCAAAAGAACAAGATAAAGCCAACCCAAGTGGTGATTTTTGCTATTAGAATAGGACTTACGCACTGTACAAATTAATCATAATATGCTCTTACCAAAATAACTTATTTGAGATTTTAATTAGGGCTGGCTGTTCGCGGAGCGTGCCGGGCAGGCATATAAAGCTAAAACCGTTTATTAATAAGGGTTTCGCGGATTTTTATCACAAACAAAAAAGTGCAAGGTTTTGGCAAATGGAGTCTCAAAACAGTTGCATTTTTCCTTGTCGGATCTGGGAAATTGAGGATATCCAGATAGCTGAAACTGTTCCCTGCCTAAATAGGTAAATATGGCTACGCCTCCCGTAAGGGATACACAAATCAAATCGGATTGGCATAGACATGAAATCACTAGTAAACGCTAAACAACACCTGATTATTTTTACCCGCTATCCAGAACCTGGGACGACAAAAACAAGACTAATACCTGCTTTGGGTAGTGTTGGTGCGGCTAATCTGCAAAAGCAGATGACCGAACATACAATTTTTCATGTGCAGGAATTGCAAAAAGTAGCTGCGGTATCTGCACAAGTACAGTTTGCGGGGGGTCATTTGCAACTTATGCAAGATTGGCTGGGTTTGGATTTGGTTTACCAGACTCAAGGTGAAGGAGATTTAGGTCAGCGTTTAGTGCGATCGCTTGCGGATGCTTTTCACAACAGTGCAGAATATGTAATTATCATTGGCACTGACTGTCCTGGGGTGAATTCGCAAATTTTAGCAACCGCATTTGAGCAACTACAAATTTTTGATCTTGTGCTTGGCCCTGCAATTGATGGTGGATATTACTTAATTGGTTTGCGGCGAGTCATCCCCGAATTATTTTCTCACATCGCCTGGGGAACGGCTCAAGTATACCAACAGACTCTAGAAATCGCTTTCAAGCTAAACTTATCATTTTTTCACTTACCTACCTTGGCTGATGTTGACCGTCCAGAAGATTTAGCCATTTGGGAACAAACCCTGACGGGTGATGTCAAACCACAAGACAGTATAATTTAGGAGTACCGAGTACCGAGTACCGAGTACTGAGTAACCCCATAACTAAAGTTAGGGGATTGAAACGCGGACATGATATCACTCATTACTCTCATTACTCGTTACTCAGCACTATTTCGGTAAGTCTGTGTAAATATTTATTATTCTTTCTTCACATCCTTTCGTCTTTTTACTCTGAATATACTTAGAAATATAGCAAATTAAGTCACTCAGTATTAAATATCAATAACATAAACTACAGTTAGGATTATGGTATAGGTTAAAACCAAAAGTCTGGCAAGATATAATCAAGCAAGGCTTTCCATAGGTAGTTGGATACTCATAGAAAAAGGATAGTTAAGCCTACAGAGAGTATCAATCTGATGGGCTTTCTGCTCCAAGAGTTGTAACTTTATAGATAGCAAACAGTTTTATTCACAACGAATTTACAAAAATATGGTTAACCGTGTTGCTGCATCAAATACTTCACTCACACTTAAGGTGGTGGGAATAGTTTGTATTTTGTCTTTTTTCATTGATTTCGTGATTCTTTTATTGGGTTTTAGTCCCACCAATAAACAATCACAAATTTCCTTGACCACAGCCCTAGTTGACCGAGGAATTGTTCCCTTAGTAGGCTTAGGGGTTCTATTGGCTGGATATTGGATAGATGAAGTGGGAAGTGACCGCCCCCAAGGTATTGATTTAAGATTTCCCGCCCTAATCATCTCCAGCATATTAGGTTTGATGTTCTTACTAATTTTTCCCCTGCACCTTAACAATGTGCGCCAAGCCAGCAGCCAAACAGTAACTCAAATTTCCCAAGAAGCCCAGCAAGCTGAAAATCAACTGGACAACCAGCTATCCCAAATCCAAGAACAACTGAACAATGCTCAGGCCAAAGCTCAGTTAGAACAAGCGCGAACCCAACTTAAAACTCAGATTACTGAACTACTCAAAGACGAGCAGAAATATAAACAAGCACTTGCTAACCCTCAACTTCCCGCAGACCAAAAAGATTTACTTCAGAAAGCTAAAGCAAATCCCCAAGAGCTTGACAAATTGATTGCTCAACGAACAGATCCTCAAGAACTTGCTAATCAAAGACGTAGCCAAATTCGCCAACGCAAAGAAGAAGTAGAAAAACAAGCTAAAGACAATGCGTGGAAGTCTGGACTCAGGATTGGTTTCAGCAGCTTGCTATTGTCCATTGGTTATATCATCATCGGTTGGACGGGATTAAGGGGTATGGGTTCTTTACAAGGTGCAAAACGTAAGGCTCCAGCGCGTTAATCTACTGGGCGTTAAGTAAATAAATTGCCCTCTGACTATAAGTCAGGGGCTATAAACACCAAGTCCGCCCAGGCGGACTAATACATATATCCTCAGAAAACAAGCTTTGCTTGTGCAACTAAGTTATGGCAGGGAACAGGGAATAGGGAACAGGGAAAGAATATAGCAATTTCATTCCTGTTCAAAAATGTCTAAGTAATTCTGGTTAAGTACTTAATGCACTTAAATAGGGAAAGAATACAGCAATTTCATTCCTGTTCAAAAATGTCTAAGTAATTCTGGTTAAGTACTTAATGCACTTAAATAAAGCTACAAATGAATCTCCGCGTCCCCGTGTCCCCGCGTCTCACCGTCCTCCCTTCTCCGCGTCTCACCGTCCCCTCGTCTCTTTGTGACCGAGCGCGGCTGATTATGAATCACTTCAAATCGCTAAAACACCGGAAATGTTCTCAATTTACATACTCACATATAACGAAGAATTAGATATTGCTGCTTGTATTGAGTCAGCACTGCTATCCGATGACATCATTGTTGTAGACTCTTGTAGTAGCGATCGCACTATAGAAATTGCCAGTTGTTATCCTATTCGAGTCGTCCAACATCCTTTTGAAAGCCACGGGAAACAACGCACCTGGATGCTAGAATCTGTCCTCCCCAAACACGAATGGGTGTACATTCTCGAAGCCGACGAACGCATGACACCAGAACTTTTTGCTGAATGCGTCGCTGCTACTCAAAATCCCGACTACATCGCCTACTACGTTGCGGAAAGAGTGATGTTTATGAATCGTTGGATTCGCTACAGCACCCAATATCCCCGTTACCAATTGCGCCTTTTTCGCCACGGGAAAGTCTGGTTTACAGACTATGGTCATACGGAACGGGAAGTGTGTAATGGTGCAACGAGCTTTTTAAAACAAACCTATCCTCATTACACTTCTAGCAAAGGTTTGAGCCGCTGGTTAGAAAAGCACAACCGTTATTCTACAGATGAAGCTAAAGAAACTTTGTATCAATTGCAAAATGGAGAAGTTAACTGGCGAGATTTATTTTTTGGCAAATCAGAAGTTGAAAGACGACGCGCCCTCAAAGATTTATCGTTGCGTATCCCAGCTAGACCAATAATCCGCTTTGTGTATATGTATTTTTTCTTGGGTGGCTGCTTAGACGGACACCCTGGTTTAGCTTGGTGTACTTTGCAAGCATTCTATGAATACCTAATTTTGCTCAAAGTTTGGGAAATGAAATATCTACCCACACCCAGCCTAGTCAATGACGAAGCTAAAAAGGACAGTTAAATTAATTTTCTTAACAAAACTTAATTTTAAAAATTTGCACTTGGGAAGGTGTGACTTATTCATCAGTCACTAGATATCTTCAGCCTATCCATTGCTGTTTGCTGTCTATAATTATGAGCATCTAGTGATATGGCGCGCTAGGATTAGTATTATCTAAGAAACTTGCAACAATCATTTACAAGTATTACAAAGAAAAGTAACACTAGTGAAAAACTCACCACTGATGCTTTCCTTTGGAAGACAGGTTGAATATTCTATGTGAAGTAGTCCCGACAGCTTTTTTGGATCGGATAGTCAGCTTTGTAGTCCGCCAGTCGGGGTTAGAGTTGACGCAATAGAAGCATGAGACAAATGTTCAAGCTTTTAGGGACTATGAGTACCAATCACAAAAATTTTAATAGCCTAAAAAAAGGAGAACAGGGGCTTGGTAATTGAACGCCTGAAACAGGACTTAAAAAATGACCTGATTGCTGGTTTGTTGGTGGTGATTCCCCTAGCAACTACCATCTGGCTGACTATTACTATTGCCAGTTGGGTAGTTAACTTCCTCACCCAAATCCCCAAACAGCTGAATCCCTTTGATGGTTTACATCCTATATTAGTCAATGTACTGAATTTAGTAGTTGGACTGGCTGTCCCACTACTGAGTATCCTGATCATTGGCTTGATGGCTCGAAATATAGCTGGTAAATGGTTGCTAGACTTTGGTGAGCGTTTATTGCAAGCGATTCCCTTAGCCGGTCAGGTATACAAAACCCTAAAGCAACTATTGGAAACAATACTTAAAGATTCCAATGGCAAATTTCGCCGTGTGGTTTTATTAGAATATCCCAGACGAGGAATTTGGGCGATCGCATTTGTCACTGGTGTAATTAGTAATGATATCCAAGCTCAGATGTCTACCCCCATGTTGAGCGTTTTTGTTCCCACCACCCCCAACCCTACCACTGGATGGTATGCCGTAGTCCCAGAAGACGAAGTAGTCAACCTTTCACTATCTGTGGAAGATGCTTTTAAAATAGTAGTCTCTGGTGGGATTGTTTCCGCCAATACACCCCTACCACCCTTAATTTTACCAAAACCAGTATCACCCATAGAAACCCAAAATCATGTGATTCCTGTGGACAAAGCCTAAAATCAACTACAATCGGCTATCTAAAATTCCTAGTCAAATTCAGTAAATTATGATTTGACGGTGCAAAACTTGATATGATTATGAGTTTGCTCCTTTTAGTTAATCACTCTCACCATTATGCAACCTCGTAAACCTCAGCAAATAGCCCGGGAATTGGCGTTGTTAAGCCTCAGCCAGTTGCCAGTTAACCCCAAAAAATTAGATAAGCTACCAGATGAACAATTAGTAGCTAAATTAGTACTCGGCGCAGTACGCACACTGACGACAGAAGTGCAAGATACTCTCAACAATGCAGCCGGCGAACTCCAACGCAGCAACGATCGCCTTTTAACTAGCCAAACTAGGGCTTCAGACCTAAATACAGCTAGAACCATGCTCCAAGAAGCGATCACTTACACCCAAACAGCCATTAATCAATTGGGTACAGCCATTGATTTCCCTGAATTAATTCAATTAGCAAATCAAGACAAAGACGTTCGTAATTACGCCAAACAAATTATCATCACCGTCTACGAAAACCGGAATCTCATCGATACACTTGTTTCTGAAGCCTTAGTAGATTGGCAAGTCAGCCGCCTCGCGCAAATTGACCGCGATATCTTGCAAATAGCTGTGGCAGAAATGAAGTTGATGGGAGTTCCCGCCAGTATTGCCATCAACGAAGCTGTAGAATTAGCCAAGCGCTACAGTGGAGATGAAGGACATCGTTTTATTAATGGTGTGCTGCGCCGAGTCACAGAACATAAACAGACGGCATAAGGTGTAGTCCTCACTTCACCAGTTTCATGTAAGGGTTCCAAGTGAGCTTGTCCTAAGTTGACAAGTTAATAGACAAACCTGTACAAATACATACAAAACCCCAAGTGTTTGACGTATAAATGGAATGATCTGGCTAAAAATTTAGGCAAAATGTGTCAGAATTAAATCATAAAATACAGTGTTGAGGTCGAGCAATGCTTTTATCCATTAAAACAAAACTCAAGTTAAATAAAACCCAAGAAATATTAATGGCTAAACACGCTGGAATAGCAAGGTTTACATATAATTGGGGTTTAGCAACTTGGGCTTCTTTGTATAAAGATGGATTAAAGCCACATAAATATCTTCTCAAGAAATTCTTCAATAATCATGTAAAACCTGAATTAACATGGATTAAAGAAAAAGGTATTTGCCAGAAAATCACTCAATATGCTTTTGATAGTTTAGGTGAATCTTTCCAGAGATTCTTTAAAGGGCAGTCCAAATATCCTAACTTCAAAAAGAAGGGTAAAAATGATAGTTTTACAATTGATGCAGGTGGTAAACCAATTCCTGTAGGTGGTACATTAATAAAACTACCGACAATTGGATGGGTGAAAACCTATGAGGGATTACCTCATACCACTTGCAAAAGTATGACTATTTCCAGGACTGCTGATAGTTGGTATATATCTTTTTCCTATGAAAAAGAATGTCAGCCAACTATAAAAAAACATGATGCTGTTGGTGTTGATTTAGGAGTAAAAGAACTAGCTACTCTTAGCACCGGTGTCACCTTCCCTAATCCTAAACACTACAAACAGAACTTAGCTAAACTGCAAAGATTATCTAAAATCTACTGTAGAAAAGCTAAAAGTTCAAATAATAAGCACAAAGCCAAAATTAAACTAGCTAGACATCATGCAAAAATAGCCAACCTGAGAAAAGATACTCTCCAGAAAATCACTACTTACTTATGCAAAAACCACGCGAGGATAGTAGTAGAAGATTTGAATATTTCGGGAATGTTGTCAAACCATAAATTATCCCAAGCAATAGCTGATTGCGGGTTTTATGAGTTTAAACGTCAGCTAGAATATAAAGCTAAAAAGTTTGGTAGTGAAATTATAATTGCTGATAGATTTTATCCATCAAGTAAAACCTGTTCTCGCTGTGGACATAAGAAAGAACATCTTTCTTTGGGACAAAGAATTTATCACTGCGAGAACTGTGGTTTTGAGATGGATAGGGATCTCAATGCAGCAGTTAATTTATCGCGTTTGGCTAAAGCGTGTAAGTCTACTGAGGGATAACCGCTCCCATGCTCCCGTTGAAGTAGAAAGTAAAGTCTAGCTTTGTCTAGGATTTATATAGCAGGATAACCCGCTTTCTTGGCAGGAAAAGGTGGAAAATAATTCGTAATTCGTAATTCGTAATAGTGTCTACGGTCCCGCTAGGGATACGTAATGAGGTTTTGTTTTGCAAAGGGGATTTAGACCCCGACACAAAACTTGCTGCCTGTAGAGGCAGGGGAATTAAACCCCCAGAATTGGTTAAACTAAGAACTAATAACTGATAATTTCATAATTTACTAAATAATATAGTACTGCTGCAATGGTTTTTAATTGGTTCCGCCGTCAACATAACGATACTCCCGATACCCCCGAACAACAGCCACAGGGGGAAACTCAGCCTACAGAAGAAACACAACCAGAACCATCCGCAGCAGCTACGCCAGACACGGCGGACTTGTTAGCGTTTGCTAAAGCCGCATACAAAAATATTCAGCAAAAACAACAATCTCAGATAGAAGAAACAACAGAAACCCCAGCAGAGGAAGTCAGCCCATCAACCGCAGCTGAAGAGATATCTGTGACTGAAGAATCAATCCCAGTCGCGGCAATTACAGAAACAACAGAAACTCCAGCAGAGGAAGTCAGCCCATCAACCGCAGCTGAAGAGATATCTGTGATTGAAGAATCAGCCCCAGTCGCGGCAATTGTAGAAACAACAGAAATTTCCAGCCCAGAAGCCACAGTCAGCGAGGCACAACAACCAGCTACCTTATCCTTTTTAGAACGGGCAGCAGCGGAAAGACAAGCCAAGCAGGAAAGATTAATAGCCAACGCGATTGAAGTTGAAGAACCAGCAATCACACCAACGTCAGCATCAACCACACCAGAAATAGAAGCAGAAATTCCCGAACTAGAATTTGATGATGGGTTTGTCTGGTCAGTTGAAGTTTTAGCAGCCCAAGGTAGACGGGCAGAAGATGTTTCTATAGAAGAAATTACCTGGCTGAAAAAGCTACGCCAAAGTTTAGATAAAACCAGGCGGAATATCCTTAACCAACTCAAGTCAATTGTTGGTCAGGGGCCTTTAAATCAAGCGGCTGTGGCAGAAATTGAGGCATTACTTCTGCAAGCAGATGTAGGTGTAGAGGCAACAGATTTTATTATTGATGCTTTACAGAAAAAACTGCGGGATGAAATCACTCCACCAGAACAAGCGATCGCATACTTGAAACAAATCCTCCGGGATATGCTAGATACACCAACTAAAGCATTACCAAAATCTAGCTTTGCCCCAGAAAAAGACAACCTCACCATTTGGTTAATTACAGGGGTAAATGGTGCAGGTAAAACTACCACCATCGGCAAAATTGCCCATTTAGCCCAAAAATCAGGTTATAAATGCTTGATTGGTGCGGCTGACACCTTCCGCGCAGCTGCTGTAGAACAAGTCAAAGTCTGGGGAAGCAGAAGTGGTGTAGAAGTAATTGCCAATCCAGGGAAGAACACAGACCCCGCCGCAGTTGTATTTGATGCGATCGCAGCAGCCCAATCACGGGAAACCGAATTACTGTTAATAGATACCGCTGGGCGACTGCAAAACAAGAAAAACTTAATGGACGAATTGAGTAAAATCCGCAGAATTATTGACAAAAAAGCCCCCAATGCTCATGTAGAATCTCTCTTGGTTCTAGATTCTACCTTAGGACAAAACGGACTCCGGCAAGCTGAAGTCTTTTCCCAAGCTGCCCAACTGAGCGGCGTTGTCTTAACTAAGCTAGATGGTACAGCTAAAGGAGGTGTGGCTCTGGCCGTTGTTAAGCAATTGGGTTTACCGATTCGTTTTATCGGTGCGGGAGAAGGAATTGAAGACCTACGCCCGTTCTCTAGCTATGAATTTGTAGAAGCGTTATTGAATGGCTAGTAGCGTAATTCGTAATAGTGCCTACGGTCCCGCTAGGGATACGTAATTCGTAATAATGCCGACCGCAGGCTACCGCCAACGTAATTCGTAATAGTGCCTACAGTCCCGCTAGGGATACGTAATTCGTAATTACCATTCCGTCAGGGTTTTAGGCATTTTAAATGGGTGGCTTATTTACGCCGTTGTGTACTATTGCCGCTTATCTGGGAAAGCAGGGGGATGGGGTGATTTATTTTTAGCCTTAATAATGGGAAATTTTGGCAATGGCAACGCCTGCATTGCTAAAATAATTGTTTTTTTACAATTAATGGCTAACTTCTGTTAGAATTGCACACTAAAGCTCTATTTTTAAGTTACCTAGTACAACACGGCGTAAGTAAAGCAACCATTAAAAATACTGAAAAAGCCTGTTTAATCTACTTTTTTAATTTTTAATTGTTAATTTTTAATTCCGAGAAAGCGGTACTAGTGGTTTCTTAAATGCATCTATACTGTTGCTTGGCTACCACAGAAGGTATCCTCAAAAAATAAAGTGGGGTAAGTAAGCTAGATTAACACTCTAAACTTTACTCTTTGATTTTGTTTGCCAATTGACTCGCAAATACTTTTTTTGAGCTATTTAGCAATTTAAATTGTCAATGAACTCATCAAGAAACTCACCTAAAATACATCTTGTTCCTTAATCCCTGATTGTCGATAGTTACTCTGTTAGATCAAAAGACCATTTTGCTAACAATAAACTTTTATTTCTCAAGGTATATGAATTACTAGTTTAGTTATGAAAAAATGAAAAGCCGTTTAGCAACCCATCAAAATTACAGTTTGTGACTGTTTTATTTTTGACAAATAAAGAAAGATATTTCTGTAAAATTGTCATAAATTACCAAAAATGTCATAAGCGAATGCCATACTGACAAACATTATTTACTAAGTCTTTCTACTCTTGCTAAAATCAATAATTTTGTCCAATATGATTTAGCAATGCCAAAAACCAAAGATTTATCAGAAATCATAAATCTGCTGATCTAAAAAGCAATAGCATATCTGCCTGTGTCTCAAGTTCCTTCTCACCCAACCGAAAGTAATAGTAGTGCCGCGACAGATGTCACTCCAGTCGTGGCACTGAAAGAACTTGTCGCTAGGTTACACCGAGAACAAAACAAAATTCAAGATTTGCTCAGTTCTTTAGGATTTGCCCTCAGAAGTTTTAATAATCTGAATCAGTTTTTGGAATTGATTCCACTCATGGCCACAAGAGTTACCGACGCAGAAGGTAGCGCTTTATTTCTTTATAAACCTAATGGTCAAATTAGGTTAGAACAACTGCATTGGCAAGATAGTCAGCAACGAAAAAATATTAGAAAAGCCCTGGAAACTGCCAGCAGTCAAATTACACTTTTACCAAATTCGGTGCCGCTAACAGCAACGACAGGGATTTTGGATGACGAGATGCATCGCTATTTGGGGCCAGATGTGCAAATTTTTGGCACAGCTATTTTAGTTAAGCATACAGAAAGGGGATGGCTCTATGTATTGAGTCGTGATCCACAATATAGTTGGACAGAAACTCGACAAAAGTTAGTTAGGTTAGTTGCAGATCAAACAGCCGTAGCAATTGAGAACGATGAACTAGCGGTAGAACTGAGAAAAAAAGAACGTCTAGATCAAGAATTAGAAATTGGGGCAGAAATTCAACGGCGACTTTTACCGCGTCAATGTCCTAATATTCCCGGTGTAGTTTTGGCTGCACGTTGTAAACCGGCTAATCGTGTGGGTGGAGATTATTATGATTTTATTCCCACAAATCACAAACAGTTACAACCACATAAATACATTAGTGCCGAAGAAGCTTGTTGGGGTTTGGTAATTGGGGATGTGATGGGTAAAGGTGTCCCCGCCGGATTGATTATGACGATGATGCGGGGAATGCTACGGGGAGAAGTATTACATGGCAATTCTCCTGCTGGAATTCTCCAAAATTTGAATCGAGTCATGTATGCAGATTTAGAAAATTCCCACCGCTTTATCACGATGTTTTACTCGGAATATAACCCTATAACGCGGGTTTTATCCTACAGTAATGCAGCACATAATCCGCCTTTTTGGTGGCACGCAGCGACGAAAACTGTGAGCAGATTGGATACTATAGGGATGCTGATTGGTTTAGATGCTAATAGCGAATATGAAGATGCCCAAGCGCAGTTAGAGCCAGGAGATACAGTTATTTATTATACAGATGGTTTGACTGATGCGGCAGCGGCTGGGGGCGATCGCTTTGATGAAGAAAATTTTATCACTTCTTTTAACTTCGCTTGCCGTTATTGCAATAGTCCACAGGAAATAGTTGATTATTTGTTTGATAAAGTCGAGGAATTTATCGGGCCAGATAAGCAAAATACTGATGATATGACGTTGGTGGTTTTACAGATTTTGTGATGGGTTAAGGTAAAAATTCGATGTCTAAAATTTGAGTCACCCTTACGGGTATAGGCGGAGCGCACACTTCAAGTCGGGGAACCCGCCCAACGCGCTTGCTCACAGAGAAAGGTAAATCATTAGACATCTTCTAAAAAGTAGAGACGTTCCATGGAACGTCTCTACAAGGGTTTTGGAAAATGCATATTTAAATTCGGTCGATGTCTATTTGGAAAGGTATTTTGGGAGATTCCAGTTTCTTTACTTGCTAGTTTTCTGCCTCTGCGGTATATTCCGTTGCTAAAAAGACATAGTAAGCGTTATTCTACTAATACTGAATTTAAACATATTATTACTTTCTTACATTCTTATGTCCTGTATTGGGATATGAACAACAGTCACTTATTGATAGGACTGATTTTTGCGTAATGAATTATTGTATCAATCCGCGCTGTCCAAAACCTATTGATCCCGCGAATGCAAATAATCCTATTTGTCGTAACTGTGGGTCACAATTACTGCTGCAAAATCGTTATCGGGTACTTAAACAACTAGGAGCAGGTGGTTTTGGTAACACCTTTGAAATTGACGACGGTGGAAAAACCAAAGTTTTAAAAGTGCTGACTGAGAATAACCCTAAAGCTGTGGAACTGTTTCAACAAGAAGCCAAGGTTTTGAGTCAGTTAAATAGTGCAGGTATTCCCAAAGTAGAAGCAGATGGTTATTTTACCGTATTACCTAAAAATAGCTCTTTACCATTGCACTGTTTAGTAATGGAAAAAATTGAAGGGGTAAATTTAGAGCAATGGATGGAATTTGGTAACTATCAAACTATTTCTGAAACTCAAGCTCTCAATTGGTTGAAACAAATAGTAGAAATTCTGGCTTTAGTCCACGCTCAACAATATTTCCATCGTGATATAAAACCTCAGAATATCATGCTGCGACCAAGTGGGCAACTTGTCTTAATTGATTTTGGTGCAGTGAGACAAATCACGACAACAATTTTAGCGGGAAATTCCCATACTAGAATTATTTCTCAAGGTTATTCACCTCCAGAACAACAAAACGGTTATTCAGTACAACAGTCTGATTTTTTTGCATTGGGACGGACTTTTATATTTTTACTGACAGGTAAAGAACCCCAGGATAAAGCTATTTATGATCCTCTGACTAATGAGTTACATTGGCGAAAATATGCAGTTAATATTTCTCCTCGTTTAGCAGATTTAATTGATAATTTAATTGCACCTACTGCAAATCAGCGTCCTGAAAATACAAAAGTTATTTTACAAAGATTGCAGAAAATTGAAAAGACTTTAAATCAACCTCACATTTTAGGAAATACCACCAATATTCAATCAAAAAATAGTTCTTTACCGACGGTTTCTGTTAGTCCAGGTAAATCTATACAAACTGCGGCTAAACCAAGTCAGAAAAATCGCAAAAGGTGGAAATGGTTGATTGGTTTAGGTGTGGGATATTTTGCTATTGCTGCATTGAATCAACCTAATAATAAAAACATAGTTGTAACTGAAGAAAAAATACCTGTTATTAGTCCTAGTATTTCTAATTCATCACCAGTTATCTCCAAGCCAAGTCCTGTAAATGTAATTTCATCTGAAGATTTGCAAGCTGAAAAAGCGAAAAGGGAAGAAATAGAAAAACGTGAAGCTGCTTTAAAAGCTGAACGAGAGAGAAAAGAAGCTATAGAGAAACAAAGGAAATTAGAATTAGCAGCTAAGGCTGAACAAGAAATACTAGAGGCTATTAGGAAAGAAAAAGCAGCTACAGAAGCACAGGAAAAGCTAGAAGCTGTGATTAGAGAAAGGGAAAATCAGGCTGCAATATTGGCACAACAGAAAGAACAAGCTGCACTGCGAGAGAAACAACTACAGGCAGAAATGCAAGCTAAAAAGGCTAAACAAGCTTTGCGAAGAAAACCACCAAAAACAATTTTGTTCACTCCAAAGAAACGACAATTACCAACTAAACCACAAAAAGCGAGGAAAAAACAGGAAAATACACCACGTTCAGATGATAATGTAGTTGATGCTACTAAACCTTGGAAAAATACACATCCCATTCCTAAAGCTTCCGATGAATTAGAACAGGTAATCAAAGAGGGAAATCAATAATGAAATTCACAGTTAAAGGTTTAATTGCTTTATTTGTAACTAGCTCGGCTTTGTTTTTAACGCCAATGAGAAGTGATGCTCAGGTTAATATGAAGACACTAGCTGAGGTAGCTAAAAGTTGTCATAAAGATGTTCCTTCTAAAGAATACTATCAACAAATGCTATTGAATTTTAATAGCGATTTAAACGAATGTATCAGATCTCGATATCATTACTCCTTGATTTTGGATGAATTTCCTGAACTCGCTTCAACAGGAGAAATATTACCAGGGTATCCTGGTTCTGTAGCTGTCGGACAAATAGCAAGCATCTTTCATTCTGATGGGAGGTGGCATTTGTTAGACTGTATTATTGCTAACGATACCTCTAGTGATGCATGCTGGCAGAGCAAGAAAAAAATTTCTGAAGGCGGGGAATATAGATATCATTTTAGAGCTAATACGAATCGGATATCATACTACCTACCATACATTTGCCCTTCTTGTGTTGTAGCTCATGACGAAGTATCAGGTTCAGGAGAAGTAATTTTAAAAGCTTTTATGGAATGGTTTATGAAACTTGATAAATCACAAAGAAGAGAAGTAATTTCTCTTTTAGGAGATGATGATAAAGCTCGTCAATTAAGAGAATTAATAAATGACGAATCTGAAGCAGCAGTAAAAGAATATCGGGAAGCACGCGCAAGAGTTCAGCAACAGGAACAGGAGCGACGGAGAAGAGAATTACTTGGTAATTAGGTTTTTGTAATTTAGTAGGTTGGGTTGACGCAAGGAAACCCAACAATAATCAATAACAGCGTAACGTAGAATTAATGATAATAAATAATTAAAAGTAATGATTGTTTCCTTTAGTTGTAAAGAAACCGAAAAAATATGGCAGGGGGTAAGTTCAAGAAAATTACCAGTAGACATCCAAGAACGAGCATTACGCAAATTGCGACAACTCGAAGCAGCAGCTAATTTAGATGACTTGCGTATCCCGCCTGGAAATCACTTAGAAGCCCTTTCTGGAGATAGAATAGGAGAATACAGTATCCGGATTACAAAGCAATGGCGGATCTGTTTCATTTGGGAAAATGGAAATGCTTATAATGTAGAAATAGTGGATTACCATTAGGAGAAAATGTCATGGAAAACAACTTACTACATAATCCCCATCCTGGTGAAATTTTAAAATATGAATTTTTAGAAGAATTAGACATCAGCGAAAATACTTTAGCTGTTAATTTAGGTTTAACTTATCCTACTATTCAAGGAATTATTACAGGTAAACTTAAAATGACAGCAGATATAGATTTGCGCCTTTGTCGCTATTTTAGACTTTCAGATGGTTATTTCTTAAGATTGCAAAATGCTTATGAAATAATGGAAGCAAAAAGAAATTTAGGAGAAATTTTAAATCAAATTATTCCTTATTCTTTACTAACGACAGATTAACACAAATAAGTTGCATTTTTCAATTTTATCGAACGCAAAAAATTAGGCTATATCATGAATTCACCTTATATAGTGCTAAAAGGTAGTAGAGATAAAGAAATATTGAAATAGATTAAAAATATCAAAATAAGTTATACTACTTATAGTATGACCTTGGGTGATATATGGCTAAAATCTCAATTTCATTGCCAGATGAACTACTAAATTACATTGATCAAAAAGTTGAAAACCGTAGTGCGCTGATTGAAAGTCTCTTGAAACAATGGCAAGAAAAACAACAAGATGAAGCACTAGCGGCAGCTTGCGCTTTGGTTGATGAATTAGAATTAGGTTGGGAAAGTGAATGGCAAAATATAGCGATTACCGAATGGGAAGCATCTGGATAGTAACCTTTGATCCATCTGTCGGTACAGAAATTCAAAAAACTCGTCCAGCACTCATAATTTCTGGGACTTTGTTTAACAACCAACGCAGCAAAGTCACAGTTTTACCTTTTACTTCCGCAAAACCTAATAATCTTCGTATTTCACCTGCGGTAGTTGAAGTAACTTCATCAGCACAAAATGGACTTTCTGTAGATAGTCTTTTAATATGCGTTGAACCAATGACATTTGACAAAATTCGTTTAACTCAACAATTAGGTGAATTAGAAGCAGAATTATTAGAACAGGCGCAAAATATTCTGCGGCGATACCTGAGTTTAAACTGTTCCTAATCTAAAGCGTAACCTTTATGGGAAAATGGGATGGTGCAATAACCCTTGCCTTCTATTGCTTCGAGCCTAAAGGAATTTTGATAAATGTGGAAAAAAATTGCGTTAATTTTGTTATTAGTGTTTAGCTTCAGTCTCAGTAACACTGATGTAGCTTCTGCTGCTGGACTCAAAAGCTTTGTAGATAGTGCTGATGGTTATCAGTTCTTATATCCTAATGGGTGGTTGCAAGTTAAAGTTGCCAACGGTCCCGATGTAGTTTTTCATGATTTAATTGAAGTCTCAGAAAATGTCTCTGTGGTAATTAGTCCTGTTCCTGATGGAAAAACTTTATCAGAATTGGGGACACCTACAGAAGTTGGATATAGGTTAGGTAAAGCTGCTCTTGCTCCTCCAGATTCCGGCCGTTCCGCAGAATTAGTCAATGCGGTGCAAAAAGAATCTGACGGTAAAATATACTACTTTTTAGAGTATGAGGTTCAACTTCCTAATCAGCAAAAACGACACAATATCTCTAGTGTAGCTGTGAGTCGTGGCAAGCTTTTTACCTTTAATGCCTCAGTTCCTGAACAGCGGTGGAAAAGACTGCAACGCATGATTGATGAAGTTGTCAGTTCTTTTACGGTGTATTAATTAATGAGGTGACTGGGAAGAGAAATTTTAGATTTTAGATTTTAGATTTTAGATTGAAATTAATTAAATACAATTTAAAATCCAAAATCCAAAATCCAAAATTGAATAGCAAATTGCCCATTATCATCTATATTCGTGACTATGACTATTCCTCAATTTGTACTTGCATCTGCTTCTCCAGCGCGTCGTCGTTTACTGCAAACTGTGGGGATTGAACCGATAGTTTGTCCTAGTGATTTTGATGAGTCGCAAATTCAACATCGTGATCCTGCACAATTAGTGCAAACACTGGCTCAGTGTAAAGCAGAAACTGTAATATCTCAGTTTCCATCAGCCTTGATTATGGGTTGTGATTCAGTTTTAGCAATGAATGGGGAGATTTATGGCAAGCCTGGAGATGCAGAGGAAGCGATCGCTCGTTGGCAAAGAATGCAAGGTAACTTTGGTGACTTGTATACTGGTCATATTTTAATTGACACAACCAAAAATCAGAGTGTTGTCAAGTGTCAAGTGACGAGAGTATACTTTGCTCAGATGAGCGATCGCGCAATTCTTGCCTATGTGGCTACAGGTGAACCTCTCAAATGTGCTGGAGCCTTTGCTATTGAAGGATTTGGTAGTTTGTTTGTAGAAAAAATCGAGGGTTGTCACAGCAATGTAATTGGGCTGAGTTTACCTCTGTTACGCCACATGATCACCGAATTGGGTTATGAGGTGACTGATTTCTGGCAATAAGTTAGGTTTCATATCTTCAACATAAAAATCACTTGTATACTTCACTCAGATAAAATGTGCTGTAAATAATGGATAAACAGCGTCTAAAAAAACTCTTAATAGGTGATTTAAGCTGGAAAAGAATGTTTAAATCATTACTTTTTATCTATATATTTTTTGCTGGATATGTTTATTTTCGTGCAGATAGTATGATTTTCTTACCGCAACCATCTAGCTATAAAGATACTCAGAAAATTATCAAAATCACCAGTGCAGAAAATACGCAAATTTCATGCATTTATTTACAAAATCCACAAGCTAAATACACAGTTCTTTATGCTCATGGTAATGCCGAAGATTTAGGAGATATTCAGGAAATATTACAAAAAATACGCGATTTGGGTTTCAATATTTTTGCTTATGACTATCGTGGATATGGTACGAGTCAGGGAAAACCTACAGAAAATCATGCTTATCAAGATATTGATGCTGCTTATAATTATTTGACTCAAGATTTAAAAATTCCACCGCAGCAGATTATCGTTTTTGGACGTTCAGTTGGAGGTGGTTCAGCGGTAGATTTAGCAGCACGAAAACCTGTTGCAGGATTAATTCTTGAAAGTACATTTACTACAGCTTTTCGAGTAGTTGTACCTTTGCCAATTTTGCCTTTTGATAAATTTAGAAATATCGATAAAATCAAAAAAGTAGAAAGTCCGGTATTAGTGATGCATGGTAAGTTGGATAATGTGATTCCTTTTACTCATGGACAAAAATTGTTTGCGTCTGTAACCTCACCCAAACTTTCTTTGTGGGTGGAAACAGCAAATCATAATGATGTTTACTCGGTTGCAGGAGAAAAGTATGGAAAGACTTTGCGCGACTTTGCTGATTTAGTCTCAAAAAACCAGAATTCACCCAAAGTGATAAATTGAAGCTAAAGACATTCAGATTTTAAAAGATAATAATACCACCTAATTCTTCCATCATTTGTTCTAGTAATTCCTCCATCATTTCCTGCTTTGAGGAACGCAAACTTGGAGGCCCATCGAGAAATTCTTTAATAGTAATTTTCTGTTCTCTAAATCCCTTAACAAAATCACGAATATCAGCAACAATACTAATCTGAGATTCTAGGGTTTTTACCATTAAATCAATAGAATTAATCCCTTGTTTAGCAGCTTTGCGAGCATCTGAAACCATTGCTCCTTCAGGAGTATTTTTAGCTAAACGTAGTTCCTGTTTTAATTTTTCATATTGATTTTTAAGAATTTCATTTTGTTGCTCTAAATTCCTGCACCTGCGCGTCAAATCATCCTCACTATTGCTATCAATAGATTCACCTAACTGGTGCTGACGTTCAATTTCTAAAAGTCGTGCTAAATCTCCTTCTTGGTAAGCTTTATTAATTTCCTTCATGATTTCTGTGTGTGACATTTGCGTTTCGCTATCTTTTACCTTATCTGGGTGAAAGATTTCCGCTAACTTCAGAAATGTCTGCCGAACTTTTTTGGATTCTTCGGTTCTGCTTGCAGAACTAGATTCTACTTCCTGTTGTGATTCCCAATATTGACGGCGGTTTTGATTAGTTTCATCGTTGTCCATTTCTTCTGAATTTTCAAACAGTTCATCTAATTCTTCATCATCATCTTCATCAACAGATTTGGGACTAATTATTCCTGTCATCTGGAGATTAAGGTAAAGTTGTTTGATATGTTTTTCTGTTTGTTTACCAAATTTTCTCGTAGTCAAAATCTCATTAAACAGCGCATGAATTTCTTGATCAAGTTCCGCCATTTTCTTGAAACTGGGAGTGGCTTGATGAAATATCTCTGTGGCTAAAGAGCGCATTCTTTCCACAAAATTATTTAGTTCTGTCCGCTTTTTTTTAATCTGTTTCAATATTGATTGGTGTTCTTTTTCTAAACTCTCTAAATAGATATGCAATTCAGAGAGTGCCAGTGGTACTGCTGGGGTAGCTGGGGATGCAGACTTAGTTTTTCGAGGCATAAAAAAAGTAGGTAAGTTTCAGGGTTAACAGATAAATTAAGTAAACTTTAGAAATTAGTATGATTTGATTAAGCGATGAGGATACGACATCTATAATATTATCTGCTGACTTGCAATATTTGAGATGCCGTATTCCTAGAATTTACCTAAACTTGAATTAGAGAGAATTGCTCAATTGTGCTTCTGAAATCCAAGCACCGTGGAAACCGTAAGGTACTCGTTGGGGAATAATTACCCGCGCGACAGATTCACTGGTGATATCTTGAGCATTGATGACTACTAATTCCGAAGTTTCTGAATTTTGATCATAAACAAAGGTGATTAGCCAACCATCATCTTCTGTGGTGGCATTCAGGCTGGGTGCAAATACTGATTCACCGCCATAGCGTCCCTTTCCAAATTCATGGGTTTGGGATTGGCCATGACTGAAATTGTACTTAATTACTCCCTCAAATAAAGGTACAGGACTTGTTGCCATTTTGCCAGCGTAGCCATATTGGGTTTTTCTCCCTAGGAGGTTTTCGTTAACACGGGGAAATTCTGCTGGTACATCGTCAAGCCTTTCTTCTTTGACTGCACCTGTAATTAGGTTAAACCGCCAACGGTGGAGGAGGGGTATGTCTGCTGTGGGATCTGTTTGTGAACCACCCATTAAAATAGTGGTAGAACTCATGCGACAAGCAATAAGTACTACTTCGTCTCCTTCTTCGTAGGCGTTGAGGGTGTGGAAAACAAAGCAGGGGGAACTTTCAAACCAGCGGATGTTGCTGTTGTCTCCGTGACGTGGGACAATGCCAAAGCGACTGGGGCGTTGGTTCTCAAACATCATCATTGGTTCTCCTCGCTGCATTCTTTCTGGGCTGAAAGTCAGGGGTAAATCCATGAAAATACTATAGTTTTCAGTAATGGCGAAATCATGCATCATTACCCCCGTTGGGATATCAATTGGTACTGTTCGCAATAATTCCCCTTGTGCGGAAACTACGCCATATTGTAAGTATGGTGGTGCAAACGAGTAACCAAAGAACATCATTTCCCCAGTCACTGGATCTACTTTTGGGTGAGCAGTAACAGGAGAAACCAGCTGGTTATTGTAAGTGTATTCATCAATAGTTTCTAATTCAGGAAGTTGGATATTGTGCGGCGCACCTCCTTCCCACAATGCCAAAAATTGACCTGCGTGCCATACTAAGGCTGTATTAGCGGTATTTTTGCCGATGCCATGAGGATTATCCTTTTGGGGTGGTTCCATAAATCCACTCCAGACAGCTTTACCCGCTGCATTTTCGATTTTCCAGCCTCTGGTGCGAACGTAGCGATTGCGATAAGTGGCTTTACCGTTGCTGATTTGTACACCATGTAACATTCCATCGCCATCAAACCAGTGATACTGACCAATGGGTGAGCGTTGGGGATTAGGTCCATTTCGCACAAACATCCCGGAAAGATCAGCGGGTAATTCACCTATAACTTGCAGTGTATCAGTGGTGATTTCTTGACTAATAGGGGCAAAATTACCATCAAGATAGGGATTTACGGCGGTTGTTAACATTGTCAATATTAAATTTGATTGGCACTTTCTTTAATATAATGAGCGATCGCTAATTTTGCCGGCCAACAATCAGGTTATTCTCGGAATATTGACAATTGCAATTTCAACCTGAGTGAGAATATACCGTGAGCCTAACTCTTTATTTACTCCGTCATGGACAAACAGAATCTAGTCGTATGAATGCCTATTGCGGTGCAATAGACTCAGAACTCACCCCTGACGGCTTAGAAATGGCAAATGCTTTTGCTGCTGCTTACAGTTCTACCCCTTGGAAAGCAATCTTTTCTAGTCCCATGCGACGAACCATAGCGACAGCAAAACCTTTATGTACAGCCATAGGAATGCAACCTGAACTGCGAGATGGTTTGAAGGAAATTAACTATGGTGAATGGGAAGGAAAAACCCCAGAAATCATCAATCGTGAATATCATGATGATTATATCCGTTGGTCAGCCGACCCCGCTTGGTATGCTCCAACTGGTGGGGAAAGAGCAATCACAATTGCTGCTCGTGCTATGCAAGTAATTGAAGAAATTAAGCATCTTCACGATGATGGTAATGTTTTAGTTGTTGCTCATAAGGCAACTATCAGAATTATTCTTTGTAGTTTATTAGGAATAGATGTCGGACGCTTTCGTTATCGTTGGGGATGTCCTGTTAGCTCTTTAAGTATTGTCGAATTTACAAACCATGGCCCAATGTTGCAGGCTTTGGCAGACCGGACTCATTTAAATGATAGATTGCGGAATTTACCAGGAACTTAAAATAATTCGTAATGCGTAATTCGTAATAGAGCCTACGGTCCCGCTAGGGATACGTAATTAAGTTTTGTGACGGGGATTTAGACCCCGGCCCAAAACTTACCGATTATTGAACCGGGGGATTTAAACCCAGGGTACCAGGAGAAACTCACTGAGAAAAAACTGCAATCAGATGTAGAGACATTCTAGAGAATGTTTCTACCCTATAGGTAATTAGCCAATCATTAAATTATCACCAATTTTCTTATGTTTCCCATTATTGAAACTATTCCTTTACGTCAAATGGCTTCAGGCGATATCCTATCTCTTCAAGTTTATAAATTTATCGGTTCTCATCCTGGCAAAAAGGTTTATATTCAATCTAATTTACATGGGGCGGAAATTTCTGGTAATGCAGTTATTTATCAGCTAATCGAGTTTTTATCATCAATAAATCACACTGATTTGGCTGGAGAGATTTGGTTAGTTCCTGTTTGTAATCCAATGGGAACAAATGAACGCGCTCAACATTTCTCTCCTGGGAGGTTTTGTGCTTATGAAGGTAAGAACTGGAATCGCATTTTTTGGGACTATGAGAAAGAAGCTGATGATTTGGTAGCTTTTACTCAATCTCAACTGCATCTTGATATAGAGGTCGTCAGACAAAATTATTTAACTAGAATTAAAAGTAAATTTGCCGAAAATTTAGAAAAAATTAATTCTCCTGCTAGTGTCCCCTACACTGAACTATTTCGCTATCAACTACAAGCCCTCTGTTTAGATGCAGACTACTTAATTGATTTACACTCTTCTGGTGATCAAGGTTTAGACTATCTTTATTATTTCCCCAAGCGAGAAGATAGCGCCAAATACTTCTTACTTGATTATGGAATTTTATTAGATAAATATGATGGAGATGCTTTTGATGAAGCTTTTATCAAACCTTGGCTAGCACTAGAATCTGCTTTTGAAAAACTGGGTCAAAATATCAGATTTGATATCGAAGCTTGGACATTGGAACTGGGAACAGGAATGCAGATAAAATCTGATTCAGTCGCTCAAGGTGTGCGGGGTGTAAAAAACTATTTAGCACAAAAAAGGGTTTTACAAAATCCTGACTTGATTCTACCTCAAACACAATCTCATCAAATGTATTTTGCAACCAGTAGCCACAGAAAAACCTATTATGCTATTGCAGGTGGTATGATTCAATCTAGAGTTAAATTGGGTAGTAGTGTCAAAGCGGGAGATAGACTGTATCAAATTATTAGTTTTAATAAAGAAGGTAAATTACCTACTGTAATTGATATCTGTGCTGAAGCAGATGGATTGGTTTATGATATGTCAACAAATCAGGCTGTAAATCAAGGTGAGTCTGTCTTGGGAGTGCTTCAGTCATAAATCGGAAGACTTGAGAAGTTAGAATAGTTGTAATTTTACAATTATCCTAAATTTGTATTATTGCTGATATCTTTTTATGAAAAATAAGGATACAGGATGAATCAGAATTTTCGAGTCATTCTTGATAATTTCCTGAAAAACTTGCTTCTATAGATTCCTACTACCAACAAATATTTTGACTCCTGAACCGATAGCGCAGCGTGGCGTCAGCCATAGGTCTGCGAAGCGTCTCCTGAACCGGAGGTCTGCGAAGCGTCTCCTGAATTCTGACGACGAAAAGATGAAAATATATTCAGTAATAGATTAAACTGAAAATAAGGACAACCCCGCACAGACCAGGGTCATTTTTATGTCTGTTTTTGATTTGAAAAAAAACCAATTTATCCCCAGTGTGAAATATGAAGGTGGAGTCAAAGGTGAGTAGTATTGATAATTATACCTTCTCTATGGCAGGAGAAGTCACAATTCCCCAAGCTCCTCCTGGATTTAAATCAGGTTTTATCGGCATTATTGGTCGTCCTAATGTCGGTAAATCTACTCTGATGAATCAATTAGTAGGTCAAAAAATAGCCATCACTTCACCAGTAGCCCAAACTACGCGAAATCGCTTGCGAGGAATTTTAACTACTGAAAAAGCCCAACTAATTTTTGTAGACACACCAGGAATTCATAAACCTCATCATCAACTGGGGGAAGTGCTGGTACAAAATGCCAAAATTGCCATTGAGTCGGTAGATGTAGTACTGTTTGTAGTCGATGGTACAGTAGCTTGTGGTTCAGGCGATCGCTATATTGCCGAGTTACTGAGTCGTAGCCAAACACCAGTAATTTTAGGTATCAACAAAAGCGACGAACAACCCTCAGATTTTCATAAACTAGATGAGAGTTACACAGAATTAGCCAATTCCCATCAATGGCAAAGTGTCAAATTTTCTGCCAAAACAGGTGCAGAAATAGTAAATCTGCAAGAATTATTAATTGGACATTTAGAATCAGGGCCGTTCTATTATCCACCTGATTTGGTGACAGACCAACCAGAACGCTTCATTATGGGAGAATTAATCAGGGAACAGATTTTGCTGTTGACGCGAGAAGAAGTACCTCATTCAGTAGCGATCGCAATTGATCTCGTTGAAGAAACCCCAACCATTACCCGTGTACTCGCTACCATCAACGTCGAACGCGATTCCCAAAAAGGAATTCTCATTGGTAAAGGTGGCACAATGCTCAAAGCAATTGGTAGCGAAGCTCGTGAACAAATCCAAAAACTCATTGCTGGTAAAGTTTACCTAGAATTATTTGTCAAAGTTCAACCCAAATGGCGACAATCAAGAATCAGGTTAGCAGAATTGGGGTATCGCGTAGAAGAATAGGGGATTGGGGATGCGGGGAGATGGGGTGACGCGGGGATGGGGAGATGGGGACGCACAGATGGGGAGATGGGGAGATGGGGAGATGGGGAGATGGGGAAGATGATTATTGATATCTTTCTCCTGTCCCCAATTACGAATTACGTTGGCGTAGCCTGCTGTAAGCATTATTACGAATTACGAATTAATGCTGATGGACTTGCTCCAGTAACCACAGTGAAGCCACAGTCCCCACAAAATGAGCCGCGATGCCATTAATATTCGCCACTTCTACAAACACATCCATAGCGCGAATAATTCTGTAAGGGTCAGTAATTGCTACTCCTGGGGGTTGGGATACAGATTTGCCCACTAGCACAACCACCGTGGCTCCTGCACCAAAAATGCTTAATAACATCCCTACTAAACCGATTATAATTCCCAGTCGGATCATGCTAACGGTTTCAGCCTTACTAGGATGCAAAGTTGAATTAGGATTGGCTAGGCGTTTACCGAAGCGTGTGTAGCGAAAATTCCAATAAACACTGAATAATAGCACTAACATCCCGCAAATACCCCAAAATATCCCAACTCCTAGACCAGCATTTTGTTGTTGAGCAAAATCACGACCAGTAATAGCAAACAACAAAACTAAACCAGAAACCACAGCCAGTCCCAATTGTACCCAGAAACTCAGCCAACCTGTGAGGTTAATAGTTTTAGCAATATCTTGTAGTTTAGGTGCAAGCGATGCTTGGTGCTGGTTGTGCGATCGCACTTCGGATTCAGTATGCATATTCATCACTGGTTGCTTGGTATGTTCCCTATTTACATAGGCTAGTTCCATCAACTGACTCTATACCCCCACCTACAGACATAATTACCGCCAACCAAATATGAAGGCATAAGATATAGATTAGAAGCAGGAAAGGCAGAAGGCAGGGTGCAGGGGGCAGGGTGCAGGTGTGCAGTAGATAATTATTTCTCCCCATCTCCCCATCTCCCCATCTCCCCATCTCCCCATCTCCCCATCTCCCCATCTCCCCATCTCCCCATCTCCCCATCTCCCCATCTCCCCATCCCCGCGTCCCCGCGTCCCCCCATCACCCCATCACCCCATCTTCCCAGTCCCCAATCCCAATATGTACAATTAACCACATCATCGACTGATAATATTACTGCATCAGTCGTCATGAAAATCAGCACCAAAGATAGAAAACAATGATTAAATCTTGGATGGTAATCGGGGGTGTGACTTTCTTAGTTGCCTTCGCTAGTAGCTTCGTTACACCTAGTGAACGCCAATGGTTCAGGCGTTTACAAAGACCCAGATGGCTAACCTTTGAAGGAGCAATTCCGCTGATTTGGACTGTAATATTTATCTGTGGTGCTTGGTCAGCTTATATTGTTTGGGAAAACAACCCAGGAACCAACACAACCTGGTTAATGATGGGTTTATACCTACTTCTAGAAATATTTACCATTGCTTACACACCTGTAATGTTCCGGCTTCGCAGTTTAAAGGTAGGTACAATTATCGGTGGCACAGGTTTCATTATCTGTCTTTTAGTCACCTTTGCAGTCTTACCAGTTTCTGTTTGGGCAGCATTATTACTGCTTCCTTATTTACTGTGGAGTCCTATCGGCACATATACCACTTGGGAAATGATTCGTCTCAATCCTGAAGATGCTTAAGACTTGTGCCTACAAAATTACCTTAATCTCAGCGAACCTCTGCGTTTAATCAAACCAACCTACCATAACGAGCAGTTCCTTGATTCTGCAACCAAGCCCACATTTGATCACCAAAAGAAAAATGCCACCATTCTCTAGGATTGCGTTGAAAACCGGCTTTTAACATCACATCTCGCAGTAATTGACGGTGAGCATCATACTGTTGATTACTCTTAGCATAATATTCAGGGTGCGATCGCTCGGACATTTCATCAATCGGTGAACCCATATCGACAACTTGTCCATTTTCATCCACCAGGGTAATATCTACCGCAGCCCCCGTACTATGGGGAGGAGGAGTATTCATATCTAAACTGGGTACAGCCCAAATTTCATAAACCGCTTCCCAAACTTCTTCTCGTTGCTGGGGTGATAATTGCGCTTCTGTCAAACCCCTGTCTCGCAACGCTTCCCCAAAGCTGTAATCTACCATAAACTGCTGTACAGCCACAGGACGATAAGCATCGAATATCTGAATATACCAATTAGGATGTAGTAATTGTAAATAATTTTGCGCCTGAATCAAATTTGCAATTACACTTTCGCGCAAATAATAAGGTGAATGTAACCCATAATTAGCACCTAACTTTTCATAAGGGTGAGGAGATTCTACCGCAAACAATTCTAGAGGAATTTTTACTAAAGGTTCACCACATTCAATAATCGGGATTTGGTGATATGGACGCATTTTAATTTGATATTTTGTATTTAAATTATCTTACACTTGTTCTTTAATTCATTTTAATTGATAATGTCTGAATCAGGATTCTCAGGATTAAAGGATGAACAGGATTAAGAATGAATTTTATCCATCATCCTGAAAATCCTCAAATCCTGTATATCCTGATTCAGACAAATTATCCTCAACATCAAATCACTTCTCATGTTCACAACAAGACTTTGACTCCACCTCTGGAACAGGATCATAACCCCCAGGATGAAAAGGATGACAGCGTAAAATCCGCATAATACCCATCCAACTACCACGAAATACCCCAAACCGTTCAATAGCTTGAATAGCATACATAGAACAAGTAGGTTGAAAGCGACAAGTGGGGGGAAACAGGGGAGAAATAAATAAGCGATAACCCTTAATTAGCCAAATCAATAATATTTTCATACCCAAATCTAATAAAGTAGGATTAAAGTTAAAAATACCTCTATTCCATCATTGTTTAACACAGTCCTCAGTTTAGAAACCCTTTCACCATTGTCGCTGCAAATTGCCCCTGCTGCGGCTTGGGTGGGATTAATTATTGGCCTTGCTTGGGTAGTTAGTCGTTTTCCCAACAGCGAACCCGAAATCATCCGCAAAATCGTGCATATTGGCACAGGTAATGTCATTTTAATCGCTTGGTGGTTAGATATTCCCCCATTTGTGGGAATTACAGCTTCAATTTTTGCGAGTATCATCACCTTATTGTCCTATATATTCCCAATTCTCCCTGGTATTAATAGCGTTGGTCGTCAAAGTTTGGGAACATTTTTCTATGCTGTGAGTATAGGTGTTTTAGTAGCTGGTTTTTGGCATTTACACCAACCCCAATACGCTGTTTTAGGAATTATGATTATGGCTTGGGGAGATGGACTAGCAGCTTTAATTGGGAAACGCTTTGGCAAGCATAAATATACAATTTTTGGTTCTCAAAAAAGTTGGGAAGGTTCTTTCACAGTTACTTTAATTAGTTATTTTATTTCTTGGACTCTTTTACTGATTACCCAAGGTAATATTTGGCAAACTTGGGTAGTTTCATTAATTGTAGCTGTAATTGCTACGATTTTAGAGGCATTTTCCTTTTTAGGAATAGATAACTTAACAGTTCCTATTGGTAGTGCTATCTGTGCTTATATGTTAACTCTGCTACTCTCTGGATACTGAATAATTCCGGATTTAGAAATATAGGTAAATGATTTTTTTTATAATTAGAGATATCTAAAAATATAGATATTGATTTTTTGATTGAGTGAAAAAAGTGAATATTTGGGTAGATTCAGCCGATTTTTGTAAAAACAAAAACTAAATATTATCTAGATTTTCTCTAATACAATTAATCTTTTAATATGACTATTCTAGAAATAAAAAACTATTTTGTCTCTACTTTGAGAGGTAAACTTGCAAACTTTACTTTCTACCCGCAGATTTATGAATTATTAGGCAACAATGCTTATAGTTGAGTTGTTAGGTGATGAAACACCTAATTACGTAAGTGAGGCAAATAATTGTGTCAAATCAAATTAACGCATCCGATTTGTTTGTTGCTTTATCTGTTCAGCAACAAGAGCTTGTAACTGGTGGGGCTGACTTTGAACTAGCCGCGACTAATTACGCTAACAAAACATCAGGTTTAATAGGAACAAGTATCTCAGGTCCTCAAGGTAGCAGTGCTACTTCCGCAGGTAAGTCTAATACCATACTGACTGCGGGACAAGATTTCTTAGGTTTAGGTGCAGAACTTCCTGCCGGTGTCGGAGCTTTAGGTCCAGCAACACTACCAACTGAAGGAGAAAGTTTAGCCCCAATTACACCCGTAGAGGCTATAACTGGAGGAATTCTTCCGTAAATATAGGCTAGTAAGCCTATAAGTCGCCCAATCTCAAAGCAGGATTGAACTAGTACCGCAGGGCGGAATTAAAAATTAAAACTTAAAAATTCAAAAAAGCAGATTACACAGGCTTTTTAGTAATTTTTAATGGTTAGTTATTTTCGCCTTTGTATACTAGTCACTTGAAGTTTATTGTGAGTGGGTGCTAAAGATAAAAGTAGATTCCAGAGTTTTTCTGCCATTTTCAATGAATGCAACACCCAATTCATCTGGCTAGAGATGCTTGGGAAAAAACTTCATGAATGAATCAATCTCTGGAATCTTTACTTTATATCAAGGCAAATCAGGCTAATAATTATTGCCAATCAAATCATTATCTAAACCAGAAAATGCTCTACAGGCTTGAAGCCGCGATTAAATTTTGAGCATACCTTTTCAGATAAAAAAGGGGGTTAGAGGAGATGATAAGAACTTGCTCAACGTAAGTGAGGACTTTGAGAAAGTTTTAGCCTTCCCCTCCATTTTCTTAACGCCTGATCTGCGTTGAAGATTTAAGAAAGATAATTACCAATGCTAGGGTATAACTATCTCAACCCCTTACACCACATTATAGCCCATCATCAAATTAGTTTTCATCATGTGAATAGAGAAATTTATTTGTTTTTATTTCTGCTAATTTATTACCTAAGATAGTTACTTTTTGGTTGCATGATATTAGTAATTTCTATCTTAGGTCAGACTATCTTAGTCCTAACAGAAGGTGTAATACCGTGAACTCCTTACAGAGTCAAGATAACAATTCTTGGTATAACCTCAATAACCAAGCTACAGAGGATTTACATATATTAGAAGCTAATGAGTTTCTCCCCCATATCGGTAAATGGATTCATATTGGTGGGGGAGTGATGATTAGTATGTTTTTAGTAGCTGTAAGTCTCACTTCTGTCCTCTATTACAGTGTCACAGTCAAAGTTCCTGCAACTATCAGACCATTGGGAGAATTACGGTTAGTTGAATCTGCAATGACAGGAACTGTAAAAAAAATTGTAGTTAAAGAAGATCAGGTAGTAAATAAGGGAGAAATAATTGCTTATATTGATGACTCCCAACTACAATCTCAAAAAAGACAACTGCAAAATACTATTCAGCAGAATCAATTACAACTTATTCAAATTGATGCCCAAATCAATCAAGCTAATACTCAACTAATTGCTCAAACTAACTTAAATAACCGCACAATTATAGCTGCACAAGCTGAATTAAAGGGTACTCAACGCAACTACATAGATCAGCAAACTCAAGCTACTGTGGAAATGATCCAAGCCAAAATAGCTATAAAGTTAGCAAATGATCAATTAGAAAGATTACAAACAGAAAGAGTATTAGTAGCCACGGTGGAAGAAGCAGAAGCAGCTTTAAAACTGGCAATTTTACAGCGTGATCGATTGCAAAATATAGTTGCATCAGGAGCAATATCTCGCAATTTAGTGGAGGAAAAAGAACAAGCCGTAAAATCGGCTCAAGCCAAATTAGAACAAGCTAAATCTAGTGCTAAAAATATCCAAGAAGAAAAAGAACAAGCTGTAAAATTAGCAAAAATAAATTTAGAAAAAGCGAGAATTGCCATTAACCCCAGTCATGCAAACGTAACAGTAGCACTGGAAAAGATTCAACAAGAAAAGTCCAGAGGTGAAGGCAATTTAGCAGCTTTAAAAAAAGAACGAGAACTATTACTCCAGCAGCGTCTAGAACTGCAAAAACAACAAATTCGCACTCGTCAAGAACTACAACAGCTAGAAAATGAGTTGAATAAAAGTGTGATTCGCTCACCAGCTACCGGTACACTAATGCAACTGAAACTCCGTAACTCTGGACAGGTTGTACAACTCAGTGAAGCTATTGCTCAAATTGCACCTGTTGATGCTCCTTTAATCATCAAAGCTCAAGTTTCTGCTAAAGATATTGACAAAGTAAAAACGGGTCAAGCAGTTCAAATGCAAGTTTCAGCTTGTCCATATCCAGACTATGGAACTCTCAAAGGAACTGTAAAAACAGTTGCACCAGATGTTGTCGCAACTACACAAAATAATTCTATTATCAGTACACCCCAGATACCTACTTACGAAATCAATATTGAACCACAAAGTCTATTTTTAGGAAAAGGAGATCATTTATGTTATCTCAAATCTGGTATGGAAGGACGTGCTGATATTATTTCTCGTCAGGAAACTGTACTACAATTCATCCTCAGAAAAGGCAAATTAATCACCAACCCATAATGTAATACATTTTCAAAAACCATAGGTTGGGTGAAGCGACAGCGCAACAAAAGCTTTGATAAAGTTGGGTTTCCTTCCGTCAACTTAACCTACTAACATCCTCTTACTAATTATGTTCAATATCTTCAAATCTCATCAAAATTACCAGTGTACTTTACAGTTAAGTGAAGAAGACTGTGGAGCAGCTTGTCTAGTTTCTATTAGCAAGCATTATGGACGCTTTTTAAGTATAATTAAAAGCAGAGAAGCTGTTGGTACTGGACAATTAGGAACAACTTTATTAGGTTTAAAACGAGGCTCGGAAAATCTCGGTTTTAATGCTAGAGCCGTGAAAGCTTCCCCAGACATTGTAGACAGAATAACAGAAATTAAATTACCTGCAATTATCCATTGGCAAGGCTACCATTGGGTTGTTTTATATGGTAAGAAAGGTAAAAAATACGTAATTGCCGATCCTGCTGTTGGACTTCGTTATCTCACAAAAAAAGAATTAACCGATGCTTGGAATGGTGTAATGCTCTTATTAGAGCCAGAGCCAGATCGGTTTTCTGAGCAACCCCAAGAAGAATCAAAAGGTGGTATCACACGTTTTTTTCGCCGCATTTTGCCCTATCGGGGCTTGCTAACTCAGGTTTTAATGATCAATATCGTCCTGGGTTTACTAGCTCTAGGAACTCCTGTTTTAATTCAATTACTCACAGATGATGTTCTAGTTCGAGGAGATGTGCAATTACTTACTGTTGTAGTTTCCGCAGTTGTCGTCATGAGCTTATTCAGTGGAGGTTTGCAAGTATTTCAAGCCTTAATGATTTCTCATTTTGGGCAGAGATTACAATTAGGCTTAGTTCTAGAATTTGGCAAAAAACTTCTCCAATTACCCTTAAATTATTATGAATCTCGTCGAAGTGGTGAAATCACAAGCCGACTCCGAGATATTAGTGAAATTAACCAATTAGTATCACAAATTGTCATTGTTTTACCGAGCCAGTTTTTTATCGCTGTTATTTCTTTATGCTTAATGTTATTTTATAGCTGGCAATTAACAATAGCAGTCTTATTAATTGCTAGTTTCATAACTTTATCTACCTTACCTTTCTTACCCATTCTTCAACAAAAAACCCGAAGTCTCTTAGTCTTAGGAGCAGAAAATCAGGGTGTTTTAGTAGAAACATTTAAAGGCGCACAGGTAATTAAAACTACAAATGCTGCTCCTCAATTTTGGGATGAATTTCAAAGTCGTTTTGGTCGTCTGGCTAATCTTGCTTTTAGCACAGTTCAAATAGCAATTATTAATGGTACTATTGCTAGACTTATATCTACAATTGGTGGTGTCATTTTACTAGGATTTGGGAGTCTTTTAGTAATTAAAGGCGATTTAAGCATTGGACAAATGTTAGCTTTTAATGCTTTACAAGTTAATGTTTTAGCTTTAATTAATTCATTAGTTGGCTTCGTTGATGAATATTTTCGCTCCCAAACCGCAGTTTCTCGATTATTAGAAGTTATTGATGCCACACCAGAAGTAGTAGGAGGAAGTCAAAAGCCAATTGCCCAAATTTCCAGTAATGCAGATATTAGTTGTTCCCATCTCAAATTTCATCACCCAGGCAGAGTTGACTTATTAGATGATTTTTCTATCCAGATTCCTGGAGGAAAAGTAATTGCTTTAATTGGTAAATCAGGTTGTGGTAAAAGCACTTTAGCTAAATTATTAGCTGGTTTATATGTACCAGAATCTGGTAATATCCGCATCGGTTTTTTTAATATTCAAGATATTGCCTTAGATTGTTACCGACAACAAGTAGTTTATGTACCCCAAGAACCTCATTTTTGGAGTCGTTCAATTTTGGAAAACTTCCGTTTAGGCACACCTAATATTTCTTTTGAAGAGATTGTTCAAGCTTGTGATATTGCTGATGCAGATGGTTTTATCAGTCAATTACCGAATAAATATCAAACCGTATTAGGGGAATTTGGAGCAAATCTTTCAGGTGGACAAAGACAAAGATTAGCGATCGCACGCGGAATTATCAAAAATCCACCTATACTCATTTTAGATGAAGCTACCGCTGGACTAGACCCCATGAGTGAAGCTCATGTTCTAGATCGTCTTTTGGAATATCGCACAGGTAAAACCACAATTTTAATTACCCATCGTCCTAGCGTTATCCATCGCGCTAATTGGATTGTTCTCATAGAAAAAGGTCAGATACAAATTCAAGGCACTCCTGATACATTTTTATCAAAACCTGGAGAGCATTTGCAGTTTTTGACTGTATAAATTAATATTTTCAGAACTTTCTGCTATTCTGCCATAGTTTAACCCAACCTAGTTACTTGTGCAAGGAGTAATCATATGCCTAAACATACTCGATTGAATCATCCTCAATTATTTAAATATCTTTCTGATACCGAGCAAGAATCTCTAGTTGGTGGGCAGATATTTCCTATGTTAGATCTATTAGGTGAAAGTAAGTTATTCTTCCAAAAAACTGATATCGAAACTGAAGGAGAAAGTGATGTAACTCTCGCTTCAGGTGATTCTACCTCACAAACCACCAAATATAAATTCTCCCAACTCACTATAGGACTTTCTTTCACGTTTGGGTTGCTAACAATTAGTTCTAATAGTGATAAATTGAGTAATTTATTACCCAATCTTCTAAATAATTTATTTTCATAAAATAGCCAGAATTAAATTCAAACATCTTTTTGTAGAGATAGCTTTATGTTTTCTCTACATTTTTTGTTGCTTGATTAAATCAATAAAACATTTCTAATTCTATATTATAGCTTTATTTTTAAATAGATATATAAACAATAAACATCAGTTAAAAGAAAGATATTCATCTGAAATTATTAGAACCTAGGAAGAACTTAAGTTGTATTAAATTTATAACTAGGGAGTCATTAATTTCTAAGAATGAATGTTTATAAAAGAAGCATAGGTGTTATTCACCTGTTCATAAATTGAGGCTAACAATCATGTCAAATCAAAACATTCAATCTGATTTACTTGTAGAACTATCAGCAGAAGAACAACAACTTTTATCCGGAGGACAACAAAGGTCTCGTCGACCAATAATCTGCTATAGCTACGGTCCCTATGAAGACGATTTTGATAGAGGTGGTAGAGGTGGTAGAGGTGGTAGAGGACGTGATGTTGATGTTGATGTCGATGTCGATGTCGAAAGAGGTAGACGGCGGAGATTTTAAGTGGATAAAACCCATAAATTGGGTAGCCATTTAATTTGAATCTTGCATTGACTAGAGGAAAGAGAAAGCTGATATAACTGCCTCAAAATAATTGAATTTTGAGAGAGTTTGGGTAGTCTCAGATGTTCTCTTCAAACATTACATTCAACTTCTAGATACTCCCAAGGAAACTACTAGAGATAACTCTTCACTTTCTCTTTCCTCCTAATGAAAAAGAAAACAATTCCCTCAGATGAGGCACATAATTATGTCACTTCAACACAATATATCTAACTTGCTTGTAGAACTATCCGCAGAAGAACAACAACTTTTATCTGGAGGATGTTACAAGTCTACCCGTTCCTGTAAACCGAAAAAACAAAAATGTGGAGGCGACTACCAAAAATATAATCAATATACACCCTCTGACGAGGATGAGAGCTATTCTGATACTTGCGATAAATACCGTGAGTAATTCTCTTCCTCAGTAGGTAAAGTTTATAAACTGAGCTATCTTTGATAGTCTTGGTTTTTTAATCTTGTAGTTATCGGATGAAGGGAAATTTTCGTATCAATCACTTGCTATCAAGCATCAGCCGTATCTAAGTCTCAGATCTACTCGTAAATCTTTACGTCCACGGCTGAGAAATAAAATAGAAACCTGCTAGGATTCATACCTAATTTTCTCCTCTCTCCTTTTTTAATATGAAATTTTTAAATTGTGAATTACGCATGATTGTAGTAGTTTCTGATGGGAAAAATCAACTCATAAATTATAGCCGTGGACAGGGTGGTTAGGACATCAATTGATAATGAAACTCTTACTATAAGAGGGTTTTACTCCTGACCCGATAGCGCAGCGTGGCGTAAGCCATAGGTCTGCGAAGCGTCTCCTGACTCCTCCTATAATTGATTTGCTCCAAAAGATAGAAATTATAACTATTAGTTTATAACCATAGAATAATTGAATTGATCAAGATTAACTTTATAAAAAGATTATGACTGAATAAGATTTCTCAACTAATGGAGGCTAACAACTATGTCAAATAAAATTATTTCATCTAAGTTGTTGACGGAATTATCCGCAGAGGAACAGGAAGTTTTAGCAGGGGGACGTGGCTGGGGTGGTTATGGTCGCGGACGTGGCTGGGGTGGTTACGGTCGCGGACGTGGCTGGGGCGGTTACGGTCGCGGACGTGGCTGGTAAGTAATTCAACTCAATAAATCACCTATCAGTGACCGCTGGGTATATGTGGAGATTGCTCACCAATCCAATCGAGTAAAATGGGATTTACCAACTCAGGAGCTTCATCTTGAGGGCAATGCCCCACACCTTCTAAAGGAATAAACTTTTGTACTTGGGGAAAATTGGCTAACTCTTTACCTAAATCAATAGGTTCCCAAGGGTCAGCCGTTCCCCATAAAATAATCGCTGGACAAGATAATATAGGTAATAATTCTTCCGCTAAAGGTCCACTGGAATAAGCAGTAAAAGCCAAAAATACAGCAGCAGCACCAGGATCTTTTGCCGGTGTCATCAAAATATCTACTAACTCATCTGTCACTGTTTCTCCGTTAGCATAGGCTTGTAAAAGAATCTTTTTGACTGTTTTTGGTTGAGCTAATTGACTAAAAAAGAAATTACCTACTGGTTTAATAGATAAAAAATTTTGTAGAATAGGCGCACCAAACCGCTTGATCCAAGGTAAAGTAACACGCTTGCGATCGTGCAATAACCGCAAAGAACAGTTCAGTAGCGCAGTTCCTAAAGCCATATCCGGGTTAATTACCGCAGCTTGCAGAGCGACAATACAACCAATGGAATTTCCCACTAGAAACGCAGGTTCACCCACCACTTCCCGACAAAAATCTGCTATTTGCTGTCCCCAAGTTTCTAGTGTGTAGGTAATTGTCTCACCGGGTGCAGGTTTAGCTGAACCACCAAAGCCAATTAAATCAATGGCATAAACCCGACAATTTTCTGCTAAAACTGGTATATTTTTGCGCCAGTGTAGCCATGATGCGCCAAAGCCATGCACCAGAATCACAGCCGGTCCACTAGTTCCTTGGGTTTGGTAACAGATGGGAAACCCTTGCCAAAGCCAGGTTTTTGTGGATGTAAATGCGTCTGTAGAATTTGTCATAAAAAATTTACGTGGTGCTTGGCAATATTTTTAAATAAAATTCACATAAAAAATATACTTTCGGATGATGAAAATAGCACCAGTACTAGATTGGGTAGTTTTACAATTTACGCCACCTAAATTAGTATATAAAATTAATTGGATATAAAACAGATGCTAAGGCGTGGTTTTACACCTGCAAACCAACGCTGATTTTGAAAAAGTTTTTGTTCCTAGTTCCTTCGGGCAAGAGAAGATGACTATACTAGAAACAATTGATACGCCGATTGGCAGTTATTCCCCAGATTTTGAGTTACCAGGAGTTGATGAGCGCGTACACCATCTCAGCCGTTATTTAGAAAATTTACGCTCTGTATGTGTCATCTCGATGTGTAACGATTGTCCCTATGTAGAGTTGTATGTTAGTAGGCTAAAGAGTATTCAAGCGGAATTCTCCCCAAGTGGCTTCACACTAATCGGATTAAATGGTAGTCATGCCAATAATAATGATGTTAAAAATGGAGAAGACTTTAGCCCTGGGTCAAACTTTGAGAAAATGAAAGCTTTTGCCCAGCAACATGAGTTAAACTTTCCCTACCTAAGGGACTCAACCCAGGATGTGACTTGTAGCTTTGGTGCCATCATCACACCTACAGCTTTTTTAATCGATCATGATGGAATTTTGCGGTACAAAGGACAAATTGACGATCATCCCCAAGATCCATTAGCAGAGGGAACAGATTATTTAAGAAATGCGATCGCAGCATTATTTCAAGGTCAAGAAATCCAGCCAGTACAAACACAACCAGTTGGTACGCCATTAGTATGGCGGAAATAGACCAGAACTAAACACAGATAGTCATTGTACTGCTATCTTAAATTGGAGGCAATTGCAACTTTTTTGATAAAGCGAAACTTCATGGGAACGAATTACCGACGGGTTTTACTTAAACTGAGTGGTGAAGCCTTGATGGGCAACATGGGCTATGGTATTGATCCAGAAGTGGTCAAAGAAATAGCCGCAGAGGTAGGAGAGGTGGTAACCACTGGCGTTCAAATCGCCATCGTCGTTGGCGGCGGCAATATTTTTAGAGGTGTCAAAGCGGCATCGGCGGGTATGGACAGGGCAGCCGCTGACTACATAGGGATGATTGCCACGGTAATGAATGCCATGACGCTGCAAGATTCGCTAGAACGAATAGGGGTACAGACGCGGGTACAAACCGCGATCGCTATGCAAGAATTAGCAGAACCGTATATTCGTCGTCGTGCCATCCGTCATCTCGAAAAAGGACGGGTGGTAATTTTTGGTGCAGGTTCGGGAAATCCCTTCTTTACAACAGATACCACTGCCGCTTTAAGAGCAGCCGAAATTGATGCAGAAGTGATTTTTAAAGCCACTAAAGTAGACGGAATCTACGACGCTGATCCTCAAATTCATCCTGATGCCAAGCGTTATAAAACCCTCACCTACGCCCATGTTTTGGCTAAAGATTTGCGAGTCATGGATAGCACCGCAATTGCCTTGTGTAAAGAAAATAATATTCCCATTCTTGTATTTGACTTAACGGTGCGAGGTAACATCCACCGAGCAGTAATGGGAGAATCTATCGGTACCCTTGTGGGAGGTTCTTGTGAAATTAGCTGAAGCTGAAAGTAAAATGCAACATACCGTTGAGGCCACTCAACGAGCTTTTAATACCATTCGCACTGGTCGTGCCAATGCAAGTCTACTAGATAAGGTACAGGTGGAATATTACGGTACACCCACCCCCTTGAAATCTCTAGCAAATATCAGCACCCCTGATGCTTCAACAATCTTGATTCAGCCTTACGATAAGAGCAGTCTCAACATAGTTGAAAAGGCAATTTCTTTGTCAGATATAGGTATAACCCCCAGTAATGACGGTTCTGTCATTCGGCTCAATATTCCACCTTTGACAAGCGATCGCCGGAAAGAATTTGTCAAAATGGCCGCTAAGTATGCTGAAGAAGGTCGGGTAGGCATTCGCAATATCCGCCGTGATGCTCTTGACTCGATTCGTAAACAGGAAAAAGCTGCGGAAATTTCCGAAGACGAATCACGAGATCAGCAAGACAAACTGCAAAAACTGACAAATAAGTACACTGCCAGAATTGATGAGTTGTTGACAGACAAAGAAAAAGACATCACCACCGTCTAAGCTGGGGACGCTCCAGATGGGGAGATGGGGAGATGGGGAGATGGGGAGATGGGGAGATGGGGAGAGTATTTATCTTTCTTTATTATTCCTGCCTCCTGTTTCCTGTTCCCTGTCACCTGTCACCTATTCCCCTTCCCGATATTTATTGAAACTTCACCAAAAATCCGAAACGCTTATATATACTGGAAAATCAACTAATTAAAATAAAACGCAAAAATTCAGCCATTATGTACGACTGCATCATCATCGGTGCTGGCCCAGCGGGTGGAACAGCAGCATATCATTTAGCCAAGCGAGGACGCTCAGTCTTAGTTCTGGAAAAAGAATCCCTGCCCAGATATAAGCCTTGTGGTGGTGGTGTGTCACCAGCGATCGCGCAATGGTTTGACTTTGACTTTAGCCCCGCAATTTCTGTCAAAGCTGACTCTCTCCGCTTCACTTGGAAATTAGGCGACCCCGTAGAAGCCAAAATCGCCACCAAAGAACCAGTCTGGATGGTGCGGCGAGATGTTTTTGACCATTTCTTAGTACAGCAAGCTCAAAGTCAAGGCGCTGAACTACGAGACAATACAGAAGTCACAGGCATTGAATTTAAAACCGATTATTGGCAAGTTAACACAGCCAACGGATCAGTAGAAGGCCGCTACCTAATCGCCGCTGATGGTGCAAAGGGTCCAATGGCAAAATGGCTCGGCTTCAAAGACCGTAAACGCCGTCTAGCAGGAGCATTAGAAGCCGAAATTCCGGCAAATGTAGAAAATAAATCGACAATTCACTTTGAGTTTGGTTTAGTCAAAAACGGTTATATCTGGAATTTCCCCAAAGCTGACGGTTATTCTATCGGGGTTGGTACATTTATAGGTGGCGAACCCCAGGATTTTAAGAAAATTTTAGATGAATACGCCAAATCTTTTAATGTGAATGTCACCAATAGCAAGCAGTATGGTCATCCCCTGTGCATCTGGGATGGAAACCAAAAGCTGCATACCCAAAATGCAGTTTTAGCCGGTGAAGCCGCTTGTGTAGTTGATCCTTTTACCGCCGAAGGTATTCGTCCCTCTATTTTTAGTGGTGTCCTAGCCGCAGCATCCATTAACGATGCTCTTAGTGGGGATATCAACGCCTTAGAGCAATATAGCAACGCCGTTAACGAACAATGGGGTTCTGAAATGGCTTGGGCGCAAAAATTAGCCGGAGCATTTTATCGCTTCCCTGGTATTGGTTATAAAGTGGGTGTTAAACGTCCCTCCGGCGCTCAAATCATGGGTAAAATTCTTTGTGGGGAATTGCGCTATGGCGATGTTGCCGGTCGCGCATTGAAACGTTTAATCCCTGGTTTTGGCGGCTAGGTAATAATTCGTAATTCGTAATTCGTAATTCGTAATTCGTAATTACACTCATATCCCGGACTTATCCAATAAGTTCGGGATCTTGTTTTTCATAACTCATTTTAAGAAAAACACCAAAGAATTGCTCCTGTTAGCAGAACGCACAGAACCCCAGCCAAACCAGCTAGGGGTTTTTTGTTTTTACCTGTTAGCCATTCTGAGACTTTACCTGTGTAGGTAATGAGTTCTGCTGTATCTATGGTAGCGATCGCCCATACCCATCCGGCATGAAGTCCCCAAGCTATTCCTAAATTATTACTATCAGCGAATCTGGCCACCACTAAAACCATTCCCATTAACCACAACCCAGGGATTTGCGGTACAGTTTCCCGTTGTTCCCAAACTAAATGTAGTAAAGCAAAAATCAAGCTGGAAATAATCGCTGCTACCCAAATTGCGTAATCCTTCTCTAACTGAGTCAATAAAAAACCCCGAAAAACTAATTCTTCTATCCCACCCACAAACAAAGCCACCAAGGAAATTGGTAGCAAAATAGTTGGTATTAACTTGATATTTGATTTTTCTAAATAGCACCAACCTAGCCAAAATTGGCAGGTAAACACTACAACTAATCCCAACACACCCAAACCAAAACCCAGCAGTAAGGAACCAAAAATAGAACGGTTAACAACCAAACCATAATCAGCAAAAGACCCCAGTCCTAGCCCATTTATTCCCCAGAGAATCAAGGGTGCTAATAAATAGAGGGACACCAATAAAGGTATTTTTTGATCTGGTTGTAAAGGTTTATTAAGTTGCCAATTTATAACCATCCCAATTATCGCTGCTATTGGCAACCAGCACCCTACCCAAGTAATTAAAAAAGCCATGACAATGTACAATACTGAGGAATCTTTAAGAAATGTCAGTAAGGTATTGGCCAATGGCTCTAAAAATGCTATTGAAACAGACAAAAAAAACACGATATACTTCTATCCAAAATAGAGTTCTTGTTTATTAATCAAGACTCTACTAGAATTTGTGACTCATGCAAAAGTTTCACCAATTTTGGATTTTGGATTTTAGATTTTGGATTTATGTCACCCACAAAGGGTTTTGGCTTAGAGAAACTTTAATCCCTCATCAACCTCAAACAAAAAAATCTCAAATCGGCTTTTCTAAAATCTTAAATTGTTGGTAAAGTCGGAATTTTTTTGTGAATGAATTTTTAACCTACAAATCCTAGTACACAAAGGCAGCCGCCAACCAACCATTAAAAATTCTTCAACAGCTGATGTAATCTGCTTTTTTAATTTTTAATTTTTAATTTTTAATTCCGCCCTGCTGTACTAGTTACCTGTAGCTGTAGGGACAAGTTATCAAGCATTCACCCAAAACTTACCCCTACTATCAGAAAAATTTAATTTTCCTCTTCATCTTCTAACTCTGTTTCGTCAGAGTCTACATCCTGGGATGTTAATTTTTTATCACTTTCACCTAACTGAATCAAGTGAATATGCTTGTAACCGAGCCTAATTTCAAACTCATCACCAGGTTTTAAGCCCATTGCTTTGGTATAAGTAGCACCAATGACAATTTGACGATTTTGGTGAACACTTACGCGGTATGTCGGTTCGCGGCCACGTCCATCTTTAGGTGCTTCTGGACTAAGAGGAATACCTCTAGCAGACAGCAAAGCATCATAAAAATCGGTGAGATTAACACGAACTTGGTTATTTTTAGTGACGGTGTAATAGCCGCACTGCTTTGCTCTTTCTCGGCGGGGTAAATTAGAAAGCTCTTTTACTTTAGCAAGTAGTGCTTTTCCAGTTAATGCGGCGGTTGCAGTTTCAGTCATTATTCTCAAAATTTCCTTAATCTCTCCAAGCTGATCAACAATGTCGTTTTATCCCAGTATTTGGCTTCTTAGCCACTGCATAGAGCTACTGAAGACTCTAGGGTTAGGAGTGAATTCCTGCTGATATGAGCAGCCCAAGCACCTCTATCCACAATAAATTAGAGGTCATGGTAGTCACAGACATTTATTTAGGTGATTTTACAGCACTTTTAACCATCATTCGCCATTAGAAATAAAAGTATTTTATCTTTTGGCGTTACTGTAGGGGTGTAATTTTAAGCCACCTTTACAAATCAGGTTAGTTCTACTACAAAAAAGTAGTAGAGACAATAAATTGCAGGTTTTCCACTTTCAGTGCTTGCCTTTCTTGACCTTGACTTGTAGGGTAGTCCCCACTCCTCATCTCAAGCTTAAGACAGCATAGTATTTGCTTATGGTCTTACGGACATACACCCTTTTGTCCAGCCAGTAGAGATGTGAATTGTCTTATCTCTACATTACGAATAAACAAATCAGCAGTAGCCGCACAAGTGCGGTTATTAGCTTTGGTTTTGTTCCTTCGTAATTTTCTATTAAATACTAGCATGGACTAATAATAGCAAAATATTTGTTTAATTTAAAATTCAACTTGCGGCGCAACTTTTTTTTTAATCCCTGAACGTGGGGAGAGAAAAAGCAGTGTGGATTTTCCTCTGGGTTTATGCTCTCATGAGTATTGGGTCATGGCTTTTATAAAAATTTATCTAATTGAGAGGAGCAATTTTGAGTGAGTGAGTTAAATCTACAGTTTTCTTGATAGAGATGAAACAAAAAGCAGGCTGGATTTTCCACCCTTTTATTAGCATCAGGCCAAATCTCTCGAATTATTCTGTAAGTCTGTCTAGGGGAAGAAACAATTTACCACATCTATCCGCTGCTTGATAGTCACGACCAGATGATTGTCATCCGCTTTAACACTTCTACATATTTAAAATATCGTTCTTCCCTACTGCTTGAAGAATTTTTATAACTGGGACTTGACTAAAGAAGTGTGAAGTGTGAAGGATCAAGGTTAAAGTAGTTATCAGTAAATCCCTCGCTGCTTGTCGGCGAAAATAAAAAAAGATTTTTCAAAATTTATGCTCCATACCTGTAAAGGTGGAAAAGTCCAGTCCCCAAGCCTTCATCCTTGAGCAGACTTCAAGATGTAATGATAGTCTAAGGTACATTTAATCAGGCAAGCACCTTTCTAGGTCAAACAATTTTGGATTTTAGATTTGCGATTTGAGATTGACTGCACCCACAAGGGGTGAGGTATATAGCTTGCTTCCCCGTAAGGGTACAAAAAAACAATTCCATTTTCCAAAATCCAAAATCTAAAATTGGCACGGTTAAACACCGCTACCTTGTACTGTCCAACAAGTAAATGAAATCGAACCATATGCTTTTTGCAGACAAATGCCCCGGACGGCACTTCCACAACTAAAATCTTAGTAGTTATCCTTGAAGTGAAATCATCAGATCCAGAAATGTCAGCCTCTTAGCTGCTGATTTTTCACAACAACTAGCTTGTATTCATGATTTCGGAGCCAGGTGAGGCAATTTTAATAATTTGGTGGGTAACAATGGAAGTTATTTTTAAGATTATTCGGCAGCAACAAAATTCCGTCCCTGTTGTGCAAACTTATCCTTTGCAGGTAGAACCAGGTAATACAATCCTAGATTGCCTCAATCAGATTAAGTGGGAACAAGATGGAACTTTAGCATTTCGCAAAAATTGCCGCAATACCATTTGTGGTAGCTGTGCGATGCGAATCAATGGACGTTCGGCTTTAGCTTGTAAGGAAAATGTTGGCAGTGAATTAGCTAGATTACCACAAATTTCATCATCTAAAACCCAAGATCATACCATTCACGAAATCACCATCGCTCCTTTGGGTAATATGCCCGTAATTAAGGATTTGGTCGTGGATATGAGCAGTTTTTGGAATAATTTAGAAGCTGTTGCTCCTTATGTGAGTACCGCAGCACGACAAGTACCAGAAAAAGAGTTTTTGCAAACACCACAAGAGCGATCGCTCCTCGATCAAACCGGCAATTGTATTATGTGCGGTGCTTGCTACTCTGAATGCAACGCCCGTGAAGTAAATTCCGACTTTGTTGGACCTCATGCTCTGGCCAAAGCATATCGCATGGTAGCCGATTCCCGCGATTGTGATACTGAAAATCGTTTAGAAAACTATAACGAAGGTACTAAAGGCGTTTGGGGTTGTACTCGCTGTTTATACTGCGATTCAGTTTGTCCAATGGAAGTTGCACCATTAGAACAAATCACCAAAATTAAACAAGAAATTCTCGATCGCAAACAAGCCAGTGATAGCCGTTCCATTCGTCACCGCAAAGTATTGATCGAGTTAGTGAAAGCAGGTGGTTGGATTGATGAACGTCAATTTGGTATCCAAGTAGTTGGTAACTACTTCCGCGATTTAAAAGGATTACTCAGCCTTGCACCTTTAGGCTTGCGAATGCTCGTCCGGGGTAAATTCCCCCTCTGGTTTGAACCATCAGCAGGGACACAACAAGTGCGATCGCTCATCGAATCCGTCCAAAAAACCGAATCCTGACTGGGGACTGGGTAGTAATTACGAATTACGAATTATTTAGGTTCTTGTGGGATATTCAACTGTCGTCCAGAACGGTCATACAGTAAAATATCCCATTGCCCATTATTACTAAACTCAAAAGCAATCCTAGTCCCATCAGCACTAATTGTAGGATTGCGGATTTCCGCTTGCAGATTAGCAGTTAAATTCCGTGATTGACGAGTTTCTCGGTCATAGAGAAAAATCGCAGATCTCCCCTGACGACTCCCCACAAACACAATATAACGACCATCTTGAGTCACTGAAGGATGAGTTGCAATGCTATCAAAGGAATTCAAATCCGGTAAGTCCACCAAATTCCGAGTCACCGTATCGAACATATAGACATCTTGGCTACCCCTGCGGTCAGTCGTAAACACAATATATCTCCCAGAAATTTGGGGATTTACTTCTGAAGCCAGACTATTGAGACTCCGACCACCGGCATCAAATGGATAACTTAACAAACGCGGGTAGCCAAAACACCCAGTCAACAAACTAGAGCTTAAAAATAAAATAATAATAGATAATTTGTCATTAGTCATTAGTCATTAGTCATTAGTCATTAGTCATTAGTCATTGGTTATTGGGAGGCACAGGAGAATCAATAATTCCTGTTCCCAATTACGAATTACGTTGGCGGTAGCCTGCGGTCGGCATTATTACGAATTACGAATTATTCACAGTTGCACCATTGGGAATATCTAACTCCACAGTCGGACCTCGATCTAAAACTTCAATATCCCACTGTCCACGACTAGCAGATTCAAACACAACGTAACGTCCATCAGGACTGATGTAAGGATTTCTGATCCAACCCCGATAGGTAGGAGTGAGGATTTGTGACTGTTGTATAGAGCGATCGTACAATGCTATCACTGGCCTACCTTGGTCGCTGGTAATATAACAGATATAACGACCTGTATAGCTCTGGCTAGGACTTTCGGCAATTGTTTCCCGTCTGTTTAAACCCGGTGTACGAATAAAAACTTGGGTTTCTAAGTCGTACACTAACAACTGCTGACTACCATTGCGATTGGATACAAAAGCTAAAAACCGACCATTTCCACTAAATGCAGGTTGCTCCTCCTTATAGCGACTATTCAGAGAAGTAGGCCCTAAAGAAATATCATTAGCACCACAGGATACAAGTAAGCTTGTCAAACCAAAAATTAGGCTCCAATGAATTGGTTGTTGGAGCCAAAATCTAGATATAAATATTTTCACATCAAACTTTTTCCGCTTTACTAAACTTATTCAAATCTACCTCAAGATTTGAAGTTAGCTTCCTGCTTCACTTTAAGAGTGACGGCACTTACTTAATCTACAGGCTTTAGGTTTGGACGAAGCTTACTCTACCTTAGAATTCTCATAATTTAAGGCTTGGTTATTGCCCATAAGGCATCCTAGATTAACTAATTTACCTTTGTCAATACTTTTTTACTTAAATTTAAACAATTTTCAGTAGATTTAGCTAAAATTTTGACTCCAGTTTTTAGCCCTCTCCTCCGAGACAATCACCACCCCAAATATTTTAAATGTCGTCATCAAAATCGTTGGAATTATCTGGCCGCTCACTTGGCTTTTCGATTGGGTTGTATGGCACATAATCAGTGGGAATTGCTTCATCATCATCCCTCTGTCTGCGGGGAGTAGAATCAGTCGGTGGACGACGCTTTCTTGGTCTGGGAGCAACATCATCCTCACGACTTTCTGGACGCTGGGGTCGGTTATTAGTACGACGGGGTGTTTTTTTTACGTCCTCTGGTGGACTTTCCCAATCATCAACTCCCCTAGAAACAGAACCCCAATTTTCTTCTTCATAACTTTCAGTAGGGCGACTGACTGAACGCCTAGAACTGGGACGACGGTTAGTCTCGCCTGTTTCTGGTTTTTCCCGATTATTGCGGCGTTCTGAACGGCGGGGAGGTTGCTCCTCATAATAATCATCACGCCCGGATTCTTCATCTCTGCTACCGCGAATCCTAGCACGTTGAGGACGTTCTTCCTCCTCATAAGGCAGTGGTTCCAAATCTGCATCCATCTCAGCTTGATAATTCCGCCGCTCAGAGTAAGAATATTTTCTGCTGACCTCGCGCTCATCGTCCACAATTGGCGTATTCCGTTTAGCTTGTTGAGTCGCTATACTCCGTAGACGAATACTTTCAACTGCAAAAAATACAGTAGTACCAACTAAAAGCAACTGACCAAATTGTAGAATTGGGTCTAGCCGCCATCCTTGGAAGATTAGAATAAAACCACACAGCAAGCCTACTGCTGCAAAAAAGATATCTTGATCTCGTGAAAGTTCTGGACGCACAGTGCGAAGAAAATACAGTGCTGCTCCAGCCACAGCCAGGAAAATTCCTAGAATACTGGCTGAGTTCGTCCCAAAATTAACCTGAGCCAAAACACCAGCTGAATTCAGCCCAAAATTTATCATTTCTGTTTTCCCAATATCAAATCTATGTTAGCGAGTCACAATTAAAATCACTACTCTAAACTATTGACCATATATTTAAGCTTCAAATTAAGCTTCAAAGCATCTGGCAAAGAAGCTCTGAAGCTTTTTAGCATCATTAGGGCATAGGTGCTGGGGAGCAGATACGAAATATCAATTTCCCAGTCCCCATTCCCCAGTCCCTAGTCCCCAAGCATTAAAAACGTTGGATTTTATCTTTTTGGCTAATGAAAATCAGCCCAACTGTTGCAGGGATAACCACAATTGCAGTACCCCAAACCAGACTCCAAAGAAAATTTGCTAAAGAGGGTGTCATAGTTCTCAACCTTTTTTTACACTGTTCATCCTAATTTTAATCTTGTATCACTTTCTTGAGAAGCAATTATCAGTTATCAGTTATCAATTATCAATTATCAGCTTCATCGCTCGACAAAAAAGACACCAATCTCAGGTAAGACGACAGCATTTGGTTAAAATGAGAGAGAGAATGCTTTACAAAGCTTAAACTTTTTTGGCAGACCCCAAGTTTTTGATTTCTTCACAGATAGTAGCTGAAAGTGATGACTGGTGTTAACCTGACCTCTTGGACTCTCGGACCCGTTTTGGGAGTGATGACATTTTTGTTTATTTTCCGTATCGTTCTCACTTGGTATCCACAAGTGAATCTCAATCGTTTGCCTTTTAATCTCATAGCTTGGCCAACGGAACCCTTTTTAGTGCCATTGCGAAAGCTAGTACAACCTATTGGCGGAGTGGATATTACCCCCATTATTTGGGTTGCTATTTTGAGCCTCATTCGAGAAATTTTACTAGGTCAGCAAGGATTACTGACCATGATGTCTCGTGTGAACTAGGTGATTGGAGGCAGGAGATGGGAAATGGGGAGAGGGGGAGACGCGGAGAGGGCGGGATTCAGACCCTTAGACGCTCTGCTGCTCCCAGTTTTCTTAATAAATCTCCATCTCCCCATTTTCCCAATTACTGCAATTTCATTTCCTGGACAAAATCGGTGTAAATATTGCCTTCCAAAAACTGCGGAGTTTCCATGATTTTTTGATGAAACCCGATGGTAGTGGGTAGTCCGGTAATGGCACATTCCCGCAAAGCGCGTTTCATCCGGTTAATGGCAGTGGGGCGGTCTGGGGCCCACACAATTAGCTTACCAATCAGGGAGTCATAATAAGGGGGAATTTGGTAATCTGTGTATACATGAGAATCAATCCGCACGCCGGGTCCTCCAGGTGGTAGATAGCCGCTAATCTTTCCAGGAGAGGGACGAAAATCATGATCGGGATCTTCAGCGTTAATCCGGCATTCAATGGCATGACCCCTTAAAACTACTTGGTCTTGAGTCAGTTGCAGTCTTTCACCTTGGGCAATGCGGATTTGTTCAACCACTAAGTCTATACCAGTAATCATCTCTGTGACAGGATGCTCAACTTGTATCCGGGTGTTCATTTCCATAAAATAGAATTTACCGGATTTATCCAGAAGAAACTCGATAGTTCCTGCGCCAGTGTAGTTGATGAATTGGGCTGCTTTGACGGCAGCATCTCCCATTTTTTCCCGAAGGGCTGAGTCGAGCGCAGGGCTAGGAGCTTCTTCCAGTAGCTTTTGATTGCGACGCTGAATTGAACAATCTCTCTCGCCTAAGTGGATGACATTACCATAGTTATCTGCCAAGATTTGAAATTCAATGTGGCGGGGACGTTCGATAAATTTTTCTATATAAACGCCAGCATTACCAAAAGCGGCTCCTGCTTCTCCTTGGGCTGCTAAAAAAAGTTTGACAAACTCTTCTTCTGAGCGGACAAGGCGCATACCACGTCCACCACCACCTGCGGTGGCTTTGATCATCACAGGGTAGCCGATATCTTCAGCGATTTTCTTACCTTCTTGCTCAGATTCTACCAAACCATCGCTACCCGGTACAGTTGGTACTCCTGCTCTTTGCATGGTTTCTTTGGCCGTGGCTTTATCCCCCATCAACCGGATGGCTTCGGGACTAGGGCCAATAAAGGCAATGTGATGGTCAGCACAAATTTCTGCAAACCGAGCATTTTCAGCTAAAAAGCCATAACCAGGATGAATGGCCGTGGCATTGCGCGTCAAGGCGGCGGCAATAATATTGGGAATATTCAAATAACTTTTACTGCTGGCAGGTTCGCCAATGCAAACTGCCTCATCCGCAAGTTGGACGTGGAGAGCGTTCCGGTCAACAGTGGAGTGAATAGCAACCGTCGCAATTCCCATTTCTTCACAAGCTCGGAGAATGCGAAGAGCTATTTCTCCCCGATTAGCAATTAAAATTTTGTCAAACTTCATTTTCTAGCTTTGATATTAGTACCAGTAGATTGACATTCTCTCCCATCTCGTTGAGATAAAGCTGTCGCATTACTGCAAATTCTCACAAATTTTGTCAGGGGGCAGGGGGCAGTAGATAATTATTGATCCTCATTTCCTCATCTCCGCGTGACCCCATCACCCCATCACCCCATCACCCCATCACCCCATCACCCCATCACCCCATCACCCCATCACCCCATCATCCCAATAAAGAAATTTGGGAAATATTTGGGATATTCTCTTTTTTATGCTATATTCTAAATCTAGGCAACCCGTGCGGATGTGGCGGAATTGGTATACGCGCACGCTTGAGGTGCGTGTGGCTTTGCCTTGCGAGTTCGAGTCTCGCCATCCGCATTTTTTAGGTCTTAATTAACAACTGCTGATTGATAATATATTTGTCAGCTTATCTAACCCAGATTCCCCTTGGGACGCTGGGTTTTTTGTGCTTTCATAGAGATAGGTGAAGTTTTGTAAATAAAATTGACTACTACTGTTACACAAACAAATAACTTGACATTGCCAACTGCTTGGCATAGGCTAAATCCGATTTGGCAAGGTAAAGAAGAAGATATTCAAAAAGGTTTGTCTCACACTCAGTTAGCGCCAGCTTGGCAACTGCTACTTTTGGGTGATGGCTCCCCCACCAGACACTTACAATTACTCACTTGTGAGCCTATAGAAGTGGATGTTATCGATATGTCGTTAATTGGCACAAACCCAGATAACGCTCCCGATTTAATTCAAGTTGTTCCCAGTCCCAGACTGCGCCGACAGGTGTGGCTACGTACTGCCTCTGGACAGCGATTGGGATATGCTACTTCATGGTGGGAAGCGAGTCATGTAGATGAGTATCTGCAAAACCGTTCCTTACCAATTTGGGCGAGTTTAGCTCAGATTCGCACCGAGTTGTATCGAGATATTCGAGGAATTTACTGTGGTTACTCAGCTGCGCTGGAGTCAGGCTTTGATGAGGTTGGCCCCTTCTGGGGTCGTCATTATTTGTTTTGGCATCATGGACAGCCTCTAACCTTGATTTATGAAGTATTTTCGCCTTATCTAACCAAATATTTGGGAAACACACAGAAGAGTGCTAATGGTGATTGAATTAGGGAGAAAAAATACTTTGTAGTCAGTGCTGAAGTTATCAATAGTATCTAAGGCGCTATAGCGTTACTATTAACAACTACGGTTTGTGTTTGATGTGATGAATAAAAAAAAGAAACCGTCTTTGCTGCTGACACTCTCAGCGGCTGGGTTATTGATTGGTGCGGGGAGTGTAGCATATTGGTTCTTAACTCAAGGACAGCCATTATCTAGAGATTTGCCGGTGGGTGCAAATATTATTCCTCAAGATGCATTATTAGCAGTTTCCTTGACGACGGATACTAAACAATGGCAGAAGTTGCGGGAGTTTGGGACATCAGAAACCCAAGCGGAACTAGATAAGAATTTAGTACAATTGCAACAACGATTTCTGGCTAATAATGGTTACGATTTCCAGAAAGATATTCAACCTTGGGTAGGTGATGAAGTTACCATTGCAATTCTGGCTCCCCCGGTGGGAAAACCTGCACCTAAACCAATAGCTACTAATGCGGAAGTGGCTTCTGAGCAATCAGTGGTAATGGTGCTACCAATCAAAAATCTAGAAATCGCCAATAGTATCTTGGAACAACCTAAACCGCTCAAACAAGGTAAATGGATTGACAGGATTTATCAAGGAATCGCCATTAAACAAACTGAGGGAAAAGCTGGGGAAAATCTCTCAGCAGCATTAATAGATAAGCGGTTTCTTGTCATCACCGATAATCCTAAAGCCGCAGAAAGAACAATTGATGCCTACAAAACTAAAGTATCTCTAGCGACAAGCGCCGGCTTTGTTGAGAATTTCCCAAAAACTTCCAGTTATCAACCTTTTGCCCAGTTTTACGTCAATATTCCCACCGCTGCGAAAATAGCTGCTACGGATAGGAATCGGCCTTTACCTGCTCAGGTTTTGGCTCAACTTCAAAATAACCAAGGTTTAGCGGGAACTGTCATCTTAGAGGACAAAGGAATAGGCTTAAAGGGTGTTTCTTGGTTAAATCCTAATAGTCAGCGGGTGTTGGCGGTAGAGAATAAAGCTGGGAAAATGCAAAATCGTCTTCCCAGTGAAACTTTAATGATGCTGTCTGGGAGTAACTTACAGCGGCTTTGGGGAGACTATGTTTCTACTTCTCAAAGAAATCCTTTATCACCCATTTCGCCAGAACAAGTGCGACAGGGTGTAAAGTCTTTGACAAATCTGGATTTAGAGCGAGATTTGCTGACTTGGATGAAAGGAGAATTTTCTGTGGCGGTGATTCCCAATACTCCCAAAGATGGTTCACCAGATAATTTTCGGTCAGGTTTAGTATTTATGGTACAGGCAAGCAATGCCAATGGTGGGCAAAACCTACGCCAAGCTGGGGAAAATTCCTTAAAACAGCTAGACGAGGCTATGCAAAATCAATTCCAATTTAAGATCCAAGGGGCTAAGGTGGCGGGTAAACCTGTTGTCAACTGGATTTCACCTTTTGGAACTTTAACGGCTACTCATGGCTGGTTAGATGATGATGTGGCTTTCTTTGTCTTGGGCGCTCCCATTACTGATAAAATTCTTCCCAAACCTAATAACTCTTTAGCTAGTAATCTCTCTTTTCAAGAGACAGTCCCCACAGAACTTAATCCACCCAAGGGTCAATTTTTCTTGGATGTGGACAGGACTGTTAAAAGTTTTACCCTCAATTCTTTGTTTCCCAATCAACAGAAACTTCTCGCAGCGACACGGAATATTGGGGTGACGACTGCGGTTAATGATAGTCGTAGTCAGCGCTATGACATTTTTTTAGAACTCAAGAAAGTGGGTAAATAGGGACTGAGAAGATATATTCTCTACGGTTAAATACTGATCATTAGGGCTGACAGGGGGACGCGGGGACGCGGAGAAAGGGGGATAGGGAGATGGGGAGATGGGGAGAGACGAAGAAAGGGGGATGGGGAGAGTTTTTTGAACAGCAATTAGGGGGACTTGATATCACCCAATTAGCAATGACCAAAACTAGATAGGATCAGAATAGTCGGAATTAAATCAGTGATACAGCAGATTGCAGGTTGCAGGAAGTAGGAAATTTAAACCAACAATCGGGTATCAAGGGGTTTTTACTCCTGTACGGGTTTAGAACTGCTAAACCCCTACTGAATTCTGCTGTAAGTGATCTTTTTTTGAGTTAGGTTTATTCTTTAACTCTCTCTGAGAACTGATAACTGATAATTGATTCAAGTATCCACTGGAGAGAAAAGTTTATGAATCTGGTTGTACTCCAGAACTGGCTAGATAATGCGTCCTTTGCCATCTTATTCTGCACTATGTTGGTGTATTGGGTGGGGGCGGCTTTTCCGAGTTTATCGGTGACTGCGGCTTTGGGGACAGCTGGAATGGCGATCGCTAATTTGTGTATTGCTACCCTCTTAGGAGCAAGATGGATAGAAGCTGGTTATTTTCCCCTGAGTAATCTCTACGAGTCTCTATTTTTCTTAACTTGGGGAATTACCGCTGTTCATTTAATTGCAGAGAATAACAGCCGTAGTCGTTTAGTTGGGGTTGTCACTGCACCTGTTGCTATGGGAATTGCGGCTTTTGCTACTTTGACACTACCATCAACAATGCAATTGTCAGAACCTTTAGTTCCTGCTTTAAAGTCGAATTGGCTGATGATGCACGTCAGTGTGATGATGTTGAGTTATTCGGCTTTGATGGTGGGTTCTTTGTTAGCGATCGCATTTTTAATTGTGACTCGCGGACAAAATATCCAATTACAAGGTAGTTCTGTTGGTAATGGTGGTTATCGCAGCAACGGTTACAAACTGCTTAAAGCTGGAGAATTAGTTACTCAACCGCCAACACCTCCCTCGGAAAATAATGGCTTTTCTCGTTATGAAAGCAACAACAACGGTAATGGTACTGCTGTTTTGGATGCAGTAACAACTACTCCAATTGCAACTGCTGAAATCCTGTCACCTCAACGCCTGACTTTAGCGGAAACCCTCGACAATATCAGTTATCGCATTATCGGTTTGGGATTTCCCCTACTAACAATCGGTATTATTGCTGGTGGTGTCTGGGCTAATGAAGCATGGGGTTCTTACTGGAGTTGGGACCCAAAAGAAACTTGGGCGTTAATCACTTGGTTAGTTTTCGCGGCTTATCTGCATTCTAGAATCACTCGCGGTTGGCAAGGACGCAAACCTGCAATTTTAGCCGCCACGGGCTTTGTTGTCGTTTGGATTTGCTATCTCGGTGTAAATCTTTTGGGTAAGGGTTTACATTCTTACGGTTGGTTTTTCTAGAACCTCACCGATACAAAAAATCAAAGCTGATCCTCTTCTCTCCCCTACAAGGGGAGGGTTAGGAAGAGTTAGGAGAAAAGTTTTTTGGTAAAGTTCTCCCAAAAGAGGCTTACTGAAATCTTGTACTAAGGCTTTTGAGTAGAGATCGCTAACTTTGCACCTTTCACCTGACGCACTTTATCCATCACCGCTACAACATTCCCATGTTCAACCTTAGCATCTGCATTAATTATTACGATTGATTCTGAATCTGTACCCATTAAAGTACGTATTTCCTCAGATAAAGCATCAACTGTTGTCGGCTTTTTGTTCAGGCTTACGAGTCCAGATGATTCTAGAGTCACGGTAATTTTAGTAGGAATTTGGGATTGCTGTGATGTCGCCGCCTTTGGCAAATTTACGGGTAAACCTTCTTGACGCGTTAAAAATAGCGTTGACATGATAAAAAACGTCAAAATTGCAAAGATCACATCAATCATGGGTACGATATTGATCTGTGCTGGAATATCTGGTTCATCTGGTAGCCGCATCAGTTTTCTCTCCTCCTTGTTCGTAGCGACTTAATTATAGTAGGGCTTGCTGTTCGCCATATTCTTTTTGGAGGAAAGCTATCCATCGTTAGTAGAAGCCGCTAAACTAGCTATTATCAAGCTAATATTGTCGTTTAATAAATGATATTTTTTTTCAAAAAAATTAAACAAACTAAAATACAAGTCAAGAGCTTGTCACTGTTTAATGAGATTAATTATTAGTTTTATTATGGAAATTTTATGCTAAAAGCCTTAATATGTATAAATTTATCCTGAATCATAACCGATGGAAGTCGCTACAAGAGGAATTTTTTATAGCTTTACATTTGTGGATAATCATTTTATTGTCAGAACATTAACGATATAAAATAGCAATAACATTATGAGCTTCTCCACTATTACAGTCGAACAGCGAGTCAAAGAGGTCAAGGCGCTCAAATCATTCCTGACTTTCAGTATGATTGGTTCACTGGTGCTGCATATGGCGGTACTAGCCTCTGGGATTGGTAATTTTTTGGCTAGAACGCCGGAACTGGAAGAGGAACCTATAGAATTAACCTTGGTTGAACCAGATGCCAAGGAAACACCGATATTACCATTCGAGAAAAAAGCAGAAGAAAAAACATCATCTGAAGGCGGTGGAGGTGGAGGAGGTAATTCCTTCGCAGCATCTGTTGCAAAACCCCAGACGCAGACTCCAGTAACTGTTCAAGCCCCCCCGCAAACACCTGTAACAGTGGAAAAGCCACCAGTTATTCAAAAAGCGATCGCACCCGTACAAAAGTTGGTTGATAACTTTAAGCCCCAGTCTGTTTCTCCACCTCAACCACTTAAGGAAGATCCTGTAATTTCTCAGGAACCAAAAAAGCCAGTTGAAAATATCCAGCCTCAAGTTTCGACAAAAGTAGTAACTAATACTACCTCTGTGCAATCATCTACTAATACGCAAGCAAGTAGTGATAATTTGAGAAACTTGCTGGGTCAGATTAGAGATACAAGAGCCGGTCAAATCGGAACTGGCAATAATTCTTCTGAATCTAATCAACCAACAGGAGGTAGTGGAAGTGGAAGTGGAAGTGGAAGTGGAAGTGGAAGTGGCAGTGGCAGTGGAAGTGGAAGTGGCAGTGGCAGTGGAAGTGGCAGTGGAATAGGTTTTGGTAATGGGACAGGAAGTGGTACAGGTTCCGGTAATGGGACAGGTACTTCTGAACGTAGAAGGCGCGAAATTGTAGCGGCAGCCCCAACACAGCCTCAGCTACCAACTGAAGTAGAAAAACCTGACAGCAGTGGTAATTCTAATGGTTCAGGCAATGGTCGTGCAGCTTGCAGTGATTGTAAAACCAAGTATTCCGAAAGGGCAAGACGGCGAGGTGCGGAAGGTCGAGTTGAGGTAGCAGTTGATACGGATGAAAACGGTAAAGTCACTAATGTCCGCTTGGCTCGTTCTAGTGGAGATAGGGAATTGGATGAAGAACACCTTAGACAAGCGCGGGAATGGAAATTAAAGCCTTCCCAGTCAGGAAGAAAAGGAGTTTCAATCGCCACAGAATACGCTATTGAAGGTTCTCGCCGTTTTCGCCAAGTGCGCGAGAGGCAGCAGAAACGAGAACAACAACAAAGGCAACAGCAAGTAGCTTCATCCGAAAACTCTTCCCAAGAAACCCCAAGACGCAGACAGCGTTTAGAGGCATCAAGTAATAATACAGAAGTTCCTCGCACACAAAGAAGACGGAGAAATTTGGAAACAGCCTCTTCCAATTCTGAACAATCAGTAAGCAGCAGATTGAGTCGTCGTTTGCGGCGACAAACAAACGTCAGTAGCGCAAATTCTGAAGATTCAACCCCTCGACGGATACGACGTTCTGAGCCGAATTCTCTTGGTAATCGCTTACGTCGGCGACGGGAAATTACAGCAGATGTCAGAACATCAGGAGCGCCACAAACATCGACTCGAAGACGGCGACGGGAATTGAACCAATCAAATCAATCATCAGATAGCGGGACTAGGTTACAGAATGCTTTACGTCGTTCTCGACAACCATCTGAATCTGCGCCTTCCTCTAATGGAAGTAGTAACGATTGACATACTCCCCACCCTAAAAATGCGGAGATTCTGGGTTTAAACAACAGTTGCAGTTTTATACCGTCTTACTACTTTATCAGAAAGCCGTCGCTCGTTGGACGGGGAACCTCAAACCCATTTTTTCGTTGACATTCCCCGGTCTAAAGACACGGGGATTCTTGGTTCAACGAGACCACTTAAGCTAGAATCCTTTTAAGTTAATAGATTGATTAATCTTCGTGGTCATCAAAAGGATCGTCTAACTGAGTGCTAGGAGGCCCAAAGGATGTGTAAATTGCCATGCCAGTAATGGCAACTAGGATTGCACAGAAAGAAACACCAAGCACTAAACCGGGTTCTAAGTCCATAAATTTAGGTTTATATTATGAGAGCTATGTTTATAGAATATTACAAAATTTAACATAAATACCACCCATGCATTCACTAAACCCAGGCAAACCACCCTACCCTCATAGTGGTATTATCGTCATAGTCAGAATAATCTCATCTGTAAGGTAAACATCCTGCTGAAATATTGCAGCACCCTACAGTGGGCAATAAGAAAATTAAAAAAGCTTTGGCAATTGATCTTAGGTGAACTATGGCACAACGGACTAAGTTGGGAGATATCCTCAGACCCTTAAATGCTGAGTATGGTAAAGTATCTCCGGGTTGGGGAACGACACCTTTAATGGGTGTTTTTATGGCTTTATTTTTGGTGTTTTTGTTAATTATTCTGCAAGTTTACAATAAATCTCTGTTGATTCAGGATGTACTTGTTGATTGGCGCAGTTTAGGCGGCTAATTGCCATTAAAACATCAAGCTTGGATAACAAGTTACCATAGACCCGGCTTGTCCGGGTTTTTTGCTCTTTGGGTAATGGTTGTTAATCACCAACAGCTAATACCATTTTAAATTTTAGATTGTCAAAGACTTACTGCATCAGCTTTGCAGTTTTCTATCTGTCGCTATTATTTTTCTTTATTGATATAACTATTGATTAGACTACATAATGGTGAGGTTCTACTGCGGTTAGAGAGTCTAAAGGAGAAAAATCATGAACATCTTTGGTATTGGTCTGCCAGAAATGGGTTTAATTATGGTAGTGGCACTGTTAATCTTTGGCCCCAAGAAGCTACCAGAAATTGGTCGTAGCTTAGGTAAAACTATTCGCAGTTTCCAAGAAGCTTCCAATGAATTTCAAACTGAGTTTAAACGGGAAGCTGAACAATTGGAAGAAGCTGTCAAAACTACTGCTGAACTGGAACCGAAGAAAATTGAATCAGCAAAATCGCAGCAGGATACTGCTGGTTCTTCTCCCACCAGTTAGGAAAAATGACAGAAGTTCTTACCCAACCAGCTTTGGTAATTCCCCAGCTAATTGTCGGGTTGGGGAATCCAGAGCCTAAATATGACCAAACTCGCCATAATATTGGCTTTGCCGCTTTAGATGCTCTTTCTCGTGCTTGGCAAATTCCCCTGGCGGAAAATCGCAAATTTCAAGGACAGTTTGGTGAAGGGACTGCACGGGGTGGCGGTAAAATTCGTCTGCTGAAGCCGCTAACTTATATGAATCGTTCTGGACAGTCTATTCAAGCGGTGACAAGTTGGTATAAATTACCGCCTGAGTCAGTGCTGGTAATTTATGATGATATGGATTTACCTTTGGGAAAAACGCGTCTGCGCTTGTCTGGTTCTGCGGGGGGACATAATGGGATGAAAAGCACTATTTCCCATTTGAGTAGCCAAAACTTTCCCCGGTTGCGAATTGGTATTGGTAAACCCAAGGGTGTAGCTAATGATGATAATTCTGAGACGGTTTCCCATGTGTTGGGGCGATTTTCTGCTACAGAAACTAAATTGATGACTCTGGTGCTGGAGTTTGTGGTTGAGTGTGTTGAACTTAGCCTGAAGCAGGGTGTAGAAAAGGCTATGAATCGTTGTAATAGCTGGACTATTGATATTAACCCAAGTGGCTAGCTATCTGGTTTGGGCTGGTAATGGGTAATTGGTGATTGGTAAACTTCCTCTTTTCACCTCTCACCTACTATTACACCAGTACCAAGCCGAATGGATATTTAAAAACGACGTTTGCGTCTAGCTGAGACTGCCTTCCGTTTGCGTTTTTCTTGGGGAGTTTCAAAGTGCTTATGATACTTTACATCGGCCAATATACCAGCTTTGGAGACTTGGCGTTTAAACCGACGGAGGGCTGAATCTATACCTTCGTTTTCTCCTAAAACCACCTGGGTCATTCTCAGTCTATCCTCAACTTCTTCTCAATAATTTCCATTGTAATATTAGCCTCAAACTTAGCAAATTCCTCTAGTATAGAGCGGAAGAGAAATTTTAAGAAATAAATAAATTTGAGTTAACCTGTTGCAGTAACTTTTCTTAACTAAAGCATAGTTAAGTGAGAATGACTCCCAAACACTGAACTGGTTAATTCAGAGGTTTTATGACAACAGGTAATCATGTCATTTTCATGCATCCAGATGGGACTAGTCCATCTCACTATGCTTTTGCACGGTTTGTAGATCACGGACCCGATGGACGTTTGAATTGGGACAAACTTGACTACGCTGGTGTTTATCTGGGTCACATGGAAGATCAGCTAGGTGGTACATCCAATGCTGGTGCTGTTACCCATGCTACAGGTGCTAAAGTTTACGCCGAATCTTTTGGGTTAGAAGTAGATGGTTCAGAAATTGTGCCTCTATCTGGTGCTACTAACACAGGTAAAACAATTGTACAGGAAGCGATCGCAGCTAACAAAGTAACTGCCCTAGTTCAGTCTGGTGCGATTTTTGAACCTGGTACAGCGGCCTTCGTTGCTCAAGTTGGTGAACTGATTCGTGATGATGGAAGTAGAGTTCCTCCCAGACAAAGGGCTGCTGATATTGCCAAACAGGTAATTGAATCAGGTGTTGATTTTATCCTGGGTGGTGGTGAACTCAACCTTTTACCAGTTGGTACTGCTGGTTTTCACGGTACAGCTGCTCAACTTGATGCTCTAAGTACCAATTCCCTACAACGCCCCACAGAAAACCTGATTGAATTAGCAGAAAGTTTAGGTTATACAGTTGTTTACACAGAAGCACAACTCACAGCTTTACTTGATCTGCCTACACCACCAACCAAAGTGTTAGGTGTATTTGCACCTATCCATACCTTTAACGATCGCCCTGAAGAAGTTTTAGCAGCAGCTAATTTACCACTGTATCTGGAAACAGCGCCAACCATTGCAGAGATGCTGGATGTCACCCAGAAGTTGATGGAAAAACACCCCAACTTTGATAATGGTTCAATTACGATTGTTGAAGAAGAAGGTACAGATAACTTCGGTAACAACAACAACGCTGCTGGGACTTTAGAAGGCTTGCGGCGGACAGATGCAGCCATTGGGGTAGCAATGGACTTCATCGAGAAGTATCCTAACACTTTGATGTTAACTGCCGCTGACAGTGATGCCGGTGGTTTACAGGTGGTAGATCCCCGCACTGCTGGACAAAATCTAGGCAATATTAACAATAACCCCACCACAGAATCCCGTAACGTACCATTGGACGGGCAAACCGGGGCTAACACCTTGCCTTTTGTCGCTGCTCCAGATGCTAATGGTGATGTATTCAATTTTGGCATCGCTTGGGCGGGTACACCAGATTTTAGTGGTTCTATAGTTTCTAAAGCTCATGGTCTAAATGCAGAGAAATTACCTGCAACCTTAGACAATACCAAAATTTATGAGTTGATGTATGAGACTCTGTTCGAGACTGAACTAGAATCTCGTAATCCTGTACCGACACCAGCACCCCAAGCCACGAAAAATACTGGAAATGTGATTTTTATCCATCCAGATGGTACAAGTCCTTCTCACTACATGGCAGCCCGCAATATTGACAAGGGTCCTGATGGGAGACTGAATTGGGATATGATGTCCAATGCTGGTGTGTACTTGGGACATATGGAAAACCAGTTAACTGGTACTTCCAATGCTGGTGCTGTCACCCACGCCAACGGTGTGAAGGTATTTAACGAATCCTTTGGATTGAATGAAGATCAATCTGTTGTTACCCCGGCTTCTGGCAAAGTTGGCTATACAATTTTAGAAGAAGCGATCGCTGCTGGTAAAGCTACAGCATTATTACAATCTGGTCACTTAGCTGAACCTGGTACTGCTGCCTTTGCTGCGGAAACCACCAACCGTTTAGGTGACAATAACCGAGCGCGAGATAAATACGCTGAGATTATTGAACAAGTCATCCGCTCTGGTACAGACGTAATCATGGGTGGTGGTGAGTTGTATATGTTGCCTCAAGGCACAACTGGTTTCCACGTTACTGCTGAGATAGATGCCTCAGAAACCAGCCCAGTTCGTCGCCCAAGCATCAACCTCATCGAACTAGCGCAATCCTTGGGTTATACGGTAGTTTACACCGAAGCGCAAATGAATCAGGTGGTAAATAGCCAAAACCCACCAACTAAGCTTTTAGGTGTATTTGCTGCTGAACATACCTTTGACGATCGCACCGAAGAAGAACTAGGGCTAAATAGTTCTAGTCCTCTACCCCTATATGTGGCTACTGCGCCCACAGTAGCTGAGATGCTCGAAGCATCTTTGAAAATTCTCAACAAAGACCCCGATGGTTTCTTTGTCGTAGTTGAAGAAGAAGGTAGTGACAACTTTGCTAACAACAACAATGCTGTCGGTACTATTGAAGCTGTACGTCGGGCTGATGCAGCTATCGGTGTAGCAATGGATTATGTCAATACCCAAGATCCAAATACTTTGGTATTGACAGCCGCTGATAGTGATGCTGGTGGGATGCAGGTTTTCCAATATACTCCTTACACTCGTCCATCTGGTAACTCTACCAGTAATCCTCCACTGGCAGATAGCGAGCCTAGTGCGCCATTCATCGGTGTCAATCCCACCACAACCAATACTAACCGGGCAGTTTTGGATGGTATCAATGGCAGTACAGGTACGCCAGAAGCGCCTTGGATACCCTTCCCATCTGTAGATAGCATAGATGGAGAAATGGGTAATTTTGGTGTTGCTTGGGTGGGTACTCCCGATTTCCCTGGTAGTATTGTTTCTAAAGCTTATGGGATGAATGCGGATCTATTACCCAGCACTCTGGACAATACTGAGATATATGACCTCATGTACCAGACTTTGTTCGGTGTGACTCCAGAAGAGGCCGCAGCACAACAAGAAACCCAATTAGTTTCAGGAACTCCTGGTGCTGACATATTAATTGCTGGTGCAGCTAATACTACCTTTGATGGTATTAATGATTCTGTGTTTACTGGTGCTGCTAACGATGATGTAGATGCTCAAACAGCGTCTTCGACCATTGCTGGCCGTAACCGCATCAATACTGGTAGTGGTGCAGATACTATCTATGTAAACAAGGGCGATAGCGCTTTTAGTGGTAGCGGTAATGACGTATTAGATGCTACCGATGCTCAAGGTGGTAATCGGATGTCTGGTGGTGCTGATAATGATATCTTCTACCTGGGTATGGGCGATCGCGCTCTAGGTGGGGATGGTGATGATAAGTTCTATGTCCAGTTAGGTGGTGGTAACTTACTCTCTGGTGGTGCTGGTGCTGACCAATTCTGGATTGCCACTGTTGAACTACCTGATGCTGCTAATACTATCCTTGATTTCCAAAAGGGTGTTGATGTGATCGGGGTTCTTGGTATTTCCTCTAGCAGTTTGACTCTCAGTGTTGTCAGTGGTAATACTGTAATTGGCTTGGATGGTCAAACAGTTGCTATTGTTAATGACGTTACTGGTTTGGATGTCAATACCAATTTTGTTTTTCAATCCTAATTTCAACCTTTGATTTTCTTTTGTTAGTAGCTATTAACCAGGGGAGAAGATTAGTATTTCTCTATTCTCTTCTCCCTGGTTCTTTTTTCATTCAGAGGTAACTACAGATTCAGAATCGAACTCTATAGCAAGGGCTAACTGATACAGTTGACGACGGGATACGGCAGTATCTTTGGCTAATTGACGGCTGGCTTGGGAACGGGAAACTCCCTGTTTCATAATCTGTAATAATTCGGCTTTGAGTTCTGCTTCTGTGAGTTGGGGTTTACTGGCTGGAGTTCCTGCAACTAACAGGGTATATTCGCCTTGGGGTTCTTTTTGCTGGTAATGTGCGATCGCTTCTCCTATTGTCCCCCGCCAAAATTCTTCGTATAATTTAGTGAGTTCTCTTGCTATGACTATAGAGCGATCGCTCCCCAACACTGTCCCTAAATCCTCTAAACTGTCCCGTAAGCGGTGAGGAGACTCGTAAAAAATCAACGTCCGGGGTTCGGCTTGCAAATATTCTAACTGTTGTCGTCGTTGTTGACTCTTTGCTGCTAAAAAGCCTTCAAAAATAAACTTATCTGTTGGTAATCCTGCTGCACTCAAAGCTGTAATTGCTGCACTTGCACCAGGAATAGGTACAACTGTGATTCCTGCTTCAATACAGGCTTTTACCAATTCATATCCAGGATCAGAAATTCCGGGCATTCCCGCATCACTAACCAGTGCGATCGCTTTCCCATTCGTCAAATGCTCTAATAACTCAGGAATGCGGCTATTCTGGTTATGTTCATGATAACTCATTTGGGGAGTTTTCACCTGAAAATGTTGCAGTAGTTTCCCGGTGTGGCGTGTATCTTCCGCCGCAATCATATCCACAGTTTGCAAAATTCGCACTGCCCGAAAAGTGATATCTTCTAAGTTGCCAATCGGTGTACCGACAATATAAAGTGTTGATGGTTTTGGATCAGTTTGCATAAAATATTTTACATGATCAAAAGACAATAATTCTCATTTGTAAGTTGAGTTGAGCAGAAGAACTTCCAACAGCAACTATTTGATTAAATTGGTTTTTATAGCTGTTTTCACTGTACAGTTTTTCATCGCCAACCATGTAGGGGCGGGGTTCCCCTCACAAGGGTAGGTTTTTAATATTATCTGTGAAGGCAGGACTAGGAAGACAAGGAGGGAAGGTAGACAAGGAAGATTTTATACGCACAATGGTCTTTTGACGGACTGTTCTTGTTACCAAGAGAATATGATTTTGTACGGTTTTCCTCCCTTGTCCACTGTCCTTCCTTGTCCACCAAGTCTAGCCCTCACGACAATGTAAAATACCTACCCTTGTGAGGCGGGGAAACCCCGCCCTCGATTGTATTGTATCCAACTACAATTTACCTATGGCAAAATAAAAACTGAAACAGCCGAGACACAGAAAAAAGAAATTCAAATTACACCTTGAAAATTAAGTTACCATACAACTACAAATTAGTTGTTAATAAACTTCTCAAAAACCTCACCAAAATCCTTACGTACATAAGTTTCATGGGCATACTTTAACCAATTAAATGCATACCAGTTAATTGCCTTAAACTGTTCTTCTGAAGTAGATATATTTGTAGCACGACTGACTGTGCTGGAGGCTGTATTTAAACTAGTTTGAGCATATTGATAATAGACGGCATTTTCACGTTGAATGGATGCAATTTTTAGTAAAGCTTTGTACAAGTCTTTCAAGGGGGAAATATAAATTTTAGCAACATCAATAGAGTAGGATTGATCACCCATCGTTAACTTAATTTCGATATCCATATCTATTGTTCCTGCTGTTTCTAACCTCACATCTTTAATAGCGTGTTGACTATAACTAAAGCGTTTGAGTAAGCGTTTTTTACTAACCGCAGAAGTTCCATCCAGATGAATCAAAGCTAGATTAGTAAAACAGTATTCATCGGTTTTTGATTTAATCAGAAAATATATTTTTTCACCTTCTTCATGCATCACATAGTCATCACTCTCCACCTTGTTATAATCTTCGGGTTTGATCACAGCACCAATATCACTCAAACCTAGTGCATCCATCGCCATATTTTTGAACATAATTTGTTGCTCTCCAGAAAGAAACGACTTCTACTCTTATAAGTTTTATTATATATCAGTGGGTAAAAATTCAAGTGTAAAAATTTCTGTTAAGCTGTAAGGACAAGTTTCAGGAAATAAAGACAATCCCGTTTCTCGTTCTGCGCTAATAGTAGCAAGTTGATAAATTTTATCTAGAGAATCAGCTAAAAAAGAGCTAAGACTGGGATTTTCAGCCAGGAGTTTTTCTAAGCGTAAGCGTTGCTCTTTGATAGTTAATTGCCAACATCGAGAACGTAAGTTAGGCTGAAATTGCCATTTCAGTAAATGCATAATTAACACTTCTAATCGGCTTTCTAATTCTCGTTTTTCAGAACGTCCCATGTCTTCAATCTCTTCCGCAATATGATCAAAATCAATTTGATTAAATTGTCTAGTTCTTAGCAAATGCGCTTGTTCTAGTGTCCAAGCATAAAAATCATGATCATGGGTAGTTAGACTCATAGATTATCCTATAATTCATTTAATAATTAGATCAAGTTAGCAATTACAAATGACAAATTCTGCCTTATTTGTCGGTTTAGTCACCTTAGATTTAATTTATCTGGCCGACTCTCCTCCAAAAAATAATCAAAAGCTCGTTGCTACTGACTATACTGTAGCAGCAGGTGGGCCAGCAACAAATGCGTCTGTTACTTTTAGTCATTTAGGTAATCAAGCTCAACTCTTAACTGTGTTGGGTTCTCACCCAATGACGCAGCTAATTCGCACCGATTTAGGAAATTATCAAGTTGCAATTATTGACTTAGACTCTAGCAAAGATACACCACCACCAGTTTCTTCTATTATTGTCACCCAAAGTACGGGCGAAAGGGCAGTAATTTCTATTAATGCCGTGAAAACTCAGGCTAATATTACCTCTATTCCCACAAATATTTTACAAAACACTGATATCATACTTATCGATGGACATCAAATGGCAGTTAGTAAAATTATTGCCGAAACAGCTAAAAACCAAAATATCCCCGTTGTGATTGATGGTGGAAGTTGGAAACCCGGATTTGAGGAAATCTTGCCTTTTGTAGATTATGCACTTTGTTCTGCTAACTTTTATCCTCCAGGCTGCAAAAATCAAGAAGATGTTTTTACCTATCTTCAGAATTTTAACATTCCCCATATTGCCATTACCCAAGGAGAAAAACCGATAGAATATTTAAGTTATCAAAAAAGAGGTTTAATCAATGTACCGAAAATTAAAACCGTTGATACATTAGGCGCAGGAGATATTTTTCATGGTGCATTCTGTCATTACATTTTACAATTTAATTTTCAGCAATCTCTAGAATTAGCTCGTAATATTGCGGCTGAAACTTGTAAATATTTTGGTACACGCCGTTGGATGGAAAGTTAAAATAATTCGTAATTCGTAATTTGTAATGCCTCTTTCAGAGGAGCTATGCCTACGGCACGCTACGCGAACGCTAACGTAATTCGTAATAATGCCTACGGCAGGCTACCGCCAACGTAATTAAGTTTTGCAACGGGGATTTAGACCGCTGTAGATTGAAAATTAGATTTTAAATAACAAATAAACAAAGTAGAAATAAGTTTCTCTGATCAAAAAAGGCAACTGACTATTTAAACTTTGATAGCGGGTAGTCGGTGTGGGAGATGGTTGGGCATCTAAGCCTAAATTTCTAGCCATTAAAACAGCACGTTTTAAATGTAATGGATCACTAACAATGAGAATTTTCTTAAATTGGTAATTTGCCACTAATTCTGAAGCATTTTGTAGATTTTGGGAAGTAGTTCGGGACGTGGTTTCTATGAGAATATCAGATGATTTTACACCTTTGCTGACAGCATAGAGTTTACCAACTAGCGCTTCTGCTAGTTCATCACCATTACCGACTCCACCTGTAAAAATGAGAGTGCGGACATAACCGTTTTGATATAAATTAATAGCGTGGTTAATCCGTTCTCGAAACACAGGAGATGGTTGTTTTCCCCAAACTGCTGCACCTAAAACAATTGCGGCATCTGCCCGAATAGGAGTATAATTGTTACCATAAAAATATATATTAGTAGCTGTAGAAGCGATCGCAATCAATAAGGCAGAGATTAAGGATAAAATTACCAAAACTAACTTATTTTTTGGAAAATGATTATACCTTTGCGCCTTTACCTCTTTACGTGAGCTTTTCATAGAATCTATACTTTACCAAAATCAAAAGAATGCCAAACTTAGAAGAAATACTAAAAATTACTCGTGAGGTAGGTTGGGGTGCAGCTAAATTACTGCGCTCTTATTATCACGGAACTGTCGAAGACGGAAACTTAAACGTACAATATAAACAAAATGAGCCTGTAACTGTTGCAGATGTAGCCGTTAGTCAATATATTTTAGACAAGCTACAAGCAGCTTTAGGTAATGAAGAATTTGGCTATATCAGTGAAGAAACCTATAAATCTCAACAGGGTAAAAATCCTTGTGAATGGGTTTGGATTATTGATCCTTTAGATGGAACCCGGGACTTTATCAACAAAACCGGTGAATATGCAATTCACATTGCTTTAGTTCAAGGAACAAGTCCAGTTTTAGCAGTGGTGGCCATACCAGAAGCGGAAAAGTTATATTATGCTACCAAAGGTGGCGGTACTTTTGTGGAAACCGTTAATGGTTCTGTTCCCTTAAAAGTAGCTGACAATAAACCCATCGAAGATTTAACCTTAGTTGTCAGTCGTTCTCACCGCAATGAAAGATTAGAATATCTCCTGAAAAATCTACCCTGTCAAAATCACAAAGCCATTGGTAGTGTCGGCTGTAAAATCGCTGCTATTCTTGAACAAGAGGCAGATATTTACATTTCTCTTTCTGGTAAATCTGCACCCAAAGATTGGGATATAGCTGCACCTGAACTAATTTTAACAGAAGCTGGTGGTAAATTTACTCACTTCGATGGCAGTCCGTTAAAGTATAACACTGGTGATATTAGTCAATGGGGCGGTTTGCTGGCTAGTAGTTCTCAACATCATCAGATATTGTGTCAGAAATCAGCACAAACCTTAGCAGAGTTTGCCTAAAATGTGCCTTGAGTAAGTCTACTCACATCTTGCACCTTCTCAATAAGGGTGCGGTGGGCAATGCCCACCCTACGCAATAATAAGGGTTGTAGACTTAGATTTTCGCAATAAGATAATGGTGCAAGATATGATTCTATGAGTTTTTCTAGAAATGTTACTCGTTATGAGTTCATATACAAAGGCTATGCTATAGTGTAGGATGTAAGGATTATTTTCGGTTGAGTAAGTCGTTTTAATTTCTTTATAAATGAGTCTCTCCGAATCTAACTTTCTACACTATTTGATTTGGGAGACAGCCTGTTACTATGTCGATTTACGTTGGAAATCTGTCCTATCAGGTTACAGAAGAAGACCTGAAATTGGCTTTTTCTGAGTATGGGAAGGTCAATCGTGTGCAGTTACCCACTGATAGGGAAACAGGACGACCACGTGGTTTTGCTTTCGTGGAAATGCAAGGTGATGACCAAGAAACTAAAGCCATTGAAGCACTTGATGGCGCTGAATGGATGGGTCGTGTTTTAAAGGTAAATAAAGCTAAACCCCGTGAAGAAAGAAGTCCTTCTCGTGGTAGCTGGGGTAATAATGATCGTGATAATCGCCGTTATTAATCCTGTTCTGAAAAATTTTTAACCCTAGAGTCGCCAATAGATAAATCCCAAGAGTCAACTCTGCTGATATATTTTTTTAACTCTAGTATAGTATATATTCACCCACAATAGGAGGAATGAGAATGACGCAAGTAGTTTTGGGGGAAAATGAAGGTATTGAATCAGCTTTGCGGAGATTTAAACGTGAAGTTTCTAAAGCTGGAATTTTCCAAGATATGCGGAAGAATCGCCATTTTGAAACACCTTTAGAAAAAGAGAAGCGTAAAGCAATCGCTAGACACAAGCAACGTCGTCAACAACGTTCTCGCTTCAAGTAAGAACTTTAGAGTAATGTCTATTGCGGCTGTAAATCCAGTCTGCATCTCTTCATTATTCCGCTTCACTTGTGTTATTTGTGGTGATCTTTCCTAACAGCCGCAAATAGCACGCACAAGTTAATAAAAACCTATTTGTAGTAGTGCTGTATTTATTGGCGGCACTACTACAAGTTGTATTTAGGCAGAATTATTTAGCCTAAATTTCCGCCACTGCGCGTTCAATTAAACGCCGAGCTAAAGTTTGCGTACCAGTGTGTTCATAGTAATTTGTAGCTACATCCAGGAAGGCTGCCAGGTAGTCTAATTTGTCATCAGCGAGTTGGACAAAATTTTGCAAGTTACCAACAACCTTTTGTGGTGTTAAATCATTAGCTGCCACAATACCACTCATCCAACCTTTAACGGAATCAAAACTTTCGCCGATAAAGTTGAGTTTACCAGCATCATTGTTGCCAGGAATAGTATTTTTGATGTTTTGGAAAGTTGAGTTTTGTCCTAAGTCCTGGGGACTCATCTGACTAATACCTGATAGGGCTTTGTTGATGAAGTCAGGTCCTAGGGGGATTAAACCATCGACGCAAATTAAAGCCACCATGCGGATGAGTGACTCACCACTATACTCACCTAAAGAGGCAACAAAATCGCCAATACTATCACCGGGAATACCGTTTATTTGGCAAAAAGCTACTAATTCAGCCACTACTTTTAAGGTTAAGTCAATGGTTTGAGCTTTATCTGGTTTGGGAGTGATAGAGTTTAAAAAGCCTAATAGGGGAATTGATTCACCTACTTTATTAGCTAAAGCGGCTGCACCTAAAGCTTTATCTGTACCATCAACAGTTTGATAAAGCCACAAAGCTGTTTGATATCCTTGGGATTTGTCGTTGAATAGATAAATTGCGCGTTCACCAATTTGCTGAATTAAACTGTCGTCATCTTCACCGGTGACGGTTTTAATCGTGTTGACAAAGCCGACAGTATTTTGCCACTCACCGGGAGCGACAAAATCTAAGGATCTGAGCATAGATACAGTCAAGTTACTGGTTGGTAGCTCATCAACTAATTCAAAGATGGATTTGCTCACAAAAATCTCCTATTTGAGGGTTTGTTATCTGAAGTTGAGAGTAACGGTTATTTCAATTTAGCGAGATCATCAAGATCAAATTTCTCAATCCAGTCAGCGCGATCGCTTGCAGTGAATAATGGATCTTTAGAAATCACCTTGACTTGGTACTTACCAACCAAAATAGAAGTTTGGGTTTTGCCCTGTTCCACTGCGGGATAGCCGTCAATTTTCTTGGTGCTATTGGCATATTTTGAAGCTACTCCAGGTAAGCTGGTAGTGTCAGAAATAGCCAATTGCGCGACTACCTTGCCGTCTTTTTTCAAATTCGCTTCCGAAAAGCCTTTTTTCTCTTGGGTATAGACTCGCTCATAGCCATCTTCCCCATCAGGGAAAAAAGCGTTTAATTTACTACCCTGTGTAGCATTTTGAGCAACGGACTGACCACTTTTTTGCTTAGTGCTTTCCTGTTGTACCTGGTCAAAGCGGTTAGGTGCTTTCGTAGCACAAGCTGTAGTCAGTAGTAAGACACACAGTAACAAACTAGCTAAAATCCTGCGCCCACGGGATAAAATCACGATTGGGTTCTCCTTAAAATGTGAGAGGTTTGAAGCAATTATCTGCGCTACTGTAGGTTTTGTACCGGAAAATTTACTTTTTGATCATTATTTGTATTGAGAATTACCAATTTTCCGGCAGCTTTGTGATTAACTCCCCGCGTCTGTGCGTCTCCCTATCCCCGCGTCACCGTGTCCCCGCGTCACCGTGTCTTCATGACGATAAGCGATCGCAGCATAGAAGGGATCTCCTCCTGGTATACCCAACCATTGTAAGAAGTTCGGCGCTGTTGATTGATTGACAATCACTTCTGGAGTAGTAAATCCCGGTACTGAGGCAAAGTAACGCTTAACTAATTCGACTCTAGACGCTTCCGACACATCCCGCCACACTTGAATCGCCTTTTGATGAAACATCCGGTTAGAAAAGCTGATAATAGCGACACCACCCGGTTTGAGGATGCGGTGAATTTCCGTAAATACTGCTTCTGGATACTGCATATACTGCACAGAAACACAGTTGATAACAGCATCGAAATCTTGATCAGGTAAAGGTAGCTGAGGCTTCTCGTTGATATTCTGCACAAAGTAATGGTTTAAGCGAGGATTACGTGCAAGTTCTTCAGCGTTGAGTCCATGTCCTTCCACATGATCAAACTCTATTTCTGCTGGTAAATGAGACACCCAACTGCTCATCATATCAAAAATTCTTGTGTCGGGTTTAAGTCGCTGACGATATAAATCTGTCAACTGTTGAATAAAGCCTTCATCTACATGGGTGACAAAGCGCGGATAGTCATAAAATAACTTATCATCGGTGTCATCTAACTTAAGGCGTTGATTTGGTCTAAGTAGCATAAATGTCTATCTTGGAAGAGTCTTGCACTAGATTGTGCTAATTTTGTATATAGCAATTCCCATTCAAGTGAGGTACAAGCAGTAATAATTAAACGCAGATGGACGCAGATGGACGCAGATAATTTTGTACTTCATTAGACTAGGAAATCCTATATTAACTTACCTTATTTTCATCACCAAACCCAACTCAAACACTTAGAGCTAATAATATTCAACTCGTATTCCACAAATGTTGTACAAATCATCATTGTTTCTTGCTATTTGGCAGCGTCTTCTTTTGCTGAGGAGATTTCCTTATTTTAATTTATTAATTTGGCTAATTCCTTTATTATTATTTACTTCTGGAGAAAATAGCCTCATGGCGCATGATGAAGCACTGTATGCGCGGAGAGCGCGTCAGATGTTTGATTCTGGTGACTGGATCGCTCCTTGGGGTAATGCTCATCATAAAACTCCTGGTTTTTATTGGTTAATTGCTATTTTTTATAAATTATTTGGCGTTAGTGATACTAGTGCGCGACTACCTAGTATGATTGCCGGAATTTTCAGTTTATTAGTAATATATGAAATAGCGAAAATATTACTTGATCAAAAAATAGCATATCTTGCGGCTGCTATTTTGAGTGTAGAATTTCTCTGGCTGCAATATTGTCGGTTATCTACACCAGATTTACCAACAATTTTATTAGTATGTGTAGCTATTTTGGCGTTACTCAAAGCTGAATTAGAGCCGCAAAATCGCTATATTTATGTTTTTATAACTGGGTTAAGTTTTGGACTAGGCTTCTTAATGAGAAGTTTGATGATTGTTGTACCAATAACTGCATTATTACCTTATTTAATTGGGGAACATCGTCGTCATCGTCATCTTTTTAACCCCCTGTTGTATTTGGGAGTTTTAGTCGGTTTAATTCCTACTTTGATTTGGTTATGGTTTAACTGGCTGCGTTATGGAAGTGATAGTTTTGGAAAATTATTGGGATTTGTGGTAGAACTAGGTAGTAATGAACGACAGGGAAATGGCATACTTTTCTATTTCTGGAATGTGCCTTTAAAATCTTTTCCTTGGTTCTTTTTCAGCCTTTTTGGATTAGCTTTAGTAATTCGTTATCCAATTCCTCGCTACCAATTGTTATTAGTGGGTTTTCCTCTGACTTTATTTACGGAAATTAGTCTATTTTCAACTCGTTTATCTCACTACAGTCTTTACCTTTATCCCTTTATTGCTATACTTGCGGCTGTAGGTTTAGATTGGCTGGGGGAAATTTACAATAGAGAATTTACACCAACACAGGAACCAAGAAAAATATGGCTTTTTTCTGGAAGTATGAGATATCTTCCTCGAAATCTTAGTTATGGTTTTGGTGTGTTAGGTAGTGTAGCTATTTTAGCTGGTATAGTAGCTTTGGTAGCAGGTAGTATTGATATTCGCAAATATGCAATTCTTGCTTTAATTTTGGGTTTTGCTTGCTTAATTGTGCCTTTAGTTTGGATTAGTCGTTACTATTTTGATAACAATTTGCTGACTTCTCGCTACTGGGTAGCAAGTTGGTTAATTGCTTGTTGGCTATCTATAGCTACTGCTGGTAATTTAGGGTTGTTAAGTGATTTTAACCCTAATTTTAGAGTCTTTTTTCAACGGCAAGAAATAGCCTCAATTCTTAAAAACAATCCTATCTTTTTTGCTAAATTAGAAGGCAAAGATGCTGTATTGATTAACTTCTATACCCCTATTCATGGTAAAACAGTAGACTCAATTTCTCAATTACCAGCTTTTAGTTATGCTTGGATTTATAAACCTGAACCTGGTGATTTATCTAGACCTCATCGTATTATCGGCACAATTAAAAATTATCAACTAATTCAAGTTTTGTGAGCAATGATTGCGAATCTAGACTATTTTTTTAAAATTTTATTTGGCTAAAAATAACGATGTGATTTCAATATTTTCTGACTTAGCTTTTCTAAAATTGGCTTTTCTTCAGAAGTTACATCGTTAAAAAGCATCTCATATATCAATGGCACACCTAACTGTAACTCTTCCATAATATCAGTCTGGCTAAACACATCTTGAGGTGTTCCCTCTAATATTAACTTTCCCTTATCCATGACAAAGATCCAATCAGACCAAAGATAAACTAAATCAAGATCATGAGTTGCCATTAATATTGTAGTTCCATCTGTATGAATTTTTTTCAACGTTTTCATTAAATTACGAGTATGCAGTTTATCTAAATATGCTGTAGGTTCATCTAACAACAACAATTCTGGTTTTAATACCATTACATCTGCAATAGAAACGCGTTTTTTTTGTCCTAAACTAAGATGATGTACTGGTCTTTCGGCAAATTCATGTAAAGCAAATTCATCTAAAGCTTGTTCAACTCGCGCTTTAATTTCTGCAACTGGTAAACTCAAGTTACACAAACCATAGGAAATATCTTCTTCTACGGTAGAAGCAACTAATTGCTGTTCTGGATCTTGAAAAATTAACCCAACTTTTTGACGTAAATCTGTTAGTGATTCACGGTCATATTTGATGGTATTACCTCTCCAATATAGCTTACCTTTGTGCGGCTTATATAAACCATTAGCCAATAAAAACAAGGTAGTTTTACCACAACCATTTTGACCAATTAACGCGCATTTTTTATGAGCAGGAATTTTCAAACTTAACCCATTTAAAGCTGATTGTTTGGCTCCAGCATAAGTATAATAAACTTCTTCAAACTCTATTAAATATTCGTCATTATCCATATTCATCTAAATTCTAATATTATTAAGATCACACATCCAATAATTGCCTCAATCCCATAGCGTTTAGATACAAAATAACGTTGCGGATGCCAAAATTTAAACTCTCCATTAAAACCCCGTGATGCTAAAGTTAAAGAGATTTGACGATAATTGATGAAAGTGCGTTTGAGTAATTGACCAATGAGCAAAGATAAACTTTTTATGCCAGTTTTAAAAGTGCGGTAGCCACCACGAGACTGTTGCGCTGTCCATAACTCAGATGCTGTGTTTAACAAGACAAAAATAAAGCGGTACATCAATAATAACAGGTCTGTTAAAAGCACCGGAAATCCCACACGGCGCATAGTTTGAAGAATTTCAGTAAATGGGGTGGTGAGAATTATGAAATATAGGCAAAAAAGTGAAGAAATTGCTCTTGTTAAAATGGTGAATCCTTGCTCAATTCCATGTCTACTGACGTATACATAAAAATTACCTAAAGTCAGTCCTGTAACTGAGTCGTTATGCACCAAATTTATGTGACTAGTTTCTACTCCATTGATTAGTAAAGCTGGTAAACTGGTTAAACAAAATAAAGAGCCGATATAAACTAATTTGAGGTAAATTTTAGCGGGAATACCAGCATAAACAACTGTCCAAATACTTATCCAAATGGTAATTAAAATTTGTACTTGGGGATGGGCAAAAGCAGCGATAATTAAGAGTGCAATTGCTAAGAGTAATTTTTGTTGAGGTGCTAACCAACGCAACCTATTTGTGTAAGCAAGGGTATCTATTTGTAGAGTCAATCAATTTTGGATTTTGGATTTTGGATTTTGGATTCTTAACCAATTCTGGGGACTAAATCCCCGTTGCAAAACTTAATTACTTATCCCTAGGGGGACAAGAGGAATTATTACGAATTACGTTAGCGTAGCGTGCCGTAGGCATAGCTCCTCTGAAAGAGGCATTACGAATTACGAATTACGAATTATTTCAATTCGGTCATTCTTTATTTTTTTGCTGCTGGGAACGCCCCTTATACAATCCGATTGCGTAACCAATTACCCCAGCACCTAAAGCAGCTTGAGAGCAAAATAATAGGCTTTCTATTTCCCCGCTTGGCGGTTTATATAAGGGTTCAAACCAGGGTTTATATCCTGGCTGTACTTCACTAATCGCTTTTTGGGCTTTGCTATCTGAACCAGAAAATTCACCTTCGCGCACGAATACTAAAGGTATGATTGCTAAGGTAATCACTGCTATTATTAACAGCCAGTTATTCAATCCGTTTTTAGATTGATTCATTGATTTGAGGTTCCTGTTTGATTAATTTCAACAATTCTAGTTCTGGAGAAGAATAGGATTGTAACCAGTTCCACACCAATACTGTTAATAATCCTTCACTAATTGCTAGAGGAATTTGAGTAATGGCAAAAATTCCCGCAAACTTGGCGAATGAAGCGATAAATCCACCGACGGGAGCAGGAAAAGCTAAGGCGAGTTGTGCAGAAGTAATGATATATGTAAGTAAATCTGCTAAAGCTGCGGCTATAAAAATGGCGATTTTTTGTTTACCAGTTAGCCGTATTGTTAGATGATATATCCAGTAAGCAGCAAATGGACCTGCAATAGCCATTGAAAAAGCATTCGCTCCTAATGTAGTCAAACCACCATGAGCTAAAAGTAGTGCTTGAAATAATAATACTAAAGTTCCTAAAACCGACATCGCCAATGGTCCAAATAGCACCGCGCCTAACCCTGTTCCTGTAGGATGGGAACAACTACCTGTGACTGAAGGCATTTTTAGGGCTGATAAAACAAAGGTAAAGGCTCCCGATAATGCTAGGAGTAATTTTAGTTCTGGGTTCGCTTGGGTGATGCGGGTGAGCGATCGCAATCCTAACCCAAAAAATGGCAAAGCTACCACCCACCAAAAAATTGCCCAACCAGGTGGTAAATAACCTTCCATAATATGCATCCCATAGGCTGGTGCAGATGCTCCCACAACTAGATAAAAGCTGAGAATCCCAATCAGAATCAGGGATACACGTTTTGATTTAATCATAATTTTTGGCAAGTTCCATACCTCGCAAATGTATTTTGTGGGTTGTCTGAATCTAATACGATTATTATTATCGTTGGACTTTTGACAACTAGCTTAACTCAAGGAAAATAAATTGCACTTTCAAAGTAATTGAGACTTATTGACAAGAATTTCTGATTCAGTATACTATGCAAATTAATTGCGAATCTTTTGCAACTTTTATTTCTGCTTACCTTGATTAATTTCATGTTTAAAAACTTTACCTTGAGTAAAGATAAACTTTGGAGCCGTCGCCAACTGCTGAAACTAGGCTTAACAGGTGCTGGGATCACGGGTGGGGCAGCAATTTGGCAGATGCTAAATGCAAAAAATTCCTCACTTGTGAGAGTGCCACCTATGGAAATGATGGCACATCATGACGCTGCTAACCCGATGCAGGTGTTACGGGATTTTGAATATGGGACTGTGAAGCGAGAGAATGGACGCACTATTCGAGAATTTGAGTTGACAGCGGGTACTTCTACTATTCAGCTTAACAGTGCAGTATCATACAATATCTGGGACTTAAATGGACGTATTCCCGGCCCCACATTACGAGCAAAACAAGGTGAACGGGTGCGGGTACTGTTTCTCAATAATGCAGGACATTCCCATTCTCTGCATTTTCATGGCGTTCATCCCTCAGAAATGGATGGGGTGCGTCCCGTGAGTAACGGTAAAGCCACAATTTATGAATTTGATGCCGAACCCTATGGCGTTCACTTGTATCACTGCCATATTGAACCAGTGACTCGCCACATTGCTAAGGGTTTATACGGAATGTTTATTATCGATCCCCCTCAACCCCGCCCCCCAGCTGATGAAATTGTTTTAATCATGTCTGGGTATGACGTGAATGATGATAACCGAAATGAATATTACGCCTTTAATGGTCTTCCGCACCATTTTATGCATCATCCCATCCAAATTTATCAAAATCAGCTAATTCGATTATATGTTCTGAATATTATTGAATTTGACCCCGCTGTGACGTTTCACCTTCACGCTAACTTTTTTGATGTTTATCGTTCCGGGATGACTATGACTCCCAGTGAAAAAACAGATGTTTTAACAATGGGTGTTGCAGAAAGGCACATTTTAGAATTTGCTTTTCGGTATCCGGGTAAGTATATGTTTCATCCTCATCAGGATGCTGTGGCTGAAAATGGATGTATGGGTCAATTTGAAGTCGTCGCCGAAAAAGACTCCAAAAACCCCCGCAAGCAAATCTAAATCCAAGTCATGAAATCTTTAAACCATTTTTTCTATATATAGTGAGAATATTTATTATCTGATATGAATATTTTTGCTGTATATAACTAGTAAAAAATGAAGAGAAGAGTTACTAAACAAATAACTATCAAGTTTGTCAAAAGTATTCAATTCCCTAAGAGCAAAAATGATTAAATACCGTTACATCTTCTTGTCTATCGCTGCTTGTGCCATAGTTTCCCTGAGTTCTTGTACCAGCGACACACCAACAGCAGACATTAAATCAACACCAGGTACAGCAACGGTTACAGAAAGTACTACCCACAGTGGTCACGGTAGTAAAGCTCAAATCAACATTAATAATGCGATATTATCGCAGTTAGATAAATTTGAAGCTAAACTAGGTGTTCCCGCTTTATCTAACAAAATTCAAGCAAATCGTCCCTACGCTAGTCCAGAAGATTTAGTTAGCAAAAAAGTAATTACTCAACAACAGTTTGACCAAATTAAAGACATGGTGACTGTTCAGGAAGTGGTACTTACAGGTGAAGCAAAAGATGTTGATTACATAACCAAACTGGGATTAATGAAGGGACATCTGTTAGTAGCCAAAGAACTGCTAGATCAAAATCAGCCTAAACAAGCAGAACCCCATATTGGACATCCAGTTGAAGAGATTTATGTTGATGTAGAAGAACAACTCAATGAACGCAACGTTAAAGAATTTAAAAGCAACTTGGTAAGTTTAACCGAGTTAGTCAAATCTAATCCCAAGGATGCCAAAATAAAAACTAACTTTACCACTTCTGTGCAAGCAGTTGATAGTGCGATCGCAGCCCTACCCGCAGAGCAACTTTCAAAATCGAGCTTTGTGCTACAAGTAATTGGTGGTTTGCTAGATGCAGCTAACTCAGAATATGGTGCAGCAGTTGCAAATGGCAAAATTACCGCCCCCATTGAATATCAGGACTCCCGTGGCTTTGTAGTCTACTCTAATGAACTATATAAAGGGATTTCTAGCCAAATGGCTCAAGAAAATCCTGAAGTACACAAAGCCATAGATACAGCTTTGGCTGAACTGGTGAAAGTTTGGCCGACTGCTATCCCACCCGCCCAAGCACTCAAAACCCCTGAAGATGTTACCAAATTGGTGAAAACCATAGAGGAAAATACTCAAAAAGTGCGAGACAAAACTATCACTAAAGCACAAATTTAGTAATCAGACACCATTGGAACCACAGAATAAGCAGATTAAAATGATTGATAAGAGAGAAAATAGTTAAAAGTTAAAAGTTAAAAGTGAAGAATAATCCCAGCTTCTAACACCTAAAAACTGTATAACTCCTAACTAAATTACTCTCAATTTGTAATTTTGCTGAACTTAACAACAAATGCAAGAACTCGACCAAAAAAAAGCCATAGACCTACTCAATGCCATCATGGAATTTGAACTAGCTGGGGTAGTCCGCTACACCCATTATTCCTTAATGGTGACAGGCCCAAACCGCATCCCCATTGTCGCTTTTTTCAAAGCCCAAGCCGCTGAATCTCTACTCCACGCTCAACAAGTAGGAGAAATTCTTACAGGCTTAGAAGGGCATCCCTCATTGAAAATCACCCCAATGGAAGAAACTTATAAGCACACAGTCAAAGATATTTTGACAGAAAGCTTATCCCATGAAAAAACAGCATTGGATTTGTACAAAAGTCTCCTAGAAACCGTTACTAATGCCAGCATCTATTTAGAAGAATTCGCCCGTGGCATGATTGGACAAGAAGAGATGCATAATCTCGAACTGAAGAAAATGTTACGCGATTTCAGCTAATATTCTCTGGTCATTAGTCAAAATTTAAACATTTTTGAACTAATGACCAATGAATCATAAAAAATAAAAAAGAACATGGATTTTACTACTGCCTTACCTACTTTTGTAATTACCCTCCGAGAAGGAGTAGAAGCAGCCCTAGTAGTGGGTATTGTCCTAGCTTTGTTAAAAAAAGCCAAACAATCTCGACTTAAATATTGGGTATATGCTGGTATCGCTGTTGGGCTTGTCGTCAGCCTTTTGATAGGTGTCTTATTCACTTGGCTAATTAAAATACTTGGCTCAATTAATCCTCAATACACTTCTGTCGTTGAACCCATTTTAGAAGGTGTGTTTAGTCTGTTAGCAATAGTCATGCTCAGTTGGATGCTAATCTGGATGACTAAGCAAGCCAGATTTATGAAAGCGCAAGTTGAGGGAGCCGTCACCGCAGCACTAACACAAAATTCAAATGCAGGTTGGGGCGTTTTTAGTTTAATTTTAGTTGCTATTGTGCGTGAAGGTTTTGAAACTGTCCTCTTTGTAGCAGCCAATTTTCAACAAGGTTTATTACCTACTTTGGGCGCACTTGGTGGTTTAGCCACCGCTGCCGCAATTGGTGTATTGTTATTTAAATGGGGTGTGAAAATTAATATCCGCCAGTTTTTTCAAGTCATGGGCGTTTTATTAGTTTTGATTGTTGCTGGGTTAGTAGTTTCAGCTTTACAACATTTTGATGATGCTACAGCTAACCTGGCTCTGAGTAGTCGTTCTTCAGAAAACCTTTGTTTTTATTATGAACACTTTACTAGAGTTCATTCTTGCATCTTAGGACCAATGGTTTGGAATACCAAGAAAATTTTGTCTGATGAACAATTTCCTGGCATCATTCTCAAATCTTTATTTGGTTATAGAGACAACCTCTATCTAGTACAAGCTGTTGGCTATTTACTGTTTCTACTAAGTATTGGTGGTTTGTATTTCCGCAGCATTACTGGTGGAAAGAGTCCAAATCAAAAACCTGTTGCAATTGCTCAAAAATAAAACTGCAGATTATAGATACAGCAGAATTAGCAAGTACAGACGTTCCACCGGAACGTCTCTACAAAAGTAGGGCTAAAGCGCTGACTACAAACTTTTAATTATTTTACTAATAAAGCTTTATTCAACTGCTCAGAAGCTTTCTCAATCGCATTTAGGCTACCTGGATTTACCAGTCCATAATAATCAAAAACATAAACTCGGTTATTTTTAGTAGCTTGTAGTTTCTGCCAAAACGGTTCTTTTTTTAATGAATCTAATAAGGTTGGTTCAGCATTAACGACAATTAAAACTTCTGGATTTGACTCTAAAACTTTCTCCGCTGAAAGTGTCACATACCCACCAATGGGACTGTTACCTTGTAATTCAGCAGCTATATTTTTCGCTCCAAATCTGGCAATTAAATCACCAGCCCAACTATTTTTATTTGGTGTTAAAATCGGTTGGCGACTAACTAAAACTAAAGTAGAAGGATTTTGAGTTGGGTTATTAGGTAAAAGAGTTTTGTAGCGATTTAATAACGGTTGCGGATCTACATCAATTGCTTGAGCAAGTGTTTTAGTTAGTTGTTCTAGAGATTTCCAGCTATTTATTTGAGTAGATAAAGTGGGTATTCCTAGCTGTTTAAGTTTTTGCATGGGTACGTCAGAAAAACCAGTCGTACCAATAACTAAATCTGGTTTTAAAGAAACAATTTTTTCTAAATTCGGCGGACTTTGACCTTCGCTAACACGGGGAATATTTTCAAATTTGGAGTCATTTTTAAATAAGCTACTACCAGTAATTCCGACAAGTTTACTTTTATCTAACTGCAAGATAATATCAGCTGCAAGAGAGGAAAGAGAAACAACTCTTGTGGCTGATGTTATGTTGGACTTTTGTGGCGGTATTTGAGTTGTTGCTGTGGTACAGGAGAATAAGAAGAGAGTTAAGATGAGTGCTATTGCAGATGATATCCAAGGCATAATTAATTTTTTTTTAACGCAGAGGTAACGCGGAGGTTAAGAGGAGGTGAATTTGTTTTTATTATGGCTTAATTAACTAAAAATTGCTGTACATCTTCTGGGGTGTTGCAGTTAAAGAGGATATCTGGTTCTGATAATGGTAAAACTTTTACTGGATATTGTTTTAGCCACTTTTGAAATGAGCGTCCTCCTTGGTTGATAAAATTTAATAGTAGGGGTAAACAACGACTGCGATAAAAACCACAAAGTGGTTCCCAACCTTTAGTGTTTTTTACTAAATAGGCAATATTTTCTTCTTCTACAGTATCCAGTCTTTTCACCCAATCTTGCAACACTTCAACTCGCAAGTTCGGTAAGTCACAAGCTAATAATAATACCCATTCTGTTTTTACTTTCTCCAGTCCTTGTGCAAAACCTACTAGGGGTCCTTGTGTGTCGCTGGGGTTTTCTTGTATAAATTCACATCGAGGCAACGACAAGTGTTGATATCGTTCTGGCCAAGGTGTGACTATATATATGGTATCAGTGCAACTTTTAGCGACATTACAAACTCTTGGCAATAAGGGTATTCCCTGAATGGAAATTAAGGCTTTATCTTCTCCCATACGAGAACTTTTGCCTCCTGCTAAGACTATGGCGGTTAAATTAATCATAGGAACAAAATATTTTTTGCTACGTCTAATGACAAAATTGCTGTCACAATAGTATTGTCACAATAATTATTATTTTTCAGCAGCTAAGTTACCAGGGAATCTCAGGGAATGATAAGCTAGCTATATATTGTACCGATTTAGAACTTTGACGTTGTGTTCTATGTTTAGCCTATATATATTCAGTTTTAAAATTGACATAATAATAGAAAAATTAATCTCAACAATTCCATCAATATTACAAATATCCCACATCCTGTATCCCTTACGGGAGGCGTATGACTCCTACGTCGTCACGCAAGCTAAAGCCATAAATCCTTAAATCCTAGATATCCTGTATCCCTTACGGGAGGCGTAAGCCATTTCTGACAAAAAAATCATCAATATTTTACGGATGCTTACCCTAGTAGATGTATTAACTATTATCCACTAGGAAACGGTATAAATGCTATGTCCAATTATAATCAAGCAGTTGCTCAAGATGTCAATCACTTAGCAGCCATCAATAATATAGGCTTCATTAAATATGAACAGGGAGATAAAGAAACAGCTATTAAACAATGGCAACAAGCCATAAAAATTAACAATCAATCTGCTGAACCCATGTTAGCTTTAGCTGTTGCTTTGTATGTTAAAGGAGAACAACAACAGGCTTATAAATTAGCAGAAACTGCATTAAAGTTAGATAAAAACTTTGCTGATTTTCATTGTATGAGAAAGAATCTTTGGGGTCAAAGCATAATTACTGATGCTCAGAAATTGCTATCTACTCCCAAGATAAAAACCTTGTTATCACAGTTGCGTTAATATCAATAAAAACCCCTTAACAAGAATGTAGAGATTTTGCATAAAACGCCTCTACATTTTTGAAACTGTCAAATTACAGCAGTTTTCATGTATTTAGACCACACTGTTGATTTCTCTCTGTGCCTCTGCGTGAGAAAAAAATGTGGTTTATTTACCTGAAAATAGCTGTAACATAGTCGGGGTATTAGCTTCATTAACTGAAAAATTATGGGTAAGCAGCGCGTTCTGTCGGGAGTTCAACCAACTGGTAACTTACACTTGGGTAACTATTTAGGTGCGATTCGTAACTGGGTAGAAATTCAAGACCAGTATGAAAATTTCTTTTGTGTGGTGGATTTACACGCCATTACCGTACCGCACAACCCCGCCACTCTTGCGGCTGATACTTACACCATTGCTGCTTTATATTTAGCCTGTGGTATCGATTTGAGTCATTCTAGCATTTTTGTCCAATCTCATGTTTCCGCCCACAGTGAACTCACCTGGTTGCTAAATTGCATTACACCGCTGAACTGGTTGCAAGATATGATCCAGTTTAAGGAAAAAGCGATTAAACAAGGTGAAAATGTCGGTGTTGGTTTGTTAGATTATCCCGTACTCATGGCTGCGGATATTCTCCTTTATCAAGCGGATAAAGTACCGGTGGGTGAAGACCAAAAGCAACATTTGGAACTGACGCGGGATATTGTCAACAGATTTAATCACCAATTTGCGAAAAAAGCACCTGTATTAAAATTACCAGATCCTTTAATTAGAAAGGAAGGTGCAAGGGTGATGAGTTTGACAGATGGAACACGGAAAATGTCAAAGTCAGATCCTGCGGAATTAAGCCGAATTAATGTTTTAGATTCTCCAGAAGAGATTACTAAAAAAATTAAACGCTGTAAAACTGATTTGGTGCGGGGTTTAACTTTTGATGATTCAGAACGCCCAGAATGTCATAACCTGTTAACTCTGTATATGCTGCTGTCTGGAAAAACTAAAGAAGCGGTAGCGGTTGAATGTGCAGATATGGGTTGGGGACAATTCAAACCTTTGTTGACGGAAACAGCAATTAATGCTTTAAAACCAATTCAAGAAAAATATCAGGAAGTAATGGCGGATAAAGGTTATTTAGAGTCAGTTTTGCGAGATGGTAGGGAGAAAGCGGAGGCTATAGCTAATCAAACTCTAATGCAAGTCAAAGCTGCTTTGGGTTTCTCTGTTCCTCTATAAGGTTTAGGCTTTTAGGTGTAATGTGTTTTACCCTATTAGAAAACTGAAACTTTAATGTTATGCCGGATACCCATAGCTCCAGTGCTTTTAATAACTTCCGTAAAGCAGCCCTTGCGGGTGAATTTTTAATTACCGCCGAAGTTGCACCTCCCAAGGGCGGAAATGCCATCCATATGATCGAAATGGCGGCGACTCTTAAGGGAAGAGTTCATGCTGTCAATATTACTGATGGTAGCCGCGCTGTGTTGGGAATGTCTTCGTTGGCAGCGTCGGTGATTTTGTTGCAGAATGGAATTGAGCCGATTTGTCAGGTTGCTTGTCGCGATCGCAATAGAATTGGAATACAAGCAGATTTAATGGGCGCTCATGCTTTGGGTATCCGCAACATTTTAGCTTTAACTGGCGACCCTGTAAAAGCCGGTGATCATCCTGAAGCAAAAGCCGTTTTTGATTTAGAAGCTGTGCGGTTATTGCAGTTAATTAGGAAGATGAATCAGGGTGTTGATTTTAATAATAAAGCCCTGAATGATGGCGCTTTAGATTTATTTACAGGTGCAGCGGTAGATCCTCAATGTGCAAGTTGGTCAGGTTTGCAAAGTCGGTTTGAAAAGAAGATAGAAGCCGGAGCGCAATTTTTTCAAAGTCAATTAATTACTGATTTTGAAAGATTAGAAAAGTTCATGGATAAAATTGCCTCTAGTTACAATAAACCAATTTTGGCGGGAATTTTTCTGTTGAAATCAGCAAAAAATGCCCAGTTTATTAATAAAGCGGTTCCCGGTGTAAATATTCCTGAACACATTATTGATAGGTTAGCAAAAGCGAAACATCCCCTAGAAGAAGGGATGAAAATTGCAGCGGAACAAGTGCAAATTGCGCGGGGATTGTGTCAGGGTGTGCATCTGATGGCGGTGAAGCGGGAAGATTTGATTCCGCCCATTTTGGATTTAGCAGGAGTGGGAAAGGTTAGTTAACAGGAAAAGCGGCGTTGCATAATTAAAGTATGGATTTAGTAGAGACGTTCCATGGAACGTCTCTACAAGGATTTTGACATCACGCATATTTAAAGAAAGTTCGATGTCTCTATATATTGCTAATTTTGCTAAACTAAAACAAACCTCATAAAATCCGAGGAAGTTATGAAATTTACTACAGATGCTCCCTATACAGAAACCTCCCTTCCAGATCACACCCAACTCCCAGAGTCTAACGGTACATTTGTGAAAAATTGGCAAGAACATCCCCAAAGCATTTTGCTAACAGAGTCTATCACACCAGTATTACAAAAACGTCATCCAGATGGTCAGTATTGTATTGGTCAAGATTTAGGAATCTACTGGCGTATCACTGATCCTCCAGAACGCGGTGCAGAAGCTCCAGATTGGTTTTATGTTCCCAATGTGCCACTTTTATTAAATGGTCAATTTCGCCGTTCCTATGTCCTTTGGCAAGAATATATTTCGCCATTAATTGCCTTAGAATTTGTTTCAGGAAATGGCGCAGAAGAACGAGATAAAACCCCTTGGCAGGGTAAATTTTGGATTTATGAACAGGTAATTAAACCTGTTTTTTATGGCATTTATGAAGTGAGTAAAGCTAGTCTTGAAGTATATCACCTCATAGAAGGACAATATCAGTTATTACCAGCAAATGAACGGGGACATTATCCAATTACACTTATGGGAGTGGAGTTAGGTTTATGGCAAGGTGAATATCAAAATATGGAATTACCCTGGCTGCGGTGGTGGGATTTGCAAGGTAATTTGTTGTTGACTGGTGAGGAAAGAGCAAATCGCTTGACTGCACAATTACGTGTTTTAGGAATTGAACCGGAAGCTTAATATTAAATGCGATGGCACAGTAGTTTAACTATACTTAATGCCGATGATTTTACTGATGAGAACTTAAGGCTCTAAAATGGATATAACCCGCCATACTCAAAAAACTATGCCTCTCACTGAACTTTTACCTTTTCTTAGAGAACTATCTTATTCTGATAAGCTATTACTCCTACATTTCCTGGGAGGAGAGTTATTGAAAGATTCAAATTTAACCCCATTAGATGCTCAAGGTAAAGTCGCAAGTCAAGGTTTACACGATTCTTTTGAGGCTGCTGCTGTCTTAGCAAAAGCACTAGCAGAGGAAAAAGTAGCAACACGTGGTTGATAAAGTCCGATTTGCCTTTACTGAGGTTGATCCAAATCTCGGTGCATTGAGTACACTTCCCTATCTGCCAATAACTTTTAGTTATCAGAATCAATCTTTGCAGGTGTCAGGCTTACTCGACACAGGTTCTAGTGTCAATGTATTACCCTATGAAATGGGGTTGAGACTGGGAGCAGTTTGGGAACGGCAAAGGCTCTCTGTTCCGTTAGGTGGTAATTTGTCTAGATTTGAGGCACGAGCATTGGTTTTAACTGCACAGGTGGAGCAATTTCCAGTTGTAGATTTGGCTTTTGCTTGGACGCAAGATCGAAATGCTCCCTTGATTTTGGGACACATGAATTTTTTTCTAGCATTTGATGTGTGTTTTTATCGTTCTCAATTAGCGTTTGAAATTCAACCAAAAAGAACCTGATCAAATGCAATTTAATATTTACCAAACTATGAAGATGGGTTAAAAAGTCTGTGTATTATCCATCCTAAACCTAAGCCTATATTGGATGTACCAGTCAAAATTAGAAAAGTATGAAACTTGCTAAAGTATTTTTTTAATTCACCCCCAGCCACAGCCCCAATCACAGCCCCAATCACAGCCCCAATCACAGCCCAAATCACAACCGCAAACACAGCCCCAATCACAACCACAGCCCCACCCCCAACCACAAACCCAGCCGTACGAACCACAGCCACAGCCCAAGCCACAACCATAACCCCAACCACAGCCCAAGCCCCAACCCTAGTTACAGCCCAAGCCCCAGCTACCCCTTTTGTTTCTCACCAAATAAGTAATACCAAAGCGTCCCCTTCTCAACTCTCTTTCAATTGTGTATCTTCCACCTTGCAACTGATCACCTGCTACCCAAGCCATTTTTACAACTTCCAAAATACTTGGATCAATTTTCACATACAAAGGTCTTGGCAACTTGAATCCAGCATGATGGCGATAGTGCGATTACCCTATTTTCCTACCCCACACCCCAAAATTGCTAAAGTGAAATATATAATAGCCTTCCACCCCAAATCACCTTCATGACTACCATTACCTTAGAACTACCCGAAGAAATATTTTCAGCCTTGCGACTTTCACCTAATGAATTTGTCCAAGAATTACGTCTTGCAGCAGCTATTCACTGGTATCAACGGGGTGAAATCTCCCAAGAAAAAGCCGCAAATATTGCAGGTTTAGATAGAACAGATTTTATCCTCGCTTTATCCCGTGAAAAAATAGATGTTTTTAATGTTGATTTTGACGACCTACAAAGAGAATTAGAACGTGGCTGAAAGACCTGTAATTAATGCTTCACCTCTGATATTTTTATCTAGAGGTGGGTTAATAGATTTATTGCAATTATTGGGTGATGAAATTTTAGTTCCTTCAGCAGTAGCTGTTGAGATTCAACAAAGAGGTGCGGAAGACCCCACTGTTTTAGCACTAACACAAACCGACTGGTTAGTTGTTGTAGAAACACCGCCAACTCCTGAAATTATCCAATCTTGGGATTTAGGTAAAGGGGAATCATCTGTTTTGACTTGGGCGTATACACACCCTAATACAGAAGCAATTGTAGATGATTTGGCGGCTCGTCGATGTGCAGCCGTACTGGGAATTCCTGTTCGTGGAACATTAGGGCTAGTTTTAACAGCGAAGCAAAGAGGTAAAATACCAGCAGCAAGGCCAGTTTTAGATAATTTACGCTCACTAGGAATGTATCTATCTGACCGTGTAATTAATCAAGCACTCGCATTAATTGGAGAATGATAAGCATCGTTAGCGATCGCTCATTTTCTCTCTTACCCAAAATCACCAAAATTTACTACCAGTGGCACATAAGGAAAAGCAGCGGCTTGGCAATTCTGCTACAAATTGAGGTGCTTTTTACTGCTGACTGCTAACCGCTGCTGTAACTCCTAAAACCGTCCATTCCCCTGGACAATATGCTTCACAGTCGTCAAAGTCTCCAAACTAATAAATCCCCGGCGATGTCCTTTTTGATTCGACATTCCCAAAAATACTGCATCTCCCCGTGAAGAGTTGCGGGAAAACCGAGGGGAAGCATTGATGTAGGTAGAGGCGCTGTTGACTCCTAAAGCAAATTGTCGGCTTTCCTGGTAAGATTCTGTGACAATGCAATCAGCATGACCGCTACTATATTGATTAATCCAAGCGATCGCATTTTCTAAGCTATCCACCAATTTAAAAGCCACTGTTTTCGTTAAATACGGTGTTCCCCATTCTCCCTCTTTCGCTAACTGCAACTGGGGAAAAGCTTCTACTAATTCCTCATCTGCTTTGAGTTCAAAGCCTTTGTCCTTTAAGCTATTCCACAACACAGACAAGGAAGATGGTAAAGCTTGACGATGAATGAGAACCTTTTCAATGGCGTTTACCGGATCTGGTTCACTCTCATGACTATCGAGAATCATCCAGCGCACCATTTCCAAGCTACTATTGAGCGACCAGTACAGGTAACAATTACCCATCGCTGACTTTAAAACCGGACAAGTTGCTTGTCTTACCACCTGCTGAATTAAGCTAGAACGTCCATAGGGAATGACTAAACTTAAATACTGATCTTGAGTCACTAAATCTCGAATTGAAGCACCATGTTCGGCTGTCACTAGTTCTATACAACCGGCTGGTAAACCGACTTCAGTAATAGCATTTTGCAGTACTTCTGCGATCGCAGCGTTAGAATGACTAGCTTCTGTACTGCCTTTGAGAATCAAACTATTACCAGTTTTAATACAAAAACCAGCTGCGATCGCACCCAAATCAGGAAAAGCCTCATAAATAAATCCAATCACGCCCAAAGGCATCAACTGGGTATAACTTTGGGAGTCTTCCTGTTGATAATCGGCAGTTCTTACCCGTCGCAATGGATCTGATAATTCCCCCAACCGTTGGAGAATTTCCACTGTATTCTCTAACCTTGAGGGAGTTAGCTTCAACCAATCTAAAATCAACTCTGATACCGCCATTTCTCGACTGGCTTCTAGATCCAATGTATTGGCTTCTAGAATGTCGTCAAATGAACGTTTTAGCGCTTTTGCCATTGCCAGCACAGCGCGACTCCGATCTACTCCCTTTGTGATACCTAACTTCAGGGAAGCTTGATAAGCGCGTTTAGCACTTTTTACAGGTTCAGAAAAATCATCAAAAACTTCAACGGTCATTGAGTTAACGTCTGTAGGTAAGCCAGACCATAATTACTGGTGGGATAGCCAACAGCAGTGCTACTATTGCCCAAACAAGAATGCTTGAAGCATTGGCTAATCGCAGTGCTAATGGTAGCCATATAATCACTAACACGAAAATAATGCCCAGTGCTATCGGCCAATAATTTTCTCTCCATCGGGGTTGGACATCGCGCCAACTATTTCCTGTCCAGTGCCAAGCTCGCTTATACGGATAGGTGGGAGAAAGTTTTTCTAGCACGTGTCCATCATCTTCCACAACAAAAATTTGCTGACAGCGATCGCATCCAAATGCTTCTGTTAGCGTAATCGGGATTAATTGCCCACGGCGACGGCAAGGACAAATATATTCCGTATTCAAGTCTATTTTTTCAGGTTTTTGAGATGGCACAAGCGATATAAATAACTTGAGCGTGTTTTTCTTAACTGTTCTAGCTGGTGACTCCAAGAAGTAATTCTTGGACTACTATTTCTAAAAGTCAGCTTCAGTCAGCGGAATTCTTCAACACCAGTTGCTACCAGGAAGAAAACTTCACACTTTTTAAACGCTGCTTTCAGCAGTTTTAGTCATGGCGGATATCGCCACAGTCATCACTATTTCTAGTATATTTCTGGCTGCATTGTAGTCGCCATTTTCAAATTGACAAAATACTTAGCCGGAAAAAATTCCGCTACCCTGAATTTTGCGTAAGGTTTATAAATGCTGCATTACGGCATAATGGCTCAGATTCAGCTTGCCCTTTGCCTTTGTTCTTACATAAACAGGTGCAATCAGGGATTTAGTAATCTGAGCTTTTTGATATTAACTGAAAAGCGGGTAACGCGATTCGAACGCGCGACATCAACCTTGGCAAGGTTGCGCTCTACCACTGAGCTATACCCGCAACTTTCACATTAATATAACTATCTCAGATTTTTCCTGGTTTGTCAACCCCTAAATTTATGTTTTTTGGTAATGGGTGATTGGTGATTGGTGATTGGTGATTGGTGATTGGTGATTGGTGATTGGTGATTGGTGATTGGTGATTGGTGATTGGTGATTGGTCATTGGGTTATTCATCTCCCCGTCTCCGCGTCACCCCATCCCCGCGTCACCCCGTCTCCGCGTCACCGCTAAACCACCTCTGACTCCACAGGGTTTTGGATTGAAGCTGGTAAGGTTTGAGGATTCCGAGCATAAGGTTCTGCTAGGCTAGAGCGTAAATTACGCATCAGGCTGGCCATTTCTATGGCATTCATGGCATAATCCCAGCCGTGATTACTTTTAATTCCGGCTCGCTCTAATGCCTGTTGCATCGTGTCCGTTGTCAAAATACCAAAAATCACGGGTACACCTGTTTGAAAGCTGGCAGCAGCAATACCCTTAGCTACTTCAGATGATACATAATCAAAATGGGGCGTTTGTCCTTTAATCACCGCACCCAGGCAAATTATGGCATCATAACGATGGGAGAGTGCCAACTGCCGAGCGACCGTAGGAACTTCAAAACTGCCTGGAACCCAAACATAGTCTACTTGATTGCCTTGAGGATCAGGATTTATACCATGACGTTTTAGACAATCTTGACATCCTTCTACAAGTTTGAGAGTAACTAAGTCATTGAATCGACCAATCACCATTGCAAACCGCAAAGGCTCTGTTTGAGTAAAATTTCCCTCAAAAACTGCCATGACTGCCTCTTAAATTAACTATAAATTCTTAGCCAATACACTTTTCTGCCGTCAATATAGAGGAGCAGGAAAGCAAGTTCAGGAAAAAGTCATCCGGAAAAAGAAAATCTCTCTTTTTCTTTTTTGACCTTATTACCTTAGCTTTTCTGCTCCTCTAAATTTTTATGTTATGTGCTTTTGACTGTTTGCAGCCGTCCTCTACACCACAAAAAAGTTTAATATCCCAACTAACAGCACTAAAACAGTCCAAATTCCAGAACCAACCCACAGCAGCTTTTTCGATTCAACCCAATTTTGAGGGGTTGCATAAGCGACAGGAACGCCAATCACCAAGACAAAAGACATTAGAACTAGAGATACTAAAGCAAATTGGAATACTAAGGTCATTTTTACTTTTCCCAACACAGCGATATCGTAAATTGTCCCAAGACTGTCGCTGTATGATGGACAGACTGGGTTGTTCAGTGACCCCTGTGAACTCACTTGGTCTTCTGAACCATTAATATTTTACGTCCGGTTTGTAACAGATGATCAATTGTCATTCGTCATTCGTCATTGGTGATTGGTGATTGGTCATTGGGGAGAGTATGTATCTTTCCTCTGCTCCCTGTTCCCCGTTCCCCGTTCCCTATTCCCTATTCCCTATGGATTTAATTCTTTGTCACACAACTGCTGATTTTGACGCTTTGGGGGCGGCTGTTGGCTTAACTTGTCTGCTACCAGGGAGTAAGATTGTGCTAACTGGGGGAGCGCATCCGCCTGTGCGTGACTTTTTAGCGTTGCATCGAGATGAGTATGCGCTAATTGAAAGACGTGCGGTAAATCCAGAAAAGATTCGCTCTTTAACGGTTGTGGATACTCAACAGCGCGATCGCTTGGGTAAAGCTGCTGAATGGTTCGATTTACCCAATATCCAAGAAGTTGTAGTTTATGACCATCATCTCGGACAAGATAGTGATATTCCTGCCACACAATTGTATCTTGAGCGGGTGGGCGCTACGACAACTTTAATGGTGGAAGAATTACAAAAACGTCATATTTCTTTAACTTCTGCCCAAGCAACTGTCATGGCTTTGGGTATTCATGTGGATACAGGTTCGTTAACTTATGACCAATCTACAGCCAGAGATGCTTTAGCTTTGGCTTGGTTGATGGCACAGGGAGCGAGTTTATCAGTAATTTCTACCTATCGTGATCCTGGTTTATCGCCACAATTGCAACAATTATTAAGTCAGGCTTTGGAAACTTTAGAGTATATTTGTCTCAGGGGATATACGATAGGTTGGGTGATATTAAAAACAGATGATTTTGTGCCAGGGTTATCAAGTTTGGCTACAGAACTGGTCGAATTAACAGAAATTGATGCCATCCTGTTGGCAAATGAATATGCTTTAGGTGATGATGAATGGCGATTAACTGTGATTGGGCGATCGCACATTTCCGGTACAAATCTGAATCTTCTCTTTCAAGTATTTGACGGTGGTGGACATTCTCAAGCCGCTTCCTTGAATCTTCGCACACAAGACTCACAGCCAATCTTACAGCAACTCCTAGATGGGTTAAAAGCCCAAATTCCTCACCCTCCCACAGCTAGGGATTTAATGTCTTCCCCAGTCCGCACCATTCGACCAGAAACCACAATAGCCGAAGCACAACGCATCTTACTACGTTACGGCCATTCTGGTTTATCTGTCGTCAATCCCCAAGGGCAATTAGTTGGTATAATTTCACGACGTGATTTAGATATAGCCTTACATCATGGCTTTAGTCATGCACCAGTTAAAGGCTACATGACAACCAATTTAAAGACAATCACCCCAGATACCACTTTGCCAGAAATTGAGTCCTTAATGGTGACTTATGATATTGGACGTTTACCAGTATTAGAAAATAATAATCTCGTTGGTATTGTTACCCGCACCGATGTGTTAAGGGAATTACATCAAGCAGATATATTGGATGGAGAAATACAAAAAGATGGTGAAATTAATATTAATCTGCCACAATTGCAAAATAAATTAAATCCCCAACTTTGGCAACTACTCACCACCGCATCTCAAGAAGCAGAAAAACGTGGTTGGCATCTTTATTTAGTAGGTGGTGCAGTGCGGGATTTGCTATTAGCAGAAACTGAAACCGGCACTTTAATGATTAATGATATTGATTTAGTAGTTGATGGTTTTCATAAAACAGCATCTGTGGGTGCAGGTGTAGAATTAGCAAAAGCACTCCAGGAAATTTATAAAAATGCCCGTTTAGAAATTCATGGTGCATTTCAAACTGCTGCCTTATTATGGCACAAAGACCCAGAATTAGATTCATTATGGGTAGATATTGCCACTTCTAGAACTGAATTTTATCCTTATCCCGCAGCCAATCCAGAAGTAGAAGCGAGTTCAATTCGTCAAGATTTATATCGACGGGATTTTACTATTAATGCTATGGCATTAAGGTTAACTTCTCCTCGCGCTGGTGAATTACTGGATTTTTTTGGTGGTTTCTTAGATTTACAAGCCAAGCAAATTCGGATTTTACACGCTAATAGCTTTATTGAAGATCCTACTCGAATTTATCGCGGTGTCCGTTTCGCTGTACGTTTCGGTTTTCAAATTGAAAAGCGCACTGAGGAATATATCCATTATGCCATAAATAGCGGAGTATATGATCGCACTTCCCAAGAAAACAGCAAAACACCCGCTTTACAAACTCGCCTCAAAACAGAATTAAAATATATCTTATTAGCTCCTTATTGGCAATCAGCTTTAAAATTGCTGGATAATTTAGGTGCTTTGCAGTGTATCCATCCTACCCTAAAATTAGATTCAGAACTCTGCCGACAATTAAATTTATTAGAACGCTGTTTAGGGAGATTTGATAGAAAACAAACCTTAAGCAATTGGCAAATTCGCCTAGAAGCACTAATCGGCTATTTAAAACCAGAATATCGGGCAAAGGTAGCCAAAAATCTGCAATTAGCTGATGATAGTATTGCCAGATTAAAGAATTTATCCCACACTCAATCTGAGATAATCACATTATTACCTACTTTCGATCATCCCAGTCAAACTGTAGATTTACTCAAAAAGCATGATTTACTAACTTTAATCTTAATTGCTTTACAAAGTTCACGAAAAATTAGAAGAAAGATTTGGCAATATTTAACAACATGGGCAAATGTACAACCGCTATTAACTGGAAATGATTTAAAAGAATTAGGTTATAAACCTAGTCCCAAATATAAGCAAATTCTTGATGATTTATTAACTGCTACTCTGGATGGTTTAATTAAGGATCAAGCAGAAGCCAGAGAATTTTTAGCCCAGCATTATCCTCAATAATTTAGATGAGAAATATAGGACTAATATTTTATTTTTGAAATATACGTAGGGTGGGCATTGCCCACCGTTGGAGGGTTTTACTCCTGAACCGGAGGTCTGCGAAGCGTCTCCTGACTCCTGCTATATTTGCGTAAAGTCCTGTTGCGGTTAAATCTTTCTCGCTGTACCTCACGAATGTGGGATTACAGCTTTTATCGGGTGTGCTGTCCCTTAACCCCAGCCACATTTTAAATTGTATCTAGGTTGATCTAGCGGTTTTCAGTTGAATAAGATACACTTAGTTATAATATAGCGTTTTTTACTGGGATGCCAGACAAAGCCACAAAGTACGGTTACTACTATATACTTTTGAAACTTTATGCTTACCTCAATACAGTTCAGATCAACCTATTTATCTGCCCCAGCTTGCCTAAATAGATAATTTTCCTTAACGCCAAGCGTATTGTCTTTTACCCGGTTTCCCTTATTTTGCCTCCTTGTTATCAACTGATAAAAAACTTTTACTACCCACTAGTACAGAACGGCGTAAATAAACAGACCATTAAAAAATTACTGAAAAGCTTGTGTAATCTGCTTTTTTAATTTTTAATTTTTAATTCCGAGAAAGCGGTACTAGAGCGTTAGTCCAGTTATAATTTATTCCTATCGGATACCTGTGCCGGAGATCTACCGATGAAAACTCTATCTAGCCTTGATGAAGTAGCGAAATATTTAGAACAGCATGAAAACTCAACACGGATTAAAAAATTAATATTCTGTGCTTGTACAAATATTTGGGAGAACGATCAAGAGAAGCTAAATAACTTTAAATTACCAGAATTAATTCAAGAATTATGCACATTGAATCCAACTTTAGATAGCTTAAAATTATCTTTATCTAAAGTTGTAAAAAGCCTTAACAAACAAGCTGAATACTCCCTATTTGCCAGTGTAGTTTTTAATGAAGTACAGAAGTTATATATAAAGGATCAAGAATCAACAGGAATACTATCAAATCAACCCAATCAATCTGAACAAATATCATCAAATGCCCTGAATCAATCTCCAAACAGTAAAATCAAATCTCAATATGATCAGTTTGATTTACGGCAAAATCTTATGAAATATACTAACCCGCTTAGGGCTAAGATAATTCTATTTTCTGTACTTTACCATAAATTTACTTTCCAGGAAGAAGACTGGTTTAAACTGAGATCAGAAGAGCTTGATAGCTTATTGCAGAAATTGTTTGATTCTTGTTCAACTCTCAGAGAGCTTGAATTTAAACTAAATAATAGCGTTATCTCTCTAGGCAACCCGGATGAAAATACTCAAGTAGCCAGTGCAATTATCCAATCTATGCGAGGTTTATATAGGGATATTTCATCCACCAGCGCCACCCAAGATCAACCAATTAACAGCAGCTATTCATCTCAAGAAACTAGACCTTTAGTTGCTCTTAATTATGACATGACATTAACTGATGTTGATCATATCTATGAGAATGAAATAGATGACGAGAATACCTGTCAATTTATAGTACCTCCTACGAAAGATATGTTCAATAAAAAACAATGATGGCAATTTTATAGCATTATTGATGCTAGGGAAATTTGAAAAGATTTTGGTAATTGACAGGGTAAAAATATGGATGCCAATGAACTTCTGAAGCGATATGCAGATGGAGAAACAAAATTTATCGAAGCCAATTTAAATGGAGTAAATCTTTTTGGTGCAGACTTGATTGGTATAGCCTTGAATAGGGCGGATTTGCATAATGCTATCCTAACTTTTAGCTATCTAAGTCGGGCAATATTGAACAAGGCAAATCTAATTTCGGCCAAGCTAAGTGGTGCAAACCTCAATCAAGCGAGTTTAATAAGTGCCAATTTGCATGATGCTGATTTGCATGGTGCAACTTTGCAGGGTGCTGATTTGCGTAATGCCAATTTAACTTTGGCGGATATGCTGGATGCTAACTTGATGGATGCTGATTTGCGTGGTGCAGATCTCAGTGGTGCTAACTTAACAGGTGCGTGCCTGCGTGGTGCTAACCTGCGAGAAGAACAGAGAATCTATTCTGCTATTCTCCGAGGTGCGAACCTGCATAAGGCTGATTTACGGGGCGCTAATTTAACTGGTGCAGACTTAGCTAAAGTTGATCGGGAGCAACGCGATTTTGTGAGGTAGGGCAAAAAAAGTGCGATCGCCAAGTTAAAAACAGGCATCACTAAAAAATCTTTACCGTACAAAAAAATGATTTTACACATAACAAATAAATAATATTACT